>NZ_FNUM01000008.1 GCF_900107995.1 Alcanivorax sp. DSM 26293 | reverse complement strand
CAGTAGCCTTTTTTAGAATGTTCTTCTCCCGTTCCAGGCGCTCACACCGAGCCTCAAGCTCCTGTATTCGGCGCTGTTCCGGGGTAAGAGCCTTGCCTTTGGGGGTAACACCTTGGCGTTCAGCCTCAAGCTGCTTAACCCAGCGCCGCAGCGCGCTCTCGACTACACCAAGCGATGTGCTGGCTTGGGGAACGGTGTAGCCTTGGTCCAGCACCAAGCTGGCGGCTTCCTGCTTGAATTCAGGTGTAAAGGATCGTCGTTTTCTGGTCATATGACACCTCGCTTAAGGTGGTGATTTTACCACCCTACGTTGGTGTCCGGATTCATTAGACCACTACATACATCGTGGGCCTCCGTTCCTCCTACACCCCCGCCAAATCCAGCTCATTATTAATCAACACAACACACTGGGACGCAAACAGCATGGTTGGCCCCAGGCTGATCTTCTCCGCTCCCAGCCGCTTCAAGCTGTTAAAACTCTTCTTCGGCATGGGGATGTGATCGGTAAGCAGGAAGCAGGGCTTTTCCGCAAAGGCCAGCTCCCGAATACTCTCGCCCTTGGGGTCCATCATGTACAGCTGATGCCCGTCCTCGGCCAGGGCCTTCACCAGCTTCTCAAAGCTCAGTGTGCGCACGGTAATGCCGCTTTCCACCGCCTTCATCTGCTCCTTGCCCATGCCGGCAGAAGCATCCAGTGCCCGTGTCACCTTGGCCAGCAGCGCCTGCTCATGAAAGCCACCAATATCGCGCATTTCTGCCGCCACAAAGGTAATGGTGCGGGAGTAATCCTGGGTGCTTTCCAGCACCAGGTGCACCACCACATCCGGCCGGTGCGACTGTGCCACGAAGATCGCATTCATCAGGCTATGGGCGAGGATCTCGCTATGGGCATCGCCACCCACATTATCCATCAGGGTTTGGCTATTGGTGGACGCGGCGCGGGCACGGAGGACGAAAGTACGCATAGGACTCCTGGTTAAGATGACGCAGCCGACGATTGTAACCCCCTCGTTGGCGCTTTGCTCGCAAAGCGAGGGCCTATCACACGCCATAGGTGGCCGGGGAAGGCGATCAGTGATTTGCCGTGCCGCCTGTACCCGAAGCACCAGACGAACTTGCGCCCCGTTTTTCACCCGCACGCAAGTTGAATATGTAGGATATGGCTTACAGATATTGGTAAGTTGCTGAGATAAAGTGAATTTTCAGATTTTGGGATGCAAGAAAAGTCGGCACTCAATTTCCCGTTCAACACGCAAGTGCAAGAAAAGTCAGTTGAGAATGGTTCCTGGATCGCGGTCAAGGCATTGATTGGCAGGCGGGTTCGGGTAGATTCAGGGAAAGAAGGGGCTGGGGATATATTGCAAAGTGATATATCGCATCTGCAATTGAATACGCTGTTATGTGTGGAGAGAATGGTAAACCTTAGGCTCGTATTCTTCGCCTGTGCCATTGTGTGCTCGCTTTATATTTCAGCGTGGCATACTTTCAGGGAATTAGGTTGGCGCTGGCCCAATGATGCCAACATTCCTGGCTTTCTTATGATGCTCATGGCTCAACCTTGGTCGACTCTGGCTTATTCGTTTCAGCCAGAGATGGAGGCTGCCTTAGGTGAACCCATCCGATATTTGGTAACAGCCATTGTTGTGGCATTAGGCTTTGCCTTAAATGTGACGGCTACGCTTTGGCTCGTGGTGTCTATATCCCGAAAGGTGAGGGCACATAACAAGAAGATGCACGGCGACAAGCGCGTGATCTAGGCGTTAAATGAAAAAGGAATCCATGAGTAAGCCGCACCAGAGAGTTGGCTCAGTCTCAAATGCTCACGTGGGCAGAGATTTTGAAAATGGCGCGCTCAAGGTGTTTGCGAGATTTGGACTGGATCTAGAAAGGAACTTTAAGGTTCCTGTCGGCCTAAATGGCACCTCTAAACTGCATGCTTTCGATTTAGGTTCCGAAGAAAAAAAGATCCTCGTCGAGTGTAAATCGCATAAAT
Organism: Alcanivorax sp. DSM 26293; assembly: GCF_900107995.1. Lineage (GTDB taxonomy): Bacteria > Pseudomonadota > Gammaproteobacteria > Pseudomonadales > Alcanivoracaceae > Alcanivorax. The sequence goes on along the minus strand of NZ_FNUM01000008.1, from coordinate 213,464 downwards.
GGACGGCCCCGAATGATAACGTTCCAAGTGCCAAGCTTACTGTCTGGAATGAAGCGATGTACTATTTTCTCGTCGCTCCACCAGGGTTCCGAAAAATTCTTTTCGTCCTCAGAGACATGAGCGAAAGGCGGCAAGAAACATTGGCTGAATACTACATTCGAACTTATCGTCACTTGATACCAGGGGACGTTGAAATCTGGGAGTTCGATGAGGGTAATGGGGAAGTGATCGAGCGATCATTTAGCCAGTAAATCAAGCCGACCGGTTTGCGCTTGCGCTCCAACCGGCGGCTTATTTTGGCGTTAAACGGAGTAAAGCTGGACGTATGGATATAAAGAGCATCTTAACCAGCCCTAAAGGGCGAGTTGGGCGAATGACCTTTTGGATATGGCAGTTATGCATCGCCGCGCCATTTATAGCTGCGGACCTGGCCGGCCTAGAACTAGAGTCTCGCTTTAGTTATTTCTGGATTGCATATCTTGTCGCTGCCTATCCAGCGATTATGGTCCAAATTAAGCGCTGGCACGATCGAGATAAGTCAGGTTGGTGGTGCTTGATCAACCTTATCCCATTTGGAAATCTCTGGGTTTTAGTTGAGTGCGGTTTTCTTCCTGGGACTTCTGGCCTTAACCGATACGGTGCCGACCCGTTTAACAAGAAAAGACAGGCGGACGCATAAATGCGCCGCTGCTTTGAGCGTTGATGTCAATTGAAGAGTGCCAATGAATAAAATCAACCCCAAAAAGTTGCTTCACAGCAAGTGGACTGCGGTCAAGCCAGTAAAGAAAGAAAAGCATTTTCTGGTGACTGAGGTCGAATTCGATGAAGCGGGTGAGGTTATTCATTGCCTGATAGAGGCGGTGATTTCAAACCGTTCAGAGGCTATTGATTGGAAACAGCTCAGGGAGGCGTCGAGCTGGCGGCAGGGCTGGAAGTAATTATTTCGTTCTCGTAACTGCTGGAGGGGCGCCATAGGGCGGAAATATCCGGTTGGGTATTTCCGCCCTATGGGTTTAGCGAGGGTCGTTACTTTCGTTATGCTCGCCGTCGTTGGCTTTGGGTGCCTGGCCCTTATCGTCTTGCTGTACAGACTTTTCCTTCTTTTCCCCCTCAATACACAGCTTGTCGCCATCACCATTGCGGATATGGATATCCAGCTGGCTGAAGGCGATTTCAATGTCGTGTTCCTTGCACAAGGCATCGATATGGCGGTTGAGTTCGTCGGTGGCGGCCAGGCGGTCGCCGATGTCATTCACGTGGACGCGCAGTTCGTGGTCCAGGGTGCTGGCGCCGAAGCTGAGGAAGAACACCACCGGTTCCGGATCCCGTAGCACCCGTTTGTTTTCCCGGGCGGCCTGCATGAGAACGTCGCGGCATTTCTGCAGGTCGGAGCCATAGGCGAAGCCCACCTTGATGATGATGCGGGTGACGGTGTCGGACAGGGACCAGTTGATCAGTCGCTCGGTGACGAACACCTTGTTGGGCACCAGGATTTCCTTGCGGTCGAAGTCAATCAGGGTGGTGGCGCGGATGCGGATGCGACTGACGGTGCCGTCCAGGTTGTTGATGGTGATCACATCGCCAATACGAATAGGGCGTTCGAACAGCAGGATGATGCCGGAGATAAAGTTGGCAAAGATTTCCTGCAGACCAAAGCCGAGGCCCACGCCCAGGGCTGCCACAAGCCACTGCATCTTGTCCCAGCTCAGGCCCAGGGCGCCGAACGTGATGATGATGCCGCCGCCCACGATTACGTAGGAGAGCAGGGTCGTGGTGGCGTAGCTGGTGCCCTGGCGCAGGTCCATCCGTGACAGCACCAGTACTTCCAGCAGGCCGGGCAGGTTGCTGGCCAGCAGGAAGGTGACCGCACCAATGATCAAGGCGGTCATCACATCGCCCAGACTGATGGGCGAGGTGCTGCCGGCCTGGCCGGCGGCATCGGCGGTTTCCCAGAGCACGATGTTTTCGGTGTAGGAGAAGGCATGGAAGACATCGGCCCATACCCAGTAAACCAGCACTGCGATACCGGCAATCAGTGCTAGGCGGATCAGGCGCAGGGACTGCTGGTTCACCTGTTTCAGGTCCAGCTGCGGTTCTTCGACTTCCACTGCTTCCGAGGCAGCTGAGGAGGTGTCCGAGCCCTTCTGGTCGGCTTCCCGCTGGGTCACCGCACGGCGGTAGGCCAGTCGCTGGGCGGCAACGGCGAGCCCCCGCACGGCGACGGCATCCAGCAGAATCCACAGAACCACCAGGTAGAGGCTGTAGATCATGTGCCCGGCCAGGCGAACCGAGGTGTAGTAATAGCCGATGCCGATCAGCACCGTGAGGATCAGGGGCGCGGCGGCGCAGAGTCCGGTGGACAGGCCCTTCATGGTACGGCTGTAATGCCGGCCCGGGTAACTCTGTGCCACTGAGGGCAAGCTGATCATCACCACGATCAGGCTGGCTACCATGATGACCAGTCCCAGGCGATCGTTGCTGAGCTGGGCGGGCCATTGGTCGCCAAAGGCGATGATGAAAGTCATGGGAATAATGGCCAGGCCGGTCAGGGCCAGGCGGCGGCGCATATGCTGATTATGCTCGTTGTCCCAGCGGAAATGACGCTGGGCGATACCGCCACTTTTCAGCAGCCGGTAGAGCATTTCGAATACCAGCCAGAGCAAGGCAAGCTGGGCAAAGGCGGCGCCCAGTACACTGGTGATGGTGCTGGGCTGGCGCCACAGGCCAGCGGCGATAATCCCCAAAGCGATAGGCGCCGGCGAAGATATCAGCACGGTATAGAGCAGGCTTAACGGCGTATGCAGCTGGCTGTCCCGGCGCAGGAAACCCACATCCTGGTTCATGGTGTCGATACGCTTTTTCAGTCGCGGTCGCAGCAGTATCAGGGTCACCGCGGGGATCAGGGCCAGAATCAGCCAGCCCCACTTCCCGGTCACCAGCTCCCGGCTGCCTTGCCAGAGATCTTTCCAGGGCATGTCCTGCAGTTGCTGGGTAATGTGGCCGGGCAATTTGCCCAGCCACTCCAGGCTGACCGGCTGGGTGCTGGGCATCCAGAAGGTTTGCTCGGAGATGATCTTGTGCAGGCTGCGGGACACCTTGTTCAGCTGCTCCTGATTCAACTGGGTCCGAGTGAGGATGGCCAGTTGGCGGCCCAGTTCCTGGTTGAGCTGGTCGTACAGTTCCCGACGTTCCCGATGGAGGATGGAAAAGGCGCGCTCCATATCCGCGGTAAGTTCGCCCTTGAGTTTTTCCTGTTCCGGCAAGGGGGAGTTATCCAGGGACTGGATCTTCTGCTCCAGTTCGAATTGCTCCAGACGGGCATCCGAAATATTTTTCTGCAGGTCCATGTCCGGCTGACTTTGTGGCAGACGCTTCTGTTGCTGGTACAACACCCGTGACAACAGCAGGCTACCGTCCAGCAGGCGGATCTGGTCGTTGACGGTGCTGGACAGGGCGCGGGCCTTGTCGAGCTGGGTTTTGGTGTCGATGGCGCCACGTAGCAGGCCGTTCACCGCCTGGCTGGTGGTGGCAAGCTGTTCGCGCAGGGCCTGGTTTTCGGCGATGGCAGCCTTGATGCGCTTGTTGTCCAGTACGCTTTCCGGCAGGGACGATTCCGGCGCATTGGCCATGTCCTGCAGCTGATTGATGCGGCGTTGCTGGATCAGGGGCTGTACGGCATCCAGTTGGGCTTCCAGGGTGGCTTGCTCGGTACGCAACAGCTGCTGTTCCAGACGGGCGACATCCTGTTTCTTGTCGACCACGGACAGTTCCTGATTGAAGCGCTCAATGCGGGTTTCCAGGGCACGCAGCTCGATATTGAGCCCCTGCTCCTGTTTTTCACTGAGAGGCTCGCCGTTCTCGTCGGTGCCCTCATTCAGCCGGGAGCGGATGGTATCCATACGCTCCATGGCTTTGCTGATCACATTCTGGGCCTGCTCGGGCAGGGTCTGGGTCCGGGTCAGTTCACTGTTCACTTCCGCCAGCCGACTCTGGTTTTTTTCCAGTGCATCCAGCCGGCTGGTCAGTTTTTCCACCAGGGCCTGCAGAGACAGGTCCTGGTATTGTGCGGACCAGTCCTTGTCCTGTTGCTGGCGAGCCTCGGCCAGTTCGGCGTTCAGTCGGGCCCGCTGTGTGGCAGCCTGGCGAGCGAAGGTTTCCAGATCCTTGATGGTTTGTTGATTGCTGTCCACTTCCCGGCGCAATTCCAGGGTGCGTTCGAGAAGTTTCTTGTCGGTGTTGGTACCGTCAGCACTGTTTTCGGCGCTTTCGGTGATCTGCTTTTCCAGATCGCCGACGCCGGGCAGGGAAAAACCCCCGATCTGAGCCTGGACAAGGGCAGGCAGGAAAATGAGCAGAATAAGGGCCAGACGTCGATCCATAACCTGAAGGCTCCAAGGGCTGTGACGGGCAATCAAAGAGTGTTGACCATGTGTTGCCGAGTGTAATGGGTCCGGGAGGGCAATACATGTGATCCAAGAGGGATTTTCTCGGGCTCAGAACAAGCTTAGCAAGGCGTTGCAGACCACGCAGCCGTTGTCTCACCGCTCCCATGGGGTAGCGAGTGTATCCTGAATCGGGCCCTACGCACCCCAGATTCATGATGACACCCTCCCGTCATCTCTTCACCGCAGGCTGAAGGCCGCGCTGGCAACCCGTGAATCCTCGTGGCAGAAAATGTCCATTTTTTGTCCGGCTACGTCCTAGGGTGTCAGGGCCAGTGTGTTTATTGTTTGATCAATAAACACAACAAACTTCATAAGCATTGGGAGGGGACCCATGAAAAAGCTCGCACTCTGCGGCCTGCTGGCTGCCGTTGTTATCTCTGCGCCTGCCCAGGCGTTTCAGCAGATTACCCACAAGCGCATTGCCATTGATGCGGTGGAATACATGAAAAACCACCCGGGCAATACCGAGTACAACCGCCTCAAGGCCTGGGTCAATGCTGCAGGCTATACCATGGAGCAGTTTGCCGAGGTGATTGGCCAGGGTGCCTACGATGTGGATGACTTCCAGGACACCTATCTGTGTGGCGCGGTCACCGGTGATTGCGTTTACGCCCCGGTATTCAACGCCGGTGCTTCACTGGTGAACTATACCTCCTACTGGCACTTCCAGAATCACACCCGCAGTTCCGACGTGCACGGTAATGATCTGGGCGGCTATAACTATGACCTGCTCACGGTCTGGGGCGATATCGATAACCTGGCCGCGTCCTGGCTGTATGGTGATTACCTGGATGATGGTTCCGGTGGAATGAGTGGCTGGTGGTGGTCGGACGATTCGCAGTACAACACCTACGGGATTACCGAAGCCAACTATCGCCAGGGCAGCTATTCCAGCAAGTCCATGTACGATGACTTCGAGGAAATGCCGTTCCAGCCCATCGATAACCTGGGTCAGTACTGGTACAGCCAGTTCCTCAGCCAGCCCACAGCCCAGACCCTGGGCTTTGTATTGCACACCACCGATCTGCTGCAGCCCCACCATGTGTGGACCACCTCGGCCCTGAACCATAGCGGCTGGGAATCCTGGGTGGCGGATTATTACGACAGCGAAAACCTGAATGACACCATCCTGGTGGATCAGGCCCTGCAGAATTTTACGCCGCTGTCTCCCACGGGTACGGATATCCGCCCACTGCTCACCGAGGGGGGCGCCTTGGCTTATGGCAACGGCGGTATCGTGCTGTCCAGCACCGACCATTCCGATCGCGTGCAGGTGGCGCAGACGGTGATTCCCAATGCCATCGCCATGGTGGTGCATCTGCTGAACCACGCGGCCCATCAGGTAAACCCGTGATGCCGCGAACCGGCTCGTAACCGGGCCGGTGTTTTTCCGTAGGGTGCACTGAGCCTATGCGAACTGCACCATCCAAACGCCAGATCGGTGCAGTTCGCTTAGGCTCAGTGCACCCTACGGCTAATGAACGCGCAATAAGAAAAATTAGAGGAAAACTTCCATGGCAATGCACCGATGGATGTTGGCCATTGTGTTGGCAGTTGTCGCCGTGGGCGGCTATGCAGGCTGGCAGCAGTGGGGACCCTTGCCCGATACCGTGGCTGCCCGGGTGGATGGTGATGTGATTCCCTCCGCCACGCTGGATGTGTTCGTTGCAGCGGCCCGGCGCAGCGAGCCGGAGATCAGCCGGGAACGAGTGCTCAAGGGACTGGTGGAAAACCGTCTTCTGGCGGCGGTGGCCAACGCCCGGGATGACCATCATGCCCATCCCGAGCGGGTGGGTTATGACCCTGTCACCCGACATGAACAACAGCGCTTCAAACTGATTCGTACCGCCTATGCCGATGCCCTGCGCAAAGCGGTTAACGAGGATGGGATGGGCAACAGCCTGGATAGCCTGACCGCGCCGCTGGCTCTCTCCCGTGAGGCGCTGGCGCCCATGCTGACCCTGGAGCAGGCGCTTTACAGCACCATGACTGACGATCAGCAGCAAGCGGCCAGCAACTATGTGCTGGCCCGCTATCGCTTTGCTGACGACCAGCCGGAACAGATCCTGACCCTGTGGGATCTGTACCGCCGGCAGAACATCCAGTTAAAGGTGCAGATGCATAACCTCAACCTGGATTTTATGCGTGAAGCGGTGAAACAGCAGCTGACCATGGCCTACGTGTTTTACTGGTTTGAGCAACAGGCCGGCCTGTCCTCTGCGGCCATCGCCGCAGTGGATCGCAGCATCGATGATGCCCTGCAGCGGGAGAGTCTGATGCATGACATGGGACTGATGCAGGACATCCATGACGACAACCCGCAACTGCGGGAGCTGGCTGCCCAGGTGAGCGATGGGCAGATCGCTGATTACTACGCGGCGAACAGGGAACAATTCATCCGTGTGGAGCGGGTGCGTGCACGCCATCTGCGAGTGAGTAGTCAGCAGCAGGCAGATCGGGTGTATGCGTTGATCCAGGGTGGCTTGTCGTTTGACCAGGCAGTCGCGGATTACTCCGTGACACCGGACCGGGAACAGGGCGGCGATCTGGGCTGGATTGATCGGCAATCCCGGCAGGATCACTGGACCCGGGCACTGGCGTTTGTGCAGCCTGAGGGCGCAGTGTCCCCCCCGTTTCGCAGCCCTGGTGCCGATGGGGCCCCCTACTGGGAACTGTTTCTGGTGGAAGAAAAAGTCACTGGCTACCAGAGCCTGGATAGCGAATCAGTGCGCTACCGTGCGGGTCGGGCGGTGGCTCAGGAACTGTTGCAACAACGCTTCCAGAGCCTGCTGGCGGAAGTCACCGAGCAGGCATCACTGCGAATCAATCCGGCGGTGCTGTGATGAAAGCGCTGCTCATCGCCCTGTTGCTGGGCGCGGTGGCCCTGGTGATGGCCAGGTGGTTACCGAACACAGCACCGGCGCCGCTACCGGAGGTGACCAATGACAGCACGGCGGTGGAGGTCCCGGTGCAGAAAGGGCAGGAAAAAGCGGCCACGGCGTTGCCCATGATTGACACCGTGGCGGAACGGCAGCGGCCATCCCGGGCCTCCCGGCTTGACCACGCCGCTGCCGGGCCGATGCCTTCGCCACAAGCGGTGAAGGCCTTGCGTGAAAGCATGCGCCATGGCGATCCGCGTACACCGCCGCTGGCCCCGCCTACGGATTTGCGTGAGCCGCCCAGTGCGGCCGAGCTGGCCGATCCGGCGCTGTATCAACAGTACGAGCAGCGCCAGAAACAGAACGTGTATGCCTCGTTCGCCAGAGCCGTTGATCAGCGTATCCCGAAACTGGAAGCGATGATTGCCAAAGGCCGCGCCGAAGGCATCAGCGAGGCGCAACTGGCAGAAGGGGAGGCCAAGCTGGCAAAACTGCGCGAGCAGCGTAATCAGTTAGCGGCGCAACAGCCTTCCGCCGACGGGGCGTCCGCAGAAGAAGAACAGGACTGACCGGTTAGCTCAGCCACACTGTCGCGGATGGTCTGATCCCCGGGCGCCAATGCATGGGCGCGGCAGATGCTGTCGTTGGCGCTTTTTTTATTGCCCAGGGCCTGTTCCGCGTAGGCGCGATTGTTCCAGGCGGCGGCAAAGTCCGGCGCTTTCTCGGTGGCGTTGTGAAAGGCATCCAACGCCTTGTGCTGCTGTCCCTGTTTCCACAGGCTGTTGCCGTGTCCGAACCAGAGTTTGCCGCTGTCCGGGAATGCCGCGACGGCGGCGGGCCAGAAGGCATCGCCATCGGGCAGGGCGGAAATGGCCCGGAACAGGGTGTCCGGTTCCGCACTGGCAGGCAGCTGACCGGGCTCAACCAGGGTAAAGCCCCACTGATCCGCGCGGGCCCAGGTCCGGATAAAGCGGTTCCAGTGGGTGGTCTTGCCGGCATCGGTGCCACTGTGCAACACCATGGTGTTGCCCTGGTCCCGATAGCCGGTGACCACGGCGAAATGCCACTGGGGCCAGCGGCGCAGCGCCAGGTTCTGTAGCACCAGTACCGGGCGGCCTGCCTGCAGTTCCGTAAACAGCGCCTGGCTGTTTTCTACCGGGTACGCCATCAGGCCGCGACTGCGCGCGGCGGCACGCAATTCGATCCCCAGGCTGCCTTCCCGCTCCGGGAGCCACACTTCGTCCACCAGACTGTCTGCCGTTACCGGCTTGCCGGCCCATTGCAGCATCATGGCCAGAGCCGCGGGACCGCATTGGTATTTTTCCTGGGGAACGAAGGGCACCACCAGCTCCTGCTCCGTGTCTACCTGGGCACTCTCGGGAGGTGGAAAACTTTGGCATCCACTCAGTAAAAACAGAACCAGCAGACTGAAGAGGCCAGTCAGGCTGGCAGGGTTAGCAAGGGCGGGGCGAGGAGGGCGAGGAGCCACAGGCTCCTCGCCGAAGCGGACAGTCATGGATCAGTTGATGGGATTAATGGCCGGAAACACGTTAGTGGCGCCCAGCAGATCGAGCAGAATCAGAATCAGGATGATGGCGAGGATCACTCCCACCACGCCCTGACCCGCGGGCAACTCTTCCGCTTTCTGGGCCAGCTGCTGCAGTTCCTGATCGGTGAGACGGTCGAGACGCTGGCTGACCTGATCCTTGCTGACACCGTAGTCACCCAGTGCCTTGGCGGCAACCTGATGATCCATCAGCTCCATTACCTGGGCTTTCATGGCCGCGCGGTCCTGTTGTTGAATGACCGTGTCGTTACCGATCATGGCGGCCTGGGCGGCGGGGACGATCAGCACCTGCATGAACAGTAATAGTGCTGCACTCAGAATACCGGTAATACGCTTGGTCATGATCACTCTCCATTCAGCCAGTTTGAGGGGCAAGCTCAGTGCAGGAATACTGGGTCGAGGGCGCCTGCAATGAACTGCCATCACTTATTTACCGTAACAGTCTGACGCTAACGAAGCAGGATAGCTGCCGAAAACGCATCATTTTTTACAAGGACTTTACCAATTTCCATCACCTTGACGCGGGCTTCACGAAAACGCGCCGGAGCGTGCTCCAGGTCGGTTTCGGGAATGCTGAAAAGCAGGCCGCCGGCGGTTTGCGGGTCGCACAGAGCGGTGAGCATTGCGTCTGCAATATGCTGCGCATGGCAATGCATCAGCACTTGCCGGTTGGCGTCGTTGAGGGTGCTTGTCACGCCGTTTTCGATCAGCGACAGGGTGCCGGGCAGCAGAGACACCTTATCGGTATCAATCACCATGGCCACATCGCTTTGCTGACAAATTTCATGGAGATGCCCGAGCAGGCCGAAGCCGGTGATATCGGTGCAGGCATGCACGGGCAGGTCCTGCATGGCTTGTTGGGCGAGGCGGTTGCTGACCAGAAGATGCGTCAGGGTGGCATCCAGCCAGGGGCCGTGCAGTTTGCCTGTCTGCATCATGGCGGCCAGGTGCACCCCGCTACCCAGGGGCTTGGTCAGCAACAGGCGATCTCCGGGCCGAGCGCCGCCCTTGTGCCAGAGTTGTTGCGGGTCCCCCAGACCATTCACCGTAAAGCCCGCAGCCATTTGCGGCCCTTCGATGGTGTGGCCGCCCACCAGGGTGCAGCCGGCGGCGTTCAGTTCTTGCACCGCACCGGCCATCAGGCGTTGCAAATCCCGTCCCTGTAGTTTCGGGTGGTGCCAGGGCAGGGTCACGTTGGCCAGCGCAGAGTGGGGTGTGGCGTTCATGGCATACAGATCGCTCAGGCTGTGTAACGCCGCCACCCGGCCAAACAGGAACGGCTCGTCGATAAAGGCCGGAAAGAAATCCAGACTCTGTACCAGACGTTTGTTATCAGCCCATTGAATGATCGCCGCATCATCGGCGGTATCCACACCGGCCTCGATGTCGTCACGGACATGTGGCTGCAAATCCCGCAAGGCATCCTGCAAGGCGTCGCTGCCGACCTTGGCGCCACAGCCGGCACAGTGCCGTGTATCCGGGTCTGCGGAGGCGGGTGCCATGGCGGGCAGCTGACGGTCGAACTTGTCAATGAAGGCCCGGTCGATCCGGTCTTTCCAGCGCCATACCCAGCCCCCGGATGCAAACAGGGCACCACCACGGCTGGCCACCGCCTGTTTGCCGCCGGCGGAGAGCAGCGAAAGAAAGTGTTTTTGCGGCCGGTAATGTTGCAAGGGTTGCCCGGCGATGGCCGCGCTCAGGTTATGGGCCAATACCTTGGCCTGGCGGACCGCATAGACGCCGGCCTTGGGCAGGCTGTCGGGAAAAGCCGCGCAATCCCCGGCGGCAAATACGCGCGAATCGCTCCGGCTTTGCAGCGTGGCGTCTACGCGCACAAAGCCCTGATCGTCACACTCCAGATCGCTGTTGGCGATAACCGGGGTGCCACGTACGCCGGTGCACCAGAGCACCCGGGAGGCGTCCAGCGGGGCATCGTTGGCGTAGAGGCGGTCATGGTGTTTTTCTACCCGGGTGTGTTCGCGCACCCGGATGCCGTAGTCATCCAGATAGCTGCGCATGCGTCGCCGCACCGGCTCCGGGTAGCCGGGTAGCAGGATGCCGCCGCTGATCAGTGAGAGGGGCGCGCTGAGGCCTTCTCGGCGTTGATGCTCGGCAATGGCCAGGACCATTTCGGTTCCCCCGGCCCCGGCGCCCACCACCGCCAGTGGACTGTCCTTGTCGCGCCACTGTTGCCATCGCTGATGGAAGCTGGCCACCGGTTTCACCGGCACGATATCCGGGTGGCCACCGCCTACCGGCTGCAGGTCCGGAGTGGCGCCCACATCCAGGCTCAGCCAGTCGTATTCCAGGGTGCTGCCATCCTCCAGCGTGAGGCGACGTTCGGCGCTGCAGATCCTTGTCACCGCGGCGCGGATAAAGCGGGTGCCGGTGGCGATACACAGCCGGTACAGGTCCAAATGGGTATCCGTGAGGCGGTAGTGGCCGGCGATCAGACCGGGCAACATGCCAGAGTAGGCACTGAGGGCGTCCGGCGAGACCAGGGTGATTCGCACACCGGGGAGCGGTTTCATGGCCAGCATGCGCAGGGCCAGGGCATGGCTGTGGCCGCCGCCAATCAATACCAGGTCGTGGTTAGCCGAGGGAGTCATCACAGCAGAATGTCGCCTTTTAGAAAGCAGCGTGCCTGGCCACTAAGGGTAACCCGATCTCCTTTCAGGGAGCAGAACAACTCACCACCGCGGGCGGAAAGCTGGCGGGCATGCAGGGTGGATTTGTCCAGTCGCTCGGCCCAGTAAGGCACCAGAGTGCAGTGGGCGGAACCGGTGACGGGATCTTCCGGCACGCCCTTGGCCGGCGCAAAAAAACGGCTGACAAAATCGCAGTCATCGCCGGGGGCGGTGATCATGATCGCAAAGGTATCCAGCTTGCCGATGGCGGTGAAATCCGGCTGAAAGTGGCGAACCTGATCGGCGCTGTCCAGCACCACCAGGGTGTCACGGGCTTGCAGCACGTCCTTGAGCGGCATGCCCAGTGCCTGCTCGAAGGGGGCACGATGGCTGACCGGGAGCCCGGGCCGGGCAGGAAAATCCAGACTCAGGGTCTGACCGCTACGATGCACATAAAGCGCCCCGGATGCGGTATTGAAACGAATCCGTTCACCGGGAAACCCCAGCGCATTGAATACCACCCAGGCGGCGGCCAGGGTGGCATGGCCGCACAGGTCCACTTCCACACGGGGCGTAAACCAGCGCAGTGAATAGCCGGTCTCGTCGGGGACCAGAAAGGCGGTCTCCGACAGGTTGTTCTCCATGGCGATGTTCTGCAGCAGGGCATCGTCCGGCCAGCGTTCCAGCGGCACCACCGCCGCCGGGTTGCCGGCAAACAGGGACGAGGTGAAGGCATCAACTTGGTAGAGTTTCATAAGCTGCCTTGAAAATAACGGGTGCGTTTGGTCGGTTTCAAAGACCCAACCCAGGCTTCAATCGTAGCCGCTTTCGCAACCCCCGCGACAATGCATCGACCGCCAGATTGAGCATGACCGTGGCCAGGATCAACAGCAGGGTCCGGTCGAAGCGGAATTCCGCCACGCTGGAATCAATATAGAAACCCAGGGTATGGATGCCAAGAATGCCCAGCACCGCCGTTTCCCGCATGATCACTTCCCAGCGGTAGAGCAGGAAGGCCAGCAGGTTGGGGGTGACCCGGGGCAGTACCTCCCAGGCGTAGCGGTTGATGCCGGTGGGGGCGTCCGCACGGAGCGTCAGGCTCTCGCTGAAGCGGCCAGTGAGGTGGGCGACGATGGCGCCGGTGTGCAGGGCCAGGGCCAGGATGCCGGGCAGCATGGACGGGCCAAGCAGAATCAGGAAAAAGAACGCGAGAAAGAATTCCGGGGTGGTGCGCATGACCACCAGCAGACCATGGCCGGCGGTGCGACTGGCCCGGTTGCCGAATAACGGCGAAATCAGCGGGAACAACAGCAGCGAAAGCAGACCCGTGAGCAACAGGGCGCCGAGACCCAGCACCAGAGTCTGCCACAGCCCCGGCCACAGCTGTTGTTGCCAGAGCATGGCAAACCAGTGCCACAGTTCCGTGAGTCCACCCCCCTGGCGCAGCGGCACTGGCACCAGGTCCACCGTGACGAAGCGCACCAGGGTGTCGAGCCGGCCGGTGAACAGCGGTGGTGCCCAGGCGATGGCGGCGAGCAGGTAAACCGGGATCAGGGCCGGGCGCAGCCACCAGCGCAGGGTAAAGATGATGGCAAAGAACAGGTACAACAGGGCGGCGCCCTGGTCGTAGTTGCCCTCACGGAAGGCGGTTTCCAGGTGGAAGCCCAGGGTGGGCAAACCGATAAAACCGAGAATGGCGGATGCGCGGATGGCGCACTCCAGCCGGTAGCCGCCGTAAGCCTTGCAGGCCTGCCAGACCAGCGGCAGGCGGGCATAGAAGAATACGCTCAGGCGCTGTCCGCTGAGGGGCAGGGCATTGGCAGGGCTTGGGTCTGCTTCTTCCAGAAATTCGCCGAAGACCTTGGCGAAGATGCCCGCGTAGGGAATGGCGATGGCCAGCACCCCGGTGACCGTACTCAGACCGGCTACCTGCAACAGCAGTAATCCCCAGAACAGTTCGTGGACCGCGCGGATGCTGGCCGCCAGGCCCCGCACCCAACGGTGGTGCCAGGCCATGGCCATAAGAAAGCCGAACAGGGCCGCCAGGGCAGTACCTTGCCAGGCGAAGGCCAGAGTGTTGGCCAGTGCGCGCCAGAGGTTATCGGTGGAAAAAAAATCCGGCGCCAGAAAGCCCTGGCCCATGCGCAGCAGTTCACTGCCCGGGGAGGAGCGGGTGATCTCCAGATCGGCAATCGTCAGGGCGATCAACCCGGCCACTGCGAGCCACAAGCTGGCGCGGCGCCAGCGGGCGGCGGTGGTGTTGACGGGCTGCCGGGAGCTGGGGCTCATTGGTAGAGCGTGTCCAGATCACTCAGGCTCAGCGTGCTGGCCGGGGCGTCGAGCAGAATCTTGCCTTCGCCCAGACCGATGATGCGGTCGCAGCATTGCAGAGCCAGCTCGCGGTCATGCAGGGCGACCACGGCGGTCGGGTGCCGGGCCAGGGCCCGCTGCAGCAGATCCAGCCCCTGATGTTCGTCCAGGCTGGAGACCGGTTCGTCGGCCAGCAACACCGGGCGCTGCGTATAGAGTGCCCGCCCCAGCGCTACCCGTTGCGCCTGCCCGCCGGATAGCTGGTCCACGCTGGTAAAGAGCTTGTCCTGCAGTCCCAGTTCCCGGGCCAGTTCGCCCACGCTGGCCTTTTCCCCGGCACTGGGCCAGATCAGGTTACGTAGGTTGGTCAACGTCCGGTTGCGGGGCAGGGCGCCCATGTAGAGGTTGTGGAAGACGCTCAGCATGGGCACCAGGTCGCCGGTCTGGGGGCACCAGGCACAGCGGACTTCCTGCTGTTGACGCAGGGCGGCCAGCAGGGTGGATTTGCCGGCACCGGAAGGGCCCAGCAGTGCCACCTTCTCGCCGTCGGCAATGGTCAGCGACAGGGACGTAAACACGACCTGGCCGGGATGGCCAAGCCGTGCGTTTTCAAGACGAAAGGTCAACGGGATGCCCTGCGACTTACTCGGCGTCCAGCAGGCCGATGGCTTTGGCGGTTTCCTCGATGGGCGCAAAGTCGTCATTGCTGGCGGGGATGAACTTTTCCCGGGGGAAGGCATTGAGCAGAACCGGATCATCAATGGCCAGCAGGGCGTCGGTGACACGCTGGGTGAAGCCGTCACCGAAGCTGTCGTTCAGGTCGCCACGCACGGTCCAGTGATAGTCCGGATAGCCGGGAGTTTCCCAGATAACCTGGACCTTGTCGGTGTCGATCTTCCCTTCTTCCCGCTCACGTTCCCAGACCTTGTAGTTCACTGCGCCGGTGGCATAGGCGCCGCTTTGTACCAGGGCAATGGTGGCGCTGTGATCCCCGGAGAAACCGACTTTCTCGAACAGCTGTTCCGGAGACTGGTTGAAGGTCTCACGCAGGTAGAACTCCGGCATCAGTCGTCCGGACGTGCTGCCCTTGGACCCGAAAGTGAAAGAGGGCTGCTCGACAAACGCCTCGGTGAGCGTCTCGGACGGGCTCAGGCCAGTGCTGGCGTTGGCGATGAAATAGGACTTGAAGTCCGGATCTTCCAGGCCCTGGGCGATGGCCTGGGAGCCGGGTACCAGGCGGCGGGCCTGCACACCGGACAGACCGCCAAACCAGGCCATTTGTACTTCGTTGTTGCGAAAGGCGGTGACCGCCGCCGCATAGGATTTCACCGGGATATATTTCACCGGGACACCCAGTTGCTCTTCCAGATAAAGGGCAACCCCGCCGAAGCGTTTTTCCAGTTGCGATTCATCCTGGTCGGGGATGGCGGTGAAAGTGAAGGTCTCTGTTTGCGGTTCGTTACAGGCAGAAAGCAGCAGTGCTGCACACAGGGCAGCAAGAAACTTGAGGCGCATTGTTGACTCCGTTCAATAGGGAGGCTTACCGGACAATGTGGAAATCCTGTCGCGGGTCCGGCCAGACACGACAAGGTGATTATAGAGCGCCGGGGGCTGGATACCAGTCAGCAACCCTGCCGAAAGAGAAATACCCGTTGGAGCCTTGCTCGCAAGGCGAAGGGCGTTATTCCGGCGCCATGCCAGCGGGTAACCTTCGCTTTGCGAGCAAAGCTCCAACGGAATTTCGTAGCCAAACCGGGGAGATAATTCCCCTCTGCCTTTCGTTGGAGCCTTGCTTGCAAGGCGAAGGGGGTTGTCCCGGCGCCATGGCAGCGGGTAGCTCTTCGCTTTGCGAGCAAAGCTCCAACAGTTGCTTGGGGTTTCAGGCTTCTGGCGTCTGGCGTTCTTCCAGAAATGCCTTCACTTCATCGCGGCTACCCTCAAAGACGATGTCTCCTTCCCGGTGGGAGAGCATGTAGTCATACATGGGGTCGTAGTAGTCACGCAGAAGAATACGGATCCAGTCCTGGTGCAAATCGGTATCGCCGCTGATGGCTTGCACGGCCAGGGCTTCGCTCAGCAGCTGGCGTAACTGCTGGTGACGCAGTCCGCCCAGGCGGCGGCGAATGCGATCCATGGCGGCAAGCAGTTCCTCACCGAGAAAGTGCAGGCCTTGCTGCTCGCCGAAATGTTGACGGTATTCTTCCAGAGGGCCCACCACATAGTCTTCCAGAGTCACCTGCACCCGGGATTCCAGCGTCTCATTGATGATGATGCGCGGGCAGGTCCGGATCTTGTCCTGCAGGGAGAAGGGCAGATGGCAGCGGCCGATCAGCTTGCTTTCGTCTTCAAGCAAAACCCGGGCCGGGGTCTGCGCCCGTTGCCTGATCATGGCGATGGCCAGGGCATTATCGAAATCGATCTGGGTGGGCTGCCCCCCGGGGCGTCGCCCGAAGGCGGAGCCACGATGATGAGCCAGGCCTTCCAGATCCACGGCGTTGGCCTGGCTTTCGATGACCCGGG
Organism: Alcanivorax sp. DSM 26293; assembly: GCF_900107995.1. Classification (GTDB taxonomy): domain Bacteria; phylum Pseudomonadota; class Gammaproteobacteria; order Pseudomonadales; family Alcanivoracaceae; genus Alcanivorax. The sequence goes on along the minus strand of NZ_FNUM01000008.1, from coordinate 197,116 downwards.
TCTTGGCGCAGCCGGTACGGCCACAGAGAATGTCAAAGGGCAGCGCGGTGATGCAGGCCTCCAGCTCGTCCAGCAGGAAGCGGCGCATGGCCTTGTAGCCGCCGGTGACCAGTGGTGCATCGATCCCTGCTTCACGCAGCCAGGCCTGGGTGGTCTGGCTGCGCAGCCCGCCACGAAAGCAATACAGGTAACCGTTCGGGTTGGCCTGCCACCAGTGTTGCCAGGCCTGCATACGCCGTTCCCGCTCCTCGCCGCTGACCAGCTGGTTACCCAGATCAATGGCCGCCTGCTGGCCATGCTGCTTGTAGCAGATGCCAATCCGGTGGCGTTCGTCGTCGTTGATCAGGGCGATATTGGTGGTGCCAGGGAAGGCGCCCTTGGCGAATTCCACAGGAGCACGCACATCCAGCAGGGGCGTGTCGTTGAGAAACAGGGACAGGTAATCACGGGTATCGTCGCGCATGGGGGGCGAGTTTAGAACAGCTACAAGCTACAAGCCACGCTTGTAGGAAAGGGAAAGGCTGGAAAATTCCCCGGACCTCGTCATTTCTACGAAGCCGCTGTAGGAGCTATGCTTGCATGGCGAACCGCGCTTGCGCGGAAATCGGCCGCAGGGCGATCAGGGATACCAGCGCTCCACAGGTTCCAGAAAGAATGGCGGACGGACTTTGATCTTTGTCGCCTCGCCTCGCTACGCTCGGTTCGCACCTCAAGCGGTGCTCCTACATCAACAACCTTAGGCAAGGTTCAAATCGCCCCGCGAGCGACGCGCCTAGCGTTCTTGGCCCCCCACAAAAAAACGCGGGCAGGGCGCTATGTGATTAGCACGGCCCTGCCCGCGTTGCAGCTTGACGCTTGTAGCTGTTTTTACTCCGCCGGACGGATCTGGCCGGCCAGGTGCGGCTTGATGCCGTCCTTGGCCAGCAGGCGGAAGTCGCTGCCGCCATCGACGGGCTTGTTCTCGAACTTCACGGTGGCGGGGATGAACATGGGCAGTTTGAACTGCACATCCACGGTGAAGGCTTCTTCCGGCAGCTGGTTCTGCAGCTCGGCCAGGCAGCGGGCCTTGGACCACATGCCGTGGGCAATCTGGCGCTTGAAGCCGAACAGTTTGGCGGACAGCGGGTACAGGTGAATCGGGTTACGGTCACCGGATACTGCGCCGTAGCGACGGCCGGTGTCGCCGGGGACTTTCCATTCCACGGTGTCGGTGGCCGGCTGGGGCTTGGGCGCATCTTTCTTCTTGCTGCTGCCACCGCCGCCACTGCGGAAGAAATTCACCGATTCGCTTTCCCAGACTCGTTCACCGCCGGTACTGATGCTGGTAAAGATGGAGAACTCGTAGCCCTTGTCCACCTTGGTCAGATTGCCCAGGTAGCATTTCACGTTCAGCTGCTCACGCTCGCTGATAGGGCGATACTGGGTGATGCTGTTGCGCACGTGCACCAGGCCCATGGCCGGGAACGGGAAGCCGTCGCTGAGAATCAGGGCCATATGCAGCGGGAAGGCGTGCATGTGCGGGTAGGTCACCGGCAGCTTGCCGTCGGCGGCAAAGCCACACACCTTGCGGTAGGCGGCCAGGTGCTTCTCGTCCAGGGCCACATCGTTCAGGCGCAGGCCGATTTCCGGCAGGGTGGGGTTACTGCCCGGCTTTACGGTGGCGCGCATGACCGCTTTGGCGAAGTTGATCACCATGGGGGGCGCGTTGCGCAGTTCGCGGAATTTTACCTCACTCATTACTCGATCCTTTCCCGTTGGTCGTGTGGTGGTCTCAGACCCATGATCTTTATGTCCCTGCGCGGCGACCGGCAGAGGCGTAAAGATCATGGAACGACGATGTTGCTGGGAGTATAGAGCAGGGTCGGCGATGCGCTATTGGCCGCGCAGACAAGCTGTATAGGGACTAAAGCACACGTGAATAAAACTGTGACAGAGGTTTGTCTGCAAGAAGGAAGGTGGCAGGGACCGGTTCACTGGTCCGGTTTGGATTTCCACATGCCGACCCCGAAATAGATCAGCCGCAGCTGTTTTTCGGCGGTGCCGAGAACCTGGTTCTGGCCGAATTCGTCGTCTTCTTCCAGTTCCAGCATTTCCTGGGTGAGGGCGGTGACGTTGTTGACTACCAGCCCGGCCATCATTTGCAGGTCTTCTGCGTTCACGTGGTTGAGGAAGGGAAAGCGGGCCATATCCATGGCCAGCTCGTTGGTGAACATACGGATTTCCCGGCGGATGGCGTTGCGCATGGTGGGCGTGCCCCCGGCCAGTTCCTTGGACACGAACAGGAAGTGCGCCCGGTTGTTGCGGACATAGTTGAAGTACACCTCCAGGGAGCCGCGCAGCATCCGTTCATTGGGGAGCTCTTCCTGGCGGACCTGGCGCATCATATGACGCAGGGTACGGAAGGATTCGTCCAGCAGCGTCAGCCCCAGGGCGCTCATGTCCGGAAAATGCCGGTAGAAGGCAGTGGGGACCACTCCGGCTTTCTTGGTGACTTCACGCAGACTCAATGCGGAAAACGGGGCTTTCTTGACGACCAGATCCAGCGCCGCTGCCATCAGAGCTTCACGGGTTTGCCCCCGTTTCGGCTTGCGGGTTCTGCTGGTGCTTTCCTTGCTCATTCCGGTCGCCTCTGCATGGGGGTTCAGGTCGTTGGGCAGGCCCGATCGGCAGTTTCATTCCCGTTTCCGGCTGCTCGGGCAGGACAATGCCGGGGTACTGGCGGGCATCACGCACCCACAGACCCTGAAAATACGCTGTAAATTCTCCCCGTTGTGAGCCCGTGATGCAACTGGTGCGCAGAAAACATGTGTAACTGCATGATAGTGAAGGTTTTTACAAAATTGTGTGTACAGGTGTTGACGAAAACGGCGAGCCTGTGAATAATGCGTACAACTGTTCACTTACAGGGATGAACCCAATGAACGCAATGACACAGACCTCCAGCCGTTTTCAGCAAGGCCTGACCCGCCTGCTGCAGTCCCGCGTGGCGGATATTCTTTCCTATCCCCATGGCGTTGACCGTTATCTGGAAGTGTTCAATCCGCTGTGGTCCGTCAATGAGGTGCGCGCCAAGGTGGAAGCCGTGCGCTACCTGACCAATGACAGCGTGACCCTGACCCTGCGCCCCAATCACAACTGGGAAGGCTTTATCCCGGGCCAGTTCGTGCAGCTTTCCGTCACCATCAACGGCAAGCGCCAGACCCGCTGTTATTCGCCGGCCAACTCCCTGCACCGCGCCGATGGCTGCATCGAGCTCACCGCCAAAGTGCACGCCAACGGCTTTGTTTCCCGTCATCTGCGTGAACAACTGAGTGTGGGTGATGTGGTGTTGCTGTCCCAGGCGGACGGCGAATTCGCCCTGCCGGAACAACGCCCGGAGCAGGTGCTGCTGATCAGTGGTGGCAGCGGTATCACCCCGGTGATGTCCATGCTGCGCACCCTTTGTGATGAGGGCTTCAGCGGCCCGATCACTTTCCTGCATTACGCCAACAGCGCCGCCGACATGATCTATGCCAGCGAGCTGGACGAGATCGCACGGACCCACGACAACGTGACCCTGGTGCGTTGCTTCAATGATGAGGGTGAACAGGGCGAACTGTCCGGCCTTTTTTCCCGTGAACATCTGTACATTGCTGCGCCGGAATTTGCACAGGCAACCACTTTTCTGTGTGGTCCGCCGCCGATGATGGCTGCGGTGGAAAAAGTCTGGGAAGAGGACGGCCTGGCAGAGCGCCTGCACAAGGAGCAGTTCACCCTGGCGGCGCCGCAGATCGAAAGCGACAGCGCGGAAGGCGAAGTGCGTTTCGTACAGAGCGAGAAAATGGCCATTAACAATGGTGCCACCCTGCTTGAGCAAGCGGAATCTGCCGGGCTGACCCCGGAATCCGGTTGCCGCATGGGCATCTGCCACGCCTGTACCTGCCGCAAGACCGCCGGTGACGTGCGCGATATTCGCACCGGTGAGATCAGCAGTGGCGAAGAAGACATTCAAATTTGCGTCAGCGTGCCGGTGGGCACGGTGACCCTGGACATCTAAACGGATTTACCCAAACCGAAGCGTCACAGGACGAATCTTCAAACCGGGTTTAAGGAGAAAGCATATGAGTATTTTCAGCAATTTGACCGCCGAACAATTCGAGACCATTGGCCAGGAACTGGATGCCATCCGTAATCGGGAAATGGCGGACCTGGGCGAAAAAGATGCCAACTACATCCGTACTCTGATCAAGCGTCAGCGTCGTCTGGAAGTGGCCGGCCGCGGTCTGCTGATGGCAGGTTTCCTGCCGCCGGCATGGCTGGCCGGTGTGGCCTGTCTGTCTGCCTCCAAGATCCTCGACAACATGGAGATCGGCCATAACGTGATGCACGGCCAGTATGACTGGATGGGCGATCCGGCCATTAACTCCAAGGTCTTTGACTGGGATAACACCTGCACCAACACGGCCTGGAAGCAGACTCACAATTTCGAGCACCACACGTTCACCAACGTGCTCGACAAGGACCATGACATTGGCTATGGCATTCTGCGCATGTCCGATGATCAGGACTGGGAGCCGCGCTTCCTGTTCAACCCGATCCTGGCAGGCATCCTGGCCACCTTCTTCCAGCACTTTGTGGCGATCCAGAGCCTCAAGCTGGAGGACTACCTGGTCTACAAGACCAAGACCAAGGAAGAGCTGAAAGCGGAGTTCAAGCCGACCTGGAAAAAGATGCGCAAGCAGCTGTTCAAGGACTACCTGCTGTTCCCGGCACTGGCTGGCCCGTTTGCGCCCTTCGTGTTTGCCGGTAATGTGACCGCCAACCTGGCGCGCAACCTGTGGTCTTCCCAGGTGATCTTCAATGGTCACTTCCCGGAAGAGGTGGAGCAGTTCCCGGAGTCCGTGATTGAGAACGAGACCCGTGGTCAGTGGTATGTCCGTCAGCTGCTGGGCTCGGCCAACTTTGAAGGCGGCCGTCTGATGCACGTGATGAGCGGCAACCTGAGCTTCCAGATCGAGCACCACCTGTTCCCGGACATGCCGGCCCATCGCTACGCGAAAATTGCGCCGGAAGTGCGTGCCATCTGTGAAAAGCACGGCCTGCCTTATAACACCGGCTCGTTTGTGAAGCAGTCTCTGAGTGTGTGGAAACGGATCTTCAAGCTGTCTTTGCCCAGCAAGACCCAGGGCGGCAGCGACAAGGGTCCACTCAATGGCCTGCGAGCCAAAGTGGTATCCCTGACCCGTGAACCGCAGTCAGAAACCCGCAAGGCTGCCTGATCACTCCCGGGCAGCTCGATCTCCTGGTTGGGGCCGGTCCTGCGCTGGTTCCGGCCCTGCCATCCTTATGCTACTCTCAGTCAATCTGAGAGTAGCTTTTTTTATTTGGGGACAAGGCAGAACGCATGGCAGAAATGACAGATTCCGGTGTGCTGTTACGAATGGCCTACAAGGCCATGATTAACGCCGGTATTGATGCCGATGCCGTGTTGGCAGAAGTCGGTCTCGACAAATCCATTCTTCAGGTTCCTGACCTGCGTACGCCCCACGATGCCCAGGAATGGTTCTGGCAGGCACTGGAGAAAGTCTCCGGTGATGAACACGTCGGCCTGCACCTGGGTGAGCATATTCCTGTTTACAAGGGCCAGGTTCTGGAATACCTGTTCCTGTCCAGCCCCACTTTTGGCGAAGGCCTGAAACGTGCCCTGGATTACCAGCGCCTGCTGTCAGACGCTGCCCAGGGGGAATTGTTCGAGGAAGGGGATCGGGTCTTTCTCAAACAGATGATCTGGAGTAAACGTCTCAGCCATCTCAATGAATGCATGATGATGGGCGTGATCAAGTTCTTTCGTTTCGTCACTGACGGTGCCTTCGAGCCGCTTGAAGTCCACTTCGGTCATAGCCGTCATGCGGACCAGCAGGAATACGAGCGGCTCTTCGATTGTCCGGTGAAGTTCGATATGCCGAGTATCGGCATGTACTTCGATGCCCGGGTCATGAATCTGCCGTCGGCCCACCACGAGCCGGAACTGTTGCACCTGCACGAGCAGCTGGCCAGCGAACAGGTGGCCCGTCTGGAAAAGCAGGATCTGGTCGCCCAGGTCAATCGCCTGATCGGCGAACTGCTGGAATCCGGCCATGCCAATCTGGAAGAAGTGGCCGAGCGACTGGGCATCAAGGCTCGCCAGTTGCGTACCCGGCTGGCCGATGCCGGTACCAACTTCAACCAGCTGGTTGCCGATTATCGCTGCCGTCTGGCCAAACGCCTGCTCGCCGGCACCGAGGAATCCATCGACGAAATCGTCTATCTCACCGGTTTTTCGGAACCGTCCACCTTCTATCGGGCGTTCAAGCGCTGGGTCGGTATGACACCCATTGAGTACCGAAAGTTGAAGGCGGAAGAAGATGCCGCGGAGAGAAGTTAGGCGTCGATCGTGGGCAACAGAAAAGCAAAAGAAAGGCGCCGAGGGCGCCTTTTTACGGTTTGTCCGTGAAAGATTTCATGGCTTCATCTCATGGCACCATCCTTGCTTCACCGGGTAGTGGGGCATTCATCAATACATTGAATCGGTGTTAACCAGTGAAAGAATTTCTTCGCAAAGTGTTTTCTCCCATCCTCAATCCGTTTGAGTCCGGCGATGACAACTATGCTTATCGTCCGTCGCACCGGAAAATCCTGATCGTGGTGGGGGCCTTGTTTCTGGTGCTGTCCACCGGGGCGGCAGCGGCAACGGTGGTGGCTGAGTTGTACGGCGGGCTGATCCCGGTGGCGGTTTTCCTGGCAGTGGGGCTGGTGTGTGAAGTGGTCGGTCTGTTGGGGAGCGACAAGGCCGTGGCCCGCATGTGGAAGAGCAAGTAATCACCCCGTTGGAGCCTTGTTCACAAGGCGAAGGGCCAGTGAAAAAGGGATACCCGAAAGAGTCGCCTTGCGAGTAAGGCTCCAACGGTCCAGGTAGCGTGCCCTCTGTTCAAAGAACCATGGCGGCGAGCCAGCCAGCGGCGATCAGCGGCAGGTTGTAATGAAAAAAAGTGGGAATCACCGTGTCGCGGATATGGTCGTGCTGGCCATCAGCGTTTAGACCGGCGGTGGGACCCAGCGTGGAGTCCGAGGCCGGGGAACCGGCGTCACCCAGGGCAGCCGCACTGCCCACCAGGGCGGCGGTGGCCAGTGGTGAGAAACCCAGTGCCAGGCAGAGCGGCACATACAGGGTGGTGATGATGGGGATGGTGGAAAACGACGAGCCAATCCCCAGCGTCACAAACAAGCCGAGCAGTAATAGCAGTGCCGCTGCCACTGGTGGACTTTGCAAACCACTGGTCACACTCTCCACCAGCAATGGCACCTGTCCGCTGGCACCCACCACGGCAGCGTAGCCGTTGGCAGCAATCATGATAAAGCCGATCAGGGACATCATTTTCACGCCCTGGGTAAAGGCGTCCTGGGATTCCCGCCAGGGCACCACGCCCCCCGCTGTAAACACCATAAACCCCACCAGGGCGCCGAGAATGATGGAATCGCTGTAGAGCTGAAGTGCCAGAGCGGCGGCCAGGGCAATGGCGGCGACGATCACATTTCGCAGCGAGAGCGGCGCGTGTTTCTCTTCGCCCGGCAGCGCTACCGGCCGGTAGTCGCGGGGCTTGCGATAACGGATGAAGGCGAGAATCAAGCCCACCACCATGCCGGCAGCGGGCAGCAGCATGGCCAGGGGCAGTTCCCCCTTGGGAATTGCCAGCCCCGCTTTTGCCAGGCTGGGGCCAAGTTGGGTATGCAGGAAAATGCTGCCGAAACCCACCGGCAACACCATATACGGGGTAATCAGCCCGAAGGTGAGCACACAGGCCGCCAGTCGCCGGTCCAGGCGCAGCTGGTGCATCACTTCCAGTAGCGGTGGCACCAGGATCGGGATAAAGGCGATATGAATGGGCACCAGGTTCTGGCTCATGATGGCGGCGGCCAGCAGCACCATGAGTAGCAGCGTGCGAATCAGACGCAGCTGGTCCGGCGCCGGGGTGCGACCGAGCCGGGCAATGATCCGTGCGGCCAGCCATTCGGTAATCCCGGAGCGGGCAATGGCCACCGCAAAGGCCCCCAGCAGGGCATAACTCAGGGCGATATTGGCGCCGCCACCCAGGCCGCCGCCAAAGGCAGACAGGGTGCTTTGCAGATCCAGGCCACTACCCATGCCGGCCACCAGCGCCGCGCAGAGCAGGGCGAGTACCACGTTCATGCGCGCAATGCTCAGGCCCATGAGCAGAATCACGGACCAGACAATGGGGTTGAGAAACAGGCTCATGGCGCCTCCGCCGAACGGGCTGGGTCTGGTAAAGGCGCGGAGTTTAGCAGGGGGAGGGGAGCGCGCGCGAACCGGCTGAACCGCCGACGCACGGGGTTAGATATGCCTCCTCAATAGGCGCCAGGGGATTTTCCCGACGTTGACGCTGTGATTAGCGTTCGTCGGTGCGATGGGCTTCCCCCTCGATGGTTACATTGCCATCGTCCCGGCCGGGGGGCTGCTGAAACGGGTTGGGACCCTGTCGGGTATAACTGCTGTAGGTGAAGCCTCCTCCCTGCATGGTGGTAAAGCCCTGCAGGGTACCTTTCTCGATCACCTTGCGGGCCATGGCACGGCGGGAGCCTGGCAGCAGCAGGGCAAAGCCCACCGCGTCAGTAATGAAGCCGGGGGTGATCAGCAGGGCGCCGCCGAGCAGCAGCATGATCCCTTCCACCATTTCCTGGCCGGGCATGTCGCCTTGCTGCATGCGCTGGTTCAGTCGTACCCAGGTTTCCAGCCCCTGACGACGAAACAGATAGCTGCCCAGCAGGGCAGTAACCACCGTGGCGATGATGGTGATCGGCCAGCCGATCAGGCCGGCGACTTTCGCCAGTACCAGTACTTCCAGCAGGGCAAAAGCGAAGATGAAGAAGAAAATGCGACCGAAACCCATGGGGTGTCCTGTGTCAGAAGTCTGTGTGTTCAAACATGGTGGTAATTGGACAGGGATTCAAGGGACAGGTTCAGTGTCCAGGGAATCGGCCAGTTGCTGACGAAGCCACCGGTGGGCGGGGTCCCCGTCCTGGGCGTCGGGCCATAGCGCATAAATCGGTACCGGGGGAATCGCTACCGGGAACGGCAATATCTGCAATTGCAGCCCATGGGCATAATGGCGAGCCAGACGCTCGGGCACCGTGGCGATCATGTCCGAGCGGGCGGTGACGGCGAGCATGCTGGCAAATTGGGTCACCCGGGCGCCGGTGCGGCGCTGCCAGCCCGGCGCGTTAAGTACCAGATCCAGCGGCAGTCGACGGTGACGCTCCGGCAACACCACGTGTTCCGCCTCCAGGAAGCGCCTTTTACTGCAGCGACCGCGAAATTGCGGGTGACCCTGCCGGGCAACCACCACCAGATTTTCTTCCAGCAGGACGTGCCGACGTAGCCGGCTGTCTTCCGGCACAAATGCATCCACGGCCAGGTCCGCATGGGCCTTGTGCAGGGTGTCCGCCATGTTGTCACCGACCGGCGCCACTTCCAGCATTACGTCCGGTGCGTGCTGGCGGATCCGTTGCAGTAAGGGCGGAAGCAGTACCATCTCGAAATAATCAGTGCTGAGCAGGCGGAAATGCCGTTGGCTGGTGGCAGGGTCAAAGCGATTGCGCGGATCCAGAACGTCGCGCAGGGAGGCCAGTTGGGGCGCCAGATGCTGATGCAGTTCCCGGGCACGGGGAGTGGGCAACATGCCCTGGCGAGTCCGCACAAACAGCTCGTCGCCCAAGGTATGACGCAACCGTTGCAGCGCCGCGCTGATCGCTGGCTGGCTCATGCCAAGCTGTTCTGCCGCCCGGGACAGCTGCCCTGCCTCCATGATGGCGTGGAATACTGGCAGCAGGTTCAGGTCGACACTGCGTAAATTCAGTTTCATGGATATTACTTATATCAAATATCAATTAGGAAAAGGAATACCCGGTGTCTATTTTCAACGGTGTGCGCAACAACATGCTTGAACCGGAGAATAACAATGGACCAGCAACTCACTACCTTTGTGACAGTTTTTATTGTTCTCGCCGCGATCTGGGAAGTCCTCGCCGGACGGACCCGCGACGGAAAAAAGACCCGTCAGGACTGGAAGGTCGCCTTCCTGGCCACCCTGATGATGGTGGTCGTGCAACGGCCCCTGGTACTACTGCTGCTGACCTTGGGGCTGTCCGGCCTGTTTCCTGGCAGTGCGGGCTCCCTGGCCTGGCTTGAAGAGCAGTATTTCTGGCCGACCCTGATCGTCTTCTTCTGCATCGAAGAATTTATCCATGGCTCCTTCCACCTGTTTGCCCACAGCCGCCGACCGAAGAACCGGCTGCTGCAATGGGTGCAGGCGTTCTACAAGATGAGCCATCGCCCCCACCACCTGGCAGGCGGCCAGGACAACAAGGGGCAATTGTCTGTGACCCAGACCTTTGTGAACGGCTGGGCCTGGTGGCTGATCATGCCCAACTACACCTTCCAGCTGGTGTGCCTGTATCTGGGGCTGGTAGAGGTGTTTCTGATCGGAACCGCCATCAAGGGCATCTGGGCGGCCCAGACCCATGTGAACTGGAACTGGGATCTGTATTTCCATAACCACCGGTGGGCCTGGGTGCGCAAGACCATGTGGGCACTGGCCCATGTGCTGACCTTCCCGACCCAGCATCACCATCATCATTCCCGTGGCCCCAATTCCGCCAGGAACGTGACCTCCACGCTGGCCATTTACGACTGGCTGATTTTCGGCACCCTGGCCATCGAGAAGGAGAAACCCGCGATGTATGGCTGGCGGCAGAATGATGACGAAGCCAGCAGTGTGTTGAAGCGTTATTTCTTCTGGGATGTGCGTCAGTACATGCCGGGCGGAGCGGCGAAAGCGAAAAAGAAACGCGAAGACAAACTGGCGAAAGCGGCCTGAGTGCCGCCGCGCTGATCACACCGTGTTTCGTTGCGGGAGAGCACGGGATCTTTCAGGCCCTGCCGGGGTAGACCTGGCAGGGCTTTTTATAAAGCAGTAGCGAGTGACGAGGAGCGAGTTGCGAAAAGATAAAACCGGGGACCGGATGCGCCAGGGTTTCCGTGGCGGCATTTACTACAGCCTATCTATGAAACCGCTGTAGGAACAGAGCGCAGCGAAGTAACGCATGCAGTACAGTGCGGCCCGAAAGGTGAGCGTAGCGAATAGTCCTCTTGAGGGGCGAACTGAGTGTGAACGCGGAAATCATCCGAAGGATGATCAGGCGCTTCAAGGCTCGGCAGCTTTTAGAAAAGAGTGCGGGGACGGATGTGTCTGCCGCCTCGCTTCGCTCGGTTCGCCCCTCAAGAGGAGCTCCTACAGCGGCTATCGTTGATAGATTGGGAGTACAACCCACAAACAAAAGAGCCGCACCTTGCGGCGCGGCTCTTTTGTCGATCATGTGGCGAAAGCCTCAAACCGTGTTGCAGCTTGAGGCTTGCAGCTGTTACGCACCCAGCAGCATCTGGCCACACACACGCACCACGTTGCCGGTCAGACCCTGAGAGGCCGGGCTGGCAAAGAAGGCGATGGTTTCAGCCACGTCTACCGGCTGGCCGCCCTGGTTCATGGCGTTCATGCGACGGCCCGCTTCACGGATGGTGAAGGGTATAGCGGCGGTCATCTGGGTTTCGATGAAGCCCGGGGCCACGGCATTGATGGTGATGCCTTTCTCGGCGTACTCGTCCTTGTAGGCATCGATCATGCCGATCACGGCTGCCTTGGAAGCGCCGTAGTTGGTCTGGCCCAGGTTACCGGCGATACCGGCGATGGAGCTGATGGAGATGATGCGTCCACCTTCACCCATGCCGCCGTCAGCCAGCAGTTTTTCGTTGATGCGCAGCTGGCTGGCGATGTTGATGTTCAGCACCATGTCCCAGAATTTCTCCGGCATGTTGCCCAGCATCTTGTCACGGGTGACGCCGGCATTGTGCACAACCACGTCGTAGCCGCCGATGGCCTTCGCCTTGGCAGCGATGGTGGCCGGTGCGTCGTCAGCGGTGATGTCCAGTTCCAGGGTATCTCCACCGATCTGCTCGGCCACCTGGTTCAGGTCATCAGCCATGGGCGGGATATCCAGCACGGTCACGGTGGCGCCGTCGCGGGCCAGGACTTCGGCAATGGCCGCACCGATACCGCGGGAACCGCCGGTGACCAGCGCTTTTTTGCCCGCCAGCGGCTTGTCCCAGTCAAACTTGGTCGCCTTGAAGCCGGCTTCGGAAACACGAACCACCTGGCCGGACACGTAGGCGGATTTCGGCGACAGGAAGAAGTGCAGGGGAGACGCCAATTGTGCTTCAGCACCTTCGTCTACGTACACCAGCTGGGCGGTGGCGCCTTTCTTGATTTCCTTGCCCACAGAGCGGGTGAAACCTTCCAGGGCGCGCTGGGCCACACGGGTGGCGCCGGTCTGTTTTTCCGGAGTGCGGCCAATGACCACAACGCGGGCACATTTTTCCAGCTTGCGAATTACCGGGTGGAAGAATTCCCACAGGGCTTTCAGCTCATCCGGGTTCTGGATACCGGTGGCATCGAATACCAGGCCCTTGAACTTGGCATCGTCTTCGCGGTTGGCGGTGTAGTTGTCCGCGCTCACGCCCAGCTTGCCGGCTTTCTTCTGCAGCTCGGTGGCGTTGCCGGTGTTGGCCAGCACGGCGACCTGTGCTTCCGGTGCCCCTTTCAATGTCGCGAGGACGGTATCGATACCGGTGGAACCGTTGGCGGCGCCCACCAGTACGCGGCCCTTGATGAAAGAAGCCTGGCCCGGCTGCCAGCGATCGAGAATCACCGGGATGGGGAGATTGATTGCGCCAAACAGCGCCTTGCCCATAGAGGAATTGGCAATCGCCTGATAGGTATCGCTCATGATCCTGTCCTTTGCCATCAGAAGATGAATGTGTCTGGCTACATTAGTGCAACCAGAGCGAGTTTAAAGATGTGCCAGGGAAAGAACGGCCAAAATCAGACTTCTTTCGTAGGGCATGGGAATCAGCCCTGTCGCACACTGGCGCGTATTGAATCACTGCAATGTGGCAGGTGTATTGACCGGCGCCGGGAGTCAAACAGGCGTTTGAGCCAATGAGGCCGTGCCGGTTGCGGGTAGACTGCGCCCATTCGAGTGAATACTGTAGCGTTTTCACGCTGTCGTTGCTCACCGCCATCTTTAGAGGACATGACTATGCTGGCAGGTAAAGCCGTACGTAAGGTTGCCATTATCGGCGGTAACCGTATCCCGTTTGCCCGTTCCAACTCTGCGTATATTGATACCAGCAACCAGGAAATGCTGACTGCTGCTATCGACGGTCTGGTGGATCGTTTCAAGTTGCACGGCGAGAAGATCGACGAAGTGGCTGCCGGTGCAGTAATGAAGCACGCCCGGGATTTCAACCTGGTGCGCGAATCCGTACTGGGCTCCAAGCTGGCCCCGGAAACCCCGGCCTATGACCTGCAGCAAGCCTGCGGCACCGGTCTGGAAGCCGCCATCCTGGTGGCCAACAAGATTGCGCTGGGTCAGATCGATTGCGCCATCGCCGGTGGTGTGGACACCACCTCTGACGCGCCGCTGGGTGTGAACGAGGAAGCCCGCAAGGTGTTCATGGCGCTGAACCGTGCCAAGACCAACGGCGAACGCGCCAAGCTGGGCCTGAAGCTGCTCAATCCGAAATCCCTGATGCCCGACATCCCCAAGAACGGCGAGCCCCGTACCGGCCTGTCCATGGGTGAGCACCAGGCGATCACCGCCAAAGAGTGGGGCATTGCCCGGGAAGACCAGGACGAGCTGGCGTGGAAATCCCACCAGAACCTGGCCAAGTCCTATGAAGATGGCTGGCAGGATGACCTGATCAGCCCGTTCAAGGGCCTGGAGCGCGACAACAACATGCGCGGTGACTCCACCCTGGAAAAACTGGCTACCCTGAAGCCTTGCTTCGGTGGCCCGGACGGCACCATGACCCCGGCCAACTCCACCCCGCTGACCGACGGTGCGTCCACAGTACTGCTGGCCACCGAAGAGTGGGCCAAAGAGCGTGGCCTGCCGGTACTGGCCTACCTGACCATCGGTGAAGCCGCTGCCGTCGACTTCATCGGCAAGAAAGAAGGCCTGCTGATGGCACCGGCCTACGCTGTGCCGAGCATGCTGGACAAGCTGGACCTGACCCTGCAGGACTTCGATTTCTACGAAATCCACGAAGCCTTCGCGTCCCAGGTACTGTCTACCCTGAAAGCCTGGGAAGACGAGACCTTCTGCAAAGAGCGTCTGGGTCGCAAGAAGGCGCTGGGCAGCATCGACCGCAGCAAACTGAACGTGAAAGGCTCCTCCCTGGCAGCCGGCCACCCGTTCGCTGCCACCGGTGGCCGTATCATCGCCAACGCGGCCAAGCTGCTGAACGAAAAAGGCTCCGGCCGCGCACTGATCTCCGTGTGTGCTGCTGGCGGTCAGGGCGTGGTAGCGATTCTCGAGAAATAATCGCTGGCATGACGCAAAAAACCGGCCTTCGGGCCGGTTTTTTTATGCCTGAAATATCCGCTGCCCACGGATTCATGCTGGTTTCAGGTAGCGTTCAGGGTAAATTCAGGTTGTGCTCTTAGAGTGTTTCCTATCCCCACAGGGACCCAAACCCAACAGGAAAGGAGCAACACCATGAGATTTTCCCGAACCCCTCTGATTGCCGCCCTGCTCGGCGTGGCCGCCGCCGGTACCGTTCATGCGGATGATGTACCCCACCAGCAAGTGCCACAGTTAGTGAAAGACGGCACAATCCAGTCCCTGGAGACGCTGGACAAGGTGGCCATGGATACGCATCCCGACGCACAGATCACCGACACCGATCTGGAAAACGAATACGGTCGCTACATCTATCAGGTGGAGCTCCGTGATGGCCAGGGCCAGGAATGGGATGTGGACATTGATGCCAGTACCGGCGATGTGCTGAAGGATGAACGGGACTGAAATTGTGACAATGTCGAAACGGGTCAGCAGGGCGGGGTTACTCGCCCTGCTTGGCCTGTTTTCCAGTTCGTCGATTGCGGACGATGTCAGCCACGAAGAAGCTCTGCGTCTTCGGGAGCAGGGCGTGGTGCTGCCGTTTGAAACTGTACTGGATGCTATCCTTGGCCGTTATCCGGAGGCTCGCTTGCTGGAAGTGGAGCTGGAACGGGATGACGGTATCCTGATTTATGAAATCGAGTTGTTGACCCGTGACAGGGTGGTGCGCGAACTGGAAATCGATGCCCGTGACGGGGCCTGGCTGGATGATGAGCGAGACGATTGATGCGGCTGATGTTGGTGGAAGACAGCGTATCCCTGGCCGATCAGTTGATCCCCATGTTGCGCGAACACGGCTATGCGGTGGATTGGCTGGCTGATGGTCGAGATGCCGTTATCAGGGCCCATGATGATCCCTTCGATCTGGTGATTCTGGATCTGGGGCTACCCGGTATGGATGGCCTGCAGGTTCTGCGGCAGTGGCGAGCAGAGGGGCTCGGTGTGCCGGTGTTGATTCTCACCGCCCGGGACAGTTGGTCGGAAAAAATCGAGGGGCTGCAGCTGGGCGCCGACGATTACCTGACCAAACCGTTCCATCCGGATGAATTACTGCTGCGGGTGCAGGCCCTGTTGCGGCGTAGCCACGGCAACGTCAATGATGCCGGTTTGCGTGTGGGGAGCCTGACACTGGATGAGCAGCGCCAGAGTGTCTGGCAGGGTGAGCAGGAAATGACGCTTACCGGGGCCGAGTTCCGCATGTTGCGATATTTCATGCACAACCCGGGTCGGTTGTTATCCAAGGGGCAGCTGGCCTCCCACCTGTATGACAACGAAAGTGACCGGGATTCCAATGTACTGGAAGTGCACGTGAATCGCCTGCGCCGCAAACTCGGCAAGGATGTGATCGAAACCCGCCGGGGGCAGGGCTATGTCTTTATCGGGGGGCAGGGATGACCTCCATCGGCCGTCGCCTGGGTATCAGCCTGTTCGTCAGCTTGCTGCTGGCGGGGCTGTTGATTAGCCAGGGGGCGCTGTGGTGGCTGGAGCGAGAACAACGTGACTCGCTCAGCGCCTCGCTGCGTGACGATGCGGCCGGGGTGCTCACCGCCATTGGCCGGGACCGGAATGATGTGCTGACGCTGGACCCGACGCGACTGCATCCGGCTTACCGGCGGCCTCTCTCCGGACGTTATTTCGTGGTGCTGGTGGATGACAGCCGCTGGCGCTCCCGGTCACTGTGGGATGCCACGCTGTCCATGCCGGAGTCCCCCGGCATGGACCCGATGCTGCAGCCCGGGCCGGGCGGTCAGCAGTTACTGCGTTACCGCGGTGAATACCGGATGAACGATCAGCCGGTGACCATCGTTGTGGCCCAGGATTACACCCCGGTGATGACCGCGTACGCCCGCACCCGCACCGCTGTGCTGATTGCCTGGCTGGTGGTGCTGCTGGTGTTGGCAGGGGTGCAACAGTGGTTGTTGCGCCGGGGGCTGTCACCGTTGCGGCAAGCCCGCAAGGAGATCGAACAGCTTCGCGGTGGCCAGCGCAATACGCTCAATGAAAACGTGGCGCTGGAGTTGCACCCGCTGGTGGTGGAAATCAACCGTCTGCAACGGCATACCGAACAACAGCTGCAGCGCTCCCGCCATGGGCTGGGGGATCTGGGGCATGCGCTGAAAACCCCGCTGGCGGTGTTGAAAAATCGCTGCAATGAACAACTGAAAACCGCGGATCCTGCCCTCCATGCATTGCTGCAAGAGCAGCTGGATCAGATGGAAGCGACGATCCGCCGGGCGCTGGGACGGGCCCGCGTGGCGGCGGGGGTAACGGCCGGCAACCGGTTTTGTCCGGCTGATCATGTGCCCCTGCTCGTCACGACGCTGGAGCGGGCTCATCACCGTTCCCTGCAAGTGACGGTAGAAGGGGACCAGCTGACCGCTCTGCCACTGGAGCGGGACGATATGCTGGAAGTGCTGGGCAATCTGCTGGATAACGCGTTCAAATGGGCAAAAAGCCACATTCGCCTGACACTGGATCAAGGTGACGGACAGCTGTGCCTGTGTGTGGAGGATGATGGTCCGGGGATTGCCTCTGAGCGTCGCCAGCAGGTCCTGCAGCGGGGTCAGAGGCTGGACGAACGCACACCGGGGGATGGCCTTGGGCTGGCCATTGTCAGCGATACCGTGGCGGCTTATGGCGGCGATCTGTCCCTGGGGGAAAGCCCGCTGGGGGGCTTGCAGGTGGTGGTGCGGCTACCGCTTCTGCTTGGTGGACGCCAGCCATCGTGATCACCGGCAGGGAACCTGGCCAGGGTGAGCGCACTCGGACCATAAACCCCTGACAACGCCTGAGTAAGGAGAGCCCCATGAAAGAACAGCGGTTGTGGCTGGTGCTGCTGGGACTGTTACTGGCCGGACGACTGGTCGCGGCACCGGTTTCTCTTGATGCCCGTCTGACGGATTTCGCCTATCCCTTCCCGGTGCAGATGTTGAGTCTGGAGGATCAGCAACAGGATCTGGAGATGGCCTACATGGATGTGGCGCCGAAACAGGGCAATGGAAAAACAGTCCTGCTTTTGCACGGCAAGAATTTTTCCGGTGCGTACTGGCAAGACACCATGACGGCCTTGTTGGCCGAAGGGTATCGGGTGGTAGCGCCGGACCAGATCGGGTTTGGCAAGTCATCGAAACCGGCGCATTTTCAATACAGCTTCCAGACCCTCGCCGACCAGACCCGCCGTCTGCTGGATACCCTGAAGGTGGACCGTGTCACAGTGGTGGGGCACTCCATGGGGGGCATGCTGGCCACCCGCTTTGCGTTGATGTTTCCGGATCGCAGCGATGCACTGGTGCTGGTTAATCCCATTGGCCTGGAAGACTGGCAGCGCAAGCAGGTGCCATGGCAGTCCGTGGACGCCTGGTATCAGGGAGAAATGAACAAGAACCCGGAGAAGGTCAAAGCCTACATGACCCGCAGCTATTTTGATGGTCAGTGGAAAAAGACCTATGACCCCCTGCTCACCCTGCAGCAGGGGTGGATGCGTGGTCCGGATTACCGGCGCATTGCATGGAATTCCGCATTGCACTACGACATGATCTACAGCCAGCCGGTGGTGCATGATTTCGATCGGCTGACCCTGCCCACATTACTGATTATCGGTACCCGTGATCGAACCGCACTGGGACGTAACCGGGCTCCGGAAGCGCAAAGGGATCAGCTGGGCCGTTATGATCGCCTGGGCAAGGAGGCAGCCAGTCGCATTCCTCATGCGGCCCTGGTGGAGATGGACGGCATTGGCCATGTGCCTCAGTACGAGGCGTTTGATGATTATATCGCCGCGCTCAAGGCCTTTCTGAACAGGCACTGACAGCGGTTGCCTTGCACGGGTTTCAGGCGAACTTGCCTGCGGCTTTGATGGTTACCGGTATGCCACTCATGAATGCCTGGTTGCTCAGCTTTTCGAAGCTGCCCGGACCGTGGGGCAGCAGGGCATTGATATTCACCCCCGGGTAGCGATTGGCCACGGTCAGCCCCGGGGTTTTCTGATTCCCCCAGCCATGGGTCATGGCTACCACGCCGGGCCGCAGGGAGTCATCCCCGCGGGCCTGCGCCATCACTTCCCCGTACTCGTTTTTGAGGATCAAATGGTCGCCATCAGCCAGTCCCAGTGAGGCCATGTCCTGGGGGTTCATGTGCAAGGGATTATGGTCATGCTGACCCCGTTTCAGGTTGGCCACATTCTGGTACCAGCTGTTGTGCATGTAGTTGGTCCGCAGAGTGATCAACCGGAATGGCGGGGCAGTGTGTTTGAGGGCATCGAACTGTTGCCGCGCCAGGGTAATGGCTTCGGCAAACAGGGGCGGACAGCAGTCCACCCGTTTGTCGTCGGTCTGCACGAAGTCCCTGTAGAGGCGGCCAATGGGCTGGGTGTCGAGAACCACGGTACCGGAGGGGGCCTGCTTCAGGGTCGCCACGTCCAGCTGGTGTCGGGACATCATATGTTCCAGTCGCCCGAAGGGGTTGGCCGGGGTCTGCTCCAGCAGAGGAGCGCTTAAGCCCATGCGTTGCAGTAGCCGGGACAGGATCCACCATTCTTCCTTGCGTTGATGGGCTGGCGGCACCACGGCATCGGTGTATTGCACATGGGGGCGGTACTGCATGCCCAAGCCGCAGATATTGATGTCCGGTCGCTCCAGCATATCTGCGGAGGGTAGCAGAAAGTGGGCGTACTCCCCGGTGGCGTTGCGAAACAGGTCGATGACAACAAGCAGGTCCAGTTTTTCCAGGGCCTGGCGCCAGCGATCCTCGCCGCCCACGCTGAGCAGGGGGTTGCCGGCAATCACCACCAGGGCCCGCACAGGGTTGTCGTCATCCAGGATCATGTCCGGCAGCAGGTTGCTGGGCAGGGCGCCCCGGATATGCCGTAGCTCGCCGTATCGGGTGGAGAAGAACAGGCTGTCGTCAGGCCGGGCACGGCCCGCTTTGGCGGCCGGGTAGAAGCCCTCGCTGTAGAAATTCCCCCCTTCCCTGTCCAGGTTGCCGGTGACGAAGCTCAGCATCTGCAGGAGCCAGTAGCAGAGGGTGCCCTGTCGACCCATGTTGACGCCGGTGGACATGTGCACCGAGGCACGCTTGGCCGCGCTGAAGGTATCCGCCAGGGCACGGATATCTCCAGCGCTGAGCCCCACCACATCGGCCACGCTGTCGGCGGAATAGGGCGCGATCACCTCACGCAGTTCATCCACGTGATTGCCATGGTCGCGCAGCACGGCTTGGTTGAAACGACCCAGCGCATCAATCTCGTGGAGCAGGGCGGCCATGAGATAGAAGTCGGTGTCCGGCAGAATCTGTATCACCTCGCCGGTCTTCGGGCTGGCGGATTCGATCCTGCGTGGGTTGATGTAAAAGACACGGGCGCCCCGTTGGCAGGCCGCGCGAATTTTGGCCATGGGATCGGCAATGGAAATAAAGCTCATGTGTGAGACTTTGGGGTTTTCGCCGAAGATCAGCAGGCAGTCCGTATTGTCGATATCCGGTAACGGGTGCAGGGTGCTGGTGCCGAAAACGGCTTCGCCGGCAGCAAACTTGTTGGAGCAGTCCTGGGTGCCGGAGTTGAAGATACGGCGGCTGCCGATACCCATGAAAAACTCACCGATACCCTGGCTGCCAAGGGCATTGAAGGCGGTGGGGTTGCCGATATATCCGCCGATGGCATCCGCACCATACTGGTCGCGGATCTGTGCAAGCTGATCTCCGACAGCGGCGATAGCGCTATCCCAGTCTTGCTGATGCCATTGCCCTTCACCGGGCTGCCGGGAGCCCTCACGTTGCAGGGGGTAGTCCAGGCGATCCGGATCCTGGTGAATGGCCAGGTAATTGACGCCCTTGTGACAGGCGAACCCCTGACTGACAGGATGGTTCCTGTCGGGTTGCAGGCGCTGGACAATGTTGTCTTCCACCTGGGCCACCAGGCCACAGGAGGGTTCGCAGACGCGACAGAACGTGGCTATTGTTTTCATGGCTCGGGTCTTTTGTCTCTCCCTTTCTCTCAGGCTAGCCCGAAGTGGTGGAGCAGTCCTATGACCCGAATACCCAGTGAGTCGTTATTGGCGGTGTATCAGTCGTTTTTCACCGGTTTGAGGGCGGCCATGATCAACGCCACGGCCTGTTGGCTCACCGCTTCCATGTCGTCCCGGTTCACATAGATGCCATCGATGACCAGGCGGCAGAGCCCGTGAATGGTGGCCCAGCTGGCCTGGGCAACCCGTAGCGGATCCGTGTCAGCGGGAAGTCGGCCCTGAAGCTGGCTGCCCAGCCGCTCGGCATAGTGGCGGAAACTGCGGTAGGCCACCGCTTTCAGTTCGTCGGTGGGGTCTCCGCTCTTCCAGATTGTGCGACCAAACATCAGTTCATACTGTTCCGGGTGTTCGGTTGCAAAACGCAGGTACTCGCTGACAAAGTGCTGAATCCGTTCCCGGGAGCCGTCACCCTGCAATTGCCGGGCGATCATCTCATCCAGCTGGCTGAAGGCCTGGGTGGCCAGGGCGCAGAGCAGGGCATTCTTGTCACGAAAGTGATGGTAGGGTGCGGTGCGGGAGACGCCGGCCCGTTCTGCCAGTTTGCGCAGGGAGAGACCATCAATGCCGTCCTCGTCCAGCAAGCGGTTGGCTTCCCGGAGCAGTGTGGAATGCAGGTCGCCGTGGTGGTAGCGGGCGGGTCGTGACATGGGTAATCCGGTTGCAAGTTGAAAGTGGCAAGTTACCACGCCCGGTAAAGCAGGCGGCAGACGATCCGCCGGTTACGCGAACTAGCGGGTTTCAGCGCGGCCAGGGTGGTGCAGATTATGGCCACACAGATGCCGCGTTGAAACGTTCAACGTGTCACTTGCCAGGGTAGTTTCAGGAATAATCTTGACAGTGTCAAAATAAGCCATTAACTTGACGCCGTCCAGATAATTAACGCGTAGCCATCCTTGGTGACGATACGGAGCATACACCATGACAGCCGACCGCTATTCCAACCTGCTTTCCCCCCTGGATCTGGGCCACACCCAGCTCAAGAACCGGGTGATTATGGGGTCCATGCATACCGGACTGGAAGACCGTTTCTGGCAGTTTCCCAAGCTGGCAGCCTATTTTGCCGAGCGTGCCCGCGGTGGCGTTGGCCTTATTGTCACTGGTGGTTTCAACCCGAACAAGAAGGGCTGGTTTTATCCGTTCTCCGGGCTGTTCAACAGCCGCTTTGATGTGATGAACCACCGTAAGGTCACCGATGCGGTACATCGGGAAGGGGGCAAGATTGCCCTGCAGGTGCTTCATGCCGGCCGTTACAGTTACCACCCGTTCTCCCGCTCTGCTTCTGCCATCAAGAGCCCGATCAATCCGTTCAAGCCCAAGGCCATGTCCACCAAAGAGGTGGAGCAGACGGTGAAGGATTTTGCCCACACGGCCTACCTGGCCAAGAAGGCCGGTTACGATGGCGTGGAAATCATGGGCTCCGAAGGCTACCTGATTAACCAGTTCACTGCGCCGCGTACCAACAAGCGCAAGGACAAGTACGGCGGCAATGCGGAAAACCGCCGCCGTTTCCCGGTGGAAATCGTGCGCGAAACCCGCAAACGCTGTGGTGATGATTTCATCATCATGTTCCGCATGTCGGTGATTGATCTGGTCCCGGAAGGGTCCACCCGTGAGGAAGTGCTGGATCTGGCCAGGGAGCTGGAAGCGGCCGGCGCCAGTCTGCTGAATTCCGGTATCGGCTGGCACGAAGCCCGTGTGCCCACCATCGTTACCTCCGTGCCACGGGCGGCCTTCGTGGAGGCCACCCGCCAGGTGAAGGACGTGGTTTCCATTCCGGTGGTCGCGTCCAACCGCATCAACGATCCGGATGTGGCGGAAGAGATTCTCAAGAGCGGCCAGGCGGATGCCGTGTCCATGGCCCGCCAGTTGCTGGCGGACCCGGAGTTCGTGAAGAAGACCGAGCAGGGCAAAGCGGACGAGATCAATACCTGTATCGCCTGTAACCAGGCCTGTCTGGACCACACTTTCCAGCTCAAGCGGGCGTCCTGTCTGGTTAACCCCCGAGCCTGTCACGAAACCGAGCTGCTCTACCTGCGCACTGCCAAGCCGAAGAAGGTGGCGGTGGTGGGTGCCGGCCCGGCGGGATTGTCCTGTGCCACGGTGGCGGCAGAGCGGGGCCATGATGTGACCCTGTTTGATCAGGCCGGCGAAATCGGTGGCCAGTTCAACATGGCCAAGGTGATCCCCGGCAAGGAAGAATTCCACAACACCATCCGTTACTTCGGCAAGCGGATCGAAAACACCGGCGTCACCCTGAAGCTTAATACGCGAGTGGACGTGGCCGATCTGCAGGCCCAGGGCTTTGACGAAATCGTTATTGCTACCGGGGTGCTGCCGCGCACCCCGGGCATTCCCGGTATTGATCATCCCAAGGTGCTTTCCTACGTGGATGTCCTGCGTGGCAAGGCCCAGGTGGGCGAAAAAGTGGCGGTGATTGGTGCCGGTGGTATCGGCTTTGACGTGTCCGAGTTCCTGGCCGAACATCCCCGCGAGGGTGAGCAGCCTTTGCCGGAGTGGATGAAGGAATGGGGCGTGGACATGAACAGCGATGCTCCGGGTGGGCTGGTGGAGCCGGAGGTGGAAAAACCGGCACGACAGATCACTCTGCTGCAACGCAAGCCAACCTCACTGGGCAAGGACCTGGGCAAGACATCCGGATGGGTACACCGTGCCACCCTGAAATCCCGCAATGTGGAAATGCTCAAGGGCTGTAGCTACGAGAAAATCGATGATGCTGGCCTGCATATCAAGATTGGCGAGGAAAGCCGGGTGCTGGACGTGGATCACGTGGTGATCTGTGCCGGTCAGGAATCCCTGCGCGAGCTGTATCAGGAAGACGCGAAAAACTTCCACCTGATCGGCGGCGCTGACCTGGCTGCAGAGCTCGACGCCAAGCGTGCTATTCGTCAGGGCGCAGAAGTGGCTGCTGCGTTGTAAAGACAGTTGAAAGTGTAAAGTTCAAAGTTGAAACGCGGGAAGGTTCCGCCTGTCCCTGAAAAGCAAGAGGCCGCGCTTATCGTTAAGCGCGGCCTCTTGCGTTTAAGTTACAACACACCTATCGCGCGTTGTAACTTTCAACTTTGAACTTTCAACTAATTATTTGCCCGCAACCGACGGGTCTTGAAGCTGCCAATCCCCATCTCGGTGACTACCTTGAACAGCGACAGCAGGACGCTCTCATCCGGTTTCGGGTCCTTTCCCTTGCCCATGCGATGCAGCTGACGGGAGAACCAGGACACTTCCATCATGGCCATTTCGTCGATCATCTTGATACCGGTCTTGCGCGGCGTGACGCGGCTGATGACTCCTTCCTGGCCGGCGAGAATGCGGTTGGCCAGATCCGGTTCCACGGCCAAGGGGCGGGCAATACCGACCAGGTCGGTGGCGCCGCTTTCCACCGCTTGCGCCATGGCCTGGGCTGAGCGGAAGCCGCCGGTGACCATCAGCGGTATGGAAACCCGCTGGCGAATGGCCTGGGCGTAGTCAAGGAAGTAGGCTTCCCGCTTCACCGTGCTTTCGCGCACACCTCTGGCGCCGGCCATGGCCGGGTTTTCATAGTTACCCCCGGAGATTTCCAGCAGATCCAGCCCTTCGGCGGCCAGGGTTTCGGCCACGGTCATGGATTCTTCTTCGGTGAAACCACCACGCTGAAAATCTGCAGAGTTGAGTTTGATGCTCACCGGGTAATCCGGGCCAACGGCGTCGCGGATAGCGCGATAGATTTCCAGCGGGAAACGCATACGGTTTTCCAGGGAGCCGCCCCATTTGTCGTTACGACGGTTATGGTGGCCGGACAGGAACTGGCTGACCAGATATCCGTGGGCGCCATGGATTTGGACACCGGTAAAGCCGGCCTCTTTTGCCAGTGCCGCGCTGGTGGCAAAGCGCCGGATGATATCGAAAATCTCGTCTTCGTTGAGCGCCCGTGGCGTTTTGAAAGCGCTCTTGAGTTCCTTGCCGAAGGGCACCGCGGAAGGCGCCAGGGTATCGCCGCTGGCGAGCATGCGCGGGATCTGTTTGCCCGGGTGGTTCAGTTGCACCCAGATATCATTGCCCTGGCTCTGGCCCGCATCCGCCCAGCGTTTCAGCAGGGTCATGTCGCGCTTGTCTTCCAGCACCACGTTTCGGGGCTCACCGGTGTGGTTGCGGTCGACCATGATATTGCCGGTAATCAGCAACCCGGTGCCGCCCTGGGCCCAGCGACCGTAGAGTCGCTCCAGCGCCGGGGTCACATGATTATCGATGGTTCCCAGCGCTTCGCTCATGGCGGATTTGGCGAAGCGATTCTTCAGCGTTATTCCGCAGGGCAGGGCCAGTGATTGCCCGAGAGTGTCCGCGTGGCTCACGATTGTCCTCCAACGACCTGTTACGGTCAGCAGCTGTATAGTTTGATGATGGTCAAACTATAAGTTAGTTTTATACCCGTCAAACTGTTTTGTGGGGAGGTGCCGGTTTTGGCACGGAAAGACATATCGGAGAGCTCGGCGGAGCAGTTGGCAGCGGCCTTTCGGGCCCTGTCCAATCCTAACCGCTTGCGAATCTACCAGGTGATTCTGGAGCATTGCCGCGCCCATGGTCATGCGGATCTGGCGAAAGTGCCGGCGGGTTGTGCCTTCGGGGACTTCATGCAGCGTCTCAATATCGGTGCCCCTACGGTATCCCACCATGTGCGTGAACTGGCGGAAGCCGGGCTTATCCGGGTGGAAAGGGAAGGGCGGCGGCGCTATTGCCATACCCGGCCGCACATGCAGGCGACCCTGGCCCGTTTTTTTGAATTATAAGGAGAGAGCGCAATGACAGCAGACCAGTGGGCCTTGTGGGGCTGCGGCATTTACTTTCTGACCGGCCTGCTGACCGGGGTGTGGAAGTACTGGCAGGTGGCTACCAGTGAAAAGGGGCGTGCCCATTACTACGTGGATGTGGCGCACCGGGCCAGCCTGATGTACGCCTTTGCCTGTCTGGTGCTGGAGCGGTTTGCGTTGCTTAGCGTCTGGGACGACTGGATCAATACGTTGGCCGTCCTGGCGAGCCTGCTGTTCTTCGGCCTGGCCATTGGCAGTTATATTCTCCACGGTTTTCTGCAGGACACCCGTAACCAGTTGCAACGGCCCCACCGGCTGGGCGGCGGCAGTGTGCCGGAGTTGGCCATGTCCACATTCATGGTGTCGTTGATCGTGGCCGAGGTGGGTGGTTTCGCGGTGTTGTTTGCCGGGTTTGTGATGCGTTGAGGCCACGCCCGCGATGGGCGTGGCGTATGCCGGGTTCAGGCCAGGCGGTTTTTCTCGGTGATCTGGCCGTTCAGGGTCCAGAAATCGTAGAGAATGCCCAGCCCGAACAGGCCGGCGGTGAGCAGGTAAATGATGCCGGTGATTACCTTGCCCATGTAGAAGCGGTGAATGCCGAAGATGCCCAGGAAGGTAAGCAGAACCCAGCCGATGTTGTAGTCGATACTACCGGGTTCGTAGCGTTCGTCGGCGGCATCATCCATTCCCGGGATCAGGAACAGATCGATAATCCAGCCGATGAAAAACAGCCCCAGCGTAAAAAACCAGATGGTGCCGGTGATCTGGCGACCGTAGTAAAACCGGTGGGCGCCCATAAAGCCGAAAATCCACAGCAGATAGCCGATGACCTTGCTGTGCGTATCCTGATTCTGCATGGCGATTAACCTCGTTTTATAGATCGACTTTCAGTGCGGCACTGGCGGCATTCGCCTTGTCACGCGCTTCCTGGATGGATTCACCACGGGCCAGGGCAACACCCAGGCGGCGGCTGCCCTTCACCTCCGGTTTGCCGAACAGGCGCACTTCGGTTTCCGGTTGGGCCAGGGCCTGGTCCAGCCCACGGTAACGCATCTGGTTGGAGTCGCCTTGCACCAGCAGTACCGAAGAGGCGCTGGGCCCCCGTTGTTCGATGTCAGGGACTGGCAGTCCGAGAATGGCGCGGGCATGCAGGGCGAACTCGGACAGGTTCTGTGAAAGCAGGGTTACCAGGCCGGTGTCATGGGGGCGCGGTGACACTTCGCTGAAATACACCTGGTCGCCCTTGATAAACAGCTCCACGCCGAAAATGCCCAGGCCGCCCAGTGCCTCGGTGATGGCACCCGCCACTTCCTGGGAGGCTTGCAGCGCCTTGTCGCTCATGGGCTGGGGTTGCCAGGATTCCTGATAATCGCCATTTTCCTGACGGTGACCGATGGGGGAGCAGTAGGTGGTGCCATCCCGGTGGCGCACGGTAAGCAGGGTGATTTCGTAATCGAAGTCCACAAAGCCCTCAACGATCACCCGCCCCTGACCGGCGCGTCCTCCGGACTGGGCATAGTCCCAGGCGGACTGGATGTCAGTTTCGGTTTTCACGGTGCTCTGGCCCTTGCCGGAGGAACTCATCACCGGTTTGACCACGCAGGGCAGACCTATCTCGGCAACAGCCTGCTGGTATTCCTCCAGGCTTTCCGCAAAGCGGTAAGGGGAGGTGGGCAGTGACAATTCTTCTGCTGCCAGGCGGCGAATGCCTTCGCGGTTCATGGTCAGTCTTGCAGCCCGGGCAGTGGGCACCACGGTAAAGCCTTCGCTTTCCAGTTGAACCAGTTCGTCGGTGGCGATGGCTTCGATTTCCGGCACGATCAGTGCCGGCTTTTCCTGTTCGACCAACTGGCGCAGGGCGGCACCATCGAGCATGTTGATGACATGACGACGCTGGGCCACCTGCATGGCCGGGGCATGATCGTAGCGGTCCACGGCGATCACTTCGCAGCCATAACGAATCAGTTCGATGGCCACTTCCCGGCCCAGTTCGCCGCTGCCCAGCAGCATGACGCGGGTGGCGGTGTCGGTAAAAGGCGTTCCGATGGATGTCATAACAGCTCTCAATGCGATTGATGGCATGATTGTAACGAAATGGGGTGCTGGTGCTAGGGCCGGCTGCGACATACCATGGCCCCGCATTGATCAGGATAGAACCATGAACGACGAAATCTGGATGCAGCGGGCGCTGGAACTGGCCCGGCAGGCTGCCGAGGCAGGCGAAGTGCCGGTGGGGGCCGTGCTGGTCCGTGATCAGCAGGTGCTGGGCGAGGGCTACAATCAACCCATCATCGCCCATGATCCCTCCGCCCATGCGGAAGTGGTGGCGCTACGTGCTGCTGCACGTGCCGAGCAGAATTACCGCTTACCGGGAAGCACGCTGTACGTGACCCTTGAGCCCTGCACCATGTGTTTTGGTGCCATGGTTCATGCCCGTGTAGCTCGTCTGGTCTATGCAGCCAAAGAGCCCCGAGCCGGGGTCTGTGAGAGTCAATTGCAGTTGCCGCAGGTGGACTTCTATAACCACAAGCTGCTGGTGGAAGGCGGGCTGCTGGCGGCGGAGAGTGCGGCCATGCTGAAGGCGTTTTTCGCGGCTCGCCGCAAGGGTTGAGATGGTGGGTAGGGTGCACTGAGCCTAAGGCGAACTGCACCACCCCGGCGTTGAATCGGTGCAGTTCGCCTTAGGCTCAGTGCACCCTACGACGAAGAGCATAAAAAAAGGGCCGGCAATGCCGGCCCTTTTTCGTTCAGGAAAAGCTCTTATTGGTACTGAGCTTCCTGGGTAGTGGCCTTCATGATGGCTTCTACGCGACGGTTCTCCGCGCGGCCTTCACTGGTGCCGTTGTCGGCAATCGGCTTCTCTTCGCCGTAGCCTTCGGTGGTGATGCGGTCAGTGCTGATGTTGAACTCTTCCACCAGTACTTTCTTCACTGCATCAGCACGCTTCTTGGAGAGCGACTTGTTGTAGCTCGCTGCGCCAGTGCTGTCGGTGTGACCTTCCAGTACCAGGTCAGCAGAGGGATACTTGCGCATCTCTTCAGCCAGACGCTCCAGGTCAGGGTAGGAAGTCTGACGCACTTCCGCCTTGTCCAGACCGAACTCAACGTACAGGGTTTCCTTAACGTCTTTCTCCAGGTACTGCTGACAGCCTTTCTCGTCTACCAGTGCGCCGGCCGGAGTATCCGGGCATTCGTCGGCACTGTTGACTACGCCGTCACCATCGTCGTCCAGTTCGCAGCCGGTTGCGTCAACCTGGGCGCCAGCCGGGGTGTTGGCACACTGATCGCGATCATCAGGTACGCCGTCACCGTCGCTGTCGGTTACCACGTTTTCAACTACCGGCGCCGGCTCTTCTTCCTTCTCGGATGCACCGATCAGGAAGTTCAGGCCTGCATAGACTTCAGCATCCCAGCGCTCGGTGCGGAAGCTGTAGTAGGGACGAGCGCCCACGTCCAGCAGGAAGTGCGGGTGCAGCAGGGTCTGGAAACCGGTTTCCAGGGTACCGATGGTTTCCTTGAAATCGTTGGAGCTGTCGCTGGTCGGCTCGGTGCGGAACTCACCGGCACCGATACCCACGTAGGGTTCGAACGCGGAGTTGCCGGCGAAGTGTTTACGCAGGCTACCGTGAGCGATGTTGATGTCTGCATCACCAATCAGGTCAGTGTTGGAGTTGTTACGCTCCCACCAACCCTGGACAGACCAGTCACGGTTGAAGCGGTAGCCCAGTTGGGCACCGGGAAGGGTTACACTGTTCTCGCTGGTGTTCTGGTCGTAGTGATCGCCGATGTCGATCCAGTTCTCACTGATGTGACCACCAAAGTAGAAATAACGCTCGGGAATTTCATCAGCAGTGACCGCAGTGGTCGCAGTGACAGATGCGCAAGCAATACTAGCCGCCAAAAAATGTTTAGCGTTCATAAGCTCCTTCCTTGTTTTGTCCAATAGGCAGTACAAACACCGGGTCAGTGTTGTGCAGCCGGTCTCCCATGTAAATCCTCACATGACAGATTAATAAAAAAATTTACAAATATGGAAATAGTTTGGTATCGGCGGAGTGGGGTTTTGTAATTATCTAGTGTAAAAGCATTACTTTTTATTTTTGAGGTACGATTTAAAGATTGCTTTTCGGCACTTCAGAACGGTCGCGTCCTTCGTTGCGGTTCTGGTAAAGCGCATAGTCGGCTTCGTTAAGCAGAGGATTGATATTGCGGCCACTGTTTTCGGTGCTGGCAACACCGATTTTGGCGCTGATTCTGACATTTTCCGGTTGTGCTTCTCCGGGTTGCGGGCTCGACAGTCTTATGCCGGCAGTGAGCGCGCGCAGACCTTCACCCATTCGGGCGGCATCATCGTAGTTAGTGTGGGGGAGTACCAGCAGGAACTGGGCGCCATCGAAGCGTCCGAACAGATCGCTTTCGCGGATTTTTTCACGGATACAATCGGCAAACAGGCGCAATGCTTTTTCACCGGTATGGCGACCGTATTCATCCAGCAACTGGGTGAAGTCGTTAATCTCCAGTAACAGAATGGAAACCGTGTAGTTATGACGTTGACTCAATGCCAGTTCTCTTTCCAGCATGCTGAGCAGGTGAGGGCGGTTGAACAGACCAGTCAGGTGGTCCTCGCGGGCCAGCTGTTGCAGCTGGTGATTCTGCCGATCCAGTGACATCAAACGGCTGGCCACCAGATAAAGTGGGGGCGGCAGCAGCATCAGCGGCAGCACGGTGGCCAGAATCAGGGCGGAAAGCCAGTCCCTCTCACCCACCACGAGAATGGCGATGCTGGTAAGGATCAGAGAGAGCAATACGGCGCTGAGTGTAATCAGCAAGGTGCCCTTGAGTGCGGTGGCACGGTCGTGCCGGCTTGTCTGCCGGGCCGATGAGGCCACCACATGGAACAGCTTGGACATGCTGTGATATCCCCGAACAAGATATTGATTTTTATCCAATCAGTATCCCGATTGCCCCGCCCAGGCGCAATAGTGGAGACGCAGTCAGGGATTGCCCAGCAGGGCCTGCTTGAGATTGCTGGAGTAGGGTTTCTCCCCGAACCAGATTGTCAGGTAGGCCTCTGCGAATTGCGCACCTTGTTCACTGGTGAGGGGATCGTTGTTGAGCAGCAATTGCAGCTGCTCGTTCTGGTAAACCATGGCGTAGGTGTCGCCATCGCCAATATCCTGATAATGGCTGTTGAATCGTTCAAAACGGGGTTTCAGCTGTTCGAACTCGCTGTCACTGAGGTTTTTCTCCAGAAAGTTCATGGCGGCCTTGGCAAAGGCATCACCGGGCACCTCCCGTTGGTAGCTGAACTCCAGTCTCATGGGGGCGGCCAGCAGGTCATCCACATTGCAGTCCTGCCGAAGCAGGCGAGCTTCACCCACGGTAATAAAGCGTAATGCCTTCACATCACTGCGGTGGCACTGCTGCCAGTCATCCGCCTGGGCAGGGCTGCCCATTACCAACAGGCAGGCCATTGAAAGGAGAAAGGAACGGGTCAGTGATCGCGTAGCCATCGTGTCATCGGTCCTAATACTGGCAAATGTTGATCCAGGCCCTGGCTGCTGTCCCAGAAATCCTGGTGGAAGAAAACCTGGCCGTCGCGGTTGAAACGCAGCTGGCTGATGCCAATGGTGCGGGACAAGCGCTCCCGACCCAGCAGGGAAAAATGCGCTTCCATGACCCAGACCAGGTAGACCTGTTGTCCGTCGCGGACCACATTCAACGGCTCCAGTGACATGTAGCTCAACCGTTCGGCGGTGGCCAGGAGGTGTTTCTGCAGAGTCTCCCTGTTCCGCACGATCACCAGGGTGTCGTTGAAATACACATCGCTGGCATAAATCTGGTCGATCCCTTCGGCGATGCGCTGATGATCCAGAGGATTGTAGAAATCAATAAAGCGGGACAGGGTGTCGTCATCAGGTTGCACAGCAACCTGGCCGTCTGCTTCCAGGCGTTCCAGAAATTGGTCGGTGTAGCCATAGGGGCCAAGCGGAGTACTACTACACCCCGTTAGTAGAACCGGTACCAGCAACACCATTGTCAAAAGTAATGATTTCATGAGGCGAGTCTGATCGCAGTCAGGTGATCCGGCTGTGAAGGAATTTCACAGGCCATTGACGAGTCGCGGTGCACTGTTCGCTGATGAAACGATTGCCTGCTCCCTTGATTATCAACTTTGTCGGCTTTCAGCTGCTGTGGGCTGCCGCGGTGTTTGGCGGTGCCAGGGAAATGTCCTGGCCTTCCTGGACGGTTTTGGCGGTGATGCTGGCCGGACAATGGTGGTTCGACCCGCGCTGGTCGAAAAATGTCGCCATGCTCTTGTGGGGGCTGGTACTTTGCCTCTTGCTTGAACCGATCTGGCTGAGCAGTGGGCTACTGGCCTATACCGGCTGGCAGCACCCCTGGTTGGCGCCGGCATGGATCTGGGCACTGTGGCTGGGGTTTGCCGTCAGTTTTCATTACAGCCTCAACTGGCTATGCGGCAGACCCTGGCTGGGAGCCGCTTTTGGTGCCATTGGCGGGGTCTTTTCGGTCACCATGGGGATGAGGCTTGGCGCTGCCAGCGCGCCCCTTGAGTGGCTGCCCATTGCGATCACCTATGGTGTGGTATGGGCGGTGGCCGTGCCGTTGCTGGCCTACGCCGCAGAACTTACCGGCGAAAAGGAACATCATCATGCCTGAGATACATTATTTGTTGCTTGTGGCCTTGCTGATTGTTGCCACCGTGTTGTGGTTACAACAACTGCAGACCCGCAATGCGGGCTGGGTGGATGTTTTCTGGTCCTGGTCTGTGGGAGTGGTCGGCCTGATCTTTCTGGTGACCGGCAGCGGAGAGGTATTGCCTCGCTGGGTTGCCGGCGCCTTGCTGTTGCTCTGGTCTGTGCGTCTGGGCAGCCATATCTTTCGACGTGTCGCCAGTGAGTCCCGGGAAGACGGTCGCTATGCGGCCATGCGCGAGGCCTTGCAGGAAAAGACCCAACCGGTTTTTCTGTTGTTTTACTGGGGCCAGGCACTGTTGGCATGGGGGTTTGCCCTCACATTCTGGGTTATTGGCAACCAGCAGGACAGCGTCAGCATAGCGGTGCTTGCCGGGGCTTGTCTGGGGGCATTGGCGATTGCCGGTGAGAGCCTTGCCGACAGACAACTGGCACGCTTCAAGCGCAAACCCGACAGCGCCGGTCGTACCTGCCGAGACGGGTTGTGGCGCTATTCCCGTCACCCCAATTACTTTTTCGAGTGGTTGCACTGGTGCAGCTACCCACTGATTGCCATTGGCGCCAGTCAGGGTGCCTGGTTGTGGTGCCTGCCAGTGGCCATGTTCGTGTTCCTGTGGTTCGTCACGGGTATCCCCTACACCGAAAAGCAGGCACTTAAATCCCGTGGCGACGATTATCGCGACTATCAACGCACCACCAGTGCGTTCTTTCCCTGGAGACCCAAAGCATGATGATTCAAATGGCGGAGTCCGGCCTGTTGCCGGATGCCCTGGTACGTTTCGGTATCCGGCGTTTGTTGGGAAAGCGGCTTGAGCAGGAGCGACAGAAGCAGCGTCGCGAGGACCTGGAAAGCGCGCTGAAACAGGGCCCGGTGGCGGTGGGTCAGGATGAAGCCAACGAGCAACATTACGAGGTGGATTCCCGGTTTTATGAGCAGGTGCTTGGCCCCTATCTGAAATACTCCAGTGCCTACTGGCCCAAGGGGGTTAACGACCTGGCTGAGGCAGAGCGCACCATGCTGGCAATGACCTGCGAGCGGGCAGAGCTGGACAACGGTCAGGATATTCTGGAAATGGGGTGTGGCTGGGGATCGCTGACCCTGTGGATGGCCGAGCATTACCCCGGTAGTCGCATAACCGCCATTTCCAACTCGGCGTCACAGAAAGCCTTCATTATGGGCCGGGCGGCGGAAAAGGGTCTGACCAATGTGCGTGTGATCACCGCCGACGCGTCCCTGTACCATCCGGATCAACCGTTTGACCGCGTGGTGTCGGTGGAAATGTTCGAGCACATGCGCAACCACACAGCGCTGATGGCGCGGATCCACGATTGGCTCAAGCCCGGCGGCAAACTGTTTATCCATGTCTTTTGCCATCGCAACCTGACCTATCTGTTTGAAGACGAAGGCAGCAGCGACTGGATGGCCCGTTACTTTTTCACCGGTGGCATGATGCCGGCCTACGACTGGTTGCCGCACTGTGCGGGCAAGCTGGAAGAAGACCAGCGCTGGGCCGTGAACGGTACCCATTATGCGCGGACCCTGGAAGCCTGGCTGGATCTGGCGGACCAGAAACAGTCCCAACTGATCCCGTTGCTGGATGAGGTTTATGGCAAGGGCGAAGGAAAGGTCTGGTTGCAACGCTGGCGCATGTTTTTCATGGCTTGTGCGGAGTTGTTTGACTATCGTGACGGGGAAGAGTGGTTCGTGGCCCACTATCTGTTTTCCCGTCCGGCAAATGCCGCCGGCTGACATTGTTGAGCATTGTGCATGAAGAAAACCGGCGTCCAGCATCGTATTACCCGTGTCTATCTGTTGCAGCTGTTGCTGATCAGTCTGACGACCGTGCTGGGCGTCTGGGCGACCGCCAACATCATTGAGCAGGTACTGGTCAAGCAGGCGCTGATCAAGGAAGCCGAGCACTACTGGTCCCTGCTGGATGACAATCCCTCTCAGCCGCGCCCGAATACCCGGCATCTGCTTGGGCTGCTGAACAGTGAAGCGGTGAACGATGACATCCCGCAGGTGCTGCAGTCTCTGCCGGACGGTTACCAGCGGGCGGACCTCGCTGGCGAACGTCCGATTGTCTATATCGAGCGTCAGGGGAATGCCCGGCTGTATCTGATTTTCGATGAGCAACGGGTATCCGTGCTGGCATTCCTGTTTGGTATCTTGCCGCTCACCGGTGTCCTTCTGGTGATCTATATCACCTCGTTCCTGGGCTGGAAAAAATCCCGCGACCTGTTGTCGCCACTGGTTCAGCTGGCGGATCGTTTGCGGCAGACTCCGGTGGAAGATCCCAGCGTTGCGCGCCCGGATCTGAGCGGTATTGATGCGGACACTGACAGCGAAGTGGCCGTGTTGGTGGCGGCCCTTGATGCCTACGCGGACAGGTTGGTGAGTTTCGTGGAGCGCGAGCGGCAGTTCACCCGCGATGCCAGCCACGAGCTGAGAACCCCGCTGGCGGTGTTTCGTGCCAACCTGGAATTACTGGTCAGTCAGATCGGGGATCGTCCGCTGATTCGTCGCATGGAAGATACCGTCGAAGACATGGAGGCGACGCTGGAAACCTTGCTGATGTTGGCGCGGACGGAACAGCGTCAGCCAGACAATGAGGATGTGATCGTCAACGACCTGGCAGTGAATCTGATGGAGCGCCTCAGCCCGCTGGCCGATCGCAAGCAGATTCGCCTGCAGGTGCGTCAGACTGCCTTGCTCACGGTGCACAGCCCGGAAGTGGCATTGACGATTGTATTAACCAACCTGGTGCGCAACGCCATCAACTACAGTGGCTCCGGTGATGTCACCATTCTGGTGGCGGAAAAAACCGTGCACGTGGTGGATTATGGCGCCGGTATGGATGCGGATGAGTTGGCGCGAATCCTCAAACCGTTCGAGCGGGGGCAAAGCCAGGAAGCCGGCCACGGTTTGGGGCTGGCGATTGTACAACGCCTCTGTGAGCGCTATCACTGGCACCTGATGGTCACCAGTGCCCCGGGGCGCGGCACGGAAGTGGCGATCCGTTTTTCCTAGCCACAAAACCCGGCAATTTTGCCTTTCAGTTCGCGCCCCTGTGCTCTGGAGTATTCGGGCGCTGCGAGTGCTGCCGGGCCTGCCAGGCAGGCCTGCAATCCGTTGGGGCGAGTCAGCAGAAAGAGGAAAGAGTGAGCCTGAAGGCGTTATACAGAGGCTCTAGCTAGCCGCTGACCAGCCGTTCCCGGTCAATGCGCACCAGCAATTGTTTGGCGTTCAAGGCATCACGAATCCGGTCTGCCACACGGTGGGACTTGGTTTCATCGGTGTCTGCCAGCATGATCCCGAAACGATTATCGCCCAGGTGGGCAATGCTGTCCTGATCCCGCAACAAGGCGGCCAGGGAATCGGCAATGGTCAGGCTGTTGCTGCCCTGTGGGGCCTGCAGATAAAGGACCGATGACTCCAGACCGAAATCCCGGCAATTGCTGGCTTCCTGTCGGCAAATGTCTTGCCAGCCTTCATGGCCCGGCAGGCCGGTATCGTCACATCGGTCCGGATGCTCCACAAAGGTGGTGAGACGTTTTTCCCTGGCTTCGCGCACCGCGTTGCTGAGCAGGAAGCTGATCAGGGCGGCCTCGTGAATCAGGGAAGTGGCGGCGTCCTGCAGGCTGTCAGACTGGGGTTGTGGATCGATGGCACAGAGAGTGCCGAATTTGCGGTTGTCGCTATCGACCAGTGGCAGCCC
This sequence comes from Alcanivorax sp. DSM 26293, assembly GCF_900107995.1. Classification (GTDB taxonomy): domain Bacteria; phylum Pseudomonadota; class Gammaproteobacteria; order Pseudomonadales; family Alcanivoracaceae; genus Alcanivorax. The sequence continues at coordinate 161,310 of NZ_FNUM01000008.1, read as the reverse complement.
CACATATGCCTGGATATTCAACGGATTGTTCCGTGACAACGACGCATGGTCGGGGTGCGCACAGGCATCGGGAAAAATAGCCGGACGGCCTTTCTCCACCACCTCACCACAGTAATTCTGGCGCCAGTTCAGTCGATAACCCCGATGCAGCCGGTAATGCCGATCTTTGAGTCGCAAGATAACCAGCTCGTCACCGACCAGGCGGGTAATCATCCATGTGGTCATCCCGAAGCGTTTCTGCAGCTCTTCAAGATGCGCATCGAGCAGGGCATTGCAGGACGAGAAGTGTGGGAGATGAAGAATATTAGCGGGCATAGGGACCGGGAATATTGCAAATTTTGCGTATTCTCTGGTCCCCTGGATGAAAACTACAAGCCCTGCAAGACGGACGGCGGGTTTTTTCTGCCAATCAACCTGCGCTGGGCCGGTCTTCCTGAATGCTGAAACCTACACCGGGTAGAGTGTTCAGAAGAGCGTTATCGAAGGGCTTGTCCACGGCCTTGCGCAGGTTGTAGAGATGGCTGCGCAGTGCGTCTGAATCCGGTACCAGATCCCCCCAGAGCTCGTGTTCCAGCTGTTCACGGCTAACCACGCGGGGGGATTCGCGCATCAGGATACGCAGAATACGGAAGGCGGTGGGGGACAGTTTCAGTAACTGACCGTCCCGGCGAACTTCCTGGCGGGCCGGGTCCAGTTCCAGGTCTGCCACCTGCAAGGTGTTGGCGGTCACTTCGCGGCGCTGTCGACGAATCAGTGCAGAGACCCGTGCTGCCAGCTCCGGCAGGGCAAAGGGTTTGACGATGTAATCATCGCCACCTCGGTCGAAGCCTTCCAGCTTGTCTTCCAGCTGGTCACGGGCGGTCATGAAAATCACCGGCAGGTCCAGGGCCAGATCCTTGCGCAGGTACTGGCAGAAGCTGTAGCCGTCTTCCCCGGGCAGCATCACATCCAGCAGCATCAGATCATAGTGATGCTCCTGAACCAATTCGCGGGCCAGACTGGTGTTGCCGGCATAGTCCACCGTGGCACCTTCCTGTTCCAGAAATTCCACCACGGTCTGGGCCAGTTGGCGATGGTCTTCCACGAGTAAGATGGACAGGTTTTCCACAGGGTCTCTCCTTTGCAGTTATGCCCATCATCAGGCCCCAGTCGTCAACGAGCCGTCAAGGTTCTTCACGCTCGTCGGTTTTTTTATCAGTCAGTGAGGGCGCCGGTGCGGGCAAAACGCTGACGGTAATGGCTGGGAGACAGGCCGGTATGGCGCTTGAACAGACGGGAAAAGCTGCTCACGTCCTGGTAGCCAACCTGTTCGGACAGTTTTGCCAGGTTATTGGTGCCGCGCTCCAGCATCTTGCGGGCTGCCTCGATGCGTACCCGCTGAAGATATTGCAGCGGAGGCTCGCCCAGGGTGGTGGTAAAGCGGCGCTGCAGCTGGCGGGGGCTCAGGTGGACCATTTCAGCCAGCTGGCCCAGGCTGGTGCTTTGCTTGTAGTGCTCATGAATCCAGGCCTGAATGGTCTGCACCTGATCGTCCTGGTGGTAGCTGTGGGCGGGCAGGCCGGCGTAGATACTTTGCAAGTCATTACGTACATCAATCACAAAGGCGCGGGCCAACTCCCGGGCAAGGTCGGCCCCACAATAACGCTCCACCAGCAGGATGGTCAGATCCCGCCAGGCGGTGCCGCCGCCGGCGCAGAAAATATTGCCATCACGGGTGATCAACTCGCGCTCGTTGAGTTTGACCTGCGGATAATGATGCCGGAACTGCTGACTGAAACCCCAATGGGTCGTCGCGGTCTTGCCGTCCAGCAGGCCGGCCTCTGCCAACAGGAAGGCACCGGTACAGTTGCTGGCCAGATCCGCGCCCCCCTGATAAAGAAACCGCAACCAGGGCAGCGCCTCCTGTTCCTGGGTCAGTACGGTTTCCAGCTTGCCGCCGATGGTTGGCACGATCACCAGGTCAGCCTGATCCAGTTGCTCCAGGGAGCAGTCCACTGCCATGCGGATGCCGTTGGTACAGCGCACCGGATTGCCGCCCCGGGAGACAACCTTGACCTCGAATTGCCGATTCAAGGGTTGATCATGTATCCGGTTCCAGGTCACCCCGGTCAGGTTGAACAAATCCACCACCCCGGTCAGAGCAGAGGCAAAAACGCCATCGAAGGCTAATACGGCTACTCGATACATCGTGTCGTATTCCACCATGAATAAGTCATAGGCGACAATGCCAGACGAGCAGGGGGAATGGCAAGCTGTTCCACCTGAATTAACCGGAGCCAAGCCGTGAGTGATGTGATTCTCGACCGTCGTGATCTCAGTTTTCAGTTGTTCGAGGTGCTGGATACCGACACCCTGTTTCAACGTCCGCGTTTTGCGGAACACAGTCGCGAGACGGTTGAGGCCGCACTGGATACCGCCGAGAAACTGGCCCGGGAAAAATTCGCCAATCACAACAGCCTGGCGGACAAGGAAGAACCCTCCTTTGTGGACGGCAAGGTGGTAATGCGTCCGGAAGTCAAAGAGGCCTTCGACGCTTATATCCATGCGGGTTTCCTGTCTTCGCGGGCCAGCTTTGAAGAAGGGGGCATGCAGTTGCCGGAGATCGCTGCGGCGGCCTGTAAAGGCATGTTCACCTGTGTGAATCCCAGCTCCACCGGCTATGCGTTTCTGACAGCAGCAGCGGCCAATGTGATTCGCAGTTTTGCCAGCGATGCGCTGAAATCACAGTTTCTGACGCCGATGATGGCGGGGCGTTTTACCGGCACCATGGCATTGACCGAACCCCATGCCGGCTCCTCCCTGGCGGACATCCGCACCCGTGCGGTGCCACAGGATGACGGCAGCTATCGCCTCAAGGGCAACAAGATCTACATCTCCGGCGGTGACAACGAGTTGGCGGAGAATATTGTGCATCTGGTGCTCGCCAAGATACCCGGTGGTCCGGAAGGCGTGAAAGGCATTTCCCTGTTTGTGGTTCCCAAGTATCGCCTGGATGCGGATGGCAATCCCGGCGAACGTAACGACGTGATACTGGCCGGGCTGATTCACAAACTCGGTTATCGCGGTACCACCAGCACGGCGCTGACCTTCGGTGATAATGATGATTGTTACGGCTATCTGGTCGGTGAACCCCACCAGGGGTTGCGTTACATGTTCCAGATGATGAACGAAGCTCGGGTCGGGGTCGGGTTTGGGGCTGCCGTGCTGGGCTATCGGGGCTACCGCTTCGCGCTGGATTACGCCCGGGATCGCCTGCAGGGTCGTCACCCGGACGATGCGGATTTCAGCAAACCACAGGTGCCGATCATTGAACATGCGGACGTGAAGCGTCTGCTGCTCACCCAGAAAGCCTATTCTGAAGCGGCCATTGCCATGAGTCTGTATGGCTATCGTCTGGTGGATGATATCGAGACCGGTGACGAGGCCGCGGCGAAAGAGGCGCACCTGTTACTCGATCTGCTGACGCCGGTACTGAAAAGCTGGCCCTCGGAATTTGGTGTCAAAGCCAACGACATGGCCATTCAGGTATTCGGTGGCGCCGGTTACACCCGGGAGTACCCGGTGGAACAGGTTTGGCGGGACAACCGACTCAACCCGATCCATGAAGGCACCACCGGTGTGCAGGGCATGGACCTGCTGGGACGCAAGGTGTGGATGGCCAATGGCAAGGGCCTGCAACTGCTGGCCCAGCGTATGCTGGCCGATATAGATAACACCACAGACGAACGCTGCCAGCCTTTTGCCCAGGCCCTGAAGGCCATGTTGCCGCGCATTGAAGCGGCCACGACAGTGGCGGGCAAGCTGATGGCAGAGCAGGGGCCGCGCATGGCCCTGTCCAACGCCAATGCCTATCTGCAACTGATGGGGCATACCGTGGCGGCCTGGATGTGGCTGCGACAAGCCAATGCGGCCGCTGCGCTGGAGGCGCCCGAAGACCATAATTTTGCGCAAGGAAAATTGCAGGCGGCCCAGTATTTCTTTCACTGGGAGCTACCCCGGGTTGAGCTGGACGCGCAACGGCTTATCAGTGCGGACAACACCTTTATCAAGATGGAAGATCACTGGTTCTGACAGCGCAATCTTGTGTGCCTATCGTCATCAGGCTCGGGACCTGCCTCGGCAGGAATAGCTATGACGGTATTTTCAAGCCTCCTCTGCGGAGGCTTTTTTTTGGGTTAAACACCGGCAGCGTTACAAAACCTAGGGTGCACTGAGCCTAAGCGAACTGCACCGATCCGGCGTTTGATGGTGCAGTTCGCTTAGGCTCAGTGCACCCTACGAATAAAGGAAGGTTTTCGTGGACTCGAAGCGATGCAGGGCGACCTTGCAAAAACAAATACCCCAAACAAAAAAAGCCCGGCAATGCCGGGCTTTTTTGAGCTGTTAACTATTCACTATTAACTGTTAACTGCTTTTTCCTCAGCCTTCCCATTTGCGCAGTACCAGACTGGCATTGGTGCCACCAAAACCGAAGCTGTTGCTGAGTACAGTGGTTGGGCCTGTGTCCTTGCCTTGCACAAGAATCGGCAAGCCTTCCGCTTTCTCGTCCAGCGTCTCGATATTGGCGCTCAGGGCGGTGAAGTTGTGCTGCATCATCAGCAGGCTGTAGATGGCTTCGTGGACACCCGCCGCGCCGAGGCTGTGGCCGGACAGGCTCTTGGTTGAGCCGATGGACGGACAGTTATCGGCAAAGACCTCACTGATGGCTTTCAGCTCGGCCACATCCCCCACCGGGGTACTGGTGCCGTGGGCATTAATGTAATCCACCTGCCCCTCCACGGTGGCCAGGGCCTGGCGCATGCAGCGGGCGGCGCCTTCGCCATTGGGGGCAACCATGTCATGGCCGTCGCTGGTGGCGCCGTAGCCAATCACTTCCGCGTAGATGGTTGCGCCGCGGGCTTTGGCGTGCTCCAGCTCCTCCACGACCACCATGCCGCCACCGCCGGCGATGACAAAGCCGTCACGGCTGGCATCGTAGGCCCGGGAAGCCGTTTCCGGGGTGTCGTTGTACTTGCTGGACAGGGCGCCCATGCCGTCAAACAGGCAGCTCAGCGTCCAGTGTTCTTCTTCGCCGCCGCCGGCGAACACCACATCCTGTTTGCCCAGCTGGATCTGTTCCACTGCGTTGCCAATACAATGCGCGCTGGTGGCGCAGGCGGAGGCAATGGAGTAGTTGATCCCCTTGATCTTGAACGGGGTGGCCAGGCAGGCCGAGACGGTGGACGCCATCACCCGGGGAACCATGTAAGGCCCCACACGTTTGACGCCACGGTTGCGGGCGATATCCGCCGCTTCAACCTGGTTAAAGGACGAGTGGCCACCGGAGCCGGCGATCAGGCCGGTTCGCTCGTTGCTGACCTGGTGCTCTTCCAGACCGGCATCGGCGATGGCCTGTTGCATGGCGATGTAGGCGTAGGCAGCGGCATCCCCCATGAAACGGCGGGGTTTGCGGTCAATGAAGTCGTCCAGCGCGATCTCCGGCGTGCCGGCAACATGGCTGCGCATACCGAGCTCTTTGTAGTCTTCCTTGAAGCGAATGCCGGAACGGCCCTCGCGCAAGGACCGGGTGACGCTGTCGGTATCGTTGCCCAGGCAGGAGACAATGCCCATTCCTGTGATGACTACGCGGCGCATGATTGACTCCTAAAATCCGTCGGTGGAAGTGAACAGGCCCACGCGCAGGTCTTCGGCAAGATAGATCTCCTTGCCGTCCACGCTGACGGTGGCATCGGCGATGCCCAGAATCAGCTTGCGGGAAATCACCCGTTTCACGTCCAGCTTGTAAGTGACTTTCTTGGCGGTGGGCAGAATCTGCCCGGAAAATTTCACATTGCCCACGCCCAGGGCCCGGCCACGTCCCGGGTGGCCCAGCCAGCCAAGCAGAAAGCCCAGTAACTGCCAGGTGGCATCCAGGCCCAGGCAACCGGGCATCACCGGGTCGCTCTCAAAGTGGCATTCGAAAAACCACAGGTCCGGGCGAATATCCAGCTCGGCAATAATTTCGCCTTTGCCGTACTTGCCGCCTTCATCACTGATGTGGGTGATACGATCCATCATCAGCATGTTGGGCAAGGGCAGACGGGCATTGCCGGGCCCGAAAAGCTCGCCGTGTGCGCAGGCAAGCAGATCCTCGCGATCGTAGGAGGATTTCTGTTCTGTTGTAGTGCTCAAAGTCTTACTCCGTGAAGGCCTGATGGCGCATTCCGAGTATATGGATGATTTATGACGTTTTATCTTCACCGATATGACACGGTGTCATGATCGAACGCATACTAGCAAAGCCAAGTGAAAGCATACGAATAGCAAGCGTCTCAAAATATGTCGAAAGGATGGCTTTACCGAAAATGACCGATGAACGGACAATAAAGACGCCTGTCTATGATACCCATGAGTCAATTGCGGCTCGGGAGCCAGTGAAAATCGCCTCGCGCTGTTCAACGGCTCCCCCCACGCCACGGACTTGCAATTGCCGGACCATGTACCGATGCTATGCGCGCCGGACCGCGCGTAATGGCGGTTTGACAGGCATCGGACAGTAAAAAAGCGGATTGAGGAGCTCTCGTGGCGGCAGAAATCGGGCATCTATCCCTGTGGTTGGCACTGGCTGCAGCCCTGTGTTTATCGGTATTCCCGTTGGTGGGAGTGCAGCGCAATATCCTCGCCCTGCAATGGTACGCCCGGCCTCTTGCCTGGGTGCAATGGCTGGCCCTGACCCTTTCCATGGTCTGCCTGGGCTATAGCTTCTTCATTAACGACTTTTCCGTGGCCTACGTGGCCAATCACAGCAATTCCGCCTTGCCCGTGGCCTACCGGCTGTCCGCTATCTGGGGCGGGCATGAGGGCTCGCTGCTGCTGTGGGGCTGGATGCTGGGCGGCTGGGCGGCCATGGTGGGGGTGCTCAGTCGCAGCGTGCCGCTGGCCATGGTGGCCCGTGTCTTGTCTGTCATGGGCATGATCTCGGTGGGCTTCCTGTTGTTCATGCTGCTCACGTCCAATCCGTTTGACCGCGTGCTGCCCTGGTTCCCGCTGGACGGGGCAGACCTGAACCCACTGCTGCAGGATCCGGGGCTGATTATTCATCCGCCCATGCTTTATATGGGCTATGTGGGTTTTTCCGTGGCTTTCGCTTTCGCCGTGGCCGGCTTGCTGGCCGGGAATCTGGATCCGGCCTGGGCGCGCTGGGCCCGGCCGTGGACCACCGTGGCCTGGAGTTTTCTCACTGTCGGCATCGCGTTGGGTTCCTGGTGGGCCTATTACGAGCTGGGCTGGGGTGGCTGGTGGTTCTGGGACCCGGTGGAGAATGCCTCCCTGCTGCCCTGGCTGGCCGGGACCGCCCTGATCCACTCCCTGGCCGTGACGGAAAAACGTAACCTGTTCCGGGCCTGGACGGTGCTGTTGGCGATCATTGCCTTTTCCCTGAGCCTGCTGGGCACCTTCCTGGTGCGTTCCGGTGTGCTCACATCCGTCCATGCCTTTGCTAACGACCCCGAGAGGGGCGCGTTCATCCTGGGATTCCTGATCGTGGTCGCCGGTGGTGCACTGACGCTGTTTGCGGTCCGCTCTTCCACCCTGACAAACAACAAGGGCTTCAAGCCGGTGTCCCGGGAAGCCTTTTTGCTGGGCAACAACCTGATCCTGCTGACCGCCACCTTTGTGGTGCTGGTGGGAACCATTGCGCCGTTGTTCTTTGAGGCCCTGGATCTGAAAATTTCCATTCGAAGCCCCTATTTCAATGGATTCTTTGTGCCGCTGACCATGGCGTTGATTGTGCTCATGGTCCCGGGTGTATTCAGTAACTGGAAGCGTCAGGATGGCCGCGTGCTGGTCAAGCGGATGGCCATGCTGGCACCGGCAGCGGTGATTGCCGGCTGGTTCGGCTCCCGCTTGCCGGAGCCATCTCCCTGGCAAGGTGTCCTGGCGATCATGCTGGCGTTGTATCTGGTGTTTGCCCACGTGGATGATGTGGTGCGTCGTGCCAGGGCCTATGGTCAGGGATTCTTTACCGGCCTGCGCAAACTGGGACGGGCTTACTGGGGCATGGTGTCGGCGCACTGCGGACTGGCGGTGATGGTGGCTGGCATCACCCTGGTGAGTTTCCATGAAGTGGAGAGAGATATCCGCATGGGGCCCGGAGACCGGGCCAGTATCGGCGAATACGATTTTGTCTTTGATAGCCTGGACAACTATCAGGGGCCCAACTTTGATTCCACCCGTGGCCATTTCCAGGTTTCCTACCAGGGTGAGCCCGTGGTGATTCTGCACCCGGAAAAAAGAACCTATCACGCCAGCGGCCAGATCATGACCGAAGCTGCCATTGATGCGGGTTTCTGGCGTGACCTTTATGTGGCCATGGGCGAGCCCCTGGATGATGGCAATGCCTGGGCGGTGCGGATTTATTTCAAACCGGGTATCCGCTGGATATGGCTGGGTTCACTGATCATGGCGTTTGGTGGTGTGCTGGCGCTGTCGGATAAACGCTACCGGCGCTTGCGTTTTGCCAACGGGGAAAAGGAAGCGACCAATGAAAGCTAATTCTCCCTGGGTATTCCTGCCGCTGGTCGGCTTCGTGTTGCTGGCGGTGTTGTTGGCCAGCGGCCTGGGGCGTGACCCGCAGGAATTGCCCTCGGCACTGGTGGGCAAACCGGTACCGAGTTTCAGCCTGCCGTCGCTGATGACCGACGAGACCCTGACGCAGGACTCTCTCAAGGGGCGTTGGCAGTTGCTCAACGTGTGGGCCACCTGGTGCCCCACCTGCTATATAGAACATCCTTTCTTGCTGGAACTGGCCGCCCGGGGCGTTGCCATTGCCGGGTTGAACTACAAGGACGAGAGTGATCCGGCCCGTCAGTATCTGGCGGAGCACGGTAACCCCTTCACCCATGTGATTGTGGATGCGGATGGGCAGTTGGGTCTGGATCTGGGCGTTTACGGCGCACCGGAAACTTTCCTGATCAATCCGGACGGCGAGATTGTGCTGCGCCACGCCGGTGACCTGAATGCCCGTGTCTGGAAGGAAAAATTTGTGCCCTTGCTGGAACAGAACCAACCGGGGGGGGAAGCATGACACGGATGCTGCGAATTGTTTTTCTGCTTGGCATTTCCCTGTCGGCCATGGCCGCCACCGATATCTATCAATTCGAAACCCCGGAACAGGAACAGCGGTTTCGGGTTTTGCTGGATGAATTGCGTTGCCCCAAATGCCAGAACCAGAGCCTTGCTGATTCCGATGCCGGCATTGCCCAGGATATGCGCGCCCGGGTCGAGATCATGATCAAGGAAGGCAAAAGCAACGACGAGATCGTCGACTATTTTGTGGCCCGCTACGGCAATTTTGTCAGCTACCGCCCCCCGGTAACGCCGACCACCTCCATTCTCTGGCTGGCGCCATTGCTGCTACTGGGCAGTGGTGCAGTGATCATCGTGCTGTTGTTGCGCCGGGCCAGTGCCCGGGTGGATGACAGTGATGAGGGCGGTGAGGAAAGCGACATGAATCAGCGGGGAGACCGTTAATGGTGTGGATAGTGATTTCGGTGGTCCTGCTGGTCGCCCTCGGCGCCCTGATATGGCTGCTGTGGCAACGCGAAGCCCGCAAGGCGGGCAAGGTAATGCGTGGAGCCATTGGTATCCCTCTGGTCGTGGTGCTGTTGGCGGCTCTCGGGTACGGCCTGATTGGTTATAACGAACACACCAATGACTGGCTTGCCGACCAACAGGAATACCGCGACGTGGCCCGCGCCATTATCGCCGGTGAGTCTCCGGAGCGTGCCGCCTCGGAGGTGCCAGTGGGCGCCCTGGTGCGAGTCCTGCAGGCAGAGTTGGTAAAAGAGCCGTCTGCCATGGGCTGGTATGCGCTGGGCTCGCTGTACGATCAACTCGGCGCCCCGGAGCAGAGTGAGGAAGCGGCCCGCAAGGCGTTGGCCATGAGTCCGCAGGAGCCCGCCATGCACTTGCTGCTGGCCAGGGCGCTGATTCAGAAAGCCGGTGGCAAACTGACGGACCCGGCCCTGGCAGAGCTGCGTTGGGTGCTGGACCGGGAACCTGCCCATGACGGTGCCTGGATGATGCTGGCCATGTCTGCGGATCGGGCCGGGCGCTATGACCTGGCCGAGCAGGGCTGGCAAGCGCTTTTGTCCCGCCACAGTGAGGGTGAAACCGGTGATCTGTTGCGACGCGGTCTGGAAAATGCCCGCCAGCAAAAGTCACGTCAGGAAAAGTTTGCCGGGATTCAGGCGGTGGTCGAGGCGGACGATCTGCCCGCAGGCGGCACCGTCTTTGTCTATCTTCGTGAGGCCGGCAGCAGTGGCCAGCCGCTGGCGGCCCGCCGCCAGGTGGTTCCCCATTTCCCGGCCACCGTGTCGCTGTCGGCCCGGGACTGGCTGCAACGATATCCGGATGACTCGGCGGCGCTGGTCATAGGCGCCCGTTACACCCCGGCGCCGGGCGGCGGCGTGGATCAGGCTGCCATCATGGCTCCGGTCAAACCCCTTGAACTACCCCAGAAGAGTCCGGCCACGCTGGTTCTCGAGCGCCCCTGAGCCCGTCCTTTCAAAGGGGTGCTACCAAGGTAGCACCCTCCAATCACTTGTGAAGAACGGGGCCTCAGGGTAAAGTTGCACCCCTTCGGAGGCCCCTGAATGGGCCAAACGGAAGGTTCTGCAACAAATTCGTGTCGTCAAAGTGCCCGCCTGGCGTTAAAAAGCCCGAACCCGTTATCCGGTTCTGTGCCTTATCGCCTTGATTGGAGCGCTTGCCTGGCTCCCTTGTGACAGAACGTTTCTTTTGGCGCATTGGAGCCTTTTCGACCACAGAACGATGGAGAATCCTATGCGTGTCATCCTGCTTGGTGCCCCCGGTGCGGGCAAGGGCACCCAGGCGCAGTTCATCAAGGAACAGTTCAATATTCCTCAGATTTCCACTGGTGACATGCTGCGCGCTGCTGTTAAAGCAGGCACTCCCCTGGGTTTGGAAGCCAAGAAAGTGATGGATGCCGGTGGTCTGGTGTCCGATGACATCATTCTGGGCCTGGTCAAAGAGCGCATCAGCGAAGACGACTGTGCCAACGGTTTTCTGTTTGATGGTTTCCCGCGCACTATTCCCCAGGCGCAAGCGCTGGTGGAGCAGGGCGTGGATATCGACTTCGTGGTCGAAATCGATGTGGACGATGAGGAAATCATTGAACGCCTGAGCGGTCGTCGCGTTCATCCTTCCTCCGGACGGGTTTACCACATCAAATACAACCCGCCGAAGGAAGACGACAAGGACGATGAAACCGGTGAAGAACTGGTTCAGCGTGATGACGACAAGGAAGAAACCGTCCGCAAGCGTCTGGAAGTGTATCAGTCTCAAACCCGTCCGCTGGTGGACTTCTACCAGGATCTGGCCAAGAAAGACGATGCCAAGGCGCCCCGCTACGTGCGTGTGGCCGGTGTTGGCTCCGTGGATGATATCCGCAGCCGAGTGCTGGACGCTCTGCAAGACTGATCCTTGCTTGAAGGTGTCAGACTGAAAAAGGGAAGCCTGCGGGCTTCCCTTTTTTGTTGGCGGAGGCTCCACGGGCTCTCGCCGGTACGCCGGGAGGCTCCTCCCGGAAACCTTTGCCATGTCCGCGAATGCGTCCCGAAAAGATGCCACGCCGGTCGGCAGGTTTCTTACCGAGTGGTCACAACAGAAAAAATTGCATACTCATGGCGCGATTGCGCGAGTCAGAAAAGCCAGCGCTTGAGCGCAGTGGCTTCAGGGTGGCTCAGCCATGAGGGTTATTCCTCTCCCTCTCTCATCTCCTTTTGTCATGTCATCGACGGTTGTGCGCTGCACTGCGATTACGCCCCTGTCGCCTGCCTAAACGACATCTTGCTGGGGGCGCCATAATCTTGAGCCGGGATGTTTCCTGGCCCCTGTGTAAAAAGGCAAGCCTGATAGCGTTCCGTGCACTGCCATTGTCCACGGGTTGCTGCCCATGATCGTGCATTCTCTTTTCGGCGAATTTTCAGCAGCAATCGAAAATGTAACCTTTCTACACAAGGACTCGGCCAGTCGGCTGCTCCCGGGCCTGCGAGCCACACCCTGACGGGATAGCAGGGCAGGGGCGTTTTTTTCTTTTCCCTGTTTCGCAATGTCACCGTTGCCGTACATCTTTGTGCCAACACCCTGTGCCGATCGATGATGTTGCCATGGTGCATTGAATGATCTCCATCGCGATTTTATTTAATAAAACGGCCCAAAAGTGCAGAAAATATTCCTGACGGCTTTTCAGATGTGCCTGTCCGGCTGACTGAGGAGGGCCGGAAAATGTTTTTTAAGAAACAGAAAAGGAATCAAAAAAGCGATGTCAGCAAATACGAAAAGCGGTAAATGAAAAAAACAAAAACGAATTGGTCAAATAATGTACCAACTGATTTTTTTTTATGCTATTTTTCGAATTGTCGCAGTACTGATGACAACGCCATAGCTTAGGAGATCAATCATGGCTCGAGCAAAGAAAGCCGCCGCTAAAAAAACTGCGGCGCGTAAGCCCGCAGCAAAGAAGGCAACCGCTGCCAAGGCACCGGCTCTGCCGAAGTCCGTCACTAATGCCGAATCCAAGGTGAAGCTGCAGCAGAAAGCCGTGGACCAGGCGCAGAAAAAAGCTGAACAGACACAGACCAAACTGGACAAGCACCGCGCCAAGATCGATACCGAAAATGGCAAGCTGTCGAAAATGCGCGCTGACCTTGCTGCCAAGCGCGATAAGGCGAAGGCGTCTTCCACCGCTGCCGCCAAGCGTGCAGTGGATACAGCACGTGGTCGCATGAATACCGCTCGTTTGAAACTGCAGGATCTGCGTGGTGAAGCCAAGCTGATTCGTGCTGAAATCCAGGCGTCCAAGAAAGTGGTCACCCGTGAGGTGAAAAAGCTCCGTACCGCTGAGCGCAATCTGAAGACCAAGTTGCGCGAACACGAGCGCAAACTGGCGAAGAAAGCCAAAGCTGAGCAGAAAAAAGCCGAGCAGAAAGCGAAGGCCGCTGCCAAGAAAGCAGCAGCCAAAGCCAAGCGCGCGGTAAAGAAAAAAACCACCACGCGTAAAAAGGCGGCTACCCGCAAGGCTCCTGCCAAGAAAGCTGCCACCCGTAAGGCGCCTGCCAAGAAAACCGCAGCCAAGCGCAAGCCCGCTGCCAAAAAAGCGGCCGCTCGCAAGACACCGGCCCGCAAGAAAGCGGCCAGCAAGCGTCCAGCGGCCAAGAAATCGTCCTGATCCCCTGATCCGGACTTTCTGAAAAAAGCCCCGCCATCGCGGGGCTTTTTTTGTCGAAATACCAGGGTCTTTCCAATCCGTAGGGTGCAGTTCGCCTTAGGCTCAGTGCACCCTACGCAATCGGTGGCGGTCAGGGGGCTCCCCCTGGCTCCTTGTCCTGAGTCACCGCCAGCCTTCCTTATGCCTGTCCCGGGCAGCCCCAATCAGGTCTCCTCGGGCCACTCCCGTTGATCTCTACGGTGTGTCCCCTTAAGAGGGGAGAGGCTAAGCAAAAAAATGCCCAATGACCGGCCTGACCACGACGAAGTGCTGGCAGGCCAATGATTCCTTATCTGAAAGCAGTTGATAATGATTCGCGTTAGGGTTAGCATGCCCACTAGAGATTGAGGGATGGCATTCTTATGTACGTATGCATTTGTAAGGGCATTACTGACAACCATATACGGGAAGCGGTCGGCAACGGCTGCGACAGCCTGCGTGATCTTCGTCGGGAACTTGGGGTTGGAAGTCAGTGTGGTAAATGTGCCCGTCATGCCCGCCAAGTGATGCGTGAAGCCCGTAGCGCAGACGAGGCACCCTCCTTCTCGCACCCTTCCTCTGATGGTGTGGTGGTCTACTGGCCCCAAACCGCATAACTAATCGTTCTCATTTACATAAGCGCTTGTATTGCAAGCGCTTTTTTGCATTCCTGCCTTGTCTCTGTCATCTGCTTGCTGAACAATGGGGGTTAACCCAAGTTTAGACACAAGTTCATCGGACGGAGACAACCCCATGAAAGGCGACGCCAAGGCGATTGAGTACCTGAACCGGGCACTCGGCAACGAGCTCGTGGCCATCAACCAGTACTTCCTGCATGCCAAAATGTACAAGGACTGGGGCCTCCAGGCGCTGTATGAAAAGGAATACCACGAGTCCATCGATGAAATGAAACACGCGGACTGGCTGGTAGAGCGTATTCTCTTTCTGGAAGGCATCCCCAACCTGCAGGACCTGGGCAAGCTGATGATTGGTGAAAACACCAAAGAGATGCTCGAGTGCGACCTCAAGCTGGAAAAGATGGCGGTACCGGACCTCCGCGAAGGCATCGCCTACTGCGAATCCATTCAGGATTACATCAGCCGTAACCTGCTCAAGGACATCCTGGAATCCGAGGAAGAGCACATCGATTGGCTGGAAACCCAGCTCAGCCTGATCAACCTGGTGGGCATCGAAAATTACCTGCAAAAACAAATGGAAACCGCAGAAGACTGATTGCTGAAGTTTTAAGCGACTGGCGCTTGACTCCCAGCAGGGCTTTCGGAATAATGCGCAGCCTCTCGGGGCGATACAGCAACGAGACATGCACCGGTAGCTCAGTTGGATAGAGCAACTGGCTACGAACCAGTAGGTCGGGGGTTCGAATCCTCCCCGGTGCGCCATATCCCTAAAAGGGCCCGCTAATCAGCGGGCCCTTTTTCGTTTCAGCCAGAAAAAATAAACACGCCTCAAGGTATGAAGCCGGCGGCCTGGCCCGCTGACCCGCATGAATTGATCAAATTGATCACCCTTGTTGTACTCAAGCCTCATTGCAGATTGTCGACAATCCCTCTACATTCCCAGAAATCGACGAGAGATAATCGGAAATATCCCGAATACCACCCGGGAGCCTTCCGGGCGCCTGCTGACACGGCGGGCTGGCCCGCTCTCGCCCGCGGTAATGCAAACCGCCACCGGAACCGTAAAGGAGTGTTCCATGAACACACTGATGGCCCAGGGCCTGGAGCTCATGCTGGTCGGCATGGGCGTAGTCTTTACCTTTCTGATTATTCTCGTGGCCGTGACATCCCTGATGTCCGCACTGGTAAAACGCTTCGGGCAAGCGCCAGCCGTGAGTCCCGCCGCGACAACCACCGCAGCACCCGCCGGAGACATGCCGTCCCCCGCGTTGATCAAGGCCATTGAAAAGGCGGTGCGTCAGCACCGGCAGTCCCAGCAATAACCGGAATTTTTCCATGAGTGATCTCAAGCCTCTGGGCATCACCGATGTGGTGCTGCGCGACGCGCATCAGTCCCTCTTCGCCACACGCATGCGTCTGGACGACATGCTGCCCATTGCCGCAGAACTGGACGACATTGGATTCTGGTCCCTGGAATCCTGGGGCGGCGCCACCTTTGATGCCTGCATCCGTTATCTGGGCGAAGACCCCTGGGAGCGTATCCGCGAGCTGAAAAAGGCCATGCCCAACACGCCGCAACAGATGTTGCTGCGCGGACAGAACCTGCTGGGCTACCGCCACTACGCCGACGATGTGGTCGACGCCTTTGTGGAACGCGCCGCCGAAAACGGCGTGGACGTGTTCCGGGTGTTCGATGCCATGAACGACATGCGCAACATCGAGCGCGCCATCGCCGCCGTCATCAAGCAGGGAAAACATGCACAGGGCACCATCGCCTACACCGTCAGCCCGGTGCATACCCTGGATATGTGGGTAGAGCAGGGCAAGGTGATCGAACAGATGGGCGCCCACTCCGTGGCCATCAAGGACATGGCCGGCCTGCTGCGCCCCAATGTGGCCTTTGAGCTGGTCAGCCGCCTCAAGCAGACGCTGTCCATTCCGGTGCACATGCAGTGCCATGCCACCACCGGGCTGTCCACTGCGACTGCACTGAAAGCGGCCGAGGCCGGCATTGATAATGTGGACACCGCCATCTCGTCCATGTCCATGACCTACGGCCACAGCCCCACCGAGTCCGTGGTGGCCATGCTGGAAGGCACAGACCGTGACACCGGCCTGGATTTGAAAAAACTCAATCGTATCGCTGGCTACTTCCGTGAAGTGCGCAAGAAGTACGCGAAATTCGAGGGCAGCCTGCGCGGTGTGGATGCGCGCATCCTGGTGGCCCAGGTGCCCGGTGGCATGCTCACCAATATGGAAAGCCAGCTGAAAGAGCAGGGCGCCACCGACCGCTTCGACGAAGTGCTGCAGGAAATTCCCGCCGTGCGCGAAGACCTGGGCTTTATTCCCCTGGTCACGCCCACCTCCCAGATCGTTGGCACCCAGGCAGTGCTCAATGTGCTATCGGGTGAGCGCTACAAGGCACTGAGCAAGGAAACCCGTGGCGTACTGCGCGGCGAATACGGCGCGGCGCCGGCAGCCTTCAATCCGGAATTGCAGGCCCGTGCCCTGGACGGTGATGAGCCTGTTACCTGCCGCCCCGCCGACCTGATCGATGACGAAATGGACAGCCTGATCCGTGAAGTGGAAACCCTGGCCAGCGAGAAAGGGCTGCAACTGGCGGACGGCAAGCGCCGCATCGATGATGTGCTTACCTATGCGCTGTTTACGCAAATCGGCCTGCGGTTTCTGGAGCATCGTGGCGACCCCTCGGCGTTCGAGCCGGTACCCGACGGCAAGGCGTTGCCTGTGGCCGGCAACAGCGACGGTGTTTATACCGTGGAAGTGGAGGGTCGGGAATACACCGTCAAAGTCAGTGACGGTGGCGACGTGACCGGCATCAAGGCCCTGGGCGGAAGCGCAGGGGCTGGCCAGCCCAACTCGCCGGTGGTCCACAACCCGTCCCAGAGCACACCGATCCCGGCGCCCCTGGCGGGCAATATCTTCAAAGTGCTGGTGAAGCCCGGTGACCGGGTCACCGAAGGGCAGAAGATCATGGTGCTGGAAGCCATGAAAATGGAAACCGACGTGTCCAGCCCGGAAGCGGGCATCGTCACCGAGATGGCGGTGAAAGAGGGTGATGCGGTTACGGTCGGCCAGACCCTGATTAGCCTGGAGCCTGCCCATGGATAAACTGGAGACGCTCTGGCACAGCACCGGCCTGTTTCATCTGTCCGGGGGCCAGCTGATCATGCTGCTGGTCTGCCTCGGCCTGCTATGGCTGGCCATCAGCAAGAAATTCGAGCCGCTGCTGTTATTGCCTATCGGCTTTGGTGGCCTGCTGGCCAACATCCCCGTGGCCGGGCTGGCGGAATCCGCCATCAGCCAGGCCATGCACTTCGGCAGCCAGGATCTGCTCGCCAGCATGGCCCAGGTGCTGGGCATGGATGCGGATGCCGGGCGAGAAGCGCTCTATAAAGCCGCTGAAGGCGCCGGGCCGGCCGTACAGGACCAACTCCACCACCTGGCGCAAAAAGCCAACTACGGCGACGGCATCCTCTACCTGATCTACACCGTGGGCCTGATGACCGGCATCTTCCCGCTGCTGATCTTCATGGGCGTAGGCGCCATGACCGACTTCGGCCCGCTGCTGGCCAACCCGCGCACCCTGTTGCTGGGGGCCGCGGCCCAGTTCGGTATCTTTGCGGCCCTGTTGGGGGCGCTGGCGCTGAACTTCCTGGGTATGGAATTCTCCCTGGCTGATGCGGCGGCCATCGGCATCATCGGCGGCGCGGATGGCCCCACCTCCATTTACGTGACCACCAAGCTGGCCCCGGAACTACTCGGCGCCATTGCCGTGGCGGCTTATTCCTATATGGCGCTGGTGCCGATCATTCAGCCCCCCATCATTCGCGCCCTGACCACCGCCAAGGAACGCACCATCAAGATGGAGCAGCTGCGCCCGGTGAGCCAGACGGAAAAGATTCTCTTCCCCATTCTGCTGCTGGTGCTGGTGGCGTTGGTATTACCCGATGCGGCGCCGCTGCTGGGCATGTTCTGCCTGGGTAACCTGATGAAGGAATCCGGCGTGGTCAGCCGTCTGGTGGACACCACCAGCAATGCGCTGATCAATATCGTCACCATCATGCTGGGCCTGGCGGTGGGCGCAAAACTCAGCGCCGAACAGTTCCTGGTCATGGAAACCCTGGGCATCCTGGTGCTGGGCCTGGTGGCCTTCATGATCGGCACCGCCACCGGCGTGCTCATGGCCAAGTTGCTCAACCGCCTCAGCCACCACCCGGTGAACCCCATCATCGGCGCCGCTGGCGTCTCCGCCGTGCCCATGGCCGCCCGCGTGGCCAACAAGGTGGGCCTGGAAGCCAACCCCCACAACTTCCTGCTCATGCACGCCATGGGCCCCAACGTAGCCGGCGTCATCGGCTCCGCCGTCGCCGCCGGCGTCCTCCTCAACTTCGCCGGCTAACCCGCGCGGCCCCAGGCCGCGCTGCTCCAACCTTTCTATACCCACCCTGTAGGAGCTCCTCTCGAGGTGCGAACCGCGCTCGCGCGGAAATCGCCCGCAGGGCGATCAGGCACACCCGATCCCTCCACTACCTTCTTCATACACAAAAACGTGATTCTTACCTCAATAGGCGACCAACGGCCCGCTGATCTACAGTCACCGGGAACCCCAACGCCTATAGTACGTCGAACAGCCAAACCTCAACGGAGCGACACCCTTGCCACCCGCCCTGCAAACCCTGACCGACAAGCTCTACCAGATCCGCCACCTGTGGGCGGTGATCAGCTTTGCACTGGGCCTTTCCAGTTACTTTCTGGTGGAACGCCAGCCCTGGCTGGCCGCGGTGCTCACCGGCTTTCTGGTACTGAGCTGGCTGCTCCTGCTCACCGAAGGGCTTTGGCAACGGCGCCTGGCCGGCACCGCTATGGAGGGTATGTCCCAGGGCATGCTCAAACTGCTGCTGCAGGCCGTCCACCAGGAAGCCTTCTTCTTCAGCCTGCCGTTCGTGCTGCTGCAATGGTCCGGTGGAGCGGAATACATCTTCTTCACCACCCTGGTGATCAGTGCCGCCCTGGTCAGCATCATCGACCCGCTTTACTTCTGGCTGGCACGACACCGGGCCCTGTACTTCGGCTTCCACGCCTGGGCACTGTTTGTGGCCCTGCTGGTACTGCTGCCGCTGATCTTCCACTGGAGCACGGATTCCGCACTCACCTGGGCCGGCTGGCTCACGGCCCTGTTTGCGCTGCCCAGCTTCTGGCGCTTCGGTGGGCCGCGAAAATGGTTTCGCTGGGCGGGTTTGCTGGCCGTGTCCTGTGTGATCGCCCTGGCGCCACGCTGGCTGGCACCCCTGGTGCCACCGCTGACCCTGTCCCTGGAAGAGCGCGCCATGGCCCTGTCCTTCAACCGCGAGCAACGCCAGCCATTGGTGACCGGGCAAAGCTTCACCAGCGACGAAGTCACCGCCGGCCTCTATGCCTACACCGCCATCAAGGCGCCGTTGGGCCTGGGACAGGAGATTTACCATTACTGGTTTCAGAACGGTGAGCAGATCGACCGGATTCCCCTCAAACTCTACGGCGGCCGCGACTCCGGCTTTCGCACCTGGTCCCACAAACGCCATATCCCGGTGCCCTCACAAGGCCGCTGGCGAGTGGAAGTGCGCACCGCCGACAACCAGATCATCGGCGTCATGCGCTTCACCATCACACCCTGAGTCCAGCGGCTCCCCAGCCGCTCCTTACTCCCACTCCCTTCAACGCCTCAACCCCCACCAGCCCTCGTTGGAGCCTTGCTCGCAAGGCGAAGGGGCTGAAGTCACTGCCGTGCCTTCACGAGTCCCTACACCTTCGCAAACCAGGCCCAGTGGTTTATTCAGACCCTTTGGGCCATACCTCTCCAAACGGTGATCCCCTATATGCCGTGCTCAAAAGAACGAGCCATATCTTTGTAGGATATGGCTTACAGAAAATGCTAAACGGTTGATATAGAGTGGTTTTCAGTACGGGGTGAGATCGGGGGAAGTCAGGAAATAGGCCGCTTCTTCGAGTTTTGTCAAACGAGGTGGGTTATTGTTTTTACTATAAGAGACCTGATGGTCTTGCGAATTTCTGTGTTTCTCCCGAAAGTCATAAAAGAATTATGTCGAAAAAAGATAGGTCGAATCGTTCGACTGAATACGCTTTTCAATAGGAAATTAGAATGGGTTCAGATAAGCAGAAAGCAAAATTTTCCTTTTCACCAAGGATTTTGGATCACTTGGGTATATCTGCATATAACAGTGTTCAAAAGTGCCTAGCTGAGCTTGTTGCGAATTCATACGATGCAGATGCTAAAAAAGTGTCCATCGAAATCCCAGATGTCATTGATGAAAATGCACTAATTGTCATTGAAGATGATGGCTCGGGCATGGATGCAACACAATTAAAAGAAAAGTTTTTGCATATTGGGCGTGATCGAAGAGAGGGTGGAGATCGGAGCGCTGGCGGTCGGCTTATCATCGGCAGCAAAGGCATAGGAAAACTAGCCGGTTTCGGTATTGCATCCCGGATAAAGCTCAGCACAAGAAAAGACGGCAAACAGTTTACGATTACTATAGATAAGAGTGACCTTGAAGACATATCTGAACTTTCTACTCACGAATTTGATATTACAACTGTTGATACAAAGAAAGATAACGGAACCGTCATAGAATTATTGCAACTGCATAGTGGCCTACAGCTTCCCGCTGAAGATGTGGTTAGGCGCCATATTCACAGGGTGATGCCTGCCGCGAAAGATTTCACAATTACCGTCAATGGCGTCGAATGCACAGCGGAAGACGTGCATGGTGAGCGTAGTGATTTTTCGCAAGATGTAGAAGGGGTGGGTCAAGTAACCGGTTTTTATGTGATTGCAAATAAACGGCAAAATAATCCTGGGTTAGCGGTAAGAGTCCGCGGAAGAATTGTTCAAGAGCCGTCATTGTTTGGGCTAGATACACGAACTCACGGTTTCTTTACTGCAGAGAAAGTTGTCGGAGAGATTAATGCCGAATTTTTGGATCCTGAAGGACAATCAGGTGAGAGACACGATCTTATAAAGACTTCGAGGGATGGTTTTCTTGAAGACTCAGAATTGGTAAAGAGATTTAATGATTGGGCGAAAGAGTTCATAAAAAAAGTAATTCAAGGTGTCGACGAAAAGGAAACCAAGAAACGAACAGATATCCTGATGGAGCAGCCTGAGATAAAGGATCGGCTAGATGCTTTACCTGCCCACATAAGGAGCACAGCTTCTGCAGTCGTTAAAGAGCTTATCAGAAAACTTAAAACAGCCTCAGATGACGATGCCACAAAATTGGTGGAGTGGGTTTTAAGATACTACGAGTCTAATGTTTTGAAGGAACTAATGCATGCGATAGCTTCGGCAGATATGCATGAAGCTGAAAGGTTGGCTGACCTTGTAAGCCAGTGGGGCCTTACCCAATTAAACAGCGTGGCAGGGATAGTAGATACACAAATAAAAATAATCGAGCGTTTAGAAGAATTGGTCGCTTCAGATAAGGCTTATGAAATAGACCTTCACAAACTCGTTGAATCAAATTTATGGTTAATTCAAGAGGGTCTTGAGCTTTGGTCATCAGATAAGCCGCTAAAGACATTGCTCGATGGGAAGATTGATAAGATATATGAAGAACGCAAAGAACTAAGACCCGACCTTATATGTAGGTCTAGGGATTCTGGAAGTAATGCAGTTATTATAGAGTTTAAGCGTCCAAAAGAAAAAATAAAGATGGAACATATAACTCAGGCCCTCGAATACGAAGGTTTGATAACGCGCCACCGACCAAATATCAGTTTTGAAACATATGTGATCGGAAGGGAATACGATCCTTCAGTTTTGTCAGTCAGAGAAAAGCAAAGTAAAGCGGGGCTGTACCTTTGGTCTTTCGAGGAAGTCCTGCAACGCTCTCGCGCCCGATTTGAGGAAATCCTCAAGATCCTCGGAAGGTGATAGCCTCTTTGAACAAGTGCGTCAACGGGATCGGATTTCCGCTGACGCTCCAAACCGGCCCGTTACGCTGGCGGTAAGGCAAAGCATAATCCGTATTCCAAATGCGACTGATAAAACCTGCTCTCGTCTACTTTATCCTGATCTTCGCCACAGGCTTTGCCCTGGCCATGATCCGCATTCCCTTTCTGGTGCCGCGACTTGGGGAGCGCTGGGCTGAGCTGGTTGAATTGCCTTTTATGATGCTGGCCAGTTTTCTGGTGGCCCGCTGGCTGGTGCAGCGATTTAAGTTGGTGACGGTGATGCAGTGTATGGGCACTGGCCTGCCGGCCCTGTTGATGATGCTCAGTGCCGAATTGGCGGTGATGCGGTTTCAAGGACAGAGCCTGGGCGAGTATCTGGCCGGACGCGACCCGGTATCTGGTATGGCCTATCTCTTTTCTTTGCTGCTGTTTGCGGCCATGCCGTTGCTGGTACGCCAGCAGGCAGTGAACCGGCTCTAAAACCGCACCTTCCCCAACGGCACCAACAACACCGCCGCCCCGATCAACGCCGCCGCCGCCCCCAGCAACCCGGGCGAAAAACTCCCGCTACTTTCCAGCAACCGCGCTGTCACCACCGGCCCCAGTATCTGCCCGACCCCATAGCAGGCCGTTAGCGCTCCCAGGGCGGCGCTGGCGGCGTGGGGGGCCAGCTGGCGGCCGCAGTACATGCTCAGGGCGACCACGGCGGTGAAGGTGCCGCCCACCAGCAGGCCGCTGACGACCAGCCCGGTGAGCCCCGGTAACCAGGCGGGGGCGCTGACGCCCAGGGCCTGAACCACCAGTGCGGCCATAAGCGCGTTGCGTTCGCTGGTGTGGCTGGCCAGTTTGCCCCACAGCAGGTTGGCGGGCACGGCGGCCAGGCCCACGGCCAGCCAGGTATAGAAGGCGGCACTGTCCAGGCCCGGTAGTTGGGCTTTGGCGATTACCGGCAGGTAGGTGGTGCTGGTGATGTAGCCGAACCCGGCCAGGGTATAGCTGGCGATCAGAAAGCCCAGGGCGGAGCGGTTCACCGGCGCCCGTTCGTGCTGGCTGTGTTTGGCGTGGGGCAGGGCGGGGATACGGCGTAGCAGTGGCAGCAGGACCAGGGCCAGGGCGCCGCAGGCCAGCCACATGGTGGCGTAGCTGCCGCGCAGGCTTTCTATAAGGGCAACGGTGAGGGCGGCGATGCTGATGCCCAGGCCGATGCCCGCATAGTGAATATTGCCCAGCCGGGCACGCAGATGATTGGGCATGGCGCCCAGCACCAGGGCGGAACCGTTGACCATGATGATGGCGCTGGCCACCCCGGCCAGAAAGCGGTTGATGGCCCAGGGGGTGAAGGTGGTGCTCAGGCCCATGAGCAGGCTGGTGATGACACTTGCCCACAGGGCCAGCCAGAACGCGGTGCGGGCCCGGTGGGCGGGTACTGCCATGGCGAGCATGGCACCGGCCAGGTAGCCGCCGTAGTTGATGGCCGCCAGGTAGCCGCCGCTGATGGCGGTGAGGGAGGTCTCGGCGATCATGTCGGGCAGGGCCGGGGTGAACAGGAAGCGGCCAATGCCCAGGGCAATCACCAGACTGAAGGCGCCGGCGATGGCGGTGAGCAGGTGATCTCTGTCTGTGTTCATCAACACGATTCCGTTTTGTCTGCTGCCAGGGCTGGTGCCATTCGCCTGCAGGCAGGCTCCTACTATGTCTTTAGCGATTGTGGATCTGTGCCACCACCGCAATGGAGCGCGCAGCCTAACAGGCTGTGCCGTGTTCGGCTTCATCATTCGAATGATGTTCATTATTCATCGCAGTGATAAATGCGGCCTTGGTCGAAGGCAGTGCGTGCTTTTTTCACCAGGGCAGGGCAAAACGCGGGGTTTTTGGCGAAGACAATGAGCGGCACCGAAACCGTGATGCATTTTGGTGAGAAAGCCCTGACTCACAACAGTGCCTGCTGAGCGAAAACCGGGCGTTGATGTGGAGTCGGTTTGTGCCTGATATCGCTAACCCCATGAAAAATCAGTCTTTTAAAAACTGGCACAGCATTTGCCTTAAGACAGGGTAAGCACAACCACTGCGTTGTGCGCGAGATAACCATCTGTGTGGTCAACGGCGACCGCACTCCGATGCGAGCAAAGGCGCTCAAAGATTCCTGCCAATGGTGGCGGGACGCTTTGAGCGCTTTTTTTATGCCTGCAAAAAACGGGCAGAAGAGGGAAGGATGATGAAAGGTTTCAAGAAAACATTTCGTGGTGTGCTGGCTGCGATGACACTGGGCCTGTCAGCCACGTCCGTGGCGGACGATGCGGTGGGCTGGCCGGAAAAGGCCGACCTGAAGTTCGGCTTTATCAAGTTGACGGATATGGCCCCGCTGGCCATCGCCTACGAGAAAGGCTACTTCGAGGAAGAAGGCCTGTTCGTGACCCTGGAAGCCCAGGCTAACTGGAAGGTGTTGCTGGACCGGGTGATCGACGGTCAGCTGGATGGGGCTCACATGCTGGCCGGGCAGCCGCTGGGGGCGACCATCGGCTACGGGACCGAAGCCCATATTATTACTGCCTTCAGCATGGACCTGAACGGCAACGGCATCACCGTTTCCAATTCCGTCTGGGAAGAAATGAAAAAGCATATTCCCAGCAAGGATGGCAAACCGGTGCATCCGATCAAGGCCGATGCCCTTAAACCGGTGGTAGAGCAATACAAGGCCGACGGTAAGTCTTTCAAAATGGGCATGGTGTTTCCGGTGTCCACCCATAACTACGAGCTGCGTTACTGGCTCGCCGCTGGCGGCCTGAACCCGGGCTACTATGCGCCGCACAAGGGCGATACCAGCGGCCAGTTGCAGGCGGATGTGTTGCTGTCGGTGACGCCGCCACCGCAAATGCCCGCTACCCTGGAAGCCGGCACCATTCATGGCTATTGCGTGGGTGAGCCCTGGAACCAGCAGGCCGTGTTCAAGGGCATCGGTGTGCCGGTGATTACCGATTACGAAATCTGGAAAAACAATCCGGAAAAAGTCTTCGGGGTCAGCAAGTCCTGGGCGGAGGAATACCCCAACACCCATATCCGCGTGGTCAAGGCGATGATCCGTGCCGCCAAGTGGCTGGACGAGAACGACAACGCCAATCGTCCGGAAGCGGTGAAGATCCTATCCCAGCCGAACTATGTGGGGGCGGATTATGACGTGATCGCCAACTCCATGACCGGCACCTTCGAATACGAAAAAGGCGACAAGCGTGAGGTGCCGGATTTCAATGTGTTCTTCCGCTACAACGCTACCTACCCGTTCTACTCCGATGCGATCTGGTACCTGACACAGATGCGCCGTTGGGGCCAGATCAGCGAGTCCAAGCCGGATAGCTGGTACATGGATATCGCCAAGAAAGTCTATCGCCCGGACATCTATGCCCAAGCGGCCAAGTCACTGATCGCCGAAGGCAAAATCCCTGCGGACGAATTCCCGGATTTCGCCACCGAAGATGGTTTCAAACCACCGCAAAAAGGCTTTATCGACAACATCAGCTATGACGGTCGCAAGCCGAACGAGTATCTGGCGAAGTTTCCGATCGGCCTGAAAGAGGGCGACGCGCTTTAAGCGCTCGCCACCTGAGGAGAAGCAATCATGGTGACCCTGACTTTCCCAACCTGGATGGAACCCTACCGTGCATTGGCTACCGGCAAGATGACCGGTGACCAGTGGCAGGCCCTGCTTCGTCAGTTGATATGGCCGGTGATGGGGATCGCGATCTTCCTGTTGCTCTGGCAACTGGCCGCTCAGCGGATCGACACCTCGCTGGGCCAGTTCCCTGGACCGGTTGATGTCTGGGAGCAGGCAGGGTCTCTGGTGGATGAACATCAGGCGTCCCGTGCCAAGGAAGTGGCGTTTCACGAACGCCAGGAAAAGTACATTGCCGCCCGGTTGCAGCAGCAGCCGGAGTGGGAGCCGGTTTACCGGGATTACACCGGTGCGCCGACCTTCTTTGATCAGATCGGAACCAGCCTGATCACGGTGATGAGTGGCTTCCTGCTGGCGTCATTGATTGCCATTCCTCTGGGCATCGTGATCGGTTTGAGCAGTACTGCCTACGCGGCCATGAATCCACTGATTCAGCTGTTCAAACCGGTCTCGCCGCTGGCCTGGCTGCCGCTGGTGACCATGGTAGTGAGCGCGGTGTATGTGACGGATGATCCGATGGTGGCCAAGTCCTTCCTGACATCCATGTTCACGGTGTCATTGTGCTGTCTGTGGCCGACATTGATGAATACCTCAGTGGGTGTGACATCGGTTAGCCAGGATCTGGTCAACGTGTCCAAAGTGCTTCGGCTCAATGCACTGAGCCATGTCCGCAAGATCGTGCTGCCTTCTGCATTGCCGATGATGTTCACCGGTTTGCGCTTGAGTCTGGGGATCGCCTGGATGGTGCTGATCGCCGCAGAAATGCTGGCGCAAAACCCGGGCCTGGGAAAATTCGTCTGGGATGAATTCCAGAACGGCAGTTCCCAATCCCTGGGCCGGATCATGGTGGCGGTGATCGTCATCGGCCTGATCGGTTTCCTGCTGGATCGCCTGATGCTGATGCTGCAGCGCGCGCTGGTGTGGGACAAATCTTCCGTGCAGCGCTAAAGGATAGGAGAAACGACATGAAAGCCTTACTGGAGCTCTCCAACGTCGGCATGAAGTTCGACACGCCGAAAGGCACGTTCGAAGCGTTGAAAGATGTGAATCTGAAAATTGATGCCGGTGAATTCGTCTCGCTGATCGGCCACTCCGGCTGCGGGAAATCCACAGTGCTCAATATCGTCGCCGGCCTGTTACAGGCCACCGATGGCGGTGTGATTCTGGACAAGCAGGAAGTCACCGAACCCGGCCCGGAGCGGGCGGTGGTATTCCAGAACCATTCGCTGCTGCCGTGGCTGACGTCGTTCGAAAATGTGGAGTTGGCGGTCAAGCAGGTGTTCAAGAAAACCAAGTCGAAAGCCGAGATTCGTGACTGGGTGGAACATAACCTGGAGCTGGTGCATATGGCCCATGCCATGCACAAGAAGCCGGACGAAATTTCCGGTGGCATGAAGCAGCGCGTGGGCATCGCCCGGGCCCTGGCCATGCAGCCCCAGGTGCTGCTCATGGATGAACCCTTTGGTGCGCTGGATGCGCTGACCCGTGCCCACCTGCAGGATTCCCTGATGGAGATCCATGCTCAGCTGGGTACCACGGTGATCATGATTACCCATGATGTGGATGAGGCGGTGTTGCTGTCCGACCGCATTGTGATGATGACCAATGGGCCCTCAGCCACCATCGGCGAGATTCTGGATGTGAACGTGCCGCGTCCACGGGACCGACTGGCCCTGGCCGACGATCCCACCTTCGTCCGTTGTCGTCAGCAGGTGCTGCAATTCCTGTACGAGAAACAACGCAAGGTGGAGCCATTGCCCAAGCGTGAAAGCGTCAAGGCCGAAGCGGATCGCAAACGGGCCTGACCGTCTGCTCTATAAGCATTTCAGGGTTGGGGGGCTTTTCGTCATGCAAGCATGACTTCCCACAAAAAGCGCCCGACCCCCACACAGACATTGGAAGGACAGGGGGGGGTTGTGGGAGAGGATGCTTGCATCCCGAAGAGGCGGCCAAGGTTCATATCGCCCGCTGACGATTACGACAAACCGGATCAAAACCCCGCTTTTTTTGGCGCACCGAAAGCGGGAACGGGGGAGGTGCGCATGACATTCGAGAGATCCATTTTTATTTGGGAAGTTAACTTGCTGAGGAAGAAGACCATGAAACATTCTGCCATTGCCGCCGGCGTCATCCTGTCCACGCTCGGCTTTTCGGGGGCGGCTCACGCCGAAGACGATGCGTTTATCACCGCGTTGAAAGCTGGCAAACCGCTGCTGAATCTGCGCTTGCGCCATGAGGAAGTGGATAGCGACGGTGCCGCAGAGGATGCCCAGGCACTCACCCTGCGCACCCGTCTGGGTTACCAGAGCGGCACGTTGCACGGTTTTGATGTGTTGGGGGAGTTTGAAGACACACGCATTGTCGGCAAGGTCGACAACTTTGCGCCGCATATGGCTGGCTACCCGGTGATCGCCGATCCGGAAGTCACCGAGCTTAATCGCGCCGCAGTGCGTTATACCGGCAGCGATGCGCTCGACGGTCTGGTGGCCACCTATGGCCGTCAACGCATTATCTACGACAACGCCCGCTTCGTCGGTAACGTGGGCTGGCGTCAGGACGAGCAGACCTTTGATGGCGCCAAGCTGGATTACGGCACCGGTGATTTTTCTTTCTCAACGGCCTATCTCACCCAGGTAAACGGCATTACGCCCAAGTTCGATGCCAATGTGTCCAATACCCTGTTCAACGCCAGCTGGGCTGGTGCGCCGGGGGGATCCCTCACCGCCTACGGTTACCTGCTGGAAACCGATAACGTGCCCGATTCCGATAACGACACCTACGGTTTGCGCTATGCCGGTGCCTTCGATCTGGATGCCGTAAAGCTGCTTCTCACCCTGGAAGGCGCCCGCCAAGAGGTGGAAGCCGGCGATACCGACTACGTCTTCGCCGAAGTGGGCGTAGAAATGGCCGGGGTCACCGTGAAAGTGGCACAGGAAGTGCTGGGCTCTGATGACGGACTGGTGGCCTTCCAGACCCCGCTGGCCACCAAGCATGCCTTCAACGGTTGGGCGGACCAGTTCCTGGTAACCCCGGCGGATGGCCTGAAAGACAGCTTTGTCAGCGTCGGCACCAAACTGGCCGGATTCAAGCTGGCGGCGGTGTATCACGACTTCCAGGCCGAAGAGGGCAGCAGTGACTACGGCACGGAAACCAACCTGCTGGTGGCTCGCCCCATCGGCAAGCACTACGTGGTGGGCCTGAAATACGCCGACTACAGCGCCGATGATTTCGGCTCGGATACACAAAAGCTGTGGGCCTGGGCAGAGCTGAAACTCTGATCCTGACTTCAGCAACCTTCATCAAAACCGTTACGGAGGTGAAAGGTGGAAGCACGGCAGTTTTTCCCTGACAGCGAGATTCCGCAAAGCGAAACCGAGCGGCCATTGATCATTGTCGGCAATGGCCCGGCGGGCATGCAGTGTCTGGTGGAGCTGCGCCGTCGTGGCGTTACCACGCCGGTCAAGCTGTTCGGCCAGGAAGACTGGGCGCCCTATGATCGCGTCAAGCTGTCCACCTTTTTGTCCGGTTCCACCGGTTTTGATGATCTGACCAACCTGCCCGCCGAACTGGATGCGAACGTGGAGCATCTGGTGGGGCGGGCCATTATTGCAATCAACCCGGCGCGACGCTGGGTTGAGGACAGCCTTGGGCAACGCCATCACTACGGTCGTTTGGTACTGGCGCTGGGGAGTGAAGCCCATATTCCCGGTATTCCCGGCGCCGAACTTTCCGGTGTGCTGCGTTTTCGCGATATGGATGATGCCCAGGCACTGATGGCACGCCGGCTGCGTAGCACTCATACCGTGGTGATCGGAGGTGGCCTGTTGGGCATTGAGGCCGCCCATAGTCTGTGCCGTTTTGGTACCAAAGTTACCCTGATACAACACGCCGACCGCTTGATGAACCGGCAACTGGATTCAGAAGCCGCCGACATGGTGGCCGACAACCTCGCCAGCGCGGGAGTGGATGTACGCCTGCTTGCCCGGGTGAAACGTGTGGAAGGTGTGGAGCGGGTGGAAGGGGTGCGCCTGGCAGACGATCAGTTGCTGCCCTGTGACACCGTGGTGTTTGCCACCGGCATTGC
Organism: Alcanivorax sp. DSM 26293; assembly: GCF_900107995.1. Lineage (GTDB taxonomy): Bacteria > Pseudomonadota > Gammaproteobacteria > Pseudomonadales > Alcanivoracaceae > Alcanivorax. The sequence continues at coordinate 131,695 of NZ_FNUM01000008.1, read as the reverse complement.
TCCGCGCACGGCGCTGGCCCAACGGGCGGGCATCACCGTGGCCAGTGGTATTCGCGTCAATGCGGGTATGCAGACATCCAACCCCTATATCTATGCGGTAGGAGAGTGCGCCCAGTTTCAGGACCGGGTGTGCGGGCTGGTTATGCCAGCCCTGCAACAGGCTCGGGTGGCAGCGGCCAATCTGGCCGGGGAAGCGGTCAGCTACATGCCGGTGGCGGACAGCACCTGGCTCAAGGTGCTGTCGCTGGAAGTCTTCAGTGCCGGCCTGTTCAGTGATGAAGAGCGTGGCCTGGTGCATCGCACTCTGGTTTATCGCGACCGTGAAAAGGGCATCTATCGCGCGCTGATGGTGCGTACCGGGCGGGTGGTCGGCACGGTATCGGTGGGGCCCTGGCCGGAACGTCAACAGGTGCTCAATCGCATCCGCGATGGCAAGCGCCTGTGGCCCTGGCAGGTCGGCCGCTTTGTACTGACGGGAAATCCGGGTGACAGCAACGACCAATCCGTGGGGCAGTGGCCGACTGCGACGGTGGTGTGCCAATGCCGTGGCCTGACCCGGGGGCAGTTACAGGAATATCTGGATCGCGGCGTCACCGCGGTGACGGATCTGAAGCAGGCGAGTGGAGCTGCCACTGTCTGTGGCGGTTGCGAGCCGCTTCTGGACAGCCTTTGTGGCGGGCAGGGCGCTGCCAAACGGAGTGTGCCCGGCGGTCGAAGCCTGGCCATTATTGCCGCCCTGTCTGCTGTTTTCCTGGGGGTCGCGTTATGGCTTCCGCCACCGATGCCGGCCACCTCGGTATTGGAAATGGGGTTCTTCGAGCTGGTTTCCCGCAACCCTCTATGGCGACAGTGGAGTGGCTATGCGGTGCTGATCGCTTCACTGCTTTTACTGCTGATGTCATTGAAAAAGCGCTTTCCTGGTTTGCCGATGGGGGGATTCAGCGGGTGGCGTATTGCCCATGCCGCGCTCGGGGCGATGGCGCTGGCGCTGCTTTACGGGCACACCGGTTTTTCCCTGGGGGACAACCTGAATCGCTGGCTGATGCTGAGCTTTCTGGGCGTGGGAATAGTGGGGATGACGGCAGCCCTGTTGACCCGGTTGCAGGGCTCGGTTCCGGCCATGGGGCGGCTGCGTCAGGGCAGTACCTGGTTGCATATTCTGGTGTGCTGGCCGCTACCTGCGCTGCTGGTGTTTCACATCCTGTCTGCGTACTACTTCTAGGGGAATGCCTGTGGGGAAGCCGGGGATCAAGACACTGTGGTGGGGGCTATGGCTGTTGGGGTCGCTGGCACTGGCGGCCTGGCTGGGCATGTCATTACTGGATAACGATGCTTCCAAGAGTGCCTTTCTTCCCGGTGCCATGACCCATGGCCATCACCAGATTGAGCTGCAATGCAGTGCTTGCCATGACGAAGGTTTCAATAGCCAGGAGGTGCTGCAAAACGCGTGTGTGAATTGTCATGGTGAGCAGCTTGCTGATGCCAGGGACTCACACCCGAAATCCAAATTCACTGACCCGCGCAACGCTAACCGGTTGGCCAATGTGGACGCCCGCTACTGCGTGTCCTGTCATGTGGAGCACCGGCCGGAGCTGGATGTGGGCATGGGAGTGACGTTGCCCATGGATATGTGTGTGCATTGTCATCAGGACATTGGCGAAGAGCGCCCCAGCCACCAAGGCATGGCATTCGATACCTGTGCCAGCGCCGGCTGCCATAACTTCCATGACAACCTGGCGCTCTATGAAGATTTCCTGCTCGCCCATGCCGATGAGCCCTGGCTCAGTGAGCGCCCCCGCCTGACTCCCCGCAACCTGGCCAGCCGGATGAGCGACGCAGATCTGGTTGCCCTGATACAAGGTTCCGGGACGCCGCCCGCAGACAAAACCGTGCCGGAGCACTGGGATGGCAACGCCCATGCGGAAGCCGGGGTGGCTTGTACCGCCTGCCATGGTGATGCCGATCAATGGGTCGACAAGCCAGCGCCGCTGCAGTGCGCCCAGTGTCATGAGCAGGAAAACGAGGGGTTCCTCCAGGGCCGGCACGGCATGCGACTGGCCATGGAGTTATCACCCATGACGCCATCGCAATCGGTGCTGAACATGCATGTGGAAGCCAGCCACCGGGAGCTAACGTGTATCAGTTGCCATGGTGCCCATGATTTCGACACCCAAAAAGCTGCCGTGGATAGCTGCCTGGGCTGCCACAACGATGAACACAGCAACGAATACCTTCGCTCCAGCCACCACCGATTATGGCAAGCGGAAAAACGCGGCGAGCTGCCCCCTGGTAGTGGCGTGACCTGCGCCACCTGCCATATGCCCCGGGAAACCCATGGCGATGATGTGCTGGTGCAACACAACCAGAGCCTGACCCTGCGTCCGGTAGAAAAAATGATTCGCCCAGTGTGCATGCAATGCCACGGGCTGGAATTCGCCATTGATGCGCTGGCTGATCCGCATCTGGTGGAAAAGAACTTTCAGGGCAAACCCGAACACCATGTGCCATCGGTGGATATGGCTGTGGAGCGGGACAAGGCCCGGGAAGGAAAGCGAGGACCGTACTGATACTGATGTTTCATTCAGAGGTTCCTGAACCTGAGGAGGTAACACCCATGCAATATTCAAGAACGTTGTTCGCTACAGCCTTGGCCACACTACTGTTAAGTGCCTGCGGAGGCGGCCAGGAAAGCAAACCTGCCGTCGGTATCGATCCACAGGTCTACACCGATTCCCTGTTCGCAGTGATGAACGCGGACCGCACCAATTACACCAAGATGATCATCGGGCGATTGGGCCCGGCGGGTGCTGACAGCATCAAACCCCATGAGTACTGGGAAGACCTGGAAAACGGCGCACCGCTGCCGGCGCAGATGTTCCGTTACGGGGCGGAAGCGGTGGCCGAGGTATCCAGTGATTTCTCCTATTCCTTGCAGTCACTGTGGCCCATCAATTCACAAAATGCGCCCAAAACAGAACTGGAAAAAGAAGGCTTGCAGTACATCGTCGATAACCCGGGCAAGAACTTTTACGGCACCGAGGCGCTTGGCGACACGACCTACTACACGGCGGTATACCCGGATGTGGCGGTGGCCGCCCCGTGCGCGGCTTGTCACAACAACCACAAGGACTCTCCCAAAACGGATTTCGAGCTGGGCGATGTGATGGGTGGCGTGGTGATTCGCGTACCCATGTAACCGTCAACACCCTGCTTGCACGCTGTGCGTGCAAGCACTTACCCAATAGCGGGAGAAAGACCATGACACCGGAACATATTGCGCGGGTGCAGGCCAGCTGGCAGCAAGTGGAAGGCATTGCCGATCAGGCGGCCGCCCTGTTTTATCAGCGCCTGTTTACCCAGGCCCCGGAACTGGAACCACTCTTCAAGGGCAACATGGAAGAGCAGGGCAAGAAACTGATGAGCATGATTGGTGTGGCGGTAAAGGGGCTCGACAGGCTCGATACCATTGTGCCCGCCGTCCAGAAGCTGGGTGAACGCCATAAGGATTACGGCGTTAAACCGGAAGATTACGACGCCGTGGCGCAGGCCTTGCTCTGGACATTGGCGCAGGGCCTGGGCGACGCCTTCGATGCCGACACAGAATCGGCCTGGACAGAGGCCTATACCTTGCTGGCCAGCACCATGATTGAGGCCGCGAACTACTGAGCCGCGAGGCGCCGTTTTGGCGCCGCAGAGTGCACCGCTATGGTGCGCTTTGCGGGGGGCTTTATGGTGAAAAAGGAATAGCAAACAAAAACAGTGGGTTAATAAACGAATGACTGGCACAACCGTTGCAAACCAATCCAGTAACACTCAATCCCCGGATGCTACCGACACTATGGCCCTGAAAATCATGCTGGTGGATGACCAGCCACCGCGCGCCGCCATTCTGGAGCGTGCCCTGATCGACGAAGGGCACGAGATCCTGTGTCGTCTGACCAGTGCTGCCGGGCTGGCGGAGAAGGTGCATTCCAGTAACCCGGATGTGGTGATCGTGGACATGGACGCGCCGGACCGGGACACCCTGGAAAGCATGGCCCTGGTGCAGCGGGATATGCCGCGCCCCATGGTCATGTTCTGCAACCAGGACGACGAGGATCTGATCGTGGCGGCCCTGCGTGCCGGCGTCAGTGCCTATGTGGCCGGGGAAACCGATCTGGCCCGGGTGCGTGGTGTGATGCGCGTGGCCACCGCCCGTTTCCGGGAATACCAGGCCCTGCGCGAGGAGCTGGAACAGACCCGCGAAGCGCTGGCAGAACGCAAGATCATCGAGCGGGCCAAGGGCCTGCTGATGCAACGCCGCCGCCTCAACGAGCAGGATGCCTACAGCACCCTGCGGCGCCAGGCCATGAATACCGGCCAGCCACTGATCCAGGTGGCCAGGTCGGTGCTGGATTATGCCGAGATGCTGAAAGCGCAGGGGTGATGGAATTGCCCAGCTTTCCCTGTGGGAGCGATGGTTCCATCGCGAATTTTTTTGCCCTTGAGCTGGGGGAGAGTCGCGGTCGCACCCGCAGAGCATAGTAAACGACCGGCCCCACAAAACTGGAGCGAGCATGAGAAGAGTGAGCCCATTGAGAAAATCGCGCAGCCTGATCGAGGCACCCACCAAAAAGGTATGGCGTGCTACACCGGCTGAAGGTGTTCAGGTGGTCAAGCGTCAGGTATCCAGCGTTCGCCGTCAGCCGCTGGCAGGCTGCTGAAAAACCCATTGCGAGCTCAGTCTTTCAGGCTGGCTCGTAATCTAGGCGCAATTTTGACGGTGTGTGTCCACCCATCGAGAAATTGCAACAACGAGTACGGGCCAGCCTGGAAGACCCGAAGGGCGCGGCCTGAAGCGCACATCTGCTGCGCATTGCCTCTAGGAAAGGGAACCACCCTGCCCGTCGAGACAAGACACAACAGCTGCACGCTTCAGGCCACGCTGAGTACGCAATGGGTTTTTCAGCAGCCTGCTAGGAGCCAACCCCATGAAAATCCGTATCGGCTATATGCCGCTGACCGACAGCCTGCCGCTGGTGGTAGCCCAGGAAGCGGGTTACTTCGCCGCCGAAGGGCTGGATGTGGAGCTGCAGCCGGAGTGGAGCTGGGCCAGCCTGCGTGATCGTTTGCTGGTGGGCCAGCTGGATGCGGCCCCCATGCTGGCGCCCATGATGATGGCCACGTCGCTGGGGCTGGGGTGCATCAAGAAGCCGTTGGCCACGGCCTTCTCCATGGGGCTGAACGGCAACGGTATTACCGTGTCGCCCATGTTGTTCCAGGGGCTGTGTGCCTTGTCTGAAGGACCCACGCCCAACGACATGGCCAGCGCCATGAACAAGCTGGTGGCAGCTCGCGCCAGTAGTGGTGAGGCGCCACTGGTGCTGGCGGTAGTGTTCCCGTTTTCCTGCCATGCCTATCAATTGCGTCACTGGCTGAGCGTGGCCGGGCTGGACCCGGATCACGACGTGAAGCTGGTGGTGCTGCCGCCGTCGCAGATGGTGGATCATCTGCGCATGGGGCATATCGATGGCTTCTGTGTGGGCGAACCCTGGAACAGCCTGGCGGCGCTCACCGGTGCCGGGCACTGCATTCTTTCCGGTTACCAGATCTGGGAAAACGCACCGGAAAAAGTGCTGGCGGTGTCCCGTGACTGGGTGGCCCGTAATCCCGGGCCTCATCGCGCTATGTTGCGGGCACTCTATAAGGCAGCTCGCCACGCCGACGAGCATCTCCTGGAGAGCCTGTCGCTACTGGCGCATCCGGCCTGGCTGGATGTACCGGCGGAAATCATTCGCGCACCGTTCAGCCAGCGCCTGCCCGGCGGCTTGACCGGGCAGCCGTTTCCGGCCCATCACTTTCATGTGTTCGCCGGTTTCCATGCGAATTTTCCCTGGCGATCTGACGCCCGTTTCCTGTTGGAGGAAATGCAGCGCTGGCGCCAATGCAGCCTGGAAGAAACCCAGACCTTTGCTGCCCAGTGCTACCGCACCGACCTGTTTCGCGATGCCCTGGCAGATCTCACCAGCCTGCCGCTAATGGACAGCAAACCGGACGAGCGCCACGCAGGCCACTGGCAATTACCCGGCGAACCCAAGCCGGTGGAGCTGGGTCCGGATCGGTTGTTGAAGGTGATTGAAGCGGAAGAGGAGGGTCAGAGTTGATCCTCGCCCCTTGGCAGGCGTCTGCAGGAGCGTCGCTCGCGGCGCGATAACCCAAACCAGGATCAAAAGCATTTTCACCACAGAGGGCACGGAGTACACAGAGAAAAAATTGTTTTTCCCTCAGTGATCTCTGTGTCCTCTGTGGTAAATCCGTCTTTTCAGGTTTTGGCTTATCGCGCCGCGAGCGACGCTCCTACGGGACGTTTAACCCGCCTCGCGCAGCTGCTTTGCGGCATCCACCATGTTGGCCAACGCGCCTTGGGTTTCTTCCCATTTGCGGGTTTTCAGGCCGCAGTCCGGGTTTACCCACAGCCGTTCTCTGGGCAGTCGCTCCGCGGCTTTTTCCATCAGTTGTACCATCCAGCCCACGTCCGGTTCATTGGGGGAGTGGATGTCGTACACGCCCGGACCAATGTCGTTGGGGTACTGGAAATCTCGGAAGGCATCCAGCAATTCCATGTTGGAGCGGGACGTTTCGATGGTGATCACGTCCGCATCCAGAGCGGCGATGGCCTCGATGATGTCGTTGAACTCCGAGTAGCACATGTGGGTGTGGATCTGGGTATCGTCGGCCACGCCCACGGTGGCCAGGCGGAAGCAGTCCACGGCCCAGTCAAGGTACTGGCCCCAGTCTGCCTTGCGCAGTGGCAGGCCTTCGCGCAGGGCGGGTTCGTCGATCTGGATCACCTTGATGCCGGCGGCTTCCAGGTCCTGCACTTCATCGCGCAGGGCCAGGGCGATCTGGCGACAGGTATCGGCGCGGGGTTGGTCATCGCGCACGAAGGACCACTGCAGGATGGTCACCGGCCCGGTGAGCATGCCTTTGACGGGTTTGTCGGTGAGCGACTGGGCGTATTGCGCCCACGCCACGGTCATCGCCTCGGGGCGCTGCACGTCACCGAAGATGATCGGCGGTTTCACGCAGCGGGAGCCATAGCTCTGCACCCAGCCGAAGCGAGTGAAGACAAAGCCGTCCAGTAGTTCACCGAAGTATTCCACCATGTCGTTACGCTCGGCTTCGCCGTGCACCAGCACATCCAGTTCCACCTCTTCCTGATAGCGGATGCAGCGGGCAATTTCCTGCTTCATCTGCTCGGTGTAGGAGGCGTCGTCCAGGCGACCGGTTTTCCAGTCGCGGCGGGCGGTACGGATTTCCCGGGTCTGCGGGAAGGAGCCGATGGTGGTGGTGGGGAAGGCCGGCAATTGCAGCGCTTGCTGTTGTTTGGCAATGCGCTCGGCAAAGGGGCTGTTGCGGTCGCGGGAGACGTTGCCGGCGTCAGCCAACCGCTTGCCCACTACCGGGTTATGGATACGATTGGACAGACCGCGGGCTTGCAGGGCGTCGCGTTGGGATTGCAGACCCGCATTGACGCTGCTGTCGCCGTCCAGGGCGCCGCCCAGTAGCGCCAGTTCCTGGAGTTTTTGTTTGGCAAAGCTGAGCCAGCTTTTCAGCTCGCTATCCAGCTTGTCTTCCTGATCCAGATCCACCGGGCTGTGCAGCAGGGAACAGGAGGGCGCCAGCCACAGGCGATCGCCCAGTTCGTTGCGCAGGGGGATCAGCGCATCCAGGGCGGCATCCAGATCGGTGCGCCAGATATTGCGGCCATTGATGTAGCCCAGCGACAGCACCTTGTCGCCCAGCCGCGGCACCACCTGACCAAGATCATCGTTGCCGCGTACCCGGTCCAGGTGCAGGCCATCCACGGGCAGTTCCAGAGCCGTGAACAGATTGTTTTCCAGGCCGCCGAAGTAGGTGGCCAGCAGCAGCTTGCAATCACTGGCGGCGGCGAGCTGATCATAGACACGCAGGTAGCTGCGTTGCCAGCTGTCGGGCAGGTCCAGCACCAGAATCGGTTCATCGATCTGTACCCATTCCACGCCCTGATCGGCGAACCGCTGCAGGATCTGGCGGTATACGGGGATCAGGCTGTCCAGCAGAGCCAGCTTGCTGTTGTCGTCGGCGCCATCGAAGCTATCGCCCTTGCTCAGGTAGAGATAGGTGAGCGGGCCGGGGATCACCGGCTTGGGGGCGTGGCCCTGGGCTTTGGCTTCTTCTACCTGCTCGAACAGGCTTTCCCGGGCAATGCGGAAGGTCTGGTCTGCCGCCAGTTCCGGCACGATGTAGTGGTAGTTGGTGTCGAACCATTTGGTCATTTCACAGGCTGCCGCCGGCGTGCCGGTGGGGGCCCGGCCCCGGGCCATGCGGAACAGGGTATCCAGGTTTACCGGTTGCTCGTTGTCCTGCTGGAAGCGGTGGGGTACCACGCCCAGCAGGCAGGAAAATTCCAGAATCTGGTCGTACCAGGCGAAATCGCCCACGGGTACCAGGTCCAGGCCGGCTTCTGCCTGCAGCGCCCAGTGTCGTTCGCGCAGGCTCTTGCCCACATGTTCCAGTTCGGTCTGTTGCAGATCGCCGGCCCAGTAGGCTTCCACGGCTTGCTTCAACTCACGGCGGGCACCAATACGGGGAAAGCCGAGGTTGTGGAGGGTGGTCATGCTGTCTTCCTTTCATGCAGAAATGGGGACACTGGCTGGCCTGCCATCAGGTGCCAGTGGGATTGGGGACTATTGTGGGGACAGGTGAAGTTGAGGCAAAATCAAATATCTAATTTTGAATATGAGTTTGTCTCATGCTGGAAGTCCGACATCTGACCACCCTGCTGGCGATCGAAGAGGCCGGTTCCCTGATGGAAGCGGCGGAACGGCTTCATGTGACCCAGTCTGCGCTGTCCCATCAGCTCAAGGATCTGGAAGGTAGGCTGGGCGCTGCCTTGCTGGTCCGGCGCACGCGTCCGGTGCGATTTACCACGGCTGGCTTGCGGGTATTGACGCTGGCCCGGGAGGTGTTGCCCCGGGTGCAGCAAACGGAAAGGGATCTGAAACGCCTGGCGGCGGGCCAGACCGGGCGCCTGCATATCGCCATTGAATGTCACTCCTGCTTCCAGTGGCTGATGCCGGCACTGGATGCGTTTCGCGAACACTGGCCGGAAGTGGAACTGGACCTGTCTGCGGCCTTCAGTTTCGCGCCCTTGCCGGCGCTGGTGCGCGGTGACCTGGATATGGTGATCACTTCCGATCCGCAGGAAAACGAGGCGGTGAAATATCTGCCCCTGTTCCGCTATGAGCTGGTGCTGGCGGTATCCCGGCAGTCGCCCCTGGCGGCAAGCAAGTGGATTGAGCCGGACGATATTGCCGACCAGACCCTGATTACCTACCCGGTGGAGCGGGAGCGTCTGGATGTGTTCACGGCGTTCCTCAACCCGGCCAATGCTGAACCCGCCGCCATTCGTACCGCCGAACTGACTCCCATGACAGCACAACTGGTGGCGGCGGGCCGGGGCGTGGCGGCGTTACCCAACTGGGCGCTTACCGAGTACACCGAGCATGACCTTTTGAAAACCGTGCGGCTGGGCGAGAAGGGCGTCTGGCGCACGCTGTACGCGGCCGTGCGGGTGGAGGACCATCACACCCCTTACATGCAGGAATTCTGGGAAACCGCCAAGGAGTTGTGTTTCAAGACCCTGAGCGGGGTGCGGGCGGTTAAAGGCAGTTAATCCTTTCCTGTAGGAGCTATGCTTGCATGGCGAACACGACGTAAGAGAAGTTCGCCATGCAAGCATAGCTCCTACAATCCATGGAAACGTCGGCTTGGGTAATAGAGAAAAATAACGCCAGTAGATGCTGGCAGGGTTGCTGTTGAATCAGCTCGCCTGCGGTGCGATTTTCCTCAGGTTTGGCTGTTGCGATTTGCAAGGGGCAACGTTTTCAGTTGTGCGAGAGACAAAATGAACGTGGCTGCCAGCAGGAACAGCGACATGGGCTGCCTAAATTCTGGATGTCCGGCCAGGAAGAAGCCGCTGTGGATGGCGACGGTCAGTAGTCCCAGCCCAGCCAGGAATTGGTGAGACAGGCGTTGGTGTGGGCTGTGGGTGGCCACCTGCAGGAAGGCCATCAGTGCCAGAGCGATGATGGGCAGGTTCAGTATCAGGTTGAACTGATTGCCGCCGGGCAGGTGGAAAAGATTCCATTCGTGCCAGTAGGCGGCATCAATCTGGTGGGTGAGCAGGACGGTGGTGTTTAACAGAAAAAGGGTTTGGGGCAGATCGGGTTTCATGGCATCTCTCCGCTGTTCCTGTCATGAAACCCGGTTTGCCGGGCTGGCGCCATTACCTCTGAGGTAACGGTTTATTCCCCGTCGCGAAACTGTATCTGTAGTCCTGTCAGGAAATTACGCAGGATCTGGTCCTTGCACTCCCGATAATGCTTGTGGCCGGGTTTGCGGAAGAATGCGCTGAGCTCGTGTTTGCTCAAACGGAAGTTGGCCAGTTCCAGAATGGCCAGCACGTCCTCGGCCTGCAGGTTCAGTGCGATCTTCAGTTTCATGAAAATCATGTTGTTGGTCAGGCGGGATTCCGGTTCCGGTTGCGGGCCGGGCTTTTTGCCACGCAGGGCATTGATCAGGCCATTGAGAAAGATTGCCAGGGTGCGGTCGTTGCACTTCTGGAAGGCCGGATCGTCATCTTTTTTCAGCCAGTCGCTGATCTGTTCCCGGGTCACGGTTTCGCCGGCTTCGGCGAAGACGCCGATCATGCGGCTATCGTCAAAGTCGAAGATATAGCGAGCGCGGCGCAGAACGTCATTATTAAGCATGGAAAACCTGTAGTGAGCGGCAGGAGAGGGCGTGGGCCCATGTTACAGGGAACCGGTAACCGGGACACGCCCCTATTGTTCGGGCTTACGGGGTGAAAATCTTCAGCCCGACAATGCCCGCCAGAATCAGCCCCAGGCACAGCAAACGCGGCGCATTGACGGCATCCTGGAACAGCAGAATGCCCAGCAGCACGGTGCCGATGGTGCCCATGCCGGTCCACACTGCATAGGTGGTGCCCACGGGCAGGGTCTGCATGGCTTTGGCCAATAGCCAGAAGCTGGCGGCCATGCCGATGACGGTTAACAGGGAAGGAAGCGGGCGGGTAAAGCCGTGGCTTGCTTTCAATCCTAACGCCCAGCCGGATTCGAGGATGCCGGCGAGAATGACCAGAACCCATGCCATGATAAAACTCCTGCATGGGGTCGTCCCCTGGCAGGCTTTTGAACAGCCTGCCCGTGAGTGCCGTGATCGAGGTCGTCCTCGGGCACTGGATTGGTGATTGTATCAAGCCCTTGGAAGTGGGCAAGGAAGGAAAAGTTCCCCCGAGCGGTCAGCTGGCGGTCACCCCGGTGATCCATTTTTTGGTGGGCATCTGAAACAGGCGTTGGCTTTCCGTCTGGCATTTCTTCAGCAGACGTTTTTCCCGCCCGTGGATGGCATCCAGGGTATGGGCCAGGTCTTTCTGCTTCTCGATGGCGTGGCTGTGTGCCAGCACATGCTCGCGGAGCATGTGCAGGTCGTGGAGTTTGCCCAGTTTCTTGCCCAGGCGCTCCAGGTCCGCATCGTGGCAGGGTGTGTGGATGTTTTGATCCGCCAGGGCCTGCTGCTGATAGAGCAGGTACTTCACCCATTTGCGCAGGTCATGCCAGGGTTGCGGGTCGCTGCCGCCCTGGGCCTTGATGGTGCGATTGCGGCACTGCTTGTAGGTGCGCGCCAGACCACTGACCAGCAACTCATGGTCGCTGATGCTCAGGGCCAGCGACTGCCAATATTGCTGGTCCTGGGCGAAGGCGGTGATGGCTTCCTGATGGTGGTGGGTTTCCGGCTGAAGGTCGGTGTCGCTGAACAGTGTGCTCGCCACCCGGCTCAGGGAATGCCGGTGGGGCTTGTCGGCCTTACTGGCCAGTTTCTGTAGCGTGGCGGCCATGACGTGGTTGTCGCGGGCGCCGGCCAGCAGCCGGGCGGCACTGCGGATGCCGTGATCAAAGGCGCGGTGATCGTCGCGGCTGAGCCAGGGGCGCAGCAGTTGCCATTGGGCGCGCAGCCGTTTCACGGCCACCCGGCAGTCGTGTACGGCATTGGCGGGCAGGGGTTGATGCTGCAGATCTGCCAGTGCCTGCGCATTAATGCGGATGGCCTGCTGGCATAGCCGTTCAACCAGGGTGTTCTCGTCCATGCTTCCCTCCGTCCTCCTCATGAGTCTGTCGGGATATTATGACTGCGTCGTGATGAACATTATCCATCCAGTGATTCACTGAGCGCCAGCTTCATCATTGTCTTCCACCCAGTAGATCTGCTTGTGGCCTTGGGCCTCATAGTGCTGACGGGCCTGTTCCGCTGCCTGGCGACTCGGGTAGTCAGCCACTCTGGCCCGGATGCCGTTATCGTCCTGGCGCCAGAGGGTATAGCGGTGCTCAGTCATCGGCCCACTGGTTGAAGGGCGTGCTGCTCAGTGCGCTGTTGTAATAGCGGGGATCGCCGGTGACTTCTTCGCCCAGCCAGTCGGGTTTGTCGAAGGGGGTGTCTTCACTGGGCAGTTCGATTTCAGCAACGATGAGGCCATCGTTGTCACCATGGAAGACATCAATTTCCCAGCACAGCTCGCCCTGGGGCAGGCGGTAGCGGGTCTTGTCGATGACGCCGGCGTTGCACAGCTCATCCAGCATTTGCCGGGCGTCTTCCTCAGGCACCGGGTATTCGAATTCACTGCGGGTGGCGCCCACGGTTTTACCCTTGATGGTCAGCCAGCCGCGGGTGCCGGCAATGCGAACGCGCACGGTGGCGTTCTTGTCGTGGCTCAGGTAACCCTGCGTCAGCCGTTCGCCGGCCAGTGAATCCACGATGCGCGGATCGTTGATAAGAAACTTACGCTCAATTTCCTGTGCCATGGTCGAGTCCCAGTTGATCGAAGGTGATGGCAAAGCCCAGGCTTTCATAGCCCTCGAGAATCTCGGCGGGCAAGTAGAACGCCGGGTCGTCCATCACGAAGTAATGTGACACGCCGATGCCGAAACGGTAGCCCGGATCCAGGGCCTGCAGTTGCGGCGTCAGGCGCTTGAGTTTGTAGAGCAGTTTCTCGAAATGATCCCGGTGGCTGGCGGTGTGGTCCAGCTGGCTGGAGAGGATCCAGCGATTTTCCCGGCGGCGTGCCTCGGGGAAGGCCTCGCTGAAGCTTTCCCCTTCATGCCAGTAGTCGTCAGCGCTTTGTCCCAGCAGCAGATCCAGTTGGCGGGGATCATGGTCAAAGCCGAACACCGCAAAATAGACGTGGTGTTCCATGGCTCACTGTTCCGGTTGCAGGTCGCGGTTGCGTTGCAGCTCGTTCACCGGAAAGCCCTTGCTTTCGGCCAGCTGCAGCAATGCTTGATATTGATCATCTGGCAGCTCCGGGCTACGTGCCAGAATCCACAGGTATTCCCGGCTCGGTTCGCCGATCACCACCGTCTGGTAATTCTTGTCCAGGGCAATGATCCAGTAATTGCCCTCGGTGATGGTGGGTAACAGCCTGGAGATCCAGCTGTCGAAACGCACCTTGAGTTTGGCATTGTCAGAACCGGGGACCACCCGGGCGGTGCCTTCCGCTACGCTGGGTTCCTCGCCGTCACGTTGGCAGCGGTTGACCACGCGCACGGTGCCATCCTCATTGAGAGAGTAAGTGGCGGTGGAGTTATAGCAACCGCGCTGGAACCACTGGGGCAGTCGGGCGATTTCATACCAGGTGCCGCTGTAGCGTTCCAGGTCTACTTGGTCGACGGTGGCCAGGGGCTTGTCCCCGCCGCAGGCGCCCAGCAGGCTGGCGAGGAGCAGGGTGAACAATCCCGGTATCAGTCGCATGGAGATATCCTCTTTGTGGGTAGAGTGACAGGCTAGCCTGAATCAAGCCTGACATGAATGGGCATGCTATACTGCCGCGCTGTTCCATGGAGGCAATTTTGTCCGATTCATCCACCAGACTTGAGCTTGTGCAACTGGGCTGCGAGCGCGACGATCGCATGCTGTTCAGTGGCCTGAGCCTGACCGCCCGCGCCGGGGAAATCTGGCAGATTACCGGTGCCAACGGCGCCGGCAAGACCACCCTGTTGCGGATTCTGGTGGGGCTGCATGGCTTCTTTGAGGGCGAGCGCCGCTGGTGGCAGCCCCAATGGCAGCAGGACCTGTTGTATCTGGGGCACCAGCCCGGTGTCCGCGAAGAGCTCAATCCGCTGGAAAACCTGCGCTATGCCTGCGCCCTGAACCATCAGGCCGGTGACCCCATGGCGGCCCTGGCGGCGGTGGGCTTGCGGGGTTTCGAGGATGTCCCGGCGGCACACCTGTCTGCGGGGCAGAAACGGCGGGTTGCTCTGGCGCGGCTGTGGTTGCAGCGCAAAGCGGTGTGGGTACTGGACGAGCCCTACACGGCCATCGACCAGGACGGCGTGGCACAACTGGATGCGCAGATGCAGCAGGCCGCTGAGGCCGGCTCCCTGGTGATCTATACCTCCCACCACCGGGTTGGCGACGGCGTGCAGCGACTGCATCTGGAGAATGGCCGTGCCGAGGTGGTGTCATGAATACCTTCCGTGCCGCCCTGGGTCGGGAATTGCTGGTGCTGTGGCGTAGCCCGGCGGAGATTATCAATCCGCTGTTTTTTTTCGTGATGGTGATCAGCCTGTTTCCGCTGGCAATCTCCCCGAAACCGGAATTGCTGGCTACCGTGGCGCCGGGGGTGCTCTGGGTGGCGGCCCTGCTGGCGGTGATGTTGTCCCTGGATGGGCTGTTCCGCCGGGACCAGGAAAGCGGTGTGCTGGACATGTTGCTCACGGCCCCCGTGATACCAGTGGTGCCGGTACTGGCTAAATTGCTGGCTCACTGGCTGCTCACCGGCCTGCCGCTGGTACTGATTTCGCCGCTGCTGGGCCACATGCTGCAACTGCCGGATGGGGCCCTGGGGACGGTGATGCTGAGCCTGCTGCTGGGCACCCCGGCGCTGACGATTGTCGGCGCCATTGGCGCGGCCCTCACGGTGGGGCTCAATCGAGGTGGTATCCTGCTTGCCGTGCTGGTGCTTCCCCTTTATATCCCGGTGCTGATTTTTGGCGCCGGGGCGGTGAGTGCGGCGGCCGGTGGCGCCAATGTGGGTGGCATTCTGGCGATTCTGGGTGCCTTGCTGGCATTAACGATCAGTCTGGGACCCTTGGCGGTGAGCGCCGGTCTCAAAATCAGTTCAGGGAATTGAGGTTCAGATAACGAAATGGTCTGGCAAACGTTGAAGCGGTGGTACCACATGCTGGGCTCACCGCGCTATTTCTACACCTTCAGCTCCCGGGTACTGCCCTGGCTGACGCCCATTGCCTTGCTGACTCTGGCGGCGGGCCTGGTCTGGGGATTGGCATTTGCTCCGGCGGATTATCAGCAGGGCAACAGCTACCGGATCATCTTCATTCACGTGCCCGCATCCAGCGGTGCCCTGATGGGCTACATGGCTCTGGGCGTGTCCGGTCTGGTGGCGGTGGTCTGGCGCATGAAGATGGCGGAGGTGATGCTCAAGTCCATCGCACCCTTTGGGGCGGCGCTGGCGGCCATTTCCCTGGTGACCGGTGCCCTGTGGGGCAAACCTACCTGGGGTACCTACTGGCAGTGGGATGCGCGCATGACCTCCATGCTGATTCTGCTGTTCATGTATGTGGGGGTGATTGCCCTGCAGGCGGTCATCCGCGATCCCCGCCAGGCAGCCCGGGCCGCGGGCCTGCTGGCCATGGTAGGGGTGATCAATGTGGTGATCGTGAAGTATTCCGTGGAATGGGTGCAGACCCTCCATCAGGGTTCCACCCTGAAGATGTTCGGTGAATCCACCATTGATCCGGCCATGAAGTATCCGCTGCTGTTGAGCATGCTGGGCCTGTGGCTGCTCTATGCCGTCAATGTGCTGCTACGCGCTCGTACTGAGGTGCTGTGGCGGGAACGGCGCAGCAAGTGGGTGAGCAAACGGGTGAAGGAGGGCGAGCACTGATGGCTTTCGACAGCTTTGCCGATTTTCTGGCCATGGGAAAACATGGATTTTATGTCTGGAGCGCCTACGGATTCAGTGCGCTTTTGATCATCGCCAACATGGTGTTGGCGATACGCGGGCAGGGACAAGTGCGTCAACGTCTGGCACGGCAACAGCGCCGTGACTCTCTGGGAGAATCTGAACAATGAATGCGGCACGCAAGCAGCGACTGATCCTGGTGGTCTCCATTCTGGTGGGCCTGGCTATCGCCTGCGGATTGATGTTTTATGCCCTGCGCCAGAACATCAATCTGTTTTTCACTCCCCAGCAGGTGATGGCCGGTGAGGCGCCACTGGAAACCCAGATGCGAGTGGGTGGCCTGGTGGAAGAGGGCAGTGTGGTGCGCGACCAGGAGACCCTGGACGTGCAGTTTGTGCTCACCGATGGCAAGGGCCGCTTTACCGTGCACTATCAGGGTATCCTGCCGGACCTGTTTCGCGAGGGGCAAGGCATCGTCGCCAACGGCACCCTGATAAGCCGCAACCGCTTTGAGGCCGAGGAAGTGCTGGCCAAGCACGACGAAACCTACATGCCGCCGGAAGTCCAGGATGCCTTGGAAAAGGCCGGTCATCCGGGAGCGAAGAAAGGCAGTGAACAGTGAATAGTTAACAGTGAACAGTTCGCGATTGGGCCTGGTCCTGCTTTGCAAGATGAGAGGCCGCGTCCATGGCATGGGTGCGGCCTCTTTGCTTGTAGTTGAACCGGCGCTGGACCGCGCCGCTGTTAACTGTTAACTGTTCACTATTCACTGTTAACTGAATAAAACCGCTTGCTACCCCTCCCTGTCTGGCCCTACATTCGCGGGTATCGGTGCCATCTCCGGCGCCTCGCAATTTAGGGCTTTTCATGAGTCAGGTTATTATTCTGGTCGACGACCCGGCAGACTGGGCCGCCTACTATCCCGCCCGCCATCTGCTCTCTGCCCGGGAGTATCTGCAGGCACAGCAACCGGTCTGTACCGACAAGAAAGTGCAGGTGATCAACCTGTGCCGCAGCTATAAATACCTCAGCCCCGGCTACTACTGTTCCCTGCTGGCGGAAGCTCGTGGGCAGCGGGTGTTGCCGTCCGTACGAACAGTGAATGATCTGAGCCGCAAGGCGCTTTATGGCCTGCATTTCGGTCAGTTCGAAGCGGCGCTGGACAAGGCCATGAAACGCAAGGGCAGTGGGACGGATCACTTCTCGCTGATGCTGTACTTCGGCCACACCACCCAGGAAGGCCTGGCTGACCTGGGGCGGCAGATTTTCGATCAGTTGCCCTGTCCGTTGTTGAAGGTGGAGTTCCGTCGCCGCGAGCAGTGGACCATCGAAGCGTTGAAGCCGTTGGCCCTGAAGCAACTGAAAGGGGCCGAGGAAGATGCCTTTGCCCAGGCCCTGGAGCAGTTCAATGCCCGTGTCTGGCGCAACCCGCGCCGCCGTCGCAGTGACCGCTACGAACTGGCCATGCTGGTTAACGAGGAAGAGGCGTTGCCGCCCAGTGACAAGGCGGCGTTGAAGCGTTTTATTCGGGCCGGACGTCAGCTGGGGATTCGCGTGGACCAGATCGGCCGTGATGCCTACACCCGCCTGGGTGAGTACGACGGTCTGTTTATCCGCGAGACCACCGCACTGGATCACCATACCTATCAGTTCGCCCGCAAGGCAGAACAGGAGGGCATGGTGGTGATGGATGACCCGGGTTCGATCCTGCGCTGCACCAACAAGATCTATCTGGCGGAACTGATGCAGGCCAACGGGGTGCCGGTGCCGCCAACGGCTTTTGTGTTCAGCGATGACGATGAGCAGATTGACCGACTGATCGACGAGCTGAAACTGCCCATGGTGTTGAAGATTCCTGACGGCAGTTTTTCCCGGGGTATCAGCAAGGTGAAGACCCGCGAAGAGCTGGCCACCAGCCTGCGGGATTACCTGAAACAGTCGTCGGTGGTATTGGCCCAGGCCTTTATGTACACGGATTACGACTGGCGCATCGGCGTGCTCAACAACCGGCCCCTGTTCGCCTGTCAGTATTTCATGAGCAAAGGGCACTGGCAGATCTACCACCACCAGAGCGGCGGCAAGACCGAATCCGGCAACAGCCGTACCCTGCCGGTACAGGAAGTCCCGCCCAAGGTGCTGAAAGCCGCCCTCAAGGCCGCAAAGCTGATGGGCAATGGTCTCTATGGCGTGGACCTGAAACAGTCCGGGGACCAGGTGGTAGTGATCGAGGTGAACGACAACCCGAACATCGATGCCGGGGTGGAAGACGCCTGGTTGGGCGAGGATCTCTATCGCCAGGTGATGCTGGAGTTCCTGCGTCGCATGGAGGCCAAGCGCATCGGCCTGCCGGTGTAGCCTCTCCCTTTCCGTAGGAGCGTCGCTGGCGGCGCGATTCGGGCATTGGCCAGAGGTGCTCCTAGAGGGGGCTTTATTGAACGCCTTGGCTCATTTCTCGCAACATCCTGGCGTTGCCTTTCGCCACCTCGTCAGGTCTGATCGAAGAAAAGCACAAGGAACTCTCCATGCAACTTCTCGGGTTATTGCGTCGCGAGCTGCGTAGCGAATGTCGCCAGTGGGTGGACGACGGCGATATCAGTGAAGACCAGGGCAACCGCATTCTGGCCCGCTACGGCACCCGCCTGGACGACGATTCCGACAGTTCACTGGCCTACAAGGTGCTGGTCGCTGTGGCCTTGTTATTTGTCGGTATGGCCATCCTGATGCTGGTGTCAGCCAACTGGGAGTCGATCCCCCGGGCCGTGCGCATGCTGGGCTTGATTGCTACCACCGTGGCGTTGAACGGGGTGGGCATCTATCAATACCTGCAGCGCCGAGAGGGTATCGGCTGGCTGTTTCTCGGCGGCATCAGCTATGGCGCCTCGATCATGCTGATCGCGCAGATCTACCACCTGGGCGAACATTTCCCGAATGGCCTGTTTTACTGGGCACTGGGCGTGGCACCCATGGCCTGGCTGGTGCGTAGCCGGGTGATTACCCTGCTGATGCTGGCGGTGGCCATGCTCTGGCTGTTTGCCGAAGGGCAGTTTTCACCACCCTGGGCCATGGCCCTGTTCATGGCAGTGGGGCTGACGGTGGCGGTACAGGCCCGGTCCGCGGGGCTGATGCTGGTGCTGGCGGCAGTGGCGGTGAGCTGGCTGAATCTGTTGCTGGGCTGGGCCTATGGCTACCCGCGCGGGCCGGATTTCGAGGCCGGGCATCTGACCCTGAATCTGGGCCTGCTGGCGTTGCTCTATGCGCTGGTCTGTTGGCTGGGCAGTCGCCCTGCCTTGCACTGGCAACGGGCCGGCAGTCTGATCGGACTATGGACCCTGCGGGGCTATCTGTTGCTATTGCTGCCGTTCACGTTCAGCGAATTCTCCGAGGGTTACCTCCATGAGCAGGCCGGGTTGACGGACCCGGGGTTGTGGCTGGGGCTGCTGCCGGCCTTGCTGGCGTCATCATTGTTGGTGTTTCGCCGTCTGGGACAGACCGGCGGGCGCTTGCTGGTCATGCTGCTGCCATTCGTGATGCTGGCGATTCATGGTTTGTTGAGTCGGGACGATGCCATGCTGTTTGCGGTGGCGGTGAATCTGCTGGCGTTGTTGTCGGCCATTGTGCTGATTCAGGAGGGCTTGCGGCGTGGCCTCAGCCAGTTCTTCTACAGCGGCATTGCCCTGGTATTGGCGCTGGCGGTGATGCGCTATCTGGATCTGTTCGGTGATTACCTGGGCGCCGCGGCCATGTTCCTGGTGGCGGCGGCGGTGCTCTATGGCGCGGCGCGCTACTGGCGTCGCCAGCAGCGTCTTGTGGCGCCGGAAAGCGGGGAGGGACAGGCATGAAACAACGCACTCTGGGCCTGGCCTTGCTGGCCGCGCTTACCCTGCAAGTGGTGATTCTCGCCGGGGTCTTTGTGAACGGTTTCTACCCGCTATGGCTGGGCAAGGAAATCCGTGTGGAAACCCGTCCGGTGGACCCGCGGGATCTGTTCCGCGGCAACTATGCCCGCCTGGGCTACGATTTCAGCACCCTGCCTGCGACAGGATTTCGTCCCGGTGACGTGATTTATCTGCCTCTTGAGCAAGACGGCGAGCTGTGGCGCGGGCTGACTCCGTCCCACCAGCCCCCGGCGCAGGGTCTTTACCTGCGCGGCAGAGTCAGCGGTTTGCCCTGGGGCGGCACCCGCCGAGTCACCTACGGCATCGAGGCCCTGTTTGCCCCGAAGGAAAAGGCGCTGCAACTGGAGCGGGAATTACGGGACGGCGCTGTGGCGGTGCTGAAGGTGGCACCGAATGGTCGGGCGGCGCTGGTGACGGTGGAGACAAAGGCAGTTGATAATTGACAGTTGAAAGTTGACAGCTGCGCGGGACAGGTTTGTTTATTCTCAAAAGTAAGAGGCCGCGTCCATAGTCCGGGCGCGGCCTCTTTGCTTTCAAGCTATGACGTGCTGATACGCGTAGCTGTCAACTGTCCACTATCAACTGTCAATTATGTTCACCCCATCACCTTCTGAATAAACCCGGACTCCTTCTCGATGGTTTTGGCAAAGGGCTCCAGGGCGTGCATGCGCTCGGTGTGGGCGGCCAGGTTGGGGTAGTTGGCCGGATCGATGCTTTCGCCACCGTGTTTGAAGTTGACCAGCTGGCTGGCCAGGCTGATATCCGCCACGCTCAGGCTGTCGCCAACCAGGAACTCACGACCCTCCAGTTCCTTGTCCAGATAGGCAAACAGGGGCGGGATGGTGGTGGTCAGGGCGTGCTGCACTTTCTCTTCATCGCACTCCTTGCCGATCAGGCGCATGACCACCCGGTTGCGGAACACGGCGAAGGTACAGCGCATGGCCAGGTCATAGTCCACATAACGCTGGAACCAGATTGCCCGCCCCAGTTCCATGGGGTCGGTGGGGTAGAGGGCCGGTTCCGGGTAGACCTTCTCCAGGTAGGCGCAGATGGCGGCAGAATCCGCCAGGTACTGACCGTCCACTTCCAGGGCCGGAATGCGTTTCATGGGGCTGATCTTTTCGTAGCCTTCCGGTGGATTGTTGGGGTCGATATGTACGGCTTCGTAGTCAACTCCTTTCAGTGCCAGCACCACGCGGGTCTTGCGAACGAAGGGTGACAGGGCGGCTCCGTACAGCTTGATGGTCATGGGTCTCTCCCGGTAAATGGTTGTTTTTTCAACGGTGTGGCGAAAGTTTCGCCGTTCTAGCGCGCCAATATCAGAGCAGCACAGGTTTTTCGGGTCAATGACGGACCGGGCCAAAATTTTTCCTTGACGCTGGCCGATCAGATACCTATTCTACGCGCCGCTTTGACGTACCACGTCAAGCCCGGGTCCCCTTCGTCTAGTGGCCCAGGACACCGCCCTTTCACGGCGGTAACAGGGGTTCGACTCCCCTAGGGGACGCCACTAATTCGCTGGTCGTTAGCTGGCAAAAAGTTAAGCGGGAATAGCTCAGTTGGTAGAGCACGACCTTGCCAAGGTCGGGGTCGCGAGTTCGAATCTCGTTTCCCGCTCCAAATCAGAAGGGACCCTTTCGGGTCCCTTCGTCGTTTCCGGCCCTGTCATTTGCTTTCAACCGGGCGGCCCTTACACTAGGGACTGACCGAAAGCGAAGAGACTATGGCCCGCCTACACCCCCGATTGCTGGAAGCCCTCAACCTGTTACCGCAGGACAAGCCTGTTCATCTGCTGACACGGCATTCTGTGCGTGAGTTGGCCAAGAACGGCTTTGCCGACTATCGGTTGCCGCTGACCCCGGAAGGTATCGACATGGCCCGTGAATGGGGCGCCCAGCTGGCGCGGCCAGTGGAGGCGTTCTATTCCAGCCCGGTGGGGCGCTGTGTGAATACTGCCATCGCCATGGCAGAAGGCGCCCGCAAGGCGGGGCTGATTGATGAGATTCCCGATATCACCACGGATACCACCCTGGTGGAGCCGGGGTGCTATGTGGAGGACCTGAACCAGGTGGGGCCCACCTTCCTGAAAATGGGGGCCTTCCGGTTTCTCAATCAGCACCTTCAGGAGCCGTTCGACGGCATGCTGTCCCCGGCAGAAGGCCGCAGCAAGCTGGCGGCCTACCTGAAAGCCCGGGAGCCGGCCAGTGGCCACCTCAATGTTCACGTGACCCATGACACCATTCTGGCGGTGCTGGTGGCCGAGCTGCATGGCCGCCGCCGCATCAGCGAAGAGGACTGGCCCTGGATGATGGAAGGGCTGTGGGTGTGGTTCAGCGGTGGGCAGATGCACTGGGTCTGGCGTGGTGAACATGGCCACCGGGTGCTGGACCACTGATCTCTCTCTTCACCATCCATTCGACTATTTTGGCGAGGTAATCCTTGTCTGCTCTGACGATTCGTAATCTGACCAAGACCTATGCCAATGGTGTGCAGGCGCTCAAGGGCATCGATCTGCAGGTGGAGAAGGGTGACTTCTTTGCCCTGCTTGGCCCCAACGGTGCGGGCAAATCCACCACCATCGGTGTGATCAGTTCCCTGGTCAACAAGACCGGCGGAGAGGTGAGTATCTTCGGCTATTCCCTGGATACCGAACGGGCCCTGGCCAAGCAGAAAATTGGCGTGGTGCCCCAGGAATTCAACTTCAACCAGTTTGAAAAGGTGTTCGACATCGTCGTCACCCAGGCGGGTTTTTATGGCATCCCCGCGCCCCTGGCTCGAGAACGGGCGGAGAAATACCTGCGCCAGCTGGGCCTGTGGGAAAAACGCGACAAACAGTCTCGGACCCTGTCAGGCGGCATGAAGCGCAGGTTGATGATTGCCCGGGCGCTGGTGCATGAACCGGAACTGCTGATTCTGGATGAGCCCACCGCCGGGGTGGATATCGAGCTGCGCCGTTCCATGTGGGATTTCCTTACCCGCATCAACGGTGAAGGCAAAACGATCATTCTCACCACGCATTATCTGGAAGAGGCGGAATCCCTGTGTCGCCACATTGCCATCATTGATCACGGCACCATCGTGGAAAATACCGACATGAAATCCCTGCTGGAAAAACTGCAGGTGGAAACCTTTATTCTGGATCTGGCCCGGCCGGTCACCGAGGAGCCGGTGCTGGAGGGGTTCGAGGTGTGGCTGAAAGATTCCCGAACGCTGGAAGTGGCGGTACCCAAATCACAAAGCCTCAACACCCTGTTTGTGGCGTTGGCGGATCAGCACTTCGAAGTGATGAGTATGCGTAACAAGGCCAACCGGCTGGAGGAGTTGTTTGTGCGACTGGTGGAGCAGAATCTGCCCGGGGAGCAGGCATCATGAGTGCACGCGAACAGTGGGTGGCCTTTCTCACCATCGTTACCAAGGAAATCCGTCGTTTTACCCGGATATGGCCGCAGACACTGCTGCCCCCGGCGATCACCATGACCCTGTACTTCGTGATCTTCGGCAATCTCATCGGGAGCCGCATCGGTGAGATGGGCGGGTTTAATTACATGCAGTACATCGTCCCCGGCCTGATCATGATGAGCGTGATACAGAACAGCTACGGCAATGTGGTGAGCTCGTTCTTTTCCACCAAGTTCCAGCATTCCATTGAAGAGATGCTGGTGTCGCCGATGCCGGCCCACGTGATCCTCAATGGCTTTATCGTTGGTGGGATGGTGCGCGGGATGCTGGTGGGCCTGATCGTCAGCCTGCTCAGTCTGTTTTTCACCCATCTGTCCATGCAGCACCTGCTGATTACCATCACCGTGGTGATACTGACGGCGGCCCTGTTTGCCCTGGGCGGTTTCATCAACGCCATCTTTGCCAACAAGTTCGATGATATTTCCATCGTTCCCACCTTTATTCTGACGCCGCTGACCTACCTGGGCGGGGTGTTCTATTCCATCGATTTACTGCCGGAATTCTGGCGGACAGTGAGCCTGGCGAACCCCATCGTTTACATGGTCAATGCCTTCCGTTACGGCGTGCTGGGTGTCAGTGATGTGAATGTCTACGCGTCACTGGGAGCGATCCTGATGTTTGTGGTGGCTTTCTATCTGCTGGCACTGTGGCTGTTGCAACGGGGTACGGGTATTCGCCACTAAACAATCGGATTATGATGGGAATATAATCCATGGACGGGTGTGCCAAGAGGTAATCATGAGTTATTTGAAGGAAACGCCACTGGGGCGGTCCACCGATTATGTGGATGAGTACATGCCCTCGTTGTTGTGCCCGGTGCCGCGCTGGGATGCGCGGGAATCCCTGGAGCTGGAGGAGCTGGGCGATGAGGATACCAGCCTGCCGTTCCACGGCACGGATATCTGGAATGCCTACGAGCTGTCCTGGCTCAATGAAAAAGGCAAACCGGTGGTGGCCCTGTGCGAGCTGCGTATTCCCTGTACTACCCCCAATATTGTGGAATCCAAGTCGCTCAAGCTGTATCTGAATTCCTTTGCCAACACCCGTTTTGAAAGTCGAGACAAGGTACGCGCTGCCATTGAAAAGGATGTGGCCCAGACCGTGGGTGGCAATATGGAAGTGTTGCTGTATTCCCTGGAAGAATCCGCCGGTTTTCCTGTCTGGGAAGATCGTGGTCAGTGCGTGGATAACATCGATATCGGGTTTGAGCACTATGAATACCGGCCCGACCTGCTGCTGTGCGACCAGGGGGCCGAGCAGACCGGCCAGCTTTATTCCCACTTGCTACGTAGCCATTGCCCGGTAACCAACCAGCCGGACTGGGCCACGGTGGTGGTGCGCTACACCGGTCGTGCCATCAGCCCGGCCAGTTTTCTGCGTTATGTGGTGTCCCTGCGAAATCACCAGGGGTTCCATGAACAGATTATCGAGCAGATGTTCGTGGATCTGATGCGCCAGTGCTCCCCACGCCACCTGACCGTTTATGGTCGCTTTACGCGCCGGGGAGGCATCGACATCAATCCGTTCCGCTCCAACAGCGAGCAGCCCTTACCGAATCGACGCACCATCCGTCAGTAACATCATCAAGCCAACATCGTTATCAAGGAGCGAATAATGTCGGATCTGGAACAGACCCAGAGCGAAACCAAACCGGAAGAACGCAGCCTGGGCCTTGCCTGCCACCTCCTGGCGCTGGCGGGTCTGGTGGTGCCGTTCGGGAATATCCTGGGGCCACTGATCATGTGGCTGGTCAAGAAAGATGAAAGTGCCTTTGTCGATGACCAAGGCAAGGAAGCATTGAACTTCAACATCACCATTTCCATTGCCGGCTTTATTGCCTTCCTGCTGATGTTTGTGGTCATCGGCGGTCTGCTGTTGCCGATCATCGGTATCTTCTGGTTGGTGATGACCATCATCGCCGCGGTGAAGGCCAATGGCGGAGAGCGGTATCGTTATCCGTTGACCATTCGGTTGATTAAATAATAGCTACAAGCTACAAGCTACAAAAAAACCGCACCCTTTGGACGCGGTTTTTTTGTTTTAAGAGAGTTTCAGCGCGGAGCACGGCGACTGGAATTTGGCAATGTCTTTACCTCGTGTTGCAGCTTGAAGCTTGGGGCTTGCTGCTGCCTTTAAGGCCCCAACGGCCAGCCAAGCCCGATCCACACTCCCAGCAAGACCGACCACCCAAACAACAACGTCAGGCTATACGGCAGCATCAGGGCGATCAGGGTGCCGATACCGGTGTCTGGCTGATAGCGGCGAGCGAAGCCCAGTACCAGTACGAAATAGGGCATCAGCGGGGTGATGATATTGGTGCTGGAATCACCCACCCGGTAGGCCGCCTGGGTTGCTTCCGGGGAGATGCCCAGTAGCATCAGCATGGGTACGAAGATGGGCGCGAGGATAGACCACTTGGCCGAAGCGCTGCCGATCAATAAATTGATCAGAGCGGCAAGCAATACGAAAAACAGCAACAGCACCACCTTGGGTAGCGTCAGGCTGCCCAGCCAGGCAGCGCCCTCGATGGCGAGCAGCAGTCCCAGCTGACTGTAATTGAACCAGGCCACAAACTGGGCGGCGAAAAACATCAGCACCAGGTAGCCGGCCATGGAGGCCATGGTGGTTTCCATGGCACTGATGATGTCGCCGGCATTGCGAAACTGGCCGCTCATCCGCCCATACACGGCACCACACACCCCTGCGATGACTGCCACGATCACTACCAGCCCGTGAATGAACGGCGAGCCCAGGATGCCACCGGTGTCCTGGTGGCGCAGGGGCGCATCGGCGGGTAGCACCAGCAAGGCAATGCCCCCCAGCAGCAGCACCAGGGTGGCCAGCGTCCATTTCAGGGCGTGGGGGTGGCTGCTTGGCACTTCCGGGGCGGAGGCCTCACCACGTGGCTGGTTGGCCAGCCTGGGTTCGGTGATGCGCTGGGTGACCAGGGTGACCAGTGCGGTGACGAGAAAGGTGGAGACGATAATGAACCAGTAATTGCCGGTGGCATCCACGGTTCGGCTCGGGTCCACAATCCGGGCGGCTTCCGTGGACAGGCCGGCCAGGGTGGCATCCACCGGCCCCACTAAAAGGTTGGCGCTGAAGCCGCCGGATACCGCTGCAAAGGCGGTGGCGATGCCGGCGATGGGGGAGCGACCGGCAAGCTGAAATACCAGCCCGGCCAACGGGATCAGCACCACATAGCCCGCATCCACGGTGAGGCTGGAGAGGACCCCGGCAAAGGCCACCGTGATCACCAGGGTGCGTCCGGACGCCCGTCGCACCAGACTGGCCAGGCTCACTGACAACAGCCCGGACTGCTCTGCCACGCCCAGCCCCAGCATGGCCACCAGCACGATGCCCAGTGGTGCAAAGCCGGTGAAGTTGCCCACCAAGGAGGTGAACAGATAGCGAATGCCGTCGCCGTCGACCAGCGAGCGCACCGTTACCGTCTCGTCGCTGAGCGGATGCACGGTGGATAGCCCCATTGCTCCCAATACTGCGGTGAGCGGAAGCAGCAACAGGCAAAGCCAGACAAACAGCAAGGTCGGGTGGGGCAGTTTGTTGCCCAATGTTTCCAGTCGGCCCAGCCAGCCGGGGGTGTTGGTCATGGTGTGGCCCCTTGTGGTAATCGGATTACTTTAGCGAGGAGCGGCTAGCGGGAACAAGGGTGATCGAGGGCGGTGTTTCGTAGGAGCTATGCTTGCATGGCGAATGGTTGGAGAAGGTTCGCATGTCGCAGATCCCCCTTGGGGGGGCAAGCATAGCTCCAACAGATGGCGGAAGGCGTTACATCTTTACCGGTTTCGCGGAAAGATATCGCCTGGCGTTGTGAGGGTTCAACTCCCTCATGGCGCCCACAAAAAAGCCCCGCAGTGCGGGGCTTTTTTAAATTTGGCGGTGGGGGAGGGACTTTCCATATTTGGGGGCTAAGCCTTTGTTTTCCTTTGTTTTCAATGGTTTAAAATTGGTTTTGCTACAAATTATTGCTACAAAATGAGTCTCACCACTGCTACAATTTTGCCAAATTTGGCTAAAAATTGAACAGCTATGGCAAGCGATAACCTCATCCTCAGGGGCGGTAACTGGTACGTCCGTCTCTCCGTCCCTGCTGACGTTCGCCCAATCCTCAACCGCCGAGAATATACGGCAAGTCTCAAAACAGGCTCGAAGCAAGAAGCCCAACGGCTGAAATTGCCGTTTTTAAGCGCATGGCGGGACGCAATAGCTGAGGCAAGGGGTTTTGCCCCTGACAGGGCAGAAAGTCAGCGAGAGGGGGCATATTTGGCCTCTCAGGCTATTGAGACGTACTTAAATGAATCTGTGCGGCTCTCTGCACTCGGAAAGACGAAAGAAGCGAATGAGGCCAGTTTTGAGCTGGTGAAGGAGCTGGATTCATTCGGGCTGGACTATGAAGCTGTATTGCCGCTGGTGCAGAAATACCAAGGCGGTGATATTGCTGATTGGGTAGGTTTTCAGAAAGAGCTAACAGAGCTACTGCAAGGGCAGGTGGTGGCATCCATCAACCCTATAGATCCTGCCGAAGTGGGGCAGATTCTCAAAGACCCAAGCCATTACAGGGCAAAGTCACCGATAACAGTTACCCGGTTGGATGCTTTTGAGGATTACCAACGGCGCAGGGGCGTAGTAGCAAAAACAGTAGATACGCAGTTAAGTAGGCTCAAAAAACTCAAGGCTTGGCTTGAAGAGAACCAACGGGAACTGAACCATGAGAGTATCGAGGCGTATCTTGATACTCTCAATTGCGCCACCAAGACAAAGAAAAACCAGCTATTTGCTGGAAATAGTTTCTGGAAGTGGGCAATCAAGAAAGACAAGACTTTTAAGCAGCAGCACCAAAACCAAGCTAACCCATTTGAAAAGCACGATTTTGAGGAAATTAGGGGCGTTCGCAAGAAAGAGCGAAAAGCCTTTACTGTTGCTGATATTCAGAGACTTTATGAATCAGCTAAGGCGCAGAATAAGCGCCAAAACCTTGCGGATCTGATAATGCTTGGAGCCTATACAGGTGCAAGGATTGAAGAGCTTTGTCAGTTGAAAGTTACTGATATTGTGGAAGAGGATGGGGTGGATTGTTTTTATATCAGTAATGGGAAAAATGAGAATGCAGAGAGAATTGTTCCTGTTCATAATGACTTAAAGCCACTGGTGAGGCGTCTAACAAAAGACGCCAATGGAGAATTTCTTATTTCTGCGTCCTGTAGAAACAAGTATGGAAAGCGATCTGACTCCCTTAGCAAACAATTCGGCAGACTGAAAAGAGATCTGGGGTATGGCCCGGATCATGTTTTCCATAGCCTGAGAAAATCCTTTATCACCTTCCTGCAAAACAACGATGTTCCGGGGCTAACGATTGCTTCAATCGTTGGACATGAGACGGGAACGATTACGTTTGACGTTTACAGTGCAGGGCCAAGCCCAAGGCAAAAACTCAAAGCAATATCGACCCTGAAAATCCTTTGATTTGTCTTTTGACTTTGGGGGTCTCGGGGGCGAAGCACCTGAGCAAGAAGGGAGCGGAGCGCTGGTTTACGGAGTAAAGCCCCTATCTTGAAATCGAAGTGGATCGATCCTGCGGGTAAAGCGAAACCATGGGCGAAGTTGCAAGTCCGATTTTTTATGATAATTTTTAAAATAAAAATTATTATGAAAAATTGGACGGTGAAGGTGAAGGCGGTGAAGAAGAAAGACCAAGGTCTGATTCGCTACACACGCTATCTCCTGAGCGCAAACGAGCCCTCCCACGCTGCAACAAACATCCACCCACTGAAAGACCCCAGACAAGCCACGCGCAACATGCTCGCGGAGCATTCGCTGAGACAAGCGGAGAGACGTAGAGCAGGGCTTAGTGGTGGAGGGGTGTCGAATTACGCGCAAAGCTACGTTTTTGCACTGCCGAAAGATATTCCACAACCTACGCAAAAGCAGTGGGTAGGAATAGCGGCAAGGGCAGTGAAGGCGATAGCCAACGAAAACGGGATTGACCCGCAAAAACTCTGGGATGTGACCGGGGTTGTTTTCCATGAAGAACCTACCAAGAGCAAAAACAACCATATTCACGTCCTTGTCGGCAATATCGTAGAAGGGAAGTATCACAAGGGGTTGACGCAAAAAAAGTCCGTATATGCGTCAAAACAGGCGTTTAATGACTACATGCTAGAGGTCTTGAAGGTTGATAATAAAAATTATGAAGCATTGAGCCAAGGACGTGATGAACCGCTATGGCTTGCCAGAAAGAAACAGGCAGAAAAAGAAGAAAGAACAATTATTAAAGCGAGAAAGAGAGCAAGGAAAGAAATCAAGATTGCTCAACTGTGGAAGGAGAAATACAACAAATCTGGATTTAATGAGCTGAAACTTGAGATGTCGCTGAAAAAGCGAGAGATAGAAGAAAAAGAAGAAGAATTGTCTGAGGCAAGCGAATATTTACTTTCAAAAATTGATACTTATGTGGATCAATGTAAAAGGCTCTTGAAATACGTCGAAGATGAAAATGACAAAAGGATTAACTCAACCCTCAACAGGATTGAAAAAACTGAGCAGGATCTTGAAAGGGCTGGATTTGAAGTTCCTGACGAAGAAGAAAGAAAGCGCCGCCGTAATAGTCTTGCACCAAGGCTAAAGCCACCCGGATTTTGATTTTTGTTTTTTTGGGTGTATGCTTTAAATAAAAACTATTATGAAAAAATTACTCATCATTTCACTTTTATCAATATCTCTTCCAGCTTTAGCACAAGAACCGCAAGACAGCTCGAACTTCGACCCACATAAAATGATGGAAATGAATTTTTCCAAACCGGACATGAATCATAGGATAGGAATTGATGTTGATTCTTTTAATGTGCCGCCAAAGGATAGCGGATCTGGAAGTTCAGGCCCGGCAGAGCCAGTCCAGCCTCAGCCAGAATATGAAGTAATCAACATTAAGTACAGGCTTGTTAAAAAATGGCAGAGGCGAAGTGACATAAACTACAATGTTTATTGTGATGAAAAATATATCACCAACTTCACAAAATCAGGTTTTGGTCCCTCACCACAGTACGATTATTACTATGGCAACGTTTGCAAAACAAAAATGGTAGAAAAATAAGGAATAGAGGCTTCGGCCTCTTTTTTTATTAATTATCGGAAATTGATTCGAAATAATTTGACAAAACAAAAAAATATGAAAACATTTTTTTGTAGGAATAAAAAAGAGCCGCTTAGTTTTACTTGCGACTCTTGGTATAGTGAGAAGAAAGTCTTGACAGGACAACCACTATACAAAAAAGATTATCACTCATTTTTTGTATTTCAAGTCCTGCCAAAAACAAACCTTCAAAAAAATAATTTTTTCTCACTATATCCGGCAATTTTTTGGATTCAAGATGTGATGGGAGATTGTCTATAAGTTTTATTCTAGCGGTACAAGGGTTGTCTGCGTACCCGCGTATACTGGGGGCTGTCCCTGTCGAGCTGGAGAGTTCGGCTTACACATTGGAGCGAATTGTTCAGGTGGTGCTGTCAATTAACGTCAATCACTGGAAAAGGACGCAAGTAACAGTGCAGAGACTATCTTCACCAGATGGTTAAAGACTTGCTAAGCGACGCAAAGCCGGGGGTGACACCCTGAGAGAGCAAACACTCAAAAGTGCTCCAAGCACACCCAAATGGGGTGGATGCTATTAGGGGGACTTTGCTCTGCAAAGTCGAAAACGCGCCCACGAGGGAACCGAGTGGTAGCATTATCTGGGGTTATAGTCTTTAACCTAACCAACGTCTTTCAGGGTTTAGAAAGAGAGAACAGAGAGGGTATATATAGAATTTTGCTGGGACTGCTCGGTTAATAGTAGGAAGGATAGCGAGGGTCGGTGTCGTATTCTTGTCTGATTTTCATGTCTTGTATTTCTCTTTCATAATTACGCTGGAGTTTCTCCGTCTCTCTTCTTTGTTGCTGTAGGCCTTGCTCCATTTCTTTTTGGCGACGATTGTATTCTTCTTGGTCAGATCTCATCTGGTTCAGTTTGTCTCGGTTATTCCAGTATTCGCTGCTGTCGTGATAAGAGTCATTTGTTGGTGAGGAAGGGGTGTAGAATAGTTTCTTGGTGGCCCAGTCACTGGGCTGAAAACCTAGAGCACCGCAGGCTGGGCGGTCGAGGCCTGTTGTCCCAGCGCAAGGATCTTGTTTGCTTGCGCACCCAGAAAGGAGAATTAGCGACGATGAGAAAATTACAATAGTCGTTTTCACGGTCTGTCTCGGGTTGAAATTACGCTATAGTCACTGTCCCATAATTCAAATCATTTGCCAAATGTCTATGTTAGGGATATTAGACTATGGATATTGAGAAAAGTCTGGATGAAGAACTACTAGAAAGTATCAATGATGAGAGGGGGAAATATTCTTCTGATTTCCTCTCGGAGATACGTCTTGAGCTATTGCTTAGGGGATACAAAGAAGTTAATGGGGTTTGGAAAAAGCTTGATAGGGATGCTGCTGTTGCGGAGCTTGGCGTTATTGTGAAAGGGCTTATAGATCGTCTAGATGCGATTGAGAAAAGAGGAGGGGCTGCGACACGAGTTGTTGATCCCAAGTTTTTGAATCGTGCCTTTGCGATATGGGGGCATTTTGTTGTGGCAAACTTGATTCTGGGTTTGTTCTTTGGGCTTGTGGCCCTGATTTTTGAATAAATGCTACAAAAGTTTGCTACAAAACGCCCAAGAAAAAACCCTGTAACTCGTTGAAATTACAGGGCTTTCTTTTTTTGGCGGTGGGGGAGGGATTCGAACCCTCGATACGTTTCCGTATACACACTTTCCAGGCGTGCTCCTTCGGCCACTCGGACACCCCACCTTGAACTGATTGTGCTCAAGAGCCATCTGGCCAACTCTTGAGGGCGCGTAGAGTACCGGAGGGTGGGGCCTGAGGCAAGCGCCTCACTGCCTGGTTGGTCAGGGTTTGAGCAGTTCCGGGCGGGAGATTCAGGTTCTAGCCAGGTACAGGCCCTGATACAGGCAAACCACCTGGCCGTCGGAGGCAGTGCCCGTGGCATGAATGCGAAGCGTGGCCTTGCCCCGTCGGCTGAGACGCTGGGTGAAGCGATCCCGGTCTTCTTCGCTGATGGTCGCGGCGATATGCAGATCACCGTCCAGCGGTAATTTGTATTCCAGCGAGGTTTCCACGGCCACCACGTCGGCCGGGTGACCGCTCTGCTGGGCCGCCAGCGTGGTCAGTCCCCAGCCGGCCAGAGTGAGCAGGGCAGACTGGCTGCCGGCAAAGAAGGTGCCCTTGTCATTGTGGTTGGGTGCCAGGGGTGCGGTGACGACCAGGCAGAGACCGTCGAAATCGGCGAAGGTGAAATCCAGATGACGAGTCAGGGGGATGGCGTCGCGGACCCGTTCTCCCAGCGCGGCCAGATCCATCATGGCAGGGTACGGATGAAGTCGGCGGGTGACTCATCCGGCAGGCTTTTCAGATTGCCCAGCGGGGTGCCCAGATACAGGTAGGCCACCACCTGATCCTTGGGGGCAAAGCCCAGCATGCGCTTGGCCAGATCGGAGTTGGCCATGGCACCGGTTCGCCACATGGCGCCCAGGTTCAGTTCATAGGCGGCGACCATCATGTTCTGTACGGCGGCGCCAACGGCCAGCACCTGTTCCCACACGGGAATCTTGTGGTTCTCGGTGACCTCCGCCACGGCCACGATGATGGTCGGTGCACGCATTGCCTTGCTGCGGGCAATTTCCCGGCTGCGTGTATCGGCCTCCGGCTGCTCCTCCAGGAGTTGGGCTTCCATGATGTCGCCCAGCCGTTCCCGTTGCTCGCCTTCCAGGACGATAAACCGCCAGGGACGCAACAGGCCATGGTCCGGTGCACGGATAGCCGCGCGCAGCAACAGGTCGAGCTGCTCATCGCTGGGGCCTGGCTGGTCCAGACGGGGGCTGGAAACACGGGTGGTCAGGGCGGTGATGGTGTCCATTCAGGGCTCCTTGTACTGGGGCGCCATGGTAGCCCGATTTGATAACAAGTCCCAGTCACCGCTATCTGTCTGCCTTTGATCATGCCAGTCTTTTTTCTTAGAAGGGAAACGGATAAGCTTCTCGCAAATCACGTGAAACGGTTCACATGCCAAGCTCAATCAAAAAGAAAGCCCGCCGACTGCATATCGGTCCCATGGAGCGGGCGCGGCGTCAGGCCAATTACATCCGTTTACTGGCTTTTCTGGTGGCTGCCATGATTCTCATGGCCGGCCTCAAGCTGGAATTGTACCCACAGATTTACATGCTCGGGGTGGCGGGGTTGCTTGTATATCCTTTGACCGCCCAAGGCTTGCTGCTTCTGGCCGAAAGGCAGGATCGCCCGCAAAAGCCGGTTCATACACTTTTGATGCAGGCCGATGCGATGATCATCGGTGTGGTCTGTGCCCTGCTGCATTTCGCGTTGGTGCCCTCGATGGTGTTGTTGATCATTGTGCATGCCAATGCGGTGAGCAGTGGTGGCCTGAAGCCCTGGCTACTGAACCTGTTGATGACGGCCATCGGTGCGCTGGTGATGGGCTGGATTCTGGGTTTTCCCGCCTTGCCGGTGGAGCAGTCACCGATCTTGCTGACGGTCATTTCCCTGTTGGGCCTGGGGATCTATGTGGGGGCATCTTCCGCCTTTGCGCATCTCCAGGCCCGTTATCTGAAGCAAGCCCAGGATGCCGTGCGCCGCCAGCAGAAGCAGGCGGTGGATATGTCGCGCAAACTGGCCAAGTATCTGCCGCCCCAGGTGTGGGGATCGCTGTTTTCCGGTAAGCGTGATGCCAAGCTGGAAACCCGCCGCAAACGGCTGACGGTGTTCTTTTCCGACATCAAGGGCTTCAGTGCCATTTCCGAGGAGCTGCCGCTGGAAACCCTGACCAGCATGCTCAATACCTATCTCAGTGAAATGACCCGCATCGCTTTGCGTCATGGCGGCACCATCGACAAGTTTATCGGGGACGCGGTGATGGTATTTTTTGGCGATCCCAAAAGCGCCGGTGCCCAGGAAGATGCCTTCCACTGTGTCATGATGGCCATCGAAATGCAGGAGCAGATGAAACTGCTGCGTCAGCGCTGGAAGCGGGAGGGCATTGATCACAAGCTGGAAATCCGCATTGGTATCAATACCGGCTACGTGACAGTGGGCAACTTCGGTACCGACTCGCGAATGGATTACACCATTCTGGGTACCGACGTGAACCTGGCCAGCCGACTGGAATCCGCCTGTCGCCCCGGTGGTGTACTGATTTCCCAGGCCACCCAGGAGCTGGTGAAAGACCGTATTCAGTGCCGCAATATTGGCGACATTCAGGTCAAGGGATTCAACCGGCCGATTCCGGTGTATGAAGCCATGGGGGCCAAGAAGGATGCCGGCGCCCGCAACCGCTATGTATCCGCTGAAACCCAGGGCTTCGGCATTCATCTGGATGTGCAGCGGGTGCGCAATTTCGACAAGAACTCCATCCTCAAGACGCTGGCCCGATCCGCCACTGACCTGAAACAGGACAAGACGGTGGACCTGGACTTTGAAGCGGAGGGCTTCAGCCTGCACGTGAAAAGTGCCGAACTGAAAAAACGCGAACGGGAAAAAATCATCGATGTGATGGGCCGTGCCGCGAAAAAAGTGCAGACCGAAGTCAGGGTTTGAAGGGATAGTTTCGAGCTACGAGCTACGCTCGGTTGGGTAGGGAAAGGTTGGGAAGTGCTCGCCCGGGCATAGCTCCTACATAAAGAGCCCAGCCCTCCCTAAAGTCCGAATCGCGCCGCCAGCGACGCTCCTACAGAAAGGCCAGGAATAATGTCGCGGGCAGGGCGTTTTTATTCTGCACGGGCCCACCCGCGATACACTCGAAGCAAGCAGCTAGACGCTCGCCGCCGCCTCTCACATCGGCAACACTTCCACGGTCCCCAGATATTGCAGCCGGCGCTGGTCGGCTTTCGGGTTGCTGACCCTGTCATCAGTGCTGGCGGCTTCCAGGTAGTAGCGACCGGCGGCCGGCCAGGTGATGGACAGCATCCCCTTGTCGTCGCTGATCACGGTCCAGTTGTCCTGGCTATCCCGATAACGGGTGCCGCCGGGGACCAGTTCCATTGCCACACCGGTGGCCGGTTTGCCGTCTACCAGCAGACGCCATTGCGAGGTTTCACCCGCGTACAGATCGTTGGGGTGGGTCAGCATTTCCAGTTCCATGCCTTTACCGGTGGGCGCAATGGGGGTCGGAGCGCCCAGGGTGACCACAGTCTCCAGGCGGTTATGGACTTCAATCAGGGTTACGTCGCTGGCATTTTTGGGGAGCTCGGCGAGCAGTTTGTCCGCATTCATGCCACGGGCGCGTTGACGTTCACCGTTCACCTGGTACATCAGGAAATAACCGGGGTTGGCCACGGCGATCCGGTAGCTGCCGGGTTTGTCCAGGTTCACATCGAAGACGCTGCGGCGGTGACCTTTAAGCAGATTTTCCACGGTAGCGGCCTGACCATCCGGGCCGGTGACTTGCAGATAATCCAGCGGGTAGGCGCGCTCCACGGCGAAGATGTCATTGGAGATGCTGGCATCCACGGTGACCCACTGGGGCTCGGAGACACTGGTATGGCTGGGCAGCAGCCACAGCTTGTGGGCCTGGGCGGGCAATGCCATTGCCAGCAGGGATAACAGGCTGATGCGCTTCAGTGTGGTGTTCATGGTGTTCTCCTTTTCATGGTGATTGGCGTCAGGGGGTGAGGGTCAACGTGACGGTGCCCAGTTCACTGCTACCGTTAGCCTGGTGTTGCTGAGGTCGGCTGGCGGGCCACTGGAAGGGCAGACGCACCACTTCACGGCCGCCCACTTCCCGAGAGGCTTCCACCACCAGTTGGTAATTCCCCTTCGGCAGCTCCTGCAGGCGTTGCAGTTCGCTGAAATCCACCGAGTGTTTGCCCGGGCTGCGGGTGGCGCCGGTGAGGCCGTCATAGGGCTTTTGCTGGCCACGGCCGGTACGTCGCCACCATTGGCGGATATCCTTGAGCCACTTTTCCTGGTCGTCGTACCACAGGCCCAGTGGCAGGATGGTGCTGCGATCACTGTTTTCTACCCAGAAGGCCACGTAGGGCGCGTGGTATTCCGCCACTCTTAATCGGGGGATTTCCACTTCCACCTGAAAGGTATCGGCGCCGGCATAACCGGCCAGCAGAGAAAACAGCAAGACGGGGAATAAACGCATGGGGCTGTCCTTTTAGTGCATGAAAAACACGATCAGTAACCAGGGCAGTGCCAGCCCGGCCAGGGTCACCGGCCAGGTGGCCGGACGACGTTTGGCGTGGAGCATCATCAGCCCAAGGCCGGTGAGTGCGAACAGCAGGCTGGCCACGGCGAAGATGTCGATAAACCAGGTCCAGGCCGCGCCGGTATGCCGTCCCTTGTGCAGGTCATTGAAAAAGGCGATCCAGCCCCGGTCGGTCTGTTCGGCCAGCACGCTGCCATCATTGAGATCAATGGCCAGCCAGGCATCGCCGCCGGGGCGGGGCAGGGCCAGATAGACTTCCCCGGCGGACCATTCGGCGACTTTGTCACCGGTACGGATCTGCATCTCCCGTTCCAGCCAGACGCGGACGGGCATGGGCAGGGCCCCTTCTTGCCTGAGGGCGAGCTGTTGCCGCAGTGGGGCGGGCAATAGGGCTTCCTGTTCCTGTACCGTCGGATCTGCACCAATGGCGCTGGCATGGTTCAGGGTGATCCCGGTGAGGCTGAATAACAGCAGGCTGATCAGGCACAGGGCCGAGGTGATCCAGTGCCATTGGTGGAGCTGTTTCAGCCAGAAGGCTTTGCGTTTCTTGTTCACAGCGGGGGAGGGCTCGGCAAATTTCGATGCCAGGGATGGTAATGAGAATGGTTCTTTTTAAATAGACGCGGGGGCTGTAAAGAATGTAAGACGGAGCCCTTTTTTGAATTTGATTCAAATAATGCTGGATTCAGCGAATGGTAATTCTTATCATTCGCGAATGAATGCCGTTGCCCATATCCCTTCCCGCCTGCTGATCATCGAAGACGATGCGCTACTCGGCGCCCATCTGCGTGACTTTCTGACGGAGCGCCGTTATCAAACCACCCTCTGTGCGGATGGCGCCCGGGGTTTGGCGGCGGCGGCTTCCGGTGACTTTGATCTGGTATTGCTGGACATCCTGCTGCCCGGTCTGAATGGGCTGGAATTGCTGGCACAGCTTCGCCGGAGAAGCCCGGTGCCCGTGATCGTGGTGTCCGCCCTGGGTGACGAGCAGGCCAGGATTCAAGGGCTGATTGGTGGCGCCGATGATTACCTGCCAAAGCCGTTCAGCATGGCCGAACTGGCGGTACGGGTGGAGGCGCTGTTACGGCGGGTCAGCCTGGAGCGGCATCGGCCTGCGCTAACGGAAGCCGCCGGTGGTCTGGTGCTGGACGAGGCCAGCCAGGGTGCGAGTTATCGGCATCAGGATCTGGGCCTGACCGGCACTGAATTCCGTCTCCTGCAGGTGTTGCTGGAGCACCGTGACCAGGTGTTGAGCAAGCCCTTCCTCTATCAGGCTGTGCTGTATCGGGGATGGGGTCGCCACGACCGCAGCCTGGACTTGCATGTCAGCCATCTGCGCCGCAAGTTGCGTGCTGCCGGGGTGTCGGAATCCACCGTGCGCACCGTCTGGGGGCAGGGCTATACCCTGGTGACCGCTCATCTGTGATGCTTGATCGACATTCCCTGCTTTGGCGACTGGCAATGCTGCTGATGGTAACGGCGGTGTGTACCGTCACGCTCAGCCACTGGCTCAATCGCACCCTGAGTAACCGGGCGTTGTTGCTCAGTAATGAGGCGAAAACCGTGATGCGCGGTTATGCCGCCGATGCGGAACAAGCCTGGCTGAAGGAGGGGGCTCCGGGTGTGGCGGCCTGGATCGCTGCCGTGGCTGAGCATGAACCCGGCGACATCATGGTGGTCAGCCAGGATGACCAGTCGCTCAGCGGTATGCCGCTGACAGAATCAGAGCGGGACGGCCTGCGGTTTCAGCGGGGGCTGGAGTGGCGCATGAGTTTTCGTTATCGCTCCATGCCTTATATCGGTGTGCCTTTTCCCCAGCGACCGGAACAGGGTCGCCTGGTCATGCAGCTACCGCCTCGCTTCATGCCTGCTCAGGACTGGCCGATATGGGAGTCCCTGTTAATGGTGGGGTTACCCGCCCTGGTGGCCCTGGCACTGGGGCTGGTGCTGTTCTGGCGCGTCCGCGGGCCGCTGCGCGGCTTGCAGCAGCAGGTGATGCAATTCAAGGATGACCCGGAGGCCCGGGTCCACCCACCGCTGAGTCAGCGCCGGGACGAATTTGGTGATGTGGCCCGCAGCTTCAATCACATGGCCGAACAGGTGTCGGCCATGCTGACCACCCAGCGCCAGCTCCTCAATGACATGTCCCACGAGTTGCGTACGCCCCTCAGTCGTCTGGCGGTGGCCCTGGAAAGCCAGATGGACGAGCAAGCCCTGCGGCAACGGGTGGCCAGGGAGCTGATCCAGATGCGTACCCTGGTGAACGATACCCTGGCACTGGGATGGCAGGACACGGAGTCCGATGATGCCGGGCAGGAGTCAATTTCGTTGTGGGCACTGTGGGATGTGGTGAGCGATAACGCCGCGTTCGAAAGTGACTGGCATCCCTCCCGCTTCCCCTGTGACTTGCCTGTCGACGCCCAGGTCCGCGGCAATCTGAATGCCCTGGCCCAGGTACTGGAAAACCTGGTGCGGAACGCGGTGCGCTATTCTCCCGCCCAGGGAAGTGTGTCCCTCTGCGGCGCCAGGGAAGGCATGTGGTGGCACCTGTGGGTGACTGATCAGGGGCCCGGTGTGCCTGCGGAGCGGCTGGAGGATATCTTCGCGCCTTTCGTCCGGCTGGACAGTGCCCGTGCCGGCAACAGTGGTTTCGGTCTGGGGTTGAGCATTGCCCGCCGTGCGGTACAGCGCCTGGGCGGCCAGCTATGGGCCGAAAACGTGAGTCCAGGTCTGCGGATCCACCTGCGCCTGCCGGCGGCTGTATAGTTTGTAAATCTTCTTTATCTGCAAATAAGAATCAATATCATCTCTTGCCGTGAAGCATGTTCATTCATGTTTATGCGGCTCTGGCCGTGTTCGGGGGATCCGTCTCTGTTTGAGCGTCCGGTCCTGTTGTCGAGATGATTGAGGAGATAAGGAAGATGGGAATGCGTTTGGGGAACCTGGGGTTAGTGCTGTTGGCGACCAGCGGAATGGCCTGGGCAGAACAGGGGAGCCATGAACTGGGGCAGATTTCCGTGACTGCCGGTGGCTTCGCTCAGCAAGTGGAAGATGCGCCGGCTTCCATCAGCGTGATTAACCGGGAGCAGATTGAGCAGCGCTACTACAAGGATGCCACCGATGCCCTGCGCGATATTCCCGGGGTGATTGTTACCGGTGGGGGTTCCGGTGATCGCGGCACGGATATTGTCATGCGCGGTATGCCTTCGGCGTATACCTTGATTCTGGTGGATGGCAAACGGGTTTCCACTCGCGAAACCCGTCCCAACGGCAGTGCCGGTTTCGAGCAGGACTGGCTGCCGCCCCTGCAAAGTATCGAGCGGATTGAGGTGGTGCGCGGTCCCATGTCCACCCTTTACGGATCCGATGCCATTGGCGGGGTGATCAATGTGATTACCCGCAAGGTGGCCGACGAGTGGGGAGGCGCCGTTCAGCTGGACACCATTATTCAGGATGACTCCCGCTCCGGTGATATCAAGCAGGGTAATTTCAGCCTCACCGGCCCTCTCAAGGACGGCCTGGTCGGTTTGCAGCTTTATGGTCGCTTCCAGGATCGGGAAGAAGATTTGTTTGAAAACGGTTTTGAAGAAAAAAACCTGAAAAATCTGACTGCCAAATTGTCGGTGACACCCAGCAAGGATCACGACGTCGTGCTGGAGGCCAGCCAGGTGGACCAGCGGCGCCGCTCTCTGATCGGCTACAGTGCCCAGGCGACCGGCTGCCGGGGTGGGTGTACCGATTCCGACAACCGCAGTACCCGCGAAGCTTTTTCATTGAGCCATACTGGACGCTGGGCAATCGGTACCTCAGACACCTACGTGCAACGGGAGAGGGCGGAAAACGAGAGCCGCGAAATGGTGATTACCAACACCT
The DNA here is from genome assembly GCF_900107995.1 of Alcanivorax sp. DSM 26293. Taxonomy (GTDB): domain Bacteria; phylum Pseudomonadota; class Gammaproteobacteria; order Pseudomonadales; family Alcanivoracaceae; genus Alcanivorax. Next base: position 91,163 of record NZ_FNUM01000008.1, on the reverse strand, counting down.
CTGCCAAGACGTCACTGGTGATGCCGCTGGGGGATCACCGGCTGACACTGGGTGCGGACTTTATCGAGGAAGCGCTCTCCGACAAGACCTCCAACCGGATTTCCGACCGTACCCGAATTGATACCGCCAAATACGCACTCTTTGCGGAAGACGAATGGATGCTCACGGATACGTTCGCGCTTACCGCCGGGGCACGGATGGATGACGATGATGACTTTGGTAGCCACTTCAGCCCGCGTCTTTATGGCGTGTGGGGGTTCAGCCCCCGCTGGACCCTGAAAGGCGGTGTCTCCACCGGCTTCCGGTCTCCCTCCCTGCGAGAGATTACTCCGGATTGGGGACAGGTGAGCCGCGGTGGCAATATCTATGGTAACCCGGATCTGGAGCCGGAAACGTCCGTGAACAAGGAGCTGGGGCTGTACTTCAACGCCGGCCGGGACCTTCAGGCCAATGTCACGGTTTTCCATAACGACTTTGAAGACAAGATCACCCGCATCGCCTGTCCGATCGAGATCTGCACTGATGGCCCCAACCAGTTCGGTTCCGACCCCACCTATCGGGTCAATGTGGATGAAGCGGTAACCCAGGGTGTGGAAGCTGCCCTGTCGACCACGTTCTACCGGGTGCTGTCCCTGAACCTGAGTTATACCTATACGGATTCCGAGCAAAAATCCGGCGATTACAAGGGCGAGCCCCTCAACCAACTGCCAGAGCATCTGGCCAGTCTGCAGGCCAACTGGCAGGCCACGGACACGGTTTCTCCCTGGCTGACGGTGCGCTACCGGGGTAAGGAAAGCCAGCCGACCACCGGCCCATCCAGCAGTGCGATCATCGCCCCATCCAATACCCTGGTGGATGCGGGGGTAGGGTTCCGTCTCTCACCCCAGGCGAAGCTGAATACCGGTATCTACAATCTGGCCGACAGGAAAATCTTCGAGGATGAGTACGGTTATGTGGAAGATGGTCGGCGTTACTGGCTCGGGGTAACGGTGAATTTCTAAAAGCGAGTGGAAGAAAAAACGCCGGCATTTGCCGGCGTTTTTTTAAGTCTCAGTATTAGAGCTTTTCCTGAAGCGTGGCGCGGAAGTCCGCATCATGCTGTGCCAGGCGAACGATCTGATTGTATCTTTCCAGTTCGAGCCCGTTCTCTTCCACGGCTTCTACCATTTTCTGCTGGGCTTCCTGCTGCACCTTCATGGCCTTTTGGGGCTCATCCTTGCTGGCTTGCAGTTTCCGGGAATAAGTCTGCTGGATCCCTGCCATCTCTTTCTGGGTGGCAATAAAGGCATCAAGATCCGCATCGGAAAATTCAGACTCATCCGGCAGATTCTGTGGCGTCTGCATGGTCTGGGTTTGCGGTGCGTTTTGCTGGGGAGTGGCGGGGTTTCCGGGCTGTTGGGCCGTGGCGGTGGCGGTCAGGGCACCGGAAAACAGTAGTGCGGCCAGGGTGATCATTGGCTTTTTCATGGAATCAGTCTCCTTCGCATATTCATGCCCCCGAATAAAAATCAGAAGGCCGTTTCTGTGTCATAACGTCTTGCGTCGTCGCGAGTGACACATGCAAGGTCCGACATGATTGAGAGCAGCCGTTCCGCCGTTTTTGTTAAGTTATGTAAATCTGCGTGGTGGTAGACGTCACTTGAGTCATCAGATCAGACCGGCAAACCGGATCCGGCGTGTAACCCTTTCATTTTTCCGCTGTGACAGTTTCAATGGGTAAGCGGGGCTATTCCCCGCGGTGGGACTGATAAGAAAAACCAAGGAGAGCTGAATGTTGAAACAATCCGGAATTTTTCGTGGAACGCTTGCAGCGGGTTTGCTGTTGGCCGGTACTGCAGCACAGGCGGAGTTCTACACCGGTGCCCAGGTGAATATGCTGAACATCGATCGTGGTTCGGTGAGCAACGTGACTCTGACAGGGCTGACAGTGCGGGGAGGCATGGTTCTGCATGAACTGATCAGTGCCGAGGTCCATGCGGGCAAGGCCTTCGGTGATGATTCCTACCGGGGGGTGGAGGTGGAAAACGATTTCCACTACGGCGTCTATGCCCGACTGACGCCGCCCGTAGCCGGTGCAGTTCGCCCGTATCTGATCGGTGGCTACAGCTACGTGGAGAATGACTTCAACGGCGAAACCCTGCGTGACGACGGCGCTTCCTATGGCGGCGGTTTTGATCTGGGTATGGAAGAGCACATCAGCATGAGCCTGGAGTATCTGCGCCTGGTAGATAATGACTTTGGCTCCCAGGAGCTGATCGGTCTGGGCTTGAACTACCGGTTCTGACCCGCAGAATCACTGTCGCCGGGGGAGGGCAGCTGAGTCGCTCCCGGTGACAGGTTGGTTCGCGAGGCATATGTCCGAATGTTATAAAAGTATCACCATATATTCCTTTATCTTCTTCGCTGAAACCCTATCATGGCACTCGCAATTCCTGTTTTGAGGTGCTGTAGATCATGGGTAGTGCACAGCTTATTACACGTTTCGGAGACAACACCGCCGGCCTGTCCAAAGAGGCCCTGGCGGAGCTGAATCGTGTCTATGGTCCGTTGAGTTTTGAGGAACGTATCGCCCGGGTATTCGAGGATTTTTCTCCCGAACGGATCATGGTGACCTCTTCCTTCGCGGCGACCTCTGCCTATTTTCTGCACATCATCTCCACGATTCGTCCTGATCAGCCGGTGCATTTCATTGATACCGGCTACCACTTCGAGGAAACCCTCAAGTACAAGGACTACCTGATTGACCGCTTCGGCCTGACCGTCATCGACGTGACGCCGGACCCGGATCACCACCAGGTGTCCCTGGAAAACCGCATGTGGGAATCCGATCCGGACCTGTGCTGCCAGGTGAACAAGGTGAACCCGCTGGACGAGGCCAAGGAAAACTACGACCTGTGGATTTCCAGCCTGATGGGCTGGCAGACCGAGCATCGGGCGGGCCTGCAGGTCTTCGAAGAGCGTGGCGGGATGATCAAGTTCAACCCCATGATCGACGTGACCAAGGAGCAGCGTGACAGCTACATCGCGGAGCATGATCTGCCGTTCCACCCGCTGGTGGCGGAAGGCTACAACTCCATCGGCTGCAGCCACTGTACCTTCAAGGGCGAAGGCCGCGAAGGCCGCTGGAAAGGCCAGCAGAAAACCGAGTGTGGTCTTCACCTTTAAGCCATAGCAAAGCCACACAAAACGGGCGCTTGATGCGCCCGTTTTTTTGTCCGGTCGACCCTTTCCCCATTGTTGAGTAGGCTTTCAGTGTCTCCCTCTGTCTGCCAGCCCATGAAGCGACAATACCCGAAAAGACGCTTTCTCCTGATAGGGGGGGGGCTTGCTTCGCTACTGATGCTGGCGGCCCTGCAATGGTGGCCGCTGCCTGAGCGGCTGGATAACACGCCCTACGCCACCTTGATGCTGGATCGCCACGGCCGTCTGCTGGATGCCCGGATTGCCGAGGATCAGCAGTGGCGTTTCGTGCCGGTGGCACAGCTGCCGGACAAATACGAACAGGCACTGCTGTTGTTCGAAGACAAGCGCTTTTACCGGCACCCGGGCATTGATCCGCTGGCCATCGCCCGGGCCATGCGCCTGAACCTGGAAGCGGGAAGGGTGGTCAGCGGAGGTTCCACCCTGAGCATGCAGCTGGCCCGGCTACTGCGTGACGATCCGCCGCGGACTCTCACCGAAAAAGCCCGTGAGGCGCTACTGGCATTGCAGCTGGAGTGGCACTTCAGCAAGCCGGAGATCCTTGTCCATTACGCCAGCCGGGCTCCCTTCGGTGGCAACATAGTCGGCTTGCGTGCCGCATCCTGGCGTTATTTTGGCCGCGAACCCGGAGCCTTGAGCTGGGCGGAGGCGGCCCTGCTGGCAGTGCTACCCAATTCGCCTTCGCTGATTCATCCCGGGCGCAATCGGGAGCGGCTACTGGCCAAACGTGATGCCCTGCTGCAACAACTCCACCGACAGGGTGCCATGGCTGAGGCAGACCTGCGCCTGGCGCTGATGGAGCCGTTGCCTGCCGCGCCCAGACCTCTGGCGGGGCTGGCTCCTCACTTGCTCAACACCCTCTCGAAGACGTCAACGCGACGGCTACTGACCACAACGCTGGATGCGGATCTTCAACGGCGGGTTCAGGAATTGGCCCGGCAACATGGTCGGCGGCTGGCCCGCGATGGGGTGCATAACGTGGCGGTGGTGGTCATTGATCATCAGCAACGACAGACCCGCGCTTATGTGGGCAATGTCTCCCATGGGGACCCTGTGGAGTACGGCGCCGCCGTGGACATCGCCAGTGCCCCCCGTTCCACCGGCAGTGTGCTCAAACCCTTGTTGTACGGCTTGATGCTGGATGACGGGCGCCTGCTACCCGGCACCCTGGTGGCAGATCTGCCCACTAACTACGGTGGTTTCAGCCCGGAAAACTTTGATCATGGTTATCGGGGCGCGGTGCCAGCCCATCAAGCCCTTAGCCAGTCGCTGAACATTCCTGCGGTACGTATGTTGAAAGACTACGGGTTGGGACGCTTTCATAGCGAACTCCAGCGCCTGGGCATGACCACCCTGTTTCGCAGCGCGGAAGACTACGGACTCACCCTGATTCTCGGTGGTGCAGAAGGACGCCTGGACGAGCTCACCGCCATTTATGCGCAGATGATGGCAAGCGCCAGCGGGCTACCAGCAGAACCGGTGAGAACACTGGCAGAGCAACAAACCGCCACGGCACCGGGGATGGCACTGAGCCCCGGTGCTGCCTGGCTTACCCTGGAGGCCATGCGGGAGGTCGCCAGACCAGGCACGGCACAGCAGTGGCGACTGTTCACCTCCAGCCAGCCAATTGCCTGGAAATCCGGCACCAGCTATGGACTGCGTGATGCCTGGGCCATCGGCAGTAATGGGCAATATACGGTGGGTGTCTGGGCGGGCAACGGCAATGGTGAGCCGGCGCCATCACTCGGGGGCGCGGCGACGGCGGCACCACTGATGCTGGATGTGTTCAGCCTGCTGGGGACTGCGTCCTGGCCACAGCCGCCATTGGATGAGCTGAAAACCGTGCAGGTTTGTGCCGATGATGGCTACCTGGCAGGGGGCCGGTGTGAGACCGCGGACCAGTGGGCTCCGCGGCAGAGCCATTTTCAGACTGTCACGCCACACCATATCCGCGTGCACCTGGATGCCAATGGCCAACGGGTGCACAGTCAGTGTGAATCAGTGAGTCAGATGCAGCATCGGGACTGGTTTGTACTACCACCCGCCCACGCCTGGTTCTATCGCCGCCATCATCCGGAGTATCGGCCCTTGCCGTCCTGGCGGGCGGACTGTGTGGCCGGCGCCCGCGCCATGCAAAGCGAGCCACCCATGGCACTGGTCTACCCCCATGCGGGCACCGCTATCTACATTCCTGTGGAGCTGAATGGTCGTTTGGGACGTGCAGTATTCCGCGCTGTCCATCAGCGCAGTGAGGCAGAACTGTTCTGGCACCTGGATGATCGTTTTCTCGGCAAGACCCGTCATTTCCATGAGCAGGCGATCATCGCTGAACCCGGTTGGCATACGCTGACGCTGGTGGATGACCAGGGGTTTCGATTAGGCCACCGGTTCAAGGTGTTGGGGAAATAAGCGTTTTAACGCTACATGCGACGGCGCCATATTAGTTTTTTGACTGATTTTTCAGATAAACAATAAACGCCACCAAGGCAATGCTGCTGAGGAACAGTACGAAAGCGGTAATCAATTGTTCCAGTGTCATGGTGCAGGTCTCCAGTCTGTTATCTCGACAATATCACGACACCATCGCCTTTACTGAATAGGTGCCGGTGTCGTGATTTGGATCAATATTTCCTGCCGGGTTCGTCCCTGTGAACCGCTCTAATCGATGCCGCAGAGTAACTGCGCTGTCCTGTCCCAGCCCAGGCAACCATCGGTGATGGACAGGCCGTACTGGAGGGGCTTTTTCAGCGGCTGTTTGCCATCCTGCAGGTGACTTTCCAGCATGATTCCGGCGATATGCTTTTGCCCGTTGCGGCGTTGTGCAAGCAGATCCTGCAGTACTTCCGGCTGTTTGAGCGGGTCTTTGCCACTGTTGGCGTGGCTGCAGTCGATGATCAGTCGTGGGTTGCGGCCTTTCGCCTGCAAGGCATTGACGGCACTGCGAATATTTTCTGCATCGTAATTGGGGCCATGATGCCCACCGCGAAGCACCAGGTGCGTATCCAGGTTGCCGGCGGTTTGCAGCAACGCACTGTGACCGTTGTGGTCGATGCCCAGGTGCGTGTGGGGATGCTCGGCGGCGCCCATGGCGTCACTGGCCACATCGATGCTGCCGTCAGTACCGTTCTTGAAACCCACGGGCATGGGCAGACCGCTGACCATCTCCCGGTGGATCTGGGATTCGGTGGTGCGGGCGCCAATGGCCGCCCAGCTGAGCAGGTCGCCCAGGTAGTCGGCGGCCATGGGATGCAACAGTTCCGTGGCCAGGGGCAGACCCAGACGAGCCAGGTCCAGCAAAAGATGGCGAGACACGTTCAGACCGGTGCCGATGTCGTTGCTACCGTCCAGGTGCGGATCGTAAAGCAGACCTTTCCAGCCCACCGTGGTGCGGGGTTTCTCCACGTAGGCACGCATTACCAGGAATATCCTGTCGTCCAGCTGACGGGACAGTTCGCTGAGGCGATGGCCGTATTCCAGGGCGGATTTCGGGTCATGGAGCGAGCAGGGACCGGTGATCACTAAAAGGCGGTCGTCTTCGCCGTTGAGAATATCGCGTACGGTCTGTCGATGGGCCTGGATTTGTGCCGCCAGCTGGGCGTCCACCGGCAGGCGCTCGCGCATTGCGCTGGGGGAGGGCAGTGGCACGCTGCGGCGCGAACGGGGGTCGGCGGGGCTGGCGATGTGGCTCTGTGTCTGTTGCATGGTCATTCCTTAACGTTCTGTGCGCATTATCGTCGCGCGTGATTCGATCGTAGTGTTCGCTGGAGCGGGCGCTGCCACTGGCTAAATCGCGATGCTTTAAAGTGCTGGCTATATCGATACATGCTGTTTGTCCTCTGTCGTGCGCTTGTCTGGGCAATAAAAAACCCCGGGCGGGATACCGACCGGGGTTTTCGTGTTTCGGCAGGCGTCCCGTAGCGGGCGCGCCTGGGTATAAGTCAGGCGCGCGAGCGGCTAAACCAATACCCGTAATAGAAGGCAGCGGGCACAACGGTGCCGACCGTTTTGCGGTCTGCAGGCATGCTGTGATTGTGGCGGGCTGCGTTCATGATGAAATCTCGTTGAGTTCAGCTTTCAAGCCTAGCGATGACGCCTGCCAGAAGCAAGAGGGCGAGCCTCTCTCCGTGATAGGAGGTCAATATGCCGGGCCGGGATGACAGGGGCGTGACAGGGCAAAAAAATGCCCACCGAAGTGGGCAAGGAAGGTGGAGACAATCAAGGAGAAAACAGAATCAGAAGATATCGGCCTTGCCGATGGCGTTGGTGATGACCTGGGCAAAGTGGCCGGCCCCTTTTTCCAGGCCCTTGAAGCCGCCGGTGTTAAAGCTGACGGTGTTGCCTTGCCAGATGATGGCTTGTTGCGCCACGTCCCACAGGTCCAGCCGAACCACATAGATGTCCTCATTGACGAAAAAGTCATCGCTGAACACTTGGGGACGCATGGTCATGGTGCCGGCGATCGGGACGGCCGCGCCCGGGTCGCCTTTGACCTCAAGGGTTTCGCTGCGCTGTTCTTCCAGGTGGATCGCCAGGGCGCTGTCGAAGCCGTTTTCTTGCATGCGTTCTGCCAGATAGTCGCGGCTTTTGCCTTCGATGCCTTTGTCACCAAAGACCGTATGGGCGGCGGTGGCCTTGATGCCTTGCTCGGCAAACCTGGCAACGATGGCGTTTTCCAGGTGACCACGCAGTTCGTGCTCAACGAGGACCCCCACCACCAATGACTGGTAGGGACCCTGTGGGTCTTTTTCTACGCCGGTCTGGGTGTTGACCACACGGGTATCGTGGTAGCCGGAGGCACAGGCCATGAGCAGCACAGCGAACAGGGCCACCATGGCGAATTGCAGTTTTCTCATCGTTCCATCCTCATTCTGGTTGGCAGGCCACCGGGGGGTAGCCTGCGGTGTCCTTTGTCGTCTCAGAAGCTGTAGGTGGTGCTCAGGGACAGGTAATCCCGGTCGTTGACTACGCTATAGCTGGCATCGTTATAGGTGGTGTAAGACAGGTCCGCGCTGAGCTTCTTGTAGCCCATGCCGATACCCAGGCCCAGGCTGCGCTGGTCTTCCTGAAGGGCGTCATCACTGGAGTAGCCTTCTACACCGTGCTGCAGGGTCAGTGACGGAGTCAGTGTCACCGGGCCAATGGCATTGGCATAGGTGGATTTCAGCGTCAGTTGGTAGCCCCAGCTGAAGTCAGTCACATAGCCGTCCTCGCCCAGATCACCGACACCGAAGTTGGTGTGGCGGCGAAAACGCATGTCTTCCTGGTCCGGCAAATCCTGAATGAATTCCGAGCCGACCTGGGCAGAAACGATGGTTTTCTGGGCGCCCAGTACTTTGGGGATAACCGTGGTAAAGGTGAATTCGGCACGCTGAATATCGAACTCCTTGAAGCCGGTCACTTCGTTGCCCGAGCCATAGACATAATCAATGGTGTCCTGGGGAACGGTGGCAAACCCCTGTGCGGCGGCTGCCGGTACGCCATTGGCTTCCAGCACCCGCGAGGTAGTCAGATCCGGCGTGTTGATCTGGACCGGCATATCCGGCAGATAGCTCAGGTTCATGGCCAGGTTGCCGATCCCTTCGAAGGTCTTGTCGGCGGTGAGGCCGATCACCTGAATATCTTCCGGGTATTCATAGAAGTAGGCGATGTCGTTGCCGGCGGTAATCCCCTGTGCCAGCGGGCTGTCTTCCTTGGTCACCGAATAGATCGGCAGACGCATGTGATAGTTCAGGAAGTAGGCGCCCACCTTGGCCTTGGATTTCGGGAAGGCATAGTCGAATTTCAGCCCGTACTGACCGCCATCATCCGGCTCTTTTTCGTCTCGACGTGGAATGTAGAGACCGTTTTCAAAGGCGGTTTTGTTGGGAATGATGACGGAACTGGAGAAGGTGGCATCACACCCGACGGCGGTGTTGTCGAGCGTGGAGAAAAAGGTGCCGCAGCCATCCAGGTTCGCTGCCCGCCACTCATACTGGTAAAAGGATTTCATGGAGAGCCGGTCGGTAAACTGGTAGTCGGCGGTCACCATGCCAGCGGGTTTGAGGAACTCGGTGTACTCGGCACCGGGGCGGTGCAGGGCTGCCAGGTCAATGGCGTTCAACGCACTGAGGGAGCCCCGGGAATAGAGGCTACGCCCCCACAATAGCGTCTGGCGACCCGCCTTCAACTTCAGCGGCTGCTCATTGACCTGAAAGGTGCCGTGGACAAAAAAGGCCTGGAAGGTGGCTCCCTGGAATTTGGAGTTGCGATCAAAGCCGTCATCGCTGAGCGGCTCGCCACCGACAAATTCATTGGGGAAGTTGCCGTGGGGGACATCCTTCTCTTTCTGCACATAGTCGTACCAGCCCTTGGCACGCACAAACAGGCCGTAGTTCCTGTACTGCAGGTTGACGTCGCCCACTGCCTTGGCGACGGCAGATACCACTTCGCCACCATCATAGTTCAGGTTGCCGTCGTCGGAGACGGCGGAACCGGAGGTGCCGCCGGGCGTATCACCGGCAAACAGGTTTTCCTTGCGGGCAGACTCCATACGGGAAATCGCGCCCACGGACGCTTTCAGGTTCCATTTGAGACTGATGTCGTCATTGATTTGTTTTTCGCCAGCCATGGCCGGGGCTGCGGCTGTCAGCAGGCCCAGAGCCAGGGCACTGCTGCAGCCGACAGCGATCGCTTTGCTTCGCATTATTTTGCTCTCCCACTACCCGGTGATGAGCCGGGTAGACATTCCGTTTGTTGTTGTGAACGTTGTTGTAGCGCACTTGTTGTCACTCCCGGTCCCATCGGGCGTTAAAATCCTGACCCTCGCCTTTTGTTTTTTTGAACCATTATTTCAAAAAGCGATACGTCGGATTCAATTCATACATACCGACGGGTATGTGGTCAAGACAGACCAACGTCGAAGTTGAAGGGAAATAGGGAGCGAAGAGCCTGTTTCTGGAATAAAGGCGTTAGGTTTTATGGGGTTTTCGTGATCCAAGACCAGGAGAGAGAAACGATATTAAAGTGGATGTTTACCGTTCTCGGTGATTCGTTACCCAGGGTAACAAATAAAAGAAGATTTCATTTTAGTGTTATTTGTGAGCGTTGACACATTTGCTAAAGAATTCCATCGCAGAAAACACAGTAAGGTTTGTCCCGGCAGTGGCCCCTGATCATGAAGACAAAAAAAGGGCGCCGTGTGGCGCCCTGAAGGGGAAGTCAGAGACAGCAATCAGAACACTTCGAACAAGCCAGCGGCACCCATGCCGCCGCCAATGCACATGGTCACCACCACATATTTCACACCCCGGCGCTTGCCTTCGATCAGGGCGTGGCCTGTCATGCGGGCACCGGACATGCCGTAGGGGTGGCCGATGGAAATGGCGCCGCCATTCACGTTGTATTTCTCCGGGTCGATACCCAGCCGGTCGCGGCTGTACAGGCACTGGCTGGCAAAGGCTTCATTCAGTTCCCAGATACCGATGTCATCAATGGTCAGTCCAAAGCGCTTGAGCAACTTGGGTACGGCGAAAACCGGGCCGATACCCATCTCGTCAGGATCACAGCCGGCCACGGCCATGCCGCGATAAGCGCCCAGCGGTTGCAGGCCCAGTCGCTCGGCTTCCTTCGCTTCCATCAGCACGCAGGCGCTGGCGCCGTCAGACAACTGGGAAGCGTTACCGGCGGTGATGAAGCCGCCTTCCTGAACCTGCTGGCCACCCTTGAAGACAGGCTGCAGGGATTGCAGGCCTTCCAGGGTGGTTTGCGGGCGATTGCCTTCGTCTTTGCTCAGGGTAACTTCCTGGTCGGAAATCTCTTTGGTTTCCTTGTTCATCACCTTCATGACGGTGGTCATGGGGACGATCTCGTCGTCGAACTTGCCGGCTTGCTGGGCAGCGGCGGTGCGCATCTGGGATTGGTAGGCGTACTCGTCCTGGGCATCACGGGAGACGTTGTAGCGGTCGGCCACAATCTCGGCGGTTTCCAGCATGGACATGTAGATGTCCGGGCGGTGTTGTTTCAGCCAAGGGTCGGCGGCGCGGAAGGTGTTCATCTTGTCGTTCTGCACCAGGGAAATGGACTCCAGCCCGCCGGCCACGGTCACATCCATGTTGTCGACGATGATTTCCTTGGCGGCGGTGGCGATGGCCATCAGGCCGGAGGCGCACTGGCGGTCCATGGACATGCCGGACACCGTGGTGGGAAGACCCGCACGCAGGGCACACTGGCGGGCCACGTTGCCACTGGTGCTGCCCTGCTGCAGGGCGGCACCCATGATCACGTCCTGGATGGTTTCCGGGTCGATGCCGGCGCGCTCCACGGCGTGCTTGATGGCATGGCCACCCAGGGCCTGGGCCTGGGTGTCGTTGAAGGCGCCCCGGTAGGCTTTACCTATGGGGGTACGGGCGGTGGATACGATGACGGCTTCTCTGCTCATGGTTCTCTCCTGGTCCAGATAAGGGCTGCTGCGGGGGAGGGTGCAGCAGCCTGAAGTGTGTGAGAAGCGAGTGACGAGTACCGAGTTTCGAAAGGCGAAACCAGAACATGTTAGCAACCCGGTTTTGCTTTTCGAAACTCGGTACCCGTGACTCGCTACTGTCCTTTAACCCAGCTTGATGCCCTTGGCCTGGGCGGCTTTGGTAAGAATTTTGGTCACATGGTCACCGCCGGCGAGAATTTCCCGGGCGTTGTCCATATTGCCGATCTGCTTGAAATGGGCGGCGACGCCATCCACATTTCGCTCGTCTTCATCCAGATAGACACCTTCGCTTTCCATCAGGCGAACCATGGCGTAGCAGCCGGCACCTGCCAGTACGATGCGGTGGGTCGGTGCTTTGTTACTGCACAGGAACAGGACCGCTGGGGTGATTTCCTTTGGCTCCAGCATGGCCAGGACTTCCGGGGGCATAAGATCTTCGGTCATACGAGTGGCGGCGGTGGGCGCAATGCAGTTGACCTTGATGTTGTACTTTTCCCCTTCGATACAAAGCGTATTCATCAAGCCGGCCACGGCCATCTTGGCGGCGCCGTAGTTGGCCTGACCGAAGTTACCGTACAGGCCAGAGGTTGAGGTGGTCATGACGATACGGCCATATCCCTGTTCGCGCATGATCGGCCAGACCGCGCGGGTACAGATTTCGGAGCCGGTCAAATGCACGGCGATGACTTTGTCCCAGTCGTCCTGGGTCATTTTCACAAAGCTCTTGTCGCGCAAAATACCGGCATTGTTGATCAGCACATCAATGCGCCCCCAGGTATCCATGGCCTGTTTCACCATGGCGTCCACCTGTTCCGGACTGGACACATCGGCACCGTTGGCAATGGCCTCGCCGCCGGCGGCCTGGATTTCCGCGACGACCTGCTCGGCCGCCTCGGTGGAGCCGCCGCTGCCATCACGGGCACCACCGAAATCATTGACCACGACTTTGGCCCCCAGACGGGCCAGCTCCAGAGCGTGAGATTTCCCCAGGCCGTTGCCGGCCCCGGTGACGATGGCCACCTGATTGTCAAAACGGATTGTCATGCTTCTTTCTCCGGATAATTCACATCAAATGCTATTTGTAGGAGCGTCGCTGGCGGCGCGATTCGGGATAGTTGCGAGTCACGAGAAGCGAGTTCCGAAAGTCACAGACAACAGGGTTTTCGCTCCTCGCGACTCAAAACTCGATACCGGTAACCCGGTTATCGCGCCGCGAGCGACGTTATGCGCTTCGCTTACCCTACGGGCCGACCTACGGTCGTTACTCCGCTGCGCTACGTTCCTACAGCGGCCTGTTAAATCAAGCAGGTACGATCGCCAGGCTCAGCCATTCGGCGATCAGGGCGGGTTTGTCCTGGCCTTCGATTTCCACTGTCACACCATGGCGCAGTTGCCATTCGCTCTCTGAGCGTTGCTTCACTTCCAGCAGGGTAAAGGTGCCGCGTACCTTGCTGCCTTCGCGCACCGGGTTCATGAAACGCACCTTGTCGAAACCGTAGTTGATGCCCATGGCCTGGCCCTTGATGGCAGGCAGCACATCCATGGCCATGGCGGAAAGCAGTGACAGGGACAGAAAACCGTGGGCGATGGTGGTGCCGAAAGGGCTTTCCCTGGCGGCACGCTCCGGATCCGTGTGAATCCATTGAGGATCTTCCGTCAGCTCGGCAAAGCCGTCGATTCTTGGCTGGTCCACGGTTCGCCACTGGGACACACCCAGCACTTCACCGGTCTTGGCTTGCAGGGCTTCAATAGTGATCTGCGATCTGCTCATGGGCTCTCCCTGTTAGGGCGCGGCTGCGCTATCTTTTCAGAATATTGTTTTAAGATCGGGAGTATGGGAGTGGCGTAACTGGCCGTAAAGGGTGAAAAACGGCATGAAGGGCGAGAATTCCGTCACTGGGGTGCGGGAGGGTCAATGGTGGGGCGCGTCGGTTATGTCACTATTTTCCCCTTAAACGGGTCTGCACCGTGATTGAGGAGCACCATGCCAGAACAAAGCGACGCCCTGCTGACCGACCCCCGCGATGCCATTCTTGACGCGGCGGCCCTGTGCTTTATGGAGCGGGGCTTCAATGCCACCAGTATTGACGACATTGCCCGGCGACTTTCTGCCACCAAGGGCATGGTCTATCACTACTTTGATTCCAAGGCGCAGCTATTCTTCGAGATCCACCATCGTGCCATGGACGCGCTTTTTGAAGAGCTGGAACCGGTGGTGAGTTCCGGTTTGCCGGCTTCGGAACGGTTTACCGAGATGGCCCGCTGTTATGTCCGCACCCTGATCCGGACCCAGCCCTACCAGCGTACCGTGTCGGAAGCGGTGCAGATGTTGCTGCGCAGCAGCACCACGGAAGCCCAGCGTGTTCAGCTGGAGCGTCTTCAGGAGCGCCGCCGGCGTTGCGAAGATCTGTTTCTGACTGTCCTGGAAGAAGGCATTGCCAATGGCACCATGCGTGCCGCGCGTCCGAGGATGTCCATCAAGCCGGTCTTCGGTGCCATGAACTCGGTGATCAACTGGTACCAGCCCCGCGATTCGGAAACGCCGGAACAACGGCAGGATGTGGTGGATGAAGTGGTGCTGGTGGCGCTGCGGGGAGTGATGAAAAATAGTTAACAGTTGATAGTTGTCAGTTGACAGCTACACGGGGAAAGTTGATTGGTTTCTAACGCTAGGGGCCGCGACTATAACTTGGTCGCGGCCTCTGGCGTTTCTGTTTATATATAAAGATTCTCGCGAAGGTTTTCGCTGTCAACTTTCAACTGTCAATTATCAACTTCCTTTTAAGAATTTAGAGAACCGCTCCCTCGTATCCTCGCTGAACATCCTCTCCGCAAACAGCACGCTTTCCTTTTCGATCTGTGTCTTGATGGCTTCATGGCTGTGACGCAGTAGTTGCTTGGTCATGGCCATGGCTGGTGGAGATTTCTCTGCCAGTCGCTGGGCCAGAGCCTTGGCGGTGGGCTCCAGTTCGTCAGGGGTGACCCGGTAGGCGACCAGACTGCAGCGCTCCGCTTCCTCTGCTGTCAGGGTATCGCCGGCCAGCAGCAGGCGGTTGGCATTCTGGCGACCGATCAGGGCAGGAAGCAGCAGGCTGGAGCCGGCTTCCGGGACCAGGCCCAGATTGATAAAGGCAGTCTGAAAACGGGCATCGTCGGCGGCCACCACCAGGTCCGCATGGAGCAGCAGGGTGGTGCCGATACCGGTGGCATTGCCCTGCACGCCAATCACCACAGGTTTGTCCAGGGCCATCAGGGCGTGAACCAGCACCATGGCGGGGCTGAGCTTGCCGCTATCCCGGCTGGCCGGGTCCGCATTGAGAAAATCGCCGATATCGTTGCCGGCACACCAGGCCCGACCATTGCCGGTGAGCAGTAGCACATGCAGATCGTCCCGCTTGGCCAGATGTTCGACGCCTCGGGTCAGGTCCTGGTACATGCTGGCGGTCATGGCGTTGAGCTTGGCAGCCCGGTCCAGCACCAGATGCAGCACGGCACCCTGTTCCCGGGCCTGGACGCAGCCGCTGGTGAGAGTCAGATCGGTCATGGAAGTCTCCGGCAAGTGGGGAAGCTACCGAAGATATCGAAACAGCATTTCGAATAATAGCTAAATCGTCATGCACCATATTCATTCTGCCAGATTCAAAATATCAATTTCACTAACTCGCGGGCCTGCACTAGGCTGGGGTCATTGCGAATTGCTCTCTTGCCCGTTGTAAGGATTCCACATGGCCCAGTTCTATCTTGTCCGCCACGGACAGGCATCGTTCGGCACCGATAACTATGACCGTCTCTCCGAGCTTGGCCACCAGCAGGCCCGGTGGCTTGGCGAGTATTTTGCCGAACGGGACATGGGCTTCGATGCGCTGGTTTCCGGCGATCTGGTGCGCCACCGGGAAACCGGTGCCGGTATCTGCGAAGGCCTTGGCGTGGCGCTGCCGGAAGATATTCATGCCGGGCTGAATGAATTCGACTTTCAATCCATTGTGGATGCCTACCTGACGCAGTTCCCGGAACAGGCCCCTGCGGAGGGCGCGCCGGTGGCGGCGTTCTACAAGGCGCTGAAAACGGCCATGAAGCATTGGCGTCTGGATGAGCTGAGCGGCGATTTGCCGGAAAGCTGGCAACATTTTTCCGACCGGGTGCTGGCGGCGCGTCACCATATCCAGCAACAGTACAGCGACAAAGATCGCATTCTCATCGTCAGTTCCGGCGGTGCCATGGCCATGTTTCTCAAGCATGCCCTGAATGCTGCCGATGACACCGTAGTGGAGTTGAACCTGCAGATTCGCAACAGCAGCGTCAGCCACGGTTTTTTCAATAACAAGGTAGTGCGCATGGCCAGTTTCAATAATGTGCCGCATCTGGATCGTCCGGATCGGTTCGAGGCCATTACCTACTTTTAATTCCGTTTTTTACGCAGCACCAAGACTGTAAACGAACACGCGACAAGGGAGAGCGACATGGATTTTCAATACACGGAAAAAGTGCAGGACCTGATCAACCAGGTTCGCCATTTCATCGATACCGAGATCCGTCCGGTGGAAGGCCTGTACCATGAACAGCTGGAAAAAAGCCCGTGGGAAACGCCGCCGGTGATGGAAGAGCTGAAAGAGAAAGCCCGCGCCAAAGGGTTGTGGAACCTGTTCCTGCCCAAGGAATACGGGGAATACAGTGCCGGCTTGAGTAACCTGGAATACGCACCGCTGGCCGAGGAAATGGGCCGCAGCCGTATCGCTTCGGAAGCCTTTAACTGTTCCGCGCCGGATACCGGCAACATGGAAGTGCTGGCCAAGTACGGTAACGAGCAACAGAAGAAAGACTGGCTGCAACCGCTGCTGGAAGGCCGTATTCGCAGTGCCTTTGCCATGACCGAGCCGGAAGTGGCGTCGTCCGATGCTACCAATATCGAAACCCGCATCGAGCGGGACGGCGATGATTACGTGATCAATGGCCGCAAGTTTTATATCAGCGGTGCCATGCGCAAGACCTGCGAGATCATGATCGTGATGGGCAAGACCGACCCGGATAACCCGAACCGCCATCAACAGCAATCCCAGATTCTGGTGCCCACCAACACCCCCGGGGTCAACATCGTGCGCCCCATGAAGGTGTTCGGCTACGACGATGCGCCGGAAGGGCATGCGGAAGTGGTGTTTGAGAATGTACGGGTGCCCAAGGAAAACATGATTCTGGGTGAAGGCCGTGGTTTCGAAATTGCCCAGGGCCGCCTGGGCCCGGGCCGCATTCACCATTGCATGCGCCTGATCGGTGCCGCGCAGGAAGCGTTTGAACTGATGGCCAAGCGCGTTAACGAGCGCGTGGTGTTCGGTCAGCCCATGAGCAAGCAGGGTTCCGTGCGTGAGGACCTGGCCAAATCCTGGTGTGAAATCGAGCAGGCACGGCTGATGACCTTGAAGGCGGCGGACACCATGGATCGCGAAGGTAACAAAGTCGCCAAGGATTTGATCGCTATGATCAAGGTGGTGGCGCCCAATATGGCGTTAAATGTGATTGATCGGGCGATTCAGGTCCACGGTGCGGTGGGGCTGAGCCAGGATACACCGTTGGTCAACTTCTTCAGCTATGCCCGTACCCTACGGCTGGCGGATGGTCCGGACCAGGTGCACATGATGCAACTGGGCCGTAATCTGGCCAAATATTTCGCCTGAGAAGCGGTGTTTGCCCGGGGTGTGAAGACACCCCGGGCTTTGCCTATTGCGCAGCAGACAGAGAAAAACAGGAGAGCTCCATGTCCCAGGTGGATACGCTGGATACACAGAAACTGGCCGCATACCTCGAGCAGCATATTGATGGCTTCAAGGGGCCTATCGAGGCTGACAAGTTCGACGGCGGCCAGTCCAACCCCACCTTCAAGATCACCACGCCGTCCGGCGCCTATGTGTTGCGCCGGCAACCGCCGGGCAAGTTGCTCAAGTCTGCCCATGCGGTGGATCGCGAGTTCCGTGTCATGGCAGCCCTGAAAGATACGGACGTCCCGGTGCCGCAGGTATTACATCTGTGCGAAGACCGGGATGTGATCGGTTCCATGTTCTACGTGATGGAATTCTGTGAGGGACGCATTCTTTGGGGCGCGTCCTTGCCGGAAGCCGGCGAGGGCGAAGCGGGCAATGCTACCCGTGCAGCCATGTACCAGGAAATGAACCGGGTGCTGGCAGCCCTGCACAGTGTCGATCTGGACGAGGTCGGCCTGGCGGATTACGGCAAGCCCGGCAACTACTTCGAGCGACAACTGGGGCGCTGGACCCAACAGTACGAAGCGTCCAAGTTGCAGGACATCCCGGCCATGGACGAACTGATCGCCTGGCTGCAGGCCAATCAGCCGGAGGACGATGGTCAGGTGTCACTGGTACACGGCGACTACCGTCTCGACAACATGATGTGGCATCCCAGTGAGCCGAAAGTCATCGCAGTACTGGATTGGGAACTGTCCACGTTGGGGCATCCGCTGGCGGACCTGGCCTATCAGTGCATGGGGATGCGAATGCCACAGCGGGGCGCCAAGATGGCGGGCCTGCAGGGTGTGGATCGCAAGGCACTGGGGATCCCCACGGAAAAAGAGTATGTGGACCAGTACTGCCAGCGCCGCGGTATCGACCGCATCGACAACTGGGAATTCTATCTGGCCTTCAGTTTCTTCCGTCTTGCTGCCATCTGCCAGGGTGTGGCGAAACGGGCCGTGGATGGCAACGCCTCCAGCAAGGAAGCGGCTCAGGTCGGCGCGCTGGTCGAGCCACTGGCGTCCATGGCCGTACAGATCATCAAAGAAGGGGCGTAAAGCAGCTTCAAGCTGCAAGCCTGAAGCTACAAGGAAAACCGCGTTGACGTTGCGGCGCGGTTTTTCCGTTTTTCGAATGGCTACAGGGTCTGCTCGCGTTGAAGCTTGCAGCTTGTAGCTTGACGCTTTTTATCGGGAGAGTCGTAATGAGTACCACCCTTTTTAACCTTGAGGGCAAGATTGCCCTGGTCACCGGTGCCAGCCGGGGGATTGGCGAAGAGATTGCCAAATTGCTGGCGGAGCAGGGCGCCCACGTGATCGTGTCCAGCCGCAAGATCGACGGTTGTCAGGCCGTGGCCGATGCCATCAAGGCTGACGGTGGCAGTGCCGAAGCCTTTGCCTGCCATATTGGGGAAATGGCGCAGATCGAAGCCGTGTTTTCCCATATCCGTGAGGTTCACGGCAAACTGGATATTCTGGTCAACAACGCTGCCGCCAACCCGTACTTCGGGCACATCCTGGATACCCCGGTGGAGGCTTTCGACAAGACCGTGGACGTGAACCTGCGCGGTTATTTCTACATGTCCGTGGAAGGCGCCAAGCTCATGCGTGAGCACGGTGGCGGTGCCATCGTGAACACGGCATCCGTGAACGGCCTGACCCCGGGTGACATGCAGGGCGTCTATTCCATTTCCAAGGCGGCGGTGATCAGCATGACCAAATCTTTCGCCCAGGAATGCGCCCAGTTCAACGTCCGGGTCAATGCCTTGTTGCCGGGCCTGACCAAAACCAAGTTTGCCGGTGCCCTGTTTACCAACGAGGACATCTACGATTCCGCCATCAGCCAGATCCCCATGCGCCGCCATGCCGACCCGAAAGAGATGGCGGGCACCGTGCTGTACCTGGTATCCGATGCCTCCAGTTATGTGACCGGGGAATGCGTCGTGGTGGATGGCGGGATGACTATCTAATCGCTACCAGCACAATTCGGGCTTTCTACAAAGCCGCTGTAGGAACGTAGCGGAGCGGAGTAACGCACGCAGGGCGGCCCCGAAGGGGTGAGCGAAGCGAATAACGCCTCTCGAGGCGCGAACCGCGCGCAGCGCGGAAATCGACCGAAGGGCGATCAGGCATTTCAGAGCTCGACAGATTTCTCCAGAAAACCGGAAGCTTGGTCAGAGTCTGACATCGCGCCGCCAGCGACGCTCCTACGGCCAGTCTGAGAGAGCTGAATTTATAGCCCGTGGCGACTTAATTATCAGGAGAATCTTTCATGGATCCAATCCTCGATTTTACCGGCAAGACGGCACTGATCACCGGCGCTGCCAGCGGCTTCGGCAAGTTGCTGGCGGAAGAGCTGGGCAAGCGTGGGGCCGCGCTGGTGCTGGGGGACATCAATATGGATGCCCTGAATGCGCAAGCCGAAGGGCTGGCGGAGCAGGGTGTCAAAGTGGCGGCGTTGCGTTGTGATGTGTCCAGCGAAGCGGACTGCAAGGCCATGGTGGAAACGGCCCTGGCGCAGTTTGGCCATCTGGATATGGCGGTGAACAATGCGGGTATTGCCCATGGCTTTATTCCTTTCGATCAGCTCACCGAGGAAGTGCTGGACCAGCAAGTGAACGTGAATGTGAAAGGGGTGATGTTCGGTATGAAGCATCAGATTGCTGCCATGAAAGAAAACGGTGGCAGCATCGTTAACGTAAGCTCCATGGCCGGGCTTGGGGGAGCACCCAAAATCGGCGCCTATTCCGCTGCCAAGCATGCGGTGATTGGCCTGACCAAAACCGCCGCCGTGGAGATGGCGAAACGCAATATCCGTGTCAATGCGATCTGCCCGTTCTATACCCATACGCCCATGGTGGATGAAGGGGAGCTATCCCAGGACAAGGCTGCAATGCACGCCATGCTGGCGTCCGGTTGCCCCATGAAGCGGCTGGGCGAGCCGGAGGAAATCGTCACCGTCATGCTGATGATGTTGTCGCCGGCCAACAGCTACATGAATGGCCAGGCCATTGCTGTGGATGGTGGTGTGTCTGCGTTCTGATTGATGTTGGCGAGAAGAAAGGCAAAGCCCCGGTCGTGCAAATGTGACCGGGGCTTTTTTATGTTCGCAAGCACCGGTGTTTTTTCAGCACGTGGGTGCGCTGAGCCTAGGGCGAACTGCACCGATCCGGCGTTTGATGGTGCAGTTCGCCCTAGGCTCAGTGCACCCTACGTTTTACCCAGACCTTGGCGGTCGATACACCCCATGATGTGCCATACACGTCTAGCTCCCGCAAGAACGGGAGTTACCAATCCAGCGTGATGCCAGAGTAATAGGTTGTGCCCGGGCCGGGTTCGAAGTAGCCGCGGTTTTCTACTGGCCGGTCGCTGTTGGCGTTGATGCGCAGGTTGCTGTAGTAGTCACGGTCCAACAAGTTGTTGATGCCGGCAAACAGGGTCAGCGTTTGTTGGTTCAGTTTCCATGCCTTGCCGCCCCGCAGGTTCACCAGGACCTGGCTGCCGACCCGGGTGCGATTGGTGTTTTCCGCATAGCGGTGGCTGCCCAGTATCGACTCTACTGATGCAAACAGGCCGCTTTCCGCCTGCCAGTCAACCTTTGCAAACAGCTGATGTTGCGGGATGCCAGGTAACCGGTTGCCGCTCACATCCACATTCTGCTGGGTGTCGAAAAATTCCTGGAAACGGAAGTCGGACCAGGTCCAGGACAGAGACAGGGTCAACCGGTCGGTGGTGGCATGTTCCAGCCCCAGCTCCAGGCCATCGCGGCGAGTCTTTCCGGCATTCTGGTAAAAGGTGCGGCCGTCGATCTGGTAGGGGGTGATTTCGTCCTCCACGTCCACCCGGAACAGTGCCGCCTCATAAAAGAGCCGTTCACCGAGTGTGCCACGGGCACCCACTTCCCGGTTGAGTGCGGTTTGGGGCTCCAGGTCCGGATTGAAGCCACCGCTTCCTGAAGGGTTGGCCAGCTCAGTGAAGGTGGGGCTTTCGAAGGCAGAACTGATTGTGGTGTAGAGCGTGTGGGCGGGGCCGACTTGCCAGCTCAGCCCGGCACTGTAGCTGTGTTCTTCAAACTCCCGGCGACCACTGTCGTTGCCATCAGTCAGTAATGCATCGTCGATGGTCATGCGCAGCCGGTCCGCCCGGCCACCGACCGTGAACATCAGATGGTCGGACAGATGGCTGTCCAGTTGCAGGAAGATCCCCCCGGCGCTGGCGTGCTGGTCTTCGTCGGCGGTCACCGCAGTGATGTTGCCGGTGGCACTGACCGCACGGCGGCCACGGTCATCTTCCTGGCGATCCAGGTCCACACCGAGCAGTAGCCGATGGGGGCGTGCCAATATGGTGAAGGGCAGGGTGTAATCCAGGCGGGCGCCGTAAAAACGTCGTTGGTAATCGATCAGGCTGCTGCCGGGAAAGGGCAGTTGCTGGCGGAAGTCCCGCTGGCTGACAAAGGCGCGGGCATTGAGCAACCCATTGGCGAAGGCTTCATCGCGGTAATGCAGCCCGAGACGCTGCTGGTCGACCTGCTGGCCTGCATCCAGCCGGGTAGCAAAGGAGCTGGCTTGTCGCCGGTCCTGGTGAGCCTGTTGTCGGGTCAGCCCCCCCGGGTCCTGGGCAACGGGGGTATCCATGGCGGTAAGGAAGAGCGTCATTGAGCGGGTGTCGGCAAGATCCCAGCCTGCCTGGCCGGTGAACTGGTATTTGCGCACTTCACTTTGTTCACGAAAGCCGCGGTAATCCAGCGCAGTCAGGCTGAGAGCGTGATGGCCCGGGCCATGGCGGCCGCGGGTCTGCACATTGGCTTGTGTCAGCCCGTGGCTGCCACCGATCATGGATACGCTGGCGGCATCGCTGCGGGTTTTTCCGGATCGGGTGTCGATGTCCACCACGCCACCGGTGGCGTTGCCGTAGAACAGGGAGCTGGGGCCACGCAATACAGTTAGTCGTTCCACTGCAAACAGATCGATGCTGTCCAGTTGCGACTGACCGTCCGGCAGGATCTCCGGGAAACCGTCCACATTCAGACGCAGCCCCCTGACCCCGAAAGGGGCACGGGAACCAAAACCCCGTGATGACAGGCGCAAGCCCTGGGCGAAGTTGTAACGGTTCTGCAGATAAAGGCCCGGAACCCGGTTGAGGCTTTCATCCAGTTGCAGACGGGTCTGGCCCCGCAGATTGCTGTCGGCATTGACGACCGTTACGGCGGCGGGTGTGTCGGCCAGGGGCCTTTCCATACGGGTGCTGGTGACGGTCACCGGCTCAAGAGTGACCGGATCGGCAAGCAGTGAAAGCGGAGGCAGCAGCAGGAAAACGGTTAAATAACGACGCTTCATGAATCTCATCCCAGGGTTGCTACTGTTCTACAGGACACTGTCGTGGAAGCAAGTGAAGAAGCACAGAAATAGCTGGGTGGATAGTAGAGTGAACTGAGCCTACATGTTCCGTGGAGCATAAAGCGTGCAATAAAAAAGGGCCGCATAAAGCGGCCCTGGAAGGAGAGAAACAGACGCGATCAGTGGGCTTTCTTCTTGCCCTTGCGCTGGCTGGCCTGGGCGTGTTGCTCGGTGAGCAGGCCCTGGTCGCCGAAGAGTTTTTCCCGCCACTCGTCCAGCAGGGCGTCGGTGTCATGCTGGGACGGGTGGAAATCGCGCTTGAAGAAGTCCAGGTACTGGGGCGCCAGCTTGGTGAACAGCCCCTTGCGTCCGAACAGGAACTTGATGCCGTTCCAGTTGTTCTTGACGTTCAGCAGGCGACCATCGGAGGCCAGCATGCGTGCCTGGAAGGCAGCCAGTACCGCGAAGAAGATCACGGTAGTGGGAATCATGGCACCGGCGCGGATGGCATAGTTGCCACTGACTTTTTCGTACACGTCATAGGCCACGGTCTTGTGCTCGTTCTCTTCCAGCGCGTGCCACAGCCACAGCTTGGCAGTGGCGTCGTCGAGAATGCGGGCCTGGTGTTCCGGCTCCCGCAGCAGCTGCTCGGCAATGATGGCGGTGTAATGCTCCAGACAGACCGTGGCGGCCAGCTGGAAGATTTTCGGCGTGCGTTTCTGCACCAGACCGAGCAGCTTGCCCAGGGTCTTGTCCAGTTTGTCGGTGGGGTAACCGAATTTCACACCCATTTCGTTCCAGGCTTCATGCTCTTTACTGTGCATGGCTTCCTGGCCGATGAAGCCAGCCACCTGGGCTTTCAGTTTGGGATCGGTGATGTCCTTGCGATAGTGGCGCACGGAATCCACGAAAAAGGCTTCGCCTTCCGGGAACAGGGCAGACAAGCTCAGCCAGAATGCGCTCAGGAAGGGGTCATTGTCATAGAAATACCGCGCCGTGGTTTTGTCGTCGAACTGGAAGTCCAGACGACGGGGCGGAATGTTCACGGTGGCGCCCAACGGCATTTTCTGAGCGCTCTGCTGACCGGCCTTGATGTTGCTGGATGCTGTTGTTGTCATGTGTCCTCCTGGTCCCGACCGGTTATTACCGGTGGATGTCAAACTGTGACATTAAAGAATGTCACGATACTCAGGGTTACAGCACAACAGGTAAATGGCACTTTCGCGCCCCGGCCGGGGCGCTAGTGCCAGTACACAAAAGAGGTCTTTTTGTGTCCGTAAATGACAGGTGAAGAGGTTCTATCAGTGAGGGAGGAACAATGACTGGGTCTCCAGAAACTCCTCCAGCCCGAAGCGGCCCCATTCGCGGCCATTGCCGGATTGCTTGAAGCCACCAAAGGCGCCCTGCAGATCCGGGCCGGCGCCATTGATATGCACCATGCCGGTACGCAAGCGGGCTGCCACCGCCCGGGCGTCACTGTCTTCTCCGTACACATAACCGGACAGGCCATAGTCCGAGTCGTTGGCAATGGCCACCGCCTCGTCCACGTCCTGGTAGGGGATCATCACCAGCACCGGGCCGAAGATTTCCTCGCGGCCAATGGTCATGGTGTTGCTGACCTGGCTGAAGACCGTAGGGCGGGCGAAATAGCCGGCTTCCATGCCCGCCGGTTTGCCGGTGCCACCGGCTACCAATGTTGCTCCTTCCTGGAGGCCTGTCTCGATCATGGATTGCACCCGCTGGTACTGACGGCCGTTGGCGATGGGGCCGATGACGGTATCCTCGTTCTGCGGATCGCCCACCACAATACTGTCGCAGGCCTGGGCGGCAATGGCTTCAGCCTCGGCTAACCGGTCGGCGGGGACCAGCATTCGGGAGGGGGCGTTACAGCTTTGCCCGGTGTTGTTCATCATGGCCCGCACCCCATGGGTCACCGCTTTTTGCAGATCGCAGCCCGGCAACAGGATATTGGCGGATTTGCCACCCAGCTCCAGGGATACCCGCTTGATGGTGGCGGCGGCTTCGCGGCTGACAGACTCACCGGCCCGGGTGGATCCGGTCAGGGAGACCACATCAATACGCGGATCACTGGACAGCATGGGGCCGACCTGGGCGCCATCGCCATGAACCATATTGAACACCCCGGCTGGCAGGCCGGCCTCGTCCATGATTTCCGCCAGAATCTGTGCCGAGAGGGGGGCAAATTCGCTGGGCTTGAGCACCATGGTGCAGCCCGCGGCGATGGCCGGGGCCACCTTGCACATGACCTGGTTCATGGGCCAGTTCCAGGGGGTGATCAGGGCGCAGACGCCGGCAGCGGCCCGTCGGATCTGCGCTTGGCCAAGCTGCTCCTCAAAAGGGAAGTCCCGCGCCACGGCCAGGGTCGTTTTCAGATGACCCAGTCCCATGGGGGCCTGCACCTTGCGGGCCAGGCTAATGGGGGCGCCCATCTCCTGGCTGATGGCCTGGGCGATGTCTTCCAGCCGCGCCTGGTAGCCTTCAGCAATGCGTTCCAGGTATCCCAGGCGGGTTTCCAGGGGTTCGGCGCTGAATGCCGGAAAGGCTGCGGCCGCGGCGCTGATGGCGGCATCGATATCCGCCGCGCCACCCATGGCCAGCTCTCCCAATGATTTCTCCGTGGCCGGGTTAATCACGGTGTGGCTGCCGGCGCCATCGGCAGGGGCGACCCAATGGCCATTGATATAGAACTGTTGCAGCGAGCCCATGGGGGTATCCTTTTGTTGGTGACTGATTTGAGTCAGACGTGCCACAATACAATAATGGAACGAAGTTTTAAAATATTGACCACTTGGCCAATCCCGTGACAAGGTGGATCTGGCTGAAACACAAAATCATTGTGCTTCAGGCGTTCTCTCGTGGCCAACACTGGCTTATGCAGGTGAAACCGCTTTTTGCTATATTTGCGCGGTGAATAAACAACTATAAGTGGAATCTATGCCCGTTATACCGGGGAAGGATTCCCGATCCCGAAGCCTGAAAGGAAAAACAACCATGCGCAGAGCTGTTGCCGACGTGGGTACTAACGACAAAGACCGGAATTTCGTCACCGCCCTGGCGCGGGGGCTGGATATTCTTCGCTGTTTCGGACCCGCTGACGAATACCTGGGCAATGCGGAACTGGCCAAGCGCACCAATATTCCCCGCCCAACCGTCTCGCGCATGACCGCCACCCTGACACAGCTCGGTTACCTGCGCTATGTGCCACAGCTGGAGAAATACCGGCTGGGCCCCGGGGTACTGGATCTGGGGTACCGTTATCTGGCCAGCGAAGGCGTGCGGGAACTGGCCCGGCCCTTTATGCAGGAGTTGGCCGATGCCACCGACTGCATGGTGGCCATCGGAGCGCCGGATGGTGCCCAGGTGACCTACATTCAGGTATGCCAGGGTAACGGTCCCCTGGTGCTGCGGCTGAATATCGGCTCCCGTGTGCCCATGGCCACCTCGGCCCTGGGCCGGGCCTTTCTGGCGGCCACCCCGGAAGCCGAGCGGGAACAATATTACGAACAGATTCGCCGTCAGGACCCGGCGGCCTGGCCGGAGCTGGAGCGCAGCCTGCAGTCTGCCTATGAGGAGTATCAGGAGTACGGCTTCTGCATTTCCGATGGCGAGTGGAACCGGGATGTGAGCGGCGTTGCCGTACCGCTGATCCTGGACGGCGGTGCCCAGGTGGTGCCTTTCAATTGTGGCGGTTCGTCACTGCGCCTCAGCCGCCGCACCCTGATTGAAAACCTGGGACCACGACTCAAGGATGTGGTGGCCCAAGTGGAACAGATGGTACAGGGGCGGGCCTGATTCCTGTCTCTGTCGAGGACAAGCCATGGCAGAAGTACCGCCATCCGCGTTTTCCATGGAAGACGCCAATGCACGTTTCAATATGGGTTTCCCCGCCCTGGTCGGGTTTCATTTTCTGGAATGGGAAGACGGCCGGGCAGTGTTGGGGCTTCAGGTCCGTCCGGAACACCTGAACCTGGGTGGCGTGATTCACGGTGGTGTGCTGGCCACATTGATGGATGTGGCCGGTGCCTGCGCGGGGACCTACTGTGCTGATCCTGCCCGTATTCGCAAAGCGGTGACACTCTCCATGACCAATACCTTTACCGGCCAGGCCGGTGAAGGGTTGATCCGCGCCATCGGCACGCGACGTGCCGGTGGCTCCAGGATCTATAACAGCACCATGGAAGTGTTCGATCAGAAGGGGCAGCTACTGGCCATGGGCGAGGGCACGTTCCGGTTGCGCTCCAGCAGTACCGGCCCGGCGGGCGAGCCTGTCTGAGGCGAGCTACACTTGTTGTATAAGGAACGAGTGAGCGGTTCTCTGGATTTCTACGAAGCCGCTGTAGGAACGGAGCGTAGCGGAGTAACGCACGTAGTTCTGTGCGGCCCGAAGGGTGAGCGAAGCGAATACCGATGCTCGCATGGCGAACCGAGCGTAGCGAGGCGGCAAAGATCAAAGTCTGTCCGCAGTGTTTTCTGGAAGCTGTCGAGCACTGATAGTCCTGATCGCCCTACGGACGATTCCCGCGCAAGCGCGGTTCGCCATGCAAGCATAGCTCCTACATGAAAGGCCTCAATGCTCCGCCGGCTGCAGGCTGATCCGCAGCATCCCCTGACGATCATCGAATAACGTTACGTCCACATTGTTGCGATGCTCGCCGGGCAGTACTGCCAGTGGCACAGGCAGCGATAACTGGCTGGGGCCGGGCAGGATAGCCTTGATGTTACCGGCGATGATGTTGGTCAATTCCGTGAGGGCGTCGATGATATCTTCGCCGGTGACGGCGTCATCCTCTTTTCGGAACATCCGGGCTGCGATTCGCGGGCCCAGAGCGTCGCAGGTGCAGACGGTCACGCTGCCTTTCCATTTCCCCGAAATCGCAACCTCCGCGCCATGTTGCACGGTGGGAGGAGGGCCGCTCTGGGCCCGAACCGGAATGTTCAGGAAATCGCTGAGCACATTGGCTCCGATGCGGGCAATTTTCTGTGACAGCATGGCGGGTTGCGATGACATTTCCATAGGTGCACCCTCAAACAGGTTGGAAAAAAGGACGATGGCTGCGGGGAATGGCCGGAATGAAGCCGGCGGATTTTTCCAGGCTCTCGGTGGCGCCGAGGAGCAGGTAGCCGTCACTGACTGTCTGTTCGCGTACCCGGCGAAGTACTCGCAGGCGATCGTCCATGGAAAAATAAAGCAGCACGTTGCGCAGCAGCACGATGTCAAATAACGGCAGTTCCTCTGGCCATTCCCGGATCAAATTGATTTTTTCAAAGCGAATGCGTTCGCGGATCTCGGTTTTTATCTGCCAGTCCAATCCCTGTTGCTCGAAATAAAGCGCCATGTTGCGCGCGGGCAAGCCGCGGTTCATTTCGTTAAGGCCATAGCAGCCCTGTTTTGCCTTGCTCAATGCGGACTGGGAGAAATCACTGGCGATCAGGGTGACCTGCCAGTTTCTCAATTGTGGAAAATGCTGGTCCAGCAACATGGCAACGCTGTAGATCTCCTGGCCGGTGCTGCAGGCGGCGCTCCAGATGCGCAGGGTTTTGTCCGCCCGCCGTTTATCCAGCAGGGTGGGGATCATGGTGTCCAGGAAACTCTCGCTGAGAATCGGGTCGCGGAAAAAATACGTCTCATTGATTGCCATGGCTTCTACCAGCTCGGTGCGCAGTGCATCCTCAGCCACGGTGGAGGCCTTCTCTATGAGCGCATTGATGTCCCCCCGGGTGTGCTGGCTGGCCAGATTCTGCAGCCTGGCCTCTGCCAGGTACACCTTGTCCGCTGGCAGGCTGAGCGCGATCTGATCAGAGAGTAGGGCGCAGAGAGTGAGATAGCTGTTTTCGCTGATACAGCTCATCCCTGTGCCTCGGGGTTCATGGCGGCACGCTGTCGCGCGCGGAAGGTGGGGCGGCCACGGTTAACCCGTCGCATGATTTCCGTCGACATGTCCTGCAAGGGGAGCTCAGCGCAGGCAAGCCCGGCTCTTGATACGACTCCGGGCATGCCCCATACCGCGCTGGATGCCTGGTCCTGCACCACTATCTGGGCACCGGCCCTGGCCAGTTGGCGGCAACCGTCCAGGCCGTCCTGACCCATGCCGGTCAGCACCACGGCCAGGACATTGGAACCAAAATGCCTGGCGGCGCTGGAAAAGAGAATGTCCACAGCAGGGCGACAGAAGTTCACCGGCTCACTGCGCAGTGGGGCAATCAGTGTGTTGTCGCCCTGTTTATCCACGGTCATATGGTAGTCGCCTGCGGCCAGCCATACCTGACCGGGCTCGGCGCGTTGCCTGCTGTCGCACTCAGCCACATTCAGCGCGGCGTTCTGGTTCAGACGAGTGGCCAGGGCACGGGTGAATACCGCCGGCATGTGTTGCACCACCAGAATGGGAACCGGAAAGTCGCCGGGCAGTGACGGGATCAGCTGACCCAAGGCGCTTGGTCCGCCCATGGACGCGCCGATCACCACCAGGTCCACCCGGGAGGGGATACGTTGATGGGGGAGTTGTGAGGCAACCGGACGGGGCGTTTTGGCAGGTTCAGCGTATGCCACAGATGGCTTGTTGTAACGTTGCAGCAGGGTTTTGATTTTTCCCAGCAGGCTGTTCTTGATGTAGTCCCTGGCCTCGGCGGCGGTGCCCACCATGGCGGGTTTGGGCACATAGTCGCTGGCACCCAGGGACAGGGCCTCTATGGTTACCATGGCGCCGCGCTCGGTAATGGAACTGAACACCAGCACTGGCAGTTCCGGACGGCTGACCTTCAGTTCCTTGAGCATTTCCAGGCCGCCCATACCGGGCATTTCCACATCCAGAATCAGCAGATCCGCTTCCACGCGATGCAATCGATCAAGTCCCTGGCGTCCATCGGCAGCGGTGCCCACCACAACGATGTCCGGGTCTTCCTCGAGGATCTGGGTGAGGATATGCCGCACGGCGGCGGTATCATCCACCAGAAAGACACGGATGGTGCTCATGCTCTCTCTGTCCGTTGCAGGCCCATCATTTCCAGCTTGCAGGCCAGTGCCTCCGAGGAAAACGGTTTCATCAGGTATTCATCGGCGCCGGCGGTGAGGGCTTCGACCATCTGGCTCACTTCCGCCTCACTGGTCACTACCAGTAATTTCATCCCGTTATAGCAAGGCTGCTGCCGCACGGCGCGGATAAATTCCAGGCCGTTCATGACCGGCATATTCCAGTCCACCAGGGCCAGGGTGGGAAGGGTGTCACCCCCTTCCAGCCGGGCCATGGCCTCTTGGCCATCACCGGCTTCCGAGATTTCGTAGCCCAATTGCTGAAGCAGGTCGCTCAGAATCAGGCGCATGGCCCGGGAGTCATCAATGACCAGTGCGTGTGTATTCGCCATCTGATTGGCCTCGTATTATTTCTGGTTATCGGCGCGTCCGGTGCGTTCCGCATCCACCACTAGGGTTTGCAGATCCGCGGCAAGTTTGGCCAGGTCGGTGGCAGCCTGACGCATGCTGTCCACCCCGGCGTTGGTGCTTTTCGCCGCTTCCGCCACGCCGCCGATATTGCCGGCCACTTCGTTGGTGCCCTTGGCGGCGTCGGCGACACGCCGGCCCATTTCGTTGGTGGTAATGGTTTGCTCTTCCACCGCGGAGGCAATGGAGCCCTGTACCTGGCTGATGTGATGAATCACTTCGCTGATGCGCGCAATGCCTTCGATGGCACCTTTCACATCCACCTGGATGGCCTCGATCTTCTGGCCGATGTCCTCGGTGGCACGGCCGGTTTCCTTGGCCAGTTCCTTCACTTCGTTGGCCACCACCGCAAAGCCGCGACCGGCATCCCCGGCACGGGCCGCTTCGATGGTGGCGTTGAGTGCCAGCAGGTTGGTTTGTTGCGCAATCCCGGTAATCACCTTGATCACCTTGCCAATTTCCGCACTGCTGGTGCCCAGGCTGCTGATGGTGGTGTTGGTGCCTTCGGCGATGCTGACCGCTTCATCGGCCACGCGGGCCGCATCGGTGGCGTTCTTGGCGATTTCCTTGATGCTGGCGCCCATTTCTTCAATACCACTGGACACCGCCTGCACGTTCTCGTTGATATCTTCGGCGGTGCGTACGGCAGAGATGGCCTGGCTGCTGGTGACACCGGCGTTGGACCCCATCTGGTCACTGGTGGCAATCATTTCCTCGGAGGAGGTGGCCAGCACTTCCACGGTGCCGCGAATCCGCTCTTCCAGCAGCACTTTCTCGGTGATGATTTCCCAGGTGAGCATGGGGCCCACATAGTTGCCTTCCGCGTCGTAGATGGCATTGACCAGCAGATCAGCCTTTTCTTCGCCAATGTTGATGCGGGCGCGGTAAGGCAGGTTGGTGGGGTCGGAAAGAATGCGCCGTTGGTGTTCCGGATGCTTGTGGAAAATATCAATGTTGGCACCCAGCAGTTCGCTGGCCTTGATGGGCAGGTAGGATTCCAGCTTTTCCATGGTGGCGGTGGCGGCCGGGTTCAGATAGATGATCTGCAGGTCACGGTCGCACAGGAAAACGTTGGTGGGCATCTGGTCCACCATGTTCATCACCCGGCGGAATTCGTTTTCCTGACGCAGCTCGGTGGTCACATCTTCCCAGCAAACGGTGTAACCAATGATTTTTTCTTCCGCACTCATTACCGCATTGATACGGGTGCGCAAGGTCACGCCACCGAAGTTGAAGTCCGCGGAATGGGGCATGGCCTTGGGGTCACGAAGAATGCTTTCCACCCGTTTGGGATCACGGTGAAACCGGTGAATATGGCCGTTGAGGATATCTTCGATGCGAACGCCAAAGGTCTTGAAGATCGGCTGCGCAATGGTTGACAGGGTTTCGGCAGCGCGGGGATTGATGTAGACGATATTGAGGTTGGTGTCCGCCACAAACACATTGGCCTGAAGACTTGCCATGGTGCCCTTGATGCCTTCCAGGCTGTCGGTGACAGACTTGCTGGTATCCACATCACGAAGGACGGTATCGCTTGAGTTTGTCGAATTGCTGCTGGTTGTGTCCATGCTGTTCTCGTTCACGATGTCCCCCTTCAAAGGCGCAACGGTATTCATGATGGCGTCGATGTGGGCGGAGTCCACGCCCAGCGATGCCAGTGTCTCGTTAAGATGATCGGCCACCCGGTCAAAATTCCGGGCGGTGATATGGAGGTTCTTGTGGGCGTCGGCCATGGACGGGCCCTGATAAATCGTTGGGCCTCCCAGCGCCTGGGTAAAAAACCGGACCTGGGATTCTTCCAGCCCCTTGCGCTGTTTGTGGCGGAAATAGGGCGCCAGGGCCGGGTCTTCCAGCACCCGGTTGTAGAATTCGGTTACCACGGCCCGGACAGCAGTTTCACCACCTACCTGGCTATAGAGTGAGTTGTTGTTTGCGTGATCCAGATTGTCGGTCATTGCTGTCTATCCCCGTCTTCCTATTGCAATAGTGAGTGTGCCGCGCGGCTGGCTGAGCGGCTGCATAATTCGTCCGCCAGTAAGGTGTCCAGATCCAGTAGCAGGTACAGGGTGCCCTGGACAGGAAAGACGCCACGCATGAACTTGCGTGGCGCCCCCTTGAGCGTTTCCGGTGGGGGTTCAATCTCTTCCGGCAGCACACTGACAATGTCACCAATGCGATCCACCATCAGGCCTACCTGCTCGCCACCATGATTGATGATGATGTTGATGGTGTTGTCGTCTTCGTTTTCACCGGGCAATCGCAATACTTTGCGCAGTGCAATGGCTGGCACGATGCGGCCGCGAATATTCATTAATCCCAGTACTCCCGGGGGAGCCAGTGGAATATCGGTAATCTGGTGGTTGGCGAGCACTTCCTGAACATGGTCGACCACCACCCCGTAATGTTTCTCCGCCACCGAAAAGGTGCAGATCAGTTGATTAGCTTCCATTGCTGTCCTCATTGCCGTGCGTGCCATGGAACCGCTTGAACAGGGAATCACAGTCGATAAAGTCGGTGACGCGGCCTTGCAGAATGCCGGTGCCCAGAATGCCTTCGGTTTTGCCGTTCTGTTGCATGGCGGCCTCGTCATCGCTGACGATGTCGATAATGTCGTTGACCACCAGGCCCACTTCGCCAAATTCCGTGGGCTGTACAACAATGCGGATAATGTCCTGGTCGTCCGGGCGGATATCGTGATGATTGTCGAGGCGGATCAGCGGCAGAATACCGCCGCGATACTGGATCACTTCCCGACCGGCAGAGTATTCGATGCGATCGGTGCTGATTTCCTCCAGCCGTGACACCTTTGACAGGGAGATAGCGGAGCGACCGGATGTGCCATCCGGGCGAACCAGAAGATAGTTTTCGGCGGCACGAATGGGCTGGGTATCTGCGGCCAACGGATTTTCCTGATGACGCAG
Source organism: Alcanivorax sp. DSM 26293 (assembly GCF_900107995.1). Lineage (GTDB taxonomy): Bacteria > Pseudomonadota > Gammaproteobacteria > Pseudomonadales > Alcanivoracaceae > Alcanivorax. The sequence continues at coordinate 58,054 of NZ_FNUM01000008.1, read as the reverse complement.
TTTGCGTTCATGGCGGGTGACACCGGCAAAGTCGGCGGTGGATTTCACATCCAGAATCAATGCCACGCGACCATCGCCCATGATGGTGGCACCGGCAAAACAGGGGTTATCCTTGAGCAGTTTTCCCAGCGGCTTCACCACAATTTCTTCGGTGTCGCGAACGTCGTCCACCAACAAACCAAACTCCTGTTGATCGGCGGTGAGGACAAGAATGAACTGGTCTTTCTCGGTTTCCCTGTCCCCCATCTGCATCAGGGAGCGCATATCGACCAGCGGCAGCAATCGGCCCCGTAATCGATAGACCAGGGCGTCGTGGACCGTTTCGATATCCTTGTCGAGACGGTCGGACTCCACGTAGACCACTTCCATCAAATTGGCCTGGGGAATGGCAAAGCGTTGATGAAGACAACGCACGATCAGCGCCGGGACAATGGCGAGGGTGAGCGGAATTTTCAGTTTCAGGGTGGTGCCACGGCCGGTGAGGCTCTTGATATCGATGGATCCCCCGATGCGTTCCACATTGGTGCGCACCACATCCAGGCCCACGCCGCGCCCGGACAGGTCACTGACCGTTTCTGCGGTAGAAAACCCGGGTTCAAAAATATAGCGGATCTTTTCCTGTTCGCTGAGCTGCTCCACCTGTTCCGGCCGAACCAATCCGATCTCCAGGGCCCGACGGATGATTTTTTCACTGTCGAGCCCGGCTCCGTCATCGCTGATTTCCACCGTGACATTGCCGCTTTCGTGGTAAGCGCTCAGGGTCAGCGTGCCGGTTTCCGGCTTGCCCTGTGCGCGACGTTTTTCCGGACTTTCGATGCCATGGTCCACGGCATTGCGCACCAGGTGAATAAGGGGGTCGCGAATGGCCTCCAGAAGACTACGGTCCAGCTCGGTGTCGCCGCCCTTGAGTACCGGCGTCACCCGTTTACCGGTTTTCCTCTCCAGATCCAGTAACAGGCGAGGGTAGGTGGACCAGGCATTCCGGATGGGCTGCATGCGGGTTTGCATCAATCCTTCCTGCAGCTCGCTGGTGACCATGTTGAGACGCTGGGACAGATTGACCAGCTGGGCGTCGTTCTGACTGGCGGTGTGTTGCAGCAGCTGGTTACGGGTAAGCACCAGTTCGCCCACCACGTTCATCAGTTTATCCAGCAGCACCACGTCCACACGTACGGTGGTTTCGGCCATGGTGGTGTGTGCGCCGCCATTGTTTTCCGGCTCTTCGTCATGGAGGGGCGAAAGCGGAGGTTCCGGTTGTTCCAGGGATTCCGGTTCAGAATTCAGTGAGGCCGATGGTGGCGGGTGGGTTGCGGCACCGGTTTGCGCGCGGTCCGGTATCAACCGATGCAACCGGAGCATCAGCGCCTGTGGAGCGGGGTCCCCATCGTTGCCGTCATCATGGATACGTTTGAGGAAAACACGAATTTCATCCACTCCATCCAGCAGCACGGTGGCATGGGGCAAGTCCATCTGCACATCGCCGTCGCGCATGGCGCCAAGGAGATCTTCCAGGGCATGGCTAAGGGTCTCCAGATGACTGAACCCAAAGAAGCCACAGGTGCCCTTGATGGTGTGGATTGCCCGGAAGGCGCTGGCGATACGGTCATTGTCCCGGGGGGAGCGCTCCAGTGCCACGATATCCTGTTCCAGTTGCCCCAGGTTCTCGTCACTTTCGATCAGAAAGCTTTGCAGTGCCTTGTCGTTTTCCTGCATCGGGCCTTCTCCCCTGGAACCTGTCGTAGGTTTGTTATGCGTATCGAGGTTGTTGTTCAGCCAGCGGCGAGTTTTCGCAACGAAGCCAGGCGTAATATGGAACGCAGATCGGCGTCATGCGGGGGTTTGACCAGATAGTTGTCGCAGCCGGCCTGGCGACCGGCCAGATGCGCCTCCGCGGAGGTCATGCTGGAGAGCATGGCGATGCGTGCCGGGTTACCTTGCTGTCGCAGGGCGCTGCAGGCCTCGAGGCCACCCATTACCGGCATTTCCACATCCAGGAAGATCAGATCGAAAGGGTGCTTCCGGGCACAGGCCAGAGCCTCACTGCCGTCTGCGGCCTGGGTAATGTCCAGGTCATAGGAGCCGGCTGCCAGTTCGTGCAACTTGGCAGTGATAAGGCTGCGGATGGTGGTGCTGTCGTCCACCACCAGGATACGGAGTCTGTCCATGACTCTTCCCTGTGGAGCGGCTACTTCCATTCTGTTCCCCCGGATCTCGTTGTGAGACCTCTGAAGCAGGTTGAACTGCTTCCCCATTCAGAACAGGCGCTATGATTTTTATAGATGCAAAATATGGAATTAACAGACGAAAAGGATAAACGGTGCGGTTTTATGGATGTTCGCGTTAACCGATCTGCAGCCGTTTTTCCAAATCTGATTCACAAAAATTGCCATGCGCCATCGATAGGAACAGAAGTACCATGTTTTCCTTCACGCTGGCGTCGCGCAGGGGACAGGCGAAAATCGAATGGCGATGAACGGACGTCGGTTGGGGGCTGTCAGGAGGGAAAAGGGGCTGCCAGACGCCACTCCGGGTGGCGCCTGACAGGTTCAGACTGAATCAGTGCGGTGCGTTTTCTTTCGGCTTGCCGTTCAAGGGAACGCCGGCGAGCTTGCGGACCACCACATAAAACAGCGGAATAAAGAAAATCGCCAGCACCGTGGCAGTGAGCATGCCGCCGAACACCCCGGTACCGATGGCGTTTCGGGCGCCAGCACCGGCGCCGGTGCTGATCATCAGCGGAGTCACCCCGAGCATGAAGGCCAGGGAGGTCATCAGGATGGGCCGCAGTCGCATGCGTACCGCTTCCAGAGTGGCCTTGACCAGGTGCTCGCCTTTCTGCTCCAGCTCCAGGGCGAATTCCGCTATCAGAATGGCGTTCTTCGCCGATAGCCCGATAGTGGTCAGCAGGCCTACCTGGAAGAACACATCGTTTTCCAGCCCCCGGAAGGTGGCAGCCAGTACGGCACCGATAACCCCCAGGGGCACTACCAGCATCACCGCAAAGGGAATCGACCAGCTCTCATAGAGGGCGGCCAGACAGAGGAATACCACCAGAAGCGACAGGGCATACAGTGCCGGAGCCTGATCGCCGGACTGGCGCTCCTGATAGGACAGGCCGGTCCATTCGAAGCCGAAACCGGCCGGCAGCTTGGCGGTGAGCTCTTCCATGGCATCCATGGCATCACCGGTACTGTAGCCGGGGGCGGCGTTACCCTGGATGTTCACTGAGGAGACACCGTTGTAGCGTTCCAGCTTGGGCGACCCGTAGGTCCAGTGGCCGGTGGCAAAGGCGGAGAAAGGCACCATTTCGCCCTGATTATTGCGCACATACCAGTCATCAATGTTTTCCGGCAGCATGCGATAGGGCGCGTCGGCCTGCACATAGACCCGCTTCACCCGGCCCCGGTCCACAAAGTTGTTCACGTAGCTGGAGCCCCAGGCAATCTGCAGGGTGCTGTTGATGTCGCTGATGTTGAGCCCCAGGGCCTTGGCTTTCTGCTGGTCAATGTCGAGCTGGTACTGGGGGCTGTCTTCCAGACCATTGGGACGTACCCCGGCCAGGCGCGGGTCCTGGCTGGCCATCCCCAGTAACTGGTTGCGTGCCTGGATCAGGGCCTCGTGACCCCGACCGGCCTGATCGAGAAGCTGAAAGTCAAAGCCGCTGGCGTTACCCAGCTCCGGAATCGAGGGAGGGTTCAGGGCAAAGATCATGGCTTCGCGGATGCTGGCGAAGAAGCCCATGGAGCGGCCCACTACCTGGTCGACCCCATCCACGGACAAGTCCCGCTCGCTCCAGTCTTTCAGGTTCACAAATGCCAGGCCGGCGTTCTGGCCCTGGCCGGTGAAACTGAAACCGGCAACGGTGAACAGGCCATCCACGGCGGAGGTTTCCTCGTTGAGGTAGTAATTCTCCATCTTCTTCAGCACGTCCACGGTCTGCTCCTGGGTGGACCCGGCGGGCAGGGTGACCAGGGTGAACATGATGCCCTGGTCTTCTTCCGGCAAGAAGCTGGAAGGCAGGCGCATGAAGGAATAACCCAGCACACCCACGATCACCACGTAAATGGCCAGATAACGACCCCGGCGGCCGAGAATCTTTTCCACCCGCCCCTGATACGCCTTGCTGCTGCGATCAAAGGTGCGGTTAAACCAGCCGAAGAAACCTGAATCGGTCTGGTGCTCCGCGTCCTTGGCCTTGAGCATGGTGGCGCACAACGCCGGGGTGAGGATCAGGGCAACCAGCACGGACAGCACCATGGCGGACACAATGGTGATCGAGAACTGGCGGTAAATCGCCCCGGTCGATCCGGGGAAGAACGCCATGGGGATAAAGACCGCGGACAGTACCAGTGCGATACCCACCAGGGCGCCGGTAATCTGCCCCATGGATTTGCGGGTGGCTTCCTTGGGTGGCAGCCCTTCCTCGTGCATGACCCGTTCCACGTTTTCCACCACCACGATGGCGTCATCCACCAGCAGGCCAATGGCCAGCACCATGCCGAACATGGTCAGGGTATTGATGGAGAAACCGAAAGCCGCCAGCACACCGAAGGTACCCAGCAGCACCACCGGCACCGCAATGGTCGGGATCAGGGTGGCGCGGAAATTCTGCAGGAACAGATACATCACCAGGAAGACCAGGATGATGGCTTCGAACAGGGTGTGGACCACTTCCTCAATGGAGATCTCCACGAACGGGGTCGTATCGTAGGGATAGTCCATTTCCATCTTTTCCGGGAAGAAGGGTTTCAACTCTTCCAGGCGGGCGCGCACCGCATCAGCGGTATCCAGCGCGTTGGCCCCGGAGGCCAGGCTGATGGCCAGACCGGCGGCAGGCTGGCCGTTATAGCGGCCCACCACATCATAGTTCTGGGCCGCCAATTCCACCCGCGCCACATCACGCAGAAACACCTGGGAACCATCCGGATTGACCTTGAGCAGGATATTCTCGAACTGCTCGGTACTTTGCAGGCGGGTCTGGGCAATGATGTTGGCGTTCAGTTGCTGGCCTTCCACCGCCGGGGCACCCCCAAGCTGACCGCTGGCCACCTGGTTGTTTTGTACCTGAATGGTCTGGGTAATGTCCTGGGGCGTCAGGTCGTATTTGTTGAGCTGGTTCGGATCGAGCCAGATGCGCATGGCATAGGGAGAGCCGAACAGCTGGATCTTGCCCACACCCGGTACCCGGCTGATCGGGTCCTGCACATTGGAGGCCACATAATCGGCCAGATCGGCCCGGGTAAGGCTGCCGTCCTCGGAGGAAAACGACACCACCATCAGGAATGAATCCGAGGATTTGCTAACCTGCAGACCCTGCTGTTGCACTTCCTGTGGCAGTAGCGGTGTGGCCAGTTGCAGCTTGTTCTGCACCTGAACCTGGGCAATATCCGCGTCGGTACCCGGTGCGAAGGTGAGTGTGATCTGGGCGTTGCCGAAGGAATCGCTGCTGGAACCGATATAGAGCAGATTATCGATACCGCTCATCTGCTGCTCAATCACCTGGGTGACCGAGTCTTCCACGGTTTTTGCTGAGGCCCCCGGATAGTTACCGGCAATGGTCACCGCTGGCGGGGCCACTGCCGGGTACTGTTCCACCGGCAGGGTGTAAATAGCCAGGGCACCGGCCATCATCATGATGATGGCGATAACCCAGGCAAAAATCGGGCGGTCAATAAAGAATCTGGCCATGGTATTCCCGTTTCTCGTTACGTCGAGTTAGTGTGCGCCCAGTGAGCCGCGTGCGGTTATTGTCCCGTGCCTTGAGCCCCGCCTTGCGCAGCGGGTGCCTTGGAGGGTTGTGACTGCTGTTCGGTATCTACCGGGCTGACCGGAATACCCGGCTGAATTTTCTGCAGCCCATCCACGATCAGGCGATCCCCGTCTTTCAGGCCACTGGCAATCAGCCACTCACTGCCCACGGCCCGTTCGGTGACCACGTTCACTTTTTTCACCGTATTGTTCTCGTCAATCAGCATGGCGCTGGCCTGACCAGTAGGGTCACGGGTAATGCCTTTCTGGGGCACCAGAATGGCATCGTCGCGCTGGCCCTCCGGAAGCCGGCCGCGCACAAACATGCCAGGCAACAGATCACCATCCGGGTTGGGGAAGAGGGCGCGCAGGGTCACTGAGCCGGTGCTTTCGTCCACTGCGTATTCGGAGAATTGCAGGGCACCGGCCTTGCTGTACTCGCTGCCGTCTTCCAGGATCAGGGTAATGCGTGCTTCATCATCGCTTACCTGCTGCAGTTCGCCGGCTTCCATGGCCTGGCGCAGACGGCGCAGCTCAATGCTGGACTGGGTCAGGTCAACGTAAATGGGGTCCAGCTGGCGGATGGTGGCCAGGGCGTTGGCCTGGTTGGCGGTGACCAGGGCGCCGGCAGTGACGGTGGAGCGCCCGATGCGGCCGCTGATCGGTGCCTCAATGGTGGCGTAGTCCAGGTTGATCTGCGCGCTTTTCAGGTTGGCGCGAGCGGCGGCCACCGCGGCCTTGTTCTCGTCCAGGGCAGCTTTGGCTTCGTCATATTCCTGTTGGCTCACGGAACGGCGTTCCAGCAGGGTCTTGAAGCGATCCACGCGCAGGGTGTTGGAGTTCAGGGTGGCCTGGGCCCGGGCCAGCTCCGCCCGTGCAGAGTCCACGGCAGCCTGGTAGGTCCGGGAGTCGATCTTGTAGAGAGGTTGCCCGGCTTCCACCTTCTGGCCTTCCTCGAACAGGCGCTGTTCGATCACGCCGCTGACCTGCGGGCGCACTTCGGCAATCTGGTGAGCGGTGGTGCGCCCGGGCAGCTCCCGGCTGAGGGTGGTGGATTGAGCCTTTACCGTAATGAAGCCAACCTGCGGCGCCTGTTGCTGCTGTTGCTGTCCGGCCTGGTCGCCGTCACTGCAACCGCCGAGCTGCAGGGCAAGGGCGCCTGCCAGGAAGGAGAGAATCAAACCGCTGCGCATAATCACCTCTAGTTTTAATACACGCCGTCAGGCACCGGCTCGGTGAGCGGGCGCTGCTTGCAGGAAATATGAATCAGGTTCAGTATATACATTCAGTGATGTATGTATAGACCCGAACGCGGAATCCATTTGATTTTTTCACGTCCATAAGAGTCTCCCATGGTCAGGCGAACGAAGGCAGAAGCGCTGCAAACCCGGGCTCAGATCCTGGATGCCGCCGAGCAGGTTTTTCACCGTAAAGGGGTACTGTCCGCCTCTTTAAAGGATATTGCCAGCGAGGCCGGGGTGACGCGAGGGGCGATCTACTGGCACTTCAAAAACAAGCATGATGTGTTCATGGCCATGGTGGATCGCAGTCGTCTGCCGTTCGACAGCCTGGCGGAGCGGGCAGAGGACGCCAGCGAGCCGGATCCACTGGGGCGCCTGCGCGAGTTTATGGTCTTTCTGTTACAGCAAGCGGTCTGTGATCCCGGCCAGCGACGGCTTTTCGAGATCATGTTCCAGAAATGCGAGTTCAGCGGTGAGAATGCCGATTTGCTGGATCGCCAGCGTGAGGCCTGTCGGGACTCCTCCGCGCGGTTGGCACGGACCTTTGCCAACGCCATTGCCCGCGGCCAGCTCCCGGAAAGTCTGGATACGGGAAAGGCCGTTAGCTGGTTACACAGCCAGCTCACCGGCGTGATCATGACCTGGCTACTCGATCCAGAGGTGCTGGACCTGGAGCGGGCAGCCACGGATTTTGTCGATACCTGCCTGTTCGCCCTGCAGCATGCTCCCTCCCTGCGTCAGCGTCCCGGAGATTGATCCCGGCCCCTGAAGATCCCACTGAAATACCGGTCCGCATTTCCGATGGTCGGTCTGGGCAGAGCACATACCCAGTGGTATGTTTTTGGGCCTGCCGAGATAAAAGCGCCTTTCCAGCCAATTTCAGATTTCGTTTCAAAAAACGAAACATCATTCCAAAATAGTATTGACGACCCTCCCGAGCCATGTCAGATTGACTGGCGAGTCAACATCTTGTTTCCGCTGAAGGGCGGTGGGACCGCCGATTCCCTTCAGCATTCGCTACAGCAGCAACACAAATAAAAGGCGCTTATAAAAGCGTCGCGGGAGAGCACAACATGTTTGATCGGCACTATGCGGTCTGGCCGGAGAATATGCCGCGCCACCTCAGCCTGCCGCAGACCAGCCTCTATACCAATCTGGAGGTTTCGGCCCTGCGTTATCCCCACCGGGATGCAATCAACTATTACGACAGCCCCATCACGTTCGCGGAGCTCAAGCAGCAGGTGGATGCCCTGGCGGGCTATCTGCAATCGCTGGGCGTGGAGAAGGGCGACCGGGTGCTGCTGTTCATGCAGAACGCCCCCCAGTTCATCATCAGTTACTACGCCATCCTCCGTGCCAATGCCATTGTCGTGCCGGTGAACCCCATGAACCGGGCCGCCGAACTGGAGCATTACCTGGAGGATACCGATGCCGCCGTGGCCATCTGTGGCCAGGAATTGTTGCCGGCGGTGGCCCCGGTGGTGGGCATGGTGAACCTGCGCCATGTGATCGTGGCGGCCTACAGCGATTACCTCACCCGTGACACGGACCTGCCGCTGCCCGCCGAGGTGGAAGCGCCGGCGGTGGCGCTGAATCATCCCGCGCACATTGCCTGGAAAGACGCCATTGGCGCCGGTGAATTCCCCGGCGAACTGTTGGTCGGCCCGGACGATCTGGCGGTGTTTCCCTATAGCTCCGGGACCACCGGGGCGCCAAAGGGATGCATGCACACCCATGGTTCGGTAATGGCCACCTGTGTCCAGGGGGCGATCTGGAGTCATGGCACCACCGAGTCGGTGACTCTGGCCACGCTGCCGTACTTTCATGTGACCGGCATGCAGGGCTCCATGAACACGCCAATCTATGGCGGCTCATTGATCGTCTTGATGACCCGCTGGGATCGTCGCGTGGCGGCCACGCTGATTGAGCGTTACAAGGTCAGCCGCTGGGTGAATATCGTCACCATGGCCATCGATCTGCTCTCCGATCCCGACGTGGAGAAATATGACCTGTCTTCACTGGAAAATATTGGCGGTGGCGGGGCAGCCATGCCCGCGGCAGTCTCCGACAAACTCTTCCAGCTCACCGGACTGCGTTACATGGAAGGCTATGGCCTGTCCGAAACCATTGCCGGCACCCACATCAATCCCACCGACAACCCCAAGTCCCAGTGTCTGGGGATTCCGGTATTCGATATCGATTCACGCATTGTGGCAGTGGAAGACGACGGCCAGACCGGCAGGGAACTGGGGCCGGGTGAAGTGGGGGAAATCCTCATCCATGGCCCGCAGGTATTCCAGGGCTACTGGAAGCGTCCCCAGGAAACGCAAAAGGTGTTTGTCGAGCTGGATGGCAAGCGTTTCTTCCGCACCGGTGATCTGGGTTACCACGACGAAGAGGGCTATTTCTTCATCGTCGATCGGGTCAAACGGATGATCAACGCGTCCGGCTTCAAGGTCTGGCCCGCCGAGGTGGAAAGCCTCATGTACCGCCACCCGGCCATCCAGGAAAGCTGCGTGATTTCCACTCCCCACCCCCGTCGCGGTGAAACCGTGAAAGCCTGTGTGGTTCTGCGCAACGAGATGAAAGGCACGCTCACCGAGCAGGCCATCATCGACTGGTGCAAGGAAGAAATGGCCGCCTACAAGGTGCCAGAGGTGGTGGAGTTTCGCGATGAGCTGCCCCGTTCGCCCACCGGCAAGGTGATGTGGCGAGCCCTGCAGGAGCAGGAATGGGCCAGTGAGCAGAAACAGCAGGCTTGCTAGCAGGACAACACCCGGTCAGCACCACAATAAAACCTACGCGGCAGCGCTACGTCGCAGGGGCTGACATAACAAAGGAAAAACGGGAAACGCCAATGCCACTGAGCGGCGGGTCCCCCATACAGGAGGCTTTGCCTTGGACTTATTCATGCAGCAAGTGCTTAACGGCCTGACGCTGGGCAGCATCTACGGGCTGGTGGCCCTGGGGCTGACCCTGGTGTACGGCATTTTGCACGTACCGAACTTTGCCCACGGGGCGCTCTATATGGTGGGCGCCTATGTGTCCTACGTGATCATGGTCGATTTTGGCGCCAACTATTGGCTGGCCATGCTTGGCGCCGCCGGTGCGGTGGCGTTGCTGGCGGTGTTGTGCGAGCGACTGGTGTTCAACCCCTTGCGTGATGCGCCGCCAATCCACGACAAGATTGCCGCCATCGGCATCATGCTGTTTCTGGAAGCGCTGGTGCAGATGCACTGGGGCGCGGAATTCCGCCGCATGCCCACGCCTTACACCGGCATTGTGGAATTTGCCGGCCTGACCCTGCCGGCCCAACGGATACTGATCATTGTCGGCGCCTTCTCGCTGATGGCGGTGTTGCATCTATTCCTGAAGAAGACCCTGACCGGCTCCACCATTGTGGCCATGGCCCAGAACCGGGAAGGGGCCTTCCTGGTAGGGATCGATGCCAACCGGGTGGCGATGATGACCTTTGCCATCTCCGGGGTGCTGGCGGCGGTGGGGGCCACCCTGTTCGCGCCGATTAACCTGGTGTATCCGGCCATGGGGCACCTGCTGATCATGAAAGCCTTTGTGATCATCATTCTCGGCGGCATGGGCTCCATTCCCGGTGCCATTGTCGGCGGCTTGATCATCGGTTTTGCGGAAGCCTTTGGTGGCTTCTACATCTCCACCGACTACAAGGACATCATCGCCTTCGCCTTGCTGGTGGTGATTCTCTCCATCAAGCCCACCGGTCTGTTCACCAAGGGGGTGCGCTAATGAACGCCCTGCACAAGATTTCCGATTTTTTCATGACGCCGGCGATGAAGATCGTGATGATCCTTGCGGCACTGCTGTTCCCCTTCGTGGCGAGCAATGAATACCAGATCTACGTGATGGCACTGGCATTTGTCTGGGCCATTGCGGTCTACGGCATGAATATCATCACCGGGCTTTGTGGCCAGTTGAATCTGGCCCATGGCGGCTTCTTTGCCATCGGCGCCTATACCCTGGCGATTCTCACCGTGGATCATGGTTGGGCGTTCTGGTGGGCCTTCGTGGCAGCGGGTATTGCCGGCGCCTTGTTGGGCTTCCTGGCCGGGGTGGTGTCGTTGCGCCTGAAAGAGCACTACTTCGCCATCTTTACCCTCTGTGTGGGCTTCATCATTTATCTGTTGATCGATAAATGGGAGGAGCTGACCCACGGTGCCCTGGGCATTATCAATATTCCGGCGCCGAGCGGATTCGGCCTGGTGGATTTCACCGAAACCACGCCGTTCTATTACCTGGCTCTGGTGTTCATGGTGCTGTCCATCTGGCTGGCGGCGCGGATTGCCAACTCCCTGTTGGGCCGCAGTTTCCGTGCCATTCGTATCAGTGACGAGCTGGCCGCGTCCCTGGGTATCAACCTGATGCGCAACAAGGTACTGGCATTCGTGCTGTCCACCACCTACGCCAGTGTGGCCGGTGCGCTGTATGCCGGGATGGTGCGCTTTATCGGCCCGGCAGAAGCCGACGTGGTGCATACCTTCGACATGATTACCTTCCTGCTGGTGGGTGGCATCGGCACCCTGATGGGGCCGCTGTTCGGCACCCTGGCGATTACCTGGCTGACCCAGTCCCTGCAGTTCCTGGAAGAGTACCGGATGATCGTGTTCGGCCCGCTGCTGGTGGTGCTGGTGATCTTCTTCCCGCGCGGAGTGGTGGGCACCTTCCTGACCTGGCGGGGTCGCCGTCTGGCCGCAGCCCATGAAACCGCCCAAAAGGAATCTGCCAGCGAAAAAAAGTCGCAGACGAAAAAGGCGGTAACACCTCGCAATCAGGAGGCCGGTAACCATGCTTAAGATCAATAACCTGACCAAACGGTTCGGGGGTCTAGCGGCGGTGAACAACGTCAGCATCGAATTCGACGCCAACAAGATCAACGCCATCATCGGACCCAACGGTGCGGGTAAAAGCACTTTCTTCAATCTGGTGGCCGGGGCCATGGCGCCCACGGAAGGCTCCATCGAATACCAGGGTATGGATATCACCGGTATGGCCTGTGATCGCATTGCCCGCCTGGGTATCGCGCGGACCTTCCAGACCACTTCGCTGTTCGATGAGTCCACGGTGCTGGACAACCTGATCGTGGGTCATCGCCTGCGCACCCAGTCGCGCCTGTGGGACGTGATCATCAACTCCAAGCGTCTGCGTGATGAAGAGAAAAAATGTCGTTCCCGGGCCCAGGAAGTGCTGGATTTCGTCGGCCTGTCCCATATCGGTCACCGCATTACTGCGGACATCAGCCAGGAAGAAAAAAAGCGCGTGGCCTTTGCGCTGGCCCTGGCTACCGATCCGGAGCTGGTGCTGCTGGATGAACCCGCCGGTGGCATCAACCCGGAGGAGACCGAGAACCTGGCAGCACTGATCCGCAAGATGGTGGAGCACGGCGTCACCGTCTGCCTGATTGAGCACAAGATGGACATGATCATGAGCCTGGCGGACAAGATCATGGTGCTGGACCACGGTGAAAAAATTGCCGAAGGCACCCCGGAACAGATCCGCAACAATCCGGTGGTAATCGAAGCCTATCTGGGGAGTGATGACGATGCTGCAGCTTAACGATGTGGAAGCCCGCTACGGCAGCTTCAAGGCCCTGGAAAAAGTCTCCATGACGGTGGGCGAGGGTGAACTGGTGGTATTGCTGGGCGCCAATGGCGCCGGCAAGAGCACCCTGTTCAATACCATCAGCGGCTTGCTCAAACCTACTGCCGGCAGGATCTCCCTGAATGGCAAGGATGTCACCGGCCTGAAGCCCTCTGGCCTGGTACAGAGTGGCGTGGTGCAGTGTCCGGAGGGACGCAAGCTGTTCCCGGAAATGTCGGTGCTGAAAAACCTGATGCTGGGTGCCTATGTGCATCGCCGGGACAAGGTCGCCATGAAGAAGACGCTGGACCAGGTGCTGGCGTTGTTCCCGATCCTGGATGAGAAGAAGGATCATCCCGCCGGATCCCTCAGTGGCGGCCAGCAACAGATGGTGGCCATTGGTCGCGCCATGATGGGGCGACCAAAACTACTGCTGCTGGACGAGCCGTCCCTGGGCCTGGCCCCGTTGGTGGTGAAGCAGATGTTTGAAACCATCAAGGGCATCAACGAACAGGGCACCACGGTGTTGCTGGCGGAGCAGAATGCCTTCGCCGCACTGAAAATTGCTCACCGCGCCTACGTGATCGAAAACGGTCGCCTGGTGATGGAGGGTGATAAGGACGCGATGCTGGGTAATGAAGAAATTCGCAAGGCCTACATCGGGGCCTGAGGCGATCACCCGCAACGTGTGCGCTACACAACAAGATTGAAATAATAACGGGAGAGTTTCATGAGCAACGGAAAAAATACACTGGTTAAGCGTTTCTGCCGCCTGGCCTGCGCCAGTGCCATCGCACTGGCTGCCAGCGGCGCACAGGCGGCCGAAACCGTGACCATCGGTTTCACCGGGCCGCTGAGTGGCGGTGCCGCCTTGTACGGGCAGAACACCCTGGAAGGCCTGCAAATGGCTGCCCGGGAAATCAACGACAAGGGTGGTTTCAAGGTGGGTGATGACACCTACGAGATCAACCTGGTATCCCTGGATGACAAGTACGCCCCCAGTCAGGCGGCGGTGAACGGCAAGCGCCTGGTGCAGCAGTACAATGCACCGGTGATCTTTACGCCGCACTCTGGTGGCACCTTTGCCCTGCAAGCGTTTAATGAGCGGGATGATTTCCTGGTGATGTCCTATACCTCGGTGCCCACTGTGACCGAGAAGGGCAATGAACTGACCGTGCGTATCCCGCCCACCTTTACCGGCTACATGAAGCCGTTCACCAAGATCGCCATGGAACAGAATGGCAAGAAAGTGGCCATCGCCAATGCCACCCATGACTACGCCAAGTACTGGACCAAGGCATTCGTGCCCACCTGGGAAGCCATGGGCGGCACCGTGGTGGCGGATAACCCCATGGACTACAACAAGTCGGCGGACTTCTATACCGGCGTCAGCAAGGTGCTGGCAGAGAAGCCGGATGTGCTGTTCATTGGCGGGGCGTCCGAACCCACAGCGCTGGTGGCCAAGCAGGCCCGCCAGCTGGGCTTCAAAGGCGGCTTCGTGATCATGGACCAGGCCAAGATGGGCGAAATGTCCAAGATCATTGGCGGCTACAAGATGCTGGAAGGCTCCGTGGGTGTGGTCCCGCTGACCATGTACGAGGAGCAGGGCGCCAAGGATTTTGTTGCCAAGTACCACACGCAGAATGACGGCAAGGATCCCACCACCGAAGTGGCCTACAACTATTTCGCCATGCATACCGTGGTTCAGGCCATGAAGGAAGCCGGTACCGTGGAGGACGCCAAGGTAATCCGGGCGGCCATGGGCGATGCGCTGAAAAACCTGGCGGAGGAGCATAACCCCTACGGCGTGACCGAAATCGATGCCAAGGGTGGCATGATGGCCGATCCCAACATCGCTACCGTCAAGAAAGGTGGCACCGTTGAGCTGCAGCGTATTTCCGAGGTGCTGGGCGAGTAACCTGGCGAGGAGGGGAAGCAGGGCGCCTGGCGCCCTGTTTTTTCGTCTTCTTCAGATAATGAAATATTATTCCAAAATAATTGAAAGCGGTCCGCCTTTGCTTATACTGGGGGCAGTTAACAGTTATGTGCGTCGCCATTAGGCATCGCAGATCAGTGTTATCAAGCGGCAATGAAATAGCTGTGCAATAGCAGTGGCCCTCTGCCGCAGGAGCGTAGCGCAGTGGAGCAACGACCGCGGGTCGGCCCGAAGGGTGAGCGGAGCGAATAACGTCGCTGGCGGCGCGATAACAGTTTCGAGGCACGAGTTTCGAGTCGCGAAAACCGGAAACCTCCGCGCTTTGAGGTTTTGCCTTTCGAAACTCGTTTCTCGCAACTCGCAACGGTTTTCGCGCCGCCAGCGAGGCTCCTGCAACCTGCAAGGTTGATAGCACGTCGAGATTTCATCTTCCTGACCCGGCCTCAGACCGGGCAGGTACTGCCTGGCTTCACCGGAGCATGGCAGTTCAATGAGGAGAGTACTATGAGTCATCCGGTCAGCCTCAGTCGCGATAGCGATATTGGCGTAATCCGAATCAACTATCCCCCCGTCAATGCGCTGGGCCATGGGGTCCGGGAAGGACTGCAGAACTGTCTGCGCGAGGCCCTGGCGGACGATGGCATCAAGGCGGTGGTGGTGATCGGCGAGGGCAAGACCTTCCCGGCCGGCGCCGATATCCGTGAATTCGGCAAGCCACCCCAGCAGCCGGTACTGCCCGCGGTGATTGATGAATACGAAGCCAGCGACAAGCCGGTGATCGCTGCCATCCATGGCACCGCCCTGGGTGGCGGGCTGGAAGTGGCGCTGGGCTGCGATTATCGCGTGGCTCTGGACAGCGCCCGCCTGGGCCTGCCGGAAGTGAAGCTGGGCCTGCTGCCCGGGGCTGGCGGCACCCAGCGCCTGCCGCGTCTGGTGGGGGCGCAGAAAGCCCTGGAAATGATCGTGGGAGGCAACCCGATCAAGGCAGCCGAGGCCCGGGAACTGGGTCTGGTGGACGAGGTGGTCAGCGGCGATCTGCTGGAAGGGGCATTGGCCTTTGCCCGCAAGCTGGTTGCTGATGGCGCGCCGCTGCGCAAGATCTCCGAACTGGACGTGCCCGGGGATACCAGTGCCGAGCTGTTCGACCACTTCGAGCAATCCATTGCAAAAAAGCAGCGCGGCTTCAAGGCGCCGTTTTCCTGTATCAAGGCGGTCAAGGTGGCGGTGGAGCTGCCCTACGACAAGGGCGTGGAACGGGAACGGGAGCTGTTCTTCAAGCTGCTGGTTTCCAGCGAATCCGCGGCCCAGCGTCATGTGTTCTTTGCCGAACGGGAAGTGGCCAAGGTGCCAGGGCTCGACAAGGACACCCCCAAGCGTGACATCAAGCAGGCGGCGGTGATCGGCGCCGGCACCATGGGTGGCGGTATCGCCATGAACTTCGCCAATGCGGGTATTCCGGTGAAGATTCTCGAGGTGAAAGAAGAGGCCCTGGAAAAGGGCATCGCCATCATCCGCAAGAACTACGAAAACACCGCGAAGAAAGGCCGCATTACCCAACAGCAGGTGGAGCAGCGCATGGCGCTGATTCAGCCCACCCTCAGCTACGACGACCTGAGCGATGTGGACCTGGTGATCGAAGCGGTGTTCGAGAACATGGACGTAAAAAAGGCCGTGTTCAGTGAGCTGGATCGGGTCTGCAAACCCGGCGCCATTCTCGCCACCAACACCTCCACCCTGGACGTGAATCGCATTGCCAGCTTCACCCGCCGTCCCGAAGACGTGATGGGCATGCACTTCTTCAGCCCCGCCAACGTGATGAAGCTGCTGGAAAACGTGCGTGGTGATAAGACATCCGATGAAGTCATTGCCACTGTCATGGACCTGAGCCGTCGCATCGGCAAGGTCGGTGTACTGGTGGGCGTGTGCCATGGTTTCGTCGGCAACCGCATGCTGCACAAGCGCCAGGCGGAAGCCATCGAGCTGGTCAACGAAGGGGCCAGCCCGGAGCAGGTGGACAAGGTACTGTTCGATCTGGGCTTCCCCATGGGGCCGTTTGCCATGTCTGATCTGGCCGGTATGGATGTGGGCTATCGCATCCGCGAGGAACTGCGCAAGGAAGACCCGGATAACGCACCGCCGCGCAACTGGACTGACGAACTGGTGGAAGCCGGTCGTCTCGGTCAGAAAACCCAGGCTGGCGTTTTTGACTATAAAGGCGGCGACCGCACCCCTGTTCCTTCACCGGCTGTTGAGAGCATTATTGCTACATATCGTAGTGATAACGGGATTAACCCCCGTGAAATCAGCGACCAGGAAATCCTGGAGCGCTGCATGTACGTGATGGTCAATGAGGGGGCGAAGATCCTGGAAGAGGGCATCGCCGCTCGCCCGCTGGATGTGGATGTGATCTGGATCTACGGCTACGGCTTCCCGGTGTACCGCGGCGGTGTGCTGTTCTGGGCGGACCAGGTGGGTGTGAAAACCATCCACGACAAGATCAACGAGATCTATCAGCAAACCGGCTCGGATGCCTGGAAGCCGGCCAAACTGCTCAGCGACCTGGCAGAGCAGGGCAAAGGCTTTTACCGCTGAGAAACGAATGTTGTAACCCGTCGTTTGAGCCTTGCTTGCAAGGCTCCAACAGTGGTTGCGAAGCAAAGAACAACCTTTCAAGAGGTTCAAAGATGGATATCAACTACACCCCGGAAGAACTGGCGTTTCGCGATGAAGTGCGCGCCTTTCTGGATGAAAAGCTGCCCAAGGACATCGCCAGCAAGGTCAAGAACAGCCAGCACCTGGGCAAGGAAGACACCATCCGCTGGCAGAAAATCCTTAACGAAAAGGGCTGGATGGCCATGCATTGGCCCACAGAGCACGGCGGTACTGGCTGGTCTCCCATCCAGAAGCACATCTTCGAGGAAGAGTGCGCCGAGTATGGCGCTCCTACCGTGCTGCCTTTCGGCGTGAACATGGTGGCGCCGGTGCTCATCAAGTTCGGCACCGACGAGCAGAAACAGAAATACCTGCCGCCCATCCTCAACAGTGATGTGTGGTGGTGTCAGGGCTACTCGGAGCCGGGTGCCGGCTCTGATCTGGCCGGCCTGAAAACCAAGGCGGTTCGCGAAGGCGACCACTATGTGGTCAATGGCCAGAAAACCTGGACTACCCTGGGGCAGCATGCAGACTGGATCTTCTGTCTGGTACGCACCGATCCCAACGCCAAGAAACAGGAAGGGATTTCCTTCCTGTTGATCGACATGGAAACCCCGGGCATCACCGTGCGTCCGCTGATTACCCTGGACGGCGAGCACGAAGTGAACGAAGTGTTCTTCGACGACGTAAAAGTGCCGGTGGAAAACCTGGTCGGTGAAGAGAACAAGGGTTGGACCTGCGCCAAGTACTTGCTGACTTTCGAGCGTACCGGTATTGCCGGTGTAGGCCAGTCCAAGGCGGCGCTCAAGCACTTGAAAGAGGTGGCTCGCAAGGTCCAGCAGAACGGAAAACCGTTGATTGAAGACCCGCTGTTCCGCAACCGTCTGGCGGATGTGGAAATGGAGCTGATGGCACTGGAAATGACCAACCTGCGTACCGTGGCCGCAGCCCAGGCGGGCGGTGTCCCCGGGGCGGAAAGTTCTTTCCTGAAAATCATGGGCACCGAACTGCGTCAGGAAATTACCGACCTGTTCCGTCGTGCGGCGGGTCCCTACGCCCAGCCGTTCCTGCCGGAAACCTTTGACGCAGATTACGACGGTGAAATGGTGGGCCCCGACTTTGCCAACAGTGTTTCCACCAAGTACTTCAACATGCGCAAGCTGTCGATCTTCGGCGGCTCCAATGAAATTCAGAAGAACATCATCGCCAAGATGATTCTGGGACTGTAAGGAGACGACCATGGACTTCAAACTGAGCGACGAACAACGCATGCTCGAGGAAACCGTGGGCCGTCTGGTTCGCGATGGTTACCCCTTCGACGTACGCGAAAAAGCCCGCACCAGCGAGCTGGGCTTCTCCAAAGAAATGTGGCAGCAGTTCGCCGAACTGGGCCTGCTGGGCGTACCGTTTTCCGAAGACTTCGGCGGCTTCAATGGTGGCGGTCCGGAACTGATGGTGGTGGCGGAGGGTTTTGGTCGCGGCCTGGTGCTGGAACCCTATCTTGCCACCGTGGTGCTCAGTGGCACCCTGATCAATGCCCTGGGTAGCGACAGCCAGAAAGAGGCATTGATCAGCGCCATCGTTGGTGGTGAATTGCGTCTGGCCCTGGCCGCCTATGAACCGGAAGGTCGTTATGACCATACCCATGTGGCGACAACGGCGGAAAAGAGCGGCGATGGCTATGTGATCAGCGGTAGCAAGGCGGTGGTCCTGCACGGGGATAGCGCCGACAAGCTGGTCGTGATTGCCCGTACCGCTGGTAATGCCAATGACCGCAATGGCCTGTCCGCCTTTGTGGTGGATGCTGCCGCCGAGGGCGTCAGCCGTCGCGGTTATGAAACCATTGATGGTCTGCATGCGGCGGAAATTAGTCTCAACAAGGCGCCGGCGGAGCTGCTGGGTGAAGAAGGCAATGCCATTGACGCCCTGGAGAAATCCCTGGCGCTGGGTATCGTTGCCCTTTGTGCGGAAGCCACCGGCGCCATGGAAGTGGCCTGTGACCACACCTTGAACTACATCAAGGAACGTCAGCAGTTCGGCGTGCCCATCGGCAAGTTCCAGGCCTTGCAGCACCGCATGGTGGAAATGCGCATGGAGCTGGAAAAAGCCCGTTCCATGACCATTCTGGCAGCCTGCTCCCTGGAGTTGTCGGCACCGGTGTGTGCCAAGCGCCTGGCGGCGGCCAAGGCGATCATCGGCAAGTCCGGGCGCAAGGTGGCGGAAGAAGCCATCCAGCTCCATGGCGGCATGGGCATGATGGAAGAAACCGCCGTGTCTCATTACGCCAAGCGTATCGTGATGATTGACCACCAGCTTGGTGATCTGGGCTATCACATGCAGCAGCTGGAAAACCTGCTGGATGTGGACGAAGACGCCGCGTAACGCAACACACCAAGGCGGCTTCGGCCGCCTTTTTTGATGATAAAAAATATTTCCTAGCCGTAGGAGCGTCGATTGCGGCGCGATAAAAGACCAGGATCAAAAGCACTCTCACCACAGAGGGCACAGAGTATACAGAGAAGAACCCGTTTTTTCCTCAGTGATCTCTGTGTCCTCTGTGGTAAATACCGCTTTTCAGGTTTTGGGTGATCGCGCCGCAAGTGGCGCTCCTACAGGTAGGTTTGAAATCCGGGAGAGCACCATGACGATCAACCGCCAGATTATTCTGTCCGAGTATCCCAAAGGCATGCCGCAGGCTGAGCATTTGCCCCTGCGCGAAGGTGAGATGCCGTCGCCGAAAGACGGGCAGGTTCTGATCAAGACGATCTACCTGTCCCTGGACCCCTACATGCGCGGTCGCATGAGCCCGGCCAAGTCCTATGCCGCCAGTGTGGAGCTGGGTGATGTGATGCAGGGGGCCACCGTGGGGCAGGTGGTGGAGTCGCGGCTGGAAGGCTATGAAGCCGGTGATTACGTGCTCGGCTTCGGGGGCTGGCAGGAATACTCCGTGCAGGGCAAGGCCATGCTGCGCAAGCTGGATCCGAAGCAGGCGCCCATCAGCACCGCCGTGGGTGTGCTGGGCATGCCGGGCTTTACCGCCTATGCCGGGCTGCTGGAAATCGGTCAGCCGAAAGAAGGCGAAACCGTGGTCGTGTCCGCCGCCAGCGGGGCCGTGGGGCAGGTGGTCGGTCAGATCGCCAAGCTGAAAGGCTGCCGTGTGGTGGGCGTGGCCGGGGCGCCGGACAAGTGCGAGCATGTGGTTGAGGCTTATGGCTTCGATGCCTGCGTCAACTACAAGGACGAGGATTTTGACGCGCAGCTCAAGGCAGCCTGCCCGGACGGCATCGATATCTATTTCGAAAACGTGGGCGGCAAGGTGTTCGATGCGGTGATGAAGCAGGTCAACGATTTCGCCCGGATTCCCCTGTGTGGTCGCATCGCCCACTACAACGATACCGAAGCGCCTCAGGGACCGGATCAGTTGCCGGCGTTCCTGACCAAGCTGTTGGTCAAGCGGATCCTGATCAAAGGCTTTATCCAGTTCGATTACGCCCACCTGATGAAGGACTTTGTCAGTGACATGAGTACCTGGATGCAGGCTGGAAAAATTCAGTACCAGGAAGATATCGTCCAGGGTCTGGAAAACACCGTGGATGCCTTCCAGGGCCTGTTGACCGGACGTAATCGCGGCAAGCTGCTGGTGCAGGTCAGCGAGGACCCCACCCGGTAATGGCGTCGGTAGAGGCCCAGGTCGAACGGTTGTTCGACCGTTATGGGCCACGCTACCGCTGGCTGGCCACCATAACCGTGATGCTCGGCACCATGTCCGTGGTGCTGGCGTCCACCATTATCAATGTGGCCATTCCCACCATCATGGTGGAGTTTCGGCTGGCCCAGGATCAGGTGCACTGGCTGGCCACCGGCTTTCTTGCTGCCATGACCGTGGGCATGCTGCTCAATGCCTGGTGTGCCCAGCGATTCGGTGCCCGTGGTGCCTATCTGCTGGCCATGGGGCTGTTTATCGTCGTGTCCATTATCGGTGCTGTCAGTGAGCAGTTTCCTCTGCTGGTGGCGGCCCGTATCGGACAAGGTCTGTTGGCCGGGCTGGTACAACCGTTGGCCATGATTACCATCTTTCAGGTCTTCCCGCTTAACCGGCGCGGCCAGGCCATGGGAATCTATGGGCTTGGCGTGGTGTTGGGGCCGGCGATTGCCCCTGCCATCGGAGGGGTGCTGGTGGATACCCTGTCCTGGCGGGCGGTGTTCCTGGTGGTGCTGCCGGCCTGTGTGGTGGGCATGGTGATGGCCTGGCGGTACCTGCCCGGCAAGGATCGCCAGCTGGCACCGGTTCGCCTCGACCGTGCTGGCGTGCTGTTGCTGGCCCTGGGTATCACGGCAGTGCTGTGGGGTCTGGCCAATGGCCATCGCCGTGGTTGGAGCGACCCCTGGTTGCTGACCACGTTGCTTGTTGGCACTGTCTCGTTGGCATGGTTTGTGGTGTGGCAGCGGCGCCATGCCCACCCTCTCATGGATCTGAGGGTCTTTGCGTATCCGGGCTTCACGGGCAGCTTTCTCATGTCCATGGTGATTGGTGCCGGGGTGTTCGCCTCCACCTATGTGACGCCGCTGTATTTTCAGCAGGTACTGGGCGAAAGCGCCGCCAGTGCCGGCCTGATGTTGATGCCGGCGGGACTGGCCATGGCGTTCACCTTTCCGGTGGCCGGACACCTGACCGACCGATTTTCCGAGACCCGCATCATGATCATCGGTCTGCTGTTGTTTGTCCTCAACATGGCGCTGATGGCGGGTGCCACCTTGGCGACATCGGCGGTATGGCTGGTGTGGTGGACCCTGCTGGGCAGGGTGGGGCTGGGGTTGATGATGCCGCCATCGTCCACCGGGGCACTGGGCTTGCTGCCACCGGCATTGATTCCACAGGGCTCGGGCATTTTCAATTTCGCCCGGCAGATCGGCGGTGCTCTGGGCGTGAATCTGTGCGCCCTTTGCATACAATTTTTCAGTGATCGCTATGGGCAGACTGATCCTGCGTTGTCGCTGGCAGAGGCCTTTGAATTTGGTTTTGATCGGGCTTTCTGGTTGTTGTTAATCGTTTTCCTGCTGTCGTTGTGGCCCTTGCATGCCATGCGGCAGGGCTTGATAAAGAGACACTGTTATGACGGATAAACCTCGCATTCTGATCGTCGGTGCCGGTGCCATCGGCAGCTTTTATGGGGCCATTCTTAAACGGGCTGGCTGTGAGGTGAGTGTGGTGCTGCGCTCGGATTATGACGCGGTTAAGGAGGGCGGCTTTCGTTTTACCAGCCCACTGGGGGAGCTGTCCTGGCTGCCGGAGCGGGTGTATCGCCCGGATGACACCCCGGACGCGTTTCCCGATTATCTTCTGCTCTGCGTCAAGGTGTTGCCCGGCGTGGATCGTGCCGCGCTGGTGCGTCCCTGGATGGGCGACCACACCGGCCTGGTGCTGATTGAAAATGGCCTGGATATCGAACGGGAGCTGGCCGATGCCTATCCGCAGCATCCTCTGGTGAGCTGCCTGGCATTTATCGCTGTCAGCCGCACGGGCCCCGGCGAGGTTCATCATCAGGCCTACGGCCAACTGGTAATGGGCAATTTTCCCGCGGGGTTTGATGAGCACTGTCGCCGCTTGAGCGGCCTGTTCAGGGAAGGGGGTATTGAGGTTAACGATAGCGAAGCGGTTGTGGGGGAGCGCTGGCGCAAGTGTGTCTGGAATGCGCCGTTCAATCCTCTCAGCGTGCTGAGCAATGGGGCCGATACGTTATCGATTCTTGATGCCCCCGGTGGCGAAGACCTGGTCCGTACCATGATGAAAGAGGTGATAGCCGTCGCCGCTGCCGATGGCTATCCGCTCCCGGACGATCTGGTGGAAAAAAATCTGGCCGGTACCCGCAAGATGGGCGCCTACAAAAATTCCATGGCACTGGACTACCTGAACGACCGGCCCATCGAACTGGATGCCATCCTGGGTAATGTGGTGGCGATTGCCGAACGCCATGGAGTGGCTGCCCCTCACTTGAAAACGGTGCTGACCGCACTGCGTATTCGTTACCAATAAGGCGGCGTTCTGTTCGCAGCATGATACAAAACGTCATGTTGCGGTTTTTCTTGTCAACCAGGGATTACGAACAAAGTTTTAGTGCGGAATCCCTGAGCAAAAATCCCCTTTTCAAAAGCCATTGAATTACTTGGGAATTTGCTTCGTGAAGTATACGTGAATGCAGAAAGTGTCTATTTATCAGGTAGATAAAACGCACCATTATGTGGATTTTTGCTTACAAACGATAACTTGTCCCCGTCCCCGCGCCACTGAATCCTGTCCCCGGAATCAATAGAAAAATCTGCCTCCAAAAACAAGAAACGGGTGAAAGGATGCGCACAATATCGATACAGCGTCTGGCTGTTTTATGTCTGCTTTATCCCCTGCTCAATGCCTGTGAAGACGACCCGGATGTGTTTATCCCTCCGGAGCCGGGTGAGGCGCTGATCTACGCATATCCGTCTGACGGCATGGTGGATCTGCCTCTCGGCAGCAAGTTGCTGCTGACTTTTTCCAGTGCCATTGATGAGGCTGCCGCCAAGGCAGAATGTCAGCCTGACGGTGAAAATTTTGCCGGCGCCCTGTGTCTGGCCGACAGTGAAGGGAACCTGGTGGATCTGTCCAGCGCCCAGGTCTCCAACCGCAACCATACTTTTACCTTTTCCATGTCGGGTCTGCGCCCTGGTGAAGAGTACCGGTTGTGGGTGTCGCCGCAGATCGCCTCCGGCATCGTCAACCTGGATGATCAGGACGGCCCGCTGATTACGTTTCGCACCCGCCAGTACCACCCGCTGCCTGATCAGGTTCCCGAGGTGCTGGCCATCAACCAGGAAAATCCCGGGGCCTATCTGCCGGAGCCTGTTGCAGAAGAGCGCTTCCCGTTCATGGATTTCTCGCCGGTGCGCATCACCTTCACCGAGCCGCTGGTGGAGACCACCGTCCGTTACGGTGACACGGTCAAGCTGGAGCATCAGCAGTCCGGGGAACTGGTGGATGTGAGGATTCTCAATGAGCGCCACTACATCACCCTGGACCCCAAAGAGGACCTGATCGGCGGCGACACCTACACACTCACCCTGCAGGGTCTGGAAGATTTTGATGAAGACGTTCTGGAGACAGTGACCTATGAGCTGACGCCCACCCTGTCCAAGGATGACGTGGTCGATCTCAACCCGCCCATCAAGCAGCTGATGAAAGCCCAGCCGGCCCTGGGGGACCCGGGCTACCCGCAAGCCTCACGGCTGCACGGGTTGCCGCTTAATCAGTTCAACCTGGTTACCGAGGCACTGGGTGTGACCCAGGTGAATGCCATGCCGCTGGTACTGGAGGGCTGGATGGGCCGTCCGGACGTGCATGTGGATGCGGTGCCCGTGGTCGCCCGAGCCGGCCAGCAGCTGCGCATTACCGGTATTGATCCGATCAAGCTGGGTGGCGAGGTGCGCACTCCCATGTTTACCGGCGACATCATCGGCACTTTTGTGACCGACGTGACCGGTTATCTGGTGACCAACCCCTATCGCCCCAAGGGGTTCCAGCCCGATGATGATTATGCGCCGATGTTTGTGTACATGAATTTTGATCTGGCCATGCATGCAGTCGAACCACGGGGCAATGCTTCAGTGAACCAGAACCTGATGCACATCCAGGCGGTTGGCGTGGTGGATGTGAAGGATGGCGCGCTGACCTTCGAGGTATTCCGAACCCTGGAACTGGATATTCTCAGCGGAGCTGCCAAAGTCAGCGCGGACTTTGCACTTGGCGTCCGTGCAGACGTGGACTTCGAGTTCGATCAGTTCAACCGCGATCCGCTTCAGGCAACCGGGTCGTTCCCGGAGCATAATCAGACCCAGGTGGAGCCGAGCAACAACATCGTTGTGGTGTTCAACGAGCCAGTGCATGACGAAGGAATGGAGCAGGTGAAACTGTTCCGTCAGGACAGCAGCGAACCGGTGCCGGTGCAGGTCCGTAGCAGTGGCTCCAACCTGGTGATTACGCCGCTCAATGCGTTGGCGGCCGGGCAGCGTTATTACCTGGATCTTGGCGATGGCTTGAAAGATCAGGACCTGTTTGATCCTTCGCATCTGCAGTTTGTGCCCGGGGATGCCACCGATGGCACGGGTCAGATTGTTTTCGATACGGCCAGCTACGCGGCGGACAATGGTGCGCCGGTATTGCCGCCGGTGGTGTTGGGGGCCTACCCGGGCATCGGGTGTGCGTTGGAAGACCGTGGTGTCGAACGCCAGGATGCAGATGGCAACACGGTGCAAATGGCTGGCCGGTGTGTGGGCGGTCTGGCGTCGGATTCGCTTTACTACCCCTTCTTCTATGACGTCAGTCGCCCCATCGAGATCAGTTTCAATATGCCCATGGAAATGGCCTCCATGACGTTCGGCACCATTGCCGCCGATGGCCAATCCTGTGAAGGCGGGGCCATGTGTCTGGGTGAGCAGGTGAATGGCCAGTGGCAGAACATCCCCATGTCAGCACGACGCAACAGTCTGCGTCTGCGGGCTCAGCCGGCACCGGATACCATTATGCCCGGCAATGCCTATCGTCTGGTGATCAATGGCGGCGACAGTGGCGAAGCGGTGTTCCGCAGTCATGATCGCTTCGGCAACCTGGGCATCAACACGGACCCACTCAACGGCATGGGCACCTGTGGCCCGCTTTCCAATCAGCCCTGTGTAGGGGGGCCGCCGATTCTGCTCGATTTCACCGCCACCCCGGATGAAGGGGCTGCCTATGCCACTGTTCTGACCCGGGAGTACACCGACGTCAATGGCAATGGCAACTGGGACAACGATGAAGTGGAAGCGGTCAACAACCATGCCCGCGGTCATGTGAAAAGCACCGGTGGGCTGATTGGCGGCGCCAACCTGGATCAAGGTGACCAGATCTTTACCCATGCGGCGTTGCCCATGGCGTTTCTGCCAAAGCAACCGCTGGACCTGAGTTATATCGGTCTGGTCGATGAAGGCAATGGCCGCTGGTGCGCCACCCAGGAAGATGCCGATGGCGAAATCTTCTGTATCCAGACCGTAGGAGAGTCGGCGATTCCGGTGGAGATCAATGCCCAGCATGTGATGGGCACATCTCTGACTGCCAACGCGACGCTGGCCATTCCGATTCTGGGCGATCTGATTCCCTTGCCCCTGGAAACCGGCGCATTGGTGCTCCGCTTCCGCCCCTATGACGACAAGCCTCCTCAGCCCCTGCGCGGCTTCGTGGTGAACCAGATTGATCCGGATACCGGGGAAGAAATCGACGATCCGATTTTTATCACCCGCCTGGATGCCTGGCTGGATGCGCCGGACCTGCGCCTGCTCTCCGCATTGATCCCCGGTGGGCAAGCCATACCCAATGTGGCGGATGCCAACGTGAGAAGCCTGCCGGTATCGGCCTACCTGACCGGGCCGGTGAAATTCCTGCGTAACGGACAGATCACCCTGGAGTCGCGCAATGCGTCCGCTATTGCCGCGACGCTGAACCTGTCAGTGGACCTTGGTGCTCTGATCCCGGTACTGGGAGACCTGCTTGACCTGATCATCGGCGGCATTCTCCCGGAAGAGGGCGTGGGTTCACTGGAGTTGGGCATTGCCAAGGACGACTTCCGTATCCGTGTGGTTAACAACCCCACCCACGCCCGCCTCACCACGGCGGGTCAGGAAAATGCGGGGGAGCGTTGAAAATGAGAAAAACAATGGATGCGAAAAAACGAATTTTCCTGTTTGTCGTGCTGGGGTTTCTTTCTGCCCATGTTGCCAGTCAGGACATGTACGGCCCGGATTACCCCGGGGTGAAATTCACCCAGAAAATTTTTGGCGAAGACCGGCTCTACTTTCGCTTCGGAGCCATCCATATGTCCCCGGACGTAAAGACCCGATCGATCACGCTCAGCAACCTGTCAGAGATTGCTGAAGTGGCGGTGGAGCCGGGTGAGCAGGAAGGGGAGGCGTTCAGTGATCCGCTCACCATTCCGGCTGCCATCATCGGCTACAAGCTGCGCTGGGGGGATGGTGGCTGGTCCATCGAAACCATGGCGGCCCTGCCGCCCACTCTGGAACTGAAGGCCAAGGGCAAGTTGGCGGATGAGCCACTGGTCACCGAGGCCAACGGTATTCCCACCGGGGTGCCTGCATTGGGGAAAAGGTGGGCGAAACCAAGGTGGCGCCGCCCATGGTGACCCTGGTGAAGCGATTCCGCCTGGACCACAACTTCCGGCCTTATGTGGGTCTGGGAGCCGTGTATCTGTTTACCTACGACAGCCATGTCACCAACCCGATTCTCACGGAAGTGGGAGAACCGGAACTGGAGATTCAGGATAAATTTGGCTGGGTGGGGCAGATAGGTGCCGATTGGCGGCTGAGCGACCACTGGTGGCTGACGGCGGACGCCAAGTACATCAGCGTCAAGGAAGTGAAAGCCAAGGTGGAGCGCACCTTTATTCGCGCCCCGGGGCTTCCCCAGTATCAATTCGCGGAAGTGGGTGATGCGGAATTTGTGGCGGACATGAATGTGTACGCCTTCCACCTGGGGGTGGGCTTCACGTTCTGATACCCGGCAAAACCGTTGGAGCGTTGCTCGCAAGGCGAAGCGTCGAATCTGCTCCTGCGTCTTCAAACCGTCGCGTGGGGAGCAAGGCTCTGGTCGGTGACGTGGTCTAAAAGGGTTATTCTGGCCAGCCCTTCTGGCAGGTTCCGAGATTCGGTCAACCTGATGTTTTTGGTCATTGAGGCGCGGGCAGAAAGCGTGAAATAGTATTTCAAATACTGTTTCACGCTGGGCCTTGTGCATGTCAGTCGCCAACCACAATCACTCGCTTGCCACTGAAGTCGTTCCCGGCCATATGCTCGTGGGCGGCTTTGGCGTCGGTAAAGGGGAAGGTTTCCAGTGGCAGGGGCAGCAGGCGACCGCTGGCAAACAGGGGCGCAAGACGGTCATTGAACAGCTGCGCCATACGGATGCGGTTCTCCAGGGGCTGGCTGCGCATGGTCATGCTTTTCAGCGTCTGGCGTTTCATCAGCAGGGCGCCCAGATTCAGCTCCGTGCTCAGGCCGCCAAGGACGCCGATATTCACCAGGGTGCCCTCGGCACGCAGCCCGCCGAGCAGGGCATTCCAGTCCGGGCCAACCATATCCAGAATCACCGCCACTCCCTGACCCTCGGTCAACGCATCCAGCTGCGCTTTCAAGGTGTCGTCCTCGCAAACCTGGGCCGCCAGCCCCATGTCGGTGGCCGTGTCCAGCTTGCTCAGGTCCCGGCTGCTGCCGATGGAGCGGGCGCCCAGCGTTGCGGCCAGTTGCGTGGCGGCCAGGCCGACGCCGGCGGTGGCCGGACGAATCAGGCACCACTGGCCAGGCTGCAAACCGCCTTCCAGGAACAGAGCCCGGTAAGCGGTCAGAAACGCTTCGGGCAGGGTGACGGCGCGGGCGAAGTCCATGCCATCGGGAACGGTCAGCGCTTCCCGTTCGTGGGTGACAACCTGCTCCGCATAGGCACAGCCGGGCACCAGGCCCATCACCGCATCACCCACTTTCCGTTGCTGCACCCGCGCCCCCACGGCACTGACCACCCCGGCGTATTCCAGCCCGGGAATGCGACTGTCGGTGCCCGGCGGTGCCGGGTAGCGGCCCAGCACCTGCAACAGATCCGCCCGGTTTACGCCGATGGCTTTCACCTGCACGCAAATTTCCTCCGGCCCCGGTTGCAGGTCCGGCAGGGTATCCAGTTGCAGTTGCTGATCCTCAATACACCAGGCACGCATGGTTGTGCTCCTTTAAAACATGAGTCGGCACAGCGTGCCGGAAAAATAGACGCTCCTACGATAGGGCTCTGTGGTGAAGAAAAGGTTCGTTATGTCCTTACACTATCCGTTCACTGATCTGCCGCCGGCAGGCAAGCGTTTCAAGGTGGCCGACGGGGTTTACTGGCTGCGGTTCCCGCTGCCCTTTGCCCTCGACCATATCAATCTCTGGTTGCTGGAAGATAACCATGGCTGGGTGATCGTGGATACCGGGCTGGGAGTCCGCCGCAGCCGGGAAATCTGGCAACAGTTGCTCAGCGAACAACTGGACGGCAAACCGGTTACCCGCATCATCGTCACCCATTACCACCCGGATCATCTGGGCATGGCCGGCTGGCTGCAGCAACACTGCCAGGCGCCGGTCATCATGAGTCGGGGCGAATGGCAACTGGCCAGCCATATCTGCGACGCCAGCGACGAACAGACCATCGAACGCTTCAAACATTTTCTCGGCAGCCATGGCCTGCAGGGCGACAACCTGGACAAGGTGGCCGGCAAGGGTAACGGCTTTCGTCGCGTGGTGATGCCCATGCCGGTGGACCCGCAATTTGTCGGCGCCGGTGACAGCCTGACCATCAATGGCCAGCGCTGGCAGATTCATATCGGTCGCGGGCACGCCCCAGAGCACCTGTGCCTTTACCGAGAAAGCGATCGTCTGCTGATCAGTGGCGACCAGGTATTGCCGACCATTTCCAGCAATCTGATGGTGCGGCCCACGGAACCGGAAGCGAACCCGGTGGCCGCCTTCGTGGGCAGCCTCAAGGCCATACGCGATGCCTTGCCCCGGGACACCCTGGTGTTGCCCGCCCATGGTCTGCCGTTTCGAGGGTTGCACCAGCGCATCAATGCACTGGTGGACCACCATGATCAGCAACTGGATCAGGTGCAGGCCGCCTGCCGTCAGCACCCCCACAATGCCCACGACATGCTTCCGGTCATGTTCCGTCGGGAGCTGGATGTGCAACAGCTCATGTTTGCCATGGGCGAAAGCATTGCTCACCTCAATTGTCTGGTGGAGCAGGGGAGGGTGCAGCGGCAGAACCGTGGAGGAATCTGGGTGTTCAGAAGCGCTGCGTGAACCGGAGTCAAAATAACGTTGCGAAAAGGGCAAGGCAACCGAAGCGGCCCGAATGACACATGATGAAATAGATCGGCGTGGCCATTGGGGGAAATCCCTCATTGCCTGTCATGAAACTCGTTCTACACTGAAGCGATTAATGTCCCATACAGTGATGGAGAGTTTTCATGGCAACAGCGCAATCTGATGACAAGCGTCCCACTCCGGACCCGGCGGAAGACAATGCATTCTTTCCGTCCTCATATTCCCTCAGCCAGTTCACTGCTCCGAAATCAGACTTGAGTGGCGCAGACTACCCGTCCCCCTATACCGGTGGTCGCTGGAAAGTGCTGGTCGTTGGTGCGGATGAGCGCTATTTGATGACCGACAATGGCACCATGTTCTCTACCGGTAACCATCCGGTGGAAACCTTGCTGCCCATGTATCACCTGGACAAAGCCGGTTTTGCATTCGACATCGCGACCCTGTCCGGCAACCCGGTCAAGTTCGAGTTCTGGGCCATGCCGTCCGAGGACGAAGAAGTGAAAGGCTTGTTCTCCAAGTACCGGGATCAGTTCAAGCAGCCCCTGAAGCTGGCAGATGTGGTGAAAGACGCACTGGGCGAAGACTCGGATTATATCGGCGTGTTTATTCCCGGCGGCCATGGTGCCCTGATCGGCCTGCCAGAGAGCGACGATATGAAAGCGGTTCTGGAGTGGGCGCTGGCAAATGACAAATTCATCATTTCCCTGTGTCATGGCCCCGCGGCCTTCCTGGCGGCGAAAGGCGGGCCTTCTTTTTCCGGATATAAAATCTGTGCCTTCCCGGATGCACTGGATGCCCAGACCCCGGACATGGGGTATATGCCGGGCCATCTGACCTGGAAATTCGGGGAACAATTGACGTCCATGGGATTTGAAATTGTGAATGACAACATCTCCGGAGAGACCTGCCAGGATCGAAAAATGTTGACCGGTGACAGCCCTCTTGCCGGCAATGCGCTGGGGAAACTGGCAGCGAAGGCCTTGCTTGACGCTGTGGGTAATGAGTAACCCCTGTGCCAACCGATGACGCCGTGCGCGTGGCTCTCTTGCTGGAAAGAAGCGAGAGCCTGACAAGTATCCAGGATGCGGTTCGTCGCTACGCCAGCGGCTTTGGTTACGATCGCTTCGTCCTGTTTTCGGCATCCGCGTCACTGGACGAACTGGTCGACCGCATTTACTGGGTAGAAGGGGACTGGTTCGGAGACGGAAAAGCGGTGGATGCGAAAACCTACGTCAGGCGTTGCCCGGTAACCCGACATATTCTGGATATCGGCGAGGCATTTTTCTGGACCAAGACACTGGATCAGGAAGGCGAGCATTATCGCATTGTTCGCAAGCCACAGGGGCCTGGCATCCATGGACTGCAGGTTCCGATATTCGGACCACTCGGACTGGAGGGGGCGATGAGCCTGGGCGGCGAAAAAATCGATGCGTCACCGGCGGCCCGGCTATCGGCAGGGCTGATGGCTACCTCGGCTTTTCTTGCCGCTCGCCGGCTTATCGAAATGCCGGACCGGGAGACACCCAGAGTTTTATCCGGCCGGGAAAGCGAGATATTGGCATGGACAGCGGCAGGCTGGCGCCAGGCGGATATTGCGGCAACCCTGGGTTTGTCCAACCGAACCGTTGAGAATCACTTGCGCAAGGCGCGGCAACGCCTGGGGGTGGCGACAACCGCTGAGGCCATACGCGTGGCAATTCGAAACGGGTTTATCAAGGGGTGATACCTACAATATTGCCGCAACCAGCATCATCCATAACGCCAGCATTGGCACCACCAGCACAAAGAACAATCCGTTCCAGCGCCAGGCGATCCGGTAGGGCGAGCGGCCAATCAATTGGCTGAGCACGAGCATGGAGGCAGTGAACGGCGAGGAAATCATCGACAGGCTCCAGGCGCACATCAGACCTACGGCCAGCAGGCGTGGGTCGGCGCCGACCCCATCACCCAGCAAGGATGCCAGTAAGGTGACTGAAACGATCGGGTTGAGCCCTACCTGTGCCAGCGCCACCACCAGCAACATGGCAGCCACGGCCATGGCGGCGCCCTGAAGGTGGGTGGCTTGCAGCAGCTCGTGTAACTGGTGTTGGTCAATCAGAGGCGTCAGTAGGGCGCCCAGGCAGGCGGAGCCGCCCAGCACGGCAATTTCTCCGCGATTGGCGCCAAAGATCAGCCGTGAGTGTCTCCCCAGTAACGTCAGGGCCCGGGGCAAGCCGGTGCCGCCGCCCAGCCGCCGCCGTTGCAGGGCCATCCACAGTATTGCTGACAGCGGGCAGGCTACCAGCACGGCCACGGGCAAACGCAGGTCCGCTGTCACCGACAAGGCGAAAACGCTCAGGGTGATCCCCAGCGCCAGCAGGGTGAATTGCCACAGTGGTTTCAGGGAGGGTGGCGCGGTGTGTGGTACCCGGCTGGCCAGATGGCCGGGGCGTAATTGCCAGTCCAGCCACCATCCCAGCAGGAAGAACAGGCCGGCGGTGGGCAGTGCCACCGGCGCCAGTGTGGCCCAGGTGAGACTCGGCATATTGGCCAGGATCACTGCCATGGTGATACCCAGAGGCGAGACCAGTGGTGCCAGGGCAAACCCGCGCAGAATCGACAGCATCATGCGTCGCTCCCGCGCCGTCTGAATCTCCTCATGGCCGCCGGCGGCTTTCAGGGTATTGCTGCGCAGTGCCATGGCGCCGAACAGATTTAGCACGCCGATATTGATGATCACCCCGAACAGGGCGGTGCCCAGTGACAGGGTGGGATAACGCAGGGCCGGTTTCTGGCGGATCAGGGTAGTGCCGGCCTCGCGCACCAGCCGCGAGCGCATGGCGGAGACTCGCAGCAGCCCCAGGGACGACACAAAGGTGGCAAAGAAACAGAGCCGATCCAGCGCCCCTAACAGAATGGGAACGGGCTGGGCGTCACGCCAGACAACCACAGCGGCCATGGCGATCACCCCCAGCAGAATCCCCTTTGCCATCCGGGTCTGGCGGGGCCATTGCACCAGTAGATAAAGCAGCAGTGCGATGCGCGCCAGCCAGCCCCCGGCTTGCAGGTCGAACACCAGAAACAGCAGGGTGCCCAGCATGCACAGGGGGAGGGTGTAATGGAGTAGGCGGGTCAGGGACATGGGTGAGTTGCGAGTTGAAAGTTCAAAGTTGAAACGTGAATCGCTGTTGCTGCCAATCGAACAAAGCCGGACCCGCGCCGGTAGGTCTTATTCGCGATGCGAGCATCGTTTCCCACAGGGCCCCAAAGAACGATAGGTCTTTTTGTGGGAACGGAGCATAGCGGAGTAACGCCCGCAGGGCGGCCCGAAGGGTGAGCGCAGCAAATAAGCTATGCTTGCATAGCGAATAGAGCATTTGACCGCGGGCACTGATTCCATCAATTACCTTTGGCCTGGAACGCGCTTTTGAACTTTCCACTTTAAACTTTCAACTATTCCCTGCCTGCCGCGCCAGCTCCCGGGCAATGACGATCTGCTGGATCTGGGTGGTACCTTCGTAGATCCGGAACAGGCGCACGTCGCGGTAGAAGCGTTCCACCGCATAGTCCGCCATATAGCCGGCACCGCCGTGAATCTGCACGGCACGGTCCGCCACGCGGCCTACCATTTCAGAGCAGAACAGCTTGCAGCAGGACGCATCCAGACTGACCTTTTCACCCCGGTCCTTGCTGCGGGCGGCTTCCAGCACCATGGAGCGGCCGGCAAACATTTCCGCCCGGGAATCCGCCAGCATGGCCTGAATCAACTGGTGTTCGATGATGGGCTTGCCGAACTGTTTGCGCTCGGCGGCAAAATTCACTGCGTCTTCAATCAGTCGCGTGGCCACCCCTACACAGATCGCAGAGATATGCAGGCGGCCCCGGTCCAGCACTTTCATGGCGGTCTTGAAACCCACGCCTTCCTTGCCACCGATGATGTTCTCGGCGGGCACCCGGCAATTGTCGAAAATGATGTCGCAGGTGTGCGCGCCTTTCTGGCCCATTTTTACATCGGCCTTGCCGCGGGAAATGCCGGGGGTATCGCCTTCCACGATAAAGGCGGTAACGCCACCGCCACCCTGGATCTCTGGGTCGGTGCGGGCCATCACGGTAAACAGGCCCGCATGGGGACCATTGGTGATGTAGCGTTTGGTGCCATTGAGAATGTAGTGGTCGCCCTCCCGCTGGGCGCGGGTTTTCACCGCACCGGAATCAGAGCCCACATCCGGTTCGGTCAGGCAGAAGGCGCCAATCACTTCGCCCGTGGCCAGCGCCGGGACGTATTTCTGTTTCTGTTCTTCGGTACCATCAATGAGGATGCCTTGGGCGCCGATGCCATTATTGGTGCCCATCAGGGAGCGGAAAGCCGGAGAGGTGCGGCCGAGTTCAAAGGCCACCAGCACTTCCTCTTCCATGGTCAACCCCAGGCCGCCGTATTGCTCGGGGATCGACAGACCGAATAGCCCCATGGCCTTCATGTCGGCGACAATGTCATCGGGAATGGTGTCCGTCTCAGCCACGTGCTGTTCAGCAGGCACCAGTCGTTCACGGACAAAGCGGGCAATGGTATCGGTCAACTGGCTGAGGATTTCGGCATCACGAATCATGGTCGGGTCCGGCGGTAACATTGGGTCTTTTGGGGGCGTGACCGCGAGGCGAATCACTTGCATCGCACTCTGTCACGGCCTATTCTGCCCGTCAAGTTTTCAAAACAACATTCCGCATAGCGGACAAAGGCGGTTGAAAGTTCAAAGTTTAAAGTTGAAACGCGGGATGGGAGTCTGCCATTCGATAGTAGTATCGCCGCGCCCCAATGCTGGCTCTCAAGCCCGTCAGCGCGGGGAATGAGTGTAACGGGTGGCGCCTGACTCAGTCGCGTTTCAACTTTGAACTTTAAACTCTTCAACTCCCTGAACGGGAGAGTGCAAATGCTGGATGCCTATATCTACGATGGTCTGCGAACCCCTTTTGGTCGCCATGGTGGCGCCCTGGCGCCGGTGCGTCCGGATGACCTGTTGGCCGGGGTGATCCGTGAGCTGGTACAGCGCAACGGGTTCGAGCTGTCCCGCTATGAAGACGTGGTGATCGGCAATACCAATCAGGCCGGTGAAGATGCCCGCAACGTGGCGCGTCACGCCGGCCTGTTGGCGGGGCTGCCGGAATCCGTGGCCGGGATTACCGTTAACCGCCTGTGTGGCAGTGGCCTGGCGGCGACGCTGGATGCGGCGCGCATGGTGACGGTGGCCGAGGGCGAGCTGATTGTCTCCGGCGGCACCGAGTCCATGAGCCGGGCGCCGTTCGTGATGGCCAAGGCCGAGAAAGCCTTCAGCCGCGATATGACCATCTTCGACAGCACCATCGGCGCCCGCTTCCCCAACCCGGCCATCCTCAGCCAGTTCGGTGCCGACACCATGCCGGAAACCGCCCAGAACGTGGCCGACGACCTGGGCATCAGCCGTGAGGCATCGGATGCTTTTGCCGCTCGTTCCCAGCAACGCTACCAGGTGGCCCGGGAACAGGGTTTCTACCGGGAAGAGATTCTGCCGGTGACCGTTCCCCAGGGCCGCAAGAAAGAGCCGCTGACGGTGACAGAGGATGAGCATCCCCGCGCCGGCACCACCGCTGAAAAGTTGGCAAAACTGCCTGCTATCGTTGAGGGTGGCATCATCACCGCAGGGAATGCCTCCGGCGTGAATGACGGCGCGGCGGCGCTGATTATCGGTTCCCGTGCTGCTGGTGACGCGGCGGGCATTGCCCCGCGTGCCCGGATTCTGGCGGGTGCGGTGGCTGGTGTGGCCCCACGGGTCATGGGTCTGGGCCCGGTGGAGGCCTGCCGCAAGGCTCTGGCCCGGGCCGGTCTCACCCTGGCGCAGATGGATGTAATCGAGATCAACGAGGCGTTCGCCACCCAGGTACTGGGCTGTTGCAAACAGCTGGGTTTAGCTGGCGATGATGAACGCCTCAACCCCAACGGTGGGGCCATTGCCGTGGGGCACCCACTGGGGGCATCCGGTGCGCGCCTGGCCCTCACCGCCATGCGCCAGCTGGAGGCCAGTGGAGGCCGCTATGCGCTGGTCAGCCTGTGTATTGGCATTGGTCAGGGTGTGGCCATGGTGATTGAAAG
Organism: Alcanivorax sp. DSM 26293; assembly: GCF_900107995.1. Classification (GTDB taxonomy): domain Bacteria; phylum Pseudomonadota; class Gammaproteobacteria; order Pseudomonadales; family Alcanivoracaceae; genus Alcanivorax. The sequence continues at coordinate 21,843 of NZ_FNUM01000008.1, read as the reverse complement.
GCAGTGAACAGTTAATAGTGAATAGTTAACAGCGAAAGAATTTGGGAAAAGACATGCAGAGATTCGACTGGAAAGATCCGTTGTTGCTGGAAACCCAGCTCACCGAAGACGAGCGCATGATCCGTGATGCGGCCCATGATTACTGTCAGAGCAAACTGATGACCCGGGTGCTGGAAGCGAACCGGCACGAGGTGTTCCATCGGGAAATCATGACGGAAATGGGGGAGCTCGGTTTTCTCGGTCCCACCATTCCCGAGCAGTATGGCGGCGCCGGGGTGAACCATGTGAGCTACGGCCTGGTGGCCCGGGAAGTGGAGCGGGTGGATTCGGGTTATCGCTCGGCCATGAGCGTGCAGTCGTCGCTGGTGATGTTTCCCATTCATGCCTTTGGCAGTGAAGCGGTGCGCGAGAAATACTTGCCGAAACTGGCTACCGGCGAGTGGGTGGGCTGCTTCGGGCTTACCGAGCCGGATCACGGTTCCGACCCGGGCTCCATGAGCACCCGCGCCAAGAAGGTGGACGGCGGCTACCTGCTCAACGGTGCCAAGACTTGGATTACCAATTCTCCCATTGCCGATGTGGCGGTGGTGTGGGCCAACCTGGATGGCAAGATCACCGGCTTTGTGGTGGAGCGCAGCTTTGACGGTTTCACCACACCGAAAATAGAAGGCAAGTTCTCCCTGCGCGCTTCCATCACCGGGCAGATCATGCTGGACGACTGTTTTGTGCCGGACGAAAACCGCCTGGACGTGGAAGGACTGAAAGGGCCGTTCAGCTGCCTGAACAAGGCCCGCTACGGGATCAGCTGGGGCGCCATGGGCGCGGCGGAATTCTGCTGGCAGGCGGCCCGGCAATACACCCTGGACCGCAAGCAGTTCGGTCGGCCCCTGGCCGCTACCCAGCTGATCCAGAAAAAGCTGGCGGACATGCAGACGGAAATCACCCTGGGCCTGCAGGGCGCTTTGCAGCTGGGCCGGTTGATGGATAGCGGCCACTGGGCGCCGGAAATGGTCTCGCTGATGAAACGCAACAACTGCGGCAAGGCCATCGACATCGCCCGTCAGGCCCGCGACATGCACGGCGGCAACGGGATCAGTGATGAATACCATGTGATCCGTCATGTGATGAACCTGGAGGCGGTGAACACCTACGAGGGCACCCATGATGTGCATGCCCTGATTCTGGGCCGTGCCCAGACCGGGATTCCGGCCTTCGGTTGATAGCGCGACGCTGAAGACTCTGAAGCCCCGGCAAGCCGGGGCTTTTCGTCCCGCCATTCGCCTTGCGAGCAAGGCTCCAATAAAAGGTGCTTGCTATTAAATAGCGCGCTATTTAAAGTGGGCCCATGAACGATGACGCTCCTGACAATACCTCCTGGCTGAAGCTGGACCTGCAGGTCTGTTTTGCCCTGTATTCCGCGCAGCTTGCCATGAGCAAGGTGTACCGCAAGCTGTTGAAGGAGCTGGGACTCACCTATCCGCAGTATCTGGTGATGATGGTGCTGTGGGAGCAGGACAGGCTGTCCGTATCGGAAATCGGCGAACGCCTGTTTCTCGATTCGGCGACGCTCACTCCCTTGCTCAAGCGACTGGAAGGCTTGGGACTGGTGCTGCGCCAGCGTAGTCGGCCGGACGAACGCCATGTGGAGGTGACGCTCACCCAGTCCGGCAAGGCCTTGCGCGACCAGGCGGAGAAAGTGCCCGAAGCGGTATTGTGCGCCAGCCAGTGCCGTCCGGAAGAACTGGTCCAGCTGCGTGATGAGTTACATGCGCTGCGTTCACGGCTGGCCGCGGAAGATTGATTCCGTAGCGAATGGGTTGGGTTGCCCGGTGCCGTTACCGGGGCCCGGCCAGGAAGCAGAATTGCACGTTTTCGCTCCACTAAATAGTGCACGATCAAATCGTGTGTATTGAATGGCGTAGCAAATCACATGAAGGCACATAAAAGGAGAGCATGATGAGTCTGGAAAAAGTGTTGTACGAAGCCACAGCCACAGCCACCGGCGGTCGTGATGGCCGCGCCGCCAGCGATGACGGCCAGCTGTCCGTCAAACTCACCACCCCCAAGGCCCTGGGCGGCCCGGGCGGCGAGGGAACCAATCCGGAGCAACTGTTCGCCGCCGGTTACTCGGCCTGTTTCCTGGGCGCCCTGAAACTGGTGGCCGGCAAGGCCAAGGTGTCCCTGCCGGAAGAAACCGCCATTACCGGTCAGGTGGGCATTGGTCCGCTGGGTGGCGGGTTCGGCATTCAGGCCACCCTGAATGTGAATCTCCCCGGGCTGGATCAGGAGCAGGCACAGACGCTGGTGGAAAAAGCCCATCAGGTATGCCCTTACTCCAATGCCACCCGCGGCAATATTGATGTGGAGTTGGTCGTAACCGTATAGGTGAAAACCTTGAAGAAAGGTAAAAAAGCAGCCCGCGAGGCTGCTTTTTTATGTGGCTTGATTTAATAGTGTTACCTCGGCAGGGAACCGCCGCACGTGCAGAGACTCTGAACACGCTGACGACCAAAAGGAATCATTATGCGATCTTTGACACCGACTCTCCGCTTCCTTCCCGTGTTGCTTGGTGGCGCCGGGCTAATTGCCCTGGTGGGCCTCTCCGGCTGTGACCAGAACACACCGGAATCCGAAAGCGACCAACCGGCCATGACGCAACAGAGTGAAAAAACCGAGCAGCAGGTTCTCAGCGGCAAAATCATGTACCGCGAGCGTATGGCCATGCCGGAAGGCGCCACCCTCACGGTGAGGCTTGAAGATGTCTCGCTGGCAGACGCACCCTCCACCGTGATTGCCGAACAACACATCGATGACCCGGGGCAGGTCCCGGTCCCTTTTACCCTGCGCTATGCCAGAGATGCGGTGGTGCATGAGCACCCCATGGCCTATGCGCTGCGTGCAGAGATTCGTGGCCCGGAAGGGCAATTGTTATGGACCACCACCGAACGGCACACGGTGGAGCTGGGTGAAGGAGCCAGCGGTGAGGATGCCACCATCATGCTGCAGAAAGTTGCTGCGGAGCCGCCAAAAACCGGCATGGCAGGCGCCAGGGAAGCGGGGGCCACTTTCTGGGCGGTGGGAAACGAGCCGGGCTGGCATCTGGCGATTTATCCGGAAGATAAATTGATGTTTGTCGGGGATTACGGTGAAACCGAAGTCACCACTCCCGACCCGGGCGCCCAGACCGAAGGCACGGAAACCATTTACCTGGCCGAGACTGACACCGCACAGCTGAAAGTGGAAATCATCGAAACGCCCTGCGAGGATACGATGAGTGGCGAGAGCTTCGAGTATCAGGTGAAGGTGACCCACAACGAAACGCTCTACAGTGGCTGCGGGCGGGATCTGTAGCCATCTCGGTTTGTGCTGTGCATTGGCACTGAGATGAACTAACGGCGAGGGGGAACTCGCCGTAAACCAATGGGGGAAGGATTGGATGTTGAGTTATCTGGCTCTGGGGTTACTGATATTCGTGGCGCTGGTGCTGTTTTACGGCATCATCGTTATCCACGATATTCCCTATGAAATAGCAAAAAAACGCAATCACCCCCATCAGGATGCGATTCATGTGGCCGGTTGGGTGAGCCTGTTTACCCTGCACGTGTTGTGGCCTTTCCTGTGGATCTGGGCCACGCTTTATCGCCCTGACCGGGGCTGGGGCTTTCAGCAGATACAGGAGCAGCAGCGGGCGGACGAGGCATTGCTGGTTGCCTTGCAGGAAAAGCTGGATGCCCAGGCTGAGCGCATTGCCAGCCTTGAACGCAAGCTGGAGGAGAAAGCCTGATGGAAATGCTCATCCTCCTCACCTATACCGCGATCTGTGTCTTTATCTTCAAACTTTTCAAGATTCCGCTGAATAAATGGTCGGTCCCCACCGCAATCCTCGGTGGCGTTGTGCTGGTCGGCGCCATGGTGCTGGCCATGAACTACAACCATCCATTCACCCGCAAGGTCCGTCAGGTCTATGTGGTAACGCCGATAGTGCCGGAGGTGCGCGCCCGGGTTCTGGAAGTCCCGGTGACGCCGAACACCCCGGTGAAGAAGGGCGATCCTCTGGTGATTCTGGATGACACCCGCTATCAGGCAAGAGTGGCCCAACTGGAAGCCCAGTTGGCCGACACCAGTCAGCTGGCAGAAGGCAATGTGGCCTCCGTGGCGCAAGCGCGCGCCAAGGTTGCCCAGGCGACGGCCAAACGTGATCAGGCGGTACGTACCCTGCGTCGTTACGAAGGCGCGCTGTCGGCATTCAGCAAGCAGCAGGTCGATACCCAGCGTGAACTTGTGACGGCAGCCAATGCGGACCTGGATGCCGCCCTTGCTGCACTGGCCAAGGCAGAATCGCAGCTTAACGGGGCCGTGGATGGTGACGACCCGGCGGTGGCGGCCATCAAGGCGCAACTGGAAGAGGCCCGTTTTGATCTGGAAAACACCATCATTCGCGCGCCCATGGATGGGTTTGTCACCCAGTTGGCGGTTCGGCCTGGCATGATGGCGGTACCGTTGCCGCTCAAGCCGCTGGCCAACTTCGTCAACAGTGAGAAACGGCGCTACGTGGCGGCGTTCCGCCAGCAATCCCTGCTGCGCTTGCAGCCCGGCAGTGAAGCGGAGGTCACCTTCACCTCGTTACCGGGGGAGGTGTTCACCGGCAAGCTGGTGGAAGTGTTGCCAACGATTGCCGAAGCCCAACTGTCTGCGGGTCAGCAGCTGATCGGCGGTGATGCCTTCCTGCGCATGGATAATGAAGCCCTGGCGATTATTGAGCTGGAAGCCAATGACAGTGTGGATGCGTTGCCGATGGGGGTCAGCGCCCAGGCCGCGGTTTATTCGGAGCATCTTCACCATGTGGCCATCATCCGCCGCATGCTGTTGCGGATGATGAGTTGGCAACATTACCTCTACGTGGATCACTGATCCGTATCGCGGGCGGCCATGGGCCGCCCTTTTTCATCCGGTGCCAGCAAGTGATAGATAAACCGGCCGGCGCCAAGCCAGAGCAGGGCGCTCAGCGTGAGAAAGACAATGCTGCCATCCTGATACAGGGCCCACAGCAACGGCGCGAAGATCACGCCACTGACAGGCAGGGCGACACCAACGGCCAGCTGTTTGCGGCGGCGCAGGCTGTGATTGTCTCGGCGGAGGGGGTCGGTCATGGCGGGTCACGTATTCGGATAACAACGGCAATTACCTTACCATAGCCGTTTCCTGTCAGTGATACCTGGAGTCAGCCATCAAAGGTTATCCCGTTCCCGCCGGTCCCGTTGACCGGGAGCTGCTGATCAACAAAAGCCGCTTTATCACCTGGCTTCGGCCGGTGAGCAGCCGCGAACAGGCCATGGCAATCATCGACGAGGCCAGAGCCCTTTATCCGGATGCCAGTCACCATTGCTACGCCTATCTGCTGGGCAGCCCGGCGTCTGCCCAGGCGGCCATGAATGACGATGGCGAACCCTCCGGCACCGCCGGCAAACCCATTTTCAATGTGATCCAGCACAAGGGCATGAGTGATGTGCTGGTGGTGGTGATCCGTTATTTCGGTGGTGTGAAACTGGGCGCCGGCGGCCTGGTTCGTGCCTACGCGGCTGCCGCGGAAACGGTGTTGGCGGAAGTAGAACGGGTGGAGAGCGTTCCGCAGTGTACCTGCCAGCTGGCGTTGGACTTTCCCCTGGAGCAACGTCTTCGACACTGGGCGGAGCAGAATGGAGCAGCGGTCCTGGACGTGCAATACAGCCAGCGGGTGGCGATGACGTTGCGCTGCCCGACGCAGAGTCTGGCCGATCTGGAAAGCCTGTGTGCAGCGGAACACATTACCCTGGCAACACAGTGACCGCTTTGGCGTGCAGGGTGTCGTGATTGGCCCTGTCCCTTTTTCGGATATGGCGGCAGGGTAGGGATTGGACTTCTGGTCTTGCCGGGGACATTTCGGGTAAAGCCTGCCGTTGGTACCTTGCTGGCAAGGCGAAGCCCTAATGAAGACTCGGCCTCACTGAAAAAACACACGGAGTCACCATGTCAGAGAAACCGGTTATTGATCCCAACCCGCAACGCCTGCCCGAGATTCTGGCGTCCCTGCCGGACGATACCCCCATCGTCATGCTGAATCTGCTGCGTTTTAACGACACTGCGCGCTACAAGGATGGCGAAGCAGACTACAGCGGGCGCGAGGCCTACCAGAAATATTCCGACGTGGCCTTTGGCAAGGTGCGCGGTGTCGGCGGTGAGATGGTCTGGAAGGGCAAGGCCCTGGCAGGCGTGATTGCCCCGGAAGGAGAGAAGTGGGACGACGTGCTGCTGGTCCGCTACCCCTCCAAACAGGCCTTTGCCTCCATGCTGGCCGACCCGGAATACCGGGAAGCCACCCGACACCGCACCGCCGCCCTGCAGGAGGCGCGGTTGGTGGCCATGCAGGAAGGGTGAGAAGCAATTAATAATGAATAATTAATAGTTAATAACGAAGTGGAGTGGCCCCGATGGACAGGGATGTCTGCCCCGGCTAGTAGTAGCCTCTGGTTTTCGTTATTCATTATTCACTATTAACTATTCATTGGTCTTCCCATGTCCAACCAACCTGTAGGCATTCCCATCCCCGGCGGCCATACCATGCGTGCCCGTTGGCTGCGCCCCGAAACCGCTAATCCCCATAAGGCGGCGGTGATCGCTATCCATGACATCTTCGGCTATACCGAGGATATCGAGCGCATTGCCCAGCGGCTGGCGGATAACGGTTATCCGGTGTTGGTGCCGGACCTCTATGATCTGCCCGGCAGCAAGGCCCTGTGTGTGGTGAAAACCCTGAAGGCCCATGAGACCGGCAAGGGCCAGACCTTCGAGCAGCTGGAAGCCTGCCGGGAATGGTTGCTCAATCAGGGCGAGGAGGCGGTGACCCAGGTGGGTGTCATGGGCTTCTGCATGGGCGGGCGTTTTGCAGTGCTCTACGCCAGCCAGGCACCGGTACAGGTCGTGGCACCGTTCTATGGCGGTATCCCGAAAAACGTGAAAGATGTGACCGGCATTTGCCCGGCAGTCGGTGGCTGGGGTCGCACAGACATGATCTATGGTGACCATGGTGATCGTCTGGCAAAACACATGGAGGCGCTGGGCGTGCCCCACGATATCAAGACCTATGAAGACGTGGGCCATTCCTTCATGAATGACCACCAGACTTTCACCTTCAAGAAACTGGGGCCACTGCCGCCGCTGCGCTCAAAATTTGATGCAGGTGCATCGGAAGACAGCTGGCAGCGGGTGTTGGCGTTTTTTGAGAAGGTGTTTGCCGGGAAGCTATGAAGCGCCTCGCTGCGTTGTTGGCGCTATGCTCGCATGGCGAAGGGTGGATGACCGGTATCACCATCTGACTAAGCCCCTTCGCCATGCAAGCATAGCTCCAACGGTTAGGTGTTAGGTGATGATTTCGTTGGAGCCTTGCTGGCAAGGCGAACCGCCAATTCTTATTCAGGGCAATCCGAGCTGGCCCATTTTCCTTCGCTTGTCGACACCATCTGGTTGCCCGGCATGGTCATGTCGATGACGCTGGTGTAATGGGTGTCGCTGTGCAACGTCACTGAACCTTTCATGGTGCTCTGCATGCCATTCTGGTTGCAGGAAGCATCCCAGCTCAGACTGTCTCCGCTGCGATCCACCTGGCCCAGGTCGCAGCCTTCAGCGTTCCAGTCCTTGCGCAGGGCGGTCACCACGTCCTCGGCCTGATCGGCACTGAGGCAATCCTGCTGGGTATGGGCGCGCATCTGTGGTGGCAGATTGTCGCCTTCCATGGTGGTATTGATCTGCCACAGGCCGGGCTTCAGGTCGCCAGCCATAACCGGTGCGCACAGGGCCAGCGTCGCTGCCAGCAAGAGGGGATGTTTCATATCGCGTCCCTTCGTCGGTTGAACCGTGAAATCCCAGAGTAGCAACGGCCGGCGGGGGGCTCAATCGCCGTTTACGAAGGCCGCTGACTTGCCGGGAACTCGCACAAATCGGCGATCAGGCATTCGCCGCACTTGGGCTTGCGTGCCGTGCACACATAGCGGCCATGCAGAATCAGCCAGTGGTGGGCATCGCGCAGGAATTCCTCCGGCACCAGTCGCACTAACCGCTTTTCCACTTCCAGCACATTCTTGCCCGGGGCAATGCGGGTGCGGTTGGACACCCGGAAGATGTGGGTATCCACCGCCATGGTGGGCAGCCCGAAGGCGGTATTGAGTACCACATTGGCAGTTTTGCGGCCCACGCCGGGTAGCGCTTCCAGCGCTTCGCGGGTGCGGGGCACCTGGCTGTCGTGCTGCTCGATGAGAATTTTACACAGTTGAATGATGTTTTCGGCCTTGGAATTAAACAGGCCGATGGTCTTGATGTACTCTTTAAGCCCGTCGACGCCCAGGGCGAAGATCGCTTCCGGTGTATTGGCGACCGGATACAACCGGGCGGTGGCCTTGTTCACCCCCACGTCCGTGGCCTGGGCAGACAGCACCACGGCCACCAGCAATTCGAAATCGTTGCTGTACTCCAGCTCGGTGGTGGGGTGAGGATTCTGGTCCCGCAGACGGGTAAAGATTTCAGTTCGTTTCTCGCGATTCATAACAGCTTCCAGTTGTCGCGGGCAGTATAGCGGATCAATTGGCGGCTCCCCAGCCGCGAACAAGGAGAAAGGGATGCAGTTTTCCGCCATGGAAACCCTGATGGTCGCATTGCTGGTGCTGGGCGCGGGTCAGTGGATTGTGCACAAGGTCGAGTTGCTGTCCCGGCTGAATATGCCCGAGCCGGTGGTGGGCGGCCTGCTGGCCACCATTATTGTGACGGTCATGCAGGTGTCCGGGATCAGCCTAACCTTTGATGAGAGCATCAAAACCCCCGCCATGTTGTTCTTCTTTGGCGCCGTGGGCCTGGCGGCGGACTTTCGCCTGTTACGACGGGGCGGCTGGGCCATGTTGCTGTTTGCGGTGCTGGTGATCGTGCTGGTGGCCCTGCAGGATCTGGTCGGTGTAATGATGGCCAAGCTCATGGGCCTGGAGGCCTGGTACGGCCTCATCGGTGGCTCGGTGACCATGACCGGTGGTCACGGCACCGGCGCGGCCTGGGCGGGCGTTTTCGAGCGGGATTTCGGCCTCACTGGCGTCAGTGAGCTGGCGGCAGCGTCTGCTACCTTTGGCCTGATATTCGGGGCCCTGCTGGGTGGGCCACTGGCCATGTTTCTGATTCGCCGCTACCGGCTCGCCGCCCCTGCCCACGGAGCGGCGGTGGAAGATGCCGGGCATGACGAGGCGGAAACGCCCCGGCCCATCTCTTCCGCCAGTGTGATCCGCATCATGATGTTGCTGGCGGTGGGGGTGGTGGTTGGCACCGTGGCGGCGGAAGAATTTGCGTCCGTGTTTCGCTTGCCCACCTTCGTGTGGGTGCTGTTTGTCTGCATTGTTCTCGGCAATACGGCGCGGCGTCTGTGGCAGGTGAACGATGCCACCATCGATGTGGTAGGCAATACCGCGCTGGGGATTTTCCTGGCGATCACGCTGATGAGTCTGCAATTACTGCAGCTGGTGGATCTGGCCCTGCCCATGCTTGCCATGCTGCTGGTGCAGGTAGGGCTGGCGCTGGCGTTTATTACTCTGGTGACCTTCCGCTTGATGGGACGCAATTATGATTCGGCGGTTCTCTGCGCTGGCCATTGCGGCTTTGCCATGGGAGCCACGCCCACGGCGGTGGCCAATATCCAGGCGGTGACCCAGCATCATGGGCCGTCGCCGCTGGCGTTTATCATCGTGCCGGTGGTGGGGGGCTTTATCGTGGATATCGCCAACGCGACCATCATCCAGACCTTTGTCTCGGTACTATCGGGCTAGGGGGTAATGCGGGCGTTTGCCAAGAGCTGCGTGCGCGATTGCAGAAAGGGGGCAAGCGAGTGACGAGTAACGAGTTTCGAAGAGCTAACCGGTTTGGCCTTTCGCTCCTCGCAACTCGCTCCTCGCAACGGCTTCCGGTTACTGGGTAACCACTTTCCCATCTTCAATGCGCAGGCGTTCGCCGGGCTTCTTGTCCATGCGAATGGTGTCTTCCTGATCATTGAAGACATAGGTCACGTCATAGCCTTCTGTGCGACGCTTGTCTTCCATCACGGTGTTACAACGCTGTTCCGTGGTGGTGTAGGTGTTTTTTTCCTGCATCCCTTTCTGGATCTGGTTGCCGGCCACACCACCGGCAATGGCACCACCGGCGGTGGCGGCATCTTTACCACTGCCGCCGCCGAACTGGTGGCCGATCACGCCACCGACCACCGCGCCGACCACGCTACCGGTAATCCGGTGTTCATCCTTGACCGGCTTCTGCCGTTGCACGGTCACTTGCTGACAGACTTCACGGGGCTCCTGCCAGGTTTTCACAATCGGGTCCACATTCACCACTTCCGCATAGCCTGAGGTGGCCGGGGTCATGGTCTGGTAGGCACCGTAGCCGACACCGGCGATGGCCACGGCCCCGGCGATACTGAGGGCGGCAACTGCTGCACTTTTCATGGCTCACTCCTTGTTTGTTGATCGTGACTAGTATGATCCCGGTGTCCATTCAAGGTTCGCCAACGGGCGCACAACAAGTGCAAAAGAATGTGAATTGTTCCGTTCAATAAAGTGCAAATAATGGCATTTACAACAAATAGATAGGCACAATAATGTCTTCTTCGTCGTCCATATGACGATGCAGTAACGCCTCCAGCTCTGACGCTTTTTGATGAGCGTTTTCCAGTTTTTGCAGGTCGTTGGCCAGCGCAGGGAAGTGGTCAAGTTGTTGGTCGATATCAGCCAGTAACGCATCCAGCGCAAGGTGATCCTGTTCCAGTATGTCGAAGCCTGCCGCCAGTCTTGGGTGATGTTGGCGTAGCATCGGGAAGACACTGCTGTCCTCGAAGCCATGGTGACTGTGCAGATTTTTCAGCAGGCTGCGACCATGGTGGCCAATAGTCGTGAATAGCTGGCGACTGCTGTCCGTCTTTCTCTCAGCATCGGCTATTTCCAGCATATGGGTGAGGGCGCCATGATACTGCCTGGCCTGTCGCTTCAGGTTGCGGTGGTTACGTTGCAGGGCCCGTGCGTCGCTGATCAGGTAGTGGGGGTGATCCCGCCACTGGTCTCGCTCGGGGCCGTACAGTTGGCGTTGAATGTCCTCGGGCATTGGTTGGCGTCGTGGAGTCACGGTTTTATGGTTCATGGCATTTCTCCTTGTTCGCTACTATGCCGTTTTGTCTGGGTGGATTGAATCGCGTTTAATAGCGCGAATTTATCGGAGAATTTGATCCATTCATGGGGGGATGGTGTGTCACAACTGGATAAACAATTGGAAGCCGAGTACTTCCACCTGACCGGGCTGATTGATTCCTTTGACCAGAAGTCGCTCACCATCAAGGCCTGGAGCGTTACCCTGGCGGGAGTGCTTGCTGGTTCCGGCGCGTTTTTCGATCGCTCGGCACTGCTCTGGGTGGGTGTGGTCGGTAGCTTGATGTTTTGGCTGGTGGAGGGGCACTGGAAGGCATTTCAGGCTGCACATTATGCGCGTATCGAAAAAATCGAAGCGCATTTTCGTGGTGAAGTGGACGATATCGCCCCGTTCCAGACTGCTGCCAGTTGGGAGCGTAGCCGCCGTGCCGGTGGGATGAGGGAGCTACTGCGCATTCTGCGCTGGCGTCATGTGTTTCTGCCGCACGGGTTGGTGGCGTTGGCTTTACTGGTGGCAGGGTTGGTGCTGTAGGAGAGACGCTCGCGCCGCCATAAACCCGTTTCGATACTCGCTTCTCGCAACTCGCGACGGCTGTTATCGCGCCGCCAGCGACGCTCCTACGGCAGGGAAGTGATGCATTTAACTGACTTTGCCGGTGGTGCGTACCCGGCGGCTGACCTTGGGCTCGTCGCTGGCTCTGGCTTTCTGGATTGCTTTCAAGCGTTTGTCGATCACGTTCTTGCCGGCAATGATCAGACCCAGGCCCACGAACGCCCCCGGCGGCAGAATGGCGAACAGGAAACCGCCGTAGTTCTCTACCACCTGTAGCTGCCAGTCCGCGGCCATGGGGCCGAACAGCAGCTGCATGTTGGTGAACAGCGTGCCCTGGCCGATCAGCTCACGCATGCCGCCAAGGATCAGCAGAATTACCAGAAAACCCAGCCCCATCATGAAACCGTCCAGGGCCGCCGGCAGTACCGGGTTCTTGCTGGCAAAGGCATCGGCCCGACCCAGCACGGTGCAGTTGGTGACGATCAGCGGAATGAAGATGCCGAGGATTTCGTAAAGCTCGAAAGTGAAGGCCTGCATCAGCATTTCGATCACCGTCACCATGGCGGCGATGATCATTACAAAAGCGGGCAGACGGACCGCATCGGTCACGTACTGACGAATCAGCGAGACACAGATATTGGAGCCCATCAGCACTACCAGGGTGGCAAGGCCCAGGCCCAGGGCGTTGACCACGGTGCCGGTCACCGCCAGCAGGGGGCAGAGGCCGAGAATCTGCACGGTGGCCGGGTTGTTATTCCACAACCCGTCCATGCTGATCTTTTTGTAATTCACATCACTCATCACAGGTCTCCGCCGGGGCTGCCTCGGAAGGTGCCTCAAAGACAGCCGTCTGGTTGGCGTCGAAATATTGCAGGGCGCGGTGCACGGCTCCCACCACGGCGCGGGGAGTGATGGTGGCGCCGGTAAAGCTGTCGAACTGGCCGCCGTCCTTCTTCACCGCCCAGCCGGCATCGGCAGGATTGCCCAGTGACAGGCCATTGAAACCATAAATCCAGTCGGATTTTTTGGTTTCGATCTTGTCGCCCAGCCCGGGTGTTTCATTGTGCGGGGGCACCACGCGCACCCCTCGAACCTTGCCTTGCATATCCACGCCAACGATCAGGGCAATGTTGCCACCGTAACCGTCCGGGGCAGTGGCTTCCAGTACGGCGCCGTTGGGCTCGCCATCCTGGCGTGCCCGGTAAATATGATGGCCGTTGCGGCCCAGCAGCGGGTCGCTGACGGTAATGCGATCGGCCAGCAGATCGTTGTCATGCCGGTCGTGGGGCATCACTTCATTGAGCGAGGCCATCAGTGCCGCCTGCTTGTTGCACTCCACCTTGCCGATGGTCAGTTCATTGGTGATGGCCAGGGCCGCGGCGGTGCTGATGGCAAACAGGCTGAGGATCACGGCGTTTTTGGTAATGGCATAACGCATCATGACTGGGTGCCCCTGTTTGGCTTGTCGTGGCCATAGGTCCGTGGCTGGGTGTAGTAATCGATAAAGGGCGCGCAAAGGTTAAGCAGTAGCACCGAGAATGCCACCGCATCCGGGTAACCGCCGAAGCTGCGGATTACCCAGATCAGCACCCCGATCAGCGCCGCATAGATCAGCCGACCGCTGCGGCTGGTGGCGGCGCTCACTGGGTCCGTGGCGATAAAGAACGCGCCGAGCATGGCCCCGCCGGAGAGGATCTGGAACATCGGATCGGCAAACCGGACCGGGTCGATCAGCCAGGCCACCAGGGCAGGCAGGGCCAGGCCGGCCAGAAAACCCACCGGGATATGCCAGGTAATGATCTTGCGGCTGATCAGATACAGACCGCCCAGCAAGAAGGCCAGGTTCACCCATTCCCAGCCGAGCCCGGCAAACTGGCCATGGAGGATGCCGTGGCTGGCCAGTTCGCTTTCATTGCCGGCCCCAGAGCTGTGGAGAGTACGGAAAGTATCCAGGGGCGTGGCGCCACTCAGGCCGTCCACCGGCAGTTGCCCGGTGAACAGCTGCCAGCTTTGCACCAGGCTGGGTGCCTCGCCGGGGGCGATCCACTGGGTCATGGCCACCGGGAAGGAAATCAGCAGCAGCACATAGCCGACCATGGCCGGGTTGAAGGGGTTCATGCCCAGGCCGCCATAGAGCTGCTTGGCGACGATAATGGCAAAGCTCACCCCTATCAGGGTCAGCCACCAGGGGGAGGTGGGAGGCAGGGCCAGGGCCAGCAGCACGGCGGTCAGCACGGCGCTGTAATCCTTCAGGTAGAAGGCCACCGGGCGACCGCGGGCTTTCAGGATCAGCGCCTCACTGACCAGCGCCACCACCACGGCCCAGAGCACATTGATGACCGTGCCCCAGCCGAACTGCCAGGTCAGCACTGCCAGGCCGGGCAGGGTGGCGTAAATCACCTGACGCATGAAGGCGCCGGTGTTGTTGCTCACCGTGGTATGGGGCGAGGTTGAAGAGATCAGTGCCATCAGTCTTGCAGTCCTTGTTCTTCCACCGCCTGCTTGAGCGCCTTGCGGGCGATCTGGGCTTCCGCCTCCAGGGCCTGTAATTCGGAACTGAGCGCTTCCAGGGTATCTTCCGAGGCGCTGTCCCGCTGCTGCTCAAGCTCGCGCTGTTTGTCGGCCAGGGCACTTTCTGCCCGGGCAGCTTCCAGCTTCAGGGTTTTCAGATCCTTGCCGGTGTGAGCGCGGATATCCGCCTTGGCTTCTTCCACCAGCGCATCCAGGGCATCGCGGGCCACATCGGCTTTGCCTTTCAGCTTGTCCACCTTCTGCTGCATGGCATTGAGTTCTTCGGCGGGTATATCGCCGTTTCGCTCACCGCGCTCCAGGGCGGCATGGGCTTCCTTGTACTGTTTGTGGGCCATGTTGTAGGCGGTTTTCAGGGCCTTGAGACGCTTCTGGCGCTTGGCCGCCACCTCCGGGTCTACCGCAGTGAGCGCCTGCGGGGCCTCGGTCTCCGGTGCCTTGGGCGTATCCGTGGGGGCTGGCGGTGTCTTGGGGGCAGCCGGGGCCGGTGCGGACGCTTTGGCCTCGCGCAGTTCGGCTTTCCAGTGGTCGGCCTCCGCTTTCAGGCGATCCGCTTCGGCGCACAACTCGGCAGCGTTGTCCGCCCCGTTCTCGTCGGCCTCTTTGGCGGCTTTGACGGCGGCCTTGTAGGCAGACGAGACTTCGCCCACCTTCTTCTTCAGGTCGGCCAGCGGGTCGGCTGGCGCAGCGGCAGGGGCCGGGGCGGGCGTGGCCGGTGCATTGGCCTTGGCGTCGCGCAGGTCGGCCTTGAGCTGGTCCGCCTTGGCTTTCAGTTCGTCCGCCTGGCTGCGCAACTCGGCGGCATTGTCAGCGCCGTTTTCTTCCGCTTCCTTGGCCGCCTTCACGGCCGCCTTGTAGGCAGAGGACACGTCACCCACCTGTTTTTTCAGGTCTGCCACCGGGTCGACCTGGGGCGCAGTTGCCGGGGTGGCGGGGGCGTTGGCCTTGGCGTCACGCAGTTCCGCCTTGAGTTTGTCGGCGGCGGCCTTTAGCTCATCGGCTTTGGCGCGTAGCTCGGCGGCGTTGTCGTCGCCATTGGCTTCCGCATCCTTGGCGGCCTTCACCGCGGTCTTGTAAGCGGACGAGGCGTCACCGACCTGTTTTTTCAGCTTGCCGACGATATCTTCCGCCGGTGCGGCGGCGGGGCCCGCTTCCTTGGCGTCACGAACGGCTGCCTTGGCCTTGTCGGCGATGGCTTTCAGGCGATCCACGTCGGCTTTCAATGCGTCCAGGTTGTCCGCGTTGTCTGCCTCGGCGGCTTTGGCCGCTTTGACGGCGGCCTTATAGGCCTTGGACGCTTCCAGGGAGGCCTGCTTGAGCGCTGCCGTATCCACGGTAGGGGCACTGGCCGTTTCGGTTTTCTTTTTGCGGTTGGCTTCCAGCCGCGCCTGGCGACGGGCTTCTTTTTCCGCCTTTTCCGCATCAATCCGGGCCTGGCGGGCTTCGAAGCGCTGGCGAGCCTTGTCGGCTTTGACCTGATCGGCTGCCTGCTGTCGCACTTCCGCCTTGGCGTAACGGTAGTACTGCACCAGCGGGATATGGCTGGGGCACACATAGGCACAGGCGCCGCACTCGATGCAGTCCATCAGGTTGTGGTGCTGGGCCTTTTCCAGATCGTCGTTCTTGGCATGCCAGTAGAGCTGCTGGGGCAGTAGGTTGGCCGGGCACACGTCGGCACAGGAACCGCAGCGGATGCAGGGCTGTTCCGGCGGCGGTTCGGGAAGCTCTTCCAGGGTGGCGGCGATGATGCAGTTGGTGGTTTTGACCACCGGCACCGCCGGGTTGTGCAGGGTGAAGCCCATCATCGGGCCGCCCATGACCAGACGACCGATATTGTCCGGGTCCACACCGCCATGGACCAACAGGTCCCGTATCGGGGTGCCCAGCAGGACCTCAAAGTTGCCCGGCTGGCGCACGCCTTCGCCGGTGAGGGTGGTCACCCGGGACAGCAACGGCTCGCCGTCGATCACCGCCCGCTTGATGGCGTAGGCGGTGCCCACGTTCTGACACACTACGCCCACCTGGGCCGGTAGCTGGCCGCTTTTTACTTCCTTGCCGGTGAGCAGCTGGATCAGCTGTTTTTCGCCACCGGAGGGGTATTTGGTGGGCACCACCCGCACCTCGATGTCGCAGCCCTTGCAGGCCCGCTTGATGGCGGAGATGGCGTCCGGCTTGTTGTCTTCGATGCCGATCAGGGTACGGCGCGGATTGAGCAGGTACTGGAGGATATGGATGCCGGCAATAATCTCCGCGGCCCGCTCGCGCATCAGGCGGTCGTCGGCGGTGATGTAGGGCTCGCACTCCACCGCATTGATTACCAGTTCTTCCACCCGCTGGTGGTCCCCCAGGTTCACCTTGATGCTGGTGGGGAAGCCGGCGCCGCCCATGCCGGCGATGCCTGCATGGCGGATGGTGTCCACCAGTTCACCGGGGCTCAGCTCGGTGTAGTCGGCCACCCCGGCGCGCTCAATCCATTCATCCTTGCCGTCGGTGTCGATGACGATACAGATGGCATCCATGCCGGACGGATGCTGGATGGCGCGGGGGCCTATGGCGCTGACGGTGCCGGAGGTGGGGGCATGAATGGCCGCGCTCACTGCACCGCTGGGTTCGGCAATCATCTGGCCTTTCAGCACCCGCTCGCCCGGTTCCACCAGCGGTTTGGCCGGAGCGCCGATGTGCATGTTCAGGGGCAGAATCAGTTGCGACGGCAGGGGGCCGGCGGCAATGGCGGTGCCATTGGAAAGATCTTTCCTTTCCGGCGGATGAATACCGCCGTGGAAGTCGTAGATTTTGCGGCTGCGTGAACGGAACAGGGTACGAATCACAGGTTCACCACCTCAATACGGCTGTCCGGGCGCTGGCCGATACCCGCGGGCCGGTTCCAGCCCCAGGTCTGCAGGGTGGGTTGCACTTCCACCATGTCGATGCAGTCCACCGGGCAGGGCTCGACGCACAGGTCGCAACCGGTGCACTCGTCCACGATTACCGTGTGCATCAGCTTGGCGGCGCCGACGATGGCATCCACGGGGCAGGCCTGGATGCATTTGGTGCAGCCGATGCACTCGTCCTCACGGATATAGGCCACCTTGGGGATGTCCGCATCCTCGGCGCCTTCGTCATCCAGGGTCAGCTCGTCACGGCCGAGCAGGTCAGTGAGGGCGTCCACGGTATCCTGGCCGCCTGGCGGGCAGCGGTTATGCTCCTCGCCTTCGGCAATGGCTTCGGCGTAGGGGCGACAGCCCGGGTGCCCGCACTGGCCACACTGGGTCTGCGGCAACAGGGAATCGATCTGGTCGACAATGGGGTCGCCCTCGACCTTGAATTTTTCCGAGGCAAAGCCCAGCACCGCACCGAACACAGCGGCCAGGGCAAGCAGGGCGGCCACGGCAATCAGCACAGCGGTCATAGCTTGATCAACCCGGAAAAGCCCATGAAGGCCAGCGACATCAGGCCGGCGGTGATCAGGCCGATGCTGGGGCCCCGGAAGGCCTCGGGCACATCGGCCACGGCAATACGCTCACGCATGGCGGCAAACAGTACCAGTACCAGGGAGAAGCCCAGTGCCGCGCCCAGCCCGTAGGTGAGCGATGACATAAAGGTGGCATCTTCCTGGCGTACATTCAGCAGCGCCACACCGAGCACCGCACAGTTGGACGTGATCAGCGGCAGGAACACGCCCAGCACCCGGTAGAGCAGGGGGCTGGCCTTCTTCACGAACATTTCGGTGAACTGCACCGCCACGGCGATCACCAGAATGAAGCTGATGGTGCGCAGGTACTCCAGTTCGAAGGGCACCAGGATATAGGCCCAGGTCAGGTAGGCGAGCACGGACGACAACGTCAGTACGAAGGTGGTCGCCAGGGACATGCCCATGGCGGTCTCGATCTTGTTGGAGACCCCCATAAAGGGACACAGCCCCAGGAACTGCACCAGGACAAAATTGTTTACCAGCACAGCGCTGATCAGAATCAGGACGTACTCTGTCATGTGATCGTGGCTCGCTTGCCGAGAAAGAAAGACGTTAAACGCTGTGTTTACAGGGCGTTAAGGGCGCATAGTATGAGGCAGCGCCCCGGTTGGCTCAAGAATGATAATGCATAAGCTTACTAGGGGGACTCTACGCCACACCCAGCACTCTCTGCGCGGCCTGAAGCACGCATCTGCTGCGTTTCGTCACTAGGAAAGGAGAACCCGCCCTGTCCGTCGCGACGAAACACAACATCTGCACACTTCAGACCACGCATAGCGCACTGGGTGAAGCATAGAGGCCCCCTCAGAAACAGTCATTGACTGCGAATTAAGCAGTTGAGGCCGGTTTTGCCATCCTTTTGGCCCTGGACGGTTGCGGCGCTGGCGGCAATCCAGTATCCAAGACAGACAATAACGCGACGAGACCGGCCAGGCGCCGGTTGCTGCAGAGGTGACCCCCCGTGACAGATTTGCCCCGTGACTTTGACCGAGACGGCCTGCTTGAGTATTCCGTGGTTTTTACCGACCGCTCCCTGAACCACATGTCCCAGCGTTTCCAGCAGGTCATGCGCGATATTTCCAGCAACCTGAAGCAGGTCTATAACGCTCACTCGGTTACCGTGGTGCCTGGCGGTGGCAGTTTCGGCATGGAAGCGGTGGCCCGCCAGTTCGCCACCGGCCAGCACTGCCTGGTGATCCGTAATGGTTTCTTCAGCTATCGCTGGAGCCAGATCTTTGAGATGGGCAGCATCCCGTCCAAAGAGACCGTATTGAAAGCGTCCCCCATCAGCGACCAGCCCCAGGCACCGTTCGCCCCGGCCCCCATTGAGCAGGTGGTTGAAACCATCAAGGCAGAAAAGCCGGCCATGGTCTTCGCCCCCCACGTGGAAACCGCCTCTGGCATCATCCTGCCGGACGACTACCTGAAACAGGTGGCCGACGCCGTGCACAGCGTGGGCGGCCTTTTCGTGCTGGACTGCATTGCCTCCGGCACCATCTGGGTGGACATGAAAGCCATCGGTGTGGACGTGCTGATCAGCGCCCCCCAGAAGGGCTGGAGCTCCTCGCCTTGCAGCGCCCTGGTGATGCTCAGCGAAGCCGCCGACCAGCGCTTGCAGGAAACCACCAGCACCAGCTTCGCCTGCGACCTGCGCAAATGGCGCGACATCATGATCGCCTATGAAAATGGCGGCCACGCCTACCATGCCACCATGCCCACCGATGCCCTGCGTGGCTTCCGTGACACCATGCTGGAAACCATGAAAGAAGGCCTCACCGCCGTGAAGGAACGCCAGTGGAAACTGGGCACCGCCGTGCGCGACCTGATGGCCAAACACGGCTTCGCCAGCGTCGCCGCCCCCGGCTTCGAAGCCCCCGGCGTGGTGGTGTCCTACACCGACAACGACACCATCAAGAGCGGTGCTGCCTTCGTCCAGCTGGGCCTGCAGACCGCCGGCGGCGTGCCGCTCATGTGCGACGAACCGGCAGACTTCAAGACCTTCCGCGTGGGCCTGTTCGGCCTGGACAAGCTGGGGGATGTGGATGCAGCGGTGGCGCGGCTGGAAAAGGCGTTGAACCAGTTAACAGTGAACAGTTAATAGTTAACAGCGGAAAGCCGGTAAAGCGATGTCTCATCTGATTCTGAGGTTGTTTATCGGCTTGATGCTTGGGATATGTTCAAGCCCCTCGACGTTGTGGGCCGAGGGGGTGGGGAGAGGGGGAGCAGCCTTGCCGAATACTGAGGGGGCAACAATGAACATTCAGGACCCCCAATGCGTCATCCTGCTCCATGGTCTGGCCCGCACTGCCCACGCCATGAAGAAAATGGCAAACGCCCTGGAGAACACTGGCTACACGGTGGTGAACCAGGGCTATCCCTCCACCAAAAAAGACATCCAGACTCTCGCCACAGAAACCCTGCCCAAAGCCCTGGCAAAATGCCCCGCCACCGGCACCATCCATTTCGTCACCCATTCCATGGGCGGCATCCTGCTGCGCCAGTACCTGAGCCAACACCGCATCGATCGACTGGGTCGCGCCGTCATGCTCGGCCCGCCCAACCAGGGCAGCGAAGTGGTGGACCGCCTGGGCGACTGGGCCCCGTTCCAGTGGTTCAACGGCCCCGCTGGCAGCCAGATGGGTACCGGCCCCGATAGCGTCCCCAACCAGCTCGGCCCGGTGGACTTCCCCCTGGGCGTCATCGCCGGTAGCGACACCATCAACTTTCTGCTCTCCACCCAATTACCCGGCCCCAATGACGGCAAGGTCACCGTGGAAAGGACGAAAGTGGAAGGCATGCAGGATCATCTGGTGTTGCCGGTGACGCATCCGTTCATGATGCGTAATGGGCACGTGATTGAACAGGTGAAGGTGTTTTTGGCGGAAGGGCGGTTTGATTATCGGAGGTAGGCGGGCAAGATGAATAGGAGTTGAATTTTTTAAATTGCATTCAATGAAAAACCGAAAATTTTAATTCGGTTTATTGTGGCGCTAATTTTTGTAAGGGGTATAAATTTTGTCGAAAGTGCCTGTGTATTTCGATAGCCGGACTTCTCATCTTTGCTTTAAGGTAGCTGAATTCAGCCATGCCATGGCAGACGCTACAAGCGAAGAGTCCTCCCGTAAGCATTATTGTATTGTGGGAATCGTTTTTTGCGCATTTGCGGTTGAGGCAATGCTTAATCATTATGGTGATATATTGGTTCGAGATTGGAAGAATACAGAGAGAAAATTGGGTGGTAAGAGGGAGCGGCATAAGACGGTTTTCGATAAGGCTAATATGCCAGGCTTTCTTGGGACATCTGTCTACCAGAAAATAAAAGAGTGTTTTTTACTGCGTGATAATCTGGCTCATGGTCGTAGTTATGATGAAATAAAGGATGTTGAAATAGATCAGCCGGGAGAGAAAGGCTCGGTATGGCAAGTGCTATCTGCAGGGAGTAGCTTAGAGGCTGAAGCAACATTCGATAGGCTGGATTGTTATATTCGTGTTGCAAATGAAATTCAAGCGCAAATTGAAAGTAATGGGGTTTATCCTAGTTGGTCGAGCAAGAGTGGGCAAAATTTTTGCGAGTGGCCTCTTAGTCTTCAGGGCGCTAGATTATGGCCGAGCAAATAACGATACTGGCTTAAAGGTCGTGGGTATAAGATATTTCAAATATTGTACCTATATTTTTCTCAAAAGGTGGGTAAATGACAACCGGGATCAAGGATTATTGGTTTTTTTTATTGCTGT
This sequence comes from Alcanivorax sp. DSM 26293, assembly GCF_900107995.1. GTDB lineage: Bacteria > Pseudomonadota > Gammaproteobacteria > Pseudomonadales > Alcanivoracaceae > Alcanivorax. Next base: position 359 of record NZ_FNUM01000008.1, on the reverse strand, counting down.
GCTTTCTTCCTCTAAGGAACCTCTGAAAAACTCCCCGACTTTGCCATAATCAGGACTTTCTATCAGCCACTTGCCGGGAATGCCATGAGCCAGCTGACCTTTGCCGAAGCCGAATACGAACACAAGAAGCGCAAGACCCGGCGGGAAGTGTTCCTTGAGAAGTTGGATCAGCTTCTACCCTGGAAGGCGCTGGAGTCTACGATTGCTGTTTATTACGCCTCTGGCAGCACTGGCCGGCCGCCGTATGCGCTATCGAGCATGCTTCGCATTCATGTCATGCAGATCATCTACAACCTGAGTGATCCGGCGATGGAAGATGCCTTGTATGAGATCGAGTCCATGCGCCGTTTCGCAGGGAT
>NZ_FNUM01000010.1:2500-98133 GCF_900107995.1 Alcanivorax sp. DSM 26293 | reverse complement strand
AGCGATGCCCGCGTGGATAGCTAAACCAGTTTGCCTGACGACCATAGAGTGTTGGAACCACCTGATCCCATGCCGAACTCAGAAGTGAAACGACATATCGCCGATGGTAGTGTGGGGTCTCCCCATGTGAGAGTAGGTCATCGTCAGGCTCTTAAATAAAACAGAAAACCCCCGTCACGAAAGTGTCGGGGGTTTTTTGTTTTATTCAGGATCACGGTGATCCACTCTCCCTGCCTCGCAGCGAAGCCGCCATCCCCTCAAGGGGGATCGAGCCAGCTTGGTCCCGAAGGGATGGCGAGCATGCTCGTCACACACTGTAGGTCATCACGCCCTGCAAAGCCTCAAACTCCAACCTAGAACCCAGAAGCGGTAAACTACCCCTCGCCATGCAAGCATGGCTCCAACGGGTTTATTGCCTCTTTAAAGCCCTGGCCTCTGGTCAGAATCCGGTTGGCGCAGCCCGGCCCAAATGTCAGATCTAGACTCCCATCCCGGTACTGGGGATTTCATCATCCCGATAATGGGGATCCACCCAGCATCGGGGAAGCGTCTCGCCTGACGGAAACACCAGATTGGCCTTGTTGAATGGCTCCGCTTCCTGGGCTTCTTCGCCGTGATGATAGCGCCCGCTAATCTGCGTGCGTAAAGGGTTGACCAGTTCCGTGGGTTCGACTACCTGCACCAGGTGGCCGCTGCTCCGCTCTTTGAGAAACATGCTCTCTGCTCCCTTTGGATTTGAAGGCTTTCAGGGTGCGGCCGGGAGCACGCTTCTGGCAATAGAAAGAGCGGTCAACATTATTAAACCAAGAGGGGCTTTATCCCGGATGGCGGCCATTCTATGCTGGGCATCGCCATTATCTGGTATGGCTGTAACCCTGCCATCTGCCGCTGTAAAGGCTCCATCACAAGCGACGAAAGTGGTATGGTTGGGGTTTGCTGAATCAAGATGGCCCTGTGTATACAGGGCCCAGGCCCGGTGGTGGATGGTTCGGCATCCGTCGTCGGGGCAATGATCATTGTGCTTTTGCAGGGCAGGCCTGCGCCAGACCCGCTGAAACGGGCTGTATCGATACATTTGGACTTGGGAAAAGGTTAAGAATTATGACAATGGATAATAAGGCAGCAGTAATGAGCCCCCTTAAAGCGCTGGAGCAGCGTTGCGAGAAGCAGGGCCAGTCAGTGGCCATGGTTCAGCCCATGGGCGGTGGTGAGCTGCAGGACTATACCTGGGCCCGGATCAATGATGAAGCTCGCAGAATGGCGGCTTACCTGCAGTCCCAGGGCGTGCAGAAAGGTGACCATGTGGCTCTGGTTTCCAAAAACTGTGCGGAGTGGATTATTGCCGACCTCGCTATCTGGATGGCCGGTGCAGTGAGTGTGCCCTTGTACCCGACACTGGTTGCGGAGACGGTCCGTCAGATCATGGAGCACAGTGAGTCAAAGTTCCTTTTTGTTGGCAAGCTGGATGACTGGGACATCATGAAAGGAGGGGTTCCGGACGGCGTCAAGCAAGTGGCGTTCACTCTTGCCCCCCGCGATGCGCTGAACGATTTCCCCAATTGGGGCGATATCATTCGCGATACGGCACCACTGGAGCAAGTGGCCGAGCCTGCCATGGAAGATATTGCGACCATCATCTATACCTCTGGCACCACGGGTATGCCCAAAGGGGTGATGCATGACTTCCAGTCTTTCTCCATCGTCGGCGAAAAAATGATCAAGGTGTATAACCTGACACCGGAAGAGAGAATGATCTCCTACTTGCCGCTTTCCCATGTGGCTGAACGGGTGGCTGTTGAAATCGCCCAGCTTTACGTGGGCGGCAAGATTTTCTTTGCGGAATCTCTGGAAACGTTCGGTGAAGACATCAAGCGCGCCCAGCCTACGGTGTTCTTTGCGGTGCCACGTATCTGGTCCAAGTTCTACCAAAAGGCTTCTGAAGCGGTGCCTCCCAAGAAGCTGAACAAGCTGCTCAAGATTCCTTTCCTGAACAAAGTGATCAAAAAGAAAGTGCTGGGAGCCATGGGGCTGGATCAATGCCGTATTGCGCTGTCCGGCGCGGCCGCACTGTCCCCGGATATCATTACCTGGTTCAAGAAGCTGGATCTGGAAATTCTTGAAGTTTACGGCATGACCGAGAACCTGGCCTGGTCACATACCACTGAAGAGGGTGACCAGAAGATCGGTTGGGTGGGGACTCCCAATGATGGCGTGGAATGCCGGATTGGTGAGGGCGGTGAGATTATGGTGCGTAGCCTCGGTAATATGAAAGGCTACTACAAGCAGCCAGAGAAGACCGCGGAAGATCTTACCGAAGATGGCTGGTTGCATACCGGTGATGTGGGCGAAATTGACGAGAAAGGACGTTTGCGTATTACCGGTCGAGTGAAGGAAATCTTCAAGACGGAAAAAGGGAAATATGTGGCGCCGGCTCCGATCGAAAACCGTCTCTCCACGCAGCCGGGTCTGGAGTTGTCCTGTGTCATCGGTCAGGGGATGGGGCAGCCCATTGCGTTGCTGAATATTACCCCGGAAGAGCAGGAAAAGTTGTCCAAAGCCAGTGAAAAAGAGCATTTCACCAAGGAACTTGAAGCCCTGCTGGCCCGCGTCAATAACGAGCTCGACCCCCATGAGCGCATGACGACTCTGGTCGTGTGTAAGGATGCATGGACGGTAGAGAACAACCTGATTACACCGACCCTGAAGTTGAAGCGTAACGAAATTGAAAAACGTTATGCGGATGACATTCCCAAGTGGGCGAAGACCAAAGGGGTGGTTTGGGAAGCTTGAGCACCTTCAAAGAGGCGGATCAGCAATTGATCCGCCTTCTGGCTGATGGCCGGTTCCGCTCCGGCTCCGAATTGGGGGAGGCGCTGGGGATTTCCCGGGCTGCTATCTGGAAGCGTATTCAGCGCCTTGAGGAATTCGGTTTGCCGCTGGAATCCGTCAAGGGCAAAGGTTATCGGCTGGCTCAACCGGTGGACCTGATTGATCCGTTGTCACTGGAAGTGTTGCTGGGGGAACGGGCCCAGCTGCACTATCAGTGGGCAACCGAATCCACCAATGCCGATGCGCTGGCCATCAAGGGGCCAGTACGTCGTCCCCAGGTGTTTCTCTCCGAGTGCCAGACTGCCGGCCGTGGCCGAAGAGGCAGGCAGTGGCAGTCTCCCTTTGCAGCCAATCTTTACGTATCCATTCGTTTTCCGGTGAGTGGTGGTTTTGCCGCTTTGGGCGGGTTGAGTCTGGCGGTGGGTGTGGTGGTGGCTCAGGCATTGCAGGAGCTGGATCCGTCATTGCCGGTAGGTCTGAAGTGGCCCAATGATTTGCAGATCAATGGTGCCAAGGTCGGCGGTGTCCTGATAGAGCTGGCCGGTGAGATGGATGGCCAGGTGGATGTGGTGATCGGGGTCGGTGTCAATGGCTGCATGACGGGGCACCAGGCCAGGGATATTGACCAGACCTGGACCGACCTTGCCAGTGAGCTGGCCGATATGCCGCCCAGGACGGTGTTGGCAGGCTGCGTGCTGACGCATTTACTGGATATGCTGCCGCGTTTTTCGCAACAAGGGTTTGCGGCTTTCCGGGGAGACTTTGACCGCTATGATGCGGTGAAGGGTGAGTTGGTTCAGGTCCAATCCGCTGAGCAGGTGTTTACCGGTAAGGCGGCAGGCGTTCTGGGGGATGGGGCTTTGCGCGTGGAAACACCGAATGGCGTGCGTGAAGTCTATGGCGGTGAAGTGAGTTTGAGAGTCCGATGAAACTGTTTGTGGATGTGGGTAACACCGCCATGAAATGGCGCTTTCGCCACGGTGAGAAGATGGAGCAGGGGGGCTGTCGACACGGGCGAGACTGGCCCGCTGTCGTGGACGCTTTACTGCAAGGCAGTGATCAGGTTGATGCAATCTGGATTGCGTCAGTGGCGGGCCCCTCAGCGGATACCGAGATCGCGGGGCTGTTGGCAGATCGGACGGGTGTGACGCCGTGTTTTTATTATTCCTGTGGCCAGGATTTCGGTGTGCAAAACTGCTATCCGGAGCCTCGCAAGCTGGGAGTGGATCGCTGGGTGGCAATGATAGAGGGTCATCAGCGCTTTGGTGCCAGTATCATTATCGATTGTGGCAGTGCTCTCACCATTGATGCGGTGAATGAAAAGGGGGAGTTTCTGGGCGGTTATATTGTGCCTGGCTTGGGAATGTTGCGTACTGCCCTGTTGCGGGATACCTCCGATGTGCATATCGAGCCGGCTACGGCCCGGCCGGCTCTGGGCCGATCCACCGGGGAGTGTGTGCACAATGGTTTGTTGCGCATGTCTGTGGCCTTCGTCACGGAGGTGGTGGTTGAACTACGCCAAGTGCTTGAAGATACTTGTAAAGTGCTGGTAACTGGCGGTGATGCCCCGAAATTGACAGGTGCTTTCCAGTTCGAGTTTCTGCATATGCCCGACCTTGTCCTAGATGGCCTTGAGCGCGTGGCAGACCGACAACAATAATGGTGGGGGAACACCGGTGCGGTGGATATTTTACAGCTTGCTGGTCGTCAATCTGGTTTATCTGGGGGTGCAGCTTACCAAGAACCTGGCTCCCCGTGAGGCAGTGTCGTTGCGTGTGCCGACGCAGTCTGTGGGAGGAGAGCGGTTGGTGTTGCTTTCCGAGCGCTCCCAGCCGACCCGGGACGGCGCGCGCAGACCGGAGGCGGGCTCTCTGTGTGCGGTAGTCGGCCCCTGGGAGTCCCGTGATGCGGCCCAGGCTGGCGCGGTCCAGCTGAGGGCGGCAGGGCTGTCGGGTCAGGTGCGGGCTCTGAATATTCAGAAGGATCGGCTCAACTGGGTGTATCTGCCTCCCTATGCCGACAGGGAGAGGGCGCTGCGTGTGCTTCATGAGTTGCAGGATCATGGTGTGGACAGCTTTGTCGTCAAGGAGGGCGAGGATGCCAATGCCATTTCATTGGGGTACTTCTCCAGTGCGGAGTCGGCGGAAGGGTTGCGCGTAAAGATGCGAAATGCCGGTTATCCGGCCTTTGTGCGAGAAACGTCCCGGGCGGTGACGGAATACTGGGTTTATCTGATGGATCAGGAGCCGGAAGAGAAACCCGAGTTGAATATCTTTCTTGAGGCAAATCAGTCCCTTAAGCTTGATTGGGTGGCCTGCCCCTGAATTGCTGAGCAATTATTAGGCGTTTGATCCTCAAGTGGATTGCGCCACCTGATTCCTTTCTATAGAATTCGCAACCCTTGTGAGCTGGCGTAGCTCAGTTGGTAGAGCAGCTGATTTGTAATCAGCCGGTCGGGGGTTCGACTCCTCTCGCCAGCTCCAGCTTTAAACGTGCCTAACTACTTGAAAATTGGTTGACAAGTGGTTGGGCCGTAAAGAGAATGTAGGCCCTTTTCTGGAGGGGTTCCCGAGTGGCCAAAGGGATCAGACTGTAAATCTGACGCGAAAGCTTCGGAGGTTCGAATCCTCCCCCCTCCACCAGATAAAAAGCAGATCATTCTTTGGATGGTTTGTATGGCCGGAAGGCTGGCAGGCATCGGAAGGTTTGCGGGTATAGTTCAACGGTAGAACCTCAGCCTTCCAAGCTGATGATGCGGGTTCGATTCCCGCTACCCGCTCCAGCTCCGGTAGAGTTTGGTCACCACCAGGTGACATGAAGGTTATGCTCTTGTAGCTCAGTAGGTAGAGCACACCCTTGGTAAGGGTGAGGTCACCGGTTCAAATCCGGTCAAGAGCTCCAATTTCCGGGCCCAGGTATATCCTGGGTCCGGCTTCATGTGTCTTGATGGTGCCAAGGTGGTCTGTGTTTATCAATACAGTCCTTAAATGTGTCTTTATCGGGTGTATGCGCGCCATATGGCGAGGAAGCACAGCCAAGTTAAGAGGTGAAGAGTCGTGGCAAAGGAAAAGTTTGAACGTAATAAACCGCACGTAAACGTAGGCACCATCGGTCACGTTGACCATGGTAAAACCACTCTGACCGCCGCGCTGACCCGCGTGTGTGCAGAAGTTTGGGGCGGTAGCGCCATCGCTTTCGACGGTATTGATAATGCTCCGGAAGAGCGTGAGCGTGGTATCACCATTGCAACCTCTCACGTGGAATACGATTCCCCGACTCGTCACTACGCCCACGTAGACTGCCCCGGTCACGCTGATTATGTGAAGAACATGATCACCGGTGCGGCGCAGATGGACGGTGCGATCCTGGTATGTTCCGCTGCTGACGGCCCGATGCCGCAGACCCGCGAGCACATCCTGCTGTCCCGTCAGGTAGGCGTTCCCTACATCGTTGTGTTCCTGAACAAAGCGGACATGGTTGACGATGAAGAGCTGCTTGAGCTGGTTGAAATGGAAGTTCGCGAACTGCTGAACGACTATGACTTCCCGGGTGACGATACTCCGATCATCAAGGGTTCTGCCCTGAAAGCACTGGAAGGTGACACCAGCGACATCGGCATGCCTGCCGTACAGAAGCTGGTTGAGTGCCTGGACGAGTACATCCCGGAGCCGGAGCGTGCCGTTGATCAGCCGTTCCTGATGCCGATCGAAGACGTATTCTCCATCTCTGGTCGCGGTACTGTAGTAACCGGCCGTGTAGAGCGTGGCATCATCAAGGTGGGCGAGGAAATCGAGATCGTGGGTATCCACGACACCACCAAGACCACCTGTACCGGTGTGGAAATGTTCCGCAAGCTGCTGGACGAAGGTCGTGCAGGCGAGAACGTTGGTGTTCTGCTGCGTGGTACCAAGCGTGATGAGGTTGAGCGTGGCCAGGTACTGGCCAAGCCGGGCTCCATCAAGCCGCACACCAAGTTCATTGCTGAGGTGTACGTGCTGAGCAAGGACGAAGGTGGTCGTCACACCCCGTTCTTCAACGGCTACCGTCCGCAGTTCTACTTCCGTACCACCGACGTAACGGGTGCATGTACCCTGCCGGAAGGTACCGAGATGGTTATGCCGGGCGACAACGTGCAGATGGACGTTGAGCTGATCGCGCCGATCGCCATGGAAGACGGCCTGCGCTTCGCTATCCGCGAAGGTGGCCGTACCGTTGGCGCCGGTGTGGTAGCCAAAATCACCGAGTAATCCTTACTGGGTGTGAAAAGGGGGTCGCCTGGCGGCCCCCTTTTTGATGCTGGTGTCAGGCCTTGGGGCGTGCGCCGGCGTGCTCTCGCAGTGTCGGGGGCGGGTAGAAGGTGGGTCTGAAGAGCGAAAGCACTTTATTTTCACTTTTTTGCCGGATTTCCCGGATTAGGGCCAAAAGGTCCTTGCAATGCCGGGGGGGAATGGCTACTATCTGCGCCCTGCTTTCGAGCAGTACCAACCGGGGCATTGTTCCCGGGCTTGTTTTGACACCACTCACCTATCCATTGGCGATCAGGTAAGTGGGCTTTTTGCCATATAAATATGGTTCGAAACAGTCTGGAGTTTGTTAGCTATGGCTAACCAAAGAATCCGCATCCGGCTCAAGGCCTTTGATCATCGTCTGATTGATCAGTCCGCCCAAGAGATCGTGGATACGGCTAAACGGACAGGCGCGCAAGTGACGGGTCCTATCCCGCTGCCGACGCGTAAAGAACGCTTTACAGTGCTGATCTCTCCGCACGTAAATAAAGACGCGCGAGATCAGTATGAGATCCGCACCCACAAGCGGCTGGTGGACATCGTTGAGCCTACGGATAAAACCGTGGATGCGCTGATGAAGCTGGATCTGGCTGCTGGTGTGGATGTGCAGATCAGCCTGGGTTAACAACGGGCGGGTATTACCGCGACAGGTTGTGAAGAGGTAAACAATGGCGATTGGTGTGATCGGTCGGAAATGTGGGATGACTCGGGTCTTCACTGAGGAAGGTATCAGTGTTCCCGTGACTGTCATCGAAGTGACCCCGAATCGGGTCTCCCAGCTCAAGGCCGAAGAATCAGATGGCTACCAGGCCGTGCAAGTAACGGTCGGTGAGCGCCGTGCCAGCCGCGTGACCAAGGCGCAAGCCGGTCATTTCGCAAAAGCTGGTGTAGAAGCGGGCCGTGGTGTTTGGGAATTCCGTGCTGAGGCAGGTGAGCTGCAGCCGGGTTCTGAAGTGACCGTCGAAGGATTTGAAGCGGGTCAGATGATTGATGTGACCGGCACTTCCAAAGGTAAGGGTTTTGCTGGTGGCGTGAAGCGTTGGAACTTCAGCACCCAGGATATGACCCACGGTAACTCCTTGTCTCATCGTGCTCCGGGTTCCATTGGTCAGAACCAGACTCCGGGCCGCGTATTCAAAGGCAAGAAGATGGCTGGCCATATGGGTGCTGAGCGCGTCACTGTCCAGAATCTGGAAGTGGTTCGCGTAGATGCTGAAAAGAATCTGTTGCTGGTTAAAGGTGCGGTCCCCGGTGCTACCGGTGGTGATGTGATCGTGCGTCTGGCAGTGAAGGCGAAGGCCTGAAAGAGGAATAGAGGATGAATCTCAATACTGCCTCTGGAGGTACCGTTACCGTTTCCGAAGTCGCCTTCGGCAAGGACTTTAACGAGCCTCTGGTTCATCAGGTTGTGACTGCGTTTCTGGCTGGTGCCCGTCAAGGTACCAAGGCACAGAAAAACCGCTCTGATGTGAGTGGTGGTGGCCGTAAGCCGTGGCGTCAAAAAGGCACCGGTCGTGCCCGTGCTGGTACGATCCGTAGCCCGATCTGGCGTGGCGGCGGCAAGACATTTGCTGCGGTAAACCGTGATCACTCTCAGAAAGTGAACCGTAAAATGTACCGTGGTGCGCTCCAGTGCATCATGTCTGAGCTGGTTCGTCAGGATCGCCTGGTTGTGGTGGATGAATTCACCGTGGGCGAGCCCAAGACCAAGGCTGTTGCAGCCAAGCTGAAAGAGCTGGATCTGGCTAACGTCCTGATCGTGACCGACAGTGTTGACGAGAACCTGTATCTGGGTTCGCGCAACCTGCCCAAGGTCGACGTTCGTGACGCTGACGGCGTGGATCCGGTGAGCCTGATTGCTTTCGAGAAGGTGCTCGTTACTGTGCCGGCTCTGAAGAAGCTTGAGGAGGCACTGGCATGAACCAGGAACGTATTTTGAAAGTGCTGCGTGCTGCGCACGTCTCTGAGAAGGCAACCATTCTTGCTGATCAGAACGGCACCTTCGTGTTTAAAGTGGCTAAAGATGCGAACAAGCTGGAAATCAAAAAGGCCGTTGAAGCCCTTTTTGAAGTGAAGGTTAAAGCTGTTCGTACCGCCAACATGAAAGGCAAGTCCAAATTCTTCGGTCGCGTTGCGGGTAAGCGCGCTGACTGGAAGAAGGCCTACGTTTCCCTAGAGGAAGGCCAGGACATTGACTTCCTGGGCGCAGAGTAAGGAAGGGAGTAAGGAATAATGGCGATTGTAAAGTGCAAGCCGACTTCTCCGGGCCGCCGCTTTGTAGTCAAGGTGGTCAGCGAAGAACTGCATAAAGGTGCTCCCTACGCGCCGCTGTTGGAAGCCAAGAGCAAAAACGGTGGTCGTAACAACAATGGTCGCATTACTACCCGTCATAAAGGTGGTGGTCACAAGCAGAAATACCGCTTGATTGACTTCCGTCGTAACAAAGATGGTGTGGTAGGCATTGTTGAGCGTCTGGAATACGATCCGAACCGTTCCGCGCACATTGCGCTGGTCAAGTACCTGGACGGTGAGCGTCGTTATATTCTGGCCCCCAAAGGCCTGCAGGCGGAAGACCGTATCCAGTCCGGCGAAGATGCGCCGATCAAGCTGGGTAACGCGCTGCCGCTGCGTAACATTCCGCTGGGTTCCACCGTGCATAACGTGGAAATGAAGCCCGGTAAAGGTGGTCAGTTGGCCCGCTCTGCAGGGACTTCCGTGCAGGTGCTGGCGAAAGACGGTCAGTATGTGACCCTGCGTCTGCGCTCCGGCGAGATGCGCAAGGTTCACGCCGACTGCAAGGCGACCATCGGTTCAGTATCCAACAGTGAGCATAGTTTGCGCTCACTGGGTAAAGCGGGCGCAACGCGCTGGCGGGGTGTTCGACCCACCGTTCGCGGTGCGGCGATGAACCCGGTCGACCACCCACATGGTGGTGGTGAAGGGCGCTCTTCTGGTGGTCGTCATCCGGTAACCCCCTGGGGTGTACCGACCAAGGGCCACAAGACCCGTACAAACAAGCGCACTTCCAAGATGATTGTGCGTGACCGTCGTAAGTAAGGGATAAAGAGAGGTTCAGGCTGTGCCACGTTCACTGAAAAAAGGTCCTTTTGTGGATCACCACCTGCTCAGCAAGGTGGAAGATGCGGTGGAAGCCGGCTCCCGTAAGCCGATTAAAACCTGGTCCCGTCGCTCCATGATTGTTCCGGAGATGGTGGGTCTGACAATTGCTGTGCATAACGGCAAACAGCATGTCCCGGTAATGGTTACCGAGCACATGGTGGGCCACAAGTTGGGCGAGTTCGCCCTGACCCGCACTTACCGCGGGCATATCGTGGACAAAAAGGCTAAGCGATAAGGTGACAGCCATGGCTACTGAAGTTGCAGCCCGTCTGCGCGGCGCAAGAATTTCGGCTCAGAAAGCCCGCCTCGTAGCGGACCAGGTCCGAGGCCTGGAAGTCGAGAAGGCGCTGAATCTTCTGGAATTCAGCCCGAAGAAGGCGGCAAAAATCGTTAAGAAAGTGCTGGAGTCCGCGATTGCAAATGCGGAAAACAACGACGGCGCTGACGTTGATGAGCTGAAGGTGTCCACGGTTTACGTGGATGAAGGCATGACCATGAAGCGTATTCGTCCGCGCGCCAAAGGCCGCGCTGACCGAATCCTCAAGCGTACTTGCCACATTACTGTGAAAGTCTCAGAAGGTCAGGAGTAACCAGATGGGTCAGAAAGTTCATCCGGTCGGTATTCGCCTTGGCATTGTCAAAGAGCACAACTCGCTCTGGTATGCCGGACCGAAGTCTTACTCAGACTGCCTGGTTACCGACCTGCAGGTACGTGAGTTCCTGTTCAAGCGTTTGAAGAACGCGTCGGTGAGCCGTATCAAGATTGAGCGTCCGTCAGAGAACGTGCGCATCACTATTGCTACTGCGCGTCCGGGCATCGTGATCGGCAAAAAAGGCGAAGACGTTGAGCGTCTGCGTCGTGATGTTGCCGCTCAGATGGGTGTGCCGGTTCATATCAACATCGAGGAAGTGCGCAAGCCCGACCTGGATGCGCGTCTGGTAGGCGACAATGTTGCCGGTCAGCTGGAGCGCCGTGTGATGTTCCGTCGCGCCATGAAGCGTGCGGTTCAGAACGCCATGAAGTCCGGTGCTGAAGGTATCAAGATTCAGCTGTCCGGTCGTCTGGGTGGTGCAGAAATTGCGCGTACCGAATGGTACCGCGAGGGCCGAGTGCCTCTGCATACTTTGCGTGCCGACATCGATTACGCAAGCGTACGTGCTGAAACCACTTACGGCACCATCGGTATCAAGGTGTGGATCTTCCGTGGCGAAGTGCTTGGTGGCATGGAGCAGGTTCAGCAGGAAGAGCAGCAGAAGCAGTCCAAGGGCGCGAAGAAGCGCGGCCGCGGTTAAAGGGTAACGAACGATGTTGCAGCCGAAGCGTACCAAATTCCGGAAAGTGATGAAGGGCCGTAACCGCGGCCTGGCACAGCGGGGCAGCAAGGTGTCTTTTGGCACCATTGGTCTGCAAGCGACCGGTCGTGGCCGTATTACTGCGCGCCAGATCGAAGCGGCCCGTCGTGCAATGACCCGCCACATCAAGCGTGGTGGTAAAATTTGGATCCGGGTTTTCCCGGACAAGCCGATTACCAAGAAGCCTCTTGAAGTGCGGATGGGTAAAGGTAAGGGTTCTGTAGAGTATTGGGTTGCCCAGATTCAACCGGGCAAGATGCTTTACGAAATGGAAGGTGTGTCAGAAGACGTTGCGCGTGAAGCGTTCCGTCTGGCCGCGGCCAAGCTGCCGGTAAGCACCCGTGTCGTGACTCGGACGGTGATGTAAGCCATGAAAGCGAGCGAGCTGAAAGAAAAGAGTGTCGAAGAGCTGCAGCAGACGCAAATCGAGCTGCTTGAGGAACAATTCAAGCTGCGTATGAAGAGCGCGTCCGGTCAGATTTCTAAAACCCATGAGCTTGGGAAGGTTCGCCGCAATATTGCGCGCGTTAAGACCATTCTGAGAGAGAAGCAGGGTAACTAGTCATGGCAGAGGCGAATACAATGCGCCGGACCGCTACCGGCAAAGTCATCTCTAACAAAGGTGACAAAACTATCACTGTGTTGGTAGAGCGCCGGGTCCAGCACCCGATTTACGGCAAGATCATCAAGCGTTCCACGAAACTGATGGCGCACGATGAAGAGAACACATGTCGTGAAGGTGACCTGGTCACCATTGAGGAGTGCCGGCCGCTGTCCAAGCGCAAGACCTGGATGCTGGTAAACGTAGTTGAACAGGCGAACGAAGCCTGACGGACCGTTGCTGTGGCTGCCTGTAAAGGCAGAGTTGGAGAGATTTAGCGATGATTCAGACCGAAAGCATGCTCGAAGTCGCCGATAACAGTGGCGCCCGTCGGGTACAGTGCATCAAAGTGCTGGGTGGTTCTCACCGCCGCTATGCAGGCATTGGTGACATCATCAAGGTCACAGTGAAGGAAGCAATTCCGCGCGGCCGTGTTAAGAAAGGTGATGTAATGACCGCTGTGGTTGTGCGTACCCGTAAGGGTGTGCGCCGTCCAGACGGTTCACTGATTCGTTTCGACGAAAACGCCGCGGTGCTGTTGAACAACAACAAGGCACCGATCGGTACCCGGATCTTCGGCCCGGTAACGCGGGAGCTGCGTACCGAGCAGTTCATGAAGATCATCTCCCTGGCACCTGAAGTTCTGTAAAGGCGGGTGAAGGTAATGCTCAAGATTAAGCGTGATGACGAAGTCATCGTAATTGCGGGAAAGGACAAAGGTAAGCGCGGCTCTGTTCGGCAGGTTCTGGACAATGGTCGTCTCATCGTTGCTGGCGTCAACATGGTCAAGAAACATGTTAAGGCCAATCCTAACCGTGGTACTCAAGGCGGCATCGTAGAACAGGAAGCATCGCTTAACGCTTCCAACGTTGCCATCTGGAACCCCAAGACGCAGAAAGCGGATCGTGTGGGCTTCCGTTTTGAAGACGGCAAGAAAGTGCGTTTCTTCAAGTCCAACGGCGAAACGCTGTAGGTTAGGTGACCCATGAGTGATCTGAAAAAGATTTATCAAGACGAGATCGTGCCCAAGCTGAAAGACGAGCTTGGTCTCGGTAATATCATGGAAGTGCCAAAGATCACCAAGATCACCCTGAACATGGGTGTTGGTGAGGCCTCCCAGGATCGTAAGGCGATGGATGGTGCCCTGGCGGACATGACTGCGATTTCCGGTCAGAAGCCCCTGGTAACCAACGCGCGGAAGTCTGTTGCAGGCTTCAAGATTCGTGAAGGTTGGCCGATTGGCTGCAAGGTAACCCTGCGTGGCGAGCGTATGTATGAATTTCTCGAGCGCCTGGTTTCCATTGCCATTCCGCGAATTCGCGACTTCCGTGGTCTGAATCCGAAATCCTTTGACGGGCGTGGTAACTATTCCATGGGTCTGCGTGAGCAGATCGTTTTCCCGGAAATCGATTTCGACAAAGTCGACAAGCTGCGTGGTCTGGATATTACCATCACCACCACAGCGAAGAACGACGACCAAGCACGGGCGCTGCTGCGCGCCTTCAACTTCCCGCTGAAGGGCTAAGAGGATTTATCATGGCTAAAGAATCCATGAAAAACCGGGAAGCAAAACGCGCTAAGCTGGTTAAGCGTTTTGCCGCCAAGCGTGCAGCGCTTAAGGCGATTATCCAGGATCCCAATGCAGAACCTGAAGCGAAGTGGGATGCTCAGCTTCAGCTGCAAAAATTGCCGCGCGATTCTTCCCCGGTTCGTCAGCGTAACCGCTGCCGTATCACCGGTCGTCCGCACGGCTACTACCGCAAGTTCGGCCTGAGCCGGATCAAGCTGCGTGAAGCAGCGATGCGCGGTGATGTTCCCGGTCTGGTTAAGTCCAGCTGGTAAGCAAAGTTAAGCGGAGCGATTGCGGCATGAGCATGCAAGATACCATGGCGGATATGTTAACTCGTATCCGTAACGCCCAGATGGCCGAGAAAGTACAGGTCGAGATTCCTGCCTCCAAGGCAAAGGAAGCTGTAGCCAAAGTACTGAAGGAAGAGGGCTTCATTGCTGATTACAAGATCAGTGATGACAAGAAACCGGTAATGACGGTTGAGCTTAAGTATTTCGAAGGCAACCCGGTGATTGACACGATCAAACGGGTAAGTCGTCCTGGTCTGCGGGTCTACAAGGCCGCGGGTGAGATTCCCAAGGTCAAAGGCGGCCTGGGTATCATGATCGTATCCACCAATCAGGGCATTATTTCTGACCGCGCAGCGCGCAAAGCCAATGTTGGTGGCGAGCTGATCTGCGAAGTGTCCTAACAGAAGTGGCGTAGACGGGTTAGGTGCAGCAATGTCTAGAGTAGCTAAAAGTCCGGTAAATCTGCCGAAGGGCGTCGAAGTCAAAGTCGACGGCCAGAAAGTCACCGTTAAAGGTGGCAAGGGCAGCCTGGAGCACGAAGTTCACGAGCTGGTAGCCGTGTCCCTGGAAGACGGTGTGGTATCAGTGAAGCCGCACGATGATTCCCAGAAGGCATGGGCACTGGCCGGGACCTCTCGGGCTCTGCTGAATAACATGGTGACTGGCGTTGCCGAAGGGTTCGAGCGCAAGCTTCAGCTCCTCGGCGTGGGTTATCGCGCGCAGGCTCAGGGCAAGGTACTGAACCTGACCCTCGGTTTCTCCCACCCGGTAGCTTTCGAGCTGCCTGAAGGGATTACCGTTGAAACCCCGAGCCAGACCGAAATTGTCATTAAAGGCATTGATAAGCAGCTGGTTGGTCAGGTTGCTGCCAATGTTCGGGCCTTCCGTCCGCCTGAGCCCTACAAGGGCAAAGGGGTGCGCTATGCTGATGAGCAAGTGCGCCGTAAGGAAGCCAAGAAGAAATAATCGTCGAGATTGATGCCATGAAAGACAAAAAAGTTTCACGTCTACGCAGGGCCAAGCGCACTCGCCTGAAGATCCGCGAGCTGGGCCAAGTCCGTCTCTGCGTACATCGTACCCCGCGTCATATTTATGCGCAGGTGATCTCTGTGGCTGGTGACCAGGTGCTGGCGTCTGCAAGCACGGTCGAGAAAGATCTGCGTGCTGATGCGACAGGTAATGCTGACGCAGCGGTGAAAGTTGGCCAGCTGATCGCTCAGCGTGCCAAGGAAGCGGGCATTGAGCGCGTAGCCTTTGACCGTTCTGGTTTCAAATATCACGGCCGTGTTAAGGCGCTGGCGGATGCCGCGCGTGAAAACGGTCTTGAATTCTAAGGGTGCTTGGTTATGGCGAAGGTTGATCCCAACGAAGGTCTGCAGGAAAAGCTGGTTCAGGTAAACCGGGTTGCTAAGGTAGTTAAAGGCGGCCGTATTTTCGGTTTTACCGCGTTGACCGTAGTGGGTGACGGCAAGGGTAAAGTCGGCTTTGGTCGTGGTAAGGCCCGTGAAGTGCCTGCCGCTATCCAGAAAGCCCTGGAAGCTGCCCGCCGCAACATGATTCAGGTGGAGCTTAACGGCACCACCATCCAGCACCCGATGAAGGCTCGTCACGGTGCCTCCAAGGTGTACATGCAGCCGGCCGATGACGGTACCGGTGTAATTGCCGGCGGTGCCATGCGTGCCGTGCTGGAAGTCGCAGGCGTTCAGAACGTACTGGCCAAGTGCTATGGCTCCACCAATCCGGTAAACGTGGTTCGGGCTACTTTTAACGGCCTGAAGTCCATGGCGTCTCCGGAGTCTGTGGCTGCCAAGCGTGGCAAGTCTGTCGAAGACATTCTGAACTAAGCGCAGATAACGGAATCGTTACGATGGCTGATAAGATCAAGGTAAAGCTGGTTAAGAGCATCAACGGCCGGCTGGAAAAGCATAGGGCCTGTGTGCGCGGTCTCGGTCTGCGCCGCATCGGCCACACTGTGGAAGTTGAAGATACCCCGGCAGTTCGCGGCATGATCAACAAGGTCGCGTATCTGGTGCAGGTAGAGGGAGAATAAGTGATGCGTCTGAATGATCTGCATCCCGCTGAAGGTTCCCGTCCGGACGCCAAGCGCGTAGGTCGTGGTATCGGCTCCGGCCTGGGCAAGACCGGTGGTCGCGGCCACAAGGGTCAGAAGTCCCGTTCCGGCGGTACCGTGAAGCCCGGTTTCGAAGGTGGTCAGATGCCGCTGCAGCGTCGTGTGCCGAAGTTCGGTTTCACGTCCAAGCTGGCTATGGGCACTGCCGAAGTTCGCCTGGCTGAGCTTGCCAAAGTTGACGGCGACGTTATCGATCTGGCCGCCTTGAAAGCAGCCAATGTTGTGCGTCGTGACATGAAGCGCGCCAAGATTGTTCTGCAGGGTGAAATCGACCGTGCAGTAACCATTCGTGGCGTAGCGATCAGCAAAGGCGCCCGCGATGCGGTCGAGAAAGCTGGCGGTAAAGTCGAAGAATAAGGCAGCGCTTTATGGCGAAGAATCGCGCTCAGACATTGAATGGTGGTCCGCCCAAGGCTGATAGCAGTGCAATGCGTGAGCTGTGGCGGAGAATCGGTTTTCTGTTGGGCGCCCTGGTGGTGTTCCGGATCGGGGCACATATCCCGGTCCCGGGCATGAACCCGGAAGCGTTGCAACAGATGTTCAACAACAACCGGGACACCATTCTTGGTCTCTTCAACATGTTCTCCGGGGGTTCCCTGGAGCGCATGAGTATCTTTGCGCTGGGCATTATGCCCTACATTACTGCCAGCATCGTGATTCAGCTGATGACGGCAGTGGTGCCTACCCTGGAGCAGCTCCGCAAGGAAGGTGAACAGGGTCGACGCAAGATTACCCAGTACACCCGTTATCTGACGGTTTTGCTGGGTGGCATCCAGTCTTTCGGCATGGTTGCCGGACTGAACAGCCAGGGCATTACGCTGCTGCCGGAAACGGCCAGCACCATGCAGGTTGCCAGCTTCTATTTCGTGGCGGTAACCACCCTGCTGACCGGTACCGTGTTCCTGATGTGGCTGGGTGAGCAGATTACCGAGCGGGGCATTGGTAATGGTATTTCCATGCTGATCTTCGCATCCATTGTGGCAGGCCTGCCTGGCGCCATTGCGCAGACTTTCGAGTCCGCCCGTACTGGTGACCTGAGCCTGATCATGATGTTGTTTGTGTTCCTGGTGGCTCTCGCCGTGATTTTCGGTGTGGTCTTCATGGAGCGCGGACAGCGCCGTATTACGGTGAACTATGCGCGTCGTCAGCAGGGACGTCGTGTGTATGCAGCGCAGCAGAGTCATCTGCCGCTGAAGGTGAACATGGCAGGTGTTATTCCGGCTATCTTTGCCAGCTCCATTCTGCTGTTTCCGGCGTCACTGACCCAGTGGTTCAGTGATTCCAATCCGGATTCCTGGTGGGGCCAGGCACTGAGAAACGTGAGTGATGCTCTGCTGCCCGGGACTCCGCTGTATATTCTGCTGTTTACCCTGGCAATCGTGTTCTTCTGCTACTTTTATACTGCGCTGGTGTTCAATCCGAAGGATGTCGCTGACAACCTGAAGAAATCCGGCGCATATATTCCGGGCATTCGCCCGGGCGAGCAATCTGCTCGCTATATCGACACAGTGATGGGCCGTTTGACCCTGATCGGTTCGGTATATATGACGCTGGTGTGCTTGTTGCCACTGGGTCTGCAGGCAGTTGCCAACGTGCCCTTCTATCTGGGCGGCACCTCTCTGCTGATTGTAGTGGTGGTGGTGATGGACTTCTGGTCGCAGGTTAATTCGCACCTGACGTCCACCCAGTACGAGAAGTTGATGAAGAAATCCAACCTGAAAGGGTATGGTGGCACCGGTCTGGTGCGTTAACGAACGAGGCGAGTGCGATGAAAGTTCAGGCTTCTGTGAAGAAGATCTGCCGAAACTGCAAAGTGATCCGTCGTAAGGGTCGCGTCATGGTGATCTGCAGTGCCGAACCCCGGCACAAGCAGCGCCAGGGTTAAGGTTACGTCTTCTTTTAAGTGTTTGGTTGAAATTCAGTCGGTGTAGCGCTAGACTCTGCCGCCTTTCGGCGCCTCAGAGCCTGGCGCCACCCGTTTTGTGAATCGGAGATATTCGGATGGCCCGTATTGCAGGCGTTAACATCCCGGAAAATAAGCACACGGTGATCTCTCTCACCTACATCTTCGGGATCGGTCGTACCCGTGCAGCTCAAATCTGCACCGCGGCCGGTATTGATCAGACCGCGAAAGTTCGTGATCTGAGCGGTGAACAACTTGACGTCATTCGTGGCGAGGTAGCCAAGTTGTCTACTGAAGGTGACCTGCGCCGGGAAATCACCATGAACATCAAGCGTCTGATGGACCTCGGTTGCTACCGTGGTATTCGTCATCGTCGCGGCTTGCCACTGCGTGGCCAGCGTACCAAGACCAATGCTCGGACCCGTAAAGGTCCGCGTAAACCGATTCGCAAATAAGCTGAAACGTCAGCGGCTGGATTTGGATAGGCATTATGGCTAAGTCAAAGAAAGATAGTGGCGCACGTCGTAAGAAGGTAACGCGTACCGTTGCAGACGGTATCGCCCACGTGCACGCATCCTTCAACAATACCATCATCACCATCACTGATCGTCAGGGCAATGCGTTGTCCTGGGCGACCTCCGGTGGCGCTGGTTTCCGTGGTTCCCGTAAAAGCACCCCGTTTGCTGCCCAGGTGGCGGCTGAAAACGCGGGCAACGCTGCCAAGGACTACGGTCTCAAGAATTTGGAAGTACGGGTAAAAGGCCCGGGCCCGGGTCGCGAATCTTCCATTCGTGCCCTGAATGGCTGTGGCTACAAGATTACCCATATTGAGGACGTTACGCCGATTCCGCATAACGGCTGTCGTCCGCCCAAAAAGCGTCGCGTGTAACGGGAGTTAAAGCAAGATGGCAAGATACATCGGTCCCAAGTGCAAGCTTTCCCGTCGTGAAGGCACCGATCTGTTCCTGAAGAGCGGTATCCGCCCTCTGGAATCCAAGTGTAAAGCGGAGCAGGCTCCGGGGCAGGCAGCTGGCGCAAGCGGTCGTCGTCCGGCTCGTTTGTCCGACTACGGTGTGCAGCTGCGTGAGAAGCAGAAAGTTCGTCGTACCTACGGTGTACTGGAAAAGCAGTTCCGCAGCTACTACAAGAAAGCCGCCTCTTCCAAGGGTGCAACCGGCGAAGTCCTGCTGCAACTTCTGGAAGGTCGTCTGGATAACGTGGTTTACCGCATGGGCTTCGGCTCCACCCGCGCCGAAGCGCGTCAGCTGGTTAGCCACCGTGCGATTCTGGTCAACGGTCAGTCTGTCAATGTGGCTTCCTATCAGGTCAAGCCCGGTGACATCATCACCGTTCGCGAGAAGTCCAAAGCTCAGTTGCGCGTGAAAAACGCCATGGAGCTGGCTCAGCAGCGTGGCTTTATGCCCTGGATCGAAGTTGACGAGAAGAAGCTGGAAGGTACCTACAAGGCGAAGCCTGAGCGTATCGACCTGCCTGCCGAGATCAACGAAAACCTGATCGTCGAGCTGTACTCCAAGTAAGGACTGCCTGAGGGATCTCTATGACCGCCGTGAACGACTTTCTCACGCCCCGCTCGATCGCGGTCAACGCGATCAACCAGACCCACGCCAAAGTGGTTCTGGAACCGCTGGAGCGTGGCTTTGGCCACACCCTGGGGACTGCGCTGCGTCGCATCCTGATCTCCAGTATGCCCGGCTGTGCGATCACCGAAGTGGAGATCGACGGGGTACAGCATGAATACTCCTCCATCGAAGGGGTGCAGGAAGATGTGATCAACATCCTGCTGAACCTGAAGGGCGTTGCTCTGAAGATGGAAGATCGCGAAGAAGCGACTCTCGAATTGGTCAAGAAAGGCCCGGGCGTTGTTACCGCGAGTGATATCCAGCGTGATCACAGTGTTGAGATCGTCAACCCGGATCACGTGATCTGCACCATTACCGGTGACACCGAATTGCGTGTGAAGCTGAAAGTGCAGAAAGGTCGTGGCTATGTAGCAGCCGACGCACGTCAGTCTGATGACGACGAGACCCGTGGCATTGGCCGTCTGCAGCTGGACGCCAGCTACAGCCCGGTACGTCGTGTGGCTTATGTGGTTGAGGCTGCCCGTGTGGAGCAGCGCACTGACCTGGACAAGCTGGTTATTGATCTGGAAACCGATGGCACCATCGATCCGGAAGAAGCGATTCGCCGCGCTGCTACCATCCTGCAGCAACAGATTGCGGTATTCGTGGATCTGGAACAGGATGCCAAGCCAGAACCGAAGCAGGAACGCGAAGAAATCGATCCCATCCTGCTGCGCCCGGTAGATGATCTGGAACTGACCGTCCGTTCCGCCAACTGCCTGAAGGCCGAGAACATTTACTACATCGGCGATCTGGTACAGCGTACCGAGGTTGAGCTGCTGAAAACCCCGAATCTGGGCAAGAAGTCGCTCACCGAGATCAAGGACGTGCTGGCTTCCAAAGGCCTGTCGCTGGGTATGCGTCTGGAAAACTGGCCCCCGGTCAGTCTTCGTGACGACGACCGGCTGAACACCAAATTGCGCTAAGTTAGTTGTTGTGGACGCTGTGAAGCGCCCCTGAACATAGGAACAGAATCATGCGTCATCGCAAAAGCGGCAGAAAACTGAATCGGAACAGCTCTCATCGTCAGGCGATGTTCCGTAACATGGCCGTGTCTCTGCTGGAGCACGAAGTGATCAAGACCACTCTGCCGAAGGCCAAAGAGCTGCGTCGTGTGGCTGAGCCGTTGATCACTCTGGCCAAGGAAGACTCGGTAGCGAACCGTCGTCTGGCTTTCGACCGCACCCGCTCCAAGGAAGTGGTTGGTAAGCTGTTCAACGAGCTGGGTCCCCGTTACCAGAGCCGTCCTGGCGGCTACGTACGTATCCTCAAAATGGGCTTCCGTGCCGGTGACAACGCACCGATGGCCTATGTTGAGCTGGTGGATCGCCCTGAGCTGGCGGACGCTGACGAAGAGTAAGCGTTCCATGCTTCAAAAAAACCGGGCTAACAGCCCGGTTTTTTTATGTCTGTCGCAAGCCGGGTGGCTTGTACTATGCTGTCAGTGAGGCTGAAAACACCTCGGGGGCAGTGTCTATGGCAATCAACGGATTTCACGCACACGTCTATTTTGACGAATCCACCTTCTCCCAGGCGGCTGCGCTCTGTCAGGCTGCCCATCAGCGTTTTGATATACCCATGGGCCAGATGCACCGCAAGCCGGTGGGCCCGCATCCATGCTGGAGTTGCCAGCTATCCATTCCTCGCCGTCTGGCGGGTGAAGTGATTCCCTGGTTGATGGCCAGTCGAAACGGCTTGACTATCTTCGTCCACGGGCTGAGTGGCGATGATTTACGCGACCATACGGAGCTGGTCATGTGGCTGGGGGAAAGCCTGCCTCTGGATTTGAGCATCTTCCAGTTTTCCGCCTGATTCGCCGCATCCAGTCCTCGTATTACCCCTGGGCAACCTTTTGGCCACGATAGACCAGGCCCTTGCGCAGGCGTGGGTTTGCCCCATCGTCCTTGCTTTTGCTCTCGGGGCTGGGGTCAACCGGTTGTCCGCGGTACAGGCGAGCGCCAGGGCCGGGGGAATGGCTCAAGGGCGGATCTTCTCCCTCCAGCTCCAGAAGTGCCAGACGAATTTCTCCGTAGAGCCTTTGCATGCCCTGGGAGCGGGTATGACCAGCGTAATGGGCAAGCTTCTGACGGAGTGCCGGATCGGTCAGTGACAGGCTCTCGTCAAATTCGGCACGAATCAGTCGACGGCACTGATTCACCAGATTGACAATGTTGTATTGCATCAACCAGCGGTGATTGGGGGTGGCGTCCATTGCATATACTCCTCTGAATGGTTGCCGAAAGAAGCGGATCACGGTTTTCTGCGGTCACGGCTCCAGGTCCATGAGATCGAAGCAGAAAACGTGCCAGTGTGATTTGCCGGGCTGCGGGTATTGTCGCCCCATTCTGGAGCGGATCGGTGCGTTGCTGGTGCACCTGCGCCAGTCTTGTGCGCTTATGGCTTGCCCCGCAGTTTGCGGCAGTTTGCATAAAAGGTGGTGGTGGCGGGCCAGTCGGAAAAGACACCGATAACGCCCACGTCCCTTGCCAATACATCCAGCAGCGTCAGGGTGTCGCCGTCGTTGTTGATAGCCGGTTTAACGCTCTGGTAGTACCAGCCACCACCGTTGGTCAGGGGGCCGGAGCGTTCCAGGGACCAGGCGATGATATCCAGGCCGGCATTGCGGGCAGCCCGGGCATAGGGGCTGGCAACAATGCGATTGCGCCTGTCGGTTGTCACCAGCATCCACAGGGGCGGGGCAATAATGTTCACGCCATAGCCTGCCAGCGTATCCATATCGGGCTGCCAGGTGCCCGGGTTTTGAGGGTCCAGTCCCTGGCTGTCACGGCCGTCCAGATACACCGCCTGCTGCCCGTAACGGGGATGATGATTGATCCAGTAGCGCACGTCTTCCAGGTTGAAGGATTGCGGATACACTTGCCGAGGGGAGGAGACCCCGGCTTGCTGGTATTCCTCGATCAGCTGGCGCGCATAGTCCTGCTGGCGGTATTCCCCTTCATAGGGCATTGCAACCTGAGGGGCTTTCAGTTCCGGTGTCATCTTTACCCCGAGCTCGCGCAACAGGGTGATGCTCTCCCGGTGACTGAGAAGGGTGCCTTTTTGGCCGTACAGGTCTGTGCGCCAGCTTGCCGTGCCCTTCAGATAGTCATGCACGGTCGTGGCACGGGGATTGGCGCCGTCCATTTTGCCCTTGAGCGTCTTGAACTCGGCCAGGGTGATGTCACTGGTGCAGCAACGGGCACTGGCCGGATTGCTGCCATCAAAGGGAGTAAACGGTTCGCTGCACTGGCTGGCCAGATCGGTTTCGAGAATATTGGTGGTGGTGTGCAGGTCGCACTGGGAGTGTCGACAGACCAGCTCGCGGTCCTTGGTGAAGGTCACATCACATTCAACGATACCGGCACCCATGCGTGCGGCGGCCCGATAGGATTCCTCGGTGTGCTCGGGGAATTGGAGCGGGGCACCACGGTGGCCGATGGAGAAGTCGCTGCTTTGCTGAGGGCGTCGCTGGCTGGCGCATTCCTGCAGCGCCTGCTTCAGCGGTCCAGCGTCCATGTCAGCGACCAGATAATAGGGGCGAGGGCCCAGTTCAACGCTGTCTTTCGGTCCGTGACTGGCACAGGCAGCAGCGGCAAGGCCGATGGCCAGGGTGGTGATGCACGCTTTCAGTGCCACTATCCGTTTCATGATCTGTCTCACGAAAGAAGAATGAAACGGATTGTGCCGCGGCTTTATGACGGTGAGATGGGCAGCGCACTGCGGCTGTGTGACGTTGCCGGAAAGTGTGCTGCCGTTCACGGATAGACCTATTTCAGCATGCCTTTCAGGAAACGACCGGTGTGGCTGCCTTTCACTTTCGCCACTTCCTCCGGCGTGCCTTCTGCGATGATCTCGCCCCCGCCGTCGCCCCCTTCCGGGCCCAGATCCACGATCCAGTCGGCGGTCTTGATCACATCCAGGTTGTGTTCGATCACCACCACGGAGTTGCCATGATTGGCCAACCGGTTGAGCACGTCCAGTAACAACTGGATATCCGCGAAATGCAGGCCGGTGGTGGGCTCGTCGAGAATATAGAGGGTGTTGCCGGTGTCCCGGCGGGACAGTTCCTTGGCCAGCTTGACCCGCTGGGCTTCGCCGCCGGACAGGGTGGTGGCCGCCTGCCCCAGTTTTACATAGCTCAGGCCCACATCCATCAGGGTCTGCAGCTTGCGGGCCAGGGAGGGCACCGCATCAAAGAATTCCCGGGCGTCTTCGATGGTCAGATCCAGCACCTCGAATATGTTCTTGCCTTTATAGGTGATCTCCAGGGTTTCCCGGTTGTAGCGTTTCCCTTCGCAGACCTCACAGGGCACATAGATATCCGGCAGGAAGTGCATTTCTACCTTGATAACCCCATCGCCCTGACAGGCTTCACAGCGACCGCCTTTCACGTTGAAACTGAAACGACCGGGCTTGTAACCGCGGGCACGGGCTTCCTGGGTGCCGGCAAAGAGCTCGCGCACCGGCGTGAAGATACCGGTATAGGTGGCAGGGTTGGAGCGCGGCGTGCGGCCGATGGGGCTCTGGTCGATATCCACCACCTTGTCGAAATGCTCCAGTCCCTCAATGGCCTCATGGGGCGATGCCTTCAGGGTGGTCGCCTTGTTCAGTTTAGTAGCGGCCAGGGGATAGAGGGTGCTGTTGATCAGGGTGGATTTGCCGGAGCCGGAGACCCCGGTGATGCAGGTAAACAGGCCCACGGGAATGTTCAGGGGGTGTCCCTTGAGATTGTTACCGGTGGCACCGTGCAGGGTGAGCCAGTTGTCGTCCGGGTTCTGGCGGCGCTGTTTGGGCACTGCAATCGTCTTGCGGCCGGACAAATAGTCGCCGGTCAGGGAGTCCGGGTTGTCGGCGACCTGTTTGGCTGTGCCCTGGGCAACGACCTTGCCACCATGCACGCCGGCGCCGGGGCCGATGTCGATCACATGGTCGGCAAGACGGATGGCGTCCTCATCATGCTCTACCACCAGTACCGTGTTGCCCAGATCGCGAAGACGGGTGAGGGTATTGAGCAGACGCTCGTTGTCGCGCTGGTGCAGGCCGATGGAAGGCTCATCCAGCACGTACATGACGCCGACCAGTCCCGCGCCAATCTGGCTGGCCAGGCGAATACGTTGTGCCTCGCCCCCGGAGAGGGTTTCCGCACTGCGTTCCAGAGTCAGGTATTCCAGCCCCACGTTGACCAGGAACTGCAGGCGGTCGCGGATTTCCTTGAGGATCTTGTCGGCAATCTCCCCTTTGCTGCCGGGCAGGCTCAATTCGCTGAAATACGCATGGGCCTTGCCCACCGCAAGACGAACCACTTCCGGCAGCGTGGTTTCTTCGATAAACACATGTCTGGCCGCTTCGCGCAGCCGCGAGCCATGACAGCTGGGGCAGCTGGAGGTAGACATGTAGCCGAGCAGGTCTTCGCGCACCGCGTCAGACTCGGTTTCCCGGTAGCGCCGCTCCATGTTGGGAATGATGCCCTCGAACGGGTGGTTGCGCTTGATGATGTCGCCGCGATCGTTGAGGTAGCGGAATTCGATGCTTTCCTTGCCGGTCCCGTACAGCACCTTCTTGCGGATATCCTTGGGCAGTTCCCGGAATGCCACATCCATGTCGAAGCCCAGACTCTGGGACAGGGAGTTGAGCATCTGGAAATAATAAACGTTGCGGCGGTCCCAGCCGCGGATAGCGCCCTCCGACAGGGACAGTTCGTCGGAATTGATGACCTTGTCTTCATCAAAGAACTGCTTCACGCCCAGCCCATCACAACTGGGGCAGGCGCCGGCCGGGTTATTGAAGGAAAACAGCCGTGGCTCCAGTTCGGGAATCGAATAGCCGCAGTGTGGGCAGGCAAACTTGGCGGAGAAGGTCACTTCCTCCCCGTCACCGTCCATGGGGGCAATGATGGCGATATCGTCGGCCAGGTTAAGCGCGGTTTCAAAGGATTCCGCCAGCCGGTTCTGCAGGTCGTCGCGGACCTTGAAGCGGTCCACCACTACCTCGATGGTGTGCTTCTTGTTCTTGTCCAGATCCGGGGTGTCATCCATGTCGTAGATGCGACCGTCGATGCGTGCGCGGATAAAGCCCTGGGCGCGCAATTCCTCGAACAGGTGCAGGTGCTCCCCTTTTTTCTCGCGGATCACGGGTGCAAGCAGCATCAGTTTGCTGCCTTCTTCCATGGCCAGCACCTGGTCCACCATCTGGCTGATGGTCTGGGCAGCCAAGGGCGCATCGTGCTCCGGACAACGGGGCTCGCCCACCCGGGCAAACAGCAGGCGCAGGTAATCATAGATTTCGGTAATGGTGCCTACGGTGGAGCGGGGGTTGTGGCTGGTGGATTTCTGCTCGATTGAGATGGCTGGGCTGAGGCCCTCGATGTGATCCACATCGGGCTTTTCCATCATCGACAGAAACTGGCGGGCATAGGTGGACAGGGATTCCACATAGCGGCGCTGGCCTTCCGCGTAAAGGGTGTCGAAGGCCAGTGAGGATTTCCCCGAGCCGGACAGGCCTGTGATCACCACGAGCTTGTCACGCGGGATATCCAGATCCACGTTCTTCAGGTTATGAGTCCGTGCACCGCGAACCAGAATGGTATCCATCAACTACCCCTGACTACTGTCAAAATGAACAGGGCAGTATAGGCGAATTTGTGTGAAGGGGAAAAGAAAGGCGTCCAGTGGCGTCGGACGCCTGGCGTCCGACGCGCGCAGCCCTAGAGGTTCTCTTGCGCCCAGTTCACCGCCTGGAGGCGGTTGGAGGCGTTGATCTTTTTGAAGATGTTGTAGATGTGCGTCTTGATGGTGTGCGGGCTCAGATTCAGGCTGGTGGCGATTTCCGAGTTCTTGGCGCCGGTGGCCATCACTTTCAGCACTTCCACTTCCCGATCAGTGAGGTTCACCTCGCTGCGAGAGAAGGTCTTGTTGAAGGTGCGGCTTTTCATCAGATAGGCCTGCAGCACAGAGCGCGGGAACCACAGCTCGCCGTCGAAAATGGCCTTGATGCCTTTGCTGAGAAGTGCCTGGGGGCAGTCATGCTGGAAGCCGCCGTTGACCATGGGCAGGCCTGCAAGACGAGAGAGAGAGTCATCGCTGTCCACATTGAACAGGGCTATCAAAACGTCGCTTTCCACTTCCTGGTCTGCTTCCAGCAGGTGGGCGATGACCTCGTTCACGTCAACGCTGTGGTAATCCACCAGAAACAGGTTCTGGTCGAATTCCCGCAGGGTCTCCACGGAAACCCCTTCCACGGAGGGAATGCTTTTGGTCGCCACATCTTCCTTGACGAGAAATTCGGTGAGCAGGGCATTTTGTAGTTGCTGGCTGCCGACTACGTAAACTTGTTGGGTTTGTTCTTGGCTGTTCATCGATGCCGTCCATGATGTCTCAGGCGTAGCCTAAGAAAAAAAACTTATCAGCACGTGAATTTATCACCGCTTTGACCGGGGTTCAATTTACCATTGCCCGGTTTTACTGATTTCACGATTTGAGGGGCCAAAGTGGTGCACGGTGTCCTGGCCCGGCACCACGGGGAATCTGGTACACTGCCCGCCTTTTTGTAGCGGTCGCGAGGTTGCGGCCTCCCGTTTCTGGAGCAACAAGCGTTCATGTCGGCATCGTCTTCCCGTCTTTTGCAGCGGACAGAGCTGAAAACCACCGGCTATCTGGCGACCATCTTCGCGCTGCGGATGTTTGGCCTGTTCATGATTTTGCCGATTTTTGCGGTCTACGGGCAGTCCCTGGAAGGCGCCACACCGCTGCTGATCGGCACCGCCATCGGGGCCTACGGCCTGATGCAGGCCCTGTTGCAGATACCCTTTGGCATGCTCTCGGACCGTTTCGGGCGGCGCCCCCTGTTACTGATTGGCTTGCTGCTGTTTGTGGCCGGGGGCGTGGTGGCGGCTATGAGTGACCACATCCATGGTGTCATTGCCGGGCGCGCCCTGCAGGGGGCGGGGGCCATCGCCAGTGTGATCATGGCGCTGATTGGCGATGTGGTCAGCGAAAAGCATCGTACCCGGGCCATGGCACTGATTGGCATGTCCGTGGGGGGCTCTTTTGTGCTGGCGCTGATCCTCGGGCCGCTGCTGGCCAGCTGGCTGGGTCTTTCCGGCCTGTTCTGGATGACCTCGGTAATGGGGGGGTTCGCCCTGATTGTGGCCATGGTGGTCCCGGCGCCAAAGGCGTTGCAGGGGGAGGCCTTGCCGGTGGGGGTGCGTTTCCGCCGGGTGCTTTCCAGTAAAACGCTGCTGCGGTTTGATGTGGGGATTTTTACCTTGCACCTGATCATGACGGCCTCTTTTGTGGTGGTGCCGGCCCTGCTCAGCGAACGGCTCGGGCTGGGGCTGCGTAGCCACAGCCTGATCTACCTGGGCGTGCTGGTGGCCGGGTTCGTGGCCATGGTGCCCCTGATCATCCGCGCCGAACGGCGTGGTGCGGTGCCGGTGAAACGGCTGGCCGTGGTGTTGCTGGCGGTATCCCAGATCCTGTTGGCCCTGGCCGGTGCCGAACTGTGGCACTTTGTGTTGGCCCTGTTGGTGTTCTTTGCAGCCTTTAACCTGCTTGAAGCCCTGCTGCCCTCGCTGGTGGGGCGGGCGGCGCCGGCGGGCACCCGGGGCACGGCCATGGGGGTATACTCCACGAGCCAGTTCCTGGGCGTGTTTGTCGGCGGGCAACTGGGTGGGGCCTTGTACCAGTGGGTCGGTGCCGAGGCGGTGTTCTACGGCTGTGCGGCGTTGGCCGCGGTCTGGCTGGTGGTGCTGGCGGGGCTGCAAGAGCTGCCGAAGCTGGATAATCGGGTGTTGATCTTGGCGCCGGACCAGGATTGGCACAAACTGGCCCGTGATCTGCAAACGGTGCCCGGTGTGGTGGAAACCGTGATCGTCGAGGAGCAGGCCCTGGCGCTTCTGAAGGTGGATGCCGGGCAACTGGATGAAGCCCGGCTTGCGGGACTCGCGGGCGCCGGGCAAAGCTGACACAATGTTTGGCTTGATCTGACATGCATTTGAGAAACCGGTGATTTACCTGACAGGGAATCGCCGGCTACAACAGTACTGACCCTGAGAGTCACGGAGAGAAACATGGCGCGCGGCGTTAACAAGGTAATTCTGATTGGTAACCTGGGGGCAGACCCGGAAACCCGTTTCATGCCCAGCGGTGGCGCGGTCACCAATGTTCGCTTGGCCACCAGCGAAACCTGGAAAGACAAGCAAAGCGGCCAGATGCAAGAGCGCACTGAATGGCACCGGGTGGTGTTTTTCAACAAGCTGGGCGAGATTGCCGGTGAGTACCTGAAGAAGGGCTCCAAGGTCTATATCGAAGGCTCCATTCGTACCCGCAAATGGCAAGGCCAGGATGGCCAGGATCGCTACACTACCGAAATCGTGGCCAACGAGATGCAGATGCTGGACGGCCGTGGCGACGGTGGCGGTGGCCAGGGCGGCGGCTATGCCCCCCAGGGCAACCAGGGCGGCTACCAGAACGATAATTACGGCGGTGGCGGGAATGCCGCTCCCCAGCAAAACCCGGCCGCAAACCAGAATCAAGGCGGGTTCAGTGGCCCGGCAGATGATTTCGACGACGATATCCCGTTCTGAGAACTGCCATGCCTCGTAATTTGACCCTGGCACTGGTCTTTGTTGTCAGCTTGTTGGTCTTTCTGGTCCTGGGGATGCCCGCCGCCGTGGTGGTGGAGCGAGTGCCGGCCATGCGTGTGGGAGGGGCGGTGCTGACACTGTCTGAGCCCCGTGGACGCTGGTGGCAGGGACAGGCGCAGTGGCGCTGGAAACAATTGCAGGGCTCGCTGGACTGGACCCTGGATTGGCACGGCCTGGTCCCGGGTACGCAACTGTCCTTGCGGAGTGATGCGGGGGAGCCGGCGAGCCTGACGGCCTGGGTTGGCGCTGACTGGGGCGATTGGCAGGTGGAGCAGGCGCGCCTGTCCCTGCCGGTGGCGTTGGTGGCGGACCATGTACCCCAGGGGGGCGCGGATGGCCGGGTGGATGCGGTCCTGATGTCGCTGCAGGTCGCGGATGATGCCATTCAACACGTTCAAGGCACCCTGGATTACAGTGGTGGCACCGTGACCTGGGGGCGCAATGGCGCTGCCGACGTGCCGCCGCTACAGGGCCGTTTGAGCATGGAAGACCAGGTGCCTTCGCTGCAGGTGACAGACCCCGAGGGCGAACGCCTGGTGCAGGCGCGGATCAATGAGGGCCGCTTTCATCTGGAAGTGATGCGCGCCTGGCCCTTGTTGTTGGGGGTGAGCCAGGGCGGAAGCCCGGATGACGTGGTTTTCCAGATGTCGCAACCGTTCTCGCTCAAACGCGGGCAGGGTTGAGAAGCGGAAAACCTCGTTTCAGTAACACTATATTGCAATAATTTGCCTTGAAATCCGGTATCTTCAGTCCGGCAATAACGATAAAGGAAGAGCGGACAGTTATGTCGCAGTGGGCAGCGTGGGGTCAGTATCAGCAGTGGGGCAAGCCGGTGCGCTGGTTGGTTGCCGTTTTGCTGGTGATCATATTGGCTTTTGTGCTGGCGCAGACCTTCTGGCTGTTGTGGTACGGACCCAACGAGCCGATTCCTTCCAATAGCAAGACCCGTTTGCAGGTTGCCTCCTCCGGCAAGACGGTCAGCCTGAGTCAGTCCCAGGTAGACAGCTGGCAATTGTTCGGCAGCTTCCAGCAGGACGCAGCCCCCCCGTCAGACAAGCCCACCGACGCACCGGAAACCCGCCTGCGCCTGGAGCTGCTGGGTGTATTCCAGACCGCTGATACCGAAAAAGCCTCAGCCATCATTGCCGAAAAGGGCAAGGAAGGTGAGTTGTACCGGATCGGTGACAGTATTCCCGGTAATGCCAGCCTGGAAGAGGTGTATCCGGACCGGGTCATTCTGCGTCGGGCCGGACGCCTGGAAACCCTGCGTTGGTCCGACAGCTCGCTGGGCGGTGTTAGTCAGGTTGAGCCCACACGGGCTGAGCCGGCGTCGCCGCCGCCAGAGGAGCAGGCCGTCAGTGAAGGCAGCGACGAAGACCTGAGGGTGCAGCGCAAGGCCATCATCGGTCAGTTGGGGCTGCAGCCGGTGGCTCAGGGAGATAATCAGGGCTATCAGTTGGGCAAGCGTGCCCCCAAACAATTGCTCAGTCAGGTCGGCTTGCAAAGCAGTGATGTCATCCTTTCCGTCAATGGCCATTCGCTGGGCACTGAGGAAGGTGACATGGCTGCGTTGCGCTCATTCCAGGAAACCCGCCAGGCCAGTATCGTGGTGCAGCGGGGTGATCAGCAATTCACCGTGAATTATCCGCCATAGTGAGTGGTTTTATGATGTCCTTTTTCAAAGCCTCGGCACTCCGAACACTGATTGTGGTGCTGTTGTCGGCAACGGCGTTGACTGTCCAGGCCCAGGTTGCAGCCAGTGAAGATGGCAAAAGCTGGACAGTGAATATCCGTAATGCGGATATCCAGGCGTTTATCAGCCAGATTGCCGACATGACCGGCAAGAACTTTGTCGTCGATCCCCGCGTTCGGGC
Source organism: Alcanivorax sp. DSM 26293 (assembly GCF_900107995.1). Lineage (GTDB taxonomy): Bacteria > Pseudomonadota > Gammaproteobacteria > Pseudomonadales > Alcanivoracaceae > Alcanivorax. The sequence continues at coordinate 66,893 of NZ_FNUM01000010.1, read as the reverse complement.
CCGGGATGTCACGGTGGTATCTACCAAGGCGTTGTCAGCCACCGAAGTCTACGAGTTGTTTTTGTCCGTGCTGCAAGTCCATGGCTATGCGGCAGTGCCATCCGGCGACATCATCAAGATCGTTCCCAATACCACCGCAAAACAAAGCAATCTGCCGCTGGTGGGCGAGAACGAGTCGGGAGGTGAGGCGCTGGTGACCCGGGTGATTCCGGTGGAAAACTCCCCCGTGGAAGAGCTGGTACCGGTCTTGCGCCCGCTGGTGCCCCAGTACGGCCATCTGGCGGCGGTGGGATCGGCCAATGCGCTGATCATCAGCGACCACATCGATAATATCCGCCGCATGGAAGCGATCATCGCCAGCCTGGACAATGCCGAGTCCGAGGATGTCCAGGTCATCAAGCTGGAGCATGCCTTTGCCGGGGACATGGTAAAAATGCTGGAAAGTCTCACGCCGCAGACCGGCGGTCGGCGTGGCAAGACCAAGGATGGCGGCGTTACGGTGGTGGCGGATGAGCGTACCAATCGGCTGATCATCAAGGGAGACCGCATTACCCGCCAGCGCATGGCACAAATGATTCGTAACCTGGACACCCCAGCCAGTGCCACCGGCGGTGTCCAGGTGGTCCGCCTGAGCCATGGCGATGCGGAGGCGCTGGCCGAGCTGCTCAAGAACTTTGCTGAAGGGGCCTCCGCTGCCAAGCCGGGCGCGGATGGCAAGACCGCTGCCGCCGCGATGACCGGCGACAAGGTTTCCATTCAGGCGGACAAGTCGCTCAATGCCCTGGTGATCCGCGCCGAGCCGGCGATGATGAAGGAAATCATGTCGGTGATCAGTCAGCTGGATGTGCGCCGTGCACAGATCCTTATCGAAGCGGCAATCGTGGAAGTGTCCGGGGATACCGGCAAGGCGCTGGGTTTTCAGTATGTGGGCGGTAGTGACGAAAGCGGCGTGGGTGCCATCAACTTCGGCAACGCCGGGCTGACCATTAATTCCATTGTTCAGGCCCTGGCGACCGATGATCCCTCGGGCCTTGCCCTGGGTGATGGGATTACCATGGGCTTCGGGGAGCAGGACTCCAACGGGGATTTGAAGTGGGGGGCGCTTATCCAGGCACTGTCCACGTCCACCGACGTGAACCTGCTTTCCACACCCAGTATTCTGACCCTGGATAATCAGGAAGCCTCTATTGTGGTGGGGGAGAATGTTCCCTTTATCACCGGCACCAGCACCAGCACCGGTTCCGGTGTCTCCAACCCCTTTCAGACCATCCAGCGGGAAGATGTGGGGCTGAGTCTGAAGGTGACCCCCCATGTGGCCGGGTTGTCCACCATTCGTCTGGAGCTGGAGCAGGAAAATTCCCAGGTCAAAGACTCTGTAGGCGAAGCGGCCGATATCGTGACGACCACTCGCAAGCTGGAAAGTACGGTGCTGGCGGATGACGGCGAAACCATTGCTCTGGGCGGACTGATTCGCGACAACATCACCAAGACGGTACGCAAGGTGCCGATCCTGGGCGATATCCCGCTGTTGGGTATCCTGTTTCGCTCTACCAGTAATTCGCGGGAAAAAAGCAATCTGATGGTCTTCCTGCGACCCACTATCCTGCCGGATAACGAGCGTTTGTTGAGCATGACCCGCCAGAAGTACATGGGCATTACTGCCCTGCAGTTTGAGCTGAACAATCAGGGAGAGCTGGAGCAAGTGGTGCGAGATCCCCTGCCGGTGAGTCTTGAGCAGGTGTTTGAAGGGCGCAAGAATGTGTCTCCGGAATTCCGCGAGGCCTATGACGCCCAGCAAAACGCCCCTGCCAAGGAGGCTGAGGTCGAGGAATCCGAGTCGCAGTAATGCTCTTGCGGTAAAAGACCCGCCAAAAAAACGCGCCATAACGGCGCGTTTTTTTATGGGCTTGCCGGGGGAGTGATTGCCTCCCGGTTCGCTGGCCTGCTTCGCTAGTCGTCTTGCAGGTTGCGAAGGTTGGTCAGCACCCGGCGACTGCGTTCCAGTTTTTTGATCAGTTCCTCGTTATCCGGGTATAGCGGGGCCACCTGCGTCCAGATTCTGTAGGCCTCGCGATACTGACCGCGGGCATACAGGGCTTCGCCGGTATTCATCTCTTCGCTAAAGCGACGCCGGGCCCACTGTTCAAGCCGTTTTTGATGATCGCTCAGTGCCGGATTGTTCTGATGCTGATTGAGGAAGCGGCGAGCGGCGAGTAACGCGTCAAGCTGCCCGTTTCGCTGGTAACGTGCCATCAGCTGATCCGCCTCGGTGAGCAGGGCGCGATTGTGTCTGGCGCGGGCTCGTTTGCTGGCGTCGTTGAGAATCTGTTGCGCCTTGGCCAGTTGCGGTGACGGCGGCTGCTCCGGCGCCAGCCGGTGAGCGGCACTCAGCAGGTCGCGGGCCAGGAGCCATTGCTGGCGCTGGGCGAAATATTCCCCAAGCCGGGTCATATCCTCCACCACATACCGCCGCTCCTCGGCCAGTTGCTGGCGTTCCTGTTTTGCTTTGGGCAGATGGAAGCCGCTCAATTTCTCTGTCAGGTCAGCGTTCTGCATGAGGGCGCTGGCCTGGGCCTGGCGACGCTCGGCCAGCAGTTGGTTAAGCTGGTGCTCCTCCAGGCTGCTCAGGGCGGCCAGCAGTTCTCCCAGGGCTGACGGGTCTACCACCTTGTCGCGATGCGCCGCAATCAGGTTGTGCGCCTGCTCCCAGTGTTGTTTTCGGCTCATGGCCTCGGCCTCGAGGATCAGGCGCTGGCGGTACTGGTTACTGGCCAGAATGATGCCGGGATACTGTTCCTGCAGCAGAGCATATTGATCATGATCGGGATGGGTCTGTTCAATGATGGCGGCTGCACGGGCGTAATCATCCTCCGCCAGGGCCTCGCTGACCTGTTGCTGCGGGTCGCCCAGGCTGGCGCAGCCGCCCAGCAGCGCTGCCATCACCAGGCCGGCCTTACGCACGTTGCGACTCCGTGTTCAGTTTTGCCAGGAATTGGGCGATACGCTGCTCCATCAGGGTCTCCGACAAAGCGTGAACGCCATCGATGCGGAAGGTGCTGACCGGTTCGGCCTTGCCGCGGATGCGCATGGCACCGTACTCGGTGGCTCGCACCCGAGAGGCGATATTGGGGTTGGTCAGGAGCGGCGCGGCGGCAATGATTTCGTTACCGCCGGCCATATTGGACAGCCGTGAGGCCAGATTGACGGTGTCTCCGACCACGGTGTACTGCATTCGCTCCCGGGAGCCCAGGTTACCGGCCAGCATGGCGCCGGAATTGATGCCGATGCGAAATTCCACGGTAGTGTGGCCGCGGGCGCGGCGGAATTCGTTCAGCCTTTCCACCATCCGCTGAATCATGACCGCACAACACAGCCCGTGAAACAGATGCTCATCATCTTTCTCCGGCACTCCGAACACGATCATGGCGCAGTCGCCCATGTATTTGTCGATGGTGCCACGGTAAAAGGTGGTCGCGGTGGTGATGGCATCGAAGTACACATTCAGCATTTCGGCGATGGCATCCGGAGCCAGGGTCTCCGATAACCGGGTAAAGCCGACAATGTCAGCGAATACCACGGTGGCCTGGACATCGCGGCCACCCAGTTGTACCTGATCCAGGTCAGCCATCATGTTGTGCGCGACCGACGGGCTCACGAAACGCTTCAGAACCTGCTCCACCTGGTCCTTTTCCAGCATGCCGTGGGCCATGGTGTTATAAGCCTCAATAAGACCACCGATCTCATCATTGCGACGATCCTGAATCCGATAATTCAGGTCTCCCCGGCGCATGGCGCTGGTGGCCTCCAGCAGATCGTGAATGGGTCGAGCCAATCGACGGCTAATCAGGAATGAAGCAATGATGGCGATCACGCTCATGATCAGGGTGGCGTTGATCATGGTGTCTTGTACGGATTCCCTGGCAGCCATGATCGGCCGGTCGGACAGAGAGATGGCTGTGTAACCGGCCACCGAATCGTTCACATCCACAGTGGCGTAGTAGGTGGTGACAGGCTCGTCCTGCAGTTCCCAGTGCTTGATTCGTTCCTGCAGCGGGTTGGCTGCCAGCGGCAAGATGCCGGCCTTGTCGACCAGGTTGCCACTGCGGTCGAACAGGGCGGCGCCGCGCACACTGTCACTGCGTGTCAGGTTATTGAGCTGAACCTTGAGCAGAAAATTGTCATCGGCCAGCAGTGGTTCACGGGCCGTATTGGCCAGTTGCAAGGCAATGGCTTCACCAAAGGTGTCCGCCTGTTCGCGCATGCGGTCGAGCTGGTTATTGAGAAGCAGGGAACCAAGAATGGCCATGCCACACAAAATCAGCAGGGAAATGGACAGGCCCAGTTTCCAGGCCACAGGGAAGTATTCCGGCACATAGGGTGCCAGCCATTGGCCAATGCGGCTGGGCTTCGTGGGGCGGGCTTGTCCTTGCGGCTCGGTCACGATGCATCCCTGGTCGAGTCAAAACGGTCACTGCACGCGCTTGTCAGCGGTGGATCATGCTGTCAAATTCACAGGTCGACCCGGCGCCGGTTGACCGGTTGCGTGGCAGCTTGGAGCTGAGACCGCCGTGACGATGCTGAGTTCTTGTTCTTTTTGTGCGTATGCTGAATCACAACAATGATCAAACGGATATGCTAACAATAGCACTTTCGTCGTGTCGGGTAAGTAGTTGTCAATACTGACTGGCTGAATAGCAATCGGGAAGAGAGAGTATGGCATTTATACGTGAGCGGCAGCTTGCCGCCAATGGTCTGGATTTTTTCGTGGCCGAGGCCGGAGAGCCGGGAAACCCGTTGGTATTGTGCCTGCACGGTTTTCCGGAATGTTGGGCTTCCTGGCGCTACCAATTGCCCGTATTGGCCCAATCCGGTTACCACGCGGTGGCCCCGGACCTGCGGGGTTACGGTTACACCGGGGGGCCGGCGGACGTGGATGCCTATCGTCAGAGTGTGCTGGTCGAGGACGTGGTTGCGCTGATCAAGGCGCTGGGTCATGACTCAGCGATCCTCATTGGTCACGACTGGGGCTGTGCGTTGACCTGGCAGGTGGCACGTCGCTATCCGCAGAGGGTTCGTGCCGTGGTGGGTATGTCGGTGCCCTATGGCGGACCGGCCCCGGAGGCACCCACCGAGTCCATGCGGCGGCTGTTCGAGGATCGTTTTTTCTACATGCTCTACTTCCAGAAGCCGCAATTGCCGGAACAGGAGCTGGAGGCAGATGTGGCCACCAGTCTGCGCAAGATTTTCCATGGTCTGTCCGCTGACGGCATTGCCGATTTCCGGGTACGTCCGGACGACACGGGGTTCCTGCAATCCATGCCCACCCCGGAACAACAACCACGCTGGATGCGCGAGGAAGATCTGGCCTATTACGTGGAGCGCTTCCAGCACAGCGGCTTTACCGGACCGATCAATTGGTACCGGTCCATGGATGCTTCCTGGGAGGAGAGCCGGGATGATGACAACTGGCAGCTGACCATGCCCACTCTGTTTATCGGCGGTATGCAGGACCCGGTCATCGTCTTCAGTCAGAAGGCGCTGCAACGTATGCCCGATTACATCCCGGACCTGCGTACGGTGATGCTGGATCAATGCGGACACTGGATCCAGATGGAGCAGGCGGCGGAAGTGAACCGTGAGATGATTGCCTTTCTGGAGGAAGTCGATGGCAAAGCCTGAACAAACCAGCAATTTCCACCGGGTGGGCGAGTTTCACCGCGCCTTTTCCCTGCCGGTGGAGTCGCAACCGGTGGTGCCCGATGACGCCACCATCCGTTTGCGTCTGGCTCTACTGCTGGAAGAGTTTCACGAGCTGGCCGAGGCGACCTGCCAGCAACCGGATTCAGACCAGCAGGCGTTCCTCGCTACCCTGGCGGCTGCCAGAGAACAACTGGCGTCGCTGAGTGGTTTCCGCGTGGACCTGGTGGAAGTGGCCGATGCGCTCACCGATATCAATTACGTGACCTATGGAGCCGGGCATACCTTCGGCATCGACCTGAACGCCACCTGCGAGGAAGTGCATCGCAGCAATATGAGCAAGCTGGGTGCGGATGGCAAACCGGTGAAAGACGAGCGCGGCAAGGTGCTCAAGGGGCCGGCCTATTCGCCGCCGGCGCTGGCGCCGGTTTTGGCCCGGCAGGGGCAAAACGACGCGGGATGAACCGCAACGTTGAGTCGGCGGATGCAGTGCCAGTGCTACCCTGCCGGCTGGCAGCGAGTGACGAGGTACGCGTCGCGAAAAGTAATACGGGTTTGCCTTTCGATAGTCGTACTTCGTCACTCGCGCCTGATGAAGTACCTGTAAGCCAGCGTCGTCCTCACGGTCCTAAATCTGCAGAGTCATCCCCGCCGGCAACCGGTCGGTCAAAATTTCAAACGCCCCGCCATGGGCACTGTGCAGCACCCGTTCCGGGCGTCCGCGGCGGGTCAAGGTCACGTTGACGCTGGCCAGTTTGCTGTTCAGGCAAATCTTGTTGCCGCCAGGAGGGTTGTAGTAGGTGAGCGCAGCCACCCGGTCCGCTATCGTCGTCATGCTGATGGCCAATTCGGCATTGCCGTTCCGGGTGTGCAGGCTCCACTGGAAAGGGCGGTAGTGCGCGTTGGCCCGCACCGCCCGTGACAGACTGTTGAAAAGCAGGGTTTCTCCATCCAGTCGCAGGGCGGCAATGGACAATTGCGGACTGTACAATGGGCCCAGCTTTACCTGGGCAGTGGCACATTCCAGAAAGGCGTCCGGGGCATTATCGAAACCCGCCACCTGACCCCAGGCATAGCGGTCAGTGTGCTGGCTGCCCCAGTTATGGTTTTCACTGCCGGGCCACTGGTCCAGCACAAGGGTTTCCCCATTCAGGCTCAGAGTGCCGCTGAGGCGGATATGGGGGCGGCTGACCAGGGACTTGGCCTTGGGAAGAGAGCGTTGGTAGAAGCGCTCCGGCAGAAACAGCAGCGGTGCGTCTCCGTCATCGTAGTGCAGATCCCAGCGCAATTGGTCGCTGCCCTGTTGCAGCTGTCCCTGCAGAACACCTGGCGCCAGGTGGTTGTTGCCGGCATCCACCTGCATCTGTGAGGTGCTGAACCGGCACTCTTGCAGAGGAAACTCCTCCTTGAAGGCATGGGTCCGCTGGCGGCTGCCATCACTCTATACCGCCCACACTTCCCCCAGGGCCGGGTGCTGATCCCGGGCGCGGAACAGGGTGTAGCGAATCCAGATGGCCTGGGGCTTGTGCGGGTGATTGGCGCGCACAAACCAGGATTCGTAATGGCCGCCCTCGGCAGGGGCCTGCAGGCCGTAGTAGGGAATCATCGGGTACTCCTTGCGGTGGCTGATCAACGGGAGGAGCTGACGCCATGATCTTGCTGGTAAGCCTGTTGTTCGTCCACCAGCCGCAAGGCGGTGAACGGAAAGGCCAGCATGCTTTCCCGATAGGCCACTTCCGCCTGGCCAATGGCCTGCTGGTTCCGGTAGACCGTCATCGGGCAGGTGATCAAGGAAGCGAGCAGGCCGTTGCGACCGTAGTGTTTCTTGCCTTCCACTCGCAGCATTCCCAGCGTTGGGTGGCTGAAATTGAGCCAGTAATGGGGGCCGCTCAGATGAATGGTCAGTTCCCCTTCGCAGGGGAAGTCCTGCCCGTCCAGGGTAACGGTGCCGCGAAAGTAACGGGGGGCGCTGACGCTGAAGATACGGGTGGTAAAGGCGCGGATCTGGAAGGCGAAGGGTTGCTGGTGGCCCGGATCGTTCAGTCGCAGCCAGCCGCTCATGCGTTCCTTGAGTAACAGGCCCAGAGTCATGCGTATTCTCCTTGTGGTGGTGTATGGGTGGAATCCGTGTCGTTGAGCAGTTCCCGGGCCATCATGTTGGCGGCCCGGCTGGCCATGGCCATGATTGTCACCTGGGGGTTGGCACCCAAACTGGTGGGGACGCTGGCGCCATCCATCACAGACAAGCCCGGGTAGCCGAACACCCGATGACGGCTGTCACAGACCCCGTCCCGGGGCGAAGCAGCAATGCGGGCCGTGCCCAGGGGGTGATAGGCGCTGATCAGGAAGTCCTTGGGTTTCAGCGGGGAGCGCAAAAAGCGTTCCAGCTCGGTGCGGTTATGGATGCGAACGATACGATTCAGACCGGGAATCAGCACCTGTTCGGCACCGGCATCCAGATACCAGCAGGCCAGGGCATGGATGCCGCGTTTGAACAGGGCAAAATCCTGTCGGTTCATGTGGTAGCGGATCAGCGGCAGCCCGCGGCGCGGGCCCCGACGAACCCGCCCCTCGCTGGTGTCGCGGATCATGAAGCCGAAATAGGCAGTGTGCGGATAGTCTTCGGTAAAGCGCACCCAGTCCTGGCCAACCAGGGGATTGAGCAGACTGTGGCCGGCCAGGGGAATGGTGCCACCCTCGAACATCAGTCCCTGCTCTTCCCAGTCTGAGACACCGTAGCCCTGGGGGATGCTGCGGCTGTTGGCAAGATCCCGGTCCGGGAACAGGGCATTGACCACGCCCGCCGGATGCAGCGTCAGGTGGCGACCCAGATGAGGATTGCGAACTCCCTGTTGTCGCAGGAACAGGGGGGTGAACAGGCTGCCCATGGCAACAATGGTTTGCTGGCAGGTCAGGCTCAGGGTGATCGGGCGACCGTCAGCATTTTGCCCGCGGGCGATGACGCCGGTAATGCGGTTGCCTTGTCGCTGCAGTCGCTCGGCCCGGAAACCGCTGAACAAGAAGGCCCCCCGTTCCAGTGCGCGCGGAATGTAGCTCACATTGGTGGACTGTTTGGCGTCCGTGGGACACCCAAACTGACACAGCCCCTGGCCGTCACAGCCCTGGGCGTTGCGCATCAGCGGCTGGCGCTGCAAGAAGCCGTTGGCGGCGGCGCCCCGGTCGATAAGGTCGCCGATGGGGCCGACGGTCTCTGTGGTGGCTTGCTGCACACTGAGCATGCGCTCCACGCCCTCGAACCAGGGAGCCATGGCCTGTTCGGTGAAGGCCCCCAGTCCCTGCTCTCGCCAGCGCTGCAGCACCGACGGCGGCGTGCGCATGCAGGTGCCGGAATTGATGGTCGTGGTACCGCCCACATTGCACCCCACCGGTACCGGGATGATGGCGTTGCCGGTGGCCACGGTTGCTCCCCAGCTGCGATAGAGCTTGGGGATCACCTCGGTGAGTTTGCCGGTGAAGTGGCTGCGATCGTAATATTGGCCTTCCTCGATGATCACCACGGCCAGGCCACGACAGGCCAGTTCATAGGCTGCTGCCGCGCCGCCGGCGCCGCTGCCCAGAATCACCACGTCTGCTTCCAGGGTCATATCCTCGTCGCAATCCCGGGCGGCGGTGATCTGCTGTTGCCAGCGGAAGGTCTCGACCTGGGCGGGCAGTTGCACGGGTTGTCGGCAGCCGGTGGCCTGTTCCACCTGCTCATCCAGCACATAGGCGGCCTTGAAGGGCAGGGCCAGCAGGCGCAGCAGCTTGCCGGACACCGGAGTGGTGGCCAATTTGTCGAGAAAACGCTGTTGCTGTGTCGGCCTGGCACGATGAAAGGCGCGGCCACGCACCAGACGGTGACGATTGTCGAGCCACAGCAAACCGGCTTTCAGGCTGCGTTGCAGGCCTGTCTGGTTGGCCAGTTGCGCATCCATCCTGCTCAACAGGGCATCGGTATCTGCTGCCGGCAAGCGCTTTCCGGCCGGAAACAAGGCACGGCAGAGGGCGATGGCAGTGGGGTCTTGGCGAAGAGTGAAAGGTTCCATGGCTTCAGTGTAGTGCGCACGGAGCGTGGCGCTTGTCTTCACTGACAGCTAGCCGTTGCGGCCAGGGACAAAAACCTTGATGTCGATCAAGGCAGAGGAGGGCAAGAGGAGAGAGGATAGCAGCGGGATATGATCCCGCTGCGTATGCTTCCGGTTGTCTCCGGAAACTCTTTGGCCCCGGTCTCCGGGGCCTTTCTTTTGGTGCTGCAATCTGCCCGCCAGCGGCAGGGAAATTGCCCCTGTTACCAGTGAATACCCTTGAACAACCGGGAGAAAGCCGCCTGTTCGCGGCGGATCTTCTTCGGCGAGCTTTCCTTGTCGCCCAGGGCCGCGGAGGAATCCGAGAACAGCTTGTAACCGGTGTTCATGATGGTCTCGGTAACCTTGGGCGTCAGGAAGTGCATCACCTGACCCATGACGCCCAGATTGGTGGCAATGCGTTTGGGTTGGCGCACGATGGCATCGCAGATCATGTCCGCTGCCTGGGCCGGGCTAATGGTTGGCACATGATTATAGATCTTGGTGGGCGCAATCATCGGGGTACGCACCAGCGGCATGTTGATGGTGGTAAAACGAATGCCCTCGTGAGCGAGCTCACTGGAGGCACACCGCGTGAATGCATCCAGTGCGGCTTTCGAGGCCACATAGGCGGAGAAGCGAGGCGCATTGGTCAGCACCCCGATGCTGGAAATATTGATCACGTGGCCGCCGCCACGCTCGATCATCCCCGGCATCAATTGCATGATCAGCCGCAGCGCGCCGAAATAGTTGAGCTGCATGGTGCGCTCATAATCGTGGAAGCGATCAAAGGAATGCACCACTGAACGGCGAATGGAGCGACCGGCGTTGTTGACCAGCACATCCACATGGCCGTGGTCGGCAATCACCTGCTGAATCAGATCATCCACACTGTTCAGGTCCGACACGTCGCAGCTATAGGCCTGGGCGGTGCCGCCCAGCTGATCGATTTCATGCAGGGTCTCTTCCAGCTTTTCTGCGGTACGGGCGATCACCAGCACGGTGGCTCCGGCCCGCGCCAGCTTCAATGCTGTCGCCTTACCGATGCCGGAGGTGGCGCCGGTTACCATCACGACCTTGCCGTCCACCCGTTCGGGCAGGGTGGGCAGGGGTTGCAGTTCATCCTTGCGGTCACCGCGGTCCGGGTCCAGGTGGTTTTCCCAGAAGTCCCACAGTTGCTGGATATAACCTTCCAGATCCGGCACCTCGATGTTGCTGCCAGCCAGGGCTTCACGGGCACGCTGGTTATCGTACTCGGTGGGGAAGGTGAGAAATTGCAGGGCTGACGGCGGGATGTCCAGATTCTCCAGTACCGTATTGACCATCAGCTTCGGCGTCATGGCGCTGACACCTTTCTTCACAAAGCCGGGGACGGCGTTAAACAGACTGTTATCCAGTTTTACCGGCCAGCGCGGGGCCTGGGCGGCACCGGCAATAATGTCCATGAGTTCGCCCAGGTTGTAGCTGCGGTCCGCGGTGAGGTGAAAACACTGGCCATCATGGTCCGGCTGGTGGGCGATGTGATCCAGGGCATCCGCCACAAAGTCCACCGGCACCACATTGAAGTGGCCGCCTTCCACGCCGATCAGTGGCATCCAGTTGGGCAGTACGTCCTTGAGCTTCTGGATCAGCTTGAACATGTAGTAGGGGCCGTCGATCTTGTCCATTTCCCCGGTTTCGGAATGGCCTACCACCATGGAGGGGCGGTAGATGCGCCAGGGGAGTTTGCTCTCCTGGCGAACCAGGGCTTCAGACTCATGCTTGGTCAGCAGGTAGGGGTCGTCCAGGCCAGTGGCCTCCTCGAACATGTCTTCGGTGAAGGTCCCGTTGTAGAGACCGGCAGCGGCAATGGAGGAGACATGGTGAAAGCAGCCTGCTTCCAGTTTTTCTGCCAGTTTCAGGGTTTGGCGGGTGCCCTCGATGTTGGTGTAGCGCTGGGTGTTTTCGTCGGCGGTCAGGTCATAGATGGCCGCCAGATGGAAGAAATGGTCCACCTGACCGTTCAGATCGTCCTGATCCCGCTTGCTGACGCCCAGCAGTTTTTCGTTGATATCGCCCTGGATGGCCACCAGGCGGTCGGCGTCCACGCCCAGGCGACGACGCAGGGCATCCAGCTTGTATTCGGAGCCGGAGCGCACCAGGGCAAATACCCTGCTGTCCTCTCGCTTGAGCAGACGACCAACCAGAAAACGACCAATAAAGCCGGTGGCACCGGTGACGAAATAGTTCATTGCTTTCCCCTTTTGCTTCCCTGCTGCCCGCTGTGAGCGGGCAGTCTGTGTTGTAGCGCTAGTTGATGATGCGCCGTGAGATCGGTAAGAGCCAAATTTCTTGCCTTACAACTGTAAGGCGGATTCTCTTTCAGCGAACACTTGTTTGTCAAAGATTATTATGTAACCAGGGTGTAGTTGCGCGATGAGCGTTATTCATGGGATTATTTAACTAACACTCGTTAGTGATAATGTTATGGCTGAAACAACTCGACAGCGGCAGAAGCGACAAACCCGGGAGCGCATTCTGGAAGCGGCACGGACCCTGATGGCCGGTGGCCGCGGCCTGGATAGCCTGGGATTACGGGAAGTGGCCAGGGAATCCGGACTGGCCGCCACGTCCCTGTATAACCATTTCCCGGACATGGATGCGCTGGGGCTGGCGCTGATCGATTCCTGCTGCTTTCGTCTGCGCTCCGCCATGGAAAACGAGCGCCGCAGCATGATCGAAATCGGGCCGGCACGGGCTGTGAAAGAGCTGGTGGGCCGCTTTGTCCGTTATCTGAACGATTATGAAAATGACTTCCGTCTGCTGGTGCAACAGCGTCTGGGCAGCCATGACCGCTACCGGATGCGTATCCAGCGGGAGCTGCAGCTGCTGGTGGACGAGCTGGCCGAGGATGTGCGCCAGGCAGTGGCGGCCCAGGGGCGCGATCCGGTGCCCGCAGAACAGGAGGCGGAAGCGGCCATTGCCATCATGTTTGGCGCGGGGATTTCCATGCTCGACAACACGGTCGCCGCGCGAAAAGTGTTGGCGGACCATGCCTGTCTGCAGCTGGAAATGATGGCGCTGGGTGGACGAATGATGGCTCAAGGGGTGCGACTGTAGGCTGTTTTGGCCGTTGTCCTCTTGGGTTTGAGCGGCAAACCGGACAAATGTGACGCAATTCGTGGGTTTTTGACAAAAATTGCACTACAAAAGCGCATTGGTTTCCTTCAATTGCCAGAGGAGGTGGCGATGTCATTCGATCCCACGGATCCCTACGACGCGGCGGCCCTGTACGACATGTGGCTCAATTGCAGTCGTTGCCCGGCCACCTTCGATTTCGAGCCCGGTGGTGAAATCAATCTGGAGTATTACCACCGTATTGGCCAGCAGGCGCGCCGGGAAAACTGGGCAGTGTTGCCGGCCCGTATCAAAGGCGATGAATTGGTGTTCAATGTGCTTTGTCCGGCCTGTGCAAAGGGCCTTGGTGTGGCTGATTGTGAGGGTCATATGGAGCTTGCTGCCCCGGTGATCGACCAGATTTGTCAGGCCATGCGCGAGGCGTCTGCGGCCTGAGCGTTTCTGTCATCGTCCCTCTTTTTCTGGCTGGTTAGACTGGTGGGTAATTTAGAGGAGTTACCCATGACCGCCGATTCCCTATCCCTTTATCAGGCTATGACCGAGCGCCGCTCCGTGCGCGGCTTTCTCGACAAGCCGGTACCGCAAGCAGAGCTGGAGGCGATTTTCTCACTGGCCCAGCATGCTCCCTCAAACTGCAATATTCAGCCCTGGCAGGTGTGGGTTGCCAGTGGAGAGACCCGCAATGCCTTGCGTGAGCGTCTGGTGGACAAGGTCAGCCGGGGGGTTCCCTTTGCGCCGGACTATGAAAGTCTGCCGCGTTTCCAGGGTGTCTATCGCGAACGCCAGGTCGATTGCGCCATGGCCCTCTACGGCAACATGGGCATTGCCCGGGAAGACCGGGAGGGCCGCCGTCGTGCAGAGCTGCGCAACTTCGAGCTGTTCGATGCGCCCCACGTGGCCTTTATCGGCATGGAGCGGGATTTTGGCGTTACCGTGGCGCTGGATGTGGGCATGTATGTGCAATCCCTGCTGCTGGCCATGACCGCTCACGGGGTGGGGGCCTGTGCCCAGGGCAGCATGCGCTACTATCCGGACGATGTGCGCGAGCTGCTGGGGATTCCTGACAGCACCGCCATCGTGCTGGGCATCAGTTTCGGTTACGAAAACGCCGATGTGGCAGCCAACCGCACCCGGGTCGGGCGGGTGCCGCTGGGGGACTCGGTCCGTTTCTGTGGTGGCGGTTGAGCGGACAGAACAGGCGCAATTGTGGTACCATAGCGGTTTTCCGACCCAGTGGACCCCAATGATCATCGTCAAAGGTTCTTTCCCCGTGAAACAAGACCAGCAACCCGAGGCACTGGAGCTGGTGCAGGCCTTGGCGAAATCCTCCCGGGGGGAACGCGGCTGTCTGGCCTATGAGGTATACCTGCAAGCAGACGAGCCGCGGGTCATCGTGGTTTGGCAGCAATGGACCGACCTGGACGCGTTGGAGATCCACTTTGGTTCCGAGCATGTGGATGCCTTCCTGGATGCCATCCCCGACATGATCGATGGTGAAGTGACCTCTGCCCGATTCGATGTGAGCAGCCTGGACGGCGAACCCGTTGTTGATGAGGTGGCGGAGATTGCCCCGCTGGTGCTGGCGGACAACATTACCCTGCATTGACAGTTTCGCGTTCAGGTACCAAGTCAGCAAACCCTTCGCTGCAGATGTCATTCCCGGCCAGCCTTTCCTGCGCTACCCTCTGAGGTCTGTTGCAGGAGCCTCCATGAAAACCCGTATTGATTCCGTCGAAGAGATAACCCGCAGTTTTGCCGGGCAGGGCTATATCTGTAGTGAGCAGATTGCCCTGGCGATCTACCTGGCCGCGCAGTTGCACAAGCCGGTGCTGGTGGAGGGACCTCCGGGGGTGGGCAAGACTGAGCTGGCCAAGGCTGCGGCGGCTTTCCTGGAAGCCCCGTTGATTCGCCTGCAGTGCTATGAGGGGCTGGATGAAAGCCGGGCGCTGTATGAATGGAAGTACGGCAAGCAGCTGCTCTATACCCAGTTGTTGCGTGACAAGCTGGGCGGCATGCTGGCTGACACCGACAGCCTGGAAGCCAGCATGGAACGGCTGGGAGACCTGGGTGAAGCATTCTACAGCGATACTTTTCTGGAACCGCGTCCCCTGTTGCATGCCCTGCGCAGTGACGAGCCGGCGGTGCTTCTTATCGATGAAATCGACAAGGCGGACCAGGAGTTCGAAGCCTTCCTGCTGGAGCTGCTGTCCGATTTCCAGATTTCCATTCCCGAACTGGGCACGGTGAAAGCCCGGCACCAGCCCCTGGTATTGTTGACCAGTAACGACCAGAGGGAGTTGTCCGATGCCCTCAAGCGGCGCTGTCTGCATCTCTATATCCCTTACCCGACGGCAGAGCTGGAAGCCCAGATTGTCGCCACCCGGGTGCCGGATCTGGATGTCCGGTTGCGGGAGCAGCTGGTGGCGTTTATTCAGCATCTCCGCGAGCAGGATATGAAAAAACTGCCGGCCATTTCTGAAACTCTGGACTGGGCCCGTGCGCTGGTATTACTGCATGCGGATAGTCTGGAACATGCCCAGGTTGCCGATACGCTGAACCTGGTACTGAAAACCGAGCAGGATGTGTCGTTGGCCCGTGAGTTATTGCCTGCCTGGCTACGCAAGCTGGGTAAGCGCTAACGGGATTGCCAGCGTGAACGCTTTCCGCACTTTCCCCATGGACCACTAGGGGTTGCCGATGCCAACTCGTCGCTTGTCCGAGTTTGTTCAAGCCTTGCGCGGGGCTGGGCTGCGCATTTCCCCGGATGAGGCCAGCCAGGCCATGGATGCGGCGGCGCTGGTGGGCTATGCGCAGCGCCAGCGTTTTCATGACGCTCTGGCCCTGACGCTGGTCAAACAACAGCAGGACCGGTCCGCGTTCGAAGAAACCTTTGCCCGCTTTTTCGAGGCGGAAGACCCTCGTTCTGACTCCCCGCAGGATTCTGCCTCGTCCATGCCGTCCCCGGCAGCCCAGGCTGACCCGGCTTCCGCACAGACGCCTGAGGCGCAACAGGCAGAAGCCTTGCTGGCCAGCACTCCCGAGCAGCTGCAGCAGCGGATGGCAGAAGCTGCTGCCGAGATGGACTTCACGCAAATGGAAGTGATTACCCAGCAGGGGATCTATACCCGTCGCTTGCTCATGAATATGGGCATGGGAGCGGTGGATGACCGGGTATTGCAGCTGGATCAGGGCAGCCCGGCCCAGCAGGCCAGGGCGGAACAGCTGCGGCACTGGCGAACCCGGGTTCGGGAACAGGCGGCCGCTCAGGTGCGCCGTCAGTTTCTGCTGCATGGGGCGGGTAAAGGGCGAGCACTTCGAGAGCAGACCCTGAGGGCAGTGCCATTCCGGGACCTGCGTGAATTTCGTGACGTGCAGGCACTGGTGCGCAAGATGGCCCGGCGACTGGCGAGCCTGCACCAGCGACGCACCAAAACCAGTCGCCGGGGCATGCTCGATGCCCGTCGCACCATGGTGGCGAGCATTCGCCATGATGGCGTGCCGGCGAAACTGTTCTGGCGACGTCGCCCGCCCCGCAAGACCCGGGTCATGGTGATCTGTGATGTGTCCAGCTCGGTCAGCGATGCGGCTCGCTTTCTGCTGCAGTTTCTCTACGCCATGAACGATGTGCTGCCACGGGTGCGCAGTTTTGCGTTTGCCTCGCGGTTTGATGAAATCACCGAGGACTTTGCCCGTTACTCACCCGAGGTGGCAGTGGGTCAGGTGCTGGATCGGCTGTCCGGCAGCGGTACCGACTATGCGGAAATGTTCCGGGCGTTTCAGGCCCGCTGTGAAAGGGAGCTGGATGCCCACACCACGGTGATCATTCTCGGTGATGCCCGCAACAACTACCTGCCGGACGGTGCCGAAACGTTGCAGGCGATCCGTCGTCGGGTCAAACAGGTGTGGTGGTTGAATCCGGAATCCCGGAGCCGCTGGAACAGCGGTGATGCGGTGATGGACCGCTATTTACCCCACTGCCGCCTGGCCCGTCAGTGCGCCACCCTCAACGATCTGGAACGGGTGGTGGACAGTCTGCTGGGGGCGTTGGATTAAACGTCCGACGTCAGACGCTACCGCGTGACCCCTTGCCCGGATCGCGCAGTACCTGTTTCAGCGTGGCCTGCAGGCGCGCCTTGTTGATGGGCTTGGCCAGGTGGGCGACCATGCCGGCATCGTGACAGGCATGGATCTTGTCGGGAACCGCGTGGGCGGTAAGCGCGACAATCGGGGTCCAGGGTAGCCGGCCTTCCTGTTGCAGCTTGATAATGGCGCGGGCGGTTTCGAATCCATCCATGTCCGGCATTTCGCAGTCCATTAGAATCAGATCGAACGACTGGCTGGCAGACATCAGTACCGCAATCGCTTCCATGCCACTTTCCGCCACTTCGGTCTCGTAGCCCAGTTTCTGACACAACCCCTCGGCCACCATCAGGTTAATATGGTTGTCATCGACGATCAGGAGCCGTCCACCGGAAAGGCCGGGCACGTCGTTGTCGTCGTTTTGTGGCAGGTAGCCGCTGTCTTTTTGGGTGCCGGGCAAAGGCAGACGAAACCAGAACCGGGATCCCTGATGCTGGCGGCTGAAGACACCAATCTCGCCTCCCATGATTTCTACCAGTTGTCGGCAAATTGCCAGCCCAAGACCCGTCCCGCCATAGCGTCGACTGGTGGAGCTATCGCCCTGGTGGAAATGATCAAACAGGTTGTTGAGTTGCTCAGGGGCAATGCCGATACCGGAATCCGAGACTTCGAAATAGACATAATCCGGATTGTGTTCATCCCGCGCAGCGCTGACAGTGATGATGCCGTTACTGGTGAACTTCACTGCATTGCCGATCAGGTTTACCAGAATCTGCCGTAACCGGACCGGATCACCCAGGCAGCGTTCTCCCAAATTGGCGTCGAGCTCGGTCTGCAAGGTATTGGAGTGTACATGGGCCTTGTGTTGAAACAGGGCGAGGGACTCGTCAACCACATCCGCCAGGTTGAAGCTGGTCTGCTCGATGGGCATCTTGCCTGCTTCGATGCGGGAGTAATCGAGAATGTCGTTGATCAGGTTGAGCAGGCTGTTACCGGATTGCTCGATGACGTTCAGGTTGTGCTTCTGGTCCTGATCCAGCGGGGTGCCCTTGAGCATATCCACGGTACCAATGATGCCGTTGAGCGGCGTGCGAATTTCGTGGCTCATGACAGCCAGGAATTCGCTACGGGCACTCAGCGCACGGTTCAGTTCCCGGGTGCGTTCATCCACGCGTTGCTCCAGGACCTCGTTGGCTTCCCGTTGAATGCGGGCATTCTCACTTTTCAGTACCGTCATCCTGTGAGCCAGAGCGAAAGACAGCAGTACCGCTTCGGTAAAGGTGCCCAGCTGCATGGCATTTTCCAGCAGCCATCCTCCCTCCAGTAGCTGGAAGGTCTTCAATATGTAGAGCACGGTGGCGCAGGCGACGGCAGTAAAAGCGAGCAGGAAATAACGCGCCGGGCTGTAACCCTTGATGATCAGCCACAGGGAAAGGGCAATGGCAATAAAAGGCCAGGGCAGCACAATGGCGGTGGTGGCCTGGATGGAGAAATGAAAGTTAAGCAACGTCAGCGGGGTCAGCGCCAGCAGCACCATCGCGCTAGAGAACAATACCCGGTGAATTCGCGGGGCCCGTTTTTTCAACTCCAGGAACTGGCTGGCAAACAGCATGGAAAACGCCAGTGTGACCAGATTCAAAACCGGCAGGGAGTAATGATTCCACAGGGTGGCATCAGGCCACAGCCATTGGTAACTCAGCCCTTCCCGGGTAAACAGGTTAAGACCAAAGGTGCCGAGGTAAAGCACATAAAGCAGATAACTGGGGTCCCGGATCGAGAGGAAGATCAAGAGATTGAAGAGGCACATGGCGACAATGGCGCCAAAATAGAGGCCGTAAAAAACAGAAATTTTGTTGTCATGGGCGTTAAAGGCTGCTGGCGTCATCAGGGTGGCAGGCAGCTCAATCACGTTATTGCCCTGGGCCCGTAACAGCAGGTAATGCTCGCTGTCAGCGGGCAGGGTCAGAGGCGTCACCAGGTGATAATGGGGCAGTTCCCGGCTGTGAAAGGGCACTCTGTCGCCCATGCGGGCATGCTTGATCCGGTTGCCGTCTTTATCGAAGACGTAGATATCCAGGTAGTCCAGATGGGGACGTCCCACCCTCAGAAACCAGTAGGGCAGCGTGCTGTTGTTTTTCACGGGAATAAGAAACCACTGGTATCCCTCGCGAAAGCCCAATGAAGGATAAGGACTATCCAGCTTCTGCCCTTTCCCGCCAAGTAATGCCTGCAAGGCAAGCGCCGGGCTCAAGGAGTGATCTTCGTCGCCGAGCCATTGCATGCCTGCGGCGGCTTCATAGCTGTCGCGGTCATCCGCCAGCGTGAGAGCGTCGCTGTTCAATGACAGAAACAGAGCGCAGATAAACGCAGCCAGTCGCCCTGTGGTGACGGTTCCCTTTGTCATTCCCGATCCTGTTTTACTGTTATTGCTGTTATCCGGATGCGGCGTGTCTTGTTTTGAAGGTATTTTACAGACTTTACCGTATTGCCCGGAACCGTGCGTCGGACAGCATCTCCAAAATGGTGATTAAACGGAAAAGGAGATATGTATGAAAGTGATGATACGTAATGTTCTGGTCATGTCCTGTTCCCTGGTGGCGGCCTCCGGCGCCTTTGCTGCTGGCCCCTACATCGGTGGTAACTATAGCCAGATCCAGTATGACAACGAGGAAATTGACAGCGATACCCTGAAAATTGATGCCGCCACCATCCGTGCCGGCTTTGATTTTACCGACTTTCTTGCCCTGGAAGCCCGGGGTGGCATGGGGTTCGACAAGGACTCCCGTGGCATCGTCGACTTCGAAATGGATCATCTGTATGGCGGCTATGTGAAGCTGGGTGCACCAGTGGGTGACACGCTGCGTCCCTATGTGATCGGCGGCTACAGCAAGGTAAAAGGAGAGGTCTCGGCCAGCGGCACCGTGGCGGGAGTGGATTATTCCTTCAGCGAAACGGAAACCTTTGAGGATGAGTCCTGGGGTGCCGGGCTGGATTTCAATCTGACCGATACCCTGGGCGCGAACCTGGAATACATGCGCTATGTGGATACCGATGAAGAAGAAATTTCCGGGGTCAGCGTAGGCTTGCGTTCCGCTTTTTAGGTTGCGCGGATTGACCCGCCTGCGGGCACCATCCGGTGCCCGCATCTTCAACCTTCCCGGGACAGATCCAGAGCTTTTTCCAGATTGGGGCGGAAAGCGGTGTTGACGCCAAGTTTCATCATGGTCCAGTAGTGCCCGCTGACCACTCTCTCTATTAACAGGCTCCGGGAGGAAGGTTGGAATTTCAGCATTTGCTCCAGTGGCGTGCGTTTCACCTGTCGAAGTATGTCGGTGTGCAGTTCCGAGCGGCCAAAGTCGTAGGGTTTGTCATCGAAGGCCCGTAACAGCAAGGCGATCCAGGTGGCATAAAATTGCCCGTTGACCTGGGTGTCTTTCTTGCGGGCTCCCAGTTCCAGCAAGAGTTCGTCCAGCTGCTCCCATTGTTCATTCAGGGCGCTGCGTACGATCTTGCGCAACAGGTCGGCATCCTGGGGCGGCAAGCGTTTTACCGCGCCGAAATCATAGATCACGATGGTGCCGTCCGGGCGAAAGGCAAAATTGCCGGGATGTGGATCGCAGTGAACCGCCCGTAACTGGAAAATTTGCTGGCCCAGGGCATCGAAAAGGCGCTCGCCAAGCAGGTTCCGGGTCGCCTGATCGAAGCCGTGATCGTCATCCACCTGATCCAGGGCAATGCCGGTTTCCTGGCTCAGGGTCAGCACCTTCTCGCTGGACAGATCCTCGAAAACCTGCGGGATCACCAGCCACGGCTGGTCTTTGTGGAATGCCTGGAAATGTTTCAGGTTGCCCGCTTCCTGGTGGTAGTCCAGTTCCTCGTGGAGCTGGTTGCGGATTTCCTTGAACACCGCGTCCAGAGCCGCTTCATCCACTTTCAGCAGGCTGCCCAGACGCAGGATCCGGCGCAGATGTTTCATGTCCGAATCAATGGATTCCTTGACCGCCGGATACTGAACCTTGACCACCACATCCTTGCCATCATGGGTGGTGGCCCGGTGAACCTGGCCGATGGACGCCGCTGCGAAAGGGGTTTCCTCAAAATCGGCAAACAGCGTATCCAGTGGTTTTCCCAGCTCCCGCTCGAGTTGACGACGGATTACGTGGAAAGGCATGGGTGCCGAGGCATTCTGCAGCACCTTGAGCTGATCGCTGATCTCCCGGGGGAGAATGTCCTGCATCTGCGAGGCAATCTGCCCCACTTTCATCACCGCGCCTTTCATCTCTCCGAGGGTCGCGGCGACTTCCCGGCCGATATGCTGGAGCAGTTTTTCCCGGTCTGCGGCTTTGGCCATGTCCGACTGGAACCACCCCTTGACCTGATGACCGGCCACCCGGGTGGCAATGGACGTGGTCATGCCGGTCAGCCGGAACAGTCGGCCGGTGGCGGTGGTGGGGCGTTTGCGACGGCGGTCGTCAGCCATGGTGTCCTCGGGTGGCGCGAGCGATGTTTTGGAGAAGCATTCTCGGCATGCGCTGAGCAAATCAGCGGACGCTACCAGACTCTAGCGCTTGTCCGGCGGGCTGTACATGGTGGGATGATGCCAGAAAGAGAGGGGGAGAAAGTGAAGTTCGAGTAAATGACGGGCAAAAGAAAGGGGCCCAAATCAGGCCCCAAAGGAGAGTACAACAGAATCAGGGAAACAGAATCAGCTACGTTTTTCCCCGGCAGAAACCAGTTCATTGAACAGTTTCTCGCCTTCTTCGCGTGCAGAGGCAACAGCACCCAGGCCGGCCAGCACGAATTCGTTGGTTTCTTCGGCTTTCTCGCCGCGCTCTTTCTTGCCGGCTTCAACCAGTTTCTCGTAGAGGGCCTGGCGCTTTTCCGGCGCGGTATCGAGCAGCTGACGGGCAGCCAGCAGGGCGCCGCGGCTGGCCAGCAGAGCCTTGGGCTTGCCTTCAGCGTCTTCGCCAAACGCTTCGGTGCCGGCTTCCACGTACTTGCTCAGCAGCTCTTCAGAACCTTCCTCGGCCTTGTCATAAGCGCCCAGGCCAGCCAGATACAGCTTGTTGGCCAGTTCTTTGGCACGGTTTACCAGAGATTCGCTTTGTTCGCGGAGATCTTTCAGCTCGCCCATGATTAATGGTTCCTTTACGTTGTCCGGTGTGAAAACAAAATTTGTTGCAGCGGTAATGTGCGCTGCGTGGGATAAAGAGTAAGGATTCAGGGAAAGGAGAGGGCGGCTAACTGTCCAACAATTGGACATGGAGCGGTGAGCATTGAAGCGTCAGGATGTGATATCCGTCAAAGTCAGTAAGCCAAACCCCGCATGGTCGTGATTTATGCTCATGCGTACACTGGCTAAAAAGACTGTACCGGCTAGAGAGAACATAATGATAGAAAAATTCATTGCCAAAGTGCCTTCGCGTATCTGGGCAGATGGCCGACCGGCTCGTGCCCGCCAGTGGGAAGCGGAATTCAACGTGGCCTCCTGGGTCCGGATTGCAGGGGCGGCGGGGAAGGTGCAGTTGGTGGTTCGCTACCTGGACAATAAGACCGATCGGGCCGTGTTGGTGGACACTGCGGATGTGGGCGGGGAAGGCAGTGCATTGCTGTCCGGCAGTATACGGTTGAAGCTGACTGCAGACGTGGAGCAGGTGCAAATTTCCTTGCGGTTGAGCGAGCCGGCCATGACCCATGTGGTGGAAGAGTTGTTCATGCAGCGTCGCGGCGCGGCCCTCAAGACCTCCGACAAACTGATCTCGAATTACTGACCCGGCAGGAAAGGAGCGATCCATCCGGCAGCCGTGGCTGACATGTTTGGGGCGTCTGTCCCGGTAGAAAAATCGGGCGGGAAAAATAGACGCGTCAGCCCTGGCGGCCGACGCGCTGCGGAAAGTGGGGGCTGGGCTCGAACGAGTCCTGTTCCTGGCGAGCGGTGTCGTCATGGTTCACCAGGGACTCCGGCAAGCTCTGGAAATCCAGGCCGGTGAGCCGGTTCAGGTTCTCCAATGCCGTCTTCGGGCGCAGCTTTTGTAATCTCAGAATCTTGCTCATGGCACGTTCTCTCTTGCTTGAAACAACTAAAGCGAGAACCGTGCCAGTGTTGTGAAAATATTTTTATTGTTTTTGTTCAGTGGCTTACGTTATGTAAACGGGGAAAGTCACTGCGCAATGGGCGAAGCCCGGCAGCATGTGACAATTTTGGTAACCTGCTTTTCCGTCAATCCAGAAAGAAATCCGGCAGCAACTTGTCGTCATCCAGATCCGGGTCCACCCGATAGCCACTGAGGTCGTTGACGCCGGCGCTGCGCAACACGTCCTCATCAATAAAGAAGCGCCCACTGGCCGCGTCCACTGGCTGTGTGAGGATGGTCCAGGCGGCATCGGCCATGATGGACGGCTGGCGGGCGGCCTTGACGGTGGGGGCGCCGCCGAGCTGGTTCTGTACGGCGGCAGTGTTGATGACGGTTTTGGGCCACAGGGCATTGATGGCCACTTTGCCGGCATATTCGTCGGCCATGCCCAGTACGCACAGGCTCATGCCGTACTTGGCCATGGTGTAGGCCACATGGCGGCCAAACCAGTGGGGCGCCATGTTCAGTGGTGGGGCCAGGTTGAGAATGTGCGGGTTGGCCGCTTTCTTCAGGTGGGGCAGGCACAGCTTGCTGGCCATGAAAGTGCCGCGACTGTTGATCTGGTGCATCAGGTCGTAGGACTTCATGGTGGTGGCTTCGGTGCCAGTGAGGGAGATGGCGCTGGCGTTGTTAATCAGAATATCAATGCCGCCAAAGGTTTCCACGGCCTTGTCCACGGCGGCCTGCAGCTGTTCCTCGTAACGAATGTCGCCCACACAGGGCAAGGCGGAGCCGCCTGCCTCGCGAATTTCCTCGGCCGCGGTATAGATGGTGCCGGGCAGTTTCGGATGCGGCTCGGTGGTTTTGGCGAACAGAACGATGTTGGCACCGTCACGGGCTGCGCGCAGGGCGATGGCCTTGCCGATGCCGCGGCTGGCACCGGTAATGAACAGGGTTTTGTCTTTGAGGTTGTCAGTGGACATGGGGCTCTCCCGGAGTTGGCGCTGACAAGTGAACGAGAGTTACTTGTCAGCGGCGAGACGTAACGTTATGGTTGCTTTTTTCGGTCATTTGGGGCCATGCGCGGCACAAGCTGGATATAGCCATGACAATACTAAAAATGGACCCTGCGGAGTACTCGGTCTCCGCCGAATACCTGGCCCTTTTTCTGGAGGTAATGTCCAGACGGGGCATTGCCAATGAGGTATTGCTGTCCGGCACTGACATTGAGCCTGGCTGCTGGCGGGACCCCAAGGCACGGGTAACCGCCCAGGATTTTGAACGGGTGGTGATGCGCGGTATCCAGCTTAGCGGTGAGCCCTGGTTGGGCTGGGAGCTGGGCGCCGCCATGACGATTTCCTCCCATGGGTTTCTGGGGTATGCCGCCATGAGCAGCGCCACCCTCGGCGAGGCCATGGAGCTGGCGGTGAAATACTTCCGTACACGCAGCACCCTGGTGCAGCTGGATATTTTCACCGATGGCGACATGGCGGTGATGCAGATCGATGAGTTGCTGGCGCTGGGTGGGTTGGCGCCGGTAATGATGGAAAGCCTGTTCGCCAGTTTTCACTTCATGGGCCAGAAGCTGTTGCCGGATATGGAGATTATCGGTGAGTTGCGCTTTACCTACCCGGAGCCCGAGTACTTTGCGCGCATGCGGCCGGTGATGCCGGTGCCGGTGTATTTCGATTGTGCCTACAACCAGATGCGTTTTCCGGTTGAGCGCCTGGACTATGAACTGCAATTTGCCGACCCGCGTCTGGCACGCATGGCTGCGGATCAATGTGAACAGGAGATGGCCTCCATCAAGGCACCGCCAGCCCTGCTTGGACAGGTTCGGCGGATCATTCTGGGCGGGGGTGGCCGTTTCCCCGGCGTCGAGGAGGTGGCCGGTGAGCTGCACATGTCGTCGCGCACCCTCAAGCGCAAGTTGCAGCAATTGGGTACCAGTTACCAGGAAGTGCTGGATGGGCTGCGCAAAGGCCTGGCGGTGGAATACCTCACCCAGACAGACAAGACAGTCGACGAAATCGCCATGAGTCTGGGCTATTCCGATGCCTCCAACTTTGCCCGGGCGTTTCGACGCTGGACGCTGCGAAGTCCTTCAGATTATCGATAATAGGGCCCCATGATGCGGGGCAACCGTTGACGGTCCGTTGTGAGAAGCGAGGTACGAGGAGCGAAAGGCAGTCCGGTTTTGAATTTAGACACCCGTAGCTCGTCACATCGCTCCGATGTTCTGTTATTTGAGGAGACACCATGGCCACACTCCACCCGCGCCTTGCCGCTGATACCCGGCCCCTTGGCGAAACGGATCTTTGCTGGCTGCGCTGGATGAATGACCGGCGCTTTCCCTGGCTGATCGTGGTGCCCAAACGCGACGGGCTGCGCGAATGGCATCACCTGCCCATGGCGGACCAGCAGGCGCTGCTGCAACAGGTCAATGGCCTGGCGGCGGAGCTGGAGCGGGTGACCCGGGCGGACAAGATCAATATCGGCGCCTTGGGAAACCTGGTGCCGCAATTGCACATCCACATCATTGCCCGCTTCGAGGGGGACCCCTGCTGGCCTGGCCCGGTCTGGGGGCAGGGGCAGCCCGAGCCCTGGGCAGAGGGCGAGAGTCCGGAGTGGCTGGAAAAAGTGGCGTTGACGGGGGCCGTGTAGCCATGGCGGGCCTGGTACCGGTAACCGTGCAATGCCCCCATTGCTGGGAGCCCATCGAGGTGTTGATTGATACGTCGGTGGCAGAGCAGGAGTACGTGGAAGACTGTCAGGTGTGTTGCCAGCCGTTGCTATTTACTGTGGCAGTGCCATTCGACAGCGAAGAGCCGCAGGTAGAAGTGCGGCCGGAGAATGAGTAGCTCGCCTCTTTGCGATTGGCTCGATGCCGCTCGCGGCGCGATAGCCAAGTTCATGTTGTCCCGAGCTGTTTCGAAGTCGCTGTAGGAGCTCCTCTCGAGGAGCGAACCACGCGTCAACGTGGAAATTGCCCGCGGGCGGTCAGGAGTAGCAGGGCTTGACAGGTTCCATGGCCTGCCTCGCTACGCTCGGTTCGCCCCTCGAGAGGAGCTCCTACAGCAGCGTTGTAGAAAGTTTTTCACTGCGCCGGTTATCGCGCCGCCAGCGACGCTCCTGCAGTGCGATTGTAGGGGGGGTATCAGGAGCCCTGGCGATCAATGTGCCCCAACTCCCGTTCCGGGCACACCACATCCCGCACCCGTCGCTTCAGCTCGGTGATTTCCGGAAAACCGCCGTCGCTCTTGCGTTCCCAGATTCGCTGGCCATTGGCCTCGATCTGAAAGACACCACCGGTCCCCGGTTGCAGGGCCACTTCGTCCAGCTCGTCGCTGAAGGTGGTCAGCAATTCCTGCGCGTACCAGGCACTACGGAGCAGCCAGTTGCACTGGCTGCAGTAGTGAATGGCGACCCGGTTGCCAGGCATCAGGGTGTGTCGTTACCCGCCAGGAAGGACAGCATCTCCGGGTCTTTGAGCAGACGGTTGATGGCGCCACTGAGGATGTCGTTGACCATCTGCTGGTTACGGCTTGCCGACGGGGTCAGCGGCAGGTCGTGTTCCACACTGCTTTTGTAGGTGCCAGTGTGGATCACATCGCCACGACTGGCCTCGGCCAGCAGGGTCAGCGTCAGGGTGACCTGATTGATCACCGACCCTTCCTCGGGCACGTAGTCTAGCTGCTCCAGACGCACTTCCAGGCGGGTCGCGTCATCGTCGGGATTGAACGCGTTGAAACCCTGGGTTTGCAGGCCCTTTTTCACCGCGTCTTCAATGGCGCTCTTCACGTCATTGGCGGGACGCACCAGGGCGGTATCCTTGTAGACGCCGCCGCGGGTGCCAAACGCTTCCTGGTCACGGGAGTCCACGGCCAGAACCTGTACGGGCTGGTTACGGCCAATGTTGGTGGCGTCCACGTCGGCAACCGGTTTGACATCAATCACCTGCGGGCTGAGGGCGCAGCCGGCGAAAGTGGCGGTCAGGGCAAGCACTAGCACAGCACGAAACATGGTGGCTCCTTGTATCAATAAGTCCGCTTCAGGGATTCTTCTGCCAGGGTGAACAGGGTCTCCTTGTAGGGGGAGGCCGGCACCGCAGCGATGGCGTCCAGGGCCAGGCGCGTATGCTCGGCGGCCTTGTCCACCGTATATTGAAGACCACCGCTGGCCTGAACGGTTTCAATAATATGCTGCAGATGATCCAGGCCCCCGTTACGGATGGCGTCCTTGATCAGCTTGGCCTGCTCCGGACTGCCATTGGCGATGGTGTAAATCAGCGGCAGGGTGGGTTTGCCCTCGGCCAGGTCGTCGCCCACGTTCTTGCCCAGCTCGCTGGCTTCACCCTGATAGTCCAGCACATCGTCGATCAGCTGGAAGGCAATGCCCAGATGGCGGCCGTAGGTGGCGAAGGCCTCTACGAAGTCGGTGTTGTCATCGGCTCCCAGCACGGCACCGGTTTCTGCCGCGGATTCGAACATCTTGGCCGTCTTGTGGTGGATTACCCGCATATAGTTGTCTTCACTGGTATTCGGGTCGCGCACATTGATCAGCTGCAGCACTTCACCTTCGGAAATGGTGTTGGTGCTCTGGGAGAAGATATCCAGCAGGCGCGGGTGTTTGAGTGCCACCATCAGTTGCAGGGCCCGTGAAATCAGGAAATCGCCCACCAGGACGCTGGCCGCATTGCCCCACACCGCATTGACCGTGGGCCGGCCGCGACGCAGGTTGGATTCGTCCACCACGTCGTCGTGGAGCAGGGTGGCGGTGTGCAGGAATTCGATAATGGCAGCCACGTCCACATGGCGCTCACCGTGGTAACCGGAGGCCCGGGCACAGAGGATGGAAACCAGCGGGCGCAGGCGCTTGCCACCGGACTGGACGATATAGTCACCCACCTCACGGATCAGCGGGACATTGGAATCCAGGTGGTGGTTGATAAACTGGTTCACCGCCGCGAAGTCATCTTCGACGACAGCATAAATGGCCTTGAAATCCATGCACTTGTGTCCAGACAGAAGGTGGGCGCAACAGCGGGCAATGCTAGCAGTGGCTGGCAGCTAGTCAAGGAAAGCCCATTCCCCGTGAAGACGGCGGCACGAGGCGGAATCAGGGCTTGTTCAGGGGCGGTGTTTCACGTACACTTCGCGACCCAATTTCATCCTCTGCCTGGCCCGCAAGTGGTGATCCCTGAACAACAGGGTGTTACCCGCCTGAGTGGAGTTGTGCTGGAGCACATACATGTACGCAGTAATCAAAACCGGTGGTAAGCAGTATCGCGTTGAAGAAGGCGATGTTGTTCGCATCGAGAAAATTGAAGTGGCCACTGGCGAATCCGTGGATTTCGATCAGGTGCTGCTGGTTGCCAACGGCGATGACGTGAAAGTCGGCCAGCCAATGCTGGATGGCGCCAAGGTAACCGCTGAAGTGCTGGAGCAGGGCCGTCACAAGAAGATCAAGATTGTGAAGTTCCGTCGTCGTAAGCACTCCCGCAAGCAACAAGGTCATCGCCAGTGGTACACGGCGGTGAAAATCACCGGGATCCAGGGCTGATCCTTAGGACATTTGAGAGAGGATTGAGATATGGCACATAAAAAAGCCGGTGGTAGTACTCGTAACGGTCGCGATTCGGAAAGTAAACGCCTTGGCGTGAAACGCTTCGGCGGCCAGGTTGTCAGCGCAGGCGAAATCATCGTTCGTCAGCGTGGCACCAAATTCCACGCTGGCGTGAATGCCGGCATGGGCAAAGACCACACCATCTTTGCCAAGGAAACCGGTCGCGTTAAGTTCGAAACCAAGGGTCCGCTGAGCCGCAAGTTTGTGGTGATCGAGCCCGTGGCCTGATCCGAAAGGGTCAGAAAAAGCCCCGCGAGGCTCCTGCCCGCGGGGCTTTTTTGTGTCAGGCTGCTTGCAAGCGATATGCATCACGCCACAGGAAACAGATCTGAGACATTGTGGTGAGCGGCCTGCGTGCTGCTCTACAATGGCATCCATCCAGTAAAGAGTGTCCTCCCAATGCAATTTGTCGATGAAGCCACCATTGAAGTTCACGCCGGTAAGGGCGGTGATGGCTGTCTGAGTTTCCGCCGCGAAAAATACGTGGAATTCGGCGGGCCGGATGGCGGCGACGGCGGGGCTGGCGGCAGTGTGATGGTGCAGGCGGATACCAATCTGAACACCCTGGTGGATTACCGCTACGAGCGCATTTTCAAGGCCCGCAATGGCGAGCCCGGCAAGGGGCGTCAGATGACCGGCAAATCCGCCGATGACGTGGTGCTGCTGGTGCCGGTGGGGACTACCATCGTCGATGTGGATACCGATGAGGTGCTGGCGGACCTGACCGATCCGGAGAAGCCGGTAATGATCGCCCTGGGCGGCCGCGGTGGGCTTGGCAATATTCATTTCAAGAGCAGCACCAATCAGGCACCGCGCAAGACGACCAAGGGCAAGCCTGGCGAATCCCGTCGTCTGCGTCTGGAGCTGAAGGTGCTGGCGGATGTGGGGCTGCTGGGGATGCCCAATGCGGGCAAGAGTACCCTGATTCGGGCGATTTCCGCTGCCAAGCCCAAGGTGGCGGATTATCCGTTTACCACTCTGGTGCCCAATCTCGGTGTGGTGAAGGCGGATCGCCATCGCAGTTTTGTGGTGGCGGATATCCCTGGCCTTATTGAGGGTGCGGCCGAAGGGGCGGGTCTGGGGATTCGTTTCCTCAAGCACCTGGCGCGCACTCGCCTGTTGCTCCATGTGGTGGATCTGGCGCCCATGGATGGCAGTAGCCCGGCGGATCATATTGATGCCATCGCTGACGAACTGGACCGTTTCTCTCCCGCTCTGGCCGAGCAGGAGCGTTGGCTGGTGTTCAACAAGATCGACCTGTTGGCGGATGATGAGGCCCAGGCGCAGGCGGATGCCATCGTCGAGGAGTTGGGCTGGCAGGGGCCGGTGTTCAGGATTTCCGCTGCGGCGGGAGTGGGCTGCGAAGATCTGGTCTATGCCCTGATGAATGCCATCGAGGACCGTCGCAGGCTCGAGCAGGAAGACCCGGAGTATGCCGCTGCGCAGCAGGATCTGCGGGCTCGCCTGGAAGAAGAGGCCCGTGAGAAAGTTCAGGAGCTCAAGGCGGACGCCCGCCGAGCCCGCCAGAATGATGATGACGACGATGACGACCACGATGTGGAAATCATCTACGAACCCTGATTGAGCGCAATGAAGGAGTGAGCGTGGCGGACCGCCAGCGTTGGGTGATCAAGATAGGCAGTGCCCTGCTGACCAATGACGGCAAGGGGCTCGATTGTGCCCTGATGCAGTCCTGGGTGGACCGCATGGTGGCGTTGCGCGAGCAGGGCATCGAGGTGGTGATCGTGTCCTCCGGTGCCGTGGCGGAGGGGATGACCCGGCTGGGCTGGGCCTCCCGTCCTGATTCGGTCCATGAGCTGCAGGCCGCAGCTGCAGTGGGGCAGATGGGGTTGGTGCAAGCCTGGGAGTCGCGCTTCCAGAAACACAATCTGCACACCGCCCAGGTGCTGCTGACGCACGATGACCTGTCCGACCGGAAACGCTACCTCAACGCCCGTTCCACGCTGCTGACCCTGCTGGGTTTTTCGGTGGTGCCCGTGGTGAACGAGAATGACACCGTGGTCACCGATGAAATCCGTTTCGGTGACAATGACACCCTGGCGGCGCTGGTGGCCAATCTGATCGAGGCGGACCGGTTGGTGATTCTCACTGATCAGGACGGCCTTTTTGACGCTGATCCTCGCAGCAACCCGGAGGCAAAACTGATCCGGGAAGCGCGGGCATCGGATCCGGACATTGCCCGTGTTGCTGGTGGTGGCGGGCTGCTGGGGCGCGGCGGCATGGCCACCAAGGTGCGAGCCGCCAAGCTGGCTGCCCGTTCCGGGGCCTCCACCACCATCGCCTCCGGTCGCAGTCCGCAGGTCCTGGCGGAGCTGGCCCTGGGGCAGGGGCCGGGGACCACGCTGCTACCGGATACCTCGCCCATGAATGCCCGCAAGCAGTGGCTGGCTGGGCATCTGCAGATGCGCGGACGGGTGGTGCTGGATGCCGGAGCGGTGCGCCGTATCCGTGATGGCGGATCCAGCCTGCTGCCGGTGGGCGTGGTAGATGTGTTCGGCCAGTTCTCCCGCGGGGAAATGGTGGCCTGTGAAAGCGAGCAGGGCGAGCGCATCGGCTGTGGGCTGGCCAACTATGACGCCGCCGACGCCCGCCGTATTTGTGGCAAGAAAAGTACCGAAATTGCCGATGTGCTGGGTTACATGAACGAGGAAGAGCTGATCCACCGGGATAATATGGTGGTGTTCGACGTCGGCTGATGTGGGAAGCGAGTCTCGAGTTTCGAGAAGCGAAAGGCAAAACCGGTTTGGCCCTTCGAAACTCGCTTCTCGCAACGCGTCACTGATTTTCAGGCATAAAAAAACCGGCCATTGGCCGGTTTTTTCGTGAACGCATGAGACTCAGGCAGCCATGGCCTTGATCTTGGCGTTCAGGCGGCTCTTGTGGCGAGCGGCCTTGTTGGGGTGAAACTTGCCCTTGCGGGTGGCTTTGTCCAGCACAGACACCGCCTGGGTATAAGCTTCCTGAGCGCTGCCTTGGTCGCCGGACGCAATAGCCGCGTTCACCTTTTTCAGGTATGTGCGCACCATGGAGCGCATCGCTGCGTTGTGCTGACGGCGGGTTTCCGCCTGACGCGCACGCTTGCGTGCTTGCGGTGAGTTAGCCAAGGTCCTGCTCCTATACTTTAAATTCGAAGGTCAAATTCGGGTTACGACACTGGCCTCTGGGGCCGACCCGGCCTGTTGTGGTCAAAAAACACGCGGGTCATGGTCTAAAGACGCGCAACTATGCCGATCCGGCAGCCTGATGTCAATGGGCTGCGGGGGCGGAAATCATCATTCTGGCGGTTTGCGTGGCCTTTGTTTACTCTTGCCCGGTTTGCTGGAGGCACCATGACCGAACCCACAGAAAAGACCCCGAAAAAAGCCGGTTTAATGGCCTCCACTGCCGTGGTGGCAACCATGACCATGCTGTCGCGGGTGCTGGGGCTGGTTCGGGACGTGGTGATTGCCCGTATGCTGGGGGCCTCCGCCGGGGCCGATGCCTTTTTCGTGGCCCTGAAGATTCCCAATTTTTTCCGCCGTCTGTTTGCCGAAGGGGCCTTCAACCAGGCGTTCGTGCCGGTGCTCAGCGAGTATCGCAGCAAAGGCAGCATGGCGGCCACCAAGCTGTTGGTGGATCGGGTGGCCGGAACCCTGGGAACCGTCGTGGCGTTGATCACCCTGGTGGGGGTGCTGGCGGCGGCGGGGGTGGTGTGGTTGTTTGCCCCCGGTTTTGGCGATGACCCGGTGAAGCGGGCACTGACCGTGGAAATGCTGCGGCTGACCTTCCCTTATCTATTCTTTATTTCCCTGACCGCCTTTGCTGGCGGCATCCTCAATTCCTGGAACCGCTTTGCGGTGCCGGCTTTTACCCCGGTGCTGTTGAACCTGAGCCTGATCGGCTGTGCCCTGTTCCTGGCCCCGCAGTTTGCCGAGGATCGCATGGCGGTGGCGCTGGCCTGGGGGGTGCTGATCGCCGGGGTCGCTCAGCTGCTGTTTCAGCTACCGTTTCTTGCCAGGCTGAATCTGATGCCGGTGCCGCGCATGGGCTGGTCCGACCCGGGGGTGCGCAAGATCATGACATTGATGGTGCCGGCCCTGTTCGGGGCGTCGGTCTATCAGCTCAACTCCCTGGTCAATACGGTGTTGGCGTCGCTACTGGAGACGGGGTCGGTGACCTGGCTCTACTACACCGACCGGCTGATCGAGCTGCCGCTGGGGATTTTTGCGGTGGCGATCGGCACGGTGATCCTGCCCAGCCTGTCCAGCAAGCATGTGGATGCCTCCAGCGAGGCGTTTTCCCGAACCCTGGACTGGGCCATCCGCATGGTGTTGCTGATTGGTCTGCCGGCAGCACTGGCGTTGGCAGTGCTGGCCGAGCCGCTGCTGTCCACGCTGTTCCAGTACGGCGAGTTCACTGCGTTGGATGTGGCGAAAACCGCAGAATCCCTGCGTGCCTATAGCGCCGGCCTGTTGGCGGCCATGCTGATCAAGGTACTGGCGCCGGGCTTCTATGCCCGCCAGGATACCCGCACGCCGGTGAAGATCGGTGTGATTGCCATGCTGGCGAATATGGCGTTTGGCGCCTTGCTGGTGTGGGAGTGGCGTCATGTGGGGCTGGCCACGGCCATGGCCCTGTCCGCCTGGCTCAATGCCGGGTTGTTGTATCTGGGGCTGCGCCGGGCGGGGGTCTATCAGCCGCTCAAGGGGTGGTTGTTTCACTGGGGGCGGATGGTGGCTGCCGGTGTGGCCATGGCGGCGGCCACTTACTGGCTGTCTTTGCAAACCCAGGCCTGGACCGAGGCCGGCATGTGGAACCGGGTCGGTTGGCTCAGCCTGATTGTGATTTCCGGGTTGTCGATCTACGGGGCAAGCCTGCTGATTTTGGGGCTGCGCCCGCGGCATTTGCGCCGCTGACATCCCGGGGTTGTCTTTCCTCTGGGTGAGCGCCATGTCAGTAATGGTTAACTTTCCCGCCGGTCGCTGCCACGGGCGCATACAAAACCATCGACGAGCCTGTATAATCGGGCGTCTTTTGAGACGAGGATGAGATGCGACTGATTCGCGGCATTCACAATCTGCGCGACAGGCATCGCGGCTGCGTGGCCACCATCGGCAATTTCGATGGGGTGCATCAGGGGCATCAGCGGATTCTGGATCAGGTGATCGCGGAAGCCCGCCATCGTGGTCTGAAGGCCACGGTGATGCTGTTCGAGCCGCAACCTCAGGAGTTTTTTGCGCCGCAGCAGGCGCCAGCCCGGCTCATGTCCCTGCGCGACAAGCTGATTGCCCTGCGTGAAGCAGGGGTGGATCAGGTGCTGTGTGTGCGGTTCGACGAGCGGTTTCGCTCCCTGACCGCCGAGGCCTTTGTGAAATCCCTGCTGGTGGACGGGCTGGGGGTGGAATACCTGGTGGTGGGGGATGATTTCCGTTTCGGCTGTGGCCGTGACGGGGATTTCGCTTACCTGCAGCAGGCTGGCGAGCAGTTCGGTTTTGCTGTGACTGACACTGCCACCTGCCAAATCCATGGCGAGCGGGTGTCCAGCACCCGGGTCCGTGCGGCGCTCAACGCCGGAGATTTTGCCCTGGCGGAAACCTTGCTGGGGCGGCCCTTTGCCATCAGTGGCCGAGTGCGCCACGGTGACAAGATCGGTCGCACTCTGGATCTGCCCACGGTGAATCTGGCACTCAAGCGTCTGCACTCCCCGCTGGCCGGGGTGTTTGCCGTGACGGTGACTGGCGCCGGGCTCACAGACCAGGCCGGGGCCGCCAACATGGGCGACCGCCCCACGGTGAATGGCACAGAAAACCGCCTGGAAGTGCATCTGTTGGACTACAGCGATGCCGGGGCCGGCCAGGACAGTCTGTACGGCAAGCATTTGACGGTTGCCTTTCGCCATTACGTGCGAGCGGAAGAAAAATTCGCGGATCTGGATCAGCTCAAGACTGCCATCTGGCAGGACGTGCAAGCGGTCCGGGACTACTTTGAAAAGACGGGATCATCCAAGACGGGACTATGACGGACTACAAGGCAACGCTTAATCTTCCCCAAACCGACTTTCCCATGAAAGCCGGCTTGTCCCAGCGCGAACCGGCGCGCCTGAAAGAGTGGCAGCAAAAGCAGCTCTACCAGAAGATCCGTGAGGCCTTTGCCGGCCGTCCCAAGTTCATTCTTCATGATGGCCCTCCGTACGCCAACGGCGACATTCATATCGGCCATGCGGTGAACAAGATCCTCAAGGACATGATCGTCAAGTCCCGTACCCTGGCCGGCTTTGATGCCCCCTATGTACCGGGCTGGGACTGCCATGGTCTGCCCATCGAGCTGATGGTGGAAAAGAAGGTCGGCAAGGCCGGCCACAAGGTGGATGCCCGCACCTTTCGCCAGAAGTGTCGGGAATACGCCAGCAAGCAGGTGGCCGGACAGAAGTCCGATTTTCAGCGTCTGGGCGTGCTCGGCGACTGGGACAATCCCTACTTGACCATGGATTACGCCTTCGAGGCGAACATCATCCGCTCCCTGGGCAAGATCGTCGACAACGGTCACCTGCAACAGGGTTTCAAGCCGGTGCACTGGTGTCTGGATTGCGCTTCTGCCCTGGCGGAAGCGGAAGTGGAATACTACGACAAGGTATCCCCGGCCATTGATGTGGCGTTCAGTGTGGTGGATGTGGCGGACTTTGCCGCCCGCTCCGGTATTCAGGCTACTGCGCCGGCACTGGTGATCTGGACGACCACCCCCTGGACCATCCCCGCCAACCGGGCGGTGGCGGTGCATCCGCAGTTGGACTATGTGCTGCTCAGCGGCGAGCTGGATGGCCGGCATCGCGAGTTGCTGGTGGCCGAGGGGCTGGCGGACGATCTGGTCGAGCGCTGGGCAATGGAAGGCGTGTCCCGCTCTGCTGCCGTGAAAGGCGACAAGCTGGAAATGCTGGCTCTGAAGCATCCGTTCCTGGGCTCGCAGGTGCCGGTGATTCTTGGTGATCACGTGACCACCGATGCGGGTACCGGCCTGGTGCACACCGCCCCCGGGCACGGTGCCGACGATTTCGTGGTCGGCCAGCAATATGATCTGGACCCGATTAGCCCGGTGCTGGACAGCGGCCTGTTCCGCGACGACCTGCCGGTGGTGGGTGGCGTGCATGTGAGCAAGGCCAACGACCCGGTGATCGAGGCATTGAAGGAAAGCGGTGCCCTGGTGAAGCTGGCGAAGATCGAGCACAGCTACCCGCACTGCTGGCGTCACAAGACGCCCCTGATCTTCCGCGCCACCGCCCAGTGGTTCGTGTCCATGGACAAGGCCGGGTTGCTGCCCCGCGCACGTCAGGAAGTGGACCAGGTGCAGTGGCTGCCGGAGTGGGGCAAGGCCCGCATCGAAGGCATGCTCACCGATCGCCCGGACTGGTGTATCTCCCGTCAGCGTACCTGGGGCGTGCCCATCGCCCTGTTCGTGAACAAGGAGACCGGTGAGCTGCACCCGGATACCCCGGCCCTGATCGAGCAGGTTGCCCAGCGGGTTGAAAACGAGGGCATTGATGCCTGGTTCGACCTGGACCCCGCCGAGTTGCTCGGCGAGCAGGCGGACCAGTACAGCAAGGTCACCGATACCCTGGACGTGTGGTTCGATTCCGGCGTCACCCATTACTGCGTGCTGGATCAGCGCCCGCAGCTGGGCACTCCGGCGGATCTGTATCTGGAAGGCTCTGACCAGCATCGTGGCTGGTTCCAGTCGTCTTTGCTGACCAGCCTGGCGATCCGCGATGCGGCGCCCTACAAGACGGTGCTGACCCACGGTTTCACCGTGGACGAGCAGGGCCGCAAGATGTCCAAGTCCATCGGCAACGTGATCGCTCCCCAGGAAGTGTGGAATGATCTGGGCGCCGATATCCTGCGCCTGTGGGTGGCAGCCACGGATTACCGTGGCGAGATGTCCGTGTCCAAGGACATCCTCAAGCAGATGGGCGACAGCTATCGCCGTATCCGTAACACCAGCCGTTTCCTGCTTTCCAATCTCAGTGGTTTCGACCCGGCGACCGATGCCCTGCAGCCGGAGCAGATGCTGGCGTTGGATCGCTATATCGTCGATCGCGCCCTGCAACTGCAGGAAGACATTCAGGGGCTGTACGACGGTTACCATTTCCATCAGGTCTACCAGAAGTTGCACAACTTCTGCGCGCTGGATCTGGGTGGCTTCTATCTGGATATCATCAAGGATCGCCAGTACACCACCCAGGCGGATTCCGTGGCGCGTCGCTCCTGCCAGACCGCGCTCTATCACATCGCCCAGGCGCTGGTGCGCTGGATGGCGCCGGTGCTCAGCTTCACCGCCGAGGAGATCTACGAGAACCTGCCCGGCGAGCGTCTCGATTCCGTGTTCCTGGCGGAATGGTACACGGGGCTTTTCGCGCTGACCGATACGGACATGGACCGCGCTTTCTGGCAGCAAGTGCAGGATGTGAAACAGGCGGTCAACAAGGCCATCGAGAATGCCCGCCGGGACAAGCTGATCAAGGGCGGGCTCAGTGCCGAGGTGGTGCTTTATGTGGATGAGGCGCAACAGGCGCTGCTGAATCGCCTGGGAGATGAGCTGCGCTTCGTGACCATCACCTCCGCGGCTACCCTCAAGCCCCTGGCCGAGGCGCCGGTAGAACTGGAGGCCACTGCCGTGGCGGGCCTCAAGGTGCAAGTGGTCCCCAGCGAATACACCAAGTGTGTACGTTGCTGGCACCACCAGCCGGATGTGGGCAGCCATGCGGACCACCCTGAACTGTGTGGCCGTTGCGTCACCAATGTGGACGGGGATGGCGAGGTGCGACGTTATGCGTGATGGCACGGACCACGGAGACCAGATGTCAGACGTCAAAAAGGGACTATTGCCAGGCCAGCTGATCTGGCTGTGGCTCACCGGTGTGGTGATTGCGCTGGATCAGATCACCAAGCATATGGTGGTGGCCCGTTTTGATCTCTACGAGCGGCTGGAAGTGATGCCGTTCTTCAATCTGACCCTGGCCTACAATCCGGGAGCCGCGTTCAGCTTCCTGGCGGATGCCGGGGGGTGGCAGCGCTGGTTCTTTACCGCTATCGCCCTGGGCGCTTCGGTGGTGATTCTGATCTGGCTGGCCCGGCTCACCGCAGCCGAAAAACTGCAGGGAGTGGCTCTGGCCCTGATTCTGGGCGGAGCCCTGGGCAATTTCTATGATCGGCTGGTGTTGGGACATGTGGTGGACTTCCTGGACTTTTACTGGGGTAACAGCCACTTCCCGGCTTTCAACATCGCCGACACCGCCATCACCATCGGGGCCGGCCTGATATTGCTGGATATGTTCTTGGGCGCTGGAAACGGCGCCGAAAAGAAAGAGGCACGCAAAAAGCATGACTGAGATTCTCCGCGCGGGCCCGGAAACCCGTATTACCCTGCATTTCGCTGTGCGTCTGATGGATGGCACTGAAATGGATTCCACTTTTGGCGGTGAGCCGGCGGCCTTTGTCTGGGGGGATGAATCCCTGCTGCCGGGCTTCGAAAATGCACTGCGTGGACTCAAGGCGGGGGACCGGCGTAGCGTGTTCCTG
The DNA here is from genome assembly GCF_900107995.1 of Alcanivorax sp. DSM 26293. Lineage (GTDB taxonomy): Bacteria > Pseudomonadota > Gammaproteobacteria > Pseudomonadales > Alcanivoracaceae > Alcanivorax. The sequence continues at coordinate 28,667 of NZ_FNUM01000010.1, read as the reverse complement.
GAAGCGAAAAAGGCGTTCGGCGACTACAACGACGAGAATGTGCAGCACTTTACCCGGGATACCTTTGCCCAGTACGACACCCTGGAGCCGGGCATGGTGCTCAGTTTTGCCGATGCCGCCGGTGGCGAGTTACCGGGAGTGATCAGCAGGGTGGAAGATGAATGGGTATTCGTCGACTTCAACCACCCTCTGGCCGGGCGCGATCTCACCTTTGAGGTGGAGATCATCGCGGTGGAACGCTATGCGCCGGAGCAACCCGTTACGCTGAATTGATACCGGCTGGAGTGAGGCACTTTCAGCTCGATGGTCGTGGCCATGGTCGCAGATTGCGGCCTTTCCCGGTTACAATGCCCGCACTCGTTACGCAGGACTTCCTATGCAAATCCGACTCGCCAACCCCCGTGGTTTCTGTGCCGGGGTGGATCGCGCCATCGACATTGTCAACCGGGCCCTGGAAGTGTTCGGACCGCCTATCTATGTGCGCCACGAAGTGGTGCACAACCGCTACGTGGTTGACGACCTGCGCCAGCGGGGAGCGGTATTTGTGGAAGAACTCCACGAAGTGCCGGATGATGCCATCGTCATCTTCAGCGCCCATGGCGTGTCAAAAGCCGTACAGCAGGAGGCGGATCGCCGCCAGCTGAAGGTATTCGATGCCACCTGCCCGCTGGTGACCAAGGTGCATATGGAGGTGATCCGCTACGCCCGTGAGGGACGCGAAAGCATCCTCATTGGCCACGCCGGCCACCCGGAAGTGGAAGGCACCATGGGGCAGTACGACAAGGCCAATGGTGGCGATATCTATCTGGTCGAAGACGAGGCGGATGTGGCCAGACTCCAGGTGCGTGACCCGGATACCTTGGCTTTTGTCACCCAGACTACCCTGAGCGTGGATGACACCGCCCGAGTCATTGATGCCCTGCGACAGCGTTTCCCCAATATCCTTGGTCCCAAACGCGAGGATATCTGCTACGCCACCACCAATCGCCAGGATGCTGTACGACAGCTGGCCCTGGAGTGTGGCCTGGTGCTGGTGGTGGGCTCGGTAAACAGCTCCAACTCCAACCGTCTGCGGGAGCTGGCCGAGCGCTGCGGCGCCGAAGCGCATCTGCTCGACGATCCCTCCCAGATCGACCCGGCCTGGCTCAAGGGCAAAACGGCTGTCGGCGTCACCGCCGGCGCCAGCGCCCCGGAAGAGCTGGTCCAGCAGGTCATCACCACCCTCAAATCCCTGGGCGGCTCCGACGCCGAAGAAATCCCCGGCCGCGAAGAGAATATCCGTTTCTCCATGCCCAAGGCCCTGCGGTCGTAAGTCGCTCTGGGCCGCTGTCTGCCGTATTGCTCATCCAGTCGATGATCCCAAGACCCTAGTGTTTTGACTGCTGCGGTGGGCGGCCACTCTACGACACGTTTTTCTGCAATCCATAGTCTCACTCTGGTTGACCATGAGGCCGATCGAGCAAGGGCCTCGCGGTACCTCCATTCCTCCCTCTGGTCCGTAAAACGTTGATTAAGGGTCACTGGTCCACGACAGCGTGGGTATTTGGCTAATGCTTTTTTCTCGTCCTTAAAGGGGCGGGAAGATACGAATAAAGTGTGAGCCCTTTCACAACATAAAGTATTAAAAGTCATTAATTTTCAGAAACTTATACCGTTCGGAGCTGCCAAGGCTCCACTGGTCTCCATTCAATTGCTGCCGGGAGGGGCGTTGCTAAAGTGATATTTGTGTTGAATCAGATCAACGATGGGGCAGGAATGGGAAAGTCATTTATCTCCCGCAGGCAAGCGGGGTTTACCATGATCGAGCTGATGATTGGAATCGTCGTCGCTGGCGTTTTGTTGTCCATTGCAGTGCCATCTTTCAATGACTTTCAAGCAAGAAACGCGCTTCGCAGCACCGCTGCAGATTTCATTACGGCCGTCAATACAGCGAGGATTCAGGCAGTCAGTTTAAGGACTACAGTCACCCTCAAACCGATTTCAGGAAACGATTGGGGGGCAGGTTGGCAGATTGAGTATCCCGCGTCAGTGATTACGGAAGAGAATCAGGATTTCCTGCCTAGAGGAAGCTCAAAAATCGCCTCTGAAGATGGCCTAAACCAGATTCAGTTCCTCAGTAATGGCTTGAATGCTGCTGGCGAGGCAGAGTTTTCACTCTGTGATGATCGTAGTGGAGAGCAGGGAAGAACCATCACAATTTCTCCATTTGGCAAAGTGACCAACGAAGTGAAGAGTTGTAGCTGATGACGAATTCATGGCGAGGAATGCAGCGAGGGGTAGGGCTCATCGAAGTTATGGTGGCCCTGCTGGTATTAGCCATTGGTGTGCTTGGATATGCGGGAATGCAACTTACAGCATTAAAGTCTGCTGAAGATGCCAATAATCGCGCTCAGGCAACATTATTGGGCCAGGATGCCCTTGAGCGATTTCTGGCCAATGAAGAGGCAATGGATACCTTCATGAACGTGGATAATTGGCCAAATGCGAGTGTCCCGTCGGGAGAAAAGCCTGACCGATTGAACGATTGCATTACTCAATCCTGCGACGCTGATGAGCTGGCTGATTGGGAAATCGACATGCTGGCCTGGCAGGCTGCGAATTTTTTACCGGGAGGCATGATAGCCGCAGGTGAGTGTCAGCATGCAGCTGGGATCAGCTGTGTCGTTATTAGCTGGAATGACCAGCAGCCTGAGGATTGTATGACGAATGATGGCGTGAATGTGGATGACGGGGCTACCTGTGTAGTGTTGGAGGTGACGCGATGAAGCGGATGCAAGGTTTCAGCCTCGTTGAACTGATGGTGTCAATGGTATTGGGGCTTCTCATTACCGGAGCTGCGCTGCAGTTGCTGCTTGCCAATCAGCAATCTTTCGCCTTGCAACAAACCTTGTCCCGTGTGCAGGAGAATGGGCAGCTTTTTGTACGTTTCCTGGTGACAGATTTGCGCAGAGCGGGCCTGGAGATGGCCAACGTTGCATCCACAGATGCACAGGGGGTGCGTTTTACTGCGTCGGGCAACATCCCGGGCTCTAATAATGGAAACGATTATGATCGCTTGACGCTGTCATATCATGGCGTGACCGACTGTGAGGGGTCTATTGCACCGGCAATGACAGAAGTGGTGAATACCTATTTTGTTAATGACGACTCAGAACTTCTCTGCCAGGGCGGGCTTACAGGTGGTAATGGGGTCGTTCTGCTGGAAGATGTTGAAGCTTTCGAAGTGCTTTATGGCATAGATGAGGAAAGAGACGGGACTGCGAAAGTGAACCGGTATGTGGAAGCCGGTTTGCAGGGGGGGAACCCGGTTTTGGCGGTTCGCTTTTCTCTGTTGCTTAAAGAGGAAAGCAACTCATTGCCAAAAGGCGACGGAGACAAAGAGTTTTTTATTCTCACCAAAACGGTAAAAGAGCCTGCAGACAGTTCTGTTCGCCGTGTTTTTATGTCTACGGTCAAAATGCGAAATTACAACTGGGATGAAGTATGAATATTCAAGTAACTACTCGCCATCGTCAGGAAGGTGCGGCTCTAGTCATAGCGCTGCTGATTCTTGTGGTGGTGTCCCTGCTTGGCGTTTCAGCCATGAAAACCAGTGTTTTCTCTGCAAAAGTGGCAACAGGGACGCAGGCGGATGCGATGACGTTCGAGGCTGCAGAAACCAGTTTAAGTGTGGCTTACCAGGAATTGAATGACATGTCCGGTGAAGCACTTTATGCCAATCTGGCCGGACAGAAAATGCTCACGATGTGTGTGACAGAGAAAGATACCAGTAAAGAAGGACCTTGCAAAAAAGGTGACGTTCTTGATTCAAGAGGATTGATAGCAGCTGAGTCGTCCTCTCGGTTGAATGGTTATGAGCCTGTGCCAGGTGCAGAACTGGGTACGACAGCAGGGTCAGTGATCTATGTTGATTACAAGGTAGCCATGCTGGGTGAAAGTACCATGGCGAGTTTTAATTTGGACAACCATCATTTTCAGGAAGCGCTCAAGCGTGGCCTGAAGCCTGGCTCTGAGATTGAGTAAGGAGGGGATATGAATAAGTTAAAAAGCGTAATAGGTGTGTTGCTGGCTTGTGCAATGGCGCCGACCGGACTTTATGCAGACGATACGGAAATTTTCTTTGCCAAGGCGAATGCGGATAACGCTGAGAATAAACCGAAGGCAAACGTGCTTTTCCTGATTGATACGTCGGGGAGTATGGAGGGAAAGGCGCCGAATAGCGATAAAACTAAAATGCAGGAGCTCAAGTCTGCCTTTGCCAAAGTGATTGATAATCTGGGTTCTGACATTGATGTGGGCTTGGCAAAGTTCAACGGCGGTCATGATGAGTTTGGCTACGGAGGGTATGTTTTTTATCCTGTCACTGAGATGGATGATGCCAGACGAGCTGAAATCAAGCAGATCGTAAATGGATTGGAGGGTACCTCTAACACTCCTACCATGGAAGCGTATAGCGAGGCAGCCCGATATATGCTGGGCGATAGCCCAAGTGATTACGCCAAACGGGGCGAAGCTTTGGAGGAAGAGCCCCGTTTAGCGGTGAATATTAGTCGTGAGTGGCGTTGTGTTCGATTTAGAGGTAACGGCAAGTGCCGAGAATACGGTTGGGTCTACACTACGCAAAGTGAATATGACTCCCCGGTAAACCTCAAAAACGAGTGTGAGAGCAATCATATTATTATGATGACCGATGGTGATCCAACAAAAGATTCGGACTATGAGTCTGTTCGGAGTATCACTAACGGTTATTGTAACGGTAGCTACAATTGCCAAGAGCATCTAGCCAAGTGGCTTTACAATGATGGCAACGACGAGACCGGGGTGAGAAAATCCATTAAGACCTGGCAGGTCGCACTGGGGGTGGGAGAAAACTCCAGTCAGGCAAGAAACATGAAGAAAGTGGCAGAGGCAGGCCTTGGTGATGAAAAGGCAGAAGTAAGATTTGCTAATAACGCAGAAGAATTAGCCTCCGAATTCAAGGAGATTCTTGATCTGGTGGACAAAGATTCGCGTACCTTGTCTTCCCCGGGGGTCGCAGTAAACCAGATGAACCGGTTCCAGCACCTTGATCAGCTTTACTACGCGGTTTTTGCACCCAACAAAAACAGCAACTGGAAAGGCAACCTGAAACGATATCGCCTCAAAAATGGGGAGATCGTAGGTGTTTCCGGCGGGAATGCGATTGACCCAGACACTGGTTATTTCAAAAAGGACTCGCGCAGTTTCTGGAGCCAGGAAACCGATGGCGTCGATGTCGAGAAAGGTGGTGCTCGCGGGCAATTATCGGGTCGCGACTTGTATTATAACTCCGGTACGACAGTAAAGGCACTGGATTGGCAGGCAGTTCAGGATAACCCTGGCAACTGGGCTGACTTCTTTGGTATGGATGCCGACGCTACGGATGCCGAAGTCAGGGCAGTGGCTCAGAAGTTAAAGGTGCAATGGGGAGATCCGCTCCACAGTGCACCTCTACTGGTGAATTACGGTAGCGATGCCGAGAATAATCTTATTTTCGTTTCTACCAATGGAGGCATGTTGCACGCTATCGATTCCAGCGATGGCACCGAGGAATATGCGTTTATGCCGGAAGAGTTTATTAGCCAAGCAGATAAATATACGTCTGATACATTTCCTCTAACTGTAGACAATCGGCGCCAGACCTATGGTCTGGATGGTAGTTGGGTCGCATGGCGTAAACCTAATGCCGACGACCCTGTAAAAGGCAAGCCAGAGCATGTCTACATTTATGGCGGGATGCGCCGAGGAGGGCGCACCTACTATGCTCTGGATGTGTCCAGCAAGAACTCCCCGAAAGTTAAATGGAAAATTGAGGGTGGCAAGACAAATGGTTTTGCACGGCTGGGGCAGACATGGTCAACGCCAACGTTGACGCAAATTCCCGTCGGTGGTCAAAAGAAAGTGCCGGTACTGGTCTTTGGGGGCGGTTATAGCCCTGATGGGCACGACAACAAGCAGGGGCGTTCACGTAATACCGGTGACTCGCTAGGCAATGCCATCTATATCGTCAATGCGGAAACAGGCAAGCTCATTTGGTCCGCTAGTGGTGGGGACATGAAGTGGTCTATTCCGGGTAGTGTCTCAGTGGTTGATAAAAACCTGGATGGTGTTGCTGATTTCCTTTATTTCGGTGATCTTGGTGGGCAGTTGTTCAGGGTCGATATTGATCAGAAGGGCGGCAACAATATGAAGGTGCATCGTCTGGCCCAATTGGGCACCGGCGGTGCTAGTGGAAATCGCCGTTTTTACGACGCCCCTGCCGTGGTTTATATCGTTGAGGAAGGCGTGAAAAAGCTCTATGTAGTAGCTGGTTCGGGTTATCGCTCCCATCCACTTGACGAAACCGTAGAGGATGGGCTGTTTGTGGTGAAAGACGCGACTGCGATGACCGCAAAGCAGGAAGCACCGGAAGAAATCGGCTTTGGTGACCTTGTCAATGTCTCTTCAGGAACGCCGGAGGCTGATGATAAAGGGTGGTTTTACCCCATGTCGCGGAAAGGAGAAAAAATCCTGGCTTCTCCTGTGGTGTATCCCACCCTGGACGACGACGGTAGAACCATTTCTGTTCTTGCTGCCACCTCATACACCCCAATCAAGCAAGATCAGGTTGACCCCTGTGTCGTGACCTACGGATCTGGGGCGCTGTATCAGTTGAGTCTCTTGACTGGTGGTGGTGTTGATTACAACAATGATGGAGTGGCTGACGTACCAGAAATAACGGATACGGATGGAGGATCTATACCTTCAAAGCCTACTCTTCTGGAGCCTGGCTGCGAAGGCGAAGACTGTGGAGATTCGGCAAAAGACCGGAAAGGCACAATCTGTGTTGGTACTGAATGCTTCGAGCGTCGCGGCGCGGGTTATGATCATCTCAGGAAGCGTCGCTGGTACCAGATGGAAAAAACTGAAGCTGATCAATTCAAGGCTGGAGGGCTTTGAGGATGAAGCAGGCCGGATTAACAAGTCCTTGCCGCAGCCAAAAGGGCTTCACTCTGGTGGAGCTGATGGTTGTGGTGGCGATAGTGACCATTTTGGCCGCTATCGCCTATCCCGGGTACACGCGTTATGTTCAGGATACCCGCCAAGCAGAAACGCAAGGCGAGATAATGGGGCTTGCTGGTGCTCTTGAGCGTTATAGAGCGAAGAATTTTTCCTACAAAGGGGCCAATACCAAGCTGGCTGATTTCTCACCTCTGCTGGCAAATAGCGAGTATTACAATGTGAGCATCACAGTGTCGGGTGCGGGTGATCAGCAATACGAGATCAGCGCATCACCGAAAAGCGGCGTGATGTCGAACACAGGGGTGATGAAAATTAACAGTGAAGGTCAGACCTGTATTAAGAAAGGCTCATGCACCATTGGTACTGACCCTTCCTGGAAAGAACACTAAAGACAGTCATCTGGTGCGGCCGTTTCTACCCTGGAGCGGCCTATCCAGTTCATCACGATTCTTCTGGCGGCTTTATGGTTGCAGATGTAGAAGCTGCCATTTTGAAAGCGTGAGATTCCGCGGTTGTAAAACTTCAAATGGTTTCCTCTGAATCGTTTCCACACCAGATTTGCTCCTGTGGGAAGTTGGTAGTATTCCTTGATTTCACTGGCAGAGAGTTTTCCGTCCTGATTTCTGTCATGACCCATCCAAAGCAGTCTTGTCTTCCCAAAGGATGAGCAGCCCCGTTGACCATCACAAATCATCTGATTACCGTCCGAGATAGCATCGGATCGAGCTTTTTGAATCAAGTTATGGATATTGGCTGCAGCGGTTCTGATTTGATAGCGGGGAATCATATCCTGCCAGGCATGCATGCCAATACTTAAAATGATTACCACTATGGAAAGGCAAATAATCATCTCAAGCAGAGTAAAGCCTTGTTGTCTGAATCCGGTGCGCTGAGTGAGGTTGATGTGCATTGTCGCCCTCCGCTGACTGTTAGGCTGAGCCTATTGCGGATTCAGGTGCGCTGTTATGCTACTGTTGCTTCCCTTTATGTGAGTCAAACCCGGTAGTTGTCATGTCAGATGTGCTTGTTGTGGGTGGCGGAATTGTCGGCCTTCTGAGTGCGATGGAGCTTACGACGCGTCAGCGATCTGTAACAATCATCGACTTTCCTGTCGTCAGTCCTTCTGCGTCATGGGCCGGCGGAGGGATTTTGGCTCCCTTGTACCCTTGGCGCTATTCCGATGCCATGACCCGCCTTACCATCGATTCCCTTTCACGCTTTGATTCCATACTGGAAGCGATAGACCCAGGCGGTGCGCTGGGCCGGCGCTTGATGAACCGGTGTGGACTTTGGGTGGAAGTGGCTGAATCCGAGAAACCCTATGCCACATCCTGGGCAAGTCATTGGGGGCTGCCTGTAAAGGTGTGTTCAGCTACTGATTTGATGCATGAAGCCGGCCCTGGGGATGGTTTGTTTTTCCCGTCGCTGGGGAATATTCGCAATTCGGGTCTCCTTAAGGCGTTACGTGAATACCTGATTGGTCTTGGTGTACGTTTTGAGACGGCTCGGGTGGATAAAATTAAAAGCCATTCTTCTGGACCCGTTAGTGTGTGCGCAAGTGACGGAAGGAGCTGGACCGCAGAACAGGTGTTGGTCAGCGCAGGGGCGGGGGGGCAAGCTTTGCTGGGATCGATGGGTTTGCATTTGCCCTTGTTTCCAGCCAAAGGAGAAATGCTTCTTTACCAAATGGAACCCGGGGATGTGCCTTCTGTGATGCTTACCGAGCGGGGCTATTTGATTCCCCGGAACGATGGCGCAGTTTTGGTCGGTTCCACACTGCGCAAGGGAGACAACACAACCTACCCTACTGTGGCGGGTCGTTATCAGCTTGAGTCGTTGGCAGAATATCTCTGGCCTGTCTTGAAATCTCGCAAGCCCATGCACCACTGGGCCGGAGTGCGTCCGGGGTGTGCCAGAGATTTCCCTTACATCGGGAGGGTGCCCGGCCAGCCTGGGGTTTTCTCGTCGGCAGGCCATTTTCGTAATGGTTTGGTTTCAGGACCCGCCAGCGCTGAGTTGGTTGTGCAGTTGATGTGTCAGGAGACACCATTTACCGATCCTGATGCTTATTCGTTGCTTTCTTCGTCTCTATCAAGTTCCAGTTTTTTCAGCCGATAACGTAAAGATCGAAATGTCATACCCAGTTTTTTGGCTGCAGCGGTTCGATTCCAATGGGTTATATCCAAGGCTTTTAGAATTTCTTTTTTCTCTATCTCTTGCAGGAAATCTTCAAGAGGTTGGTTGCTATCCCGCTCAGCCAGGTTTTGCGATGGCGAGATGTTTGGGGTTGCATGCACGGGCTGAGTAGATTGAGTGTGCGCCTGTAGATGGAGGTGTTCCCTATCGATTGTGTTGCTATCGCAAAGGGTAAGCGCACGTTCCAGCGTGTTTTCCAGCTCCCTGACATTGCCAGGAAATGGGTATTGTGCCAAAACGTCCATGGCCGCATCGGTTATGGAGGGAGGGGTAATCTCCCAAGCATGACTTAGCCTGTTAAGAATATGTTTTACCAGAGCAGGAATGTCTTCTTGTCTCTCGCGTAATGCGGGTACGTGAGCCTCAATTACATTCAAGCGGTAGAACAGATCCTGCCGGAATCGGCCTTCTGCCATCTCACGGGCAAGGTCCTTGTGAGTGGCACATAAAATCCGCAAATTGACCTGGAACTCCTTGGTTTCCCCTACCGGACGAACAGACTTTTCTTGAATGGCCCGCAGCAGTTTGACCTGCATGTGGAGAGGGAGGTCGGCAACTTCGTCAAGAAAAAGCGTGCCGCCATCGGCTTCGCGAAAAAGACCTTTTCGGTCTTCCACCGCACCGGTAAATGCCCCCTTGCGATGGCCAAAGAATTCGCTTTCCATCAATTCCGAGGGAATGGCACCACAGTTGACTGCCACGAAGGGTTTTTCGCGCCGTGGGCCAAGGCTATGTATCAGTCGGGCAATGCGCTCTTTGCCGCTGCCGGATTCACCACTGATATAGATTGGGGCCTGGCTGCGTGCAAGCTTGCGGACCTGGGCTTTCAGGGCTTGCATGCTTGGTGCTTCGCCGATCAGGCTGTCTTCTTCCTCGTGGTGATCTTCCACTTCGCTGATGCCCAGACCATCTTCAATCAGCTGACGCAGGCGATCCAGCGATACGGGCTTGGCGATAAAATCATAGGCGCCGAACTTCATGGCATCTGTCGCTGTTTCCATGCTGCCATAAGCCGTAATCACGGCGGTGGGCATTTCGGGACAGTGACGGGAAATATACTGCATCAACTCCAATCCGGTGCCATCGCCCAGGTTCATGTCGGTCAGACACAGGTTGAATGTCTGCTCATCAAGGGCTTTTTTGGCTGCGGCGAGGGATTCAGCGGCGGTGGCTTTCAGCTTCATTCGGCCAATGGTAATGACCAGCAGTTCGCGCAGATCTGCTTCGTCGTCAACAACCAGGATGTGTGGGGTGTCAGCACTCATAATCAGATCGTGTTATTGGAATTGTCGGTGCGGGTGAGCAAAGGTTATCACAAAGCTGGCCCCATTCGGGCTATCTTCAAGATCCAAGGCGGCCTGATTGGCCTGGCAGAGCTCCCGGCAAAGATAGAGGCCTAATCCATTGCCGTCATTGGCCGTGGTATAGAAGGGTTCAAAAAGGTGTTGAGCGGTTTCCCGGGGGATGCCGTTACCGTTATCCCGGATCCGGAGCCAGGGTAAGCCGGTCTGCTGATGGCTGCCACATTCCAGAGTCACGTTGCAGTGCTCCCCGCCGTGCTGAAATGCATTTCGAATCAGGTTGTCGACTACCTGGGTCAGCTGGCTGCGGTCAAAGCGGACTTCCACCTCCGATTGGCAGGCCTTGCTGAGGCGCTGGTTGCTGTAGCCCCGTAACGCCCATTGTTCAATAAGCTCGTCAAGGAATGGCGCCAGGCTGAAGCGCTCGGCCTGGCCTCGTCCTCGGCGAGACAGGTCCAGCACATCGTGGATGATGCCATTCACGCGGCCCACATGATTGCGAATAATGCCGAGCAAATGCTGATCTTCCTCGCTGGCATTGCCATCGAGTAACAGCTCGGTGGCATGGTTGATGGCGCTTAGCGGGTTGCGTATCTCGTGGGCAAGCGTGGCAGAGAGACGCCCCAGTGAGGCCAGATTCATCTGCTGTGCTTCCTGGGCAACCCGGGCGCTATCTTCCAGAAAGAGCAGGGTGAGCAGCTCGTGGTCGGTTTCCAAAGGCGCGAAGCGTGGGCTGAGCACGGGAGATTGTTCTGATGTTCTCAAGGTGGCCAGCGGCAGTAGCGGGTTTTCCAGCCAGCGACGGTAGCGGTGAGCCAATTGCTTGGGTAGCTGGTTGCCCAGCATGGGTGTGCCAAACAGACTATTGGCGGCCTGATTCGCCATCAGGATCCGTAAGGATTGGTCGAATACCACCACGCCGGTGCGCATGCGCTGCACAATCTGTTGATTCAGGGCTTCCAGGCGCTCAATGGCCACCCGCTGTCGCTGTGCGATTCGTTCACTGTGCTGCAGCCGCTGGGATATCTGCTGGATAATCAGCGAGACCATGAAAAAGGCGATACCCAGCAACCCTGATTCTGTGAGCAGGAATGGCGACTCAGACAGGGCCTGGATGGAAAAATAAAACTGCTCGAACATCATCGACAGAGTCGCGAGCGCGGCAATCAGAAAGCCCAGGCGTCCACGCAGTAAAATATTGCCTGCGGCGACGGTGACCAGCAGCAAAACCGCCAGCCCGCCCTCCAGGCCTCCGCTGGCGTGCACCACCAGGGTGAGCATGGTCAGATCGGTAATCAGGGAAGCCGGTTGCGCCCAAGCGGGGTAGGCCCGCTTTTCAGCGCGGAAATCCAGGGTGGCCGACGCCAGTGTCAGCCCCAGATAGACAAAGAGTGTCGTTTCAAATAAGAGTGGCAGATGGGTGCCGATGAGGGGCTTTTCCGGCCCGAAATGCAGCAGCATCAGGCTGCAGGCGATGGCAATCCGGTAAACGTTATAGATACGGGCGGGTGTCCACCCCTGGCTAGCGCTCATGGTGCTCCAGATACAGGCGCTGGTGCTCCTGGCAGCAGAAGTGTCGGCCATTATGCGTAAAGGCTTCCGGGGCCGGGACATGCACGCCGCACTGGGCGCATTTGAGCATGGCCTGACCGTCCCGATCCGCATCGGTTCCGGTATTGCTGCGGCTGCCGGCCTGCGAAAGCAGGTTTTTTGCCACTCGCCAGGCCAAATAGATCAGGGCGGCAATAATCAGCAGGCGTATCAGGCCCATTTTGTTCTCCTTGTTTTAGCGTGATGCGTCCATAGGTCGCCGGCTCAGAGCCTGCTCGGGGTCTATAGGCAACCCGAAGGGCCGGGAGCTTTTTTCGCCAGCCCGCGACGGCTATTGCTTATGTAGAATGACTACACATCACAGTCGCGGGCTGGCGAAAAAATTGCCTCCGGCGCGGCTGCGTATAGACCCCAAGCAGGTTCTAAAGAGTACAATCAGCGCTCACTTGAGGAAAGGCCGGTTAACCATGCGGATTATTATGGCCCAGCAGAATGCGCTGGTGGGCGACATTGAGGGCAATGCCCAACGGGTAATCGATGCGGCGGACGAGGCTCGTCGTTTGCTGGGTGCGGATCTGGTGCTGTTTCCGGAGCTGATGCTGACCGGCTATCCCCCGGAGGATTTGCTGTTGCGCCCCAGTCTCAACAGCCGCGTGGATGCGGCCCTGGAAACGATCGGGCAGCAGGTCAGTGTGCCGGTGGTGATCGGCTATCCTGCGGTACGGAATGGGCAGCGCCGAAATGCCGCCGGGGTAATGTTCCCGGGGGAGAGTCGCCCCCGTCATGAGTATTTCAAGCAGCATCTGCCCAACTACCGGGTGTTCGACGAAAAACGCTATTTCCAGCCTGGTTCCGAAGCCTGCACTTTTGAGCTGGATGGCTGGACCCTGGGCCTGACTATCTGCGAGGACATCTGGCACAGCGGGCCGGCCGCCCAGCTGCAGCAACAGAATGTGGATCTGGTGCTTAATCTGAACGCCTCACCTTTCCGGGCCAACAAGTTCCAGGAGCGCCTTGAGCAGGTAGAGGCCCGCAGCCGTGAAACCGGCCTGCCCATCCTGTATTGCAACCTGGTGGGGGGGCAGGACGAGCTGGTCTTTGACGGTGCTTCCTTCGTCTGTGATAGCCAGGGGCGGCGCTGTATACAGGCTGCCAGCTTTGCCGAGGCTCTGGTGCCGGTGGACCTGCAATGCCAAGACGGACACTGTGAGCCCATGGGGGAGCAGCTTCCGCTTCCCGGCCTGGAGGAGAGCCTTTATCAGGCCCTGGTGCTGGCAACCCGGGACTACGTGAACAAAAACGGTTTCAAGGGGGCCCTGTTGGGCTTGTCCGGTGGCATTGATTCGGCACTCACCCTGGCTGTGGCGGTGGATGCGCTTGGCCCGGAGCGGGTGGAGGCTGTGATGATGCCGTTCCGCTACACCTCGGCCATGAGCCTGGAGGACGCGGAGAAACAGGCCAAAACCCTGCGGGTGCACTACCGGGTGCTGCCCATTGAGCCCGCGTTCAATGGGTTTATGGATATCCTCAGTGAGGCATTCGCCGGTCAGCAGAAAGATACCACCGAGGAGAACCTGCAGGCCCGCTGCCGCGGAGTCCTGCTGATGGCGCTTTCCAACAAAAACGGTTCTGTGGTTCTGACCACCGGGAACAAGAGCGAAATGGCGGTGGGTTACGCCACGCTCTACGGCGATATGGCCGGTGGTTTCTCGGTACTCAAGGATGTCTTCAAGACCATGGTTTACCGCCTGGCAAACTGGCGGAACCAGCAAGCCGGTGTGGAAATTATCCCGGAACGGGTGATCACCCGCCCGCCTTCTGCCGAACTGGCCCCGGATCAGGTCGACAGTGATTCATTGCCGGATTACGACGAGCTGGATGCGATTCTCGAGCGCTACGTGGAGCAGGATATGAGTGCGGAAGCGGTGATCCGGGATGGGTTTGACCGGGAGAATGTCTATCGGGTCGTCAAGCTAACCGACCGTAATGAATACAAGCGGCGGCAGGCCGCCGTGGGCCCCCGGGTCAGCCGTCGCGCCTTCGGCAAGGATCGGCGCTACCCGATTACCAATGGCTGGCGCCCTGGGGACTAAAAATAGTTGGACGTTTAACGTTCAACCTTGAAAAGCGGTTAGCCCTGCGGGTTCCTGAAAGCAAAGAGGCCGCGCCCAGGCTATGGGCGCGGCCTCTTGTGTTTATAAAGCAAAAAGCGCGGTCCGCGCTTTTCGACGGTGAACGTTAAACTTTCAGCTCATTACAGCAAATCAAACGTCAGCAGGCTCAGCAGCCCATCATCCTCGTCCGGCCACCAGGCCAGATCCACGCGTTTGTCATTGTCCAGAAAGTTGCTGTCCGGCCAGTTCAGGGCCAGAACCTTGCGGCTCTTTTCCGCCAGTTCCGGTTGCTTCAGACGCTCGTAGCCCTTCGTCATGATGGCAAGCGCCTCGGGTACCGCTGGGGTTTGCTGGAAATGCTTGACCACATACTGGGCCCGATTGATGGAGGCGATGACTGCGCCGCGGCGGGCATAGTAGCGGGCCACATGCAGCTCCTGGCGGGCCAGCTGGTTGCGGATATGCACCATCCTTGAACGGGCATCCGGTGCATACTCGCTGTCCGGGAAGCGGTTTACCAGTCGCTCGAAATCCCGGAATGCATCCTTGGCCGCTCCCATATCCTTGCTGGATTTGTCGGAGCTGACCATATTATCGAACAGGCCTTTTTCCATATTGAAATTGGCCAGCCCACGCATGTAAATCGCATAGTCCATGCGTGGATGCGCTGGATAATTGCGCATAAAGCGCTGGGCCGCGACCACGGTGGCCGGGTAATCCACCGCCCGGTACTGGGCGTAGATCAGGTCCAGGGCGGCCTGTTCCGCGAAATCGCCGTAGGGAAAACGGGCTTCCAGCTCCTTGAGCTGGTCAATGGCGGTCAGATAGTTCTTTGACTCCAGCGACTCGCTGGCTTCCCGATACTGGTCTACCTCGGTCAGCTCCGGGCGCTCCTTGTTGCTGGCGCAGCCGGCGAGTAGCAGCAGGCACAGTAGTGGCCATAAAAGAGGTGGCATTCTTCCCTCGTTAAGCGGTTACAATACAGGCTTCAGAGCCTTTGAATAATTCAGACTCGGCATTTAAACACAGGTTGCACTATGGGACATCTTGGCGGCGAGAAAATTCAGCGTAGCGAGCAGGTACGCGCAGATCAGGCGGGGCAGCGGGTCGATCAGGCCGCCGCCGAGCTGTTTGAGGGATTTTCCCGTTCCCGGCTACAAGGCTGGATCAAGGACGGGGTGCTGACCGTCAACGGAGGCAAAGCCAAGCCCAAGGATAAGCTGATTGGCAATGAGTGCCTGGCGCTGGAAGTGGAAATCGCCCCGGAACTGGACGATCTGCCCCAGTCCATTGAGCTGGATGTGGTCTATCAGGACGACGACTTGATCGTGATCAACAAGCCCACCGGGCTCGTTGTGCACCCGGCAGCGGGCCACGCGGATGGCACTCTCCTCAATGGCCTTCTGCACCTGGATGAACGGCTCAACAGTCTCCCCCGGGCAGGCATTGTGCACCGACTGGACCGGGATACCACCGGCCTGATGGTGGTGGCCCGGTCCCTGGAGGCGCATCAGAGCCTGGTGGCGCAGTTGCAGGACAAGAGCCTGTTTCGCCAGTACGAAGCCATTGCCGTGGGCGTGATGACCGGCGGCGGCAAGGTGGACGCACCGATCGGTCGCCACCCGGTGGACCGAAAGAAACAGGCGGTCGTAAAGCACGGAGGTAAGGAAGCGGTCACTCACTACCGGGTTCTGGATCGTTATCGGGCCCACACTCGGATCAAGGTGCAGCTGGAAACCGGCCGAACGCACCAGATCCGTGTGCACATGGCCCATCGCAACTATCCGCTGGTGGGCGATCCGCTCTACGGTGGCCGTCTCAAGCAGCCCGCCGGTGCCAGCGAGGCCCTGCGCGAAGCCCTGCGCCGTTTTCCCCGCCAGGCCCTGCATGCGAGAAAACTCGGCTTGATTCATCCGGCCACGGGGGAATACTGTGAATTCGAAGCGCCGCTGCCCGAAGATATGCAGGCGTTGATTCGGGTACTGGAACAGGACGCACGGCCCGACGAGCAATAATACTTCAAGGACGAAGTCGAATGATGAAGACCGTTAATCTTATGGCGGGGGGGCTTTCCCTTGCCCTGTCAGGTTGTATCAGTACCTATCATGCCTGGGATGGGACCAAAGGGTACCAGGAGGAACAGCTTGAGGAGCGTCAGTACAGGATCAGTTATGTGGCCGAACAGGCCACCCGCTGGGACTGGCTGGATGATTATCTGAAACGGCGTTGCCAGGAGCTGGCAGGTTCGCATGTGGCATTAATGTCGGATATCACGCACGACACCCATACCGTGACGGCAATGTCATCCGTTGCGGTTGGAGCGCCAGTGATAGCCGGCGGGAATGACTTTGGCGGTGTGATGATGCCGGTAACGTCGGCGCCCCATGAAGTTGTCTTTAATCTGAAAAAAGCCGAAGGACGTTGCTCTTTCTGAGTGACCTGGAGTGAAGGATGGCCCTTCCCGCCCGAACACAGTGGCTGTGGCCCCGCTGGCAACCGCACCCGGCAGTGCGCGTGGCAGTGACCACCCGTGCCGGCAGTCACTCTCCGCCCCCCTGGAATGGCTTCAATCTGGGCATGAACTGCGGTGATCAGCCCGCTCGGGTGGAGCAGGCCCGTCACCATGTGGAGAAACTGCTGCAGGCGGATCATCCGGTGGCCTGGTTGAAGCAAGTCCACGGCAAACGGGTGATCCGCGCAGAGGATGCTGACAATGAGGCCGATGGGGTCTGGACGGATCAGCAGCGCTGGCCCTGTGTGGTGCTCACCGCCGACTGCCTGCCTGTGTTGCTGGCGCGAACCGACGGCAGTGCGGTGGCGGCGGTGCATGCGGGGTGGCGAGGCCTGCAGGCGGGCATCATTGCCCAGGGAGTGAGCAGGATTGCCCCGAAGGGTGAGCCGGTCAGTGCCTGGCTGGGCCCGGCGATCTGTGGCAAATGCTACCAGGTGGGTGACGAGGTCTACCGCGCCTTTGTGGATACCCAGGCAGATTTTAAAGATGCCTTTCATGCAGATGCGACCCCCCACCATTGGCGATTTTCCGTTGCCCAGGCGGCCATGATTGAACTGGCCCGTCTGGGCGTGGAGGACGTACAGGGCGGGGAGCTTTGCACCGCCTGTGATCTCAAGCGTTTCTATTCCTACCGTAAAGAAGGCGACACGGGTCGGTTTGCGTCACTCATTTGGCTGGACCAATAAAAGAGCAGTGAAGAGTTAATAGTGAACAGCGACGCGAGGCCGCTTTTCTGTTTTTGAAACGCAAGAGGCCGCACCCAAACCCTGGGCGCGGCCTCTTGCGTTTCAGAATCAATTCACCCCGGATCGCGAACTATTCACTGTTCACTATTAACTCTTCACTGCTCTTGAATATGGCCCAATCGGACCCATTTAGAGGTCAGATGACAAGTAACCGGTGATCGTGGCTGGCTTGCCGACAGGGAGCGGGCGCGCGGATCACAACCGGAAAGGAGAGCCCAAATGCGAATGGATAAACTCACCGCGCGCCTGCAGCAAGCGTTGTCTGACGCGCAATCCCTGGCCGTGGGGCAGGGCAACAGCACCATAGAGCCCGTTCACCTGATGCTGGCACTGATGCAGCAGCAAGGCGGCGCGGCCCGCCCCTTGCTGGAAAAGGCCGGCGCCAATGGGGCTGATGTGATTACTGCCCTGAACATGGCGGTGGACAAGCTGCCCACGGTCAGTAATTTCACCGGCGATGTGCAGATGGGCCAGGCCACCGGCCGTTTACTCAACATGGCCGACCGGGAAGCCCAGCAGCGTGGAGATCAATACCTGTCCACCGAGGTGGTGTTGCTGGCGGCCTGTGATGATAACGGTGAGCTTGGCAAGCTGATGAAGAATGCCGGTATCACCAAGAAGACACTGGCGGAGAAAATTGCGCAGGTACGGGGTGGCGAAGCGGTGAACGATCCCAATGCGGAGGACAAGCGCGAGGCGCTGGACAAATATACGGTCAATCTGACCGAACGGGCCGAGTCCGGCAAGCTCGACCCGGTGATCGGTCGTGACGATGAAATCCGCCGGACTATTCAGGTATTGCAGCGTCGTACCAAGAACAACCCCGTCCTCATTGGTGAGCCCGGTGTGGGCAAGACCGCCATTGTGGAGGGGTTGGCCCAGCGTATTGTCAACGGAGAGGTGCCGGAAGGGCTGAAGGACAAACAGGTGCTGTCTCTGGACATGGCGGCCCTGATTGCCGGTGCCAAATATCGCGGCGAGTTCGAGGAGCGTCTCAAGGCCGTGCTCAACGAGCTGGCCAAGCAGGAAGGTCGTATCATCCTCTTCATTGATGAGTTGCACACCATGGTCGGCGCCGGCAAGGGAGAGGGCTCCATGGATGCGGGCAACATGCTGAAGCCGGCCCTGGCCCGGGGCGAGCTGCACTGTGTGGGCGCCACCACGCTGGATGAATATCGACAGTACATCGAAAAGGATGCGGCCCTTGAGCGTCGCTTCCAGAAAGTGCAGGTGGATGAGCCCAGCGTGGAAGATACCATCGCCATTCTGCGCGGTCTGAAAGAGCGTTATGAGGTCCACCACGGTGTGGACATTACCGACAGCGCCATCATTGCCGCGGCCAGGCTCAGCCATCGCTATATCACGGATCGGCAGCTGCCGGACAAGGCCATTGACCTGATCGACGAGGCCGGTAGCCGAATCCGCATGGAAATCGATTCCATGCCGGAAGAGATGGACCGTCTTGATCGCCGGCTGATCCAGCTGAAAATGGAGCGCCAGGCGCTGCGCAAGGAAGAGGATGAAGCCAGTCGCAAGCGGCTGGAAAAACTGGAAGCGGATATCGACGAACTGGAAAAACAGTACGCCGACCTGGAAGAGATCTGGCAAGCAGAAAAAGCCGCCTTGCAGGGAGCCCAGGAATACAAGGCAGAACTGGAACAGGCCCGTGTCGAGCTGGAACAGGCCCGTCGCGCCGGAGATCTGAATCGCATGTCCGAGCTGCAGTACGGGGTTATCCCGGAACTGGAGAAGCGGGTGCAGGCGGCCCAGGACCAGGAAGAGCAGCAGTCGCAGACCGAGAACCAGTTGCTGCGCAACAAGGTGACCGATGAGGAAATCGCCGAGGTGGTTTCCAAGTGGACCGGGATTCCTGTGGCCAAGATGCTGGAAGGCGAGAAAGACAAGCTGTTACGCATGGAAGAGGCCTTGCATCAGCGGGTGGTCGGCCAGGCGGAGGCAGTGGAAGCGGTCGCCAATGCGGTGCGTCGCTCCCGGGCCGGGCTGTCCGATCCCAATCGCCCCAATGGCAGCTTCCTGTTCCTCGGCCCCACCGGGGTGGGCAAGACCGAGCTTTGCAAGGCGCTGGCCAACTTCCTGTTTGATACCGAAGAGGCCATGGTGCGTATCGACATGTCCGAGTTCATGGAGAAACACTCCGTGGCGCGGCTGGTGGGTGCCCCTCCAGGCTACGTAGGTTACGAAGAAGGTGGCTACCTGACCGAAGCGGTGCGTCGCAAGCCTTACTCCGTGGTGCTGCTGGATGAAGTGGAAAAGGCGCACCCCGATGTGTTCAACATCCTGTTGCAGGTGCTGGACGATGGTCGCCTGACCGATGGTCAGGGCCGTACCGTGGATTTCCGCAACACCGTGGTGGTGATGACCTCGAATCTGGGCTCCGACCTGATCCAGAAACTGGCTGGAGACAACGATTACGAGGCCATGAAATCAGCGGTCATGGAGGTGGTGGGTAACCACTTCCGCCCGGAATTCATCAACCGGGTGGACGAGACCGTGGTGTTTCATCCGCTGGCCAAGGATCAGCTCAAGGGTATTGCCGGCATTCAGTTGGATTACTTGCGTAAGCGGCTGGCTGAGCGGGATATCCGCCTCGAGCTCAGCGATGCGGCGCTGGATAAACTGGTGGAAGCTGGCTTCGACCCGGTCTATGGTGCCCGGCCCCTGAAGCGGGCCATCCAGCAGCAGCTGGAGAACCCGCTGGCCCAGGCCCTGCTCAGGGGAGAGTTTGGTCAGGGAGACACCATTTCCATCGACGTGCATGAGGACCGCTTCACTTTTGAGCGGTGAGAGCGGTGTCCAGTGAGCCCTGGGAGGCAGGGCTCACTTACCCTTAATTCTGGTTGCACTTTTCCAGGGCTTCCTGGCTGCTCTGAATCATCTTTTCTCTTGCTTCCTGGTCCAGAACTTCCAGTTCGCCGGTCTCCGGATTCTTGCTTCGCACAATGGGCTTGTTCTTCAGGGTTTCCAGATTTTTACGGTGTTGTTCGCAGCGCTCCTTGACGACTTCGTCGGGCTCTGACTGAAGGCGCTCGGCCTCCCTGGCTGCTTGGGCAGCCTCTTCTTTGGCATCTTGCCGCGCATTCCGCTTCGCATTCAGGGCCTCCAGTTCGCGGTCCTGATCGGAGCTCGCATTGGCGCGGGTGTTCACTTCTGTGGAGACGACCCCTTGTGGCGGGTTGGCCCCGTAGTGGGTCACGCCATCCTCGTCGACCCATTTGTGGAACTTGGCCGCCGAACCGGCGCTGGCAAGGGTGAGCAGGGCACTGCCAAGCAACAGGCTGAATTTGTTCATAATGTTGGTCTTCTTTTCGGGTTGTCTTTTCGGCTCGTACTTTAGCATGACTGTTGAGGGGGATTTTCTGCAACCCAAACCCGACCAAGGGCTTTGAATCGACGCACATTTCTGACAAAATTGAGCCTTTCCGGAGATCGGGACCCGCATTTGCTTACCGGTAA
Source organism: Alcanivorax sp. DSM 26293 (assembly GCF_900107995.1). GTDB lineage: Bacteria > Pseudomonadota > Gammaproteobacteria > Pseudomonadales > Alcanivoracaceae > Alcanivorax. The sequence continues at coordinate 7,753 of NZ_FNUM01000010.1, read as the reverse complement.
ATGTGAGGCCGGGACCCGGGGCACCGTTACCGCGATGTCCTGCCAGCAGTATCACTGCACCCTCGTCCCGCTGTGGGAGCCTCCGGAGGTTTCTCATTCCTATTTAGCGGGAGTAATCCCTCTTCAGGTTTGCAGTGCCTCCGTGTCGCCCTCCCAGCCTGCGTTCGTGTCGGCCACCTCCGACAGGGCCCAAGAGCACCCAAATACGGTGTTTTACCCGCAGGCAGCTAGTTGTAAACCCCGTCCCGCTGCACGGCAGTGGGTTGTATGCATTCTGATTTGAGGTAGCAACCGTGGAAATGTTATCCGGCGCGGAGATGGTGGTCCGTGCGCTGCAAGACGAGGGAGTGGAGTACATCTTCGGGTATCCCGGGGGGTCCGTACTGCACATTTACGATGCATTGTTCCAGCAGGACAAGGTCAGCCACATTCTGGTTCGCCACGAGCAGGCGGCCACCCATGCGGCGGACGGTTATGCCCGTGCCACCGGCAAGCCCGGCGTGGTGATGGTGACCTCGGGTCCCGGTGCCACCAATGCCATTACCGGCCTGGCGACGGCGTTCATGGATTCCATCCCCATGATCGTTCTGTCTGGTCAGGTGCGCTCCGACTGGATTGGCGATGACGCCTTCCAGGAAACCGACATGATCGGCGTGTCCCGTCCGGTGGTGAAGCACAGCTTCATGGTCCGCGATGCCAAGGACATTCCGGAGATCATGAAAAAGGCGTTCTACATTGCCACCACCGGCCGTCCCGGCCCGGTACTGATCGATATTCCTAAGGATCAGACCGCGCCGAACGTGAAGAACCCTTACGAGTATCCGAAAAAGGTCAAGATGCGTTCCTATGCGCCGGTCAGCCGTGGCCACTCCGGCCAGATCCGCAAGGCAGTGGAAGAGCTGATGAAAGCCAAGCGCCCGGTGATCTATGCGGGTGGCGGCGTGATCCAGGGCGAGGGTAGCGAACTGCTGACCAAGCTGGCCCACCGCTTGAACTTCCCGGTAACCAATACCCTGATGGGGTTGGGCTGCTTCCCGGGCACGGATCCGCAGAATGTGGGCATGCTGGGCATGCATGGCACCTATGAAGCCAACATGACCATGCACAGCTCCGATGTGATTCTCGCGGTGGGGGCTCGCCTGGACGACCGGGTGACCAACAACGTGAAGAAATTCTGTCCGGGTGCCAAGATCATCCACATTGATATCGACCCGGCGACTATCTCCAAGAACATTATGGCGCATATCCCCATCGTGGGGCCGGTGCACCAGGTGCTGGAAGAGATGTTGTCGGCTCTGGATGAGCACGGTGGCGAGCCGGACCAGAAGGCGCTGGAGCGCTGGTGGGAAGAGATTGAAGGCTGGCGCAAGGTTCACGGCATGCGCTATGAGACCAATGAAAATGGTCCCATGAAGCCCCAGCAGGTGGTGGAAGCCCTTTACAAGGCCACCGGTGGTGACGCCTATGTGACCTCGGATGTGGGCCAGCACCAGATGTTTGCCGCCCAGTACTACAAGTACGACAAGCCCCGTCGCTGGATCAACTCCGGTGGCCTGGGAACCATGGGCTTCGGTCTGCCGGCGGCCATGGGCGTGCAGTTCGCGTTCCCGGACGCCACCGTGGCCTGTGTCACTGGTGAAGGCTCCATCCAGATGAACATTCAGGAGCTCTCCACCTGCCTGCAGTACGGCCTGCCGGTGAAGATCATCAACATCAATAACCAGGCCCTGGGCATGGTGCGTCAGTGGCAGGACATGCAATACGGTGGCCGCCACAGCCAGTCCTACATGGAGTCCTTGCCGGACTTTGTGGCCCTGGCGGAAGCCTACGGCCATGTGGGCATGAAGGTGACCAAGTTTGAGGACCTGGAAGGGGCTATGAACGAAGCCTTTGCCCTGAAAGATCGCCTGGTATTCATGGATATCTATGTGGACCCCACCGAGCACGTGTACCCGATGCAGATTGCAGACGGTTCCATGCGCGACATGTGGCTGAGCAAGACGGAGCGGACCTGATGCGTCGAATTATCTCTATTCTGATGGAAAACGAGCCGGGCGCACTGAGCCGGGTGATCGGTCTGTTCTCCCAGCGGGGCTACAACATCGAAAGCCTGTCGGTGGCGCCCACCGAAGACAGCACCCTGTCGCGCCTGACCCTGACCACTTTTGGTAATGATCTGAAGATCGAGCAGATCACCAAGCACCTGAACAAGCTGATCGAGGTGGTCAAGCTGGTGGATCTCACCGAAGGGGCGCACATCGAGCGCGAGCTGATGCTGATCAAGGTAAAAGCCACCGGCGCCCAGCGTGCCGAGGTAAAGCGCAGTGTGGATATCTTCCGCGGCCAGATCGTGGATGTGACCAGCACCGTCTATACCATTCAGCTCACGGGTGCTTCCGACAAACTGGACGCCTTTATCGGTGCCATCGGGGAGACCCAGGTACTGGAAGTGGTGCGTTCCGGGGTATCGGGGATTTCCCGCGGCGAAAAAGTGTTGAGCCTGTAAGAACACTCGATGCCTGACGCCAGACAAAAAAACCGCTCTTCGGAGCGGTTTTTTTGTGGGGGGATAACTGCCTGTGGTTGAGTCGCGAGTTACGAGAAGCGAGTTGCGAAAGGCAAAGACTTGGGCTTTGCTCTTCGAAACTCGAAACTCGAAACTCGAAACTCGCCCTATTCCGGTAGCTGCGACCAGAAGGCTTGAATCAGCGGCTCTTCCCGCCGTCTCTCCTGAGTAAACAGGCCTACCTCATAGGGTGCCAGCGCCGGCTGAACATCCAGGGGACGGGTGCGGCCGGCCAGGGGGCTGTTGTCCAATACGATTTTCGGCACGATACCCACCCCGAAGCCCAGGCTCACCATGCTGACGATGGCCTCATTGCCACCCACCTGGGCATAGATATGCGGCTTGACGCCCAGTTGTCGAAACCACCGGTCCACCCGTTCCCGGGCCAGGCCTTCCTCGGAAAGGATCATGGGAACATCTTCCCAGGCAGCTTTGGTCGCGCTGCCGCTGAGCCGTTCCGCCAGTTGGGCCTGCCCGGCCTGGGCAATAAACAGTAGCGGAGAGCGGGCGATGGGGCGGAAGGAAATGCCTGCGGGAAGGTGATCCGGCCTGGCACCAATGGCGATATCTTCCTCACCGTACTGGATCCGTTGCACCGCCTGGGCCGGGTCACCGGTATGCAGCTTCAGTTCGATGCGTGGGTACTGGTGGCGAAAGCTGCTGAGAATATCGTAGAGAAAGCTGTAGCTGGCGGTCACCGAACAGTACAGGCTCAGCTCCCCCTGCAGCACCCGCCGGTCTTCCTGCAGGGCGTGACGCAGGTTGTCCCATTGCATCAGGGTATTTCGGGCGTATTCCTGAAAGCGTTGTCCCTCCCGGGTGAGAGTGACGCTGCGATTGTCGCGGTAGAACAGCGGCACGCCCAGCTCATCTTCCAGTTGCTGGATGGTACGGCTGAGCGTGGACGGGCTCACATGGCACATGGTGCTGGTGCGCCCGAAATGCAACGTGTCCGCCAGGGTCAGGAACAGGCGGAGCGGCTTGGTATCCATGGATGGCTATATCACTTTGCGTTGCGGTAAATGAAATGCAATGTTTCAAATATATCATTTTACGCAATGCGACGGATAGCCTAGAGTGGCGGGCGCCTGTCCGGGCAGGTTCCCTGTGTGCCTGTCCGTCACCGATTTCCGATATCTGAAAGAGCCAGAGCTATGAGCATGCAAGTGTATTACGACAAGGATTGCGACCTTTCTATCATCCAGGGCAAGAAAGTGGCCATCATCGGTTACGGCTCCCAGGGCCACGCCCATGCCTGCAACCTGAATGATTCCGGTGTGGACGTGACTGTCGGTCTGCGCCCGGGCTCTTCCTCCATCGCCAAGGCTGAAGCCCATGGCCTGAAAGTGAGCGATGTGCCGTCTGCTGTCGCTGCCGCTGACGTGGTAATGATCCTGACCCCGGACGAGTTCCAGTCCCAGCTGTACCGTGAAGAAATCGAGCCGAACCTGAAAAAAGGCGCGACCCTGGCGTTCGCACACGGTTTTGCCATCCATTACAACCAGATCGTGCCGCGCGCTGATCTGGACGTGATCATGATCGCTCCCAAGGCGCCGGGTCACACGGTTCGTACCGAGTTCACCAAAGGCGGCGGTATTCCTGACTTGATCGCCATCTTCCAGGACGCCTCCGGCAACGCCAAAAACGTGGCTCTGTCCTACGCCTCCGGCGTGGGTGGCGGCCGTACCGGTATCATCGAAACCACCTTCAAGGACGAAACCGAAACCGATCTGTTCGGTGAGCAGGCCGTTCTGTGTGGGGGTGCGGTCGAGCTGGTGAAAGCCGGTTTCGAAACCCTGACCGAAGCGGGCTACGCGCCGGAAATGGCCTACTTCGAGTGTCTGCACGAGCTGAAGCTGATTGTTGACCTGATGTACGAAGGCGGTATCGCCAACATGAACTACTCCATCTCCAACAACGCGGAGTATGGTGAGTACGTGACTGGCCCGGAAGTGATCAACGACGAATCCCGTGCGGCCATGCGCAACGCCCTGAAGCGCATCCAGAGCGGCGAGTACGCCAAGCAGTTCATTTCTGAAGGCGCCCTGAACTACCCGTCCATGACGGCTGCCCGTCGCAACAACGCGGCGCATCCCATCGAGCAGGTGGGTGAGAAACTGCGCGGCATGATGCCCTGGATCCAGGCAAACCAGATCGTCGACAAGAGCAAGAACTAAGCGCTTGCACGGATCATCAAAAAACGCGGCTTCGGCCGCGTTTTTTGTTTACGGTCACTGCGTTAGACTAGTCACACCCAATTTGGATGGACCACCATGCAGGACAACGACAAGACAACGACCCCGGAGCAGCCCGAAACCTTTGAGGTGGTGGAGGCCGAGCACCGTACCGGCGCCCGTCACAAGGGGGTTTACCTGCTGCCGAACCTGTTTACCACCGGTGCCCTGTTCGCCGGCTTCTATGCCATCGTGGCGGCCATGAATGGCCTGTTCGAGCATGCAGCCATCGGTATTATCGTGGCGGGTATCCTGGACGGCCTGGATGGCGGAGTGGCCAGGCTCACCAATACCCAGAGCAAGTTCGGCGCGGAGTACGACTCCCTGTCTGACTGCGTTGCCTTCGGGGTGGCACCGGGACTGGTGGCCTATTCCTGGGGGCTCTCGGAGCTGGGCAAATTTGGCTGGATGGCCGCCTTTATCTATGTGGCCTGCGCGGCATTGCGTCTGGCC
>NZ_FNUM01000007.1:2500-219710 GCF_900107995.1 Alcanivorax sp. DSM 26293 | reverse complement strand
AAAATCGTGACTTCTTCATGCAGAATCTCCTTCGTGCTAGGTTACGAGAAAATTCTACTTTTGAGCAGGGCTAAATTTCGGGGTGATTACCCTTTGTTGCCAGACAGATCGATAGTGGTTCGTGGGATTTCAAGGAATGATTTCATACCAGTCATCAAGATTGACTCTCAAGGTGGTGTATTGGGTGAGTTGGACATTCAGCCCATGAAATGGAAAGGCCTTGCCAAGGAAATGGGGGTTGCTGAACGCATGGTGCGTTATGCCTTGGAGAGGGAAGGCATCTACTCAGAAGAGGATGTGACGATTGAAACGCCGAAAAGGTTAGACGATGTGTCCGACGTTGAAGACCGGATGGTCATGGTGACTGTGAATGGGAAAAATATTTCCCTATTTCCACATATCGCCAATGCCAAGATTCTGTTAGCGGGTGAAGCGCGAGAATGGAACCCGAATACTCTGTATATGGCTCCTAAGGCCCGCCAATGTTTCCTCGATTCCAGTCGTGAAGAAGGTTATAGCTGCGAGGAATGGAGAAATTTTGTTATGGAAACGGATTTTGAGTCAATGCAGGAGCTAATTAACCAGTTTCAGGAAGCTTCCACAGGAGGAGGTGGCGGAGGGTCTTGTGCGGATTTTCCCGAGTTGCTAACTGAGCAAGAGCGGCAAGCTGCACAGTCATGTGGTACCCAAACATCGCTACAGTTTCAGACTGCTGATGCTCTTTATGATGCCATTGAAGCTAACTGTGAAATGGGGGATTACGAGTCCGCTGAAATAAACTATGAAAGCTACAAGACGCAGGTGGAGCTGGCTCGTAAAACTTACGATACTTACTGTCAGTGAGTTTCATGGAAAGCGGGGCTGCCGACACGGGATCGTGTCGGCAGAGGCATGTATAACACTCGAGACAGTTTTTCAATCGATCAATCCCCACACATAGCGATGCGCGTTTAGGTGTTAGTGCAAAACGCTTGTTTTGCTTGTATTGAGTGATTGGCAGGGCTCTATATACCCCAAATTGGGGATGTGCGACCCGCACACAAAGACTACGGTAATACTGACGATCAGGAAGGGAGCCTGGGGTGCTCGGGGATGATGAACTGACAGAAGTGATGGATGCGATCTATTTCGCCCCCCACCAGAAAGGAGGCTGGCAGGATTGTCTGGCGCGGATAGCCCTCCTTTGCGCGGCGGACTCTGCCCGGCTGTTAATGCTGAGCAAGGATAGCGGCGAGCCAGTCGTGGCGTATCAGAGTCGGGGTTCAGCGCGGCCGGAAAGAGAGCGTGATGCCGACTTGAGCCTGTGCGAGGTTCGTCACGACATGGATGAGGCTCATCTGGGGCTTGTAGTTCAACGCCCGGTGGGCGAGGGGCCGTTCTCCGAGGATGACAGGCGGCACCTTGAGGCACTGATGCCCCATATCGCCAGGGCCATGCGCCAGGAAGTGGTGGCCAGGGTGCTCAATGACCGGCAGGCAGCGGTACAGCAGCACAAGCAGGGAGCCTTGCTGTTACTGGATGGCCAGCAGAATGTGGTGTTTCTGTCTTCCGAGGCAGAGGACTTGCTAAGTCGTACCTCCGCCATGAAGCTTGAAGAGGGGCGCTTGTGTCTGGTCCGGCGCCAGCAACAGGTGGCGCTGGATGCCCTTATTCAGAAATGTTTTGATAGTAAATTCAGCGGGATGATCAATCTGAACGGCAGTGACTCGGAGGCATCGCGCCTATTGGTCAGCACGGTGCAGCCTCGGGATGACAAGCTGTTTCCTTCCCATGGTCTGGTCGCGGTGTTTGTCGTAGCCGGGGAAAGTGAGGAAACCGCCAAAGAGGATGTGATCGGGCAGTGGTTGGGTCTGACCGGATCGGAATCGCGGATTGCCAGCCTTGTTGCCCGGGGGCGGCGTCCGGCGGAGATCGCTGAGGAAATCGAGCTGTCGGTGCATACCGTGCGCCATCATATCAAGAGCATCTACCGCAAGACGGGAGCGCACTCTCAGTCCCAATTGACCGCGCTGGTGCTGAATTTGCCCGCATGAGTCATGAAAGCAGGAGTGCAGGGTGCTATTGTGAAACGTCATGAGGGTTATTATTAACCCGGTAAGACGTCGTCATGCCGGGCTCGACCCGGCACCTTCTCGGCCATGGTACTGAGAGGTTGTCGGCAAAAAAGAGGTTGCCATCGTGTTTGCTGGCAAGGGGTTGAGTGCGTTACTGGATACCCTGTATTACGCACCGTATGAGAAATCAGGCTGGCAGGAATTCCTGAACCGGATGGTCAGCCTGTCTGACAGCCGTTCCGCTCGCATTCTGGTGATGAACAAGAATGCCGACCAGGTATTTTCCGGGGTACAGGTCAATACGGATGCCAAGGCCCACAAGGCCTTTGTGGATCATTTCGTCAATTTGTGTCCATGGCGGCCCGGGCTGGCAACATTGCCGCCCGGCCAATTCTATTCTTCCTTTCTTGACGGCATCTGTGACCAGAAGACGTTCTACCGGTCCGAATTCTTCAATGACTGGGCCCGTGAACTGGATATCCACCATGGTGCCAGCGGCACGATCTGGCAGCATGAGGGGCAAACCATCCAGGTGTTCATGCAGCGCACCGGTGGACAGGGCCATTTCACCCGCGCCGAGACCAATGCCTTCAATGCCCTGGCGCCCCATATTCGCCGGGCGCTGCGGCTGGAAGCCATCATGCATCAACAGAATCAGCAGCAGGACTACCTGGAACGGCAAGGCCGTTTCAATGCCTTGTTGCTGCTTGATGCCCACCAGAATGTGGTCCACATTTCCGAGCAGGCCTGGCAACTGATTCAGGACAATACCGAGCTATACCTGCATGGACAAAAACTCAGACTGCAAGACAAGGCGGCACAGGAAAAGCTGGGCAAACTGCTGACAGCCTCCTTTGCCAGCAAGGCGTCGTTGGCACCGGTCACCGGTGGCGTGATCCCTCTGCCCCGTTTTGCCAGAACCCCGCTTCTGATTCAGGTCATGCCCCTGCACCCGGATGCGGATCGGGCGTTGATGCCGGTGCCCGCCCATTGTGCGCTTTTTCTGCTGGACGGTGAGGCGGAAACGGAATTCGACCTGGACAAACTGGTGGTCCTGTTGGGTCTGACCCAGGCAGAAGCGCGAGTCGCAGCCCTGGTGGCCCAGGGCGAAAAGGTGGCTGACATCGCTACCCTGTGTCAGGTGTCTCCTCATACCGTACGCAGCCAGATCAAGAGCATCTTCCTCAAGGCCGAAGTATCCAGCCAGGCGCAGCTCACCGCCCTTGTCAGGGCCCTGCCGGTGCTACGCTACCAGCCCGCTCCACAAACCCCGTTTCTGTCCGCCGCATCCGGAGAGTAGGCGCAGCGAATAACCCCGGAGTGACGAATTTTCCACCCACCTCGCAAATAACCACCGTCATCCCGGGGTTATTCGCTGCGCTCACCCCTTCGGGGCCAGCCTCCGGCTGTTCTGCGCTGCGCTTGTGCCCGGGACCTCCCTTCGTTGGCAGAGCCTTCGGAAAGGCCACCATGATTTGAAGGGGATAGGAAAAGAGGTTAGTGCCCACTCATCCCCAATTTTGGGGATGCGCGGGAGGGGGCCGAGCAGTGATGATCGAGTCATCTCAATATCGATATGACTGGAGGGATCATGAAAACCTTGAAAATCAGCTCACTGGCGCTGGCCGTGGCGTTAACGGCTTGTGGGGGTGGTGGCTCCTCGTCTGGTGGCTCGTCAGCCCCGGCCGGGCCTTCCACAAAATCCGAAACCGGTGTTTTTACCGACAGTGCCGTAGCGGGTATCAACTATCAAACCAACCCGGGCGGCCTGAGCGGCAAGACCAATGCGCTGGGGGAATACAATTATGTTGAGGGTGATACCGTCATCTTTAGCATTGGCGATACCGAACTGCCAGCCGTAACGGCAAGCGGGCGTGTCACGCCGGCGGATATGGCCGAAGGTAACGATGCGGATGTGGTCACCAATGTGCTGCGGTTGCTGCAGACCCTGGATGATGACGGCAATCCTGACAACGGCATCACCATTAGTCAGCAAACGCTTGATAGCTTTGTTGGCAAGGATGTAGAGGTGAATCAGCCTGCCGCCGCCTTTGAAAGCGAGGCCGAGGCCGCTATTGGCGAAACCCTGGTAACGGAAGGAGAGGCCGAGGCGCATTTCGCCGCTTCTCAGCAGGCGGATCTACGCGGCAGTTGGCTGTTTGAAGATGACTATGGCCGCAATGTATTGAGTTTCCTGGATTATGATCGCTACATCATTGCTCATTCAAATGCTGATGATGGTGATCAAGAGGCTGCAACTGCCGAATGGGGAACCTATACCTGGGATCCCGTATCTGGCGACTTAACCCTGACGGTGTCCGGTGAATCCGATAATAGTGGTGGGTTGTCTGATCTATCAGATGAGACCGTAAAATTGGAGCTGGTTGATAATCAGTTCGTTCTTTCTGTCGGTGAGCTGTCTGATGATCAGTACGAAGCAGACGATACGATAACCTTTACAGCGATTAAAAACGCGGCGAACCCCCTTGTCGGGGCCTGGTATCTGGCAGAAGAGGGCGGCGCTTTCAATGTGCTGACGATTCTGGACGATTCCAACTACACCATAGCGCACAATGCCAATGAGGAATCCTATGAGGGCGCCTCTCCGATAGAGGTGTCTTCCGAGTGGGGAACCTATTCGACTAGCGGTGGCGCTTTCACTATCTCCAGTGTTGAGGCTGAAACGGACGGGCCGGGGGGTCTGTATGATGCAGATTCTCCTAATGCGCTTGAGTCCTATGAACAGCAACCGTGGGGCGACCTGGCCTTTACTCATGCCGACGACGGCAGCTTTAGTTTCAGTCGTATTGGCCGTTTCGCTGTGGAGCTGGAAGACCTGGCCGGGAATGCCAGTACTGTTATCGTCGAGCGTGAAGAAGAAGGCTTCTTCGAAGGGATGAATATTGACTTCAGTATTGACCTGGTTGGCGAAGATGACAAAGCCAATATTTCTCTCAACGAAGATGGCACGGGCACGATGACCTTCTCTCCTGGCTCCGGGGCCGGAGAATCAAGCACCATTGATGCGCCTTGGAAAGCCACCACAAGCGGTACTCTGGTTTTCACTGAAACCATGTCGGACGAGTCCACCGGAAGCTGGACGCTTGCGCCTATCAAAAGCAGTAACTCGGATGCCGTGATTGTTGACTTCCGTCATGTTGATGGCGGCAGCGAGAGTTTGCTCGGGTTCTTTGTCAGTGATGTGGCAAACCCTGTTGGCGAAGGCGAGGTTCTTCCTCAGTAATTCCTTGTCTGTATCCAGAAAAAAGGGGAGCGATGTCTCCCCTTTTTGCGTTTGCTAGATGGTTCGGAGAAAAGGGGCGGCATTCTCCTCAATCCATTGAATATAACCAGTATCATTCCAGGCTCTAGGGGTATCCTTCCGCTGGCAGAGCGTTTGGAAAGACTCCGATGCTTTGAGGTAGACTCCGGGGTGAGATCGGAGTGACGCTGGTTTGATGTATTGTTGTGCTCTTTGCCGTCATGCCGGGCTAGCCCCGGTACCTCCTTCCATTGGCAGAGAACTAAAAAAAATAGAGTGTCCGAGAAGTAAGTATTGTAAAGATAGTTTTGTCGTTGGCGTGGAAATCGAAGTGGCAGCAGATGGGGATATGCGCAAGGCGGGGTTGTCGAATCAGGATAGCATCAAGGCCTTTGTGCTTTATCAGGTGGATTTCTCCGGGTTTATTAAATGATTCTATGAGTGGGGCTTTAGATATGGCTTTTGGTGCTTTTAATAAGTGGGTAGTCAGGTGGTCAATAGCCGTTTTGGTGGCTTCCCTTTCTATGCTGTCAGGTTGTGGTGTAAGCATGGAAGGTAGAGCCAAAAAAACTTACCAGTATCTTGATGGTTATGAAAAAATGAATGGTAGGGAGACTTGGGATATTGGAGGTGGACAAAAATTGAGGGTGACGCCACTGCTTGCGGCAATAATGATCGATCCGAAACGTGCAGAAGAAATGATCAAGGCTGGTGTTTCCGTAAGTTATTCTAGAGATACGTATGCCTCACCTCTTTATTGTGCTGCCTCCAGGAATGCCTGTCGATCGACCTTTGGGATGCCGCCTTACACTGGTGATTACGATGCCGTCGCTATGATGTCGCTTCTTCTTGAGAAAGGTGCGGATCCTGAAATTCGTTTACCTGATGATGCTGGTGAGTGGCATGGAATAGATTCGTATTATGAAAGATATCTCGTCATGAAGCGACCTTTCCCGGAAGCGTTATTCTGCTATTACAATAACTATAGAGATAAAAGTGTAAAGCTTCATGATATCGGCCCCGACCATATGAAGAAATTGAAAGTATTGGTTGATTATGGCTTGGATATTGACGATGGATCGAAGCGGCTCTCCTCTTGCGAGGATGCCGCAAAGAAAATTGTTGGAAGAAAAGGGCAGGTTCCTGAAGTGAATTATAATAATGCCGAGATTAGCCTTGCCATGATGTCCGATATTGATAGGCATGGGGCAGAGGCGTTATCTCGCTGGAAAAACCCGCAACAGTATTATGCTGAATATAAAGAAAAAAGAGAAAAGGAGAGTGCCGAGCGTCAACGTCAGCAGGAAATTGCCCAGGAAAGGCTTAAGGCCAAAAAACAGGCTGTCAGTTCCTATATTGCCTCCCGCCCAGACCTGAGTAAGGCGCTGAATGAAGTGGTGAAAATTGGGGCTGAGAGAGAAGCCGTTTATTCATTCATCAGTAAAAACGGGTTCGGCCGCTTATGCGAAACAGGGAGCAATAATACCTTCTATCAATCTAAAACCTGTTTATCGGAATGGAAGGTTGTCAGGAGGCAGGCGTCGAGCCATTACTCCAGCTTGGATTCTACGTACAAAAAACAGCGGGACTGGTTCGCTGGTCTATTCGGCCAGAATGCCAGTGTCGCTGCAGCGGTCGTGGATGACCGTGTCGCCAGGACTCCGTCAGACAAGAATGTCAAACAGCAATATGCACCGATCGAACAGCAACTAATCCGTATCACGGAATCGGAAGCCCGCGCTGAACGCGCGGAATCACGGCGCCGTGAGCAGCAGCAGATGGCGGATTTCATGAATCATATCCAGACCACGTTCGAGAGAACGAATCGCATGCTGGACCGCAATATGGCGCAAACCCACCGTGTTGTGAATCAGGCGTATGCGTCGCAGCGGGTGCGTGATGTGAGCTCCAGCTCCGGCTATCGGGTGCGTAGTGCTCCGGCAATGCGTGACCTGAACAAGGAGCTGGAAGAGATTGATCGTTCGTTTGATGTCTCGGCCAGCAGTGGTTCAGGCGGTATGAAATCCGGTGGTGTTGCAACAGCGGGGGCAGGTTCTTCTGGGAAATCAGCCTATCGGGTGTGTGGCGGCCCTACTACCGTTCCGGCAATGAATCAGGTGTTTGATGTCCGTGGCCTCAACAGCGGCAAGGCAAGCCCGGACTATCAGTGCCCGGCGGGTGGCAAACCTGTCGTAGCAGGTGCCTATAATCTGGAGACGGGAAATATCACTTGGTTAAACCGGCCGCCGACTTACAAGCAGGAGCCGGTTCGTGGTGAGAATGGCCGGCCGAATGGTGCCCGTGTTTCCTGGGATGCCTACCGTTACGTGTGCCTGTGCAGTAATAGTGGTTCCGGTACTCCGGCTGGTGGGTATCAGCAGTAGGTTTGCTCGAGCTCGCCCTGAGACTCCTTTCGTTGGTAGGCGCTTGGAAAGGCTGCAATGGTTTGAGGGAGGCTCCGGGGCGAGCCCGGAGTGACGAATTTACCACACGCCTCGCCAATAACCACCGTCATCCCGGGGTTATTCGCTGCGCTCACCCTCCGCTCCGGACTTTGAATATAACCAATGTCATCCCGGGGCAAGCCCGGGATGACGATTTTCAGAGGTTCGCTAATTTCCGGATTTTGTCATTAATTCCTATGACATCCCCCATATTGGGGATGTCCTCTGCCGAGAAATCATGCACCTTCAGTATCAAACGAATTATCGGGGGGGATTCGGATGAAAGAACAGTCTTCGGCATGGAGCAGTACCATTTCAGTTTGCGCAAGGATGCTGGCTACATTGCTTTTGGCCAGCATACTGTCTGCCTGTGGTGGTGGCGGTGGGTCTTCTGGTGATTCTGGCTCTCCAGGATCAAGCCAGACCGTTCGCGGAGGACACATTGTGGACTACCCTGGTAGCCTGAAAAGCGGAAAAGCCTATACCATTCGCTTTAACAAGCTAGAAGGGCCCAATGAAATTCTCATTTCAGGCGAGACCCAGCAAGGCTTTCTCCGGGACAAGAATGGGGAAGCGGAAACCGTTTTCCTGCAGTTGGTCAGAACCGATGAACTGGATCTTCGTTTTATTCTTCCCCCTGGCATCGAGAATGGCGAATATGTTCTGACTGTCATTCTTGACAACCTGGACCCCTTTGATTTCAGCATCAAAGTAACACAGCCAGACTTTGTGGAATTTGAAACCGCACGCTATTACCTTCAAGACCACATCAATACCAGCCTCTTGGAGTTGGATGCCCTGATTGCCCAGTTACAGTCACAAAACACAGCCCCTGAAAATGTGAATGACGTTATTGATGCCCGCAACGCCCTTGAGGCGGTCAACCTCGACCAACTGACCCTTGAGGATATCAATTTCCTTTACCGGGTTATTCAACAGCAGCAGGCAATGCTCGTGGGTACTGAGGCCAAGGCACGTGCAGCCTATAATGAGCTGACTTGCAGCACCATGAGCGACCAGAAAATCAAGGAGGTCATTCGCGTCGCCAGGGGCGCTGGCCTTATTGCCATTGCCAGCTATGGCGCCACCGCAGCACCGCCTCTGGCCGCTGCCATGGCCGCTATTGGCGGTGCCACCCTTTACGTCAACGCGAAGAAGCTGGTTGATGGGTTTGATGACTACTGGGACGGGTGCGTTTACCCGGCAGATGCCGATTTGGTTCCTGGCCTCCTTCAATCAAAATCCGCAATGGCCAGATCAGCCCCTGCCATCGATTACCCGAACGAACTTGAACTCAACGCCGGAACCGCAAAAACTTACCAATTAAACCGGACTCTTGGGGTAGCGGAATCTCTGCGGGGTGACTTCTATCAACTCATCAGTTCGATTTCCGAAATCGCCGAAGATTACCCATACCTGGTTCCCGAAGTTATCCGGAGTAAAATCACCTCTTACCTGCAAGATGAAGAGTTTCATGCCAGAAGCAGTGCTCTCAGCATCCAGAGCATATCGCCATCAAATATCCAGGGCGAAATCATCGCCATTGATGACGCTACCTTCTCACTTTCCTTCACCGCAGACAGCGATTTCTATACCGAAAATAGCGAAAGCCAATTTGAGTTCAATCTTTACGATGCAGATTACGAACAAAACATCCGCTTTATTGCGAATTTAGGCACCAAACATTGCCCAAGTTATTTCACCAAACCCTCTGACACCATCAGCATCGTAGAGACGGAGGATAACTGCCTTGTCACAGTGATCGATTCTCCAAGCAACCCGTCAGACAGTGAGATTACCGAGTTTGTTTATGGAGAAAAGCGCCGGTTTGAGAAACGTGAAAAAGATCTGGTTGTTTATAAAGAGGATTATTGGCTGAACGGCAACCTGGCCAGCGTGGTCGATTACTATCCGCTAAGGCAGAACAGCAACGGCACCTGGGTTAACCTGGTTGAAAGCATCTATCATTACTACGAAAGCGGCCTCATTAATAGTGAAGAGCTATCAATGGATCCCTTTCAAGCCAAGGGACAGTGGTTCAGCCCAACTAAAACTCTCGTTGCCTATGACGAGCTTGATGCCGATGATCACGGAGAAGTTTACACCGAATATCTTTGGTCTGACCCATTGCTTAATGATGATGGAAGCTATGCAGTCTGTGAGCAAAGCAGAACCCACTGGAATTACGGCTACTATACCGCCTTTGAACATCAGGAAGAGTTTGATGAACAAGCCGGTTATTGGACGTCTATAGATTCAGACAACATCAATCATTGCGATTATTACCCTCAACCCTATTAATCGGCTGTTGTGCGCCCCGGGGTGACGTTAGTTGAGTCATGTACGGAGTGACGGAGGTGAGTACTACCGCAACAACGCGGCCAGAATCCGGCTGATCAGTTCCCCCTGCCGGGAACAGCCGGTTTTCTGGAAAATCTGTTTTATCTGTGAGCGCACCGTGGAGACGCTGCGGCCCAATTGATCGCTGATTGCCTGTACGTCTTTGCCGCTGACCAATGCCTCACAGACCTGGGCTTCGGCCGGTGTCAGGTCGAAATAGGCGGCGATATGTTCCGCTCCGGGGAGCTGGCGGTTGTCCGGTTCGTAGACGCTGACCAGGGCACCACCGGCAAGCAGGTCGCTGCTTTCGATGGGACGGATCACAAAGATCAGTGGTGTTCGGTCTTGGCGTTTGAGGAACAGGGTTTCGCTGCAATAGTCTTCCTTGCCCATACTGGAGCGAACGACCTGGGCAGAGGTGCGGAAGAAGGCGGCCTGTACATCCTTTTCGGCAAAGTTGAAGCGCTCGTCGCGGATACTCAGGCAGCGTTCACGGTTGATCAGCTCGCGCGCTGCCTTGTTGGTGTAGAGGATGGTCGCCATGCTGTCGAGGACAAAGGTGGCGTCGGGGAGGACGTCAATAATGGCGGCCAGTGAGGAAGCGGCCTGGTTGCGGGTTTCCAGTTGCCGGTAAAGTTGTACCGTCTGGCGAATATGCGGTACCAGCCGATTGAGCGCATCCAGTTCGGCTTGCTGATAAGGGCCTTGTGCAACGGTGCGCTGGATGGTGAGTACGAAGCTGTGGGTGCGGGTGTTATCGACCAGCAGCCAGGCGGAGTCCAGCATGTCCTGCTCATTTTCCCATTTGGAATAGTCTTCGTCGGGCTGGAAATCCGGCAGCAGTGGCAGGGCCGACTGGAACAGGCCCGGCGTCTGCTTGACCGTCTGATTGGTGACCACGTCCTGGGCGATCATGTTGTTTTCCAGATACCAGGTGATGAATTCTTCGGACAGGCCGTGATACCAGAGGTGCTCCATACGCAAGGGGTGCCGGTTGATGACCAGTAGCTGAGCGGCACAGCCCTTGATAGCGTTGGTCAGTTTTTCCAGAAAGGCATGAAAGCCTTCCCGATGAGTCAGAGAGCGGTAGAGAGCTTGAATCAGATCTGGCTCATTCTGTAAGACGAGTGCCATGGTCTTTTCCTGTTTGTCACTGGGCCCACTTCATGCGTGAAGTGAACAATATCATTTCGGAGCTATCCCCGGATCAAGCCCTGGGCCTCAATCAGATCATCGCGACGTTTCCAAACCGCTCCGCCAACGGAGTGAGATCCTAGGTGAGCCCGGAATGATGTTGGTTCTTTCAGCGTTAGCAGAGGATTCTCACCCCAACGCCCTGACCAGCATGGAAACCAGCTCGGTCTGTTTGTGATAGCCATTTTTCGCCAGCAGGTTTTTGATGTGTTGGCGGGCGGTATGGATGGATATCTGTTTTTCCTCGGCGATGTCGCTGGCGCTGAGACCTCGAATTAGCTCCACAGCGACTGCCGCTTCTGCCGGCGTGCATTGAAACAGCGATTGCAGTCTGTCCAGGTCGGGGGTCAGGTTGCTGTCGAAGCTGAACAGCTCTGCCAGTACGCCATTGTTCTCGGGGCTTTCCGTTACCAGAGGTGTCAGGCAGACGGAAAGACGCTCGTCGCCGTTGCGGATAAACAGGGTGCGCGATGCCAGGTTGCCTTTATGGGAATGGACAATGCAGGTGGTGATGGCGTCCTGAAGTTTACGGGTCAGGCGTTTGTCACTGCTGTGCAGGCGCTGGTCATCACCAATGAAAAGGTTGCCGGTGTTGTCGAGCAGCCCTCTGGCGGCGTTATTGGCCTGGGCGATGTTGCCCAGGGCATTGAACACGATCAAAGGCTTGTTGACATGGTTGAGTGCCATGGCCAGGTTTTCGTTGTCGCTGTTTGACTGGTATAGCTTCAGGTGCAGGGCAACGGCATTTTCGATATGCGGCGCCAGCAGGTTCATCTGCAATATTTCGTCATCGGTATAGGGGCCGAAATCCCGATGTCGGTTGGCCATGAAAACCACACGGGTATCGCTTTCCAGGGTCACCAGCATGCCGGCGCTGTCACCCATGCCCACGGTTTCCGCCCAGGCCCGGCTTTCCGGGCCGAGAATATCCAGTATGGTGCGGCTGCTGTCGCCGTG
This sequence comes from Alcanivorax sp. DSM 26293, assembly GCF_900107995.1. Classification (GTDB taxonomy): domain Bacteria; phylum Pseudomonadota; class Gammaproteobacteria; order Pseudomonadales; family Alcanivoracaceae; genus Alcanivorax. The sequence goes on along the minus strand of NZ_FNUM01000007.1, from coordinate 207,459 downwards.
CAGAAAGGAATCGAACTGACGCGGCGGCAATTGCACATAGCGGGTCAGGGCTTCATCCCGTTCCGGCAGGTCGCTGTTGATAAACCACTCCTCGAACCCTTCCGGGTAACCGAAGGTCCAGGCGTAGAGCACGCGCTGCGGATTGGCGGTGACGCCCATAATGCCACCTTGCAGTGCCTTGAAGTGTTGCTGGAAAGCATCGAAGAACGGCTGGAAGCCGGCATTGTCGTGCAGGCAGCGGTAGAGGGTGCTGATCAGTTGGTTGTAGGCATGCAGCTCGTTGCTATCCAGAGAGGGAAGAGGCAGTGATGGTTCCTCCCGGTCGGCTTGTGGAGACGCTGCAAGAGAGAGCTCGTTCATGATGCCGGTGCTTTTATTATCCAACCTGCATCACTCCTGACAGCAGGGTGCGGATTACGTCCTGCTGTTTCTTGACGCCCATCTTGAAGTAGATGCTTTTCAACTGGCTGCGCACGGTATCGACGCTGACACCATGCTGCTCGCTGATCTGGTTTGGTGATTGGCCGTTGACCAGGGCCAGGGCCACGCTGGCTTCCGCCGGGGTCATGTCATACAGGGAGCGCAGGGCCTCGGCCGGCAGATTGAAGGTGGAATCAGGGGCGCACAGATACAGCGCCACGCTGCCGGCGGGTTGGGGGGCGTCGGTCAGGAAGCCTTCCAGTGGTGCGAGCATCAGGTTTATTGAATGCTCGCGGTCCGGGTGGTTGAGCCCCATGGCCTGGTTGTGGGTGGTGACGTCCTGTCGGTCGGCAGTCATTAATCGGGTCAGCAATTCCTGTAACTGCTGGTTCTCCTGCGGGTAGTGGGCTTGGAGGTGGTTGTGGCGGTTGATGGTTAATGCCTGGTGTTGCGAGAGCATGGCCTCGGCAACCGGGTTGCAGTAATTCACGGTGCCGTCTGGCCCCAGAATAATCAGCCCGGTCATGAAACGGCCCAGGGCGGACTCGAGGGTCTGCTGCCGGGTGCGCAGGCGATGAAACTCCTTGTGAATGCGCAGGGCCCGTTTGAAGTGCGGGTAGAGCCGTTGCAGGGTCAGGCAGTCCTCGGCAGAGAAAGGTTCAGCCTGGAAAGAACGGTGCAGACCGATGCCCACATGCCATTCGTCGTCGTTATAGACATTCATGCCGGCCAGAAAACCGATGTCGTTGGGCTTGAGAATAAAGCGGTAGTAGAACGGGTGGTCGGCCTGGATTTCCCGGGCCTGGATGATCTGGCGGGCCTTGCCGAGTGGCTCTTGGCGTTGCAATTGGAAGGTGTGGTCGTATTTCGATATGCCGAACCGGTAGGCCGTCCTGACGGCTCGTGGCAGGCCATGGGCGCCGATCATGCCGCGGATGCGACATTCATGATCGTCCATGATGATGGCGCCGGAACGGGCATTGAGCAGCTCGCACAGGCCGGTGGCAACAGTATCCCAGTGCCCCGGGTTATAGGAGGCTTCGTAGATCTCCCCCACAAAATTCAGTAACGCGTCCATGGCTGGGCAATTCCCCGTCAGGCCTGTTTCGCTAATCCTCCAGGAATGCTGAAACTGGCCGCGCCCTTTATTGTGGGCTGTAACCCCCGAGTGGGTTTGAATTTAATAGAATATAGGTAAATCGGCTTAAAAATGGAAGTGGGTCACAAAGTGGTTGTGACGGGGCAGGGGGTTGCCCCGGTATCACCCACCCCTTGCAGATAACCAACGTCATCCCGGGCTGGCCCCGGGACCTCCCTCCGTTGGCAGGGCACTTGGAAAGGCTACGATGGTCTGATGGAGGCTCCGGGGCGAGCCCGGAGTGACGAATTTCGCACCCGCCTCGCAGGCAGCCAACGTCATCCCGGGGTTATTCGCTGCGCTCACCCCTTCGGGGCCAGACTTCGTCTGTTCTGCGCTGCGCTTGTGCCCCGGGACCTCCTTCCGTTGGCAGAGCATCGGGAAAGGCTACGATGGTTTGAAGGAGACTCCGGGGCAGGCCCGGAGTGACGAAGGCTTGGCGGGGAATCATGATCAACAATTAACGGTTCTGTTCCAGCCTGCGCACCAGCTCATCAGTAAACTCACTGGTGCTGGCGCGGCCGCCCAGGTCCGGGGTGACGATCTCGCCTTCGCCCACCACCTGGCGCACGGTGCGGCGCAGCTGTTTGGCCTTGTCGTGCATCTCAATGTAGTCGAGCATCAGCGCCCCGGCCAGCATGATGGCAGTGGGGTTGGCGATGCCCTGGCCGGCAATATCCGGGGCGCTGCCGTGGACGGCTTCGAACAGGCCACCATGCTCGCCGATGTTGGCGCCGGGGGCCACGCCCAGGCCGCCGATCAGGCCGGCGCAAAGATCGGAAAGGATGTCGCCGAACAGGTTGGTGGTGACGATCACATCGAAGCGATGCGGGTTCATGGCCAGCTGCATGGCGCAGGCGTCCACGATCATTTCCTCGTGTTCCAGCTGGGGGTAGTCCTCGCGCACCTTGCGGGCCACGTCGAGAAACAGGCCCGAGGTGGACTTCATGATATTGGCCTTGTGCACCACGGTGACCTTCTTGCGGCCCTGCTTCACCGCGGTTTCGTAGGCAAAGCGCAGCAGGCGCTCGGATTCCGTGCGGGTGATGCGGCTGCGCAGCTCGGCGGTTTCGCCATCCTCGCTGACGGTCTGGCCCAGGCCGGAATAGATGCCTTCGATATTTTCCCGCACGGTCATGATGTCCACGTTGTCATAGCGGGACTTCACCCCGGGAATGGACAGGGCCGGGCGCACGTTGGCGAACAGGTCGAAGGTCTTGCGCAGGGTCACGTTCACGGACGTGAAGCCGCCGCCTACCGGCGTGGTGATCGGGCCTTTCAGGGCCAGGCGGTTGCGGCGGAGCACTGCCAGGGTTTCTTCCGGTACCAGATCCAGCCCTTTGTCCAGGGCGGTCTGCCCGGCAATGGCATATTCGAATTCAAGGCCGCAATCCAGGGCTTTCAATACCCGCACCGTGGCATCCACGATATCCGGTCCGATTCCGTCGCCGGGAATCACGGTTACGGTATTCTTGTTCATGCTGCCTCCTGATTGCGAAAGTTGCCAGCATCACATTGTGCCCGCTGAAGATGTCAAAATGAATGCCGACCATGGTCGCAAGGGCGCTGTAAGCCTGAGCCCCCCTAGAAATGGGGCCCCGGGCCTTTCTCCGAGAGGGAGTCAAAGGGATTGCGTAGCCGGCAGGCCTTGATGGACAGGCAGCCACAGCCGATACATTCGTTGAGCTGGTCGCGCAGTACGGTCAGGTCATTGATGCGCTCGTTCAGGTGAATGCGCCATTTGGCGGACATGCGCTTCCAGTCGCGGGCGGTGGGGCTGCGGCCATCGGGCAACTCGGCCAGGGCCTCGGCAATCTCCGCCAGCGGGATGCCGATACGCTGGGCCACCTTGATGACGGCCACCCGGCGTAACACATCGCGATGATAGCGGCGCTGATTGCCGGCACTGCGTGAGCTTTGTATCAGGCCTTTTTTTTCATAAAAATGCAGGGCGGAAACGGCCACGCCGCTACGTTCAGCCACCTCGCCAACGGTGAGGGCCTTGTGAATATCGTCTGCACAGGACAGGGTCATGATGGAAGCCTTTGCTGATGAACGTTGACCTTAACCAAGGTTAAGGTCTTATGCTGCCAAACCGTTATCATCCTTGCCAGCGGGTGGGCGTTATTTCGGGCATAATATGGCGGCTCAGGGGAGACTCTGAGTCAGCAGGTCCAACAAAGGAGAAAGTGGTGAGTGCTGTTATTTCCGTGAAAGACCTGAACAAGATCTATCAGGGTGGTTTCCAGGCCCTGAAGCACATCAATCTGGATATTCATGCCGGGGAGATCTTCGCCCTGCTGGGGCCCAACGGGGCCGGCAAGACCACTCTGATCAGCATTATTTGCGGTATCGTCAACCCGTCCAGTGGTACCGTGCTGGCGGACGGTTACGATATCGTCCGCGATTATCGCGAAGCCCGCAGCGCCATTGGTCTGGTGCCCCAGGAATTGTCCACCGACGCCTTCGAGACGGTCTGGGATACGGTGAGTTTCAGCCGGGGCCTGTTTGGTAAACCCCGTAACGATGCCCATATCGAGAAGGTCCTGAAGGTGCTGTCCCTGTGGGACAAGCGGGACAACAAGATCATGATGCTGTCCGGTGGCATGAAGCGGCGGGTAATGATCGCCAAGGCACTGTCCCACGAACCCAAGATCCTGTTTCTGGATGAGCCTACTGCCGGGGTGGATGTGGAATTGCGCCGGGAAATGTGGGAGATGGTTCGCCAGCTTCGCGAACAGGGCGTGACGATTATCCTGACTACCCATTACATCGAGGAAGCCGAGGAGATGGCAGACCGGGTGGGTATTATTCGTCAGGGAGAAATTATCCTGGTGGATGACAAGGCCCGTCTGATGCAGAAGCTGGGTCGCAAGCAACTCACCGTACATTTGGCCGAACCCCTGGAAAGTCTGCCAGCCGGTCTGGGCAGCGATGCGCTGGCCTTGTCGGACGACGGCTATGGGCTGATTTATACCTATGATGCCAACCAGGAAAGCACCGGCATTGCCGAGCTGCTGCGGGCATTGAATGCTGCGGGCATCGAGTTCAAGGATCTGCATTCCCGACAGAGTTCCCTGGAAGATATCTTTGTGGACCTGGTCCACAACGGCCAGCCCGCCACGGAAAACGCCACCCCAGCCGGAGAGGCCCGATGAAACTGAATATCTATTCCATTCGCGCCATCTACAAGTTCGAAATGGCGCGCACCTGGCGCACCCTGATGCAGAGCGTGGCCTCCCCGGTGATCTCCACCTCCCTGTACTTTGTGGTGTTCGGCTCCGCCATTGGTTCGCGCATGGTGGAAATTGGCGGCGTCAGTTACGGGGCGTTTATTATTCCCGGCCTGATCATGCTTACCCTGATGACACAGAGCATTTCCAATGCCTCGTTCGGTATCTACATGCCCACGTTTTCGGGAACGATCTATGAGGTGCTGTCGGCGCCGGTCTCCTATGTGGAGATCGTCATCGGTTATGTGGGAGCAGCCGCGACCAAGTCATCGATACTGGGCGTTTTGATATTGATCACGGCGCGCTTCTTTGTGGACTATGAGGTTCAGCATCCCTTCATGATGTTCGGCTTTCTGCTGCTTACCGCGATTACCTTCAGCCTTTTCGGGTTCATTATCGGGATCTGGGCGGATACCTTCGAGAAATTGCAGATCATTCCCCTGATGATCATTACCCCGCTGACCTTCCTGGGCGGCAGCTTCTATTCCATCGACATGCTGCCACCGTTCTGGCAAACCGTGACCCTGTTCAATCCGGTGGTCTATCTGATCAGTGGTTTCCGTTACAGCTTCTTCGGCAGCGCCGACGTACACATCGGCATCAGCATCGGCATGACCCTGTTCTTCCTGGCCATCTGTATCGCTCTGGTGTGGTGGATTTTCCGGACGGGATATAGGCTTAAGAGTTGACAGTTGATAGTGGACAGTTGACAGCTACGCGAGTGATTTTTCGGTAGCTAAAACGCAAGAGGCCGCGCCCATAGGTTGGGCGCGGCCTCTTGCGTTTCAGTTTAAATCGTTGCCTGTCCGCGACGCTGTCAACTGTCCACTATCAACTGTCCACTGATTCACGCGCTTATCTGCTCTCCCCGCAACTTCAACACATCCGCTTTCGGTGGCGCGCCAAACATGCGGCTGTATTCGCGGCTGAAGTGGGAGGGACTTTCGTAGCCTACCCGGTAGCTGGCGGTGGCCGCTTCCAGGCCCTCGGTGAGCATCAGGCGGCGGGCTTCGTAGAGGCGCAGTTTTTTCTGGAACTGCAGTGGCGACATGCGAGTGACCTGCTTGAAGCTGTGGAACAGGGTGGACTCGCTCATGTTGGCTTCTTCTGCCAGCTCCTTCACTCGCAATGGTTCGGTGTACCGGCCACGCAGGGTGGAGATTACCCGGGAAATCCGGTTGGCCTGGGAGTCCGCAGCCACGAACTTGCGCATGCGCGGGCCCATCTCGCCGATCAGTGCCCGGTAGATGATTTCCCGCCGTGCCAGCGGTGCCAGCACCTGAATATCTTCGGGGGAATCCAGCAGGCTAAGCAGTCGGTACAGGGCGCCCTGCATGCGTTCGTCCATGTAGGACATGCACAGGCCGCAACTGATTTCCGGGCAAGGACTGTCCGGGTCGAAACTGGCTACCTTGTCACCCAGTTCCAGCACCAGGTCCGTTACCTCCTGCGGATCCACGGTGATCTTGGCAGCGAGATAAGGGCGATCCTTGCAGGCATCGACGATCTGTCCCTGCACCGGCAAATGCACGGAACTGGCCAGGTAGCTCATGGGGCCATAGACAATTTCCCGGTCGCCGAGCTGAATGGTCTTGGTGCCCTGCAGAATAAAAATCAGTGAGGGTTCATAGACGGTGGAACCGCAGGCCGTCAGCCCATCAGAGCGATACAAGTCCACACCTTCGATAGCGGTTTGGCGCATGCCGCTGCCATCGGCCCAGCGACCGACGATATCAGCCAGTTGCTGCTGGGGTCCGGCGCTGAGATTGCGGGGTAACTCCGGGGTTGTCACGGTCATGGCCTGTCCTCCTGTTGCTGGCAGTATACGCAGAGCGCTGCCAGCCCGTGTGCCCATTGAGTCACTTTCTGCAGGATCAGGCAATCACTGCGCAGAAACCGGCAATACGTCATGACTACCCTGGTGGATACGGCAAGCCGGGATACGGCGCCCGGCTTGTCCAAAAGCCTGGCAGGTCAATACGGTGTGCTTGAGGTAATGGCCTTTGCGTAGGGTCATTTGAGAATGCAGCCTGGTCGCTCACCTCATCCTTCGTTGTTGTCACTTGCCTGAAATTACAATGCAAGGCGGCCTTCATATTGCCGGATCGCCCTTGCCGGGTTTATCACTTTTTGCCTTGCTAACAGAATCGGGCAATCTTCACGCAGTAACCCGCTACCGCCGAACTGGCGCCTCTCCGTATCGTGTTTTCCCTGACTGGCCGATCTGTTGGTGATCGTTTGCTGTTCCGTCTGGCTTACGGCCAGAGACGGCGCCTATGAGGAAGATAGCAAAAGGCCGAATCGAATCTGTATTGACCTCAACTTAGCTTGAGGAAATAGAGTGGCTGATCTGTTGGGGGTGATTGGCTTCACCAGAGAATCAGTCATCCCGGTTTTTTTTGTGCGCTGTCGATTGTTGTCGTGGGTATTCGATAACTCGGCAGAGCTGGGTGGTGATAACAGGAGTTGCGGAGATGGAAAGTTTGAGTGGCGAAAGCGCCAGTGGTGCCGGTGTCTATTGGGCACTATTGGTGGCATTGATGGCGGCCGTGTTTCTTGCCGGTTGCGATGCCCGTAGTGAAGCCGGACAACAGATGCCGGCGCCGGAGGTGGATGTGGCCCGGGTGATTGCCGAGCCGGTGACGCTTTGGGAATCCTTTACCGGCCGGGTAGTGGCGCCGCAAACCGTGGAGCTGCGGCCCCGGGTCAGTGGCTATATCGACCAGGTGGCGTTCGAGGAAGGGGAGCTGGTGAAGGCCGGTGATCTGTTGTTCCAGATCGATCCGCGTCCTTACCGGGCACGTTTGCAGGCGGCTCGCGCAGAGCTGGAGCAGGCCAGAAGCCAGCTGGAACTGGCAAAGAGCGAAGCGGGCAGGGCGAAAACCCTGCTGGAAAGTCGCGCCATCTCCCGTGAGGAATATGACCAGCGCAGTGCTGCCCTGCTCAGTGCCAAAGCGCTGGTAAATGCCGCTCGTGCGGCGGTGGATACGGCGGAGCTGGATCTGCAATACACCCGCGTTACTGCCCCGGTGGATGGCCGTACCGGCCGTGCCATGGTGACCCGGGGCAATCTGGCCAATGCGGACCAGACCCTGCTGACCACGCTGGTATCGGTGAATCCCATGCATGTCTATTTCGAGGCCGATGAGCAATCCGCGTTCGACAGCCTGCAGGTGCCTGGCGCGGGGAAGTCCGCCACGGTGCGGATCGGCCTGTCCGGGGAAGCCGGGTATCCGCACCGTGGCACGCTGGATTTTATCGACAACCGTCTCAACAGCGGCACCGGCACCCTGCAGTACCGGGCGGTGCTGGACAACCCGGATGGCATTTTTAAGCCGGGGCAGTTCGCGCGGGTGGAAATGCCGGTGGCCAAACTGGACCGCGCCCTGCTGGTCAGCCGCAAGGCGGTGATGACTGATCAGGACCGTCGTTTTGTCTACGTGGTGGACGACAACAACCAGGTGGTGCGTCGTCAGGTGACACCGGGCCGGTCGGTGGAGGATCTGCTGGTGATTCATCAGGGGCTGGAGAGCGGCGACCGGGTGATCGTCAACGGTATCCAGAAAGTGTTTGGCGATGGCATGCCGGTGCAGCCCAACCAGGTGGCCATGCGTTCTGCCAATGACGAGCAGCCTGCCATCGCGGTAGCGCAACCGTAATCCATCAACGCCGGGTAATCGCCCGGCAAGGGAACGACAAAGCGCGGCTGTGCGTCGGCACGGCTGACAGGAGTCTTTTGCCATGAATTTCTCGCGTTTTTTCGTCGACAGGCCGATCTTTGCCGCGGTGTTGTCGATCATCATTTTTGCGGTGGGCCTGATCTCGCTGCCCAGCCTGCCGGTGAGTGAATACCCGGAAGTGGTGCCGCCGTCGGTGGTGGTACGTACGGTGTACCCCGGCGCCAACCCCAAGGTGATTGCCGAAACCGTGGCCACGCCGCTGGAGGAATCCATCAACGGCGTTGAGGGGATGATGTACCTCAAGTCCGTGGCCGGGTCCGATGGTGTGCTGCAGATGACGGTGACGTTCCGCCCGGATATCGATGCGGACGATGCCACCGTGCGGGTACAGAACCGGGTGAGCCAGGCGCTGGCACGGTTGCCCGAGGATGTGCGGCGGCAAGGGGTCACCACCCAGAAGCAGTCGCCCACCTTCCTGATGGTGGTGCACCTGACTTCCCCGGACGGCCGCTACGACACGCTTTACCTGCGCAACTATGCCCGCCTGCATGTCCGTGATGCGCTGGCGCGGATTCGCGGTGTGGGCGATGCCCAGGTTTTCGGTGGGGGTGACTATGCCATGCGTGCCTGGCTGGACCCGGACAAGATTGCCGCCCGCAGTCTGACCGCGGCGGATGTGGTGGGCGCCATGCGCGAACAGAACGTGCAGGTGTCCGCCGGCCAGCTGGGCGCCGAGCCCATGCCGAGCAGCGATTTTCTGACTCTGATCAATGCCCAGGGTCGTCTGCGCACGGTGGAAGAGTTCGGTGACATCATCATCAAGACGGGCACCAATGGCGAGATCGTTCGTCTTTCCGATGTGGCCCGTCTGGAGTTGGGCGCCGGGGATTACACCCTGCGTGCGCAACTGGACAGCAAGGATGCGGTGGCCATCGGTATTTTCCAGGCCCCTGGCGCCAATGCGCTGGAAATTCGCGATCAGGTGGTCAGCACCATGGACGAAATCGCCACCCGTTTCCCGGCCGGGGTGGATTACGAAACCGTCTATGACACCACCATCTTTGTCAGTGATTCCATCAAGTCAGTCATCAAGACCCTGCTGGAGGCGGTACTGCTTGTCGTGCTCGTGGTGACCCTGTTCCTGCAGACCTGGCGGGCGTCCATCATTCCCTTGCTGGCGGTGCCCATTTCCATCGTCGGGACATTCGCGGCGCTCTATCTGCTCGGCTATTCCATCAACACCCTGACCCTGTTCGGGCTGGTGTTGGCCATCGGTATTGTGGTGGACGATGCCATCGTGGTGGTGGAAAACGTGGAGCGGAATATCGAAGAAGGGCTGACGCCCCTGGCCGCTGCCCACCAGGCCATGAAGGAAGTGTCCGGCCCCATTGTGGCTATCGGCCTGGTGTTGTGTGCGGTGTTTGTGCCCATGGCATTTCTGGATGGGGTTACCGGGCAGTTCTACCGGCAGTTTGCAGTGACCATCGCCATTTCCACGGTGATTTCCACGATCAATTCGTTGACCCTGTCGCCGGCGCTGGCAGCCATGCTGCTCAAGCCTCATAGCGCGCCGAAGGATCGCCTGACCAAAATCATCGATGCCTTGTTTGGCTGGTTGTTCCGGCCGTTCAATCGCTTCTTCAACGCCAGTTCGGAGCGCTATCAGAGTGGTGTGGCCCGTTCCCTGCGCCACCGCGGCATGGTGTTCGTGATCTATGCGCTGTTGCTGGCGGGCACCGGGTTGATGTTCAAGGTGGTGCCGCCGGGCTTTATTCCCACCCAGGACAAGATGTATCTGATCGCCGGGGTAAAACTGCCGGAAGGGGCGTCTCTGGAGCGCACGGACCAGTTGCTGCAGCGGGTGGTGGATATCGGCATGGAGACCGAAGGCGTATCCCACGCGGTGGCCTTCCCCGGGCTCAACGCCCTGCAGTTCACCAACACATCCAATACTGGCCTGGTGTTCTTCCCGCTGGAGCCCTTTGATCAGCGCAGCCGGACTGCCGCGCAGATCAATGAAGAAATCAACGGGCGCATCGCCGGCCTCAAGGAAGGTTTTGCCTTCTCCTTTATGCCGCCGCCGATTCTCGGACTGGGTAATGGCAATGGTTACCAGATGTTCATCGAGGATCGCGGCAACCTGGGCTATGGCGAGCTGCAGAACGCGGTGAATGCATTCCAGAATGCGATCGCCCAGACACCGGGCATGGGTTTCCCGATCACCAGCTACCAGGCCAATGTGCCGCAGCTGAATGCGGAAGTGGATCGTGAACGGGCCAAGGCCCAGGGCGTGCCGCTCACCGGGTTGTTCGATACCCTGCAGACCTATCTGGGCTCCACCTACGTGAACGACTTCAACCGTTTCGGACGCACCTGGCAGGTGATCGCCCAGGCGGATGCGCCGTTCCGTGACAGCGTGGCTGACATCGCCAACCTGAAGACCCGCAACATCCATGGCGAGATGGTGCCCATCGGCTCCATGGTCACCATCAGCGAGGATTTCGGTCCGGACCCGGTGTTGCGCTACAACGGTTATCCGGCAGCGGACCTGGCCGGTGAGGCGGACCCCACCATGCTGTCCTCCGCCCAGGCCATGGACGTGCTGAGCAACATCGCCGAGGACGTGTTGCCCGCCGGCATGACGTTCGAATGGACCGACCTGAGCTATCAGCAGGCCACCCAGGGCAATGCCGCGTTGCTGGTGTTCCCGCTGTCGATCCTGCTGGTGTTCCTGGTGTTGGCTGCTCTCTACGAAAGCTGGACCCTGCCGCTGGCGGTCATCCTGATCGTGCCCATGTGCATGCTCTCGGCACTGCTCGGTGTGTGGTATTTCCAGGGTGACAACAACATCTTCGTGCAGGTGGGCCTGGTGGTGTTGATCGCGCTGGCCTGCAAGAACGCCATCCTGATCGTGGAATTTGCCCGCGAGCTGGAGCTGCAGGGCAGGGGCGTGGTGGACGCGGCGCTGGAAGCCTGCCGCCTGCGGCTGCGGCCCATCATCATGACGTCCATCACCTTTACCGCTGCCGTGGTACCGCTGGTGCTGGGTAGTGGTGCCGGATCGGAAGTGCGTCAGGCACTGGGTGTGGCGCTGTTCTTCGGCATGCTCGGGGTGACCCTGTTCGGCTTGTTCCTGACGCCGGTGTTTTATGTGGCACTGCGCAAGCTGGCCGGCGGCAAGCCGCCGGTGAGCCAGCATGCATCCACCATGGATGGCGATCCCCATGGTCGCCTTGAAGGAGAGAGCCATGCGTAAGTTTTCTGTCGCCGCGGTCACTCTGTTGCTGAGTGCCTGTGCCGTGGGCCCGGACTATCAGGCGCCGCCCACCCCGGAGCCGGAGGCGTTCCATGCAGCCGAACTGACGGCGGCATCCCGGCAGCCGACCGAGCAGCAGTTCTGGGCAGGCTTCGAGGACCCGTTGCTGGGGCAACTGATCGACCAGACCCTGGCCGCCAACCACAGCCTGCAAGCCGGCCTGGCCCGCTATGATCGGGCCGCCGCCTTGCTGTATGGCGCCAAGCGCGAGCAATGGCCCAGCATTACCGCCAGTGCCAGCGGCGCCGAGCAGCACCTGGCGGACGTGGAGCGCACCCCGCCCGGTGCCGGCCCGGAACGGGTGGAGCTGTACCAGGCTGGCCTCGCCGCCAACTGGGAGTTGGACCTGTTCGGTCGATTGCGCCGGGCCACCCAGTCGCAACAGGCGGAGCTGCAAGCCGCTGGTGCTGACCTGGGCGCGTTGCAGGTGGCGCTGGTGGGGCAACTGGCCAGCAGCTACTTCGAGCTGCGCGGGCTGCAACAGCAGTTGCAGGTGGCCGAGCAGAACGTGGCGCTGCAGGAGGAAACGCTGGATATCGTGTCTGCCCGGGTGGATGCCGGTCGCGGCACCGAGTTCGACCGGGTTCGCGCCCGCTCCCAGCTTCAGCGCACCCGGGCAGCGTTGCCCACCCTGCGCGCCGGTATCCGTGCAGCCATGCATCGCATCGCCGTGCTCACCGGCCAGCCGCCGGCGGCGTTGATTGCCACACTGGAGAGAGATACGGGTTTGCCGGGAACGCTGCCGGTGATCCCGGTGGACAGCCCCGGCGATGTACTGCGCCGTCGCCCGGATATTGCGGCGGCGGAACGGCGCCTGGCCGCGGCCACCGCCCGCATCGGGGTGGCCACGGCGGACCTGTTCCCGCGCTTTACCCTCAGTGGTTTGCTGGGTTCGGTGGCGGCGGACAGCAGCGATTTGTTCAGCGGCCCGGCGGAAACCCGGCGGGTGGCGCTGGGCATTGACTGGACCTTCCTGGATCACGGCAAGGTCAAGGCGCGTATCGATGCCGCCGATGCGGACAGCCGCGCCGCCCTGGCGGAGTATCAGCAGGCGGTGCTGTCGGCCCTGGAAGACACCGAGACCCGCCTGGTCCGTTACCAGCGCGCCCGCCAACGGGCCGGGCATCTGGAGCAGGCAGCAGAGAATGCCGAGCAGGCCGCCGAGCTGGCCCGCACCCGCTATGAGCGTGGTTTTATCGGCTACTTTGAGGTGCTTGCCGCGGAGCAGGAACTGACCGCCACCCGGGATGCCCGGGTACGCAGTCAGACCGATGTGGTGCTGGCCATGGTGGCCGTGTACCGCGCCCTGGCCGGTGCCCCGACCCAACAGCAGGATCAATGATGCGCCGGGGTGGAGGATTATCCGGGGGTATCCACCCCATCAGGTTTCCATTCTGAGAGAATCTCTCTGAGGGAGTTGCCCCGGCCCCATGGTTGATACCTCATATAGGGGATGTGCCCGTTGCAGCCAGCGCCTAAGCTGATTCACGGATCTCACACAATGAGAACACCAAGGAGAGGGACATCATGAACATTCAGAGTCTGGTTTTGCTGCTATCCCTGGCAATGGCATCCGTCGCCGGAGCGAACGGTGCCTTGGCGATCGATAGCAATCAGGGAGATCAATACGGCTTCAGCTATGACTACGGCACCCTGTCGGAAGCGCAGAGTCGTGCCTTGAGTGAATGCGGTTATGGTTGCCGGGTGGTACAGACCTTTTCGTCCGGCTGTGCGGCCTACGCCGCGGACCAGGCGCGGGGCAGCACGGCCTATGGTTGGGGTACCGCGTCCAATGGTGGGCAGGCGCAGAATACCGCCTTGCAGTATTGCCGTAGCCGGGGAGGTCAGCAATGTATGGTCCGCGCCTGGGGATGTAATTCCCGCTAGCGGTTCCAGGACACAAAAAAGCGGGCCAGCGGCCCGCTTTTTTTTATGGTTCCCGGGAAGTAGAGACCTGCCGGTATCAGTCGATCACGGTGAAGGTCATGCCGGCTTTTTCCTGCAGGCGTTTCAGCAGTGAATCACCGAGCAGGGACGATGTGGTCCAGAACCCCCCGGGCGCATCGGCGGGCACATCCTGGGCCAGACAGGCGGCGGCTTGCCCCAGCAGCTTGGCGGTGGAGCCGTAGCCCGGGTCCGCATCGCCGGTGACTTTGACGCGGATGCTGTCGTTGTTGTCGGTCACCCCGAAGAAACGGATATCGTAGAACCCCGCTTTCTGGGCTTCCGGGCTGGGGCCTTCGCCGGGTTGCGGCACCACGAATTTGTTGAGCAGCCAGCGGGTGGGTTTGATGGCGGCGGCAGCAAAGAACAGGCCGGTGCCAGTGCCGATCCCTAGGGCTTTCATGCGCCCGCCCATGCCCGGGCCGGCCAGCATGGCTTCGTTATAGGTGAAGTTGTCCCCGTAGGCGTTGCCGTTAAGCGCGTTGGAGCGATGCACGATGCGGCTGTTGATGGCATCCATTACGAACGGTGCTGCCCAGGCGCCGAAGTCGTCATCCTTGCGCGGCATGCTGATGCTGTCCTGACGGGCACTGAAGCCATGATTGGGCGGGCAAAGCAGGTAGGGGTTGGCCAGCTTCTTGCGCAGAGCCGGGTCTTTGCCGGCCTCTTCGGCAATGTTCATCATGCTCGCTACGGTGCCGCCGGACACGCCACCCTTGGCCACTTTGACGCGCATTTTCACCCGGGTGGCGGGGGCCTTGAAGCGGGCCCGGGCCTGCTGCTGCAGGAAGTAGGTGCCCATGTCCGAGGGAATGGAATCAAAGCCACAGCAATGCACGATGCGCGCGCCACTCTGTTTGGCCTGGTCTTCATATTTTTCCAGCATGGCGGCGATCCACTGCACTTCGCCGGTCAGGTCGCAGTAATCGGTGCCGCTGCTCACGCAGGCGCGGATCATGGGTTCGCCATACAACGCATAGGGTCCTACGGTGGAGATCACCACCCGGGTCTGGGCGCAGAGAGTATCCAGGCTGGCGGCATCGTTGGCATCGGCGGTGAGCAAGGGCAGCGCGCTGCCGGCCTGGCCCAGTTGGGCTTTCACCTGCTCCAGTTTGTCTTTGGAGCGGCCCGCCGCGGCCCATTTCAGATCCCCATCCACCCCGTAAATGTCAGTGAGGTACTGGCAGAGAATCTGGCCGACAAAACTGGTGGCGCCGAACACCACCACGTCAAACTGTGCATCACTCATGGGAACTCCTTGGCAATGAACGCAAAGCGAAATCGGAACGACTGTCCAATGATGGACCTATCCTAAGGGATTGATAGGGGGAAACATAACCGGGAAACAGCTCAGTGCCTCCTCGGTTTTGCAAAACCGCGAATGATCGCGGCAAAAAAAAGCCCCACCAAGGAGGATGGGGCAAATGCCATACCCGGTTTTACTAAGACGAGGGTTTGATCTGGTACTTGCGAATCAGCGCATCGCGGCGCGCCGGATCAAAGTTGATGTTGGCAGCGTCATACCCGGCGTGTTCCAGCATGCGCCGGTCCATGACCTTGAACCACAGGGGCGGCACATAACTGATCAGGAACATGCCGAAGTAACCGTTGGGCAGTGTCGGCAGATCCTCGAAGTGTCGCAGGCTCTGATAGCGCCGTGCCGGGTGGGCATGGTGATCGGAGTGACGCTGCAAGTGGAAGGACGCCCAGTTGGAAAACATGTGATTGCTGTTCCAGCTGTGGTGGGGCTGGGTGCGCTCGTAGCGACCGGTGTCATCCTTGTGGCGAAGCAGACCATAGTGCTCCACGTAGTTGGCGGAGGTGAGCTGCAGGTAGGACCACAGGGTCACGGCGGCAATGAAGGGCACCATTTTCCAGCCAAACAGGGCGATGATGCTGCCCCAGATGATCAGGCTGAGCAGGCCGGGCTGCAGGATCTCATTGTGCAGTGACCAGACTGTCTTGCCTTCCTTCTGCAGCCGCCCTTTCTCCAGCTGCCAGGCCCGCTTCATGGTGCCGGGAATTTCCCGCAGGGCGAATTTCCAGATGGACTCCCCCAGCCGTGAGGATGCCGGGTCCTCCGGGGTGGCCACATCCCGGTGGTGGCCCTTGTTGTGTTCGATGGGGAAATGGCCATAGCCCAACGGTGCCAGCACCAGCTTTGCCAGCCAGCGCTCGGTGCGGGTTTTCTTGTGGCCCAGTTCGTGACCCAGGTTGATGCCGGCGGCGCCACAGATGGTGCCGGTCAGCAGCACCATGGCGATAATGCCATGCAGCGGCAGTGAGTGGGTGCCAACAAACCACATGCCGAACAGATAGGCACTCAGCAGTATGGGGACCAGTGCATAGGTCATGCGCCGATAGAACGGGTCGGCCTCCAGTTGCGGCACGACCTCTTCCGGCGGGTTGCTTTGATCTTCACCAATCAGCATATCCAGCAGCGGAATGGCCAGGTAATAGAAGGCCAATGGCAGCCACAGCATCCATGGTTCGCCGGTGGCCATCACCATCAACGGACCCAGGAAAACCGTGCCCGGGACAAAGAGGGAAACAATCCACAGATGCCGCTTGCGATCGCGGTATTCGACGCCGGAGGGGCCGATAAAGACGCCAGCTTGGCTCATGCTATGACCTCGTTGGTTGTTAGTGGTATCCGAGTTTCACCATGGTGTGCCTGCCGCGGCCGCTCCGGCACCCCGTCAGGTGGCAATAAATCGTCATAAAGTGACAGACTAAACAGGCAGTTTAGGGGTAGGCTGGGGCATCATGACGGTCAGGAGTGTGGCGAATGGTGGACAAGCAAATGGATCGGCTCAAACCGGCCATTCATCCCACTTACAGCCGGGTGCTGTGCGCCCATCTGAAGCAGGAAGGCTTCAGCGATGCGGATATTTTTTCCGGTACCCGGCTGGCCTGGCAAGAGCTGCTCAGTGAGCATCGCTATCTGAGTCTGGAGCAGCTGTCCCGCTTGATACGCCGGGCCCAGCAGCTCACTGAAGAGCCCTGGATCGGGCTGAAGATCGGGGCGAATACGCCGGTGACGGCCCACGGCGCCCTGGGTTATGCGGTGGTATCGGCCCCGGATATGCGCACCCTGCTGTCAGTGGTGGCCCGCTTTGTGGGAGTGCGGTTGCAACTGATCCAGCTGCGCTTCGAGGAGCATGATGGCTGGGGCCAGTTATGGTTGCATGAGAACGTGGATCTGGGGGACTGCCGGGAGTTTCTGCTGGGGGCCCTGCTGGGCACTTACTTCCAGATGACCGATGCGGTTTCCGCCGGACGGATTCGGGAAGCCCGGGTCCAGCTGCCTTTCCCGCGTCCCGTCTGGGCGGCGCACTATGAGCGTTTGCTGGGCTGTCCGGTCATTTTCGGTGCGGACCACTTTCTGGTTGAAATGCCGCCGGAGCAGCTGGGATCTCCCTGTCTGACGGCAGACCCGACCATGCATCGCAATGCCACTCGGGATTGTGAACACCAGCTCAAGCAGCTGGAAAAGGGGGGCGCGTTCAGTCAGCAAGTGAGCATGGTGCTGCTGGATTGCCAGGGAGAGCTTCCTTCCCTGGAGGCCATGGCGGAGAAATTTGCCATGTCCACGCGCACCCTGATTCGCAAACTGAAAGCGGAAGATACCCGTTACCAGGAATTACTGGATGATGTTCGAAGTGAACAGGCCGCCTGGTTATTGACGGAAACCAGCCTGCCCATAGAGCGCATTGCCGAGCAGCTGGGCTACCAGGATACATCGAACTTCAGTCGTACCTTTCGCCGCTGGTTTCAGACCACGCCTCTCGCCATGCGAAAGGCGTCCCGGGTGTAAAAGACCCCCGGCGCACAGGGGGGGATATTGCTTGCCGGGGTTGCCCTCTCAGTGTTGCTTGAGGACGAAATCCACTTTCTCGCGTACCGCACAATCCGGGCAGGGCCAGTCATTGGGAATCTGCAGCCAGCGGGTGCCCGGAGGAAAGCCTTCATTTTCCTCGCCACGGCTTTCGTCGTAGATGTAACCGCAGTTGGGGCACTGAAACTGGTGAGGGGTATCGAGATCCTGTTCCGCCTGACGGGCAGCCGCCACGGCACCCTCTGCCACATCCGGTTCCGAGTCGGCGCTTTGATAGGTCACGGCGGGCTGCTGCCATTTTTTCAGCAGTTCCTCGCGCTTGTCCGGTTGCAGATTGGCCAGGCTAAGATCGCCCTTGTAATGCTGATAAACCAGCGGATCCATTTTCTGGTACCAGACAAAGGGGATATAGGCCGGCATCAGCATGGAGGCATAACCGGAAGGCAGCTGCGGGCTGTCGTCGAAATGCCGCAGGGCCTGGAAGCGCCGGGTAGGGTTGGCATGATGATCGGAATGGCGTTGCAGCTGATAGAGGAACAGGTTGGTAACGATATGGTTGCTGTTCCAGGAGTGTCTGGGTTCGCAGCGCTCATAGCGGCCATCGGCCTTCTTCTGGCGAAGCAAGCCATAGTGTTCCATGTAGTTGATCACTTCCAGCAGAGAGGCACCATAGAAGGCCTGAAGCAGCAGGAAAGGCAATACGATCCAGCCCAGCCACAGGGTCAACAGCCCGAACAGCACCACGGTCATCAGCCAGGCCTGCAGGTTTTCATTTTTCAGTGACCACAGTGGCTCTTCGCAACGTGCCAGGCGCTGGGCTTCAATCTGCCATGCGGATTTGACGCTGCCGATCATGGTGCGCGGCAGGAAGCGCCAGAAGGATTCCCCCATGCGGGCACTGGCCGGGTCCTCTGGTGTGGCCACGTTCTTGTGATGGCCCTTGTTGTGCTCCACAAAGAAGTGACCATAGGCCACTGGCGCCAGTGTGATCTTGGCCAGCCAGCGTTCGGTTCTCGATTTCTTGTGTCCCAGTTCGTGGGCAGTGTTGATGGCGATCCCGTTCACCGCGCCGACACTGAAGACAAGACCGACCAGACCCCATAACGGGACTTGTCCCTGGGCCACCAGCCAGGCACCCAGAATCGTGGCCAGGTATTGCATGGGAATATAGGCATAGACGATCAGGCGGTAATACTTGTCGTCTTCCAGTTGTGGGACGGCAGACTCCGGGGGGTTATTGGTATCGGTGCCGATGAGCCAGTCGGCAAACGGGATCAGGCCATACACCAGGAAGGGACCACCCCATAGCAGACCGGGCCAGTCCCAGATAAACAGGTAAATGAGTAGAAACGAAACAGCCAGCACCGGAATGGCGGGGCTGAGTAACCAAAGGTAACGTTTGCCGTCATGCCAGTCAGAAAAAGCGGTGGTTTGTTCTGCTGATTTCATCTCTCCACCCTACGTGCCAGGTTGTGACTTTTACGCTATACCCAATGTTGCGGGTGGCCAAGCCATGGTTTGTATTAACTTGGCAACCTGCCTGCACTTTTTGCGGCAATAATTTGCATTTTAAGAAAGATCATAAAAGGATTGTTTAAGACACAAAGGCACGATGGGATAGAAAAAACGGTCGCAGCGCCGTTTCCCCAACAAGCCGGTGAAAGATAGCGAATGCATCGCTCAATGTTTCGGGAGAGACGATATGGATAAATCCAACGATTCTCGAGAGTATGACGTGCTGATTATTGGTGCCGGATTATCCGGCATCGGCGCCGCCTGTCATCTCCAGAAAGCGTGCAGCGACAAGACGTTTGCCATTCTGGAACGCCGGCAGGCCATGGGGGGAACCTGGGATCTTTTTCGCTATCCGGGTATCCGTTCCGATTCGGACATGTTCAGTTTCGGTTACGGCTTTCGTCCGTGGAATGAGTTGCAGGTGCTGGCGGATGGCCCTTCCATTCGGAATTATATCAAGGAAACGGCTGACGAATTCGGAGTCAGCCAGCATATTCATTACGGGTTGACGATTACCGGCGCGGACTGGTCTTCCGATGAAAAAATATGGACAGTGACAGCGCGACAGGAACGTCATGGAGAGACAGAAAAATTCCGCTCCCGTTTCCTGATCGGCTGTACCGGTTATTACAATTATGATCAGGGTTATCTGCCGGAATTTCCCGGCATGGAACGTTTTCAGGGGACCTGCGTGCATCCCCAGCAATGGCCCGAGGATCTGGATTACCGAAACAAGAAAGTGGTGGTGATCGGCAGCGGCGCCACCGCCGTTACGCTGGTTCCCGCCATGGCGGAAGAGACCGCGCATATCACCATGCTGCAGCGCTCCCCGTCCTATATTTTTTCGGTGCCCGCCTATGACAAGTTTTCTGAATGGTTGGACCGTGTATTGCCGTCTGGCTGGGTGTATCGCATGGCCCGCTGGCGGAATATCAAACTGCAGCGTTTGATTTATTTGTTGGCAAAAAAGTATCCCGATTTTACCCGCAAGCTTTTGTTGTCCAATGTCCGGCGCCATGTGGGAAAAGATTTCGACATGACCCACTTTCAGCCTGTCTATCAACCCTGGGACGAACGACTCTGTGCGGTGCCGGATGCGGATCTTTTCCGGGATTTGCGTGAGGGCAAAGCGGACATCGTCACCGACCACATTGATACCTTTACGGAAAACGGTATCCGTCTGAAATCCGGCCGCGAACTGGAGGCGGATATCATTGTTACCGCCACCGGTCTGAACTTGCAGGTACTGGGGGGCATGGAGCTTTCCATCGATGGCGCTCCCCTGGATGTCAGTGAACGGATGACCTACAAGGGCGTGCTGATGGAAGGGGTTCCGAACATGGCCTGGATTTTCGGGTACACCAATGCCTCCTGGACCCTGAAGGCGGATATTGCGTCGGCCTATATTTGCCGTCTGCTCAATTATATGGATTCGGAAGGCATGGCGGTGGTAACTCCGCAAGGGGACAGCGATCTGACATTGGCAGACAGGTCAATCATGGATGCCCTGGCTTCCGGCTATGTGAAGCGCTCCAGTCATAAGCTGCCGCGCCAGGGACGTCACCATCCCTGGAAGGTTATGAACCATTACAGTAAAGACAAGCACATGCTTCTGGAGGAACCCGTGGAAGATGGCTTGCTGTCCTTTTCCCGCTAATCCCGGGCAAGAGGAATAAGCGCGAGTTACGAGTTACGAGAAGCAAATTGATGCTGCCTTTCGCGCCTCGTGACTCGTTTCTCGCTACTTCCCTCACCCACAACACTTCTTGAATTTTTTTCCGCTACCACAGGGGCAAGGGTCATTTCGGCCGCGCTTTAGCGGGATTACCGAGGGCGTGCCGTCCAGGTAATACCAGTGGCCGTTTTCGCACACGAAACGGGAGCGTTCCTCGAGCACACTCAAGCCCTGGCGATCCTTGCTGGTAGCGCGAAAGTGGACCCAGCCGGTATCGCCCTCTTCACCGCTGGCGATAATTTCCAGGGCAAGCCACTGCGGGTCATCATCAAGATTCAGTCCAGGGGGGCGCTGGCTCAGGTGCCAGCTCTGGGCGATGTAATCGGTATTTTTCAGCGCAAAGGCGGAAAACCGCGAGCGCATCAGCGCTTCTGGCGATGCGGCGGGTTTGCCCTGGTGAAGGGGCTGACAGCAATGTGCGTAGTCCAGTCCGGACTGGCAGGGGCAAGCGCTCATGGGCTCTCTCCGCGAAAGCAATCGAACAGGGCCAGCAGATCCTGGCGCAGTCTGGGCCGATTGTCGGCCCGGGGATCATTCAGTACCAGCGCATTCATGGCGCCGTTAAGCAGCACGGCCAGGCCTTCGGCACTGCCGGAAAACTGCAGGGCGCCTTCTTCCATGGCTTCACGGATGCCTTCACACAACAGCGGGAAGCTGTAGCGCTCGTCCAGGGCTCGCCAGCGTTCCTGGCCCAGCACGGAGGGGGCTTCGACCACCAGGATGCGTCGCACATCGTCCCGCGCCATGAAGTCTACCCAGGCCAGACTGCCGGCTTTTAACGTGGCCAGGCTGCCGCGCTGCCCGGCCACCGCCTTTTCGATGGCGACCATGGCTTCCCGGCTGAGCAGATCGCAGACCGCTTCGAACAGCTCTGCCTTGTTGCGGAAATGGTGGTACATGGCGCCCCGGGTGACCCCGGCGCCGGACAGAATGGTCTCGGTGCTGGTGTCCGCGTAGCCCTGTTCGGCAAACAGGTGACGGGCAGCATTGATCAGGCAGCCGCGGGTTTGGGCGCGGCGTTGGGCATTGGTGGCCATGAAATCCTCTTTCGGTTGACAAACAGACTATCAGTTTGTTTTTATTTTCTCAAAACAGACTAATAGTCTGTTTTATCCCAAGGAGGTATCCGATGAAGATCCGCGACCGTTACCCCATTGTGGTGACCGAGCATAAAGTGGCCTGCCGGGATTTCTGGCAGCGGTATTTTGGTCTGGATGTGTTGTTCGACAGCGACTGGTTTGTACTGCTTGGAGACGCGCAGCAGGGCAGCGTGGTGGCGTTCATGAGTCCGGATCATCCCTCGGCACCGCCGGGTCCGGACACCTTTGGTGGACTGGGTATGTGTCTGGAGATCGAAGTGGAGGATGCCCGCCAGGCGCTGGCGGATTTCCAGTCCAGAGGGGGGGCGGTGGCGTACCCGCTCAGCGACGAGCCATTCGGTCAGCGCCGCTTCGGCCTGCGTGACCCCTCCGGATTATGGGTGGATGTGGTGGATCAGATTGCGCCGCAGCAAGGCTATTGGGATCGGTACATGCAGACGGTGTGAGGGTGGTCGTTGGAGCTTTGCTCGCAAAACAAATTCCCGACAAATGTGCCGACGTAAACCTTCGCTTTGCGAGCAAAGCTCCAACGGTAGACGGCAAAGCCTAGAGGCTCAGCAGGTGCTGCTCGATGGTAAAGACATGCTCATCGTCAGCGTCCAGGGCGCGCAGGGCTTCAGCAAGCTGCAGCAGATAGTCCCGGTTACTGCCGCTGGGACCGTGGCTGGTGGCAATGTGACGGGCAATCAGCAGCTCGTCGCTCTGGCCGAGAAAGGCGGCATTGTCCTCGGTGGCGATGTAGACCAAGCCGTCAGCCTGATCGCCATCGGCGAAGGTCAGCGGGGTGCGAAATCGCAAATAGCCATTTTTCTCCCGGTGGTCCAGATGCTCGAACACATCCGGGGTGATGCGGTAGGCCATCCCGGTGCAGAGGGCGCCCGGTGCCGGTATCAGCGTAACCACACGGCCCGGGTTTTCCGGGGTGCCTCGATGGTCGTGGGATCCTTGCCAGAAGCGGCGCGCCCAGTCGCGGATGGTAGCGGGGCGGCGTTCCAGAAAGGGAAAATCCGCCTTGTAGATCAGCGAGCCATAGCCAAACAGCCACACGGGCTGGTGTGGATCCAGCGGGTGGCGCCGGCGGTTCTCTGCAGAGGTGTCGAGCATACTTTTCTTGATCCCGGTTCGGTGTCTTCACGGTCTCGGCGTTATACTCCGGGCTCAGTCTCACTGCCGGGGAAACCATGAAAGACGTGCGCGAAGAATATCATGCCGAGGGCCTGAGCGAAGCGAACCTCCACACCGATCCGGTGGAGCAGGCCCGGCGCTGGGTGGATGAAGCCATTGAGGGCGGGCTGCCCTTGCCCAACGCCATGACCCTGGCCACGGTCAGTGCTGACGGCCAGCCTTCCAGCCGGGTGGTGTTGCTGAAAGGAATCGAGGGCGGTGGCTTTACCTTTTTCACCCACTACGACAGTCGCAAGGGGGAAGAGATTGCGGCCAACCCCAAGGTATCGTTCACCATGTTCTGGCAGCCCTTCGATCGGCAACTGATCGTGATCGGTGAAGCCCGAAAAGTGGATGAAGAAGAGTCCGACAGTTATTTTGCGTCGCGGCCCTATGCCAGCCAGATCAGCGCCGCCATCTCCCCCCAGAGCCAGCCCGCCAGCCGGGAATGGCTGGAAGCGGAAGTGGAGGCTTTGCAACAGCAGCACCCGGAAGCGCCCGTGCCCCGACCAGCCAACTGGGGTGGCTACCGTATCATGCCCACGGAAATCCAGTTCTGGCATGGCCGCCCCAGTCGATTGCATGATCGCTTTCGCTATCGCAAACAGGCAGACGGGAGTTGGGTGCGGGAGCGGCTTGCGCCGTGAATTGATAGTTAATAATGAATAATTAATAACGCGCGCAAGAGCACCGGAGCTATCCAAACCAAGAGGCCGCGTCCAAACTCTGGGCGCGGCCTCTTGCCGTTTGAAAGACTCGCAGCGTCAACCCGCGAGCTATTAATTATTCATTATTAACTATTAATTGCCTTTCGCCGCCAAATCGTCGCCAACAACGATCCGGACAGATTGTGCCAGATGCTGAACAGGGCCCCTGGCAGGGCGGCCATGGCGCTGAAGTGTTTTACTGCAAGCGCCACACCCAGACCGGAATTCTGCATGCCCACTTCGATGGCCAGGGTGCGGGCGCGCTTTTTGTCCAGACAAAGCAGGCGCGCGATGCCATAGCCACTGGCCAGGCCGAGACCGTTATGGGCCACCACGGCAATAAAGATGGCCATGCCGGCCTGGGCAATATGGCCCTGGTTCAGGGCGACGATAATCCCGATCACCCCCACAATGGCCGCCACGGACACCAGCGGGAAGACATCCCGTAGCGGTGCCAGCTGGCGGGCAAATCGGGTATTGAGAAAACAGCCCACGGTCACCGGCAATAGTACGATCTGCAGCAGGGAAATCAGCATGCCATCAATGGGCACCGGGATGCGCTCCCCCAGATACACCCAGGTCAGCAAGGGCGTGGCAACCACCGCCAACAGGGTAGAGGCAAAGGTAATGGCCACTGACAGAGCCACATCCGCCCGCGCCAGATAGGCGATCACGTTGGACGCGGTGCCGCCAGGACAGGCACCCACCAGCACCAGCCCCACCAGCAATTCCTGGGGGAGCTGCAGGGCGATGCCGATGGCAAAGGCGAGCAGTGGCATCAGGCTGTACTGCAGCAGCAGGCCCAGGCCAATGGTGCCCGGCTGGCGCAGCACCCGCTGGAAATCCTCCCAGGTCAGCGACAGGCCCATGCCGAACATGATCAGCATCAGTAGCGGCACAATGGCCCCCTTGCCGCCCACCAGCAGGGCCGGCTGCCAGTAGGCCAGCAGGGAAAACAGCAGGGCCCAGAGTGGAAAGAGTTGGGTCAAGCGGTGGAGCATTGCGGTCGCCTGTCAGTGTGCAAGGCGGCCAGTGTAAGCTGACTAGGGTATCGACGCACAGGAGCAACCCGTCTTTGTCTGCAGGAGCGTCGCTGGCGGCGCGATATCAGCCTATGGAATCGCGCCGCCAGCGACGCTCCTACGTCAAAGGGGAGTGTTGATGATCAAACGGTCAGATAACTCTTGATCAAGGTATCATCCAACTCACCCATCTCGCCTTCCGCCACCTTGCTGCCACGGTCAAGAATGGCAAAACGGTCAGCGGTGGCACGGGCGAAGTGCAGCTTCTGCTCCACCAGTAACACGGTGAGGCCTTCTTCCTTGTTCAGGGTTTTAATCACCCGGCCGATCATGTCGACGATATTGGGCTGAATCCCTTCGGTGGGTTCATCAAGGATCAGCAGTTTCGGGTCCAGCGCCAGGGCACGGCCGATGGCCAGTTGTTGTTGCTGTCCGCCGGAGAGATCGCCGCCGCGGCGGTTGCGCATTTCATGGAGTACCGGGAACAGCTCGTAGATGCGATCCGGGATTTTCCTGCTGCGATCCGGACGGGCCTGCAGACCGGTTTCCAGATTCTCCTCCACGGTGAGTAGCGGAAAAATTTCCCGCCCCTGGGGCACATAACCGATTCCTGCCCGGGCCCGTTCTTCCGCCGCTTGTTTGGCATAATCGAGCCCGTTGAATTCAATGCTGCCGCTTTTCACCGGTAACAATCCCATGATGGTTTTCAGCAGGGTGGTCTTGCCCACACCGTTGCGGCCCATGACGCACAGGCATTCGCCCTGGGTTAGCCCCAAATCCAGATCCCAGAGGGTGTGGGATTCGCCATAGTACTGGTTGACGTTGTTCAGTTTCAGCACGGTGTTAACTCCGTAACAGTATTTCGAAGCCGCTCTCTGCGCTCTGCGAGTATGAGGCACGAATGCCTCGCTCAATTGAGAGTGCCGAGAAGCGAGTAACGAGTTGCGAAAACCCAAAAATCTTTTGCCTTTCGAGACTCGCTTCTCGTAACTCAAAACTGGATGCTTGAGCCTCATAATGGCAGAGCACAGAGAGCGGCGCTCCTACAGGGGGCTGTTATTCGCCCAGGTAAACTTCGATGACTTTGGGATCATTCTGCACCTGCTCCATGGTGCCTTCCGCCAGTACGCTGCCCTGGTGCAGCACGGTGACGGTGCTGGCGATGGAGCGGATGAATTCCATGTCATGTTCGACGACAACCACCGAGTGTTTGCCGGCCAGGCTTTTCAGAAGTTCCCCGGTGCGTTCCACTTCCTGGCGGGTCATCCCGGCGATGGGTTCATCCACCAGTAGCAGTTGTGGTTTCTGCATCAGCACCATGCCGATTTCCAGCCACTGCTTTTGTCCGTGGGAAAGCAGGCCCGCCACCTTGTGTCGGTCTTCAAGCAGACCCACGGTGGCCAGAGTGTCCTCGATCCAGTTTGTCTGTTCGCCGCTTAATCGGGTGAACAGGGAATGCCAGGGCCCTCTGGGACCGTTCATGGCCAGCTCCAGGTTTTCAAAGGCGGTGTGTTCGGGGAACACGGTGGGTTTCTGAAATTTTCGACCGATGCCGGCCATGGCGATGTCGGTTTCGCTCATGGCTGTCAGGTCCAGGGTCTGACCGAAAAAACAGGTGCCGCTATCCGGTCGGGTCTTGCCGGTGATCACGTCCATCATGGTGGATTTGCCTGCGCCGTTGGGGCCGATGATGCAGCGCAGTTCGCCGGTCTGGATGTACAGGGTCAGATCATTGAGGGCCTTGAAGCCGTCAAAACTGACGGTGATATCTTCCAGATAGAGAATGTTCTTGCCACTACCGGAATCCAGCTGACCGGGCGCCACGGCACGGGTGCCCTGGCGCATGAAATCGAAGACCTGGTCGCGGCGAAAGGTGTCGCGCAGGTTATCCAGTGCGCTCATGGGGCCTCTCCTTCTGCCGGGGTGAGGGTGTCGTTATTTGTTTTCTTTGGCGGGAATTGTTTGCGCAGAGCCGCCCATCTCTGGCTGACCAGACCCACCAGACCTTGGGGCAGAAACACGGTAACCGCCACAAACAGCCCGCCCAGGGCAAACAGCCAGGCCTCGGGCATAACGCCGGTGAAAATGGTCTTGCCGTAGTTGACCAGGATGGCGCCGATTACCGCCCCATATAAGGTGGCGCGTCCGCCTACCGCTACCCAGACCACCAGCTCGATGGAATTGAGCGGCGAGAATTCCCCCGGGTTGATGATGCCCACCTGGGGCACATAGAGCGCCCCGGCAATGCCGGCCAGAATGGCGCTGACGGTGAAGATCCACAGTTTGTAATGTTCGGTACGGTAACCCACAAAACGGGCCCGGGATTCCGCATCCCTCACCGCCATGACCACCCGGCCCAGCTTGCTGCCGGTGATCCAGCGGCACAGCACAAAGGCTATGGCCAGAGAGAGGGCGGTGGCGATCAGCAGGCCCACACGTGTGCTGTCGGACTGCAGGGAAAAGCCCAGCAGTTCCTTGAAGTCGGTAAGACCGTTGTTGCCGCCAAAGCCCAGTTCGTTGCGGAAGAAGGCCAGCATCAGGGCATAGGTGAGTGCCTGGGTGATGATCGACAGATAGACGCCGGTAACCCGGGAACGAAATGCCAGCCAGCCGAATACGAAGGCCAGCAGGCCGGGGACCAGCAGGATCATCAAGGCGGCAAACCAGAACTGATCGAAGCCCTGCCAGTACCAGGGAAGCTCGTCCCAGTTGAGGAACACCATGAAGTCGGGCAACTCCGGATTGCCGTAAACGCCCCGGTCGCCGATCTGGCGCATCAGGTACATGCCCATGGCATAGCCACCCAGGGCAAAGAAGGCCCCATGACCCAGGCTGAGAATGCCGCAATAACCCCACACCAGATCCAGCGACAGGGCCAGCAGGGCGTAACACAGGTACTTGCCCAGCAGGGTGACGGTGTAGGCGCTCACGTGCAGTGGCGAGTCCGGCGGGAAAAACTGGTTGAGCAGGGTCACCACCAGGGTGGCGCCCAGCAGGACGCCCATAAAGGTTTTCGCGGTGCGATCACTGAAGGCACTTTTGAAGGTTGAGTCTCGCATATTACTCCTCCGCGGCCCGGCCACGTTGCGGGAACAGACCCCGTGGTTTGCGCTGGATAAACAGGATGATGAAGATCAGCACGATGATTTTTGCCAGCACGGCTCCGGCCATGGGCTCCAGCAGCTTGTTGGCGATCCCCAGGCTGAAGGCGGCGGTGAGAGTGCCCCACAGATTGCCGACACCGCCGAACACCACGACCATGAAGGAATCGATGATGTAGCTCTGACCCAGGTTGGGCCCCACATTGGTGAGCTGTGCCAGGGCCACCCCGGCGATGCCGGCGATACCGGAACCCAGGCCGAAAGTGAGCGCATTGACCCGCTCGCTACGAATCCCCATGGCGCGGGCGGTGGTCCGGTTCTGACTGACAGCTCTGACCTGCAGGCCCAGGCGGGTTTTCTTCAGCAGCGTGAGCAGGGCCAGAAACACGGCCAGGGCAAAGAAAATGATGTAGAGGCGGTTATAGGTCAGTGAGAACACCGGGTTGATTTCCAGTGCGCCACTCATCCATTCCGGTGTTACCACGGTGCGATTCAGGGGCGAGAAAATCACCCGCACCGCCTGCTGCAGAATCAGGCTCACCCCGAAGGTGGCGAGCAAGGTTTCCAGGGGACGGCCATACAGGAAACGGATCACAAAGCGTTCAATCAGAATGCCCACCAGTGCCGACACCACAAAGGCGGCAGGAATGGCGATCAACAGCGACCATTCGTGGCTGTTGGGCAAAATTTGTTGAATCACATAGGTGGTGTAGGCGCCGATCATGATCAGCTCGCCATGGGCCATGTTGATCACACCCATGACCCCGAAGGTGATGGCCAGGCCGATGGCGGCAAGCAACAACACCGAGCCCAGGCTGAGGCCGAAGAACAGGGTGTCGGCGGTCTGGTAGCGCTCGATGCGGGCTTCGATGCGGGCCAGCGCCTTTTCTGCCGTGCGCACTTCCGCCGGGTTGTCGCTGGCAGCCACCCGGTCGCGCAGGGCGTTCTTGGCCGCCGGATGCAGACTGTCGGCCAGAGCGTCGATGGCATTCAGGCGGGCGGCCAGATCGTCGTTGTCCAGGGTGGCAATGTTCAGGGCCACATCAATACGGTCCTGTACCCGGGCAACGGTTTCCTTGGCCCGGCGGGCTGTCAGTGCCGAGAGCATTTCCGGGTCGGCATTGCCGATCAGCTGGCCGGCGGCCTGATAGCGTTGCTCGCTGTCCGGGCTGGCCAGGTCGCGCAGGGCCAGTTGATTATTGATGACGGTACGCAGGCGGTTATTGATCACCACCGGGCGGGCATCCCGTGATCCCACCTGTTGTTGTTCGGCTTCGCTGACGGGGTCCAGCAGTAGCCAGCCGTCACTGTTCTTGCGACCCAGTAAAATGGCGCCGCTGTCCCGGTGTTGCACCAGGTCGCGGTTCATCAGGGCATTGAGCAAAGGCACCACGCGCGGGTGGTCCTGCTCGGCCAGTTGGCGAATGGCCGTTTCCTTGTCATCAAAGCTGCGGCTGGCCAACTGGTTAAGAATATCGTGGAGGCCGGGGCCTGGGGCCGGGCCTGTGTCTGTGGCCAGGTCGGCCAGCACCGTATTGCACAACGCTGCCAGCAGCAGGGTTGTCAAAAACCGGCCAATAGCGTGACCCATAGTGGGCTCCTTACAGACTGGGTGTATCGAAAAAAGCCGGTTACCAGCGTGCGCGTTAGCGCACACGGATAACCGGAGAGGGTCGGATCGTTTACTGCATGGCTTTGCTGCCAAGGCACTGCTTGGTCTTGGTGTTGTAGTTGCCGCATTTCGTCGGCGCGCTCCAGTCGGAAATCAGGTCCTTGGAGCCGGGCAGGTAATCGGACCAGGCATCGCCTTTGACCAGACCATCGGTTTCCCAGACCACGGCGAACTGGCCGTCATCCTGGATTTCGCCGATCAGCACCGGCTTGGACAGATGGTGGTTTTCATTCATCACCGCCATACCGCCAGTCAGGTTCGGGGTTTCCATGCCGATCATGGCTTCCGCCACTTTATCCGTGTCCGTGGATTGGGCTTTTTCTACGGCCTTCACCCACATGTTGAAACCGATATAGGTGGCTTCCATGGGATCGTTGGTGACGCGTTTGTCGTCCTGGGTAAAGTCGTGCCACTGGGCGATGAAGGCATCGTTGGCGTCGTTGTAGACACTCTGGAAGTAGTTCCAGGCGGCCAGGTGACCCACCAGCGGGCCGGTGTCGATGCCGGACAATTCCTCTTCACCCACGGAGAAGGCCACCACGGGAATGTCCTGGGCGCTGACGCCCTGGTTGCCCAGTTCCTTGTAGAAGGGCACGTTGGCATCGCCGTTGATGGTGGAGACCACTGCGGTTTTCTTGCCCTGGTTACCGAAGGCCTTGATGTCGCTGACAATGGACTGCCAGTCGGAATGCCCGAACGGGGTGTAGTTGATCATGATGTCCTTGTCAGCCACGCCCTTGGACTTCAGGTAGGCTTCCAGGATCTTGTTGGTGGTTCGCGGGTACACATAATCGGTACCGGCCAGCACGAAGCGCTCCACACCCAGTTCGTTGATCAGGTAGTTGACCGCCGGGATGGCCTGCTGGTTGGGGGCGGCCCCGGTGTAGAACACATTCTTGGACGACTCTTCACCCTCGTACTGCACCGGGTAGAACAGCAGGCCATTGAGTTCTTCCACCACTGGCAGCACGGACTTGCGGGACACGGAAGTCCAGCAGCCGAAGATTACATCCACACCTTGCTGGCTGATCAGTTCCCGGGTTTTTTCGGCGAACAGGGGCCAGTTGGAGGCCGGGTCAACGACCACGGGTTCCAGCTGCTTGCCCATCACGCCGCCCTTCTTGTTCTGCTCCTCGATCATCATCAGAACCGTGTCTTTCAGGGTGGATTCACTGATGGCCATGGTGCCGGACAGGGAGTGCAGCACCCCGACCTTGATGGTGTCAGCGGCCATGGCGGCGCCGCTGTAGATAAGGCTGCCGGAAAGCATGATTCCTGCAGTGAGTCGTTTCAGTGTGTTTGAAAATTGCATGGCAAAACTCCTTGTGGTGTAGCACTTACATCTGTAGTTGCAGACCCAGTACAAAGGTGTCGTTATCGCTGAACAGCTCGTCGTTACGATCCTGGTAAGCGGCACTGATACGGGCGTTATGACCCTTGATGATGTAGTTCAGATTGAACTCGCTGATGTCACCCTCGGCGCCATCGGTCACTTCACCCTCGGTGTAACGGATCACCGGTTGCAGCCGGCCCGGACCGATTTCCTGGGGGAACAGGAAGCCGGCCAGCACGAAGTAGCCTTCGCTTTCGTCGCCGCCCAGGCCGCCCAGACCGTCGTACTGGTAATAGGCGCCTTCGAGAGTCACTGTGCCGGCGCCGGTGTTTTTCTCGAACAGGGCATCCACGCTCCAGGCGGAGTCAGACCCCTGGCTCTGGCCAACCAGACCCACCGCCAGAATGTCCTTCTCGCCGTAATAGGTGCTGGAGTTGTAGTAGCCCGGTTCCGGATCGAGCAGGTTGAGAGTGAGTCGGCCGCTGTACAGCAGATCGTCGTCATCCTCGGCGGGGACCGGATCCTCCGGACCTTCGGTGACCGAGAACTGCCACTTGAACTGGCCCTCGTTGGCCTGGCCCCAATAAGCGACGCCGTCGTCACGACCGGCGAAGATGGCCGGATAGGCTTGCACGGACGGGAAATTCCAGGTGGTCAGATAGTACGGCCCGGACAGGTTGGAACGATCACTGGCGGGCAGGAATCGGCCGGCCCAGATGTTAAAGGTGTCGGAATACTCGAACCGGGCAATGGCATCGAGCACCCGCACCTTTTCTTCAACACCGTCGTATTCGGTGTTCACGGTCATCTTGATGTTGTCGGTGACCTGGCCGTTGATGTACAGCCGCACACTGTCCAGATTGAAATCACTGGAGCTGGATTCACCGTCAGGCGCTGCGTTTTCCACACTGGTAAAGCTGGTGCGCAGGCCTCCGCCCACAGAGATTTCCGGATCGATATCGGCACTCATGGCTGATATCGGTGTGATGAGAGCGGCCATGGCAAGCGCGCTCGTTACTGCTTCCTTTCGTAACATGGGTATCCCCCCATTGATGAATGAAAAAGGTCACTGTGTATCAGTCGTCGTTGTCTGCCTTGCCGCTGTGCATCCGGGCTTCATGAAGCATGTGCAGCGTTATTTTTCGCACTTCATTGCGTGAGCTTTCGATATGAGCGCGCAGCTGAATCTGCGCCTGCTCGCAGCGGCGATGCTGAATGGCTTCCAGAATGGAGCTGTGTTCCTGATAGGTGGCATCAATACGCGGTGGCTTGGTGAAATCCAGGCGGCGAATGATGCGCAGACGTTCGGTCAGGTCATGATGAATGCGTGCCATCTCGGTGTTGCCAGCGGCTTCCACCAGCATTTCGTGAAAGCGCTCATCCAGTCGGCTGAGAGTGTTGCCGTCTTCCAGTCTTTCCGATTCCGGCACGCACCAGATGCGAATCAGGTCATCGAGTTTGGGTGAGTTGTTTTCCTGCTCGCAGATCTTGCGTACCGCAGCGCATTCAAGAATGGTGCGCACATCGTAGAGTTCTTCGAAGTAATCGAAGTCAAAGGGTTTGACCTGCCAGCCGCTGCGGAACAGCACATCCACATAGGATTCCCGTTGCAGCCGGAACAGGGCTTCACGAACCGGAGTGCGTGAGGCGCCCATGCGTTCGGCAATCTCGTTTTCGCTGAAGCGGTCACCGGGCATCAGGCGAAAGTCGAAGATGTCGCTTTTCAGCTGCTGATAGATGCGGTCCGCCAGGTTGCTGGATTTTTTTTCTTTATGCGCTTTCATGGCATTTCCTCTCAGGCCACCGCTTTCGGATCAATGACCAACACCGGATCCCCGGCATGGATGATGGAGCCGGGCTGGCAATGCAGACCGGTGACCTTGCCGCTGGCATTGGCGACGATTTCGAATTCCATCTTCATGGCTTCCACGATCACCAGGGGCTGGCCTTCGCTGACCTGTGAGCCTTCTTCCACCAGCAGCTTCCAGACATTGCCGCTGATTTCGGCGCTGACCAGATGGCCATCTACCTGGCCGATATCCGTTTTACTGCCCATCAGCGCGGATTCCACTGCCGCGTCTTCGTCCTGCCAGCGCGCCACTTCCTCTCGGAAGGCCACATCGCGGCGGGCGTTGAAATCGGCAATTTCCTGTTCGTTGTTTTTCAGGAATTGGCGATGCTCGGCCAGGCTGAAGGGCTCTTCGCTGATCTCCACCTGCAGGTGGCCGTGGCGGAAGGCCTCGCGCATCTCGGTGAGTTTTTCCTCGCTCACCGGGTAGTAGCGGACCTGATCGAAAAACTTCAGCAACCAGGGCTCACCACTGTGGAACTGGGCGTTCTTCAGATGTTTGTTCCAGATCGGCAGGGTGCGACCCACCAGCTGGTAACCGCCGGGGGAATCCATGCCGTAGATGCACATGTAGACGCCGCCGATACCCACGGTGCCTTCGGCGGTATAGGTGCGCGCCGGGTTGTACTTGGAGGTCATCAGGCGGTGGCGCGGATCAATGGGCACCGCACAGGGGGCCCCCAGATACACATCTCCCAGGCCCAACACCAGATAGCTAGCACTGAAAATAATGTCGCGCACCTGGTCGGTGGATTGCAGGCCGTTGATGCGGCGAATGAATTCCACGTTGTTGGGCAGCCAGGGGGCATCCTGGCGAATGGTTTCCTGGTAACGGGTGACCGCATCCAGGGTGGCGCTGTCTTCGAAGGCCATGGGCAGATGCAGGACCCGGGAAGTCACGACCATGTCGTCCACACTGCCGATGGTCTGTTCACGGTCCAGCAGTGTGTTGACCAGGCGGTCCTGATCAAGGCGGCGGGAATCGTAATGGACCTGCAGGCTGCGTACCCCCGGAGACAATTCCAGAATGCCCTCCACCGGTGACGCCTTCAGGTTTTCCATCAGCGCATGGACACGCATGCGCAGGGCAAGGTCGAGCACGTTGTCGCCGTACTCGATAAGGATGTACTTGTCGCCGGCCTGCCGGTAGACGATCCGCGGTACATGACCGTTGGCATCTATCTCCGCCAGCATGGTGGAAGAGGTAAAGGTGTGGCTGTGATCGGTCACCGCCGGGTTGACCAGCGGAATCACACCCAGGTTTTCAATGGACGCATCCTGGGCGTCTTCCATGGCCTTGGCCTCGGCGAAGCTGATTGGCGAGAAGCGGATGCTGTCCCCGGGTTTCAACTGGCCCACTTTCCACAGCTCGGCCTTGGCGATGGTCACCGGGCAGACGAACCCCCCAAGGCTCGGGCCATCCTTGGTCAGGATGACCGGGAAATCACCGGTGAAATTGATGGAGCCGATGGCGTACTCGTTGTCGTGAACATTGGACGGGTGCAGCCCGGCTTCGCCGCCATCGGTACGGGTCCAGCTCGGCTTCGGACCCACCAGGCGAATGCCCAGTCGGTTGGAGTTGTAATGCACCTGCCAGTCGGCGTTGAAGAATTCTTCAATGGCATCTTCGCTAAAGAAATCCGGCGCCCCATGGGGGCCGTACAGCACCTTGATGTCCCATTGTTGCGGGTAGTCCGGGATCAATCCGTTCTCGACCGGGTGCGGCTCGGCCACCGGCGCCGGGGTGGGGCACCCCTCCAGCTGCGGCTGACAGATCGACAACACGTCACCCTTGCGCAGGGTGCGCCCACCGTGGCCGCCAAACTTGCCGAGTACGAAGGTGGATTTACTGCCCAGGTAGTCGGGGACATCAATGCCGTTGCGCACGGCAATATAGGTGCGGCAACCGTTTTCTACCTTGCCGGTGGTGAGGGTCTGGCCGGCCTTGACGGTGATGGGTTCCCACAAGGGTACGCTGACACCATCCAGTTGCGCCGGGCAGGGCGCACCGGTAAGTGCTACCACGGTATCGCAATGGAAGGTGAGCGAGGGCCCCACCAGGGTGGCTTCCAGGCCGGCGGCGCTGTCATGGTTGCCGACGATGCGATTGGCCAGACGAAAGGCAAAGTCGTCCATGGGCCCGGACGGCGGCACACCGATATCCCAGTAGCCGGCCCGGCCAGGATAATCCTGCACCGTGGTGTAGGTGCCTGGCTCGACAACGTCGAAGGCCCTGGGCGTATAGGTAAAGGTTTCCAGATAGCGAGTGGAAACGGTGCCGGCAATGACATTGTCGTCGCGCAGAATCTGGCGCAGATAGTCCAGGTTGGTGGCGATGCCCGAGAGGCGGGTTTGTGCCAGGGCGGTCTGCATCTTCTTCAGGGCGTCGGCACGATCACTGCCATGGACGATGACTTTGGCCAGCATGGGATCATAGTGAGGGCTGACCACGGTGCCGGTGTCCACCCAGCCATCCAGGCGGATATTGTCCGGGAAGCGCACCTCGGTGAGTTCGCCCGGGCTGGGCTGGAAATCTTTCAGCGCATCTTCGGCGTAGATGCGCACTTCCATGGAAGACCCCTGGCTGGTGTAGCTGTCATCCAGTGGCGGACGTTCGCCGCCGGCCAGTTGCAACATCCACTGAACCAGGTCCACGCCGAAGACGGATTCGGTGACGCCGTGCTCCACCTGCAGGCGGGTATTCACTTCCAGGAAATAGAATTCATCACGCTCGTCGTCGTAAATGTATTCCACCGTGCCCGCAGAGCGGTATTTCACGGTCTGGCCCAACCGCACCGCACTGGCGTGCAGTTGTTCCCGGGTCGCCTGTGGCAGATTGGGCGCCGGGGTTTCTTCCACCACTTTCTGGTTACGACGCTGCAGGGAACATTCGCGCTCGCCCAGGGCCAGCACGGTACCGTTACCGTCACCGAAGATCTGCACTTCCACATGGCGGGCCCGGGCCACAAAACGTTCGATAAAAACGCCGCTGTCAGAAAAGAAACTTTCCCCGAGCCGCTTTACCGACTCAAAGGCAGCGACCAGTTCGTCTTCGTTGTTGCAGCGGGACAGGCCGATGCCGCCACCACCGGCGGTGCTTTTCAGCATCACCGGGTAGCCGATCTGCAGTGCGGCCTGTTTGGCGTCGTCCAGGCTTTGCAGCAGGTCGGTACCGGGGGCCAGTGGCACGCCGGCTTTTTCGGCGATGGCACGGGCTTCATGCTTGAGGCCGAACTCGCGCAGTTGTTGCGGGGTCGGGCCCACAAAAGCGATGCCGTTGGCGGCGCAGGCTTCAGCAAACTCGGCGTTTTCGGAAAGAAATCCGTAGCCGGGAATAATAGCCTCGGCGCCTGTGTCTTTGGCGGCCTGCAGAATCAGGTCGGTTTTCAGATAACTGTCTGCGGCGGTCTGGCCGCCCAGGGATACCGCTTCATCCGCCACGCTGACGTGCTGGCTGTTGCGATCCGCCTCTGAATAGACCGCCACCGAGGCAATGCCCATCTGCTTCAGGGTGCGACAGATACGCACCGCAATTTCACCCCGGTTGGCGATCAGCACTTTCGTTAACATCAGAGGGACTCCTTCTTGTTCAGCGCGGCGATGTAGTTTCTCCAGCCGCCCAGTTCGGTAATGTCGGTGGCTTCGTCGATGGCCCAGGGCTCGCAGATAAATCCTTTCACCCAGCGGCCATCCACGGTTTCCAGGCTGCCAATGCCAAGGGGTGCAGGAATCAGCCCGACAAAGCTGCCGAAGTGTTCGATAGGCATTTGCCACAGTTCGATGGGAATGCTGTCTCCGCCGTCTTTTTCGTTGCGGATCAGCCCGGGTTTGGGAGGCACCGTGTTGGCCAGGGCATAGAGGCGATAGCAGGGAGCGGTGTGGGTGGCTTCCAGCAGCACCGCGTCGCGTTCCACCAGCTGACTGTTCAGTGGCATGCCGGTCAGGTGGGCACCGACCACCGCCACGGTGATGGAATCATCATGGTTATCGCTGGCGGCATTTTTTTCCGGTGCCGGCAGTGCCTGACCGGTGGCGCCGGCCTGCCAGGGCTGGTGCTGTTGCCAGCGCTGGCCGAATTCCGCCAGGGCATGGTCTTGCCAGGCGGGGGCAATCAGGGTGATGCCGCCGGGCAGGCCGTCGTCCCGAAAACCGCCGGGAAGGGCCAGGGCACACAGGTCCAGCAGGTTGACGAAGTTGGTCCAGGTACCCAGTTGGCTGTTCAGGGTGATGGGATCGTTGCGTACCGCGTCGCGGGTATAGATGCCCGGGGTGGTGGGTAGCAGCAGGGCATCCACACCGGCCAGCAGGTTGTCTGACTGACGTTTGAGTTCGGCCAGACGATATTGGGCGCGGAAACTGTCAACGGCGCTGATCTGTGCCGCCGGTTCCAGGATGTCACGGATGACCGGTAACAGGGCTTGCGGTGTTTCCTGCAACAGGGTGTCAGTGACAGAGAAACGCTCGGCTATCCATGGGCCCTGATACAGCAGGGCTGCCGCATCCTGCAGCACGGTGGTATCCACGGTAACCAGCTCGGCAAGACTGCTGAGGCTCTCCAGTTGTTGTTCCCAGAGCGCCTTTGCCTTGTGGTCACCGAACCAGGGCAGATCGTGGGGAATCCCCAGCTTCGGTCGTGCAGGCAGCCCGGTTTTCTGCCGTGACGGCGCCGGACGGCTGAAAGCATCGTCGCTATCGAACTGGCCGATAAGGCGGTAAATGGTCAGGGCATCTTCCACGTTCAGCGCAAACACGCTGACGCAGTCCAGGGTTCGGCACGCGGGCACCACGCCTCGGGTGCTGATGGCACCGCGGCTGGGTTTCAGTCCGACGATATTGGTAAAGGCTGCGGGTACCCGCCCGGAGCCGGCGGTGTCGGTGCCCAGCGAGAAGGGCACCAGCCCCAGGCTGACGCTCACCGCCGAACCGGAACTGGAGCCGCCGCTGAGGTAGTCGCCGTTGAACGGGTTGGGCACTTCCCCGTAAGGGGAGCGGGTGCCGACCAGTCCGGTGGCAAACTGATCCAGATTGGTTTTGCCCACCACAATCGCGCCGGCGTCGCGCAGCAGTCTGACCACGGTGGCGTCTTCCTGCGCTGTGTAGGCAAAGGCGGGGCAGGCCGCCGTGGTCGGCATACCGGCCACATCAATATTGTCTTTCACCGCGAAGGGAATGCCGTAGAGAGGCAGGGACGGATCCGTCAGGGTCTCGGCCTGGGCGACCAGGGAGGACTCGTCCAGCAGGTGAATCCACAGGGCGCGCTCGCTGTCGTGCAGCAGTGCCGCCAGTTGTTTCATGGCCTGTAGCGGGGTGAGGTCACCGCTGCGGTAGGCCGCCTGCCATTGTTGAAGAGTCCAGCCGATCATTCGTTTAGCACACCTGTTTGTATACAAGTTGGTATGCGGACTAGTGCAAACCCGGTGCCAAACAGACAGAAAAAATTTAAGTAATTGTTTTTACATAAATTAAATGTCGAAGGGCTGACCAGGTTGGTGGGATTTGTCAGGCTGGTGTGCGTCACGCTGATGCAGCTGCGCCGTAACAGTGCAAAAGGTTGCGTTGTGCAAGATGTCGCCATGGGCGACGGCGATGGCGGGAACAGGGAGGGGTTATTTCCGCTCTCGGCCTGGCTTTGGCAAAGTGAATCAAGGTGTCAGATCAAACAGGAGACGGATATGTCCTCGCGGGCTCTGGTCGTGGAAGGGGGTGCCATGCGCGGCATTTTTGCCGCCGGGGTGCTGGATGCCTTTCTGGAGAAAGATTACCGGGAGTTTGATTTTGCGGTGGGCGTATCCGCCGGTTCCACCAACCTGATCGGTTACCTGGCCGGAGATCATGGCCGCAACCGGCGCATCATTACCGACCATGCCTGCCGCCCGGATTTCATCAACTGGCAGCGCTTCATGGCCGGCGGTCATTTGTGTGATGTGCACTGGCTGTGGCATCAATCCTTACGGGATGTGCCGCTGAGTCTGGACCGGTATTGGCAATCGCAGACGCCGCTATGGGTGGTGACCACTTCCGTGGAGGATGGCGAGCCACGTTATCACCACGCGACGCCGGACAACCTGGACGAGATCATGACAGCGTCCTGTTCCATTCCTTTTGCCTACCGGCAATTTCCCACGGTGGACGGGCATCCCATGACCGATGGCGGGGTGGGCGATTCCATTCCCGTGCGCTGGGCCTATGAACAGGGCGCCAGGGATATCACCGTGGTGCTGTCACGGCATCAGGGGTATCGCAAGAAACCCAGCCCGCTGGCACCCCTGCTGAAACCCTGGGTCAGGGAAATGCCGGGGCTATATGCCGGTATGCGGAAACGCTCGCAAACCTACAATGACGCACTGGCGTTCATCGAGAACCCGCCCGAGGATTGCCGACTCACAGTGATTGCGCCAGACCGCGGCTTTCCGGTCAGCCGCTTGACCACCCATGGCCAAAAGCTGGAGCAGGGGTATTGGCAGGGGCATCAGGCCGCGTCGGTGATGTTGGGCGAGCCGCTTTTCGAAGCGGTGGGGTGAGGGCAGCCTGCAAAACAGCGCTGCCGGCAAGTCGTGTTGACTACCTGCTGCTATCCGACTCTTCACAGCGCCAGGTCCAGGCTTCCAGCTCCATGCGTTGAATGCCACGGTGATGGTTATCCATCAGAAAGACACGCCGGTCTTTCAATACCGCCCGGTTGCCGTCGGCTTTTTTGATGGCCTTGAGCAGTTTCTTTTTGGCGTTGTTTTCGATCCAGGCGTCGCTGAACAGCAAGCCCTGGAGTTTGCCGCCGGTTTCTATAGAGACAGTGTCACCGGGCTGGCAGCCGCTGGGGGGCGTTTTCAGGAGTAAGACCTTGTCAGCCTGACTGCTGGCGGCCAGAAGTAGCAATCCGATACTGAGCAGTCTGCGCATAGTGGCTCCTTTTTTGTTGTTATTCACAGGCCCGGCGCGCTTTTTCCACGTTTTCCCGCAGGTGTTGCGGGTTGATGGTGCCGGCGATGATACTGCCGACGCCGGCAGTGCCAAGGATCTTGTTCATGCTTTCCTGTACCGGGTCTTGTCCCTCGCTGCACAGGTGGCCGCTGGCAAAGGCCTTCTTGATAAGAATGCCCTTGTGGTGACTGGCGGCGTGCTCGATGACCGGCACTTCTTCGTCGTGGGCCAGGTTGTAGGTGACCATGGCCACGTCTGCTTGTCTGAGGGTGTCGATACCCCCGGCCACGGTTTTGGTAGACATGCCGGTGGCGCGGATCAGGCCCGACTTCTTCAGATCGTTGAGGGCATCCAGTGTGCCCCTCTCGAGAATATCCAGATCGTTCCCGTCCGAATGCACCAGCACGCAATCCAGGTAGTCGGTGTTCAGCCGCTTGAGACTGCGTTCCACCGAGGCACGCACATGTTGCGGGGAGAAATCGAAGTGGCTTTCGCCGCTATCATTATCGAATTCCTCGCCCACCTTGGTGACGATAACCCAGTGCTGGCGGTCCCGGAGCAGTTGCCCCAGTCGTTCTTCACTGCGACCGTAGGCTGGTGCGGTGTCGATCAGGTTCAGGCCCAGGTCCCGGGCCTGGGCGATCAAATCGATTACTGCCGCGTCATCGGGAATGGTAAAGGCACCGGGGTATTTCACGCCCTTGTCGCGGCCGATTTTCACTGTGCCCAGACCGAGGGCGCTGACGGTCAATCCTGTGTTGCCCAGCGGGCGCATGAAGGCCATGAAAGCTTCCTTGTTCGTCTTGCCGTAGGAGCGTCGCTGGCGGCGCGATTAACCACGCACGGAATCGCGCCGCCAACGACGCTTGCTCCTACGGAGGGTAATCAAAAACAGCGATGCCAGTACGGCACGCCCATGGGGGCTTTTTCCAGTGTTTCCGGCACCGTTAACGGTGCTCCTGGTTTCAGCCCGCTCTCTTCCACCAATGCCATCACTCTGTCGCCCAGGTCCGGGGCCAGGGTGAGCTTGGTGGGCCAGGCCACGATCAGGTTGTGATCGCGGTGGGCGTAGGCGTTATCCGGTTTTACCAGGGCCTGTTGTTTCGGTTCGGCCCGGGTTACGTTGAGAACGGCGAACTGGGCCTGACTGAAATCGAGCCAGGGGAACAGGTGTTTCAGTTCGTCGCGGCCAGCGGCCAGTTGTTCCTCATCGCTGCGTTCCACGCCCCGTTCCGCCAGGTCGCCGCCCAGATACCAGACCACCTTGCCGTCCGGGCAGTCGTGGGTGGTGACGGTGAGTACCGGTTTGTTGCTGGTGCCAACACAGTGAGCATAGAGGCGGTGGCCCAGATCGTGTTTCACCAGCAGCATTTTCAGTGGCCGCAGCTGGCTGTGTTCCTCTGGCAGCAGGCGGGCCTGGTGGGCGCCGTCCAGCAGTGCCGGGTTGCCATTGCCGGCGGACAGGATGGTCAACGTCGGCTCGATACGCTGGCCATTGACGGTCACCGCCTTCAATCCTTGCTCTCCCCATTCCAGAGAATCGCGTTCCCTGTCGAAGGCCAGCAGGCGTTCACGTACCGGCGCGGCCAGGGTGTCGATCAGTGATTCAGTGTTGATGACCAGATCATCCAGCTTGTAGACATTGCCCTTGAAGGCCTTGTCAGCCAACGCGGAGGGGAAATGGTCCCGCTTCAGCTTTTCGATGCGCCCGCGCAGCATCTTGCTGGCGAAGAAGTTGGTCATGCGCGAGGCCACTGAGCCACTGGACCACATGTGCTGGGTGTCGCTGAGTACCTGCAGCTGGCGCAGGTCCACCGGATCGTTGCCGGCCATGGCCGCACGCCAACGGTCCGGCATGGCGGCAATGGATTCCGATTCACTGGACAGATTGCCGCCCAGGGCATACTTGAGGCCACCGTGAATAATGCCCTGGCTGGCCAGGGTCTGGTCACCGCCCAGGGTGGCGGTTTCCAGCAGCAGGCACTGGTAACCGGCCGCGTTGAGTCGGTTGATCAACCACAGGCCGGCAATACCGCCGCCGAAGATCAGGATGTCGGGTTTCAGAGGGGAGTTGCTCATGGCTCACCATCGGAGAAAGTTGCCGCTATGCTAGCATAGACAGGTCGGGCGTCAGACGTCCGACGTCCGACGTCCGACACAAGAAGCCCTATGCGTATTTTTTATTCCGCCCTCTGGTATCTGCTGCTTCCCTTTCTGTTCCTGCGGCTGTGGCTGCGCGGGCGGCAGGCGCCGGCCTATCGTCAGCGCTGGAAGGAGCGCATGGCCTGGGGATACCGGCCCGGTACCCTGAAAAACAGTCTCTGGGTTCATGCGGTGTCGGTGGGGGAAACCCTGGCGGCGGTGCCGATGATCGAGCGGTTGCTGGCGGATTACCCGGATACGCCGCTGCTGGTGACTACCACCACGCCCACCGGTTCGGAGCGGGTGAAAGCCCTGTTCGGTGACCGGGTGACCCATGTGTATTGCCCCTGGGAGCTGCCCACGGCATTGAACCGTTTTCTGCGCGCTTTTGATCCGAAAACGGTGATCGTGCTGGAAACCGAGTTGTGGCCCAACCTGTGTGCGGCGGTGAAGCGTCACGGAGCCAAACTGATGCTGATGAACGGGCGGCTGTCGGAGAAAAGCTACCGGGGCTACCGCAAGTTTCCCCGTCTGGTGCGGCCCATGATGGCGCGCTTCGATGCCCTGGCGGTGCAGACCCCGGTGGAGGCGAAACGCTATGTGGCTCTGGGTGCCTGGCCGGAACGGGTCCATGCCATCGGCAGCGTGAAATTCGACATGAGTTTGGATGATGCTGTGCGTCAGGCGGCAGGGGATTTACGTGCCGCTATTGGCGAGCGTCCGGTGTGGATCGCCGCCAGTACCCATCCCGGTGAAGACGAGCCGGTGCTGGCAGCGCACAAGGCGTTGCTGGAAACGGCACCGCAGACCTTGCTGGTGCTGGTGCCCCGGCACCCGGAGCGTTTCGACGGCGTCGCCCAGTTGATCCGTCAGCAAGGGTTGGGGCTGGCCCGGCGAAGCAAACAGGACACCGTCACCGCGGACACCCAGGTGTACCTGGCTGATACCATGGGGGAGCTGTTGATGCTGTTTGGGGTGGCGGACGTGGCCTTTGTGGGCGGTTCCCTGGTGCCGGTGGGGGGGCACAATTTGCTGGAACCCGCAGGCTGGGGAAAGCCGGTTGTGACTGGCCCGCACCTGCACAACTTCACCGCCATCTCGGGGCTGCTGGATGACGCTGGCGCCCTGACCCTGGTAGAGGATGCGGATGCCCTGGCCATTACCCTGCAGGGCCTGTTCCGTAACCCGGCGCAACGCCAGCATCAGGGGCAGGCAGCGGCGGCGGTTGTCGAAGCCAATCGTGGGGCACTGGAGAAAGGGCTGGGGTTGGTCGGGAAATTAATAGTTAATAATGAATAATTAATAGTTTCGTGAGACAACGTTTTTTTATCCTGAAAGCAAAGAGGCCGCGCCCAGAGTTGGGCGCGGCCTCTTTGCTTTCAGCAGGGCATGCGCTGTAAGCGCGTCGTTATTAATTATTCATTATTAACTATTAATTGCTCTTTCAGTATCGCGCGTCCGGTACCAGGGCGTCGCTGCGGCCTTCCAGATCCGGCTGGTAGATGTTCAGGGTGTCGGTCTCTGACAGCCACTGGTTGATGGCCGCCAGGTCGCCCTGCTGCAGGTCGCCGGTGGTGGATTTCAGGGTCAGGGAGTTGATGATGTAGTCGTAACGGGCGTTGGCATAGTCGCGCTCGGCGGCGTACAGCGCCTGTTGGGCG
The DNA here is from genome assembly GCF_900107995.1 of Alcanivorax sp. DSM 26293. GTDB lineage: Bacteria > Pseudomonadota > Gammaproteobacteria > Pseudomonadales > Alcanivoracaceae > Alcanivorax. Next base: position 163,971 of record NZ_FNUM01000007.1, on the reverse strand, counting down.
TTGAGCACGTCGACCACGTTACGGGTGCCCACTTCGTAGCCGGACTGGGTGGCTTCCAGGGCGGAACGGGTGGAGCGGATCGCCTGGCGGCGGGCTTCCACGCGCAGGGCGTCGGCTTCCACGGTGCGGTAGAACGTGCGCGCCTGCTGGCTGATGTCGCGAATCGTCTGCTGGTACCGCTGGCCGGCGGCGTCGGCGAGCAGGGCCGCCTGCTTGCGCTGGCTGTTGAGGCCGCCACCGCGGAACAGCGGCACGGTTACTTCAATGCCGATAGTCTTTGAATTAGTGTCCGGTTGCGTCGAGTAGAATTGCGTGAGTTGATTGCCGGGATCGCCTCCCGAGACGCTTGGATCGGTATTGTGGTTGTGCTGATACTCAGCGAACAATTGAACCTTTGGAAGCATGGCCCCCAGTTGTCGGTCGGCCGTAAAACCCGCTGCTTTGGCGCTGTAGCGGGCGGCGAGAATCTGCGGATTCTGGTACGCGGCCTTATCGATCCAGGCATTCATTTTTGACGGTTGCGGCCCCTCCATCGGCAGATTGTCGCGCAACTCCGCCAGCGTCTCCCATTTACGACCAGTGAGTGTTTCTAACTGGTCGCGGGCGATATCGAATTCCTGCTCGGCGACGATCAGGTTCACCCGGGCCAGGTCGTAGGCGGCGCGCGCTTCTTCCACATCGGTGCTGGCCACCAGGCCCACGTCGAAACGTTCCTGGGATTGTTCCAGCTGCCGGCTGATCGCCTTCTCCTCGGCCTGGGCGGACACCAGGGTGTCCCAGGCGCGCAGCACGCCGAAGTAGCCCTGCGCCACGCGCAGCACGAAATCCTGGCGGGACTGGTAGAACTCGGCCTGGGCTACGGAGGTCAGCGACTTGGCTTCCTTGTAGCCGTAGAAGGCATCCAGGCGGAACAGCGGTTGCGTTAGCGTCACCGAGGTGGAACGAGATCTACCGTCTATCTCCAGGTCACCCGTCGATTCGTAGGTTTGGTTGATTTCCGAATGGCGGTGGCTGGCATCGATGGTCGGCAGCAGCGCGGCCCGCCCCTGTACCAGCGTTTCCTGATCCGCTTCCCAGGTCTGGCGGGCGGCGCGCCAGGTGCCGTCGTAGCTCCAGGCTGCGTTGGCGACTTCAGTAAGGTCAGCGGCCTGAACGGCACTGGCCAGTGAGGTAAGAAGAAGAACTAGGGGCGTTGCCGGGCTACGCTTCATTCTGGTGCACTCTTTTTGTGTGTCTGGTTAATCATTATGGTACTGGCAAGTACAGAAAATTAACACCGCCTGTTTGGGCCAGTTCCGCGGTTGTTCGGCTGTTGGGCGCTGGCGTATAGTGTCCGCCATTCCTGAATTTCTCTTATTTGCTTCTGGAGGCCGACGTGCCAGACGATCAGCGCCCCATCGCCAACGCCATTGACGAATCCTGCCAGCCTATCGCGGGTTCACGAAAGATCTATGTCACGGGATCGCGCCCGGACATTCGTGTCCCCATGCGAGAAATCCAACAGCATCCGACCCCATTGGCGGACGGAAAGTTCGAGGATAACCCACCGCTGTCGGTTTATGATACCTCTGGTCCCTATACCGACCCGGATACTCAAATCGACATCCGTAAAGGGCTGAATCCTATTCGGGCTGCCTGGATTGATGAGCGGGATGATACCGAGCAGCTGGCCGGGTTGACCAGCGAGTATGGCCGCAAGCGGGCCAACGACGTGGCCAAGGCCGGCCTGCGTTTTGAGCACACGCGCATTCCTCGCCGCGCCCGCGCCGGCAAGAATGTCAGCCAGATGCACTACGCGCGCCAGGGCATCATCACTCCCGAGATGGAATATATCGCCATCCGCGAAAATCAGCGGCTGCGTGAGCATCGCGAAGCGGGCCTGCCGGTGAACCAGCATCCGGGGCAGAGCTTCGGCGCGGCGATTCCGGCGGAAATTACCCCGGAGTTCGTCCGTGATGAAGTGGCTCGGGGCCGGGCGGTGATCCCCGTCAACATCAACCACCCGGAAATCGAGCCGATGATCATCGGCCGCAACTTCCTCACCAAGATCAACGCCAACATCGGCAACTCGGCGGTGACCTCTTCCATTGAGGAAGAAGTCTCCAAGATGACCTGGGCCACCCGCTGGGGCGGTGACACGGTGATGGACCTGTCCACCGGTGACAATATTCACGAAACCCGCGAGTGGATTCTGCGTAACTCGCCGGTGCCCATCGGCACCGTGCCCATCTACCAGGCGCTGGAAAAGGTCAACGGCGTGGCCGAAGACCTGACCTGGGAAATCTTCCGCGACACCCTGATCGAGCAGGCCGAGCAGGGGGTGAGTTACTTCACCATCCACGCCGGCGTGCTGCTGCGCTATGTGCCGATGACCGCCAACCGGGTTACCGGCATTGTGTCCCGCGGTGGTTCGATCATGGCCAAGTGGTGCCTGGCGCACCATGAGGAAAGCTTCCTCTATACCCATTTCGAAGAGATCTGCGAGATCATGAAGGCCTACGACGTGACCTTCAGTCTCGGCGATGGCCTGCGCCCCGGTTCCATTGCCGATGCCAACGACGAGGCCCAGTTCAGCGAGCTGCGTACTCTGGGTGAGCTGACCAAGATTGCCTGGCAGCACGATGTGCAGGTGATGATCGAGGGCCCCGGTCACGTGCCCATGCACATGATCAAGGCCAATATGGACGAGCAGCTGAAGCACTGTGGCGAAGCGCCGTTCTATACCCTGGGCCCGCTGACGATTGATATCTCCCCTGGCTACGACCATATCTCCAGCGCCATTGGCGCCGCCATGATCGGCTGGTATGGCACGGCCATGCTCTGCTATGTGACGCCCAAAGAGCATCTGGGGCTGCCCAACCGGGAAGATGTGAAAGAGGGCATCATTGCCTACAAGATTGCTGCCCATGCGGCGGACCTGGCCAAGGGGCATCCTGGCGCCCAGTTGCGTGACAATGCCTTGTCCAAGGCCCGTTTCGAGTTCCGCTGGGAAGACCAGTTCAATCTGGGGCTGGACCCGGACCGGGCGCGCCAGTTCCACGACGAGACCCTGCCCAAGCAGGCTCACAAGGTGGCGCATTTCTGCTCCATGTGCGGGCCCAAGTTCTGCTCCATGAAGATCAGCCAGGAAGTGCGCGATACCTATGGCGATGGCCGTGCCCAGGTCGCGCAGGCAGAAGCGGGGATGGAAGAAAAATCCCGGGAATTCCGTGAAAAGGGCAGTGCCCTTTACCATGAAGCCAATGAGTGATTTGACGCCGCCGTTTGGCCCCGATGACGTGGAAATCCTGGAGCGCGATACCCCGTTCCAGGGCTTCTTCCGGGTCGACACCCTGACCCTGCGCCACAAGCAATATAACGGTGGCTGGGGCAAGCCGGTGCGCCGGGAATTGTTCGTGCGTCCCCGGGCGTCGGCGGTGCTGCCCTATGACCCCCGTCGGGGTGAAATCCTGCTGGTGGAGCAGTTCCGGGTGGGGGCACTGGAGTGGCGGCAGTCTCCCTGGTGTCTGGAGTTGATCGCCGGCATCGCCGACAAGGACGGGGAAAGCGCCGCCGACCTGATCCGCCGCGAAGCCGTGGAGGAAGCCGGTATTACCCTGGGTGAAATGGAGTCCATTGCCGCCTACATGCCCAGCCCGGGTGGCACCAACGAACGTCTGCAGGTGTTTGTGGGGCATGCGGATCTTGCTGATGCAGGCGGCATCTTTGGTTGCCCGGACGAGGGGGAAGATATTCGTGCGGTGACCGTGCCGGTGGCCGAAATCCCCTCCTTGCTGGAATCCGGCCTGGTGGATAACGCGGCATCCCTGATTGCCTTGCAGTGGTTGCTGTTGCACCGCGACCGGCTGGATGCGGCCTGGGAAAGCGCATGAAGCGACGCGACCGCTACCGGCTGGATTTCCGCGCGCTGATGAGTCAGTGCGAGGAAAACTATGCCCGCATGTTGCCGCTGATGAATGCCATGGGAGAGCGCGACAGCATGAATGTGGAGCTGGGCCACAGCCACCACACCCACACTTTGCAGATGCGAGTGCTGGAGCGCTCCCCCTACACCACCACCGTGCGCCTGGAGGATCAGGAGTTACTGGATGTGCTGCCGGCATCGCGGCTGACGGTGCGGCTTTATCACGATGCCCGGCTGGCGGAAGTCACCGAGGCGCGCCCCTTCCGGCGGGTGAATGCCCGCTACGCCTACCCCAACCGCCATATGCACCAGCGTGATGAAAAAGTGCAATGGAACCGCTTTCTGGCCGAGTGGCTACGTCATGTCCATGATCATGGGCGCGATGGCGGTCAGGACTGGCGCCAGCGAGTGACCGGGAATTCCTGAATGCTGCCGGAATGCATGCGGCTGTAAAGAATTGCTAACCACTTCCTGATCTGGAACGTCTTTCCTAGAAAAGTGCCATCATCTTGGTTATAAGTGATTGAAGAGTATTGAGGGAATGCTCGGGAGGCGGTGTTTGGCCCCCCAAACGGGAATAATAAATCGAGGACGGGAGCGGGGATCTTGACGCAGCAGTTGCAGCCCCTTCGAGTGGTGCAGTTATCGGACTGCCATCTGTTTGCCGATACGCAAGGCAAGCTGTTGGGTCTGAATACCCAGTTCAGTCTGGAAAAAGTGCTGGAACTGATCCGTCGCGAGCAGCCCAGCCCGGACCTGATCCTGGCCACCGGGGATCTCTCCCAGGATGCCTCCTTTGAATCCTACCAGCGACTCGGTCAGGCCCTGTCATCGTTCAGCGCGCCGGTTTACTGGTTGGAAGGCAACCACGACAAACCGGCCCCCATGCTGCAGGCCCTGGATTGTGACCGCGAGCGTATGAGTCCCTGTGTGCTGGAGATCGGCAACTGGACCATTGTCATGCTCGACTCCACCATTCCTGGCGAAGTCCCCGGTGACCTGTTTGACGAAGACCTGAAATTTCTCGATGAGGCCCTGGCCAACGCCCGTGGTGAACACCTGATGGTCTGCCTGCATCACCATCCGGTGCCCATGGACTGCGCCTGGCTGGACACTCAGGTGGTGGGCAGCGCCGAGCAGTTTTTTGCCGTCATAGACCGCCACCCCCGTGTGCGCGCCATTATCTGGGGTCACGTGCACCAGGAATACGATGACCAGCGCAATGGCGTCCGCCTGCTGGCCGTGCCCAGTACCTGTGTGCAGTTCAAACCGAAAAGCGAAGACTTCGCCGTGGACGAGAGCAATCCCGGTTACCGCTGGCTGGACCTGTATCCGGATGGCCGCATCGACACCGCTGTCAGTCGGGTGGAGGGGATTACCTTTGAGGTGGACTTCAGCGTCAAGGGATACTGATTAATTGATAATTGAGAATGGATAATTGATAGCTAAAACCGTGAATCCTCAATTGATAATGGACAACTTGTCCGGGGCCTGAGAGGCTCTTTCGTTATCAATTATCCATTCTCAATTATCAATTGGCTCTTCTCATGTCGGTTCCCGAAACCTCTCTCATCTATATCCACGGCTTCAACAGCTCCCCGGCGTCCCACAAGGCGACCCTGTTGCGAGAGGTGTTCGAGCGCGCCGGTTGTCCGGAGCGGTTGCATGTGCCGGCGCTGCCGGTGGAGCCCAAGGCAGCCATGGCGGAGCTGGATGCGGTGATTGCCGGAGCGGGTCCGGTGGCGCTGCTGGGTTCGTCCCTGGGAGGGTTCTATGCCACCTGGCTGGCCGAGCACCATGATTTGCAGGCGGTAATCGTAAATCCTGCCGTTCGACCATGGCGACTACTGGACAAATACACAGGTATCCAGCATAACTATCACACCGGCGAGGCCTGGGAATTCAATCCGGCCTGGCTGGACGAGCTGAAGCGCTATGAAGTGCCGGCCATCAGCCAGCCGGAAAACCTGCTTCTGCTCACCCAGACCGGCGATGAAACCCTCGATTGGGAAGACGGCTGGGACTATTACGGGGACTGTCACCGCTATTGCGGCTTGGGTGGCAGCCACGGCTTTGATAACTTTGACGCCTTCATTCCGCTGATACTGCGGTTTTGTGGTATTGAAATACACGCCTGATGCCCGAGGCCAGACGCCAGACGCTTGATCTTGCCAAGCGTTCAGCGTCTGGCGTCATGCGTCTGGCGCTTCTGGAAAATCTATGGCCAATACGTATACGTCCGAAAATATTGAAGTGTTGTCGGGCCTCGACCCGGTGCGCAAGCGCCCGGGGATGTACACCGATACCTCCCGCCCCAATCACCTGGCCCAGGAAGTCATCGACAACTCCGTGGATGAAGCCCTGGCCGGCCATGCCAAATCCATCAAGGTCACGCTGCTGAAGGATGGCGGGGTGGAAGTGGAAGATGATGGTCGCGGCATGCCGGTGGACATGCACCCGGTGCAGAAAAAGCCTGGTGTGGAAGTGATCCTGTCCACGTTGCATTCCGGCGGCAAGTTCTCCAACAACAACTACCAGTTCAGCGGTGGTCTGCACGGGGTGGGCGTCTCGGTCGTGAATGCCCTGTCCACCAAGCTGGAGATCCTGGTGAAACGGGATGGCCAGCTGCACCGCATGGAATTCGGTGATGGCGAAAAACGCAGCGACCTGGAAGTGGTCGACACCGTCGGTAAGCGCAACACCGGCACGATTCTGCGTTTCTGGCCCGATGCCAAATACTTCGATTCCCCGAAGATTTCCGTGTCCAGGCTCAAGCATCTGCTGCGCGCCAAGGCGGTGTTGTGCCCGGGCCTGCTGGTCACCCTGGACAACCAGGTCAGCGGCGAAACCGACAGCTGGCAGTTCGCCGATGGCCTGATCGAATACCTGCTGGAATCCGGCCGGGGCTGGGAGCGGGTACCGGATGAACCCTTCAATGGCGCCATGAGCGCAGAAACCGAAGCGGTGGACTGGGCGGTGATGTGGCTACCGGAAGGTGGCGAGCTGGTGCAGGAATCCTACGTTAACTTGATTCCCACTCCCCAGGGGGGGACTCACGTGAATGGGCTGCGCTCTGGCTTGCTGGAAGCCATGCGCGAGTTCTGTGAGTTCCGCAACCTGCTGCCCCGTGGTGTCAAACTGACCCCGGAAGATATCTGGGACCGGGTTGCCTATGTGCTCAGTGTCAAGATGCAGGACCCGCAGTTCGCTGGCCAGACCAAGGAGCGTCTCAGTTCCCGGCAGACCGCCGCGTTTGTCTCCGGCGTGGTCAAGGATGCGTTTTCCCTGTGGTTGAACCAGCACACCGATGAGGCCGAGAAGCTGGCGGACCTGTGCATCAACAATGCCCAGAAGCGACTGCGCGCTGCCAAGAAAGTCACTCGCAAGAAAGTCACCAGTGGCCCGGCATTGCCCGGCAAGCTGGCTGACTGCACCAGCGACGACCCTTCCCAGAGTGAAATCTTTCTGGTGGAAGGGGACTCGGCGGGAGGCTCTGCCAAGCAGGCCCGGGACCGGGTCTACCAGGCCATCATGCCCCTGCGCGGCAAGATCATGAACACCTGGGAAGTGGATTCCGCCGAGGTGCTGGGCAGTCAGGAAATTCACGATATCGCTGTGGCACTGGGTATCGAGCCGGGCAGTGATGATCTGGGCGGCCTGCGTTACGGCAAGGTGTGTATCCTCGCCGATGCGGATTCTGACGGTCTGCACATCGCCACCCTGATCTGCGCCCTGTTCCTGCGCCATTTCCCGGCGCTGGTGAAGAACGGTCATGTGTTCGTGGCCATGCCTCCGCTGTACCGCATCGATGTGGGAAAGGACGTGTACTACGCCCTGGACAAGGAAGAGCGCGAAGGGGTGCTGGACCGCATCAAGGCCGAGAAGAAACGCGGCAAGGTCAATGTCACCCGCTTCAAGGGCCTGGGCGAGATGAACCCGCTACAACTGCGCGAAACCACCATGGCCCGGGACACCCGCCGGCTGGTACGTCTGGAAGTGACCGGCGGCGACGACACCCACCAGCTGATGGATATGTTGCTGAGCAAGAAGCGCGCCTCCGATCGCAAAATCTGGCTGGAAGAGAAAGGGAATCTGGCTGAGATCTGATTTTTCACCACAGAGGGCACAGAGTTCACAGAGATGAAAAGATAAATCTCTTCGTGCGCTCTGATCTCTTTGTGGTAAATCGAAGCAGCATTGGAAAGGAAGCCATGCTGGAAAACGATGAGCTGACAGGAACCATTATTGGCTGTGCTATCGAAGTGCACCGGCATATGGGGCCTGGTTTTATGGAATCAGTTTATGAGCGATGTTTGCTGCATGAGCTGAATCAGGCAGGACTGACTACAGTCTCCCAGGTTGCTATTCCTGTTTATTACAAGGGCTGCAAGCTGGAATGTGATTACCGCGTAGACCTGATTGTGGCAGGTCAGGTGCTGGTGGAGCTGAAAAGCGTAAAAGCGCTTTCTGATCTCCATGGTGCTCAGGTGATCACCTATATGCGACTGGCAAAGATCAGGAGAGGACTGTTGATTAATTTCAATGTCCCCAAGCTTGTTCACGGTATCAAACGCTTTGTAATTTGAATGTTTTTCCTCAGTGACCTCTGTGTCCTCTGTGGTAAATAAAAAAGAGCTGAAAAATGGCTGATGAATTTGAACGTTTTCCCTTAAGGGATTACACCGAAAAAGCGTACCTGGATTATTCCATGTACGTGATTCTTGACCGGGCGCTGCCCAATATCGGTGACGGCCTCAAGCCTGTGCAGCGGCGTATTGTTTACGCCATGAGTGAGCTCGGATTGAAGGCCACCGCAAAGTACAAGAAGTCCGCCCGTACCGTGGGCGATGTACTGGGTAAGTATCATCCCCATGGTGATTCCGCCTGTTACGAGGCCATGGTGCTGATGGCGCAGCCGTTCAGCTACCGCTATCCGCTGGTGGATGGCCAGGGGAACTGGGGTAGCGCGGACGACCCGAAATCGTTCGCTGCCATGCGTTACACCGAATCCAAACTGGCCCCCTATGCGGAAGTGCTGCTTTCCGAATTGGGCCAGGGCACGGTGGAATGGGTGCCCAACTTCGACGGCACCATGGACGAGCCCAAGCTGTTGCCGGCCCGTCTGCCCAATGTGTTGCTGAACGGCACCACAGGTATTGCGGTGGGCATGAGCACGGATATTCCACCGCACAACCTGCGTGAAGTGGCCAATGCCTGTATCCATCTACTCAAGGACCCGGGTGCCTCTCTGGATGATCTGATGCAGTACATCCAGGGGCCGGATTTCCCCACCGAGGGTGAGGTGATTACTTCCCAGAACGACATCATCCGCATGTATGCGGAAGGCAAGGGTTCACTCAAGCAGCGTGCCGTGTATGAGCGCGAGGAAGGGGACATCGTCATCACTGCCTTGCCCTACCAGGTGTCCGGCGCCAAGGTGCTGGAACAGATCGCCGACCAGATGCAGAAGAAAAAGCTGCCCATGGTCAGCGATCTGCGTGATGAGTCGGATCATGAGAACCCCACCCGCCTGGTGATCACACCGCGTTCCAACCGGGTGGATATTCCGCAGTTGATGAGTCACCTGTTTGCCACTACGGATCTGGAAAAGAACTACCGGGTGAACCTGAACATGATCGGCATCGATGGCCGGCCGCAGGTAAAAAGCCTGGATATGATTCTCAACGAGTGGTTGCAATTCCGCATGGTCACTGTGCGCCGGCGTCTGCAGCATCGTCTCGACAAGGTGTTGGAGCGCTTGCACCTGCTGGAAGGTTATTTGGTCGCTTACCTCAATATCGATGAGGTGATCCATATTATTCGTACCGAAGACGCACCGAAGCCGGTGCTGATGGAGCGTTTCGGTATTTCTGATCGCCAGGCGGAAGCCATCCTCGAACTGAAGCTGCGCAACTTGGCCAAGCTCGAGGAAATGAAGATCCGTGGTGAGCAGGATGAGCTCAACGAAGAACGGGAAAAGTTGGAAGAAACACTGGGGTCCACCGCCAAGATGAAAAAGTTGGTGGCCAAGGAACTGCAGGAAGATGCGGACAAGTATGGTGACGACCGTCGCTCTCCGCTGGTAGAGCGTGATGCGGCAACGGCGCTGGATGAAACCGATCTGGTCAGCGCCGATCCGGTGACCGTGGTGTTGTCCGAGAAAGGTTGGGTGCGTTCTGCCAAAGGGCATGATGTGGACGTGGTCGGCCTCAGCTACAAGGCCGGTGACAAGTACAAGGCTTCGGCCCAGGGTAAATCCAACCAGCCCGTGTGCTTCATCGACAGCACCGGCCGCAGTTACTCCCTGCCGGCCCATACCCTGCCCAGTGCCCGTGGCCAGGGCGAGCCCCTGTCCGGCCGCGTCAACCCACCCTCCGGGGCCAGCTTTATGGCGGCGGTGATGGGCAAGGAAAAGGATGCCTACCTGATGAGTACCGATGCCGGTTACGGCTTCGTGGTGCGCTACGGGGATCTGCTGGCCAACAAGAAGGCAGGCAAGACGGTGCTGTCGGTGCCCAAGGGCGCCAGGGTGCTGCCGCCGAAGCCGATTGCGTCCACCGAGGACGATCTGATTGCGCTGGTTTCCAACGAAGGCCGTCTGTTGGTGTTCCCGGTGAAGGAACTACCGGAGATGGCACGGGGCAAGGGCAACAAGATGATGTCCATCCCTGCTGCCCGGGTGGCCGACCGGGTGGAGTTCGTGCAGGACATGCAGGTATTGGGGCCGCAGGATGCCCTTACCATCCATGCCGGCAAACGCCACCTGACCTTGAAGGCCAGCGACCTGGAGCACTATTACGGGGAGCGGGGCCGCCGCGGTGCCAAGCTGCCGCGTGGTTTCCAGAATGTGGACCAGATGGCGGTGGAGCGTAAAGGCGAATAGTCTCACCTCATCACTGAGTAATAAAAAAACGGCACGCCTCAGCGTGCCGTTTTTTTTTTGCTTTGTCACGGCTCATACAGAAGCCAGGTTCGTCATGTGAAAGATGATTCCCATACCGTAAGGGTGCGCTGTGGGAAGCGATGCTTGCATCGCGAAGATGCCTGCCCCTTGTCCGACACACTTGCGTGATTGTGAGAAGCGGGTTTAATAACCTTGCTGACGGAGTAAAAAGAACAGGAGTGTGTGCATGGGTGCCACGATAACAGGCGTTATCACCGCAATATTGTTACTGCTGAATACGCTGGTGCTGATTGGCCCCATGATGCTGGTGGCGTTGCTCAAGGTGATTCTACCGGGCGCGCGAGCCCGCCAGATCTGCTCCTCTGTGGTTATGGGTATCGCTGAAACCTGGGCCGAGATCTGCAAGGGCATCTTTGCGCTGATGACGCCTACCCAGTGGGATATTCGCGGGGTGGAGGACTTGCGCAGTGATACCTCCTATCTGGTGGTCAGCAACCATCAGTCCTGGGTGGATATTCCTGCCCTGGTGCAGGCGTTCAATCGCAAGACCCCTTATTTCAAATTTTTTCTCAAGAAGGAACTGATCTGGGTGCCGTTTCTGGGGCTCGCGTTCTGGGCGCTGGATTACCCTTTCATGAAGCGTTACAGCAAGGCGTTTCTGGACAAGAATCCGCACCTGAAGGGCAAGGATCTGGAGATTACCCGGCAGGCCTGTGAGAAATTCCAGGGGATACCGGTGACGGTGGTGAACTTCCTGGAGGGCACCCGCTTTACACCTGAAAAACATCGCGATCAGCAATCCCCTTACCGGCATCTCCTCAAGCCCAAGGCCGGCGGAGTAGCGTTTGTGCTGGCCGCTCTGGGCGACAATCTGGATGCCCTGCTGGATGTGACGATTCTTTACCCGGAGGGAACTCCACCAGGGTTCTGGGACCTGCTTTGCGGTCGGGTGTCGCGGGTGGTGATCGATGTGCAGACCCGGGCCCTGGACCCGGCCCTGTGGCGCAGTGATTACCAGGAAGATCCGGTCTTCCGGGCGGAAATGCAACAGTGGGTCAGTGATCTGTGGGCGCAAAAGGATGCGCGTCTGGTGCAGATGGCAGAGCAGGAAAGGGGTAACAGGGCCCTGTCGGGGGAACGCGCCAGTAGCGAGTAACGCGCCGCGAAAGGCATTGCTCCCTCTTTCATGGGGCGAGAGGGGCAATGCCAGTCCGGTCTGTGCCTAGAAGCTCAGTGAGGCCGCCAGATAGGGGCCGCCCATGTCCAGATCCGCGTCCAGATCGCTGACATCATCCAGCTCCAGATCCATGTGCTTGTAACCCAGCTCCACGCCCAGCAGGAAATCCGAACGCCAGCCGATGCGAGCGGTCAGATCCCGTAAGGTGTTGCCATCGTAGCTGATGGTATCGATCTCGCCGCCCACATAGACGCCGGGCACCGGCAGGTTGAGCCGGCCGGAGGCATGCAGCATGGGCAGGGTTTCGTCGAAATTCTTGGTGGAACTGGCCAGCAGGCTGTCCAGGCTGATGCTGCCCTCGATCTTGCGGACGGTCAGCCCCAGATTCACTTTCAGGGCATTATCCAGCGGCGTGTAGTAGAGGGTGCCGTCGAGGATATCCAGATCAATGTCGGTTTCCACCTTGGTGTTGGCCACAAACAGCTGGCCATTGAACACAAAGGTCCGTTGCAGGCGGTTACTGGCATCATCAGAGAGATCCAGGCTGCGCACCCGCACATTGGGAATCAGCGGCACGGCATGCTCCACGCCCAGATAGAGCACTTGCTGGTTGGCTTCCTCAAAGCCCAGGTCGTCCTGCATATCGATATCTTCGCCACCGGACGCCACCGTGCCTTCAAACTCGGTGTCCCAGCTGTAACCCCCGGCGTAGACGGCAATGCCCGGTGCCGACCAGGCCAGGGGCGCGGCCAACAGGCCGGCAGCCAGCAGACTGATACGTTTCATGGAAACTCCTGCTTGTGGGTGAAAAGTCAGTATTGCAGGTCTGCAAGGGTGTCACCAAGTCCACAGGGATTCTGGTACCATGCCCACAACAATTACGATTTATTGGCCGGGGCCAGGCAGGTTCGCCCCGGCGCCTGCTGACAGTTACCTATGTTTCTAGATGAAATGCCCGGAAAGTTCCGCTATCCGGCTCCGGAAGATGCACAAGACAAGGACCTGCTGGCGGATATCCAGCGTAAGGGATGGCACCACTTTGCGGTGCCTGGCGGTGACGGGCAGCCCGGGTACACCTTCAGCGTGGGACATTTCCTCAACCTGAATCACCCGGAACTGATCGTGCTGGGGCTCAAGGATTCCCTGGCCAGCCGCCTGCTGGACAGCGCTGCAGTGCGCATTCGTGGTCTTAACAAGCCCTACCAGCCCTACCGGTTGTATAACGATATCGCCGATGGTCTGGAGGTCATGTTCCTGCCGGTGGCCTTTCCGCATTACAAGGAATACCTGGGCTTCGCCAACTGGTTTTACCAGAGCCTGCCGGCCCCGTATCCGGCCCTGCAGATGGTCTGGCCCGACCCCAAGGGCGTATTCCCGTGGCAGCCCGGTTACGATACCCGGTTCCATCGGGCCCAGCCCCTGCTGGGGGCGGCGCCGGCCTCCCCGTTAACCCAGAATCGTCGTTGAGTTTGGAGCGCAACATGGCCAACTCCCTGCAAGAACAATTGATGAAAGCCGGTCTGGCGGACCAGAAGAAGGCCCGCCGTGCCAAGCAGCAGAAGCGCCAGGAGGCCAACCAGGCCAAGCGTGGCGAGATTGAACTGGAAGACCCGGCGGAACGGGCCCGTCGCCAGCGGGAAGAAAAAGCCGAGGCGGACCGTCAGCGCGAAGCCGCCCGCAAGGCCGAGCGCGAGAAGAAAGAGATCGCCGCCCAGATCAAGCAGATGATTGAACAAAGCCGTCTGGACCGTCAGCACGGTGATGTGGCCTACCAGTTCGTGCAGGACAAGAAGATCAAGAAGGCCTGGGTTACCGCCAAACAGCAGGCCCAGCTGGAGCGGGGTCAGATTGCCATTGTGGCACTGGGCGATGGCTATGAGCTGGTGCCCACCGTGGTGGCGGAGAAGATTCGCCAGCGCGACGAGAATGCCGTACTACTGCTCAACGAGCGTGGCAAAAATGCCGTGGACGAGGATGATCCCTACAAGGACTTCCCGATTCCCGATGATCTGATGTGGTAGGGCGCTGAGCGCGAGCTATAAGCTACAAGCTACAAGCTACAAGCTACAAGCTACAAGCTACAAGCTATGCTCGGTTGGATGGGAAAGGTATGGGAAGTTCCCTGGTCCCGGTGCTTTCTACAAGGCTGCTGTAGGAGCGCCCTTCCAGGGCGCGAACCGCGCTTGCGCGGAAATCGCCCAACGGGCGATCAGGAATCTCAGCGTTCGACAGGCTTATCCAGATAATACCGGTTTCGTGCCACCGCCAACCCCATTCGCCATGCAAGCATGGCTCCAACAGGCGGTTGGGGTAACATCGTAGGGTGGATTAGCCGCAGGCGTAATCCACCTTCGTTTCTATTCCGTTCAGGCGCCAAGCCTGCCCCCTTGAACCAAACAGGCTAGAACCATGACCGCATCCACCAAACTTGGCGCCCGCCACTCCCTGGAAGTCATCAAGCCGATCCATAACGGGTTGCTGTTGGACGGCGGTTCGCTGGGCGAGGTGCTGTTGCCGTCCCGGGAAGTCGAAGACCAGAATCTCGGCCCCGGTGATAGTGTGCTGGTCACTCTGTACAGCGATGGCCAGGGCCGCCCCATGGCCAGTCTGCGTACCCCTCGCGTCCAGCACGGTCAGGTGGCGTCGCTGAAAGTGGTCTCTACCAGCAAGGTGGGGGCCTTCCTCGACTGGGGCATGCCCAAGGACCTGCTGTTGCCCTTTGCGGAACAGAAAGGACCGATTCGTGAAGGCGACTGGGTGCTGGTAATGGTGACCACCGACCGCGAAGGCCGTCTGCTGGCCAGCGCCCAGCTGGACCGGTTTCTTGACGATACCAGCGATGACTACCAGCAGGGTGATGAAGTGTCCCTGGTGGCAGCCCATGGCACGGATCTGGGATACAAGGTGGTGGTGGATAACCGCTGCTGGGGCATGATTGCCAAACAGGAGCTGCGTGCTCCCCTGCGGCCCGGTCAACGGGTCACCGGCTATGTGCAGCGCCTGCGCGATGATGGCAAGCTCAGCCTGTCACTGAATCCTCCCGGGGCATTGAAAAGCGAAGGGCTCAGCGAGCAGATCCTGGCCGCTCTGGAAAAGGCTGGCGGCGAACTGCCGCTGGGAGACAAGAGCAGCCCGGAGGATATCTTTGCGACTTTCCGCTGCAGCAAGAACGCCTTCAAGCAGGCCATCGGTGGGCTCTATAAGGAGCGTCGTATCGTGATTGACAAGCAATCTATCCGCCTGACACCCCAGGCCTGAGCCGACCCACTCCCCGGCAGTCATGGGCTTCCCTGAGTAACGTCAGCCACCAAGGTCGAATTCACCGCGGCCTGGATTCAGGCATCATGGCCTGAATAGTCGGAGTCTCTGAGCATGTTGTTAAGTCTCTATCTTATCGGCATCACCGCCGAAGCCATGACCGGTGCCCTGGCGGCGGGGCGGTTGCGCATGGACCTGTTCGGGGTGGTGATGGTGGCCTGTGTCACCGCCATGGGCGGTGGCTCCATGCGCGATGTGCTGCTCGGCCATTATCCGCTGGTGTGGGTGGCGCATCCGGAGTATCTGGCACTGACCGCCATGGCCGCGCTGATTACCACCTGGGTGGCGCCGTTGATGCGCCGTTTGCGGATGCTGTTTCTGATCCTGGATGCCATGGGGCTGATGGTGTTCACGGTGATCGGCGTGAAGGTGGCGCTGGATATGGGGCTGGCGGCGCCGGTGGCGATTCTGTCCGGGCTGATTACCGGTATCTTTGGCGGGGTGATTCGCGATTTGCTCTGCAACCGGGTGCCACTGGTTTTTCAGAAAGAATTGTATGCGGTGGTCTCGCTGGGCGCGGCCTGCCTGTATCTGCTGTTACTGCAGTGGCAGGTGGCGGCCTGGCTGGCCACGGCAGTGACGGTAACGGCGGGCTTTATGGTGCGCCTGCTGGCCATTCGTTATCAGTGGCATTTGCCGCGCTTCCACTACAACGTGCCGGAAGACTGAGGGCGTTTGTCTCGTGCCTGCTGCACCTGCTGGAAAATGTTTGTCGACGGAGTCATGAGGAGGCCATAAACCGTTGGTTTCGGGTATGCGGAGCCGGTAAGGTTTATGGCCACAACAGGAAGTGCAATCAATGATTAAGGAGCAAGGTATGAAGATGTTGCGAGTCGGGATCCTGGGTGTGTCCTTCTGTCTGGTGCTGAGCTCACCGGTGCAGGCGTTTGATCTGAAGAAGATGACGGACTCTGCCAATGCGGCGGTGAACAAGGCCTCCGAAAGTGCCGATGCGGGTATCAACAAGGCATCCGACACTGCCAATGAAGGGATCAACAAGGCCAGCGATTCAGCCAACACCACGCTGGACGGCGTGAATGGCGGCATGGCGGTATCCGGTGAAGCCAGGGCACTGGTCGATTCCCTTTCCTCGGAGCTGGGGGTTTCCGGTCAGCAGGCCGCAGGCGGTGCCGGAGCCTTGCTGGCCATGGCACAAAGCAACCTGTCCGGTGACCAGTTCAGCGGTGTGCTGAACAAGGTGCCGGGGCTGGGCTCTCTGCTTGGCGGCGGGGAAGGCGGCGGTCTGGCGTCATCCATGCTGGGCAATATTTCCAGCATGCAGGGTGTCACCAAGGCGTTCAGTGCCCTGGGCATGAGCCCGGAGATGGTCAGCCAGTTTGCACCGAAAATCCTGGGCTTTCTTGGTGATAAAGGTGTCACCGGGCAGGTGCTGAACAGCCTGAAAGGCTTGTGGGGCGTTTGATCGGTCCGCAGCCTTGACGGCCTGCTGGCGATGGCGCAGCTAGCATGCTGATTTTGCCAGAGGCGGTTTGATGGATTCCTTGTCACAGGTGGTTCTGGGTGCTTCGGTGGGCGGTGCGGTCATGGGCCGCACGCTGGGGCGCACAGCCTTGTTGGGTGGCGCCCTGCTGGGCACCTTGCCCGACCTGGATGTGCTGATCGATTACGGCGATGCGGTGGCCAACTTCACCGAGCATCGCGGTTTCAGTCATTCCCTGCTGGTGTTGCTGCCCGCCTCCCTGCTACTGGCCTGGGGGCTGCAGCGCTGGCGCCCGGCGATAAGTGTGTGGCGCTGGTGGGCCTTCACGGGTTTGTGTCTGCTGACGCACCCGTTACTGGATGCCTTTACCACCTACGGGACCCGCCTGTTTTGGCCGCTGGGGGATCCGGTGGCAATCAGCAGTATTTTCATTATTGACCCGCTGTATACCCTCCCCCTGTTGATTGGTGTCATTGTGGCACTTTGGCGCCCACCCGCCAGGCCGGCCCTGGCGGTGGGGCTGGCATTGTCCTCCCTGTATCTGTGCTGGAGCCTGGTGGCCCAGCAATGGATGACGCAGCGGGTGATGCCGGCGCTGGCGGAACGGGGCTTGAGTGAGGCGCCGCGTCTGGTGCAGCCCATGCCTTTCTCCACCCTGCTGTGGCGGGTGACGGTGCTGGGCGAACAGCAGCGGCTGGAGATCGTCACCGGCGTGCTGGATAACGGCGATGCCCTGACGGTGGAAACCTTTCCCCGTTCACCGCAGGATTACGCCCAGGCCATGCAGGTCCCGGCGGGGCGCAAGCTGGCCTGGTTTACCCGGGGCTTTATGGATGTGGAAGCCGGACCGGACCAGTTGCTGGCCACGGATATTCGCCTGGGCGTACCGGGTCTGCACCCCTTCCAGTTTGTGCTGGCGGAACAGCAAGAGGGCGTCTGGCAGGCTCTACCCAGTTATAAACTGCCTCGCCCCATGGCCAACCCCCAGGCCTGGCCGGCTCTGCTGGATCGCACTCTGTCCCGCCAGCCCATTCTTTGCCTGACAACGCTGGAAACCTTGCCGGCGGGAAGCGCCTGTCCATCGGTGAGGCCCTGACACCCGGCCCCGCTAGGCAACAGTGGTGATTACCAAAGATAAGGATGATGGGGGAGTGGTTGGGAGTTAACAGTTAACAGTGAATAGTTAACAGCGACGCGATTTGTGTGGGTTGTTTTTTCAACGCAAGAGGCCGCGCTCAAACTATGGGCGCGGCCTCTTGCGTTACAGATCAAACCCATCTTTTCACGCGCAACTGTTAACTGCTAATTATTTTCCCACCCCGCCAACACCAGCTTGCCGATCGTCTGCCCGCTTTCCAGTTTGCGGTGAGCGGTCTTCAGATTGTTGGCATTGATCGGCCCCAGTCCTTCGCTGACGGTGCTTTGAATGGTGCCGGCATCGACCAGGGTGCGAAGCTGGTCGAGTATCTGGCCCTGGCGAGGCATCTCGGCGGCGAACATGGCGCGGGTGAACATGAACTCCCAGCAGAAGCGGGCACTTTTCGGTTTCAGCGGGTTCAGGTCCAGGGGCGCACGGGCATCGACGATGGCGCAGATGCCGCCGAAGGGGGCCACGGCCTGACAGGCCGTGTGCCAGTAGTCATCCAGACTCTGTGTGACCAGAATGCCGTCTACCTGAGGGTGGCCAAGCAGCTCCAGTTGTGGGAGTAGATCCTTGCGGTAATCGACGATGTGATCCGCCCCCATGGCCTGGCACCAGTTGTTGGAGGTCTCACGTCCGGCAGTGGCAATCACGGTCAGGCCGAAATGGCGGGCGGCCAGCTGGATAGCGATGGACCCCACCCCACCGGCGCCGCCGATCACCAGCAGGCTTTTTCCCTCGCAGGCGCCGGGACGAAAACCGAGCTGGTCTTCCAGGGTTTCCCAGGCGGTCAGGGCGGTGAGTGGCAGGGCCGCGGCTTCCTGCATGCCCAGGCTATCCGGTTTCTTCGCCACCAGCCGCTCGTCCACGCATTGGTACTGGGCATTGCTGCCCTGACGCTGCAGGGCCCCGGCGTACCAGACCCGGTCACCACGTTGAAAGTTCTTGACCTCGGCGCCCACCGCTTCCACCACGCCTGCGGCATCAAACCCCAGTACCCGATAGCCACCCTGGTCCACCGGGCGCTGGCGCAGTTTGGTATCAATGGGATTCACTGACACCGCCTGCACCGACACCAGCAGGTCCCGGGGGCCGGGAGATGGCAGATCCAGCTGGATATCCTCCAGCGCGTGCACATCATCAATGGTTCTGGGTTGGTTGAAACCGATCGCTTTCATGCTTTGCCCCTACAACGTAAACACACAAGCTTTGGCCCACTTGGCAGGGCAGACTATGCCACAGTAAGTGAATTGTCGCCTTGCGACCGTCGCAAAAAAATCGAACGCTTCCGGGAGAGCACACGCATGAATTTTGAGGAATATCGTCAATTTGATGCCATGGGGCTGGCGGAGCTGGTGGCCAGGGGAGAGGTGAGCGCCGCTGAGCTGCTGGACACGGCCATCGCCAGGGCGGAGCAGGTGAACCCTTCCCTGAATGCGCTGATTATTCCCCTCTATGAACAGGCCCGGGAACGGGCCGCCGCACCGCTGCAAGGTCCGCTGGCCGGGGTGCCCATGTTGGTGAAAGACCTGTTCCAGGAAATGGCCGGTGCACCCTGCTATCAGGGCAATAAGGCGCGTAAGAAGCACGACATCCGCGCGGACCGGGATTCCACCCTGGTGGCGCGCTGGAAAGCCGCCGGGCTGGTGCCGTTCGGGCGGACCAACACTCCCGAGTTTGGCGCCAAGGGGATTACCGAGCCGGACTCCTATGGCCCGGCCCGTAACCCCTGGAATCTGGATCATACCCCCGGGGGGTCCTCCGGGGGGTCTGCGGCCATGGTGGCGGCGGGTGTCGTGCCGGTGGCCGGTGCCAATGACGGCGGTGGCAGCATTCGTATCCCGGCGGCCTGCTGTGGCCTGTTCGGACTCAAGCCCGGCCGCGGGCGTACCCCCTGGGGGCCCACCTTCACCGAAGCCATGCACGGCATAGCGGTGAACCATGTGCTGACCCGTTCAGTGCGCGACAGTGCCCTGTTGCTGGACCTGACCCATGGCGATGAGCGCGGCAGCCTGTTCCATATCGCGCCCCCGCAACAGTCCTATCAGGCGGCGGCTGCATCCCGACCCGGCACATTGCGGATCGGTTATTCCACGGCGTCGCCCCTGGGGACGCCGGTGGACGCAGAAGCAGTCAAAGCGGTAGAGAAAACCGTGGCCCTGCTACGGGACCTGGGCCATGAGGTGGTCGAGGCCGAACCGCAAATGGATGCCAAACAGATGTGCATGGACTGGCTCTCCGTCTGGTTTGGCCAGTGCGCCGCCGAAGTGGATGAAGTGAAGGCACTGACCGGCTGCGGTGATGACGGGTTCGAGCTGGATACCCTGGCCATTGCCGCCTTTGGCCGGGCGACGCCTGCCCATGAATACGTGAAGTGTCAGACCCGTTGGCAACAGTACATGATCGCGCTGGATACCTTCCTGGAGCAGTACGATTTCTGGCTGACGCCGACGCTGGCCATGCCCCCGGCACGAATCGGGGAAATGGCCACCCCGGGTTGGCAGCAGAGCGCTCTGAAAATGCTGCTCAAGGTGGGCGGTGAAAAACTGCTGATGAAGACCGGCATGATCGAGCAGATGGCGCTGGAAAATTTCAAGTACATGCCTTACACCCAGTTCGCCAATGTCACCGGGGTGCCGGCCATGTCGGTGCCATTGCACTGGTGCGACTCTTCGTCAGGAAACACCGGTCTGCCGTTGGGGTCCCAGTTCGTTGGTGGTCATGGCGATGAAGGCAAGCTGCTGGCGCTGGCGGCCCAGCTGGAAGAGGCGGCGCCCTGGTTCGACAAGGTGCCGATGTAGGCGCGAAACGGCGAGAAGCGAGTTACGAAGAGCCAAGGGCTTTTCGTAACTCGAACCTAGTCACTCGCTCGCTTCTGATTTTTGGTTATCGCCGCGGACCTGCACAGATCAGGTGGCGTAGGTTGGGGATATCGCGCCGCCAGCGATGGTGTCAGTGCATGGCTGCTGCCTGTGCCGCCGGCGAGCGTGCCAGGTAGGCCAGCGCCTGCTCCGTGTCCCCTTCGTGGATCGGGTGGAAACGGGGAGACAACCAGCGCAGAGTGGCGTTGACCAGGAAGGTGAAAGTGGGCACGTTCCGGGTTTGCTTGCCGGTCTGTTCCAGTTGCAGCAGTAATTTCGGGATCAGGGTGCGCCCCAGCTTGCGCACCTGGGGATCCGGGTCCTGACGTGCCAGGCTGCGACCCCCTTCGGAAATGAAGTAGATGAACAGCGGAAAGACGATGGCCATCAGCGCCTGGCGGCTCACGTAAAAGCCGAGCTGGGATTGGCACAGGTGCTCGAACAGATCGAAGGCAACGGTGCGGTGTTCCACTTCCTCGGCCAGATGCCATTTGAACAGGTCTACCATGGCCGGGTCGCCGTTCTGCTCCCAGGTGTCGTTGTCCATGGCCCACTGACCCAGTACGCCAGTGAAGTGTTCGATGGCCGCGATCAGCCCCACACGCAGTACCAGCCATTGCTTCTGAATCGCCTTGCGCTGCAGGAATGTGAGTCCGAAAGGTGCCTCCCCCAGAAAAGTGCCAAACAGCCATTCCACCCGCTGCACGTACTCATCCACGCTCAATCCATGGCGCTCCAGATAAAGCTGGGCCTTGCTGTGGGCCCGGGAATGCACAGCCTCCTGGCGGATAAACCCTTCCACGTCGGCGCGCAACTGATCGTCACTGACCAGCGGCAGGGCCTGGTTGTAGACCCGGCAGAACCACAGCTCTCCGGCGGGCAGCAGCAGGTGGATGCCGTTGATGATATGGGTGGAAAACGGATCATCCTTTAGCCAGTGCAGAGGCGTATTGTCGAAATCGAATTGCACACGGCGGGCTTTCAGTTGATGGCGCACAGGGCTATTCATGGCTGTTGTTCTCCCGTTGTTAAGGTCACACGTCATCAAATCAGGCGGTAATATCCAGACGCGCTACCTGCCGGGACAGTACCGGGGCAAAGCGGCTGAGTAGTCGGGTGGTCCAGGCTTCGGCTCCCACCAGGGACAGGGCCGGATTGCTTTGCACCGCATCGAAAATGGCGGCGGCCACCTGGTCCGGGGAGAAATTGCGGCGCTTGTACAAGGCGTCGGCTTTGGCGCGTTTTTCGGCCTGTTGCTCGTCGCTGAGGCCGGCGTAGACGGTGCTGTTGGCAATGCCGGTGGCCACAAAGCCGGGGCAAATGGAGCTGACGCCGATATGGTGTTCGGCCAGCTCCGCGCGCAGGCATTCGCTGAGCATATGCACGGCGGCCTTGCTGGTGGAGTAGGCGGTCAGCTTGCGGTTGGGGGCGAAGGCGGCGGCGGAGGCCACGTTGACGATGTGCCCCTTGCGATGGCCGTCAATCATTTGCCGGGCAAACAACCGCGAGCCATGGATCACGCCCCACAGGTTGACCTTGAGCAGGCGGTCCCAGTCCTTGGTGGACGTTTCCAGCATACCGCCGGCCATGCCGATGCCGGCGTTGTTGACCACAATGTCCGCACCACCCAGTTCTTTCTCCACCCAGTTGGCCAGCCGCTGCATGGCCTGGGCCGAGCCCACATCCACCTTGCGGGGCCAGGCGGTGGCACCCCGTTGCCGGGCCTGTTCCGCGGTGGCGTCGGCACTGTCTTCATTGATATCCACGCACACCAGATCGGCGCCTTCTGCGGCAAAGCGCAGGGCGGTAGCCCGGCCAATGCCGGAACCGGCACCGGTGATAACCGCCGTCTTGCCATACAGGGGCAGGCCCTGTCTTTCCGGACGAACGCGGGCATGCTGCAGGGCGCCAGGCATCTTGCCGCTTTCTACTCCGGCCACGAAATCGCCAATCCAGGCGGCGATGGTGTCCGGATGGCTCAGCGGTACCCAGTGGTTGGCGTTGATATCCCGGCGGTACAGTTCGTCCACCCACTCGTGCAGGTCCTCAAACAGCTGGGTCCCCACGTAGTTGTCACGGGTGGGCACGATCAGCTGGACCGGACAGGCCGCGTGGCGGTCTTGCGGGTTGATCAGCTTGTTGCGGAAGTTGGCGCGATACAGCTGCACCCCGTGTTTGCCATCCTTGCCCTGGGTGGGATTGGCGTCCGGCTCCTGCACGTTCTCGCGGTGTTTCAGGTAGCGGGGCCAGAGCTTGTCCAGGCCACCCTGCCAGGCACTTGGAGCCAGTACCGGCAGGTGAAAGAAACCGATATACCAGGAGCTGAGTGCCTGTTTGAACACCTTGGCCTTGGCGGAGGGAGACAGATTCAGCGTGCGCCGACGCATCCAGTGGCCCATATGATCCAGGCAGGGGCCGGAGATGGTGGTGTAGGATTTGATGCGGGCCTTGAGCGGCCCCTCGGCGGTGACCGATTCCCAGCTCTGAATAGAGCCCCAATCATGGCCCACCAGATGAAAATCCCGCCCGGGAAGGGTGGCGTCGACGACGGCCTTCAGGTCTGCCGACAGCAGCTCCATGCGGTAATCCGCCTGCTTGCGGGGCGCGTCGGAGGCACCGGCGCCGCGCACGTCATAACTGATCACGAAGTACTTTTTGGCCAGTCGCTCGGCCACGGGCTGCCAGACACTGTGGTTGTCCGGGTAGCCGTGAACCAGGACCACGGGGGGCTTGCTGCTCTCTCCGAAGGTATAAACCTGCAGATTTATACCCTGGCTTGCCACTGTTGTTGTGGTTGTCATGTTGTACTCCTGCCGGGCAATGGCGACGTTAAATCTAGACGACGTCAAGTTTTGTCGAATGTATCAGTGCCTAATGTAACGGTCAACGTGCAGGCAGTGACCACCGGGACCGTCAATTCGGTGCCGGTGGTCAAGAGGAGAAGGGAGTCAGTGGGAGGCAGGTGTCGGGGCGGCTCAGGCGCCCTGGCCCTGGGGCAACGGTGGCCACCAGTCCTGGATGGCGCCGTCTTGCCACACGGCCAGGTCGCCGAACTGCAGCAGCACGAATTCGCTTTGGGTGGGGCGCAGGAACAGCTGGTCGTCCACCTGCAGGGCGGTATCCGGGCTGCCGTTGAACATCATCTGGTTGGTGCTGTGGCCATAGACACCATTCTCGCGAATGCCCGCCGGTGACACCGGGGTGGCCTTCCAGTAACCGCCGTAGATGAAATAGGTCTGGCGGCGGTTCGGGTCCCAGCGTTGCCATAGCTCACCCAGCGGTAACGGTCCGGGCAGGTTCAGGCCGTCCCATTGCTTGAGCACTGGTGCGGCGATAAACACCGCCGGTTCGAAATCCGCCAGCAGGGGCAGATCAAAATCGCTGGCCTTGACCAGACAGGAGCCGGCGGCCAGTTCGTTGACCACGGTGCTGTCGTCGTAGAGGCCGACGGTGGGGCTGCCGCCGCCGTTGAAACACAGGGTCTCATTCCGGTAGGCGGGTGCCAGTTGGTAGAGGCGTTCGATAAAGCGTTGGTAGATGGCCTCGGTTTCCCGGTGGCCTTCCTCGGCGCTTTGAATAAAGGCGGGCAGCTTGCCCACGTGGGCGTCATAGCCCATGAAACCGCTGAAGCGAAGTCGGTCTGGGTGGGCCTGGATCAGGGCGATCATTGCATCGAGCTGGTTCGGGTCGGTGAGGCCGCCCCGGTGCAGCCCCACGTCGATCTCGAGATTGATGTTCAGGCGCCGGTCCAGATCGGTGGCCAGTTGCAGATATTGCTCCAGCCGCGGGCGGGAATCGATCAGCCATTGGAGTTGCCGCTCCGCATCGAAGGCGCTACCTGTTTCGCTGTAGAACTGTCGGGCGGCCTGGACCGGCATGGGCTTGCCCAGCAGCATGTCCACGCCGGGCTCTGCGTCGGCCAGGGCATTCATGAACGGCTGATGGAACACCATGACACGGTTGCTGCCGGTTTCGCGCATCACGGTCTGGACCATCGGCACACTGGGCAGGGACTTGGCCACGATACGCAGCGCGCAGCGGGGCGGCAGCATGGCTTTCAGGGTGTGGCAATTACGCACCAGCCGTTGCTGGTCCACCAGCATCAATGGCCGACCGGGCCCGTCTCTTTTCAGAGTGTCGTTGATGGCCTGGAAGTAGGGGGTATGCGGCGCCCCCTGATTCCCCGGGCGCAGCAGCCAGCCGCCGGCGGCGAGAGCGCCCAGCCCGATGAGAAATCCACGGCGTTTCATCCGGTTGCTCCAAACAGGGTTTGCAGGTGTTGGTTGAGCATCCTTCCCTGTGGGTCCAGTTCCCGGCGCACGGCCTGAAAGCGATCAAAGGCGGGATACAGCTCGCGCAGTTGCCGCTGGTCCAGAGTATGCAGCTTGCCCCAGTGGGGGCGGCCCGCATAGCGACGCAGGATCGGCTCCACGGCCGTGAACAGGGGCTGATAGTCCTGGGCGAAATATTGATGGATCGACAGGCTGGCGCCGGGGCGGTCGTGGTACATGGACAGCAGGCGATCATCGGCGGCCACATAACGGAACTCGATGGGGAAGAACACATTGATGTCCTGCTTGCGAATGGTCTCGCAGACTTCCTGCAGGCAGGCGATGCCGTCTTCCGCCGGCACGGTGTATTCCATCTCGTTGAACCGCACCGTGCGGCGGTTGGCGAACACCTTGTGGGCGGGGCCGGTATAGGTGCTGTCTTCCACAAACAGGGTGACCAGCTTCTGCAGGTTCGGGGTCAGCCAGCCAGCGCGCATGGCCACTTTGCAGACCAGCTCCAGCAGGTCGTTGCTGTCTTCCCGTTCGCTGCTGTCGGTGGGGTCATCAGTGATTTCCATGGTCTTGACGATGGCCTGTTCGCCCAGGGGGAAGGCAAAGAATTCGATGTGGCGAAAGTTGTCTTTTTCCCTCTCCACGAAATCCATGGCTTCCTGCAGGGGCAGGGTCCAGGTGCGCTCCTTGAGCCGGTAGGCAGGTTCCAGTCGAAAACCGATTTCGCTGACCACGCCCAGGGCCCCGACACTGCAGCAGGCGGCCAGAAAGGTGTCGCCGTCTTCCCGGGTCAGGCTCAGGGCCTCGCCGTCGGGGAGGATCAGCCGCAGGCTTTCCACCTGGCCGGACAGGCTCTGCAGGTTGCTGCCGGTGCCGTGGGTGCTGGTGGCAATGGCGCCGGCCAGGGATTGCAGGTTGATATCCGGCTCGTTGCTGAAGCTGTAGCCCAGGCCGTTGGCCTGGGCACTGGCCATGGCCAGTCGGGTGCCTCCACCGTAGGTGAAGATGTCGCCGTCCTGACCCCGCAGTCCTGCCAGGGCTTCCAGGGATACCAGGGTGTCATCGCTGGGTACCACGGCACTGAATGAATGGCTGCCGCCGAAGGGGCGAATGGTGCCGCTGCTGTCGCGCAGGGTCTGACGCAGTTGGGATTCGCTGGTGGCAAATACCAGGTTGGCCGGGTTGGCGCTCTGGTTGCCGGACCAGTTCTGCCAGGCTGGCGCCTTCCCGGTCTCAGCCAGCAGGGCCTGGGGGGCCAATGCCCCCGTGGCCCCGGCCGAGGCCAGGGCTTTCAGGAAACTGCGTCGGTCAATGGAATCTAACAAGGCCATGGTGCGTCCTTTTGTTATTTGGCACCATCGTACAAAAAATAGTTGGCAGTTGATAGTGGACAGTTGACAGTTACGCGGGTCGTGTCCGTATTCACTGCAACTCTACCAGCCGCGTCCGTGCGTTGAACGTGGCCTTGTGCTTTTGACGTGCATCCCGCTTTCAACTGCGTAGCTGTCAACTATCAACTGTCCACTGTCAACTGATTCCCAGGCTTTCCCACATCTCATCCACCCGCTGCTTCACTGCCGGGCTCATGCTGATGGCGCGGCCCCACTCCCGGTCGGTTTCGCCGGGCCATTTGCTGGTGGCGTCCATGCCCATCTTGGAGCCAAGACCGGATACCGGAGAAGCGAAATCCAGATAGTCGATGGGGGTGTTTTCCACCAGCAGGGTATCCCGGGCCGGGTCCATGCGGGTGGTCATGGCCCAGATCACGTCCTTCCAGTCGCGGGCGTTGACGTCGTCGTCGCAGACAATCACGAACTTGGTGTACATGAACTGGCGCAGGAATGACCACACGCCCATCATTACCCGCTTGGCGTGGCCCGGGTACTGTTTCTTCATGGTCACTACGGCCATGCGATAGGAGCAGCCTTCCGGGGGCAGGTAAAAATCCACGATTTCCGGAAACTGTTTTTTCAGGATCGGTACGAAGATCTCGTTCATGGCCACGCCCAGCACCGCCGGTTCATCCGGTGGCCGGCCGGTGTAGGTGCTGTGATAGATCGGATCACGGCGGTGGGTGATGCGCTCCACGGTGAAAACCGGAAAACGTTCCACCTCGTTGTAATAGCCGGTGTGGTCGCCGAACGGCCCTTCCTCGGCCATCTCGTCCGGATAGATATGGCCTTCCAGGACGAACTCGGCGCTGGCCGGTACCTGCAGGTCGTTGCCGATACATTCCACCAGCTCGGTTTTGGAGCCGCGCAGCAGTCCGGCAAAGGCGTACTCGCTAAGGGTATCCGGCACCGGGGTGACCGCGCCGAGGATGGTGGCCGGGTCAGCGCCCAGGGCCACTGCCACCGGGAAGGGTTCTCCCGGGTGGGCCTGCTGCCACTCCTGGAAATCCAGGGCGCCACCGCGATGGCTGAGCCAGCGCATGATCAGCTTGTTGCGGCCGATCAATTGTTGGCGGTAGATGCCCAGGTTCTGGCGTTCCTTGTTGGGGCCACGGGTGATCACCAGCGGCCAGGTCACCAGCGGACCTGCATCGCCGGGCCAACAGGTCTGGATCGGTAACTGGTACAGATCCACGTCGTCGCCTTCCAGCACCTTTTCCTGGCAGGGCCCGGAGCCGCGCAGCTTGGGACTCATGCTCAGCACCTTGCGGAATATCGGCAGTTTTTCCCAGGCATCACGCATGCCCTTGGGCGGTTCCGGTTCCTTGAGAAAGGCCAGCAGTTCACCCAGTTCGCGCAGCTCCTCAACGGACTCGCGGCCCATGCCCAGCGCCACCCGACGTTCCGTGCCGAACAGGTTGCCCAGCACCGGGGTGCCGAAGCCCACCGGGTTTTCAAACAGCAGTGCCGGACCGCCGGCACGCAGGGTGCGGTCGCAGATCTCGGTCATTTCCAGGTTCGGGTTCACCGGTGCGGTAATGCGTTTGAGCTCGCCAAGTTGTTCTAGCTGTTGCAGAAAGTCACGCAGGTCGCGGTATTTCATGACGTTCCTTGTTGTTTGGATAACCAGAAAGGTTGTGCCGCGAGTATAGCAGGCTGGGGGTGAGCGGCGAGTCGTGAGCTACACGCTACGCCTGGATTGGGAGAACCTGGAAAGTCCCCGCGCTTTTCCGAAGAACGGAAAAGACTCTCAGGTCGTTGAGTTCGGCGCCAATAAATAACCTGAGCACTTTGTTGGAGCTATGCAAGCATAGCTCCAACAGCGGCTATTAGTGGGCCCCAAAAAACAAACCCCCGCCGGGGCGGGGGTTTGTGTGTTGCGGGAAGCGCCTCTTATTTGCGCTTCATGGACTCGAAGAATTCCAGATTGGTCTTGGTCTGCTTCA
Organism: Alcanivorax sp. DSM 26293; assembly: GCF_900107995.1. Classification (GTDB taxonomy): domain Bacteria; phylum Pseudomonadota; class Gammaproteobacteria; order Pseudomonadales; family Alcanivoracaceae; genus Alcanivorax. Next base: position 135,605 of record NZ_FNUM01000007.1, on the reverse strand, counting down.
TGCGATCGATCAGGAATTCCATGGCACCGATCTCGTCCATGGGATGCAGAACCTTGCGCAGGATCCACATCTTCTGCAGTTCGTCCTCGCCCACCAGACGCTCTTCGCGACGGGTGCCGGACTTCTTGATATTCATGGCCGGGAACACACGTTTCTCAGCCACCTTGCGATCCAGGTGCAGTTCCATGTTGCCGGTGCCCTTGAATTCTTCGTAGATCACCTCGTCCATCTTGGAACCGGTGTCCACCAGGGCGGTGGCCAGGATAGTCAGGCTGCCACCTTCCTCGATATTACGGGCGGCACCGAAGAAGCGCTTGGGCTTTTCCAGGGCGTGGGCGTCCACACCACCGGTGAGTACCTTGCCGGAGCTGGGCTGCACGGTGTTGTAGGCACGGGCCAGACGGGTGATGGAGTCCAGCAGGATGACCACGTCCTGTTTGTGCTCTACCAGTCGCTTGGCCTTCTCGATCACCATCTCGGCCACCTGGACGTGACGGGCCGGTGGCTCGTCAAAGGTGGATGCCACCACTTCACCGCGCACGGTCCGTGACATTTCCGTCACTTCTTCCGGGCGCTCGTCGATGAGCAGCACGATCATGTGGGTTTCGGGGTTGTTGCGGGCGATGGACTGGGCGATGTTCTGGAGGAGCATGGTCTTACCGGCTTTGGGCGGGGCCACGATCAGGCCGCGTTGCCCTTTGCCGATGGGGGCCACCAGATCGATGACCCGGGTGGTGATGTCCTCTGTGGAGCCGTTGCCGATTTCCATCACCAGCCGTTCCGTGGGGAACAGGGGGGTCAGGTTTTCGAACAGAATCTTGTTCTTGGCGTTTTCCGGTTTGTCGAAGTTGATCTCGTTGACTTTGAGCATGGCGAAGTAACGTTCGCCATCCTTGGGAGGCCGGATCTTGCCGGAAATGGTATCGCCGGTGCGCAGATTGAAGCGACGGATCTGGCTGGGGGAGACATAGATGTCGTCCGGGCCTGCCAGGTAAGAGCCCTCGGCGGAACGAAGGAAACCGAAACCATCCTGCAGGATTTCCAGCACACCGTCTCCGTAGATGTCGGAGCCGTTCTTGGCAGCGCGCTTGAGGATGGAAAAGATCACGTCCTGTTTGCGGGTTCTTGCCAGGTTCTCGAGACCGAGTTCCTTGGCAATGTTCAGAAGTTCTCCAATCGGCTTCTGCTTCAGTTCAGAAAGATTCATTGGCGTCTAGTTTGGTGTCTTTGAATGAATTGAGAGGGTGCACTACGGGAGTGCAGCGATTGTTTTGACTATTCGAGTTGAGCATCCGGTTTATTCGGAATCTGGCCCGGCAAGCCTTAAAGGGGGCCATCAGGAATATAAAGGTAACCAGAGGTTCCGAAGGACTTGCTAAGGGGGTGCTTGTTGTAAGCTGGTTCTGGAATCTACCACCCGAACAACAGGCTGTCTAGTATTTGCGCGTGGTAAATAAAACGCCGTTCCCCCGCCTGGTGGCGGGGGAACGGACAGAGGGTGCGATCTGCTTAGAGGGTGCTGTCCAGGAATGCGGTCAGCTGGCTCTTGGACAGGGCGCCAACCTTGGTGGCTTCCACGTTGCCGTTCTTGAATACGGTCAGGGTGGGAATGCCGCGAACGCCATACTTCTTGGGCGTTTCCGGGTTGTCGTCGATGTTGATCTTGGCAATGGTCAGCTTGTCACCGTACTCGCCGGCCAGTTGCTCCAGGATCGGCGCGACCATTTTGCAGGGGCCGCACCAGGGTGCCCAGTAATCCACCAGCACCGGGCCGTCTGCATTGATGACCTGGGCTTCGAAGTCCGCGTCGGTCACGTTGATAATCTCGCCGCTCATTGAATTCTCCTGAAATAGGGGGTTAGCTGGCCCGACGGGCGGGCTGTTGCGATGGTGGATAATATCAGGTCGTGGGTGCTGAATTTCAAGCGAGTGAGTGAATTATCGCGGTAGAGTTTGCCTATGACACCGTAACGCCATGATATTCGGTTAGAATTCGGGACGTTTTTCAATTCTGCGTCTACCGGCAGCCTGCTAGGCTGGGCAGGGAAAGGGCAGTGGCCTTTCGGGAAAGGAGTGCATATGGAACATGGCGAGCATCTGGCGGCCATTGACCTGGGATCGAACAGCTTTCACATGGTCGTGGCCCGACAGGCCCACGGTGAGGTCCAGATTCTGGACGGTTTGTCCGAGAAAGTGCAGCTGGGTGCCGGTCTGGACCGGGATAACCGGCTGGACGGGGAGACCCAGGAACGGGCGCTGGATTGCCTGGGCCGGTTTGCCCAGCGCATTGCCGGGATTCCCCGCGGCAGCGTGCGTGTGGTGGGCACCAATACCCTGCGTCAGGCCCGCAATGCCCGGGAATTCATCGACCGGGCGGAAGCGGTGCTGGGCCACGACATCGAGATCGTGGCCGGCCGCGAAGAGGCCCGTCTTATTTACCTGGGTGTGGCGCACAGTCTGGCGGATGATGCCGGTCAGCGGCTGGTGGTGGATATCGGTGGCGGCTCCACGGAGCTGATTATCGGTGAGCGTTTTGAATCCACCGAGACAGAATCCCTGCACATGGGCTGTGTCAGTTTTGCCCAGCGCTTCTTTGCCGACGGCAGTATCAGCGAAAAGGCCTTTGACCGTGCCGTCACCGCTGCCCGGCAGGAGGTGCTATCCATCCACGCCAACTATCGCCGTCTGGGCTGGCAGCAGGCCGTGGGGGCGTCTGGCACCATCAAGGCCATCAGCCAGGTGTGTGTGGACAACGGCTGGTCAGAGACCGGCATCACCATGGAGGGCCTGAAAAAGGCCCGCAAGAAGGTGATCAAGGCCGGCAAGGTGGAGCAGCTGGATCTGAAGGGGCTGCGCGAGGATCGTCGGGCGATCTTTCCCTCCGGGCTGGCGATTCTCTATGGCATCTTCGAGCAGTTGAGCATTGATCAGATGGAAGTGTCCGGTGGCGCGCTGCGCGAAGGTCTCTTGTATGACCTGCTGGGTCGATTCGCCCACGAGGACGTGCGCGAACGCAGCATCCAGTCGCTGATGAGCCGCCATCATGTGGAGCGCACCCAGGCGGAGCGCGTCTGCGACACGGCCATGGGGCTTTACCGTCAGGTGGCCAAAAGCTGGCAACTGGAGGATGACGAGCTGGCGGACACCCTGCGTTGGGGGGCGTTGCTCCACGAGGTGGGCCTGGCGGTCTCCCATAGCCAGTTCCACAAACATGGTGCCTATCTGGTAACCAATTCAGACCTGCCCGGGTTTTCCCGCCAGGAGCAGCAGGCCGTGGCAGTGCTGGTGCGCGGCCACCGCCGCAAACTTCCTCTTTCTGCGCTCTCGGAACTGCCCGACGATGAGCAGCAGGGCCTGTTGCGGCTTTGCCTGGTGCTGCGACTGTCTGCCCGCTTGCACCATGCCCGCTGCGACGAAGTCATACCCGAGATGATTCTCAACGCCGAGGACACGACGCTCAGCCTGCGTTTCCCTCGTCACTGGCTGGAAGAGCATCCGCTGACGCTGGCGGATCTGGAGCAGGAACAGGACTATTTCCGCGCTGGCGGCTATGAGTTGAAGTTAATGGATAATTGATCACTCGCGGGAAAGGGCATCCCGTTCTGAAACACAAGAGGCCGCGCCCAAACGCTTGGACGCGGCCTCTTGCCTGCAAAGACAGCCGCGACGCCAATCTGCGCCGTTATCGACTATCCCTTCTCACATATCCGGGAAAAACTCAGCTTCCGCCCAGGGTTTCCAGCAAGGTCTGTTGAGCGATGAACACGGGCTCGCCATTCTCGGGTTGGGCGCGCAGGTAGCTGCCATCGGGTTGCAGTAGCCAGGCGCGGCTGTTGTCGCGCAGGTAATAGTGCAAGCCCTGTTCAATTACCTGGGCCTTGAGCACCGGGTCGTTGATCGGGAAGCAGGTTTCCACCCGGTTGAACAGGTTGCGATCCATCCAGTCGGCACTGGAGCCATACACCAGATCCTCGCCGCCATGGTGGAAGTGATAAATCCGCGTATGTTCCAGGAAACGTCCGATCACCGAGCGCACCCGGATATTTTCGGAGAGCCCCGGGATTCCGGGTTTCAGACAACAGATACCGCGCACGATCAGATCAATCTCCACCCCCGCCTGACTGGCCCGGTACAGGGCCTGGATGATCTTCTCTTCGGTGAGGGAATTGAATTTGGCAATGATCCGCGCCGGTTTCCCGGCGGTGGCTTGCTGCGTTTCAAAGTCGATCCATTCGATCAGTGACGGGTGCAGGGTAAATGGCGAATGCTTCAGCTGCTTGAGCCGCGCCGCCTTGCCCATGCCGGTGAGCTCCTGGAAGATCTTGTGCACGTCCTGGCAGATGCCTTTCTCGCAGGTCATCAGGCCGTAGTCGGTGTACAGCTTGGTGGTCTTGGTGTGGTAATTACCGGTGCCCAGGTGCACATAGCGTTTGATGCCATCGCCTTCGCGGCGCACCACCAGCAGCATCTTGGCGTGGGTCTTGTAGCCCACCACCCCGTACACCACGATGGCGCCGGCTTCCTGCAAGCGCCGGGCCCCTTCGATATTGGATTCTTCGTCAAAGCGCGCCCGCAGTTCCACGATGGCGGTGACTTCCTTGCCGTTACGGGCGGCGGTTTCCAGATGATCAAGGATTTCTGACTTGGTGCCGGTGCGGTAGAGGGTCTGTTTGATGGCCAGCACCTTGGGATCCCGGGCCGCTTCCGCCAGCAGGTTGACCACCGGCTGGAAGGATTCATAAGGGTGATGCAGCAGAATGTCGCCCTGGTCCATGGCGTCGAAAATGGTGTCTGCTTTTTTCACCGCTGGCGCCAGCTTCGGTGTGAAAGGCGGGTAGTGCAGGCGCGGGCGATTGACGCTGGTGAACATGCGCGCCAGGTTCACCGGGCCGTTCACCTCGTACAGATCAATCTCGGTCAGTTCGAACTGCTCCAGCAAATAATCAGTTAGGTGGCGCGGGCAGTTGTCCGCCACTTCCAGGCGCACCTCGTCACCATAACGCCGGGACAGCAGCTGCCCTTTCAGGGCGCTGGCCAGGTCTTCCACATCCTCGTCCACTTCCATGTCCGCATTGCGGGTGACCCGGAACTGGTAGCAGCCGGTGGCCTTCATGCCGGGGAAAAGATCCGACACGTGGGCGTGGATCATGGATGACAGGAACACGAAGTTGTCATCGCCGCTTTCACTGATCTCGTCGGGAATACGAATCAGCCGGGGCAGGGAGCGGGGTGCAGGCACAATGGCCAGGCCGGTGGAGCGGCCAAAGGCATCCTTGCCATCCAGTGACACGATAAAGTTCAGGCTTTTATTCACCAGTCGCGGGAACGGGTGGGAAGGATCCAGCGCGATGGGCGTGAGCACCGGATAGATCTGTTCGCGAAAATACTTTTTCACCCATTCAATCTGCGCTTCGGTCCAGTCTTCGCGACGCAGAAAGTCCACGCCTTCCTCACGAAGAGCCGGCAACAGGATGTTGTTGAGGATATGGTACTGGCGATCCACCGCTTCGTGGGTAATGCGGCTGATTTCCTTTAGCACTTCCTCGGCAAGCATGCCGTCAGGACCAGGCTGGCCGGTGTGGGTTTCCAGCTTGTTCTTCAGCCCGGCCACACGAATTTCAAAAAATTCGTCCATGTTGCTGGAAAAAATCAGCAGAAAATTCAGCCGTTCCATTAACGGATGGCTGTCGTCCATGGCCTGCTCCAGTACCCGCAGGTTGAACTGCAGCAGGCTCAACTCCCGGTTGAAATAGTAATCCGGGTTATTGAGGTCGATGGCGCTGTGTTCGCTGGCAATGTCATTCATGGCGTCGTCCTGACGGGACCGTTTTCGGGGTTCCCTATTGCATGACATTAATGTGACACGGCAATGACAGCCGAAAAAAGATTTTATGTTACCTGGCCGGAAAAGGGGCCCCTGAATTATGCCCAGCATACTTCAGTCCACGCTGATCATGCAGGGCTTCATGCAAAGGCTCCCCCGGGGGCTGTTCACATCCCGTCTGTGCTTCCTGCAGGCGCCCCTTTTTGCCGGGTTACCCGGTGCTGCAGAGTTGAATTAGGTTCGTAAGCGTTGATTTTGGCGTTGTCTGGGGCTTTTCAGCGGGTTACGGAATGAACTATAATGCGAATCATTCTTGTTATTGCTTGCCTTATTCTGGGAGTTTCTGATGAATTACCGAAATCGCGTGTTTTGGGGCACGCCGATGCTCGGCACCCTATTGCTGGTTGCCACCATTCCTGTTCAGGCCGATGAGGCCGACAGCCATGTTATTCCTGCCGTTCAGGTAAATGCCGACGTCCCTGAGGGTGAGGGCTATATCACCGAGGACCGGGCTGCCCAGTCGGGCAAGCTGGATGTGCCGGTGGAAAAGACCCCCTATGCCATTACGGTGGTAAATGAAGAGTTCATCAAGGATACCGGTGCCAAGAATGTTCAGGACGCGCTGGTGTATTCCTCCGGCGTCTATTCCGGTGCTTTCGGTTTCGATACTCGCGGCGACTGGGTGAAGGTGCGCGGTCTGGATGCCTCCGTCTATAAGGATGGCCTGCGTTCTGTTTATGGTTCCTACAACAGTGCCCGGCCCAACGTTTATGCCCTGGAAAGCATCGAAGTGCTCAAGGGACCGTCTTCCGTGCTCTACGGTCAGGCGGAATTGGGCGGGATCGTGAATACGGTGTCCAAGCTACCCAAACCGGAGAAGCAGGGTGAAATCTGGGCGCAGGTGGGCTCCTACGACCGCAAACAGCTGGCCGCCGATGTGACCGGCCCCATGTCCGAAGATGGCAAGCTGCTGTACCGCCTGGTGGCACTCAAGCGTGAAAGCGGTACCCAGGTGGATCACGTGGACGACAATGGCTTTGTGTTTGCTCCGTCCTTTACCTGGCTGCCCACGGACAGCACCACCGTCACCCTGTTGTTCAATGCCCAGGAAAACAATGGCGGCATCTCCGCCCAGTTTCTGCCGGCGGAAGGTACCTTGCTGCCGGGCGTCAAGGGCGACATTCCGGTGGAGACCTTTGTCGGTGAGCCGAGCTGGGACCGTTATGACCGTACCCAGAACGAAGTCACCCTGTTCGTGGACCAGCGTCTGACTGACAACTGGAACCTGGCGGCTACCGCCCGCCACACCAGTTCCGAGACGGAAACCCGGGAGCACTGGGCGGCCATTGGCGGTACCATCAGTGCCGATGGAACGATTGAGCGCACCATGCACATGGCGGATCGTGCCACCGATGTCAGCAACTTCGATGTGCGCCTGGAAGGCAAGATGGACCTGGGGGTGACCCGCCATACCCTGGCGCTGGGTGTTGATTATCAGGATGCCCTGTGGGAAGAGGGCAACTATTTCTCTGATGTTGTGGCAACATCCACGATCAACCTCTACAACCCCCAGTATGGCAATGTGGTCTACAGCGCCCTGGACCCGGAAGATCGTAACGATAATGCCATTCGCCAGACCGGGGTTTACCTGATTGACCATATGGAAATCGGCAATGTGGTGGTGTCCGGTGCCTTGCGCCACGACGAATCCACCAACAAGGTTTTCGTTGTGGATGATGCCAATACGGAAAGTGATGACAGCGAAACCACCGGTCGCCTGGGCCTGATGTACCAGTTCGATTTCGGTCTGTCTCCCTATGTGAGTTATTCCGAAGCGTTTGTGCCGAATCTGGGGACGAACGATGGCAGCAGCCTTGCGGCCACCACCGGTGAGCAGCAGGAAGCCGGGTTCAAGTATCTGAACGACGCGGGTGATCTGTCTGCCTCGGCGGCCTATTTCTATATCGAAGAAACCAATCGTGTGGTGCCTTCTCCCGGTCAAGACAGCGTTGAACAGGTGGGCGCCAAGTCCGAAGGCTGGGAAGTGGAAGTGAAGAAGCAGCTGGGCAACCTGGAGCTGCTGGCCAACTATACCGACCTGCGTGTGGTGGATGACCAGTCCGGTGAGCGCCTGCCCTATATCGCAGACCGACTGGCCTCTGCCTGGGGCAAGTACGAACTGGAAAACGGTCTGCGCTTTGGTGCCGGTGTGCGTTACGTGGGCGACAACGTGGGCTTTGATTATGCCGGCTCTGCGGATGGTGTCGGGGCTGCTCCCAAGGTACCTTCTGTCACCCTTTACGACGCCATGCTAGGTTATGCTGTCAACGACTGGGACTTCAGCGTCAACGTGCAGAACCTGACCGACAAGGAATACGTGTCCTGGTGTCGCGGTCAGTTCGCGACAACCGTGTATGACTGTGGCTACGGTGAGACCCGTACCGTTACCGCCAATGCCCGTTATCGTTTCTGAACGATTTCAGGGCAATAAAAAAGCCGGCGCATGCGCCGGCTTTTTTGTGTCTGGCTATTTTCTAGCCCTGGAAGATCCAGGATTGCTGGATGATGTCCAGCTCCTGCATCTCCTGGACAGTGGGAGCGCGGCCTTCCGCGCTGGCCAGGCTCGACAGGCTCAGGGTGGCGATCAGGATCAGAGTACGCATAACAACTCCCGGGGTCAGAGACCCGACACAAAGAAAGAATCGGCAGAAAACCCGGGAAGTGTATGCCAGGGCAGCAAGAAGACATTGGCCGGGCTGGCTGCTGTGCCTGCCCGACTGGTCAGTTTGTGAACAGAGACTAGCCAGCCCCGGCCAGTTTTTGCGCCGCCGCCTTGGCGAAGTAGGTGAGAATGCCATCGGCGCCGGCCCGTTTGAAGGCCAGCAGGGATTCCATCATTACCTTGTCCTGGTCCAGCCAGCCATTCTGGAAGGCGGCCATGTGCATGGCGTACTCGCCGCTCACTTGATAGGCGTACACCGGCACCTTGAACTCGTCTTTCACCCGGCGCACCACGTCCAGGTAGGGCATGCCCGGTTTCACCATCACCATGTCGGCGCCCTCGGCCAGGTCCAGGGCGATTTCATGGAGGGCCTCGTCACTATTGGCCGGGTCCATCTGGTAGGTGGTCTTGTCGGCCTTGCCCAGGTTGCCGGCGGAGCCCACGGCGTCACGGAAAGGGCCGTAGTAGGCGCTGGCGTACTTGGCGGAGTAGGCCATGATGCGAGTGTGGATGTGTCCGTTGGCTTCCAGTGCGTCGCGGATGGCGCCGATGCGGCCGTCCATCATGTCCGAGGGCGCTATCACGTCAGCACCCGCTTCCGCCTGGGACAGGGCCTGTTTGACCAGGGCTTCCACAGTGACATCGTTGAGCACGTAACCGCTGTCGTCGATGATGCCGTCCTGGCCGTGGGTGGTGAACGGGTCCAGGGCGCCGTCGGTGATCACCCCCATTTCCGGTACCGCCGCCTTGATGGCGCGCACCGCCCGCTGGGCCAGGCCATCCGGATTCCAGGCTTCCTGACCGTCCAGGGTTTTGACCTCCGCCGGGGTGACTGGAAACAGGGCCATGGCCGGTACGCCAAGCCTGGCCAGTTCCTCGGCTTCCCGGACCAGCAGGTCCACACTCATGCGCTCCACGCCGGGCATGGACGCCACTGTCTCGGTCTGGTTTTTTCCCTCCAGCACAAACACCGGATAGATCAGGTCGTCCACCGTGAGGGTGTTTTCGCGCATCAGCCGACGGGAGAAGTCGTCGCGACGCATGCGGCGCAGACGGGTGGCGGGCCAGGGAGCGCGGGTGACAGACATGGGGCGGAGTCCTCTAGTAACATGGGGCGCCCGACGCAGGCGAACAAAGGTTCCGTATCGGGCGGAATGACGAGAGTTTAGCAAGAGCGGTAGACGATGGAAAAACAGCCGGCCTTTCATCTGGCCTTTATGGTGAATGACCTGGAAGAATCGGCAGACTTTTACTGCCGTGTGTTGGGTGGCCGACGGGGTCGGGATGCCCCCAATTGGGTGGATATCGATCTGCATGGCCATCAATTGTCTCTGCACAAGGGCAAAGACCTGACTCCGATCCAGGGCTACAGTGAGGTGGATGGCCACCCGGTGCCCATGCCTCATTTTGGCGTGGTGCTGGATTTCCCCCGCTGGGAAGCCCTGGTGGAACGCATTTACGACAATAACTGGCCGTTCCTGCTCAAGCCCCGTGAACGTTTTGTGGGCCAGCCCGCCGAGCAGGGCACGTTTTTCGTGCAGGACCCCACCGGCAATACGCTGGAGTTCAAGGGGCTGCGCGAGATTGATCGCATCTTCGAGGTATAACCCCATGGGCCGCTGGCGACCAAAAGGGATTCTGGCTTCCAAGTACATCACCGCCGAAGGTTATAAAACGCTTAACGACGAGTTGCAGTATCTGTGGAAGGAAAAGCGCCCGGCGGTGACCCAGGCGGTGCAGGAAGCCGCTGCCCAGGGAGACCGGTCGGAGAATGCCGAATACATCTACGGCAAGAAGCAGCTGCGTGAGATCGATCGGCGGGTACGCTTTCTCAGCAAGCGCCTGGATGACATGACCGTGGTGGACCGCTTGCCGGAAGACCAGAGCCGGGTGTTTTTCGGGGCCTGGGTGGAACTGGAAAACGAGGAGGGCGAGACCGAAACCTATCGCCTGGTGGGCCCGGACGAGACGGATGCCAAGAAGCATTACATCAGCATCGATGCGCCACTGGCACGGGCCTTGCTGAAGAAACAGGTGGATGACGAGGTGGAAGTGCGAACCCCCACCGGTGAGCGTTGTCTGTTTATCAATCGCATCTGGTACGAGCCCCCTGGCAGCCGCGATTGAGCGTCGCCCATACAACCGGTAAGGAAGGCATAATCCATGAGCGCCAATCGCCGCATCTGGTTTTTTATTCGCAAGTCCCTGTTGGGTGGTCTGACCATCCTGCTGCCGATTTCCATCATCGTGTTTTTCTTCCGCTGGATTTACCAGACGGTGACGGAAATGATCGCCCCCTTTACCACGGTCTTTATCCGCGCCTTCGATCTGCCCAAGTTTGTGGCCGACTGGTTGTCAGTGCTGGCGGTGCTGGTGCTGTGCTTTCTGGTGGGGACCCTGGTGGCCACCCGTCTGGGAAGCTGGCTTTGGCAGCAGTGGGAAGAGAATGTGATGACCCGGCTGCCGGGTTACAAGACGGTCAAGGAAGTGATCGGCCAGTTGATGGGCAGCAGCAGTGACAGCCCGTTCAGTCGCGGAGAAGTGGCGCGGGTGTGGCTGTATGGCCGGGACACGGATGTGTCGGTGACGGCCCTGGTCACGTCACGACATGGGGATGGTCATGTGACGGTGTTCGTGCCCACGGGGCCCAACCCCACCAGCGGGTTTATCTACCACGTACATGAAAGCCTGGTGGAGCTGCACCCGGAAATCGGCGTGGAAAGCATGATGAAAACCGTGGTGTCCTGCGGTGCGGGCACGGCGGCCTTGTTCAAGACCGACAAGTCGTAGGAGCTACAAGCTACAAGCTACAAGCTACAAGCTACAAGCTACAAGCTACAAGCTACAAGCTACAAGCTACAAGCTACGCTGGTTGGATGGGGCAAGGCCAAAAGTTCCTCAGGTTCCGAGATATCTACGAAGCCGCTGTGGGAGCTATGCTTGCATGGCGAACCGCGCTTGCGCGGAAATCGCCCGCAGGGTGATCAGGCATTTCAAAACTCGACAGGTCTACCTAAAGCACTCCGCCAGGATGCTACCCCAACCCCATAGATCCCCTTGGGGGCAAGCATGGCTCCAACGGGGAAGGGGGATTCAGGCATTCACCGCCGCTGACGTCTCCCCCAGCGCCGCCTTCATGAAATCCCGCATGGCTTTCAGATAAAGCCCCTGATCCAGATGCAGCAGATGGTTGCCCGGGAACCAGTGCAGGTCGCAATGTCCCCAGTGCTGGTGCAGCAGGTGACTGTGTTTGGGCGGGGCGAAGCGATCGCCGGCACCGCCGATGACCATACGCCCTTTGGGCGGCACCTTGCATGGCCAGGTCAGGGGGGAATGCAAGGCGGTAATCTCGCGCAGGCCCTGCAGGTCCGTGCCGTAGACTTTTTTCATCAGGCCCACCTGCAGGTTGATCGGGAACCAGCTCTGCATCAGGTCCATGATGCTGACCAGTGGCACATTGGGGATGGCAAAGGCCAAGTCGTCTTCCAGTGCGGCCAGGAGTCCGGTGGTGTAACCGCCGAGAGAGATCCCCGTGGCGCCCATGGCCGGCGTGCCCTGGGCACGCAAATAATCCATGAACAGACGCAGGTCATGGATGGCATGGGCGAACGTTTCGTTGAGCAGGGCCATGCCCTGGCTGAAAAACTGTGCGCCGCTGAACGGGGCAAGGCGGCCCTTGCGGCGTCCATGGAACGGCAGGGTGTAGAGCAAGACATCGAAGCCCTGCTTGTAAAACCAGGGCAGCGCCAGCCAGCGGGTATTGAGCCAGTAGGGGTCGGCCACAAAGCCGTGGATCATGATCAGTGTCGGGCGCGGTTCGCCATGGTGACGCCAGTGCTGGGCCCAGGCGGTGCGGTTGCGGCGATGGCTCAGGTAACGGTCACGCAGCGCCGGGTTTCTGGGCTCGAAGGGTGAGCGAAAGCGCAGGGTATGGGCCTCACCATCCTCCGGCTGAAAGTGATAGGGGGCCACCGGAATACGTTCAATGTTTGCCGTCTGTGTGGGCCGGGTAAAGAACGTATTGGGATCGTCTTCCTGGAGAAAGGGGCGGTAAAAATCCACCAGCGCCCGTTCTTCCTTTTGCCGGGAGAGATTCAGTGTGGCGGGCAGGGCAGCGGCGCCGGCCATGCTGGCCAGCCCGGTCCGCGCCACTGTGTCGATGCCGGCGGTGTAGTCGATCCGCCAGCGGGTATCGTTGTCTGCCAGAAAGTGATCCGGCAGGGCATGAAAACCCGTGGGCAAAGTCTGCCACCAGGGCTGGGTAAGCCGGGGCAGATCCTCGTCGCAATAATCGTCCTGATGAATGCGGGGCAGTTCGGTCATGCCGCCTCCCTGTTGTTGGAATAATCAGTTAACGCCAGTGTTCAGGTGGCGGCAATGACCAAAAAAATCAGGCGGTGCGGATAAACTCGACCACGCGTTTCAGGTCCCGGTTGGCCTCCGGCAGGAAGGGAACCATGATGGGCCAGACATGAAACAGCCCCGACCGTTCGATCCATTTCACCCGCACCCCGGCTTTTTCCGCAGCCTTTCGAACCTGTTTGCCGTCGGCATAGAGCACCTCGTCGGTGCTGGCGGTAATCAGCATGGGGCAGACGCCCTGGTAGTCGCCCAGGCAAGGAGAGGCATAGGGGTGTGTCCGGTCCTCTTTGTTGGGGATGTAGATATCAATCACGGTGCGAATGATATCCGCGGACAACATGGCATCGCTGGGGTCCAGGGCGTCCATGACCTTGTCATCCGGTGACGCATTACTGGCCGGAGAAAACAGCACCGCACAGCGAGGCTGGGGCAAGCCCTTGTCACGGATGTGCAGCAGGGTGGCCAGGGTCAGGCCGCCACCGGCGGAATCCCCGGCGATGACGATGTCGCTGGGGTTCTTGCCCAGGGCCAGCAGGTATTCGTAGGCCTCCATGACCCGGTTCACGGCTTCCGGGAACGGGTGCTCCGGCGCAAACGGGTATACCGGCAGATAGACTTCGCCATGCAGCTGCTTGGCCAGGCGCCCGGCCAGGTTGTGGTAAGTCCGGGTTACCCCGCCGATATAGGCGCCACCATGCAGGTAAAGCACGGTGGTGGACGGATTGCTGACACTCAGGTGGTCACCCTCGAACCGGGGCTCGCGGATCTGCTTGAGTGTCACCTTGCGGGGCAGCAGGGTAACCGTTGGCGTGTTGTTAAACGCCTTGCGCAGGTGACGAACCAATTGCTCCTGGTTGAGTCCGTGGCGCTTGATGGTGCGGCGGGTCACCGCCTTGATGATTTTGGCCTGAATGCTCATGGGTTTTCCGTATTTGTTCTTTTTTCACTACGGTATGACGTTTTGCCAGACAGTAGCAGGGTTGATCGGGTCAGAACCGGGCTCAGGCCCGGCGTTTTTCCTGATTCGTAAACAGCGGGTTATGCTCGCCCAGGGCGGGACTGTCGCCATCCCGGGTCTGGGCGCCCACAAAGCGGATGGGTGAGCGCAATACCGGGCCCTTGTGGTTGTTCGTGACCAGACCGCGGGCCTGCACCTGTTCATTGGCCAGGGCCTCTTCCAGCGTGAGGATGCCGGACACGCAGGTGTCCTTGTGGGCGAGGCGCGCATCCCACTGATCCCTTGTGCGGGTAAGCAGAATCAGTTGAATGGCCCAGCGCACCGGCACCATCAGGCGGCGTAGTTTCTTCGGGTCGGCGGCCAGTTTGGTCAGGGCATCGTTGCCGCCGCTGGAAGATTGTGGTTTTTCACTGGAATGCCCCGATGTCTTTCTCTTCTTTCCGGTTTTTTTCTTCCAGAGAAATCCTGGCGTGATTTCCTTCAGGAATGCCATGAAGAACTTGGGCTCCAGGGAGCCCACGGCTAGGTACTTGCCGTCCCGGCAGCGGTACACGTTGTAGTTGGCCAGGGCGCCAGTGAGCATGTCCTTGCCACGGGGCTGGCTGTTGCCGTGCTGGTGGTGGGTGGCCAGGGCCATGCTCTGCAGCGCCAGGGCACCGTCCAGCATGGCCACATCCACCCAGCAGCCTTCGCCACTCTGACGGGCGCCCATCACCGCCGCAAGAATGCCGATGGCGCAGTTCTGGGCGCCGCCGGCCAGGTCGGCGATCTGCACGTTGGACATGGCCGGGCGTTTGCCGGGCAGACCGGTCTGGTCCAGCACGCCGGCATAGCCCAGGTAATTCAGATCATGGCCGGGGCGGTCTGCATAGGGGCCGGTCTGGCCGTAACCGGTGAGAGAGGCATAGACCAGTTGCGGGTTGATGGCCTTGAGAGTGTCGTAGCCACAGCCCAGCTTATCCATGACGCCAGGGCGAAAGGATTCCAGGACCACGTCAGCGCCTTTTACCAGTGCCTTGAACCGTTCCACGTCGTCGGGCTGGCGAAGATCCAGGGTCAGGGACTGTTTGCCCCGGTTGACGATATCGAACAATTCCGGGGACAGTTCCCGGGCATAATCGCCGCCATCCGGCTCCTCGATCTTGATTACCTCGGCACCCAGCTGGGCCAGGGTCAGGGAGCAGAAGGGGCCGGGCAGCAGCCGGGACAGGTCAAGGACCTTCAGGCCGTCCAATAGTGGGTTCATGGATTATCCTGTGGGTTGTGGCGGCAGCATTCCTTTGCATTGCCGGGTGGCAGTGCAAAGGAATGGAACCGGGCAAAAGAAAACCGAACGCCCGGAGCGGGCGTTCGGTATCGGGGACGTTACTGGCCTACGGCTTTGGCCAGCTCGTACTCCGGCGGCTGTTCCACACCACCGTCACCGGTGGCGCTCATGGCGGGGATGCCGCCGGCGCCGTAGTACTCATCCTTGGTGAACACATCCACCTCAATGGCCAGCATGCAGGCGGCGGTGGCGTCATTCAGCAGAGCCAGTTCCGCATCGCTGATCACACCTTGCTGGGCCGCCTCGGCAGCGATTTCCTCCACCTTGCCACGGCCCAGTTTGCGGGCTTTCTGGGCAGCGCGGATCTTGTTGCGAACCGGCTCGGCTTCGGTGGTCAGACGGAAGGCCTTGAGCAGGCGACCCAGACCCTCATCGCTTTCTTCCGGCATGTAGTTGCCGCCGACAAGGCGCTTGTACTGATCGCCGTAGCTTTGCAGAGCCAGCGCGGCCTTGTGGCTGAGCTGATCATCGGGCAGCTTGGCCAGCGGGTTCAGACCCAGCCAGATACGGCCCACGGTTTTCAGGATCACACCCACCGGGCCGCCGAAGTTTTCATAGATGCCTTCGAAGGCTTTCTGGATCTGGGTCAAACCGTATTCACCGGCATACTGCACCAGCGCCAGGTCTTCCGCCTTGCGGCCTTCGGCTTCAAAACGACGCAGGGCAGAGGTGGTGATGTACAACCAGGCAACCGCATCCGCATAACGACCGGTCAGGTTGCCACGGGCTTTCAGTTTGCCGCCCACGAAGAACATGGCCAGGTTGGTGAGCAGGCCAAAGCGGGTGGCGGCCCAGCCCAGACGACGGTAGATACTCTTGGTCTTCGGCTCCACATTCGGCACCTTCACGGTGAACCAGCCGCGGGTAACGCCGCGTACCAGGGTCATTACCATGCCGAGCAGGAACTGCACCATCCAGCCAGTGAGATTCTTGCGGAAGCTGGCCACGTCCTCGTTTTCCACGGCCTGGACAACCTTGTAGGCGTAGGGGTGGCAGCGGGTGGCGCCCTGACCGAAGATCATCAGGGTGCGGGTCATGATGTTGGCACCTTCCACGGTGACACTCACCGGGGCGGAGTTGTACAGGCGACCCATGGTGTTGTTGGGGCCCTGCATGACGCCGTAGCCAGCAGTCACGTCCATGGCATCGGTGCCGATCTCGCGGCCCATTTCCGTGGAGTAGGCTTTCATCACCGCGGACATCACCGGCGGCTGGATACCGTTGTCGACGGCGGAGCAACCGAATACCCGGGCAGCGTCAAAGGCGTAGGTCATACCCGCGGCCTTGCCGATCTTGTGTTCCACGCCTTCCATGCGACCCACGGGAATCCCGAACTGCTGGCGCACCATGGAGTAGGCGCCGGCAATCATGGCGCCGTGGCGTACACCGCAGACACCGGTGGCCGGCAGGGACACCATGCGTCCACCCGCCAGGGCTTCCATGAGCATCTTCCAGCCCATGCCGGTGTATTCCACGCCACCCAGCACGTTGCCGGCCGGCACGATCACATCACGGCCGACAATGGGGCCGTTGGGGAAGTGTTCACCGATGGGTTGGTGGTGGTCGCCGATGTGCAGGCCTTCAGTGCCCTTGGCGCCTTTTTCAATCAATACCACGGTGATGCCCGGCTCTTCACCCTTGCCCAGCAGGTTCTCCGGATCGTGCAGGCGCACGGCCAGGGAAATCAGGTTGGCCACCGGCGCCAGAGTGATATAGCGCTTGCGGAAATTCAGCTTGAATTTCACTTCGCCGTCATCGTCCTTGAACACCACCCCTTCCGCTTTCAGGGAGGCCGCGTCGGAACCCGCGGTGGGTTCGGTGAGGCCGAAGCAAGGAATGAAATCACCCTTGGCCAGCTTGGGCAGATAGTAGTTCTTCTGCTCATCGGTGCCGTAGTGACCGAGCAGCTCTGCGGCGCCCAGGGAATTGGGAATCACCACCATGGCGCTGAGCAGGCCGGAGTAGGAGCTGACCTTGGCCATGATGCAGGATTTCGCCTGGGTGGACATGGGCATGCCGCCGTATTCCTTGGCGATCTGCATGGCAAAGAAGCCATTGTCGGCCATGAACTTGAAGATATCGTCCGGCAGCTTGCGGGTACGGGACAGCTCATAGCTGTCGGCCATCTTCAGCAGCTCTTCCACCGGGCCGTCCAGGAATGCCTGTTCGTGGGCGGGGAGCTGGTCATAGTTTTCGGCGAGGATTTTTTCAAAGTCCACCTTGCCGCCGAAGAATTGACCATCAATCCAGACATCGCCGGCTTCCAGGGCCTGGCGTTCGGTGTCGGAAATCTGCGGGAGAATCTTGTTGTCCCGCATCCAGTTCATCACTTGTTGAAACATGCTGTGGTTCCTTTGAGGTTGTTAGGCCCTGCAGGGCAGGACGAACGTTTACGGGCGCGAACAAACAAGCGCCGGACGCTTACGGGTAAAAGCGTTGTTTCTTTTTCGCCATGTCTATCAATAGCGGAGCCGGTGTGAAGCGGTCGCCAAACTGTTCGGCAAGTCGCTCCAGAGTGCGTACCGAATTGGTAAGACCCAGGCTGTCCATGTACCGGAACGGGCCGCCGCGGAAGGGGGGGAAGCCCAGACCGAAGATGGCACCTATGTCGCCGTGCATGGGATCGCTGATAATGCCGTCCTGCAGGCAGTAGGCGGCTTCGTTGATCATCAGCCAGACGCAACGGCTGACGATTTCCTCGTCGTCCGCGTCCTTTTCCTGGCTCACATTCATCAGCTCGTAGAGCGCGGTATTCACCGGCTTTTCACCCTTGGCCTTGGCCACGCCTTCATAAATATAGAAACCGCGGCCACTCTTGCGACCCAGATAATCGTTTTCGATCATCAGGCCGGCGGCATCCGGTGACGCCATACGTTCACCGAAGGCCTTTTCCAGTACCGGGCCCACCTTGGTGCCCACATCCACACCCACTTCGTCGAGCAGGGTGATGGGGCCCACCGGGAAGCCAAAGCGCACCAGCGCCTTGTCCACGGCTTTTACATCCACGCCTTCTGTTAGCAGACGGGTGGATTCATTCAGGTAGGGCGCAAGAATACGGGTGGTATAGAAGCCCGGGCCGTCCTTCACCACGATCACGGTCTTGCCCTGGGCCTTGCCGAAGGCCACGCAGCCGGCGGTCACTTCCGGGGCGGTCTTGTCCGTGGTGATGATTTCCAGCAGGGGCATCTTTTCCACCGGCGAGAAGTAGTGCAGGCCGATCACGTTTTCCGGACGCTCGGCGGCACTGGCAATCTCGGTGATGGGAATGGAAGAGGTGTTGGAAGCAAAGACCGTGTGCTTGTTGCCGTTGGCTTCCACGTCCTTGAGCATCCTGTGTTTCAGGCCCAGGTCTTCGAATACGGCTTCCACCACCAGGTCCAGGCCCTTGAAACCGCTGTAATCGGCGGTGTAGGAAATGCGGCCCTGTTCGGTGCTGGCATCGGCGGCGCTCATGGCGCCTTTCTTGATGCGCTTGTTGTAGAACTCGCTGACGTATTTCACGCCGTGGGCCAGGCCTTTGTCGTCCCGGTCTTTCAGGCGTACCGGCAGCTTGGCCTTGTTGATGGTGGTCAGCGCGATGCCGGCCCCCATCAGGCCGGCACCGAGGACACCGACTTTTTCCATGTTCCGGGCTTTCACGCCGTCGGCCACAAAGGTCTCTTTCTTGAGGGTGTTGGTGGCGTGGAAGATGCCGCGCAACTGTTTCGACTGCGGTGACATGGCCAGCTCGCCAAACAGCCGCGCTTCAGTGGCGTACCCCTGTTCGATGCCGTCCTCGAAGCCCGCTTCCACCGCATCAATGATGGCTGGCGGGGCCGGGTAGAGGCCGTGGGTTTTCTTGGCGGTCTGTTTGCGGGCCTGATCGAAGACCATCTTGCGGCCCAGGCTGTTCTGTTCCAGCGCCGCTTTGGTAATGCCATCCTTGCTGAAGTAACTGGCAAAATTGACGCCGCTTTCTTCCTTGGCATCCGCCAGTTCCAGCGCCCGTGCCACGGCCCGGTCGTAGACCGCCACGGCTTCCACCACTTCATCCACCAGACCGATTTTTTTCGCCGGCTTGGCTTTCAGTTGCCGACCGGTGAGCATCAGGTCCAGGGCGGAGGCGATACCCACCAGACGCGGCATGCGCTGGGTGCCGCCGCCGGCGGGCAGCAGGCCCAGCATCACTTCCGGCAGGCCCAGTACGGTATCGCTGCTGCTGGCGGCGATACGGTAGGAGCAGGCCAGCGCCAGCTCCATGCCGCCGCCCAGGCAGGCACCCTTGATGGCGGCCACTACCGGGATATCCAGGTCTTCCAGTTTCTGGAACGTCTGCTGACACAGTATGGACAGGTCGCTCACTTCCTTGGCGGTCTTTGCATTTTCAAACAGCTTGATATCGGCGCCGGCCATGAAAGAGCCTGCCTTGGTGGAGTAGAGCACCAGGGCCTTGGGGGCGGCTTTTTCGATGTCGGCAAAGGCCGCGTTGAAATCGTCGGCGAACTCCGCTTTCAGGGTGTTCTGGGTATCGCCGGGCACATTGATTTCCAGTACGGCCACACCGTTATCCAGCGGTTTGAGAGTAAAGGCACGTTGTGTCTTGCTCATGGGAATCTCCTTGTTCCGCTGTTTATTCCGCTTCCAGCACCATGGCGGCACCGATGCCGCCGGCGGCGCAGGCGGTGGTCAGGGCCAGGCCGCCACCGCGACGCTGCAGTTCATACAGGGCCTGGCTGATGACGCGGGCGCCGGTGGCGCCGAAGGGATGGCCATAGGCGATGGAGCCGCCGTTCACGTTGAGCTTGCTGCGGTCCACTTCGCCCAGGGCGGCGAGGCCGGTCTGGCTGCGGACATAGTCGTCGTCGGCCAGCCCTTTCAGGTTACAGGCCACCTGGCCGGCAAAGGCCTCATGCATGTCCACCAGGGTCAGGTCGTCCAGGGAGAGGCCAGCACGAGCCATGGCCATGGGGGCGGCGAGCACCGGGCCCATGAGCAGATCGTCTTTCGGGGTGCGCGCGGCAAAGGCGTAGGAGCGGATGTAACCCAGCGGCTCGTAGCCCAGGGCCTTGGCTTTCTTTTCGCTCATCATCAACAGGGCGCCGGCACCGTCGGTGAGGGGGCTGCTGTTGCCGGCGGTGACGCTGCCGGATACCTTGTCGAAGACCGGTTTGAGTTTGCTGTAGCCGGCCCGTTCGGAGTTCTTGCGCACCAGGTTGTCGTCCTTCAGCGGAGTGGCCTTGGGCGGCAGGAAGGCGGTCATTACCTGCTTGTCCAGACGGCCTTCCGCCCAGGCGCGGGCGGCATTGCTGTGGGAGGCATGGGCCAGATCGTCCTGTTCCTGGCGGCTGATGCCCCATTTCTTGACCATTTTCTCGGTGCTTTCGCCCATGGTTTCGCCCACCGAGTATTCGGTAATGGACGGCGCCTGGGGCAGCAGGTCTTTGGCCTTCAATTGGCTGAGCAGCTTGATGCGATCTTTCATGCTCTTGGCAAAACTCACATCGCGCAGCACGGCGCTCAGTTCGGAGGACAGCGGCACCCGGGCGCAGCTGGTGGAGTCGGTGCCGCCGGCAATAGCCACGTCGGTGTAACCGGCGACAATGTTGTCGGCCACGCTGGCGGCGGTCTGGAAGCTGGTGGCACAGGCGCGGGTGATGGAGTAGGCGTCCACCGTATTCATCCCCAGCGCCAGGGCGATTTCCCGGGCGATAAAGGGGGCTTCCGGGATCATCACCGTCATGCCGAATACCAGTTGCTCGATATCGCGCTGGTCCAGGTTGTTGCGGGCCATCAGTTCTTTCACGACCATGGCGCCCAGGTCGATGGCGTTCAGGTCTTTATAGTGGGTGGCGATCCGGGCGAACGGGGTGCGCAGACCATCCACCACGGCCACGCGGCCGCTGCGGCCGGCCAGCTTCATTTTGCGAACAGGCATTCCAGACTCCTTGCAGGGGTTGCCGGTCACGGTGTAATTTTTATTACACAAAATGTGACATTGAATGGTGACAAAGTGTGTCGAGACTAGAAGGCTCTTGGCAGTGAGTCAACGTCGCAGCGGACGCTGTCTGACAGTGGTGTAATAATAATTACAGTGAAAGGAAATGAACCGGTGAAAAACGGGACGGCAGTGCTTCCCGAATCCCGCCAGGACCCGGCGGTGCGGCAGCGCATTGAATGGGCTGCCGTACAGGTGTTTGCGGATTCGGAATTCCATCAGGTGACGTTGCAGCAAATCGCCCGCGCTGCCCGCTGCAGCCTGCAGACCCTGTACCGTTACTACGGTGATGAGACGCAGGGAAGCAAAGAGGCGCTGCTCAGCGCCTGCCTGCATCACGGCCTGGAGCAACTGGCTGAGCGTATGCTGGATCACCTGGCCGGCATTGATACCTTCCGCGATCGGCTCAGCAAGGTGTTCTGGGTGGTGCTGGACTTTTTCGACCGCAATCCGCAGATGGGCCGGATGATGATCAACTCGGTGTACCCGGGCCGCTGGGGCAGCGATACCACCCCGGGGCAGCAGCGCTTGACCGAGCTGTTCCTGAGTGTGCTGCGCGAGGGTCAGGAGCAGGGCATCCTCAACAGTCAGGTGGCCACGCCGATCCTGCTGGACTTCTTTTACGGGGTCTTGTTGCGCATTTCCCAGATGCACCTGCTCCGGGGTCGCCCCGGCCGCATGGCGGATCAGCACGGGGTGCTGTTCGATATGCTGTGGCGTGCCATCACTGTGTAAGGGGCCATCGGGCCAATCGGAGTGGGTATGCTTGTGGTTTGCCTGGAGCTTTTCTATGTTGAGCAGCTCGCAGTAGAACAAAGAAGAGGTCACATATGCAGTCTGGCACGGTGAGCAGTAACGGAATCGAGCTTTTTTACGAGAGTCGTGGCCCGGAAAACGGGGAGCCCATTGTCTTTGTCATGGGGCTCTCGGCACAGATGGTGTTCTGGCCGGAACCGCTGCTGGATATCCTGGTTGAGCGTGGCTATCGGGTGATCCGTTTCGATAACCGGGATGTGGGCAAATCCACCCGCATTCGCAAACCGTTCAAGCAGGGGCCGCTGGTGGCGTTGCTGCGTTATACCGTGGGGATGTCGGTAGACAGTGCCTATACCCTGCACGACATGGTGGCCGACACCGTGGGGCTGCTGGATGCGTTGAACATCGAACGGGCGCATTTTGTGGGTGCCTCCATGGGTGGCATGATCAGCCAGTTGATGGCGGCCACCCATCCTGACCGGGTGCTGTCGTTGACCTCCATCATGTCCAGTAACAACAGCCCCTACCTGCCGTTACCAAAACCCGCCGCCCTCAAGACCCTGGTGGCCCCCGGAGTGAAGGTGGAAACGGAAGACCAGTTTGTGGCGTTTGGTCTGGAGATGATGGGCAAGCTGGCCGGCACCCTGCCCCAGGGCCGTGACGAACTGGAAGCCATGTATCGGGAGTGTTGGGCCCGCGGCATCAACCCGCGCGGGATTCGCAATCAGTTCCTGGCCGTGCTGGCCACTGGTGCCCTGACCAAACACCTTAAACAGATCCGCTGTCCGGCCACTGTGATCCACGGCGGCGCCGACCCGCTGATCCGTCCCGCCGGCGGCAAGGCCTCCGCCCGCCATATTCGCGGCGCCAAGCTGGTGATTATTCCCGGCATGGGCCACGACTTCCCGCCGTCAGCCATTGACCGGATTGGCGACCTGATTGCGGAGACGGCGGCCAGAGCGAATTCAGTGGCGCAGCCGGCGGTGGCGTAAGGGCAGTTGCAAGTTAAAAGTTGCAACGCGGGCGATCGTGTTGCGAGCTGAAAGGAAAGAGGCCACGCCCGGAAGTTGGGGCGGCTTTTTTATGGCTTCCCGTGCCGGGATTTCGCCGTAGGAGCGTCGCTCGCGGCGCGATAACCCAAAACCGGAAAAGATGGTTTACGGCAGAGCCCACAAAATTCACCGAGAAGAAGCAGGTTTTCTCTGTGTGTTCTGTGGAGAACGGTTTTTTTGATCCTTGCTCTGGAATCGCGCCGCCAGCGACGCTCCTACGGCGGGGCGTTCAGGCGCGGGGCCAGGGGAAGGCGATGATGTCGTGGATTTTGCCGCTGCCCTGTTGTGCCATCAACAGTCGCTCCACGCCCATGGCGACGCCGCTGCAGGCGGGCAGGCCGGCGTTCATGGCGTCGAGCAAATAGGGGTCGGCGTCCATGGGGTTCAGGCCATGTGCCTCACGCTGAATATTGTCCTGTTCAAAGCGTCGCTTTTGTTCTCCCGCATCGGTCAGCTCCTGATACCCATTGGCCAGTTCCAGGCCCCGATAATAGATTTCAAAGCGTTGCGCGACGGTGACACCATCGTTGTCCGTACGGGTCTGTGCCAGGGCGGCGGCCCAGCCGGGGAAGTCGGTGACCACGGAAAGCTGTTCAGCGGGAAGCGCGTCTTCTATCCGGGTGGCCATCAGGTAGTCCACGGCGGCGGTCTTGTTCAGGCCTTTCGGTGCGCCCCGGGATTCAGCATGGGCGATCAGGTCTGAATCATTGGCGGTGAGAGGGTCCAGGCCGGTGACGTGGCGGAACAGGTCGCGGAAGCGGTAGGTCTTTGAGTGGGCGTCGGGAAAGAGCTCGGCGAATAACGCCAGACATTCCTGCACCAGATCATTCAGTTCGAAGCCGGGCCGGTACCATTCCAGCATGGTGAATTCCGGATTGTGGCGGCCGCCGGCTTCGCCATCCCGGTAGGCTTTGCAGATCTGGTAGATGGCGCCGCTGCCAGCGGCCAGCAGCCGCTTCATGTGGTATTCCGGTGAGCTCTGCAAATAGCCGTAGCCGGGCACGGCGATGCACTGGATGTGCGGATCGCTGACGCCGAAGCGGGCCAGTTGCGGCGTGTCCACTTCCAGCACCTGGCGGGCAGCAAAAAAAGCGCGCACCGTGCTCAGCAGCTCGGCGCGCGCCTTGATGGCCGCCAGGGAGGCGGTGGGTTGCCAGTCGGTCACGACTAGTTCTTGATGCGACCCACGTAATCGCCGGTGCGGGTGTCTACCTTGACGATCTCGCCTTCCTGTACGAACAGCGGCACACGGACGACAGCGCCGGTGCTCAGGGTGGCAGGCTTGCCGCCGGTGCCGGCAGTGTCGCCTTTCAGGCCCGGATCGGTTTCCACAATCTGCAGTTCCACGAAGTTTGGCGGGGTGACGGACAGGGGTTCACCGTTGTAGAGGGTGACCTCGCAGATGTCTTCCTCTTTCAGCCACTTCTTGGCATCGCCCACGGCGGCATCGTCGGCCTGCTTCTGTTCGAAGGTGGTCTGATCCATGAAATGCCAGAATTCGCCATCGCTGAAGATGTACTGCATGGACACATCCATCACGTCGGCGCCTTCCAGGGAGTCGCCGGACTTGAAGGTGCGATCCCAGACTTTGCCGGTTTTCAGGTTGCGCAGTCTGACACGGCTGAACGCCTGCCCCTTGCCGGGCTTGACGAATTCGTTCTCGATGATGGCGCAGGGGTCGCCATCGAGCATCACTTTCAAGCCGGACTTGAATTCACTGGTAGAATAGTTGGCCATAAATGTTGTTCCAAAGGTTGATGTATGGCGTCGCAGAGGGTGCGGGGTTTGCTAATGTTTCATTTGCGTCTCTGTTGTGCCTGCAAGCGTACCAATCTAGGCACAAGGAGAGATGTTTGGTTTTATTCAAATGAACGACTTGTAACGACGAGTGGTGCGCTTGCAGGCACAACCCGAAGGGCTGGGCCCCTTTTTCCGCCCAGCTGCGTTGTCAGTCACTTACATATGAAAGACTATGCCGCACGCCTTCCGCCTTGCCGGACGAAAAAATGAACTCCAGCAGAGACGCAAATGAAACATCAGCAGACCCCCATGATAACGCAGGAAAGGGACGGTTGGGAGTTGCCCGGCTGGCAGCGCCAGCAGGCGGACCTGATTACTGATCCGGCGGAGCTTCTCGGCCTGCTTCAGCTGGAGGCGGAATCCCTGCCCGAGATGCTGGAAGCGGCGCAGGATTTCCCCCTGCGTGTGCCCCGTGGTTATGTGCGCCTGATGGAGCCGGGCAACCCGGATGATCCGCTGTTGCGGCAGGTGATGAGTGTGCCGGCGGAGCTGCGCGAGGAGGAGGGATACAGCAGTGATCCGCTGGAGGAAGCTGCCCACACTCCGGTTCCCGGTCTACTGCACAAGTACCATGGCCGCGCACTGCTGGTGGTCACCGGCGCTTGCGCAGTCCACTGCCGTTACTGTTTTCGCCGGCATTTTCCCTATCAGAGTCACCTCAGCGGCAAGCGTTGGGATCAGTCGCTGGAATGGCTGGCGTCACGCCCGGATATCCGCGAGGTGATCCTCAGTGGCGGCGACCCCCTGACCCTGAACAATCGCCGTTTACAGGAACTGCTGGCGGCGCTGGCGGAGATTCCCCATCTGCGTCGGCTGCGCATTCACAGCCGTACCCCGGTAGTGATTCCGGAACGGCTGGATGAATCGTTGCTGACATTGCTGTCGGCCCCCCGCTGGCAGACGGCCCTGGTACTGCATGCCAATCATCCCCGGGAAATCAGTCCTGCGCTGGTGGAGCGCTGCCGTCAGTGGCGGCGTGAAGGGATCACCCTGCTGAATCAGAGTGTGTTGCTTGCCGGAGTGAATGATTGTGTTGATACGCTGGAAGCGTTGTCGGATCGCCTCCATGAGGCGGGTGTGATGCCGTATTACCTGCATCAACTGGATGCCGTGCAGGGGGCGGCGCATTTTGCCGTGGCAGATTCGCGCGCTATGCAACTTCATGAGCAGCTGCGTGGCCGCTTACCCGGCTTTCTGGTGCCGAGGTTGTCACGGGAAGAGCCGGGGAAGCCGGCAAAGACCGTATTGGCGGGCTAGAGCATCCGTCTGTCGCTGCCAACACAACGTTTACAGGCTTGTAACGGTATCGTAAAGTCATGTGACGAAGGACACATGCAAAACAAGAACTAATACTTAATAACTAGAGGGAACCCTTAACAATTCCTTGCATAGCAAACGCTAAAGAAATCGTTAAGGGTTCCCTATCTGGGTGCCACCGGGATAAGGATTATCTTCAATGGAGCAACCAGCCCAGACGGTGCGCTTGAAACTGCCCGAGCAGGATTTGCCGCACCTGACACTTGGCGCTGATCAGCCGAAAAAGCTGCAACAGTGGGTCGACGCTCTCCCGATCATGAACATGGGGGAAACGGCTCGTCAGCTTTATCAGTTCATTCAGGAACTGAACCGGCTGCAAATCGATTCCAAACAGCGTTTCCAGTTGCTGGAAGTGGTTCGTCCTTCCATTTTGCATGTCAGTGATTCCCTGCAGAAACATTACCTGAATCAATCCCTGGTATTACCGGACAAGGCGCGGCGAGTGGCCAGTCTGGCTCAGGCCCTGCAAGGGCATCTGGCCAACGGCTATAAACTGGTGGCGGTGCGAGGCATGCGCAAGCTGAAGGACAAGGCAGTCCGGCGTGCGGTGACCATGGCAATTCATCGCGCCATCAGCGCCCTTGGCGATACCCTGTTGCGTTGTTATCAGTTGTATTTTCCCAGCCCTCGCCACCTGTGGCTGGAACTGCACCAGCTTTATCTGCTGGCGGAACTGCACGGCATTTCCGCGACGCCGGTGGATGATGAAAAAGGCAATTCCAGTATCCAGTCTGCCTATGCCCGTTGCTTGTTGCTGGCCACCGCCAAGCCCAATCAGTTACGTCAACAGGAACTGGCGGCCTTGTACAAGGCCGCATTCACCTGGGGGGACCTGATCGAGATCAAGACCGCCAGTGATGATGAAGACCTCTTCGTGTTCGACCTCCAGGCGGACCGTCCTCCCATTTACCGCACCCATGCCTCCCAGGCGACGGACAGCTGGCGCTATATCGATTCCGTCCGGCTGGTGCAGGCAATCAGTGCCTGGAAAGATGACCCCGAGGAGAGCGATCTGCAGGTTCCCAAAGGGCTGGATGAAAGCATGATGTCCCACCTGCAGCAGGTGTGGGGGGCGCTGACGGAGCGGGCCTTCAAGCGCATGGCTGAAAGCGGTGAGGTCGAACTGTGCTTCGGACTGGTGGGGGTGCACTATTTCCTTTCCGGCAAGGTGCCGTTTGAAACCCTGATTGAGCGAGGCAGCTTGTCGGTGATGGGCGAGGGGGAAGAAAACAATCCTTTCCTGCGCAATATCAAAGTCAGTAGCCGGCAAAAGCAGCAGAAGGAAGACCCCTGGGCGACGGCCTATCAATCCGACTTTCCCAATGAAACCATTGATATCGGCAAGCCGGATTCCTCCCTTCGCAGCGAAGCGACTTTGCCGGAGAGTTATCACTGCCAGAAGGTCAATGCCAGCCCCGGCGGCTATTGCCTGTCCTGGCAGGGGAATACGCCGAGCCTGATGCGTACCGGCGAATTACTGGGATTGAGGGACCACCCGGACAGCCACTGGATGCTGGCGGTGGTGCGCTGGGTGACCCAGCTACCCAACCATGGTGCCCGCTTCGGGGTGGAATTACTGGCTCCCGGGGGGCGGCCGGTGGCTGCCCGGGCTCTGCGCAAGCAGGGTGAAGACAGTGATTTCATGCGCGCCATCCTGTTGCCTGAGCTGGCCGGCGTCGGTCAGCCCGCCACCCTGTTGTTGCCCACGGTGGGTTTCAATGAGGGGGTCAAAGTGGAGCTGGTAGAGGCTGGCGAGCCCCGTCGTGTACAGTTGTTGCGTCGCACCCAGGGGGCGTCCGGGTTCAGCCAGTATCCATTCCGCGATATGGCAACCCCCACACCGGTGAGGCCGGCAAGCGATAATGATGAAGGGGATCTGGATTCCATCTGGTCCACTCTGTAAGGATTCAATGGGACGCGACGTTGCGTTTCTGACCCGTTATCAAGGCCACAGCGAGGATGCTGTGTGATGGTTTTCTGCCATTGGCCGGGCGGCTTTCCATAATCAGAAAAGACGGAAAAGAAGACGGCTTTCCCCGGAAAGGTCGGTCAGTTCTCTCTTTTTCTGTGGGAAAGTTGCCAAGACAAGGTTGTCAGGCACAATGGTAAGCCGTACGAAAACAGTATGAGTCGTCACACCATGAGCTATGCCCTGGACAATCTCCGCCTACTGATCGCCCATGATTCCCAAGATGAGGCCGAGCAGCTGATGAATATGCTGCGCAATGCCGGCCGGGCAACCCGGGCACAACTGGCCCTGGGCGAAGATGATTTGCTGCGCGCGTTGAAAGGTGGCGCCTGGGAGTTGATGCTGTGCAGGCCTTCCTTCGGCGATGGCAGTTTTGAATCTGCCATGGCCCACCTCAAGCGTTTGGGCAAGGCGGTGCCAGTGATCCTGCTGGAAAATACCTTTTCTGCCGAGACCGTAAAGGCGGCCCTCCAGCAGGGGGCCAGCGGCGTGGTGCCCGGTAATGACAGGGATATGCTTACCCTGATGGTGGACCGGGTGGTCGAGAACCTGCGTCTGCGCAAGGAGCTCCAGCACTCCGAGATTGCCCGTCACGATGCGGAAAAGCGGTTGGCCCTGTTGATGGATCAGAGCCGTGACGCCATCGCCTATGTGCTCGATGGCATGCATATTCACGCCAACGACAACTATGTGGAGCTGTTTGGCTATGAGAGCGCTGACGATCTGGCCGGCGTTCCTATCATGGACATGGTGTCGGCGGCGGACCATGACAAGCTCAAACAGCTACTGCGTAGTCGTGCCCAGGATGAAAGCCAGACCCAGGAACTGGAATGCAAGGGCGTCAATACCGATGGCGAAGAGTTTGATGCGTCCTTTACCTTCTCGCCCAGCACCTATGATGGTGAGGCCTGCACCCAGATCGTGATTCGCGCCGGCGGCGTGGACGAGAGCGAAATGCAGGAACGGCTCCAGGAAATGAGCCAGAAAGACCAGGTTACCGGCCTGTTTGCCCGCAAGTGGTTTATGGACCAGCTTGATGATGCGGTGGCCGAGGCGGCTCGCGAAGGGCAACTGGCGACGGTGCTGTATCTCCGCCTGGACGACTTTGAGCAACACCAGTCTTCGGTGGGTATCGATGGTGCCGATGATATTCTCCGTGCGGTTGCCAACTGGCTGGGTGGCCAGGTGGGAGATGCCAAACTGGCCCGGGTAGACGGTGAGGATTTTGCCGTCTTGTTGCCGGTTGCGGATACCGATGAGGCCGAGGCACTGGCCGAGAGTCTGCGCGCCGGTATTGAAGGGCTGATGCCGGAAGTGGCGGCCAAGACGATCCATGTGACGGCCAGTGTGGGGGTCGCCTTTGTTCGCGAGGATGCCCGCAGTGGCCAGGGCACCCTGACCACGGCACTGAAATGCTGTAACCAGGCCCAGCGGGAAAACGGTGGCCAGGGCAACAGCATCAAGGTGCATGATCCCATGGACGAGGTGGCTGCAGGCTCTTCCGAAGCCATTGTCATGTTGCTGCGTCAGGCGTTGGAGCAAGGCAGTTTCAAACTGCATTATCAACCGCTGATGAACCTTGAAGATGACAGTGAGCATCTCTTCGAGGTGTTTGTGGATCTGCCGCAGAAGCAGGGTGAAGCCATGGAAGCCGGGGAGTTCATGCCGGTGGCCGCTGAGCAGGGCCTGGTAGGCAAGATTGATCGCTGGGTGGTACTCAACGCCATGCGGGCGGCGGCTGCGATGAGTGAGCCCGTCAAGCTGGTGTTCAACATCAACGGGGGCTCCCTGGCGGATGTATCCCTGGCGGACTGGCTGCTCAAGGCCATGCGTGCGGCCAAGATGGATGGTTCACGGCTGACCTTCCAGCTAACCGAGGGCGATGCCACCACCTACCTGAAACAGGCGGGCGTGTTTGCCGAGAAGATGAAAAGTGCCGGTTGCGGTATCTCCATCAGTCGCTTTGGTGGCGGCCTGGATCCGTTCAAGCTGTTCCAGCATATTCCGGCCACCATGGTGAAATTCGAAGGCTCTTTCACCCAGGACGTGTCCAAGGCGGAAGGCCGCCAACGGCTCACCGATATCGTCAAACAGGTAAAAGAAAGCAACCGCAGGACCGTGGTAGGTTTCGTCGAATCCGCCGCCCAGATGCAGGCCCTGTGGAGCCTGGGTGGAGTGGATTACCTGCAGGGCTACTATCTGCAGGCACCGATGGATTCGTTGCAAATTCCGGAGTCGGCGTAGAAAGGCAATGAATAGTTAATAATGAATAATTAATAGTTGCGCGAAACAGCTTTGCCTTGTCTTTAAACATAAGAGGCCGCGCCCAAGCTATGGGCGCGGCCTCTTGCGTTTCAGAAAAGACAGACCAAAACCGCGAATTATTAATTATTAACTATTAATTGCTCTTAAGCAGCTCCGCCTGATCCTTGTCCCTGACCCCGATCAGATAGAGAATCCCGTCCAGGCCCAGGGTCGAGATGGCCTGTTCGGCGTTTTGTTTGACCAGGGGTTTGGCGCGGAAGGCGATGCCCAGGCCGGCTTCGCCGAGCATGGGCAGGTCGTTGGCGCCGTCGCCCACGGCGATCACCTGCTCCAGGCTGATGCCTTCCTGGGTGGCGATCTGCTTGAGCAGGTCGGCCTTGCGCTGGCCATTGACGATCTGGCCGACCACCCGGCCAGTGACCTGGCCGTTCTCGATTTCCAGCTCGTTGGCGTAGACATAGTCGATGCCCAGCAACTGTTGCAGCCATTGCCCGAACCAGGTGAAACCGCCGGACAGGATGGCCGTGCGATAGCCCAGGGCGCGCAGGGTGCTGATCAGCCGTTGCGCCCCTTCGGTGAGCTGGATGCGCTCGCGTACCCGCTCCAGGGCGCCTTCATCCAGCCCCTTGAGCAGGGCCACCCGGGCCTTGAAGCTCTCATTGAAATCCAGTTCGCCGCGCATGGCGCGCTCGGTGATTTCCGCCACTTCTTCGCCCACCCCGGCTTCCATGGCCAGCTCGTCGATCACTTCGGAACGGATCAGGGTGGAATCCATATCAAACACCACCAGACGCCGGTTGCGGCGGAAGGCGCTGTCCCGCTGGAAGGCGATGTCCAGGTTGCGTTCGTTGGCAATGTTGAGGAAGGCTGCACGCATGGCTTCGCCGTCCCTCGGTTCTCCGCGCACGGATATCTCGATACAGGCGCGGCTGTCCTCGTTGAGGGATTCTCCCTCCAGATGCACCCGGCCGGAGAGGCGGGCGATGCTGTCGATGTTGAGGCCGTTGTCTGCCACCGTGGCGGTCACGTCGGACAGTTGCTCAGCGGTAATCTTGCGCGCCAACAGGGTGATAATGTGCCGGTCCTTGCCCTGGCCGGCCACCCATTCTTCATAGCGGTCCTCATCGATGGGACGGAAGCGCACATTGATGTTCAGCTTGTGGGCTTCAAATAACAGATCCTTGAGCACCGCTGAGGATTCCGCGTCCGGCGGAGTTTCCACCAGGATACCCAGCGACAGGGTGTCGTGGATCACGGCCTGGCCGATATCCAGGATATTGAGCCGATAACGGGCCAGAATCCGGGTGAAAGCGGCGGTCAGACCGGGGCGGTCACTGCCGGATACCTGAATCAGAATGATCTCGCGCACGCATGGGCTCCCGGGGGCAAGTCTGGACAAGCGGAGCGCGGAAGCTGTGGCTCCCGCGAAAACCGCGTAAGGGTAGCAGAAATGGTACCGCATGCGGCAGTGTCTTGGGGGATCAGGAATTGGCGATGTTTTACATTGCCAATCGTCCGCTGATGCACCATCGCTGCTAAGGTTCGCCGATTCGGTCAACGCCCTGTTGGTTTGTCACGCTATACTGCGCGCGAGCGCAATACTACGGAATGCAACTCTATGACCCTGTGGGAACAATGGCGGCCATGGATTCGGCAACAGCGCAGCCTGCTGCGCGAGCTGATCCTGATGCTGCTGGCCATGCTGGTGGTCGGTGTCTATTTTCTTGAGCACTTCTCCGCGCGTCTGGAGCAGGAGCGCAAGATACAGCTGCAGGCGCTGGCCGAGCAGACCGCCCGCCGGGCGGCCGAGGCCCTGGCCAGCGATGATTCCATCAGCATTAACCTGATCGGCCGGGAAACCGTGCAGCTGGCCCCGGTGGCCGGTGTGCGTTTTCAGGATGCGGCCGATATCCAGGTGGGTCTGACCGGGGTGTCTCGTTCCGATCTGGTTATCTCGGTGCCGGTGGCGCTGCCCGATGGTGAGCTCGCAGGCACGCTGACCTTGCTGGGGGATACCAGTGCCCTGCCGCGCCAGCGCCTGGAGGCCGGATTTGTGCTGGCGGTATTGTGTCTGTTGCTGTTGCGAGTGGCGGCAGCGCTGATCCAGCAACGCCTGGTGCCAGCGCCGCCGGAACCTGCAGAAGCGGCTCCGGCAGAGCCGCCGGCACCGTCTCCGCTGGCCACGCCGGCATCAAGACAGGCACTGACCGAGCCCCTGCCGGAAGGAGCTGAGCCGCTGGCCCAGCTGCGCCTGAGCATCGTCAATTTCGAACACATTCGTCAGCGATATACCCAGGCGGCCATGGTCGAGGTGCTGGCGGATTATCAGCGGATTCTCGACAAGGTGGCAGGTATCTACGGTGGCCGGGTTGGCCAGAAGGTGGGGGACCAGGCCGGGCTGTTTTTCTACCAGGAGCCGGCGTCTCGTTGTGCCTTTTCGGCACTCTGTGCCGGTCTTCTGTTTCTGCGGGTGGTGCGCCTGCTGGCCCCGTTGCGCAAGCAGCAGGGCAAGCCGGCACTGGAGTTCAAGGCGCTGGTGACCACTGATGGAGACCAGCAGGAAGCCTGGTCCCTGTGCGTGGCCGGGGTGCCTGGTCGGCTCAATGTCCCGGAAGGGCAGTTGGCCGCCACCGAGCTGGATGTGAAAGCCCTGTATCAACCCGAGAAGGCCCAGGTGGTCACCGCCGGTGACCACAAGGTGCGATTACAGCCGGTGGAACAGCTGGCCCACCGCTACCAGAACCTGCTTCGGACTCAGGCGGAGACCTTGTTGTCCGAAGAGGGCGGCGAAGACGGATCCCCCAGCAGGTAGAGGCTCATGGCACGCTGCACCCGCTGGTTGAGATCCGGGATGCCGGTATTGCCGAACAGGCGATTGAATTCCAGGATGTAGGGGTGGCCATCCACCATGGCCACGTCGAACCCGGCATGGTTGATCCCCAGATAGCGAGCCATGCCTTCCACCAGTGAAATCGCATTGTCCGGCACTGTCAGGTCGGTGCGTACGCGCCCTCCCTGGCTCACGTTATTCAGGAAGCCCACTCCCTCACGCCAGTAACTGGCCACCACTTGTTCGCCGACCACCACCACACGAAGGTCGCGCACGATCGGTAGCAGCTTCTGGATATACAGCACGGATTCTCGCTCAGCGTAGTCCAGTAGTTGCTGACGGTTCTCGATGAGATAGACCCCCATGCCCTGGCTGGACCGGACCGACTTGGCCACAAACGGAAAGCGCCACTGGTCCAGAACCTGGGCGATGCCGTACTTGTCGGATGCCAGAATCAGCGTCTCCGGCACATGCTCCGGGCAGGCAGTCTGCAGGGCGCGGGTCATCTCCACCTTGTCATGACCGAGGTGGTAGCTACTCAGGCTGGGGAAGATCGGCCGCTTGAGCACGTAATGCAGGCTGTTGATCTGCCAGTAGCCCGGGAACAGCAACCAGTCCGCTTCCGCCAGGGCGTCGCGATGCTGGTTCATGTGTTCCGGCTTGATATACCGCACGCCGGGCAGACCCAGGGTGCGGAAAGGATCGAAAGTGATCAGTTTCACGGAGACGATCTCAGAAGAGGTGCGCTTTTTTAAGGTGCTTTGACCAGCCGGTCAATACCCTTTGTCGGGATTCGTCCTTGGCATGGACGGTGCGGGCGGCTAGCCTTGCCCGACAAATAATGATTGGGAGAGCTGTCGTGATCTTGCCGACACTGGAAAGTGATCTGATTCTGGTGACTCACACCGAATCGGTGATGGAAATTACCCTGAACCGCCCGGACAAACTGAACGCCCTCACCGGCGCCATGTACCGGGACCTGATTGCCCTGCTGAACGCGGCAGAGGAAAGCGACGACATCCGCGTGGTGCTGTTTGCCGCCGAAGGCAAATCCTTCAGCGCCGGTAACGACCTGGTGGACTTCCTCAATGCGAAACCCGGTGAAGTGGGCGAGGCAGCCAATTTCATCAAGGCCATCTATGCCTTCCCGAAAGTGGTGGTGGCCGCTGTGCAGGGTAATGCGGTGGGCGTCGGCACCACCATGTTGCTGCACATGGATATGGTGGTGGCATCCGAAGATGCCAAGTTTATTACCCCCTTTGCGGATCTTGGCGCGGTGCCGGAAGCCGGTTCTGCCAAGCTGCTGCCGGATTGGCTGGGCTACCAGCGGGCTGCCCGCATGTTGCTACTGGGCGAGCCCATGCTGGCACAGGAAGCCTTCGAGGCCGGCCTGATCGCCAAGGTCGTGAGCCGTGAGGAACTGCAAGCCACCGCTCGCGGCTGGGCGGCCACCTTGGCAAAGAAGCCGCCCCGGGCCCTGCGAGAGAGCAAGCGCCTGATGCGCCAGGCGATCAGCAAGCCGCTGCAGGATGTGCTGGAGGAAGATCTGGCGCTGTTTGGCGAGATGCTGCAGGGGGATGAGGCCAAGGCAGTGTTGGCGGCCATGGTGAACAAGAGCAAAGGGTAACAGCAGTAGCGGGAAGCGAGTTTCGAGACGCGAAAGGCAAATAAGGGTTTCCTGTTTGGTGTTTTCGCAACTCGAAACTCGGGCCTCGCGTCTGGTTGCTCGTCCTCGCTCCAGAGCGAGCAGCTAAAAAATCCCCGCATCCAACCCCGCCGCCAGATACATCCCCAACTCTTCCGCCTGTTGCTCGAAATCATCCTGCCAGTCCCCGCGCAGCACCATCGGGTCCTGCACCCAGTTCCAGCGCAGGCCGGTAACGATGCTTTCCACCGCCCGGCGAGTGCCGGTGCCGTCCTGGCCCGCGCGGATATAGAGGGCGCAGGGCAGGCCCTGCTTTTCTTCCAGAATCGGGTAGTAGCTTCGGTCAAAAAAATCCTTCAGGGCGCCACTCATGTAGCCCAGGTTTTCGGTGGTGCCGAGCAGGATGGCATCACAGGCCATCACATCCTCGGGCCCTGCTTCCAGCGGTGCCTTTACGGTCACGGACACGTTCTCGATATCCTCATGACCAGCGCCCCGGGCGGCAGCGTCACGGAGCTTCAGCGTGTTCGGTGAGGGGGCGTGGGCGACGATCAGCAGGTTTTTCATGGTCTCGCAATTCAACGCGGTCGATGATGCCAGCATATCAGTTTGGGCCGGGCTATCTGTAGGCGCGTCGCTTGACGCATGACAAGGCCCTAGCCACGAAGCAACGGTAGGAGCACCTCTTGAGGTGCGAATCCGAGCCTGGGCGAAGGAGGCGGTATGTCGATGGCAATGCATTCTGGAAGTACTGCTGTTTCATGCTGATTCTTTGCATTACGTCTTTTTCGCACCTGATACTCGCAGAGCACAGAGAGAGGTGCTCCTACAAGGGAACCATGGTTTGCGAGTGCGAGAGTTATGTCTCAACATAATTCAACGGCAACGCCGCCGTATCCACCACCCGCCGCATGACAAAGCTGGAATGCACACCACTGACCCCTTCGATGCGAGTGATCTTGTTGAGCAGGAAATGCTGGTAGCCATCGATATCCGGCACCACCACTTTCAGTAGATAGTCGGCCTCCTGGCCGGTGACCAGGTAGCACTGCTGCACTTCCGGGTAACTGGCGACCTTTTCCTCAAAATTGGCAAAGCGTTCCGGTGTATGGCGGTCCATGCTGATCTGGATGATCACGGTCAGGTCCAGGCCCAGTTTGCGTGCGTCCAGCACGGTCTCCCTCTTGAGAATAATGCCAGCAGCTTCCAGCTTCTGTACCCGCCGGGAACAGGGGGAAGGGGACAGCCCCACGGTTTCCGCCAGCTGCTGGTTGGTCAGCCCGCCGTTGTGCTGCAGCGCTTCCAGGATGCGCAGGTCGGTGCGGTCCAGTTTTGCCAATGCCTGCTTGCTCATGATTATATCCGTCCTGTTTTGCATTTTTTGCGCAATATTATTGCCAATAAAGCCGATTATGGATGAAAAAAGCAAGCACATTGCCGGTTTGCTGCCGTAAAGTATCTCTCGTGGGGCGATGATGCGAACCGTCAAAAGCGGGCCGCCACTCTTCGCTGCCATCCGTGCCTACCGGCGCGCTGATCGATACCCGAGATCACAGACAACGAGTTGTTAGTTCAATCCTGCCGACACCCTTCGGATTGGATTAGGAGTTCACCCGGGGGGCAGGCCATGCCCCTTTTTCGTTTGAGGATTCGACATGAGCTTTGATCATCGCAAATACCAGCCCTTTCCGGTCATCTACAAACCCGACCGTCGCTGGCCCAGCCAGCGTATCGAGAAAGCGCCGCTGTGGGCGGCGGTGGATCTGCGTGATGGCAACCAGGCGCTGATCAAGCCCATGTCCGTGGCGCAGAAGCGCCGCTTCTTCCAGATGCTGGTGGAGCTGGGTTTCAAGGAAATCGAGGTGGGCTTCCCCTCGGCCAGCCAGATTGATTTTGATTTCTGCCGGGCCCTGATTGAGGAAGACCTGGTGCCGGATGACGTGCACATTCAGGTGCTCACCCAGGCCCGGGAAGAATTGATTGCCCGTACCTTTGAGTCACTCAAGGGCGCAAAAAATGCCATCGTGCATATCTACAACGCCACCTCGCCCACCTTCCGCGAGCAGGTGTTCAGCGTGGACAAGGCCGGCTGCAAGACCATTGCCGAGCGTGCTGCCGGCTGGGTGAAAGCCTGTGCCGAGAAGCAGCCGGAAACCCACTGGAGCTTCCAGTATTCCCCGGAAACCTTCAGTGCCACGGAAACCGAATTCGCCATCGAAGTGATCGATGCGGTGAATGCGGTATGGCGCCCGGACCAGGGTCAGCGGGTGATCATCAACTTGCCGGCCACGGTGGAGGTGAGCACGCCCAATGTGTTTGCCGACCAGGTGGAACTGGTGCATGAAAACATTCAGCATCGCGAGCACGTGATCATCAGCGTGCATACCCACGATGACCGGGGCTGTGGTGTGGCGGCGGCGGAAATGGCTGTCATGGCCGGTGCGGATCGGGTGGAAGGCACCTTGCTGGGCAACGGCGAACGGACCGGTAACATGGATCTGGTCACCGCCGGGATGAACCTGTACAGCCAGGGCATCGATCCGCAAATCGACTTTTCGCGGATGAAGGAGATTGTTGCCCTGGTGGAGGAGATCACCGATATCCAGACCCACCCGCGCCATCCCTATGCGGGCGATCTGGTCTTCAGCGCTTTCTCCGGCAGTCATCAGGATGCTATCCGCAAGTGCCTGGCCCGCTATCAAGAGGGGGATATCTGGCAGGTGGCCTATCTGCCCATCGACCCGGCGGATGTGGGCCGTCGCTACGAGGAAGTGGTGCGGATCAATTCCCAGTCCGGCAAGGGCGGTGTCGCCCACGTGCTGGAGCGGGATTTCGGTATCGACCTGCCGCGCTGGTTGCAGCAGGAACTGGCCGGGGTGGTGCAGAAAGATGCGGAGGAAGATGGTGGCGAGATCACCAGCGAGCGGGTACATCGTCGCTTCAACAGTGATTACCTGAACGTGCCCATGGGGTGGATGTTGCGCTCCTATGACCTGAACCGCAGCAACGACCAGGTGCAGGCCCAGATCAGCATTGGCGATGCCAGCCAGCCGGTGACCCTGTTGTCCGGCCGCGGAGATGGGGCCATGTCGGCATTGGTGGATGCGCTCAACCGGCGTATCGGTGGCGAGGTGAAGGTAGTGTCCTTCGATGAGTATTCATTGGGTGACAATACCGAAGCCAACGCCATGGCCTGTGTGCGGGTGCAGGTGGGGGACACGGTGCAGAGTGCCGTGGCCACCGCGGCGGATACCACTGCGGCTGCCTTGCAGGCGATCCTGTCGGCGGTGGGCCGGGTACAGGAAGGCAGTGAACAGTTAATAGTGAATAGTTAACAGCGGCGCGGGCTCGCGTTGATTGAGCCGAGAAGAAGAAGCCGCGCCCCTGGCAGGGCGCGGCTTCTTGTTTTCGTGGGAGAACGGAGTTTGATCGGCCTAGCGTAGAAAAGCGCTTAACACCCGCCCCAGCAACTGTCGGGCATCCTCAAACCGTTGTCCGTCCGCCAGCATGCTGGCGCGGGGTTCCACCCAGGGGCCGTCGGCCAGATCCTCCGGGCAGGCATCGCACAGGGCGGCGGCATTGTCGGTCTGCAGCTCCAGGTGAAACTGCAAGCCCAGCACGTTATCCCCGTAACGAAATGCCTGATTGGCGCAGCCTTTGCTCTCCAGCAGGTGTACGGCGCCGTCAGGAATGGCAAAGGTGTCGCCGTGCCAGTGCAGCACCGGCGGGGCACCGGCAAACAGTTTGCCGATGCTGTCAGACTGGCCAGCGCTGGTGGGGTAGACCGGAAACCAGCCGATTTCCTTGTCCGGGTTGGCGGTTACCGGGGCGCCCAGCACGCGCGCTATCAGTTGCGCGCCCAGACAGATTCCCAGCACTTTCTTGCCCGCGGCGATGCTGTGGCGGATCAGGGCCTTTTCCGGCGCCATCCAGGTATGGTCGCAATCATCATCCGCTCCCATGGGGCCGCCCATGACGACCAATGCGTCAAACTCGCTGATGTCAGGGAGTGGGTCGCCCTGAAACAGCAGTGACCGGCTGATACTGACGTCACGCTCCCGGAACCAGGTTTCCATGGCGCCCAGTTGCTCGAAAGGCACATGGGACAGGTAATGGACACGCATGATCGTTCCCTCCAACACGCCAGCGGGCGGTTACAGTGCGATGGCCTGGAACCCGGCCAGGGGCTGGTTGTTGGCATCGAACAGGGTGAGCAACTCGCCGTCGATACGGAACTGGCGGGAGGCTTTCAGGGCCTGCAGGAAGGCCTGCTCTCCCTCCATGTCAGGACACGCCTTGCGGGTGGTGGCAATGGCGCCGAAGGACAGGCTGTCGTCGTCGTGCTGGTAGCTCCCGTTGAGACCATTGCAGCCGGCATGGCCGCGGACCTTGCCTTCGCTGTCCAGGGTCAGATAGGGCGCTTGCTGCGAGGCCAGGTCCAGGATCTCGTTGCCCAGAGCGCTGAGCTGCCAGCGGGTGTTGATCAGATCTGCGCCGGGC
This sequence comes from Alcanivorax sp. DSM 26293, assembly GCF_900107995.1. GTDB lineage: Bacteria > Pseudomonadota > Gammaproteobacteria > Pseudomonadales > Alcanivoracaceae > Alcanivorax. The sequence goes on along the minus strand of NZ_FNUM01000007.1, from coordinate 96,304 downwards.
AGGCGGCAGTTGTCATTGCTGTTTTCCAGGGAAAAGCTTTCCACAATGATGCCATTCTGGGTGCTGCCTTCCTGCTCGTCGGGGATCTTGCGCAGCAGGCCGCTGACAGTGACCACGCGGGGTTGCAGGGGGTAGTTGCGGGCACCCCGGTAGGCGTCGATCAGGTCCTCGCGTTGGGGGCCAGCCAGCTGCAGGCGGCGATCGGTATTGCAGAGCATCAGGCTGGTGGTGCCGTACTGGTATACCAGAGCGCCGCGCAGGGTTTCGCTGGCGGTCATCACCGCACTGAGCGGCAGGGTGATATCCGCAAACTGGTTCTGGTTAACGGTCAGGGGGGTGGGCTCCGACTGGAAGAACAGGCCGCCATCGGAGAGGATCTGACTGCTCACCTGATAGGTGTTGCCCGCGGTCACTGCGGTGGCCGGGTAATAGAGGCGAAAAGGCACGCTGTCTGCGTCGCTGGTGAGGGGCATCAGCCGACGGATCACGGTGTTGTTGTCGCTGGAGAGCAGGGATACGGTCAGCACGGCCTTGTCGGGGAGCTCGCTCTCCACAGGCAGTTCCACCTTGCCACTCAGGTGGCCCACAGCGTTGTTGGCCCGTTGGTAGTCACCGCTGAACAGGGGGAGGGCGTCGGGGTCCTGCTCTTCGCTGGAAGGAGTGGATGAGGTCAGGCTAAGAGTATTCTGTTGCTGTTCGCCGCTGGCACTCTGGGTTTCTACGGCCAGTCGACTGTTATCCAGATAGCGGAAGGTGAAGGTGCCATCGTTGTTTTCCCAGGTCAGGCCCTGGCGTTGCTCGTCGGCGGGAAGATAAAAGTCACCGTTTTCTTCCAGCACCAGTATCTGTTCACCGTTTTGCCAGGCCCCCACCAGCGGATTGCCGGTTTCCTGGGTGGCCGGCGGTGAGACCGGAGTGCTGTCGTTGTCGCTGCAAGCCAGCAGGGTCAGGCTGGTCAGACAAAGTACTGCAAACTGCTTCATTGCGAGGTTCCTTGGCGGTGTTCCGGGTCAGAGGCGGGGGGCAGTGGCAGGTTGCCCGGGTCGGGAATGCGCACTATCGCCATTTGCTCCTGAATCCATTGGGCCCGTTGTTGGACGTAATCGGTGGGGCCCTTGAAATCGTAGTAGTTGGGGCGCGGCAGCATGGCTGCCAGTTGTGCTGCCTGGACCATGCTCAGGTCGGCGGCGCTGACCTGAAAATAATGTCGGGCAGCGGCTTCCGCTCCGTATATCTGGTGGCCCCACTGGGCCACATTCAGATAGAGCTCCAGAATGCGGCGTTTGCTCAGGCCCATTTCCAGCATCATGGCGATCAGGGCTTCCTGAACCTTGCGCACATAGCTGCGCTTGCCGGAGAGATACAGATTCTTGGCAAGCTGCTGGGTGATGGTGGAGCCGCCAGCCACCGGCTTGCCGGCTTCCAGATTGCGTTGCAGGGCGTAACGGATGCCCTGCCAGTCAAAGCCGCTGTGGCTGGTGAACTGGGCATCCTCGGAAATCAGTACCGAGCGCTTCAGGTAATCGCTGATCTGGTCGTAGTCCCGCCAGTATTGCTGTACCTGTCCCTGGGCCTTGGCCCGCTCCATATAGGCACTGCCTTGCGGGTTGTGGTGCTGCAGGCGCAGGACCTGTCCCAGATACCAGAGCTGGGACAGGGCAAAGGCCACGAACAGCAGGGCCAGGCATTGTAGGGCGCGGTAGCGGAGCGTCATGGTCTGCAAAGCCGGGTCGGCGATACTCCTTAGCGGGCCAGCAAGTAGCAAGCCGGACAAATGTTCGGGTCAGAGGCTCACTGATAGTCACCCAATTGTCGGTGAAAGTTCCGGCTTTGTCAGGTGATGCTGGCAAGTCCGTAGTGGCCAGTTCAAAAAGTGAGCAGGGGATAACAATAACCGACAACGGACGTGAACCATGCAGGCTTTGCTGATTGGGGCAGCCATGGGGGTGCTGGCCCTGGTGGCCATTTTATTCCGCCGCGAGCGGGCCGCCCGAACTGTGCTGGCGGCACGGGAAAAACGCTACCGTCTGACCATGGAGCATTCGGCCATCCCCATGGCGTTGATGGGGCCGGATGGCCGCTGGTTGGCGGTAAACCGGGCGCTTTGCCAGCTGAGTGGATATCGGGAGGAGGAACTGCTGCAGAGTTCTTTCCAGCAGTTGATCTATCCGGATGACCTGCAGAATGATCTGCAGCAACTGGGGTCGTTGCTGTCCGGTCGGGTCGACAGCCTGCGGCTGGAAAAGCGATATATCACCCGGACCGGTGAGCTGGTCTGGGTTCGCCTGTCTATTGCCGGAGTATCAGAGGACGGGCGTGTTCGCTATCTGATCGTTCAATGCGAGGATATCCAGGCCGCCAAAGAGGCGGAGCATGCCCTGGCAGAAAGCCGTCGTCAGCTGCAACTGGCTCTTTCCGCCGGCGGTGTGGGCATCTGGCAGTACAACACCGTCACCGGCCGACTGGACTGGGATGAGCGCATCTACGAGATGTATGGCGTCAAACCCGGGCAGGAGGGGGATGGCACCCTGAAAATCTGGTACGACCGCATTCATCCGGATGATCTGGCCCTGCTGCGCCCCCGTCTGCAACAGGTGATGCAGGCCCCGGGCGAGCTGGACGGCGAATTTCGCATCCTCACCCCTGCCGGGGAAGAACGTTATATCCGCGCCCGGGCGGAAACCACCCTGATCGGCCCGGACAAAATCCCGCTGATGGTGGGCACCAACTGGGATGTGACCGCCGAACGGGCCATGCAACATTCCCTGGCCCATGAAAAGGAAAGCCTGCGGGTGACCCTGAATTCCATCGCCGATGGGGTCATTGCCACGGATCATGATGGGCGGATTACCTTCATGAACCCGGTGGCGGAATCGCTTACCGGCTGGCGGGAAAGGGAGGCAGAAGGGGCCCCCGTGGATACCGTGTTGCAGCTCACCGATGAAGAGGGGCGACCGACGCGGACCAACCCCATCGCCGTGGCCCTGCGCGGCGGTGACATGTGCTTTCTGCGCGAGGATTGCTTTCTGCTGAGCCGCGATGGCAGCCGCTATGAAATCCAGGATTCCGCAGCCCCGGTGAAGACCGGCGACGGCGAAGTGAAAGGCGCGGTGATGGTGTTCCGTGATGTGAGCGCCCGCCGGGCCATGCAGAAAAAGCTCCGTTACCACGCCACCCATGACGCCCTTACCGGCCTGACTAACCGGCGGGAATTCGAAAACACCCTGCAACAGACTCTGGATGAAGGGGGGGTGGAACAGAGCGTCCTGTGCTTTATCGATCTGGACCGCTTCAAGGTCGTCAACGACACCGCCGGCCATGTGGCCGGCGATGCCCTGTTGCGAGAGTGCGCCCGGGTGATTGGCCGACAGATACGGGATGAGGATGTGGTGGCCCGGCTGGGGGGCGACGAGTTTGGCCTGCTGCTGCACAACTGCCCGGCAGACCGGGCGGTCCAGATTGCCGAACGCCTGATTGCCGCCCTGGGTGAGATCCGCTTTGCCTGGAAGGATTCTCTCTACGATATCGGTGCCAGCGTGGGGCTGGTGCAACTGGACGGCAACCTGATCAGCGTGGAAGAGGCCATGAGCCGGGCGGATGTGGCCTGCTATGCGGCCAAACACCGGGGCCGTAACCAGGTCTCCGTGTACACCCCGGATGACAGTGAGGCCTCTCGCCGGCACCTGGAGCTGCAGATGGCCGCCGGGCTGCGCGAGTCCCTGGAGTCAGACCGTTTTCTGCTCTATGCCCAGGAAATCCGTCCCATCGGGGGCGAAACCGCTGCCTCTCATTATGAGATTCTCCTGCGCCTGCGCGATCGCAACGGCGACATTCTCAACCCGGGGGCCTTTATCCCGGCGGCAGAGCGTTACCAGATGATGACGCACATCGACCGTTGGGTGCTCACCCAGCTGCTGGTGACGCTCAGTGACGAGCTGGCTGCGCTGCCCAATTTGCATCTGGCGGTGAATCTGTCAGCCACTTCCCTGGATGACCCCACCTTTATACCGTTCTTGGAGGATCTGCTCGATCGCAGCACGGTGGCGCCGGAGCGGCTGACCTTCGAGATCACCGAAACCACCGTGGTCAACCAGCTTTCCAGTGCCAGCGAATTACTGGCGCGGATTCGTGAGAAGGGCAGCAAGGTGGCCCTGGATGACTTTGGCAGTGGTTTCAGTTCCTTCAATTACCTCAAGCACTTCCAGGTGGATTTCATCAAGATCGACGGCAGTTTCGTCCGCAACCTGCTGTATTCCAGCGTTGACCGCACCATCGTTGAATCCATCAGCGAAGTGGCTCATCGGCTCGGGGTGAAAACCGTGGCGGAGTACGTGGAGGACATCGCCATGATTCCGGTGCTGCAGGAGGCGGGGGTGGATTTCGTACAGGGCTACGCCATAGGCCGGCCCCAGCCCCTGTCTCTGTTGTTCGAGCAGCTTGAAGGGTTGTCCCTGTCGCGCCACCGGCAACTGCGGCTGGTCAATCGGGACGCCTGATACGGCGAAAAAGCCGTTGGCACCTTGTGAACAAGGCGCCAGCAATCCTTTATGGCTTCTCGACCGGGGTGGGCGGTGTCAGGCTGTCATCCGCCTGCCACTTTTCCAGCTCCCGCGTCATGGAGGGCTGGGTGGTCTCTTTCTGCAGGTCCCGGGCCTGTTGCTTGAGCCGCCCGCCGGCATCATCGCTTCTGCTGCTGCCGCCGAGCCGGGTCTGCGGAACACTGCTCAGGCCGTCATAATCTACCCCGTAGTGATAGTCCTCCTCATAGACATCATCACCACGGATATAGTCGTAACCCTCGGCATGCACCATGCCGGCCAGCAGAATGGTCGCCATCAGTACGATTCGCACCATGGGTTTTCTCCCTGTCGCTGCCTTGCCGGGTGAGACAGATTGACCCGGGCCGGGTTCCTTCACCCGGCAGCCACTCCCATGACGGCATTCTTGAACTTTCAGATGTTGCGGGAGAGGTCGTGAAAGTCGGAATCATTCTGGGTGACCAGCTCAGCCTGTCCCTGCCCACGTTGCAGGCGCTGGACAAAACCCGCGACCGGCTGGTGATGGCGGAGGTGCCCGCCGAGGCCACCTACGTGGGTCACCACAAGCAGAAGATTGCCTTTATCTTCAGTGCCATGCGCCACTTTGCCGCGGACCTGCGCGAAGCGGGCTGGCAACTGGACTACCTTGCCTATGGCGAGCATGACCACACCAGCCTGCTGGATGTGCTGGTGCCGGTCTGTGAATCCGCCGAAGAGCTGGTGGTGACCCACTGCGGCGAATACCGTTTGCAGCAGCAGATTGAGGCGCAGTGGCCCCGCCAGTTGCCCTGTCCGGTCACCTGCCTGCAGGACAGTCGGTTTCTCTGCTCGCCGGCGTTCTTCCAGCGCTGGGCCAGTGGCAAGAAACAGCTGCGCATGGAGTTTTTCTACCGGGAAATGCGTCGCCACACCGGCCTGCTCATGGAAGGGGATGAACCGGTGGGTGGCCAATGGAATTTCGATGCCAGCAACCGCAAGGCCTACAAGGGGGAGGTCCCCTTGCCCGTGGACCTTTCCTTCCCCCGCGATGCCATCGACAGGGAGGTGCTGGCGCTGGTGGAGCAGGCGTTTCCGGAACACCTCGGCAACCTGACGGATTTTCGCTGGGGCACCACCGCCGCCCAGGCGCAACAGGCGCTGGCGCACTTTATCCAACAGCGCCTGCCGCACTTCGGTGATTTCCAGGATGCCATGGTCACCGGCGAAGACACCCTGTTCCACAGCCTGCTGTCGCCGTATCTGAACATTGGCCTGCTGGACCCGCTGGCGGTCTGCCAGGCCGCCGAGCAGGCCTGGTGGGATGGTCTGGCGCCGCTCAATGCGGTGGAGGGGTTTATTCGCCAGATACTGGGCTGGCGGGAATATGTGCGGGGAATCTACTGGCTGCTGATGCCGGATTACGCCGCAGAAAACCGGCTCAACAATCAGCGTCCACTGCCCGGTTATTACTGGAGCGGCGACACGCGCATGCACTGCATGTCGGAATCACTGCGCAACACGCTGGATCATGCCTACGCCCATCATATCCAGAGGCTGATGGTCACCGGCAATTTTGCCCTGCTGCTGGGGGTGCTGCCGGAGGCCATTTGTCAGTGGTACCTGGAGGTGTATGTGGATGCCTACGACTGGGTGGAGTTGCCCAACACCCTGGGGATGGTGATGCATGCGGATGGCGGCTATCTGGGTAGCAAACCCTACGCAGCGTCCGGCAGTTACATCAATCGCATGTCCGACTATTGCAAGCACTGCCAGTACAACGTCAAGACCGCCAGCGAATCGGACAGCTGCCCGTTCAACTCCCTCTACTGGCATTTCATTCATCGTCATCGCGGCCAGTTCCAGCACAACCACCGCATGCGGATGATCTATCGCAACCTTGATCGCATGGATCCCGCCAAGGTGAACGCCATGCTGGATCGCGCAGAGCAGTTGCTGGCAGACCCGGAGGCTCTGTGAGCCGCGGCTGGAAGGGCAACAAGGCGGCGCTGCCGGAGAAAACCTGCCCGGTCTGCCAGCGACCTTTCAGTTGGCGTCGCAAATGGGCGCGGCACTGGGAGCAGGTGGTGTACTGCAGTGAACGCTGTCGCCGTCAGGGGAGGCCACAATGATTACCGTGGTCTGGTTCCGGCAGGATTTACGCGTGGCAGACCAGCCGCTGCTGCAGCGGGCGGCCAGCCTGTCGCAGCCGGTGCTGGGCCTGTACCTGTTGCCCGATCATTGGTTGCAAGCGGACGCGGACGGCATGGATCGGCTGGGGTCGGCCAAGTCTGCCTTTCTGCTGGAAAGCCTCGACGATTTGCAGGCGCGGCTGGCCCAATTGGGGGTGGCCCTGCAGTGTCTGCGGGCGGACCCGGTGACCCTGTTTGGCCACTGGCATGCCAGCCAGTCTTTGCAGGTGGTGACCGCGGTGGCCCAGGCCCCGGAAGAAGCCGCCATGATTGCCGCACTGCGACAGGCCGGCATCCGGGTTGTCGAGGAAGAGACCCAGACCTTGCTTGCCGCCGAGGCCTTGCCCTGGGAAGGATCGTTCCCGGCCACCTTCAGCCGTTTCCGGCGCAAGGTGGAGAGCCGGGACGGCGAGCCGGTCACATCGCCGGACGGTCCTGCGCCGTCTCTTCTAGCCGCCCAACCCCTGCTGCCCCCAGCCTTTGCCGAACCGGCCCGCGAACTATTGGCGTTACGCTGCCAGCATTGGCAGCGAAACTCCCGGGACTACTTTTCCCTGAGCGGGGGAGAGCAGGCCGGTCTGCAGTGGCTGGAACATTATCTGTTTGAAACCCGCAGCGTGGACCACTACAAGCAGACCCGGAATCAACTGATCGGCGAACATTACTCCAGCCGTCTGAGCGCCTACCTGGCCTGGGGCAATGTGTCTGTGAGGCGGGTCTGGCAGCGCATTCTCGACTATGAGGCCGTTGAGGGTGCCAACCCGGGCAGTGAATGGCTGCGGGTGGAATTGCTGTGGCGGGAGTTTTACCACTGGTCGCTGCGGGAGCATGGGGCGCGGGTGTTTCAGTATGCCGGTCTCAATGACGAGGGACCGGGACAGCCAGAACCGACATCGTTATTGGCCCGGGAATACTGGCAGCGTTGGTGTCAGGCCGAGACCGGGCTCCCCTTTATCGATGCCAACCTGCGCGAACTAATGGCCACAGGCTATGCCTCCAACCGGGGGCGGCAGAACCTGGCCAGCTTCTGGGTGAACGATATGGGGCTGGATTGGCGTCGGGGCGCCCGCTGGTTTCAGCATTACCTGGTGGACGATGATGTGGCTTCCAACTGGGGCAACTGGGCCTACATCGCCGGCGTGGGGCACGACGCCCGTGGCGGTCGACGCTTCAGTCCCACCCGCCAGTGCCGGCAGTACGATCCCCGGGGCGAGCATCTGCATTACTGGTTGCCCGCCCTGCGGCCACTCTCTGCGCGTCAGTGTTTGTCACTGCATTTCACCTTTGGCCAGGCGGATCCGCTGCCCGATTACCCGGCGGCCATGCTGCCGCTCCCCGCTGCGGACCGGAAACTGGCATGACGGTGCAAGTGGTCTGGTTCAAGCGCGACCTGCGCGCACACGATCACGGCCCGCTGGCCCGAGCCTGCCGGGAAGGCCCGGTGTTGCCGCTGTATATCCTGGAGCCCGCGTACTGGCAGCAGCCGGACACCAGCCTGCGGCAATGGCGTTTTGTGGCGGAAAGCCTGCGGGATCTGCGCGGGCAACTGGCCCGGCTGGGGTTGCCGCTGTGGGTGGTGGAAGGGGAGGCCGTTTCCGTGCTGGCGGGTCTGCAACACCGGCTTGGTGACATGGTGCTGCACAGTCATGAGGAATACGGCGGCGCCTGGACCTACGCCCGCGACCGGGCCGTGAAGCAGTGGTGCCGGGAGCAGCGGGTGCCCTGGCATGAGGAAGCGCCTTTTGGCGTCCAGCGCCCCTGTCTGGACCGGGATCACTGGGGCGCCCACTGGCAGCAATTCATGACCCGTCCCCTGGCCACGCTGCCGTCCCGTATCCAGGCGGCAGTCCCCGCCGATCCCTGGCCGGATTTGCGCACTGCCCGAGGTGCAGACCGTTCCGACTGCCCGGGGCGTCAGCATGGTGGCACCGATACGGCGGAACCGGTCTGGCAGAGTTTTCTGGAGCGGCGGGCACGGGGTTATCGCGGTGGCATCAGTGCCCCGCAGAAAGCGGAGCACTGCGGCGCGCGTATCAGCCCCTATCTGGCCTGGGGCTGTCTGAGCCTGCGCCGGGTCGTGCAGGAGACCTGGGAAGCGCTGGAGCAGGAGGAGGATCCGGCCCTGCGAGCCGGTCTGTCCGCCTTCGAGTCACGCCTGTGGTGGCACTGCCACTTTATCCAGAAACTGGAAGACCAGGTGTCCATGGAGACCTGCAGCGTGCACCCGCTGTTGCGTAACCTGCGTGATGAACCGGGCAACCCGCAGTGGTTGGCGGCCTGGCAGAGCGGCCATACCGGCTGGCCGCTGGTGGATGCGGCCATGCGTTATCTGCACCACCATGGCTGGATCAACTTCCGCATGCGCGCCATGCTGGTGTCCATGGCCTGTTATCCGCTCTGGCTGCACTGGCGGCAACCGGCGTTGCATCTGGCGCGCCTGTTTGTGGATTACGAGCCGGGCATCCATTTTCCCCAGGTGCAGATGCAGGCCGGTGTCACCGGCATCAATGCGCTGCGCATGTACAACCCCACCTTGCAGGCCCGCAAACTGGACCCGGAGGGCACCTTTATTCGCCGTTGGGTGCCGGAGCTGGGCAAGGTCTCGTCCACCTGGATTCATCAGCCCTGGCAGATGGGGCCGCGCCAGCAACGGGACGCCGGCGTGGTGATCGGGCAGGATTACCCGGCACCGCTGGTGTGTTTCGACACGGCCGTGCGCGAGGCCCGTCAACGACTGGCCCAGGCCCGACAGCAGGCCGGTTTCCGGGACGAGAGCCGGGCCGTCAATCAACGCCATGGCAGCCGCCGGCGTCGCCCTCGCCGCGGCCGCAAGGCGGATGATTCCCAGCTGTCCCTGTTTTGAGAGGGCACGGTAGGTTCGTTAGATATTCCCTATCGCCATGATAAGAAGTTTCAAATTTAACTATCAGGGCAGATTCCCCATTCTATTGCTCGTCGAAACGAATCGATAAGCCAACCTAGGGAGTCTTAACCACATGGCACTGATCAACAGCGAAATCCAACCGTTCAACGCCACCGCCTTCAAGCAGGGCGAGTTTGTCGACATCTCCGAAGCGGATGTGAAAGGCAAGTGGGCCATCTTTTTCTTCTATCCCGCCGACTTTACCTTTGTGTGCCCCACCGAACTGGGTGATGTGGCTGACAAATATGACGAGCTGCAGAAGCTGGGCGTGGAAGTGTTCTCCGTATCCACCGATACCCACTTCACCCACAAGGCCTGGCACGACACCTCCGAGACCATCGGCAAGATCAACTACTACATGGTCGGCGACCAGACCGGCACCATCACCAACAATTTCGGTGTGATGCGTGAAGGTCAGGGCCTGGCAGATCGTGCCACCTTCCTGATCGATCCGGATGGCGTGATCCAGGCCATGGAAATCACCGCCGAAGGCATCGGCCGTGACGCCGACGACCTGATGCGCAAGGTGAAAGCCGCCCAATACGTTCGCAACCACCCCGGTGAAGTGTGCCCGGCCAAGTGGAAAGAAGGCGAGCAGACCCTGGCGCCTTCCCTGGACCTGGTCGGCAAGATCTAAACCAGTCCGTTGCCTCCCTGTCCTTCTCCCTCACCGGGAGGAGGGTTGGGGGCGCCCATCCCTTTGCACTGTCACCCATGAACAAGGAAAGGAACAGACATGCTCACGAATGACATCCTGCAAGCCCTGAAAGGCTATGCAGCCAACATGCAGAAAAAAATCACCTTCGTGCTGCAGACCGGTGCGCACGAAAAGCGCGATGAACTGGTGACGTTTCTCTCCGACATCGCCGGTGTCAGTGACAACCTGGCCTTCGAGGAACGGGACCTGGGTGATGCCCTGCGCAGCCCCCTTTCCTTCCTGCTGGAGGCGGACGGCGAGGACACCGGTATCCGTTTTTCCGGTATTCCGGCCGGCCACGAATTCAACTCCCTGGTGCTGGCGTTTCTGCATGCATCAGGTACCGACATCAAGCTGGATGACAGCCTGCAGCGCATGGTCGCCAACGTGAAAGACGACCTGCATTTCGAGGTGTTCATCAGCCTGAGCTGTCACAACTGTCCGGACGTGGTGCAGGCGCTCAATCAGTTCGCCTTGCTCAATCCGCGCATCAAGACTGAAATGATCGACGGCGGCCTGTTCCAGGACACCGTGAAGGCCCGGGACATCCAGGGTGTTCCCAGCGTGTACCTGAATGGCGAGCTGTTCGCCAATGGCAAGGTCACCGCCGCCGAGCTGATCGACAAACTGCTGGCGTTTGATCCGGCCATCGCCCAGGCAAGCGCCGGGGAAAAACTGCCGCTGCAGGACGTGACCGTGATCGGCGGCGGCCCCGCCGGCGTGGCGTCGGCCATCTACAGTGCCCGCAAGGGTCTGAAAGTCACCCTGATTGCCGACCGTATTGGCGGCCAGGTGAAAGACACCATGGATATCGAGAACCTGATCTCGGTGAAGAAAACCACCGGCCCGGAACTGTCCGGTGCCCTGCACGCCCACATGAACGAATACGATGTGACCGTGAAGGAACACCTGAAAGTGGCCGAGGTGCGCAACGGCCAGATCAAGACCGTGGTGCTGTCCTCCGGCGAGGAAATCGACACCAAGACCGTGATCGTGGCCACCGGTGCCAAATGGCGTGAGCTGGGTGTGCCCGGCGAGAAAGAGAACATCGGTAACGGTGTGGCCTACTGCCCGCATTGCGACGGTCCCTTCTTCAAGGGCAAGGACGTGGCGGTAATCGGCGGCGGTAACTCCGGTATTGAAGCGGCACTGGATCTGGCCGGCATCGTCAAATCCGTCACCGTGTTTGAATTCATGCCCGAACTGAAGGCGGACAAGGTGCTGGTGGACAAGGCCGAGCAGAAGGCCAATATCACCATTCACCGCAACGCGGCCACCCGTGAAATCAAGGCCAGCAACGGCAAGGTCAGTGCCATTGAGTATCAGGACCGGGCCACGGAAACCGTCCATGAATTGCCGCTGGAAGGGGTGTTCGTGCAGATCGGACTGGTGCCCAACAGTGATTTCCTGGACGGGGTAGTGGAACGCTCCCGCTTCGGCGAGATTGTGATCAATGAGAAATGCCAGACCTCAGAGGAAGGCATCTATGCCTGCGGCGATGTGACCACGGTGCCCTACAAGCAGATCGTCATTGCCATGGGCGAGGGTTCCAAGGCGTCCCTGGCGGCCTTCGAATATCTGATGACCCAGGGCGACCGTCTGGAAGACTTGTACGAAGCTGAGCAGAATCGCGACGCGCAACAGGATGCTGCCGTGGCCTGATCCTGCTGACGCTTACCGGTAGAACGAAAAAACCACCGCAAGCGGTGGTTTTTTCGTGTCCGGGGGTGGGGTTAACGCGGGTTTGCCAACAGCGTATAAGCGCCGGAGCCGCTTTGCGCTGTGACGCGCCAGCGGTAGGTACCGCTGCCCACCGAGCCGTTCAGGGTCGCCACGCCGTTCTGCGGCTGGGCGCTGCCCACCTGGGACCAGCTACAGCCGAAAAAGAGGAAGCAGCTACGTTGCTCCAGGGCCAGCGAGAAGGCACCACCGGCAGGGCTGTACAGGAAGGCTTCCACATTGCCGCCACCGTAGCTGAAGCCACCGGAAGGCAAGGTGACCGAGCTGCCATTCCCCAGGCTGCCCTCATAGCGTGTGCAGCTTGGGCAGGGGTTGCTGGTGTCCTCGCTGATCACGCCTTTATCAATGCTGGCGGTCTGGTTGGCGGTGTCGGTGACGGTCAGGGTCACGGTAAAGCTGCCGGCAGTGCCGTAGTCGTGACTGATTTGCTCGCCACTGGCCACGTTGCCATCACCCAGGGTCCAGTCCCAGGCCGCCACGCCATTGTCATCGCTGCTGCCGCTGGCATCGAACTGGCACACCGTGCCGCTGCACTGGGCGGTGAACGCGGCCGTGGGCAGGCGGTCCGTCACGGTACCGCCATCGTCTTCATCCACCTGCAACAGGCGATTGGGGGACTGGTTGCCCGCATTACTGATCATGCCGGTCGCACTGCCATCCACCAGCGCGGTGAAAACCTGCTGTGGGCTGGCACTGGGGTTGGCGGCCAGATACAGGGCGGCGGCACCGGCGGCGTGGGGCGCTGCCATGGAGGTGCCGTTCAGACGTGCGGTCTGGCTATCGGACTGATACCAGGCCGAGGTGATGTCGCTACCCGGCGCAAACAGATCCACACAGGCGCCGAAATTGGAAAACGAGGAGCGCTGGTCCGTGCGGGTGGTGGACCCCACGGTCAGAGCCTCGGCCACCCGGTTGGGAGAGCCGTTACAGGCGTTGGTGTTATCGTTACCGGCGGCCACCACCATGCTGACACCGGCGGCCACGGCGTTACGCACCGCAGTGTCCAGGGCGCTGGACGCGCCGCCGCCCAGGGACATATTGGCCACCGCGGGTTTGCGGTGATTGCCGGCCACCCAGTCCACCCCGGCGATCACGCCGGAGTTGCTACCGCTACCGTTACAGCCCAGGACACGCACGGGGGCAATCTTTGCCTGCTTGGCCACCCCGTAAACGGTGCCCACGGCGGTGCCGGCCACATGGGTGCCGTGGCCATTACAGTCGTTGGTGTTGGCCGGGTCCACGCTGCCGCCACCAAACAGGAAGCCGCCGCCGCTGCTGACGAAGTTACGGCCCGGGCTGACCCGCCCGCTGAATTCGGTGTGGCTGGCGCGCAGGCCGGTGTCGATCACATAAACGGTGACATCGTTGCCGGCGCTGTTGGGGTACTGATAGCTGCCGTCCAGGGGCAGTGCGGGCTGATCCACCCGGTCCAGGCCCCAGGTGGCATTTGCCTGGGTGGCGATGGCCTGCACCCGACGGTCCGGTTCCAGTCCGATCACTCCGGGCACCAGGCCCAGCAAGCTTGCCTGTAGATCCGTCAGCCGCACGGTCATGCCTGTGAGTGCATGCTGGTAGGTATAAATCACTTCGCCGCCACCCACGGTGGCCAGCAGGGTGCGGATGGCGGTGGTCAGATCGGTCACCCCCAGCTGCTCTATGATGTTCGGGGCCAGGGTCACAATATATTGATTATCAATGACCTGGTTCTGCGTTTGCGCAGCATATGATGGTGTGTCGTCGGCCCATACCGGGTTAAGCACACTGCCACCCAACAGCGCGGCCAACAGGGCGCCAAGACCTGTTTTCCTATGCATAAAATATCCCTCCAGAAAGTCGTGCCCCGACGCTAATCAGAACGCAGGTATCTCTCTATGGTGCCGCTGTATTTTTTTGTTGCGTTGAAACGGGTTCAGGCAGGCGGAGCCCGCGTGATAGCTGACGCGGGCCCGTTTTGTGATCTGGATGTGAAGGCGGAGTGAGCGGCAGGTTAAAGCAGGTTTCTCAGTGCGGATACGGTTTTCCAGGCCAGCATCTGCATCCGCTGGGAGTTCACCGAGGGGCGAGCCAGGCAGGCAAAAACCATATCTCCCACCGGCCAGATGCAGATGCAGCCTTCCCGGCAGCGGATAAAGATTTCCTCGCTGTGTCCCTGGCGTAGCCCGTCCAGCACCCGGTCGCAGGCCTTTTTCATCTCGAAGAACAGGGCGCTTTGCTCGTCGTAATCCAGCCCCTCACCGATATGCAGCACCGGCATGCCGTCACTGCTGATCAGCGACACCAGCAGGATGTCATCGGAGGAATCGTGAAGCGCCTGCAGGGGGGGAGTGAGGGTGCTGAGTTTCATTATTGTTATCTATCCGTGATGACCTAAAGAATCAGCTTAGCGATGGAGTGGCGGGAATCAAGGTTGTTCGGGCGATTTCGTCAGGCATGACAGAACAATGGGTATACCATCCTGATTCGCGGCGCCCCTAGGTCCAGTCGCGCAGTGCCTTTCTGGTTTGTCGCGTAACCACCTTTTGTACTCCCTCCAGAGCAGGCAGCTGACCGTACTGATCGCGGAAGTCATTGAGCCAGTTGTCCACTTCATCGTGGAGCCTGCCGGCCTGTTGCTGCACTAGGTTTTTTATGAGTCTGGGGGATACAGCAAGCTGCCCGGCAAAGGCCTCCCAGTGATTGTTGTGCAGGTTTTGCGGATCATCGAGGGTGCCCACCGGCAACGCCAGGCGATGACTCACGCGGGGAATGGCCAGCGTGCAGACAAGGTCATAGTAGGGTGCCAGTTGCCAGCCACCGTCCACAGCAAGCAGTGACAGATTCTTCAGGTGGCCGTCCGCATTGCCGGTCAGGGCATTAAAGACCTGCCAGTTCGCCAGTGCCCTTAGATCTTTTGCAGGCTGTACCGAATGTTCGCGCAGCAGATCGCCGACTTTCGTAAAGACCTGGGGGGACGTGGTGTACTTGTCGGCGCGGGATAGTCCTTGTGCCTGGCAAAGGTCTTCCTGGTGTGTCCGAACAACACGATCGCTTTGATGGCTTCGATCAAAACGCTGGCTGACCGAGAGCAGGTGGTCACCCAGGGTAACCAGTTCCACCGGTGCAGCGGGGAGTTCGAGCCGTGTCGCCAGGTACGTTGTATAGGCCTCGTAGAGCGGCACGTTTTTCAGATCCTGAACGGGCAATTTGAGGATATGCGTGGAGGGCGTTCCGGATGTTGGCAGAGAGAACAGCCACTTTCCGTTCACCCGGTTTGCTCTGACCGCCAGCTTGTCCTGAGCGCCGGCCAGCGACAGGCGTGGCGGTGTATCGCCAGTAACCCATTGTCCACGACCAGAGTGGATAGCCTCTTCCAGCAGGCTGTCTTCAAGGGGCTGCAGTGTCTCTGCATCGGCAGCAGGCGCCTGATTTTCCGGAAGCAACTGCAGGGCGCCAGCACAATCGCCCCCCAGTTTCTCGAGCAGCAGAAAGTCATCATCCGCCACACCCAGGCGGCGGACCAGACGATCCCTGGCTCCCCCTTCCGGTAGCAGGTTGGCAAAAAAATGATGCCCACGCAGGTCGGGAGGCAGAAAATCGCCGGTTTCATTCAATGGCAGTGAGCAGGAAATCGCCCAGCCGCTGGCAAGCCAGGCCTCGTCATAGACAAAGGCCATCTGCCGCGACGGCGTCGCAATAAGCCGGCCCACCCGCTGCTGGTCATACCAGACGGTCAATGCCTGACTCATGACGCCGGGTTCCTGCGTGGCCTGGCAAGTAGATCCACACCCACTAGCCGGGCCAGTTCCAGCGCCAGTCCCAGGCGGGCGGTGTCCTTGCCGCGCTCCAGCTCGGACACAAACCGGGGGCCCACACCGGCAATGGCGGCCAGCTCCGCTTGGGTCAGTCCCTGGTTTTTGCGGGCCTGGCGAATCTGCTGGCCGAAATCGGCGGGTGAGCGTACCAGAGAGTGGTCTTGATCCGGTTTCATGTGAATGACCTGAAATAATCCCGAGCGGTAACATTTACATGAATTGTGGGAATTTTCCATGCTTTATTACCGATCGGTAATAAATTGGCGAATTAACTGACTTGCCCCAGAAATAATCCCGATCGGGAATGAGGGAAAGAGGACGGGAGAGAGGGCATGCATAAGGGCTGCATAGCGGCCAGATGGGGGAGAGCCTGACGTGGGAAGCGAAGGCTCTCTGCCTTCGCTTTCTGTTTCAGAGGCTGGCTTGGCCACCGGGACGACATCCTGAATGACGGCTACCCGAAAACGGTACTGATCAGGTAGGCCGTATACCCCACATAAGCGGTCAGCAGTAATGCGCCCTCAATGCGGTTGATGCGACCTTGCCCCCGGAACCCGTAACCGATGACGAACAACGACAGGGTCAGCGCCGCCATGACCAGCATGTCCCGATTGAACACCTCGGGCCCTACCGCCAATGGCTGAATGGTCCCGGCGATCCCCACCACGGCAAGGGTGTTGAACAGGTTGGATCCCAGAATGTTGCCGAGAGCGATATCGTGCTCGCCCTTCCTGGCGGCAATGATCGACGACGCCAGCTCCGGAAGCGACGTGCCCACCGCGATAATGGTCAGGCCGATAATCAGGTCGCTGACCCCGAAACCATGGGCGATCTCTACCGCCCCCCAGACCAGCACGCGGGAGCTGACAATCAGCAGCACCAGTCCCGCCACCAGCCAGAAAATGGCCTGTCGCAGGGGCATGGCCCGCACGTCCAGTTCCTGTTCTATCTCGCTGGCCAGCGCATCCTCTTTCTTCTTCATCCCCTGCCAGATCGTCCAGGCCATCAGCGCACCAAACACACCGAGCAGCACCAGCGCATCAAGCCGTGTGATTTCGCCGTCCAGCAGCTGCCACGCGGCAAGGCCAGTGACCAGCGCAAGGATGGGCAGCTCCTTGCGCAGGACCTGCGAATGCACCGCGATGGGACTGATCAGCGCGGTAATCCCCAGGATCAGGGCAATGTTGGTGATGTTCGAGCCGTAGGCGTTACCCAAAGCGATGCCCGGATTGCCCTGGGAAGCCGCCAGCGCGGATACCACCATCTCCGGCGCGGAGGTGCCGAAACCGACCACCACCATGCCGATCAACAACGGTGGCATACCGAAATGGGAAGCGGTGGAGGCGGAGCCTTCCACAAAGCGGTTAGCGCTCCATACCAAGAGCAGCAAACCAACAGCGATAGCGGCAGTGGCCAGAACCATGGGGACAGGCGCTCCTTTAAGCATTGGTGGACAGACGGGTTGTGCCAGCCACTGGATGGGCAAGCGTTCACCGCTTGCTGCGCAAAGGACAGAAACCGAAGTGCGCTCCAAAGCTGTCAGTCTGCCCGCTAGCTTAAGGCTGAGAGGCGCCGGAATTAAAGCGATTAATGGAGTTTCGTCAGAGGCGGAGGCGCCCGGTGTCGAGACCGTATTGATTGCAACACAGTCAGCCGTCGCAAGCGCACCCCTTGCCCCGGGTGCAGCTGTATTTCCGGCTAATGCAGGAATCGCCGCAGGCTTTGCCTTTACGGCACACCTTGCAGCAGCCCGCCGCCATATCCGTATCGATGATATCCAGCAGGGAATGATCCGGGGTTAGCAGGTTTTCGATCACCGCAGGGTCGATGTGGGCGTCTGGCTGCTCCTTGGCCGGGTCGTTGGCAAAGAGAGCAGACGCGGCGAATACGAGGACGAATA
The DNA here is from genome assembly GCF_900107995.1 of Alcanivorax sp. DSM 26293. Classification (GTDB taxonomy): domain Bacteria; phylum Pseudomonadota; class Gammaproteobacteria; order Pseudomonadales; family Alcanivoracaceae; genus Alcanivorax. The sequence goes on along the minus strand of NZ_FNUM01000007.1, from coordinate 78,547 downwards.
GCAATACGGCTTTCAGGCTGACTGTAGGCATTTGTCTTCCCTTCCCGTGGGAGATTATCAGTCTTTATTGTGGGTTATGGATTGCGGGCTAGGAAGGAGGACGGCGTGCCCAATGATGTTTCTTATGGTCGTGACGAGGATGGAAGCGAGTTGACAAGATTAACAAAGAAAAAGGGCTACCCCTCGCGGGATAGCCCTTTTCTTTGTTTGGTGGAGCCGGCGGGAATCGAACCCGCGTCCGTCAGCAATCCATCTGCAGATCTACATGCTTAGCCATGTTTATTGATTTAAGCCTTCACAGCCCAACTGGCAGGACGTGAAAGCCGAGCCCCTAAGGGTTTTAACAGCGCCATCCGGGGCGGACTTTGCTGCGAGCCTGTGTTGCGATGCTCGCCGCTCTTCCCCACAGGCAGGGTCGATTGGCGATAAGCAGGGTTTAAGCTGCTAGTGCGTAAGAATCGTCGTTTGCGATTACTTTAGTGTGCCACAAATGTTTTACGAGACTCGTGACCTTCTCGGCATGCACCACAGAATTCAGTACCGGCGTCGAATCCAGGTCGGCCCCTGTGATGGTCTCATTGTAGGTGATGGGGGCGGTGAAGTCGATTAACAAGTGGGGGCGGAGCCGTTCCGAATCGACCATGTTGTGGGGGTAAACGGCATGAATAAGATTCGAAATGTAATCAGATTGTGAAAAGTGTTACCCGAATACACATCTCTTGTCTGACAATCAGACCCGGAATGCTTGTTTTGTCATTTTTCAGGCGCACTATACGAGTGTCACCGCGGCATTGTGTCATTGTCCGATGGTGAGGTTGAGCAAGCGATGCTCAGGTAGCCATAAGCCACCACGAAACATCCTGCTCAAAATTGTGTACCACACAATGGCTTTACAGCGAGCCTTGAAATAGACGTTATATGAAGGCCGCTGATCAAAGCATTGTCGTTCATTAAAGGAGAAAGATGATGAACACGATCTTTCGGTCAGCAGGGCAAGTTTCCGAGAAGGCACTGTCGCCTTTGAAGGCTCAGCCGCTGCTCTACAGAGCGTTGCAACTGGTATTCGCGCTGGCTGCGTATGCTGGCGGTGTGTACCTGGTGGAAATGGCGACGCCGGAAGCCCGTCTTCCGGTTGTACTGTTCGCCGTTTACTTCCTGCCAGCGGTGCTCCGCGCCTGGCTGCAGTTTTACTGGCAGCTGCGCGGCGACAGCCGGGCTCAGGGTGTAAACCCCCACCAGTCGGTGTAACGCCGTAACCGGTACAGTCTGAAGACAGTGTCACGCGTGCAGGGGGCGGCCCGTTAACCCGGGTCAGCCACCCTGCCGCATCAGACGCTGCTTCTGACGGTTCCAGTCGCGCTCCTTTTCGGTGGCGCGCTTGTCAAACTTCTGCTTACCCTTGGCCAATGCGATATCGCACTTGGCGAACCCTTTTTTCCAATACAGGCTCACCGGTACACAGGTGTAGCCCTCTTTCTGTACGCCACCAAAGATGCGCCCCAGTTCGCGACGGTGCAGCAGCAGCTTGCGGCTGCGTACCGGATCCGGATTGACGTGGGTGCTGGCGGTGATCAGGGGCTCGAAGCGGGCGCCGAACAGGAAGGCTTCTCCATCCTTTAACAGCACATAGGCTTCGGTCAGGTTGCCTTTACCGGCACGCAGTGACTTCACCTCCCAGCCTTCCAGAACCAGGCCGGCTTCGAAGTGCTCTTCCAGATGATATTCGTGGCGTGCCTTGCGGTTTTGCGCAATGGTGGCCGACGGCGCTTTGGCTTTTTTCTTGGCGTTTCCCATAGGCGGGCGATTATAGAGCATGCGTTTGGCGGCTGACAGGGCTTTGTCTGTCTGAGCGGGTGAGAGTTGTGACAGCCCCTTACTTGAGCCGCCCAGTTAAAAAAAAGACAATAGCGCCACGCTATCGAGGGTAATCCTGTTATGAAGCAAGAGATCAAGCCGGTCCATGGCATGTGGGCCAGCCGTTGGGTGTTTATTCTGGCGGCGACCGGGTCGGCCGTGGGCCTGGGAAATATCTGGCGTTTCCCGTATATCACCGGCGAGAACGGCGGTGGTGCCTTTGTGTTGCTCTACCTGCTTTGTATTGCGGTGGTGGGGATTCCCATCATGGCGGCAGAGGTAATGCTGGGTCGCAAGGGCGGGCTGAGCCCGATCAACTCCATGCGCAAGGTGGCGGCGGACAGCAAGGTAAGTCAGCGCTGGGCCGGCATTGGCTACCTGGGCGCGCTGTCGGCGTTTCTGATCCTGTCATTCTATTCCGCGGTGGCAAGCTGGGCGCTGTATTACGCCTGGGAAGCCGCGCGGGGTGTGTTTGAAGGCATTACCGCCACCCAGTCGGAAGCCCATTTCAACGATATGCTGGCCAACCCGGGTTTGCTGTTGGGATACCACACGCTCTTTATGGTGCTGACCATGGTGGTGGTGGCCCGGGGCGTGAAAGGCGGGCTGGAAAAGGCGGTGCAGATTCTCATGCCGCTGCTGTTCGTGCTGCTGGTGGTGCTGGTGGGGTACGCAGCCACCACACCGGGGTTCAACGAAGGGGTGAGCTTCCTGTTCGCCTTTGATTTTTCCAAACTCACCGGGCAGGCGATCATCGTGGCCGTGGGGCAGGCCTTCTTTACCCTGAGTCTGGGTATGGGCGCGATCATGGCCTACGGGGCCTATATGCCCAAGGCGGTGAAGGACAAGAAGACCGGTCGCAGCAAACCCGTGTCGATCATGTCCACGGTGGCGATCATTGCCCTGCTGGATACGCTTGTGGCGCTGGGTGCCGGTGTGGCCATGTTCCCCCTGTTATTCTCCAGCGGGCTGGAAGTGAGTCAGGGCCCGGGGATGATGTTTGTGACCCTGCCGCTGGCCTTTGGTCAGATGCCGGGTGGGCTGCTGTTCGGTTCCCTGTTCTTTGTGCTGGTGGTGTGTGCCGCCTGGAGCTCGTCCATCAGTCTTGGTGAGCCGGTGGTGGCCTGGCTGGTGGAGCGCGGGCTGAAGCGGTCAATGGCTGCGCTGGTTGTGGGCCTGGGGGCCTGGCTGCTGGGTGTGGGATCGGTGTTGTCCTTCAATGTCTGGAAAGACCATACCTTCCTGGTGGGCACCTTCTTCGACAATATGGAGTTCCTGTCCACTACGGTGATGCTGCCGCTGGGTGGGCTGCTGATCGCCATCTTTGCCGGCTGGGTGATGAAGGAAACCCAGGCGCGCAAGGAGCTGGCCATGCAGAACTTCAAGCTGTATCTGGTATGGCGGGCACTGGTGCGGATTTTCTCTCCGGCAGCGGTTGTGGTGCTGTTTGTCTATTCCATCTGGGCGACCTTTACGCCGGAGGAAGAGGCCCGGGCCGAAGAGCCTCCGGCTCAGGAGCAGACGGAGGCGGCCACTGGGGACGCGCCGGCACAGGCCTCTGCTGCGTCTTTGCCGGAAGAGGGTGGCACCGAAGTGCCCGTGGAGCAGGAGTCTCCCTGATGGCGGACGATGCGCGAATTCATGTGGAAGTGGCTTATGCCCTGCCGGACAAGCAGCGTCTGATTGGCCTGGATGTGCCGGAGGGTACCACCATGCTGGAAGCGGCCAAGCTGTCCGGTATTGAGGAGCAGTTCGAGGGGCTGGTACTGGACAAGGCGCCCATGGGGATTTTTGGCAAGGTGGTGGCCAATCCGGCTGGGCAGGTGCTCAAACCCGGTGAGCGGGTGGAGATTTACCGCCCGCTGCAGGCGGATCCGAAGCTGAATCGCAAGAAGCGGGCGGCGGAAAAGGCCCGTTGATCCAGGCTGTCAGGCTGCAGGCTGGCCCGGGTCGCTGGGTTCCTGGGGTTGGGTTTCCGGATCCGGGGCCTGTTGCTGGGTGGCAGGGGCCGGCTCCGGGGTGACGTCTTCCCGCTTGCGCTCTTCCAGTTTGCGCTGCAACTCCCGGTCCTGTTGCGAGCTGGTTTTCTTGCGGAAGTCGTCGATGACTTCGCCTTCGTGCCGGCTATAACTGCCGTTTTCGAAGTGCAACACAATCTGCTGACTCACGTTGTCGCCCTTGCCGGGGCGGTAGGTCATCAGATAAAACCATTTGTCAGGCGTGAAAGGGTCTACCAGGGTTGGGGCGCCCAGCACATAGCGCACCTGCTCCGGGCTCATGCCAGGCTGCAACTCGCCGAGCATTTCCTCGGTGACAAAGTTACCCTGCGGGATATCGATCCGGTAGACACCGGGAAAGCGCAGGCTGCTGCAGCCAGTGACGGTCAGCAGGGTTGTCAGAATGAGGGCAACTGGAATTCGTGGCATGGTTTTTCGACTTCACTAAGTGTTCGGGCGATAATACAGACTTGCAGTAGCGGTACAAGTTTCCCGCTTTTTTTCATCGCCCTGGATCTGGGGCGGCCCGGACTTGGGTCCGGCGCCGCGGTAAAGTGACGGATTCAGGGGCATCGCCACCTTTTGGCATATTGGAGCATACGCATTGGATAATCAGGATCTCAGAAAAGCGGGCCTTAAAGTGACCCTGCCGCGGGTGAAAATCCTGCAGCAACTGGAGAAGTCCGAAGAGCGCCACCTGAGCGCGGAAGACATCTACAAGTCGCTGATGGACGCCGGCGAGGATGTGGGACTGGCCACCGTCTACCGGGTACTGACCCAGTTCGAGCAGGCGGGCATGGTGCTGCGCCACAACTTCGAGGGCGGCTCCGCCGTGTTCGAGTTGGCGGACGAAGACCACCACGACCACATGGTGTGCATGGAAACCGGTCAGGTGATCGAGTTCATGGATGAGGTGATCGAGAAGCGCCAGCACGCCATCGCCGAGGAACACGGCTACGAAATCATGGACCACTCGCTGGTACTGTACGTCAAGCCGAAGAAGTGATCCCGCGCCCGGGCCCAGGTGGCCTGGGTAGGGTGGATTAGCCGCAGGCGTCATCCACCCTACGTGGTGCGCCGACGTTTGTGCGCTGCCTGGGCGCTGCCGGTTATCTGACCCTCTGCCCGCGCGCCGCTGTTAACGATTCACTATTAACTGTTCACTGCCTTTCTAGGCTGCCTGGGCCTTGCTCAGCATCTCTTTGGCGTGGTTGCGGGTGGATTCGGTGATTTCCACGCCGCCCAGCATGCGCGCCAGCTCTTCGATTCTCGCGTTGTCGTCCAGCCCCTGGATACGGGTGTGGGTGGTGTCGTCCCCCTGAATCTTGTGCACCTGCCAGTGCTGGTGACCCTGGCTGGCTACCTGGGGCTGGTGGGTGATGCACAGCACCTGGGCGTGGCCGCCCAGTTCGCGCAGCAGGCGGCCGACGATCTCGGCCACGCCGCCGCCCACGCCCACATCCACCTCATCGAACACCAGGCTCGGCACGGTCAGGTTGCGGGCGCAGATCACCTGGATGGCCAGGCTTACCCGTGACAGTTCCCCGCCGGAGGCCACTTTGCCAAGCGGTTTCAGGGGTTGGCCGGGGTTGGCAGAGAACAGGAACTCCACCTCTTCCAGACCATCGGCGCCAGGGGCGCATTCGCCTAGCTGGGCGTCCAGTTTGGCCGCTTTCATGCCCAGGGCGGTGAGCTGTTTCTGAACCTGCTGGGTAAGAGTCTGGGCGGCGGTGCGGCGGGCCTTGCTGAGCTTGCGGGCGCTGTCCATGTACTGCTGCTGGGCCGCAGCTTCTTGCTCAGACAGGGCATGCAGGTGCGCGTCCACATTGCCCAGGGCGTCGGATTCCGCCAGCAGTTGGCGATGGTGTTCCACCAGCTCTTCCGGGCGGATGCGGTGCTTGCGTGCCAGGGTGTAGCTCTGGCTCAACCGTTCTTCCACCTGGGCCAGGCGTTCCGGATCCAGGTCCAGCCGTTCCAGGTAATGCCGCAGGTCGTCGGCGGCGGCCTCCACCTGCAGGCGGGCAGACTCCACGGTGTCGGCAATGGTGGCCAGGGCTTCATCCTGATTGCGGGCCTCGTCCAGCCAGTGGCTGACCTGGCTCAGATGGTCGTTGCAGGTGCCGTCCTCGCCCTCATAAAGCGCGTTCAGGGACTGCTGGCAAGTACGAATCAGACTTTCCGCATTGCCAAGCCGTTGTTGTTCCTGTTCCAGCTGCTCCAGTTCGCCTTCCTGCAGGGCCAGACTATCCAGCTCTTCCAGCTGGAAGCGCAGCAGCTCCTCCTTTTCGTTCTGCTCGCGGGCCTGATTCAGGGCGTCGTCGTGGGCGCGGCGAGCTTTTTGCCAGGTGCGCCAGTGATCGCGGACGGTGTTGGCCAGCTCCCGGGCCTCGGCGAAGTTGTCGAGAAGCTGCCGGTGAGCGTCCTTTTTCATCAGTGCCTGGTGCTCGTGCTGGCTGTGGATGCTGATCAGCCGTTCGCCGAGCTCACGCACTTCCGCCAGGGGGGTGGGGGTGCCATTCACGTAGGCCCGTGAGCGTCCATCGGCACGCACGGTGCGGCGCAGCAGACACTGGTTATCATCGTCCAGCTCCCGGTCGGCCAGCCATTGGCGAGCGGCCGGGTTGTCGCTGAGATCAAAGGTGGCGAGCACTTCCGCCCGGTCATGGCCGTGACGGACAATGCTGGAGTCGGCCCGGTCGCCGAGGGTCAGGCCCAGGGCATCAATGATTACCGATTTGCCCGCCCCGGTTTCCCCGCTGATCACGGTGAGACCGTTTTCCGGCTCCAGCTCCAACTGGTCCACGGTGGCAAAGTGACGAACGCTCAAATGGGTCAGCATGGTATCTCTCCGAAACGGGCAGACAGTGTGGCGACTAGCGGTTGGCCGGGGCCTGTATTACCTGGGTGCCGGCCAGTAAGTCATGCAGGCAGCGGCGATCACCGCGGAAGATCATTAGCGGGTCAATCAGCATGATCAGATTGACGCCGGGCACCTGAGCCAGCACGTGAAACAGCAGGTAGCGCAGGCCATACAGTTTACCGACAGGCACCGCGTTCTGCTCCATGCCGACGATTTTCATGCCCAGCAGCCATTTGCCGATTGTCTGCTGGCGATTGAACAGCAGCCAGCCCTGCACGGCCAGGAAGATCACTTCGCCGACGATAAACCAGACCAGGGTGGTGGTCAGATCGAGCACGCCGCTATTGGCCATCATGTCGGCCCAGGCGCCGGAAAAAAACACGATGGGGGCAATAATGGCAAGCTGGACCAGGCCATCAATGAGGGCGCCGAAAAATCGGTGCCAGCGGCTGGCTAACACCGCATTGTCCGCCGACCGGTGAGGTGGCGCTTCGGCGGCGGGGCTCTGGTAGGGGTTGTTGCTGTCGGTCATGGTGACATCCTTGTGGTAACAACTGTTCGTTTGGTCAGTGTTTCCAATAGTAGGGGATTCCGGGCGTGAGTGTAAGCCCCGCTCAACTCCTGACGATAACCCTATATAATGTCGTCCTGATTTTCTGTTACATATACCGCTATGACGAAGCTGGATCTCAACGAACGCAAACAACGACTGCTGATGGCGCTGGTGGAGCGTCATATCCGCGATGGGCAGCCGGTGGGTTCCAAGACGCTGGCAGCGGGTAGCGGACTGACGGTGAGCCCGGCCACTGTCCGTAACATCATGGCGGAGCTGGAGGATCTGGGCGTACTGGCCAGCCCTCATACCTCTGCCGGTCGTGTCCCCACGGAACTGGGCTACCGGCTGTATGTGGATTCCTTGCTGGCCTCCAGTGTCATGGAGCGCCCGGATCACAAGTCCCTGAAAAAGGAGTTGCGCCAGCTGCTGGCCCCGGAGCAATCCCCCCAGGAGCTGATTGCCCAGGCGTCACGGACCCTGGCGGAGCTGACCCGCATGGCCGGGTTGGTGGCGGTGCCACGCCGGGAGGTGACCACCCTTCGGCAGGTGGAATTCTTGCCGTTATCGGGCAAGCGGGTGCTGGTGGTGCTGGTGGTCAACCGCTCCGAGGTGCAGAACCGCATCATTCATACCGATCGGGACTACGACGAAGCAGAATTGCGCCAGGCCGCCAACTATATCAATCACACCTATGGCGGCTGCGATCTGAACAGCATCTGCGATGGCCTGCTGAACACCATGAACGCGGACCGGGCGCAGATGGATGTGTTGATGCGTACTGCCATGGAGGTAGCCGACAAGGCCCTGCGCAGTGAGCCGGAGAGCTCGGATTATGTGGTCTCTGGCGAATCCAACCTGCTCAAGTCCGCGGAAGCGGACAATCTGCATCAATTGCGGGACCTGTTCGACGCCTTTAATCACAAGCGCGATATCCTGCATCTGCTGGAGCGCTCCATGAAGGCGGACGGGGTGCAGATTTTCATCGGCCGGGAATCCGGCTTCCAGCCGTTCGAGGATTACTCGCTGATTTCCGCCCCCTACAAGGCGGATAACGGCCCGGTGGGCGTCCTCGCCGTGGTCGGCCCCACGCGCATGGATTACGAAAAGGTCATTCCCACCGTGGATATCACCGCCAAAATCCTTTCGGCGGCCCTGACCCAGCTTTAACCTCAGTTGACAGTGGACAGTTGATAATTGACAGCTGCGCGGGCGAGGTTGTTGATTTTGGAACGTATGAGGCCGCGCCCAGGCTTATGGGCGCGGCCTCTTGCGTCTCAGAAGCTGACCGGGCTTATCCCGCGACGCTGTCAACTGTCCACTATCAACTGTTAACTGCCTTCCTCCCCCTTGAATCCCGCCCGTTTGTTCCCATATCTTTGCCCGCTTTCCTGGAAAAGCCCGGATTGGGATGTGGAGTTAACAATGAGTGAGCAGGAAAAAGACCCGAAAAACGCCGAGCCGCAGGTAGAGACTGCCGAAGAGCAGCAGGCGGCCCAGGCTGAGGCTGCCAATGCGGAAGCCGAGGCCCCTGCGCCTGAGCAGCCCTCGGCTGAAGAACAGCTGGCTGAAGTGGAAGCTGAGCTGGCCAAGGTGAAAAAAGCCCTGGGTGAGGCGGATATCCGTGCCCAGGCGGAAATCCAGAATGTGCGCAAGCGCGCCGAGCGGGATGTGCAGCACGCCCACAAGTTCGCCCTGGAGAAATTTGCCGGCGATCTGCTGAGCGTGGCGGACAACCTGGAGCGTGGCCTGGCTGCCCTGGATGCCAACGACGATGCCCTGCAAGGCGCCCGTGAAGGTATCGAGCTGACCCTCAAATCCCTGCTGGATGCCTTTGCCAAGTACAACCTGGAGCAGATCAGTCCGTCGGACGAGCCGTTCAATCCCGAGTTGCACGAGGCCATGACCATGGTGCCGGTGCCCAATGTGGAGCCCAATACCGTGATTGAGGTGCTGGAAAAAGGCTATCAGCTGAATGGTCGCCTGATCCGTCCGGCCAGGGTGGTGGTCAGCAAGGCTGCCGAGTAAGCAAAAAGGCACTCTGGCCCCTTGAAACGGCATGAAGCACCGCCATATAGAGGCCAGACGAGTTGACAATTCAACTGCCCGGTTTGCCGTCAGGGAACCGGCTGGTGTGAAGGAGAAAGAGAGACATGGGTAAGATTATCGGTATTGACCTGGGTACGACCAACAGCTGTGTGGCCGTACTGGAAGGGGATAAAGCCAAGGTTATTGAAAACGCTGAAGGCGCGCGTACCACGCCGTCCATCATCGCCTACACCGACGACAAGGAAACCCTGGTCGGTCAGTCTGCCAAGCGTCAGGCGGTGACCAACCCGGAAAATACCCTGTACGCGGTGAAGCGTCTGATCGGCCGTCGCTTTGAAGACAGCGTCGTTCAGAAAGACATCAAAATGGTCCCCTACAAGATCACCAAGGCCGACAATGGCGACGCCTGGGTGGAAGTGAAGGGCGAGAAAATGGCGCCGCCGCAGATTTCTGCGCAGGTGCTGAAGAAAATGAAGAAGACCGCGGAAGACTATCTGGGTGAGGCCGTTACCGAGGCCGTCATCACCGTGCCCGCGTACTTCAACGATTCCCAGCGTCAGGCCACCAAGGATGCCGGTCGCATCGCCGGCCTGGACGTGAAGCGTATTATCAACGAGCCCACCGCGGCTGCCCTGGCCTATGGCCTGGACAAGAAAGGTGGCGATCGCACCATCGCGGTCTACGACCTGGGTGGGGGTACCTTCGATATTTCCATCATCGAGATTGCCGAAGTGGACGGCGAGCACCAGTTTGAAGTGCTGGCCACCAACGGTGACACCTTCCTGGGCGGTGAGGATTTCGACCTGGCGCTGATCAACTTCCTGGCGGATCAGTTCAAAGCAGATTCCGGTATCGACCTGGGCGGTGATCCGCTGGCCATGCAGCGTCTGAAGGAAGCGGCCGAGAAAGCCAAGATCGAGCTGTCCTCCGCCGAGCAGACCGAAGTGAACCTGCCGTACATCACCGCAGACAGCACTGGTCCCAAGCACCTGGTGGTGAAAGTGACCCGTGCCAAGCTGGAATCCCTGGTGGGTGACCTGGTGAGCCGTTCTCTGGAACCGTGCAAGACGGCACTGACTGATGCGGGCGTGAAAACTGCCGATATTACCGACGTGATTCTGGTGGGTGGTCAGACCCGTATGCCGCTGGTGCAGAAGAAAGTGACCGAGTTCTTCGGCAAAGAGCCGCGCAAGGACGTGAATCCGGATGAAGCCGTTGCCATGGGCGCTGCCATTCAGGGTGCGGTACTGAGCGGTGATGTCACCGACGTGCTGCTGCTGGACGTGACGCCGCTGACCCTGGGTATCGAAACCATGGGCGGTGTGATGACGCCGCTGATCGAGAAGAACACCACCATCCCGACCAATGCGTCCCAGGTGTTCTCCACTGCGGATGACAACCAGACCGCCGTGACCGTGCATGTGTTGCAGGGTGAGCGTAAGCAGGCGGCACAGAACAAGTCGCTGGGCCAGTTCAACCTGGAAGACATTCCGCCGGCACCGCGCGGCATGCCGCAGATCGAAGTGACCTTCGACATCGACGCCAACGGTATTCTGCACGTGGGCGCGAAAGACAAGGCCACCGGCAAAGAGCAGTCCATCCAGATCAAGGCCTCCTCCGGTCTGACCGATGAGGAAATTGATCAAATGGTGAAGGACGCCGAAGCCCACGCGGACGAAGACAAGAAGTTCGAAGAGCTGGTGCAGACCCGCAACCAGGCGGACCACTTGGTGCACGCCACCAAGAAGACCCTGGAAGAGGCCGGTGACAAGGCCACCGACGAAGAGAAGGAAGCCATCACCAAGGCCGCTGACGAGCTGGAAGCCGCCGCCAAAGGCAGCGACAAGGATGACATCGAAGCCAAGATCAAGGCGCTGTCCGAGGTCTCTGCGCCGCTGGCCGAGAAGCTGTACGCCGAACAGGCGCAGCAGGCCGAGGGCGCTGCCGATGCGGGAGCCGGTCAGCAGAAAGCGTCCGGTGATGACGTGGTCGACGCCGAGTTTGAAGAAGTGGACGACGACAAGAAGAAGTAAGCCGTCGGACATCCCGGTGCCGCGCCCAGGCGCGGTAGCCGGGAGATCCGCGCAACTTCTTTATTGCCGGCGACCTGCCGGCGTTTTTGTGTGACGGGACTGATTCAAAAAGGCCCACTATGTCCAAACGTGATTATTATGAAGTGCTGGGGGCGTCCAAGGATGCCAGTCAGCAGGATTTGAAAAAGGCCTATCGACGTCTGGCCATGAAATACCATCCGGACCGTAACCCGGATGATCAGGAGGCGTTGGCCAAGTTCAAGGAAGCCAAGGAAGCCTACGAGGTGCTCGCCGATGAGCAGAAGCGGGCAGCCTATGACCAGTTCGGCCATGCCGGTGTGGATGGCCAGGCCGGTGCTGGCGGAGCCGGCGGCTTCGGCGGGGGTGGCTTTGGTGACATCTTCGGCGATATTTTCGGCGACATCTTCGGTGGCGGCGGCGGTGGTCGTCGTGGCCCGGCTCGGGGTGCGGATCTGCGTTATACCCTGGAGCTAACCCTGGAACAGGCAGTGCGCGGCTGCGAAGAGAAAATTCGCATCCCCACCTGGGATAGCTGCGAGGTCTGTCACGGCAGTGGTGCGAAAGAGGGGGCCCAGCCAGTTACCTGTAACACCTGTGGTGGCATGGGCCAGGTGCGCATGCAGCAGGGTTTCTTTACCGTGCAGCAGACCTGCCCAACCTGTAAGGGTGAGGGGCAGATCATCAAGGACCCCTGCACTAATTGTGGTGGCCAGGGCCGGGTGCAGAACACCAAGACCCTGTCGGTGAAAATCCCTGCCGGTGTGGACACCGGTGACCGGATCCGTCTGGCGGGGGAAGGCGAAGCGGGTATGCACGGTGCCCCGGCCGGCGATCTGTATGTTCAGGTGGCAGTGCGCGAGCACGATATCTTCCAGCGCGATGGGGCCAACCTGTTCTGCGAAGTGCCGATCAGTTTTGTCGATGCCACCCTGGGGGGGGAGCTCGATGTGCCCACCCTGAATGGCAAGGTGAAACTGAAAGTCCCGGCGGAAACCCAGAGTGGCAAGCTGTTCCGTTTGCGCGGCAAGGGGGTGACTCCGGTGCGCGGCGGTGGCCCGGGGGATCTGCTCTGCAAGGTAGTAATCGAAACACCGGTGAAACTGTCCGGTGAGCAGAAAGACCTGTTGCGCAAATTCCAGGAATCCCTGGAAAGCGGGGGCAATCGCCATAACCCGCGCAAGAGCAGCTGGTTCGAAGGGGTGAAGCGTTTCTTCGACGCCAAATAATCCTTTCTCCCAGCCTGATAAAAAAGCCCGGTGCCCCAAGCCCGGGCTTTTTTTGTGGTGATCAGGCAATAGTCTGAAATTTGACCGCTTTCGTTGCCGCTTTATCCCTCCCTGCGATATTGTGCATAAAAACAACAATAACAGAGGTAATCATGGCTGCGCGGCGACTGGCAGGGATGCTGGGGACTATGTTGTGTTGTCTTCCCCTTTCTTTATATTCGGCGCCTGTGGATCAGGCTCACCAGCGTGCACGGGCTACCTTTGCCCAGAAGGCGCCGCTGGCGCTGGATGATCAGGTGCTGGATGCGCCCTGGGTGTCGGCGCCCTTCGAGGCTTCCGCGTACACCTACACCTTCGATGAAATTCGTCAACACTGGTCCATCTTTATGCGGGGCCTGGGCATCCCGTTCCCGTCGCCGGACTACTTGAAGGTACGTTATCAGCGGTTCCCCTCCCTCTATCGGGATCTGCGTTACCAGGATGACAACTGGGAGCAGCACAGCCGCAATGTGCTCGAGGTCTGGCAGGCCTTTTTCCGGGGCGACTTCCGCCATGCCCGCGAGCTCGGCAAACGCTATGGGGGGTATGCCCGGGTGCCGGGGCTGGTGGCGCAGATTATCTATGCCACCTACCTGGCGCCGAGCCACACCGAGAAACAGCAGCTGCTCCAGGAGGCCATTGATCAGATGGCCTGGTTTGGTGAGCAGGTGGCGATCCTGCCGGGGGAAGAGTCCCTGACAGCGGATTACTGCATGCTGCGTCTGGGGTTTGGTTATGCGGTGGCGCGGCTGGCGGAGGATGAGTCGGTGCCGGCCACATTGCAGCGTAATTACGCGGCCATGGTGATCAATGCAGCTACCGAGATTCTGGCAGTGGAGCCGTCCCATCCGTTGGCGCTGTCGCTGAGCGCCGCCTTTGAGGCCAATGTGCTGCGCCGGGTGGGCAAAGCGGCGGGCAGGCTGACACTGGCGGCGGATAGCGAGGATGCCACGCAGCCTTTTGAGTTGTCGCTGGCGGCAGTGCCGGATCTGGCGATTGTGCGGTATGAGTATGCCAACAGCCTGCTTTATACCTACCAGGATGAGGCTGCGGGGCGGGCGTTGGCACAATTACAGAAGGCCGCCGATTTGCCAGCACGGTTTTCCATGGAGTGGCTGGATCGGGCCTATGCCCGCAAGCGCCTGCAGGAGGTGCAGGCCTGGCGTGACAGCGGTATGAGTTTCCGGCGTTTTGACCGCAAGCGGCGCAAGTTCATGCGCAAGGAGAACATCAATCTCTACGCGGTGACCCGCCCGCCCTTTCTGGTAGACTAGCGGCCTTCAGTCGTTTTGCTGTGGCCGGGCTCGAAGGAGTCTGCCGCAGTGCAATTTCCAAGGAAGTAGCATGAAAGTAGGCATTATCGGTGCGGCCGGTCGCATGGGCCGGATTCTGATTGAGGCCACTCTGGCCAACCCGGATACCACGCTGGCAGCGGCGGTGGATGTGCCCGGTTCCAGTCTGATCGGCGCCGATGCCGGTGAGCTGGTGGGGCAGGAAGCCAGCGGCGTGCGGCTGGCGGATGACCTGAACAAGGTGGTCAGGGATGCCGATGTGTTTATTGACTTTACCGTGCCGGAAGCCACTGCCCGCAATGTGGAAATCTGCCGCGCGGCGGGCACCAAGCTGGTGATCGGGACGACCGGGCTGGATGAAAACCAGAAGGCTGCCCTGCGGACAGCCAGTGAAGAGATCGCCATCTGCTTCGCGCCCAACTACTCCATTGGCGTGAATCTGTGCTTCAAGCTGCTGGAAACCGCCGCCCGGGTGATGGCGGAAGAAGCCGACATTGAAGTGATTGAGGCCCATCACCGTCACAAGATCGACGCGCCCTCCGGTACGGCGCTGCGTATGGGAGAGGTAGTGGCCCAGACCCTGGGGCGTGACCTGAACGAATGCGCCGTCTATGGGCGTGAAGGTCGTACCGGTGAGCGCGATCGCCAGACCATCGGTTTCGAGACCATTCGTGCCGGGGACATTGTTGGCGATCACACCGTCATGTTCGCCGCAGACGGCGAGCGAGTGGAAATCACCCACAAGGCCTCCAGTCGCATGGCCTTTGGTCGCGGGGCGGTCCGGGCCGCAGCCTGGCTGGCCAGCCACGACAAGGGATTGTTCGACATGCAGGATGTGCTTGGTCTGGCGGGTGAAAGCGCCGGCTGGGGCAAGGCCTGAGAAAGCCCCGGGGGCTGCCAGCGGTCGGTTGCGCCCGGCAAAGGGTGACATTTGCCGGCTGAGCCCCTAAAATAGCGCGCAGCCCGTGATGGGCGTGCGGGGCACTGATGACGAATTTCATGAAAAAGCGAGGTGGAGCAATCCATCTCGCTTTTTTGCGAATGTGCCCTGCCGCATATCTCCCTATATTCTTACCAGCCTGGAGGTTGCGTTGACGGTTCCCGCCATTCTCGCTCTTGAAGACGGAAGCATCTTTCGGGGTGTTGCTATCGGTGCCACGGGTCAGACCGTGGGTGAAGTGGTGTTCAACACCGCTATGACCGGCTACCAGGAAATCCTTACGGATCCCTCCTACGCCAAACAGATTGTGACCCTGACCTATCCTCATATTGGCAACACCGGTGTGACGCCCGAGGACGAAGAGTCCGCGCAGATCTGGGCGTCCGGCCTGGTGATTCGCGATCTGGCCATGACGGTCAGCAACTGGCGTAGCCAGCAGTCCTTGCCGGACTACCTGCGCGACAACAATATCGTGGCCATTGCGGAGATCGATACCCGCCGCCTGACCCGTATCCTGCGGGACAAGGGTGCCCAGAACGGCTGCATCCTTGCCGGCGATAACCTGGATGAGTCCAAGGCACTGGAAGCGGCCAAGGCCTTCCCGGGGCTCAAGGGCATGGATCTGGCCAAGGAAGTCACCGTCAGTGATGCCTATACCTGGACCGAGTCCACCTGGGATCTGGAAAAAGGCCACACGGAGGGCGTCGATAGCCGCTTCCATGTGGTGGCCTATGATTACGGCGTCAAACGCAACATCCTGCGCATGCTGGTGGAGCGCGGTTGCAAGCTCACGGTGGTGCCGGCACAGACCCCGGCCGCTGACGTGCTGGCCATGAATCCTGATGGCATCTTCCTGTCCAACGGCCCCGGTGATCCGGAGCCCTGTGATTACGCCATCGAGGCCATCAAGGAGATTGTTGCCACCGGCAAGCCGGTGTTCGGTATCTGCCTGGGCCATCAGCTGCTGGCGCTGGCCAGCGGGGCGAAAACCATGAAGATGGGCACCGGCCACCACGGTGCCAACCACCCGGTGAAAACCCTGGCCGATGACACGGTGATGATTACCAGCCAGAACCATGGTTTTGCCGTGGATATGGACTCCCTGCCCGACAATCTGAAGGTGACGCATGTGTCCCTCTTCGATGGCACCTTGCAGGGTATTCACCGCACCGATGTGCCGGCCTTCAGTTTCCAGGGGCACCCGGAAGCCAGCCCGGGTCCGCGAGACTGCGCGCCGCTGTTCGATCATTTCATCGAACTGATGGAAGCGAAGAGCCAACAGTAAGCCAGAGCCAGACCCGGCATCGCCGGGTCCCTGATGCAGCCATTTACGTCTGACGGTTAGTGAACTATGCCGAAAAGAACTGACATACAAAGCATTCTCATCATTGGCGCTGGCCCGATTGTCATCGGCCAGGCCTGTGAGTTTGACTACTCCGGTGCCCAGGCCTGCAAGGCCCTGCGTGAAGAGGGGTTCCGGGTCATCCTGGTGAATTCCAACCCGGCCACCATCATGACCGACCCGGCCATGGCCGATGCGACCTACATCGAGCCGATCACCTGGCAAACCGTGGCCAAGATCATCGAAAAGGAGCGTCCGGACGCCCTGCTGCCCACCATGGGCGGGCAGACCGCCCTGAATTGCGCGCTGGATCTGGACAAGCACGGCGTGCTGGCCGAGTTCGGTGTGGAAATGATCGGCGCCACCCAGGATGCCATCGACAAGGCGGAAGACCGGCATCGTTTCGACCAGGCCATGAAAGCTATCGGGCTGGAATGCCCGCGCTCTGCCATCGCCCACAACATGGAAGAGGCCAATGCGGCCCTGGAAGATCTGGGCTTTCCTTGCATTATCCGGCCCAGCTTCACCATGGGCGGTTCCGGTGGCGGTGTTGCCTATAACCGGGAAGAGTTCGAAGAAATCTGCCAGCGCGGTCTGGACCTGTCGCCCACCAACGAGCTGTTGATCGACGAGTCCCTGCTGGGCTGGAAAGAGTACGAGATGGAAGTGGTCCGCGATAAAAAGGACAACTGCATCATCGTTTGCTCCATCGAAAACTTTGACCCCATGGGCGTGCACACCGGTGACTCCATCACCGTGGCACCGGCGCAGACCCTGACCGATAAAGAGTTCCAGATCATGCGCGACGCCTCCCTGGCGGTGCTGCGCGAGATCGGTGTGGAAACCGGCGGTTCCAACGTACAGTTCGGGGTCAACCCGGACAACGGCCGCATGGTAGTGATCGAAATGAACCCGCGGGTGAGCCGTTCTTCGGCGCTGGCGTCCAAGGCCACCGGCTTCCCGATTGCCAAGGTGGCCGCCAAGCTGGCGGTGGGTTACACCCTTGACGAACTGCAGAACGAGATCACCGGCGGCAAGACTCCGGCCTCTTTCGAGCCGTCCATCGATTACGTGGTTACCAAGATTCCGCGCTTCAACTTTGAAAAGTTCGCCGAAGCCGACGCGGTGCTGACCACCCAGATGAAGTCCGTGGGCGAAGTGATGGCCATTGGCCGCAACTTCCAGGAATCCGTACAGAAAGCCCTGCGCGGTCTGGAAACCGAGTCCGTGGGCTTTGATCCCAGCGTGGATCCGTCCGCGCCGGATGCCCGCGAGCAGGTGGCCCAGTTGCTGGCCACGCCGGGCCCCGAGCGGATCTGGATCGTCGGTGATGCCTTCCGGGTCGGTATGACCGTGGATGATGTGTTCAATATCACCAAGATCGACCGCTGGTACCTGGTGCAGATTGAAGATCTGGTGCGCGCCGAGCAGCAGCTGGCAGCCACTACCTTCAGCGACCTGAGCCGTGACAGTCTTTACGCACTCAAGCGCAAGGGGTTCTCCGATGCCCGTCTGGCCCAGCTGCTGGGGGTGAAGGAAGCGGACGTGCGCGGCAAACGCGAAGAGCTGGGTGTGCAGCCCATCTACAAGCGAGTGGATACCTGTGCTGCGGAATTTTCCACCGACACCGCCTACATGTACTCCAGCTATGACGAAGAGTGCGAGGCGAACCCGTCCGACCGTGACAAGATCATGGTCATCGGTGGTGGCCCCAACCGGATCGGTCAGGGGATCGAGTTTGATTACTGCTGTGTGCACGCCGCCTTCGCCATGAAGGATGACGGTTACGAGACCATCATGGTCAACTGTAACCCGGAGACCGTGTCCACGGATTACGACACTTCCGATCGCCTGTATTTTGAGCCGGTGACCCTGGAAGACGTGCTGGCCATCGTCGCCAAGGAAAAACCCAAGGGTGTGATCGTGCAGTACGGCGGCCAGACGCCGCTGAAGCTGGCCCGTGCCCTGCAGGCCGCCGGTGTGCCCATTATCGGTACCCCGCCGGATGCCATTGACGAGGCAGAAGACCGGGAGCGTTTCCAGCAGATGGTCAACAAGCTGGGCCTCAAGCAGCCGCCCAACCGTACCGCCCGCTCCATGGAAGATGGGGTGCGTCTGGCGGAGGAAATCGGTTACCCGCTGGTGGTGCGTCCTTCCTATGTGCTGGGTGGTCGTGCCATGGAAATCGTCTACAGCGAGGCCGAGCTGCGCAACTACATGATGAACGCGGTTTCCGTGTCCAACGACTCGCCGGTGCTGCTGGATCGCTTCCTGGATGACGCCATCGAGGTGGACGTGGATGCGGTCTGTGATGGCACCGACGTGGTAATCGGCGGCATCATGCAGCATATCGAGCAGGCTGGCGTGCACTCCGGTGACTCCGCCTGTTCGCTTCCGCCGTACTCCCTGGACGAAGAGGTGCAGAACGTGATGCGCCAGCAGGCCGCCGATATGGCGCTGGAGCTGGGCGTGATCGGCCTGATGAATGTGCAGTTCGCCGTCAAGAGCGGTGAGGTGTATGTTCTGGAGGTGAATCCCCGTGCATCACGGACCGTGCCCTACGTGTCCAAGTGCATCGGCGTGTCTCTGGCCAAGGTGGCCGCCCGTTGCATGGCCGGCACCAGCCTCAAGGAACAGGGCTTCACTGAAGAGGTCAAACCGCAGCACTACTTCGTGAAGGAAGCGGTCTTCCCGTTTGCCAAGTTCCCGAAGGTAGACCCGATCCTGGGCCCGGAAATGAAATCCACCGGGGAAGTGATGGGTGTGGGTGCCACCTTTGCGGAAGCCTTTGGCAAGGCGTCCCTGGGTGCTGGCGAAAAACTGCCGGAAAAAGGTACCGCCTTTATTTCCGTGCGGGAAGTGGACAAGCCGGCGGCCATTGATGTGGCGCGTATGCTGATCGAGCGTGGATTCAACCTGGTGGCTACACGCGGCACCGCCAAGGTGATCAGCGACGCTGGTCTGGAAGTGAAAGTGGTCAACAAGGTGCTGGAAGGGCGTCCGCATATCGTCGACATGATCAAGAATGACGAGATTGCCCTGATCGTGAACACCACCGAGGGCAAACAGGCGATTCGTGATTCCTTCGCCATCCGTCGCTCTGCCCTGCAGCACCGGGTGTTCTATACCACCACCATTACGGCGGCCCATGCGGTGTGTCAGGCGCTGGGTATCAGTGGCGAGCCGACGGTTCGCCGCTTGCAGGATTTGCACGCCCAAATGCAGTAAATCGTCCCATGGAGCGCTCGGAGCCGAGTGCTCCGGGCGGTTTCCATAAAAAGACGAGGACAACTATGCAACGCATACCAATGACCGCCAAAGGGGCCGATGCCCTGCGTGCGGAGCTGGAGAAGCTGAAGCGGGAAGATCGCCCGCGCATTACGGCTGCCATTGCCGAAGCTCGTGAGCATGGCGATCTGAAAGAAAACGCGGAATACCATGCGGCCCGTGAGCAGCAGGGTTTCTGCGAGGGGCGGATCAACGAGATCGAGTCAAAGCTGGGCGCCGCGCAGATCATCGATATCACCGAGCTGGAAAACACCGGCAAGGTGATCTTTGGCGTGACCGTCACCATCATTGATGTGGATACCGACGAAGAGAAGGTTTACCAGATCGTGGGTGACGACGAAGCCAACATCAAGCAGGGCAAGTTGAGCGTCAATTCTCCCATCGCCCGCGGCCTGATCGGCCGGGAAGAAGGTGATGTGGTGCAGATCGATACTCCCGGTGGCACCCGCGAGTATGAGGTCGACAAGGTCGAGCACATCTGAGTTGCAAGTTGAAAGGTTCAAGTTGCAAGGGAAAAGAAAAGGCGACGTTTAACGTCGCCTTTTTCATAAGGCCTGCGGGGAAGTCAGGCGGCAGTTATGCGTCCTGATAGCGCAGGATATTGGATAGTTTCGGGTTGGGTTTCTGTGCCGGTCGGTAGAGCAGGGCAATGTTGCCGATGCGCTGGATCAGCTCGGCGCTACCCTTTTCGCTCAGGGCCTGGACGATGGCAGCCCGGTCGTCACGGGTTTCCGCATTGACCTTAACCTTGATCAATTCGTGGTCTTCCAGGCGCAGGTTCAGCTCTTCGATAAAGGTTTCGGTAAGGCCTTTGCCACCGAAAATGAGCACGGGCTTTAGGTGGTGGCCAATACGGCGCAGCCGTTTGATGTCCTGTTGCGATAGCGGCACGGTGTGGCTCCAGAGCTGCAAGGTGTCGCCAGCGGGGCGACACAGGAAATAAGGGAATGTCCGGGTTGCCCCGACAGTGGGCGTATTCTACGGGTTAGCAAATTGAAAAGCAGCCGTTACGCACAGGAACGGCAAACCGGGTGGGTGAGGTAATCTCTTATGGCGAAATCGAGCCGTTCCAAAACCAGCAAGGCCTGGCTCAAGGAGCATTTCAGCGACCAGTGGGTGGCGAAGGCCCAGGCGGAGGGCTACCGCTCCCGCGCCAGCTTCAAGTTGCTGGAAATGCATGAGAAGGACCGCCTGTTCCGGCCCGGTATGACAGTGCTGGACCTGGGGGCCGCGCCGGGCGGCTGGTCCCAGGTGGCGGGCCGGCTGATGGGTTCACACGGCACTGTCATCGCCAGCGATATCCTTCCCATGGACGCCTTGCCGGATGTGACCTTCATCGAAGGGGATTTCCGCGAAGATGCGGTGTATGAGCAAATCCTGGCGGCCCTCGGGGATCGCAAGGCAGACCTTGTAATGTCCGACATGGCCCCCAATATGAGTGGTAACAAGGGCGTGGATCAGCCGCGGGCCATGTATCTGGCGGAGTTGGCGCTGGATATGGCCGAGCGGGTACTGGAACCGGATGGCCAGTTTCTGGTCAAGGTATTCCAGGGCGAAGGGTTTGACGAGTACCGGCAAATGCTGCTGCAGCGCTTTGACCGGGTTGTCAGCCGCAAGCCGGCCGCCAGCCGGGCCCGATCCACCGAGGTGTACCAGCTGGCAAGTGGTCTGAAATAAGCCGTAAAATGGCCGTTTTGCTGTCCGAACCGGCATTACTCAGGGTTCGGCAAATGGTGTAAGGTGTAAGTTCGTTATTGTGCGCGTCAAGCGCCCGGAATTGATCGAGGTCTCCCTTGAACGACATGACCAAGAATATTGTGCTGTGGCTGGTTATCGCCGGCGTCCTTTACGTTGTGGCGTCCAGCATCAGCACCCAGCCTGCAACAACCAGTATTCCCTACTCTGACTTCATCTCGCGGGTAGAGAGTGGTGACGTGCAGGAAGCCAAGATCGGCGAAAGTGCGATTACCGGCACCTACAAGGATGGCAGCCAGTTCAAGACGGTCAAACCGCCGACTCTGGACACCAACCTGATGCCCACGTTGATCCAGAACAAGGTGAATGTGGTGGGTGTGGAGCCGGAGCGCCAGGGTTTCCTGATGCAGCTGTTCCTGTCCGTACTGCCGATTCTGATCATCCTGGCTATTTTTATCTTTTTCATGCGCCAGATGCAGGGCGGGGGCCGAGGTGGCAGTGGCCCGATGACCTTTGGTAAATCCAAGGCGAAACTGCTGGGCGAAGACCAGATCAAAACCACCTTCGCCGATGTGGCGGGCGTGGAAGAGGCCAAGGAAGAGGTGCAGGAGCTTGTGGAGTTCCTGCGCGATCCGGCCAAATTCCAGCGCCTGGGCGGCAAGATTCCCCGCGGTGTGCTGATGGTTGGCTCTCCGGGTACCGGTAAGACCCTCCTCGCCAAGGCGATTGCCGGTGAGGCCAAGGTACCGTTCTTCAGTATTTCCGGCTCTGACTTCGTGGAAATGTTCGTGGGTGTGGGTGCCAGCCGTGTGCGCGACATGTTCGAGCAGGCCAAGAAGCATTCTCCCTGCATTATCTTCATCGACGAAATTGATGCGGTGGGGCGCTCCCGTGGCGCCGGCCTGGGCGGTGGTCACGATGAGCGTGAGCAGACGTTGAACCAGCTGCTGGTGGAAATGGATGGCTTTGATGGCAATGAGGGCATTATCGTGATCGCCGCCACCAACCGTCCCGACGTGCTGGACCCGGCGCTGTTGCGCCCGGGCCGTTTCGACCGTCAGGTAACGGTGCCGCTGCCGGATATCCGTGGCCGCGAACACGTGCTCAAGGTGCACATGCGTCAGGTGCCTATCTCCGAAGATGTGGACCCCAGTGTGATTGCCCGTGGTACTCCCGGTTTCTCCGGCGCGGACCTGGCCAACCTGGTCAATGAAGCTGCGCTGTTCGCTGCCCGTGCCAACAAGCGCATGGTGTCCATGGAGGAGTTCGAGAAAGCCAAGGACAAGATCCTGATGGGCGCCGAACGCCGCTCCATGGTGATGAGCGAGAAAGAAAAGCTGAATACTGCCTATCACGAGGCGGGTCATGCCATTGTCGGGCGTCTGGTGCCGGAACATGATCCTGTCTACAAGGTCAGCATCATTCCCCGTGGCCGGGCCCTGGGTGTGACCATGTACCTGCCGGAAGAAGACAAGTATTCCCAGTCCAAGCGCGGTCTGGAATCTTCCATCTGTTCGCTCTACGGCGGTCGTCTGGCCGAGGAAATGACATTGGGCTTCGACGGTGTCACAACCGGTGCCTCCAACGACATTGAGCGTGCTACCAAGCTTGCCCGTGCCATGGTGACCAAGTGGGGGCTGAGCGAGAAGCTGGGCCCGCTGGCCTACGAGGAAGAAGAGGGTGAAGTCTTCCTGGGCAAGCAAATGTCCCAGCGCAAGAGCATGTCCGAGCAGACCGCTGAAGAGATTGACCGCGAGGTGAGGGCCATCATTGATAGCTGCTATGGCCGAGCCAAGCAGATTCTCGAGGACAACCGCGACAAGCTGGACCTGATGGCGGAAGCCTTGATGCAATACGAAACCATTGATGCCGGTCAGATCGACGACATCATGGCTGGCCACAAGCCTCGTCCGCCGAAAGACTGGCGCGATCAGGGGCCGGGCAATGGTGCCGCCACCGGCGATAAAGAGCCGGGTGACGATGCCATCGGTGGGCCTGCCAATACTCACTGATCCATGATTGAAACGCTGACCTGTGGGGCGCGGACACTAGACCTGTCCGCGCCTGTCGTTATGGGGATACTGAATGTAACCCCGGATTCCTTTTCCGATGGTGGCCGCTTTACCGAGCGGGATGCTGCCCTGCGTCAGGCGGAGCGAATGCTGGCGGATGGTGCGGCCATTATTGACGTGGGCGGCGAGTCCACCCGTCCCGGTGCGGCACCGGTGTCCGAGCAGCAGGAACTGGACAGGGTGGTGCCGGTCGTCGAGGCGCTGACGTCGGAGCTTGATGCCCTTGTGTCTGTGGATACCAGCACTGCCGCAGTGATTCGTGGTGCCGCGGCAGCAGGCGCAGGCATGATCAATGATGTGCGTGCCCTGCGCCGATCCGGGGCCCTGGGCGCTGCGGCTGCCAGCGGGTTACCTGTGTGTCTGATGCACATGCAAGGAGAGCCCGGCAACATGCAGGACGATCCCCGTTACCAGGACGTCACCGCCGAGGTGGTCGATTTCCTGCGCCAACGTATTGCCGCCTGTGGGCAGGTGGGCATTCCCCGCGAACGACTGCTTGTCGATCCGGGTTTTGGCTTTGCCAAAACCGTGGCGCACAACCTTACGCTAATGCATGAAATGGCCGCTTTGCAGGAATTGGCACTGCCAATTCTGATCGGTATTTCACGCAAGTCTCTGTTTGGTAAACTGCTCGGCCGGGACGTGAATGAGCGATTGCCCGCCAGTCTGGCAGCGGCCGTGATGTGTGTTGAGCGCGGTGCAATGATCGTTCGCGCACACGATGTGAAGGAAACCGTGGATGTGGTGCGTTTCGCACACGCCGTTCGGCAATCAGTCGATAGTGAGCGCACAAAATAACTGCACAAGGAGTCGTCATGGCGCGTAAATATTTCGGGACAGATGGTGTGCGGGGCACGGTAGGGGAGTTCCCCATTACTCCGGATTTCGTGCTCAAACTGGGTTGGGCGGCCGGTAAAGTGCTGGCTGCCCGCGGCGGCAGCAAGATTCTGATTGGCAAGGATACCCGTATTTCCGGGTATATGTTCGAGTCGGCCCTGGAAGCGGGCATTTCTGCGGCGGGTGTTGATGTGCGTCTGCTCGGCCCTCTGCCGACACCGGGCATTGCCTATCTGACCCGGACGCTATCGGCCCAGGCAGGTATTGTCATTTCCGCCTCCCATAACGCCTACACCGATAACGGCATCAAGTTCTTTGGCGCGGACGGCCGCAAGCTCAGTGATGATATCGAGCTGGAAATCGAGCGGCTGCTGGATGAAGAGATGTCGGTCGTGGCCACTGACCAGCTTGGCAAGGTGCGCCGGATTGATGATGCCCGAGGTCGGTACATTGAATTCTGCAAGAGCACGGTGCCCGGGCTGAACCTGAATGGCATGAAGATTGTGGTCGATACCGCCAATGGTGCGGCGTACCACATTGCCCCGGATGTGTTCGAGGAATTGGGCGCTGAGGTGGTGGCCCTGGCCAACACGCCGGACGGCTTCAATATCAACCGCGATTGCGGCTCCACGCATCCGGAAAAGCTGCAGCAGCGTGTGCTTGAGGAAAAAGCGGACCTCGGGGTGGCGCTGGATGGTGATGCGGACCGGCTGATCATGGTGGATCACAGCGGTAATCTGGTGGACGGCGATCAGCTATTGTTCGTAGTAGCCCGCGATCGCAAGGAGAGCGGGGCGGAACTGCCCGGCGTAGTCGGTACCCTGATGTCCAATTTCGGTCTTGAGCTGGCCCTGCAGGCGCTGGATATTGAGTTCGTGCGTGCCAAAGTGGGGGATCGTTATGTGATGGAGCAGCTTGACCAGCGTGGTTGGTTAATCGGTGGCGAGTCTTCTGGCCATCTGGTTTGTCTGGATCGCACGTCCACCGGAGATGGCACGGTTTCAGCCTTGCAGGTTCTGGCGGCGCTGTCACGTCGAGACCAGAGCCTGGCGGAGGCGGTGGCGGATGTGGCCTTGTTGCCCCAGACGATGATCAACGTGAGAGGCCCCAATCGTGACGGCTTTATGGACAAGCCCGAAGTCAAAACGGCCATGGCGGAAGCCGAAAAAGCGCTGGCCGGTAATGGCCGCATCCTGCTGCGGCCTTCCGGCACCGAGCCTTTGGTGCGGGTGATGATCGAGGGCAAGGATCCGGACAAGGTGGCTGCCCTGTGTCGCGAGCTGGCGGATGTGGTGGAAAAGGCGATTGCGTAATCGCCCTTGGCCTTGCGCCATTTTTCTATTCAAGGAAATGACAAATGAAATCAAGAACACCGCTGGTTGCCGGTAACTGGAAAATGAACGGGCGGGAGGCACTTCTGTCTGAGATGGCGGAAGCGTTGAGCAGCTATGAGGGTGTGGCGCAGGTGTTGATCTGTCCGCCCTTTCCCTACCTGGCTGCGGCCAGAAGCCAGCTGCCGGCGGCCATCAAGGTGGGTGGGCAGAATCTGAGTGATCAGGATGACGGGGCTTTCACTGGCGAGGTGTCCGCAGCCATGCTTGCGGAGGTGGGCTGCAGTCACGTGATTGTGGGTCATTCCGAGCGCCGTGCCCTGTACGGGGAAACCGATGCGGTGATCGCCGACAAGTTTTCTCGCGCCCAGGCCGCGGGCCTGGTTCCGATCCTCTGTGTGGGAGAAACCCTGGAAGAGCGTGAAGCCGGAAACACGGAATCCGTGGTCTGTGGACAGTTGCAGGCGGTGATTGATGCCGTAGGTATTGCGGCTTTCGGTAAGGCGGTGGTGGCCTATGAACCTGTGTGGGCCATCGGCACCGGCAGGACTGCCAGCCCGGAGCAGGCCCAGGAAGTGCACGCCTCGTTGCGGGCGTCATTGGAAAAAAACGATCCGGATATCGCTGAATCGCTGTGCTTGCTTTACGGCGGCAGTGTAAAGGCGGATAATGCCGCCCTTCTGTTTGCCCAGTCAGACATCGATGGGGGTCTGATAGGCGGGGCATCGTTAACAGCCGACAGTTTTATTGCTATCTGTCAGGCGGCGGAATAATAGAGTCATTATGGATATTGTTGTTCACGTAGTGCATGTACTGGCGGCCCTTGGCCTGATCGGTCTGGTGCTGATTCAGCACGGTAAAGGTGCCGATGCCGGAGCCTCTTTCGGTGGCGGGGGATCGCAGACCGTATTTGGCAGTGCCGGGTCAGCCAATTTCCTGACCCGTGCCACGGCGCTGCTGGCGGTGGTGTTCTTTGTCACCAGCATGGCGCTGGCCTGGATGGCGCGCCAGGAAGCCGAGGGTGTGCGCAGCTTCTTGCCGGAACTGGAAACTCTTGAGCAGCAGGAAGACGATGTGCCCGCGGCTCCAGTGGATTCTGATGTGCCCGCCACTCTGTCAGAGGTGCCTGTGGCATCCGATGAGGTGCCGGCGCAAAAAGAGGTTTCGGATGTGCCTCAAGCTGGGGTAGAATCCCCGGCCCCGACTGAAGTGCCTCAGTCGGAGCAGTAAGTAAAGCGTTCTTTGCCGAAGTGGTGGAATTGGTAGACACGCTATCTTGAGGGGGTAGTGAGCTTCGCTCGTGCCGGTTCAAGTCCGGCCTTCGGCACCAATTTGGAAGAGAGGTCCTGAGTGGATCTCGGTCCGGCCAGACAGCGTTTGACTGTCTTGATCGGGGTGATGGCGGAAGTCTGCGATCACCAAAAACGGCACAATGGGGTTGTGTATGCCGGCCTGGTTTCTGCGACAAAAAACGTCGCCAGCCGTGTCGGTAATGCGGGCACAGGAGTGCTTGCAACTGCACAGAAGGGGCGTGCTCCTTGTTGTGCTAAGGCAGCGAAAAATAAATGTTTTTTTCGTCTTTGCCTTGACAGAGTGAGCGCCTCTAAGTACTATTTGCGCTCGATATTTGAGGCCGGTTGAGCAGCTTTAGCGAGTCAGGCTCGGTCAGCTGGAACCAAAAGATCTGCACGCACCAGAATGCAGATCGAGTGCCGAGGGGCGCTTACGGTTCAACGGTTTATTGCGGGGTGGAGCAGTCTGGTAGCTCGTCGGGCTCATAACCCGAAGGTCGTAGGTTCAAATCCTGCCCCCGCTACCACTTAGAAGAACCGGCTACGGCGGGTTCAAAGCGGACAAAAGGCCCCTCTAGCAGGGGCCTTTTGTTATCCGCAGCAGTGGAATGGGCGGTGGATGTGCGGTCGATTGCATGGCTTCCTTGCAGTGGCTGTATTGTCCCCAGGCCCATTTTTTGTTTGTACTGTCGGAAAGGACATGTCGAAACGCGTAGAGCAATTGACGGAGCTGCTGGCTCCGGTCGTTGAGGACTTGGGCTTCGTGCTTTGGGGTATTGAACATATCCAGGGGCGCGGGGCTGTTTTGCGTGTCTATATCGACCACAGCGACGGTATCACAGTAGATAATTGCGCGGCGGTGAGTCACGAAATCAGCGGCGTGCTGGATGTGGAAGATCCAATACCTGGCGAATACAACCTGGAGGTGTCTTCGCCGGGCATGGATCGGCCCATGTTTGATATTGCGCAATATGCCGACTATATCGGTGAAGATGTTCAGCTGAAGTTGCTGGCGCCGGTATCAGGCAAGCGTAAAATGACGGCGGCCATTGTGGCCGTGGATGGCGAAACGCTGGTGGTGGAGCTTGATGGCGACACTCTGCGTATTCCTTACAGTCAGGTAGATCGTGCCCGGTTGCAGCCTCGCTTCGACTGAGCACGCCCTGAAGAACTTTGTCTTTGTAAAGGCTTGGCCATGAACAAAGAGATCCTGCTGGTAGCGGAAACCGTATCAAACGAAAAAGGCGTCAGCCGTGACGTGATTTTCGAGGCCATCGAGCTGGCACTGGCGGCCGCTACCAAAAAACGCTTTAAGGAAGAAGACGTGGAAATTCGCGTGGATATTGACCGGGTATCCGGTGATTCCCGCACGTTCCGCGTATGGCACGTCGTACCCGACGAAGAGCTTTATGAATTCGGTAAACAGCTGACCCTTGATGAAGCCCATGAGCAGGATCCGTCTCTGCAGATTGGTGACACCTGGGAAGAAGAGATCGAATCGGAAGCCTTCGGTCGTATCGGTGCCCAGACTGCCAAACAGGTTATCGTGCAGAAAGTGCGCGAAGCCGAGCGTCGCCAGATCATCGAAGAGTATCGTGATCGCATTGGTGAGTTGATCAGCGGCATCGTCAAAAAAGCCAACCGGGATTCCATCGTTCTGGATCTGGGCGGGAATGCGGAAGCGTTGATTACCCGCGAGCACATGATTCCCCGTGAAGCGGTGCGTCAGAATGACCGAATCCGTGCGTATTTGCTGGGCGTGAACGAAGAAAACCGTGGCCCGCAGCTGTTTGCCAGCCGAGCCTGCCCGGACATGCTGGTCGAGCTGTTCAAGATTGAAGTGCCGGAAATCGGTGAAGAGCTGATCGAAATCAAGGGCGCTGCCCGAGATCCTGGCTCCCGTGCCAAGATTGCCGTGAAAAGCAATGACCAGCGTATTGATCCGGTCGGTGCCTGCGTGGGTATGCGCGGTGCCCGTGTTCAGGCGGTCTCCAATGAGCTCGCCGGTGAACGTATCGATATCGTCCTGTGGGACGACAACCCGGCACAGTTGGTGATCAATGCCATGCAGCCGGCGGAAGTGGCTTCCATTGTTATGGATGAAGAAAGTCACTCCATGGATATCGCGGTGGAAGACGAGTCCGCTCTGGCTCAGGCCATCGGCCGTAGCGGCCAGAATATCCGTTTGGCCTCTGAACTGACTGGCTGGGAACTCAACGTCATGACCCTTGACGATGCCCAGAACAAACAGGAAGAGGAAGCTGCCCAGGCACTGGAAACGTTCATGAAAGAACTGGACGTGGACGAAGATGTTGCCGGCATTCTGGTGGATGAAGGTTTTACCACCCTGGAAGAAGTGGCCTACGTGCCGGAAGAAGAGATGCTCGCTATCGACGGGTTCGATGAAGATATCGTCGACGCCCTGCGCCAGCGCGCCAAGGATGTCCTGCTGACCAAAGCCCTGGTATCCGAAGAGAAATTCGAGCTGGCCGAGCCTGCTGAAGACCTTCTCAATATGGAAGGCATGGATCGTGACCTGGCTGTGGAACTGGCATCGCGCGGTATCCCCACCATGGAAGATCTGGCCGAACAGGCGGTGGATGATTTGATGGACATCAGTGGCATGAGCGAAGAGCGTGCCGCCGAGCTGATCATGACTGCCCGGGCCCCCTGGTTCGCTGATGAAAATGAAGCCGGGGCGTAACGGCCTTTAATCCTGGCGGATTGGACGCGGGCACCAACAGCAGGGTGTTGAAAAGGCCATAAGGTGCTTTTCAAGCTATCTTCGCGGTATGGCCCGCAAAGATAAGCACACAATGCGCTGACCGGAATGTGCCGGGCAGCGCGGTCATTCGCCCCGAGGGCAATGGCCCAGGCTATTTTCAATAGCCTGCTAGAGACGGACAGGAGAGTGTTGCTGACATGGCAGAAACGACCGTAAAGAAACTGGCCGACATCGTAGGGACCCCCGTCGAGAAACTGCTTTCGCAGATGAAAGACGCCGGGCTACCCCATGGCGATGCCAGCGAAGTGGTCTCCGATGAGCAGAAGCAGCAGCTTCTTGCCCATCTGCGCAAGTCCCATGGTGCCGCGGATACCGAAGCCAAGAAGATTACCCTCAAGCGCAAGTCCACCAGCACTATCAAGACCACCGGTGCGGCGGGCAAATCCAAGACCGTTAACGTGGAAGTGCGCAAGAAGCGCACCTACGTGAAGCGCGAAGCGCTTGAGGAGCAGGAACGCGAAGAAGCCGAACGCAAGGCGGCGGAAGAGGCTGCGCGTCTGGCGGAAGAAGAGAAACGCAAGGCGGAAGAAGCGGCCAAGCGTCAGGCCGAAGAAGAAGCGGCCAGCAAGAAAGAGGAAGAAGCCAAGGCTCGTGCGGAAGCCGAGCGTAAGGCTGCAGGTGAAAAGGCGGCGGAAGAAAAGACCAAGCGTGTCTCCGTGCCCAAGACGGCAACCGCCAAGAAGCCAGCCAAGACCGAAACCCCGGAAGAGAAAGCCAAGCGCGAGGAAGCGGAACGCAAGCAGCGTGAAGCGGATGAGGCCAAGCGCAAGCAAGAAGCCGAAGCTCGCAAGAAAGCGGAAGAAGAAGCCGCTCGCCGTACTGCTGAAGAAGCGGCGCGGATTGCTGCTGAGCTGGAAAAACGTGGCGATCAGGAAGAGAAAAAGCCTGAAGAAGAGGAAGACAAAGGGTCTTCCATTGTTGTTGCCGCCCAGGAAGCCAGTTATCAGCGTGAAGAGCGCCAGTCTCGTCGTCGTCGCCGCAAGCCGAAATCGGCGGGCGTTGCTCATGGGCAGATGAAGAGCTCCATGAACAAGCAGCACGGCTTTAAAACCCCGACGGAGAAGAAAATCTACGAAGTCGAAGTACCGGAAACCATTACCGTGGGCGATCTGGCCCAGCGCATGAACATCAAGGCCAAGGAACTGATCAAGGCCATGATGAAGATGGGTGAAATGGCGACGGTCAACCAGTTTATTGATCAGGAAACCGCGTTTTTGCTGGTGGAAGAAATGGGCCACAAGGCCGTCGCCAGCAAAGGTCAGGAAGAAGTTCTCGAAGATCACCTGGCCGATATGGTCAACCGTGACGATGTGGACCTGAATGATCGTGCGCCGGTAGTCACCATCATGGGGCACGTGGACCACGGTAAAACCTCCCTGCTGGATTATATCCGCAAGGCCAAGGTGGCCGACGGTGAAGCGGGCGGCATTACCCAGCACATCGGTGCTTACCACGTACAGCATGAGAAGGGCATGATCACCTTCCTGGACACCCCGGGTCACGCCGCTTTTACGGCCATGCGTGCGCGTGGTGCCAAAGCCACTGATATCGTGGTGATTGTAGTCGCCGCAGACGATGGCGTGATGCCGCAAACCGAAGAGGCGATCAATCACGCCAAGGCATCCGGTGCCCCGATCATCATTGCCGTGAACAAGATTGATAAAGAGCAGGCAGACCCGGACCGGGTTCGTAACGAGCTGGCCACCAAGGACGTGATTCCGGAAGAGTGGGGCGGTGAATATCAGTTCATCAACGTATCCGCGCACTCCGGCCAGGGCGTGGATGACCTGCTGGATGCCATCCTGCTGCAGTCAGAATTGCTGGAACTGAAATCGCCGGCCACCGGCTCGGCCACCGGTGTGGTGATCGAATCGCGCATTGAAAAAGGTCGCGGTACCGTTGCCTCCATTCTGGTGCAGGCAGGTGAGCTGAATATTGGTGACATGCTGCTGGCCGGTGCGCACTTCGGTCGCGTGCGGGCCATGGTGGACGAGAACGGCAAGCCGATCACCTCTGCCGGCCCCTCCATCCCGGTGGAAGTGCTGGGCCTGGACGGTGCCCCGGAAGCGGGTGAACAGGTACAGGTTGTTCCCGACGAGAAGAAAGCCCGCGAAGTGGCCGAGTTCCGTCAGGAGCGTGACCGTGACCTGAAGCTCAAGCGTCAACAGGCGTCCAAGCTGGAAAACCTGTTTGCCAACATGGGCAGTGAAGAAATCAAGACCGTCAACATCGTTCTCAAGACCGATGTGCGCGGTTCCCTGGAAGCCCTCACCGGTGCCCTTAATGATCTGGGCACGGAAGAGGTGAAGGTGAACCTTGTGTCTGCCGGTGTCGGTGCGATCAACGAGTCAGACGTCAATCTGGCAATGACCAGTGAAGCCGTGCTGCTGGGCTTCAACGTCCGTGCTGATTCCAAGGCCAAGAAACTGTGCGAGCAGGAAGGTCTGGATCTGCGCTACTACAGCGTCATCTATGAGCTGATCGACGACGTCAAGTCGGCCATGAGCGGCCTGCTGGCGCCGGAGAAGCGCGAAGAGATTCTCGGTACCGCCCAGGTTCGCGACGTGTTCCGTTCCTCCAAGTTCGGTGCCGTGGCTGGCTGTATGGTTATCGAAGGTACCTTGTACCGCAATCGGCCGATCCGCGTGCTGCGCGACGATGTGGTGGTCTTCGAAGGCGAGCTGGAATCCCTGCGTCGCTTCAAGGACGACGTCCAGGAAGTTCGCAACGGCATGGAGTGTGGTATTGCCGTGAAGAGCTACAACGACGTGAAGGAAGGCGACAAGATCGAAGTCTTCGAAGTGAAGGAGGTGGCGCGCTTCCTTTAAGGAGCGTGCCCCGTTAACCATGAGTCGCCATCGTCGCCCGCAGGGCTTTAACCGCACTGATCGGATTGCCGACCAGATACAGCGTGAGCTGTCGCGGTTATTGCAGTTTGAAATGAAAGACCCGCGGGTAAACCTGGCCACCATTCAGGATGTGACGGTGTCCCGGGACCTGTCCTTTGCCGACGTGTATTTCACGTTGCTTGGCAAAGGAGAGGAAGAGGGCGCGGAAGCGGAAGCCGTGCTGGTGAAAGCCAGTGGTTTCCTGCGCAGCAGCCTGGCGCAAAGCCTCAATACCCGCACTACCCCGAAATTGCGTTTCCATTACGACATGACCCCGGAGCGGGCGGCCCATCTTTCCCAGCTGATCGATGACGCCCGAGCGGAAGACCGGGAATTGCGTCCGGACAACGACGAAACCGAAAACGATTAGTGTAGCGGAGCTGTCAGGTGGCAAAACGTCGTCCCCGTGGCCGTAACGTCAACGGCATTCTGCTGTTGGATAAAAACAGTGGCGTCAGCAGTAATGGTGCCCTGCAGATGGCCAAGAAAATGTTTGCGGCAGCCAAGGCCGGCCACACCGGTAGCTTGGACCCACTGGCTACCGGGATGTTGCCGATCTGTTTTGGTGAAGCCACCAAGTTCAGCCAGTTCCTGCTGGAATCTGACAAGAGCTACCGGGTGACCGCCAAATTAGGCGTGATCACGGAAACCGGTGATGCGGATGGTGAGGTAGTCAGAACCGCCGACGTAACCGCCAGCCCGGCCCAGATTGAAGATGCCCTGATGTCCTTTAAGGGGGATATCGAGCAGGTGCCGAGCATGTATTCGGCGATCAAGTATGATGGCGTGCCGCTCTACAAGCTGGCCCGCGAAGGCAAAACCGTGGAGCGCAAAGCGCGCCCGGTAACGATTTATGATATCCGCATCCTGCGAATCGAAGGTGATGAGCTGGAATTCGAGGTGGATTGTTCCAAAGGCACCTATGTGCGCTCGCTGGTGGAAGATACCGGTGAAAAGCTGGGTTGTGGCGGCCATGTGACGGCGCTGCGCCGCTTGTCAGCCGGCCCCTACCCGGCGGAACGCATGCTGACCCTGGAGCAGCTGGGCAAGATCAAGGAAACCGGTGGTTTTGAGGCAATCGACGAGCTGCTCTTGCCTTTATCTACCAGCGTGGCAGACTGGCCGCGCATTGAGCTGGGTGACAATGCTGCCTATTACCTGCAGCAGGGTCAGCCAGTGATGAGCTCAGACCGTCCCGCGGACGGCTGGGTCAGTATTTACCAGGCATCCAGTGAAGAATTTCTGGGTGTCGGTGAAGTGCTGGAAGACGGGCGCATTGCGCCGCGTCGACTGGTATCGGGCTAGGGAGCCTCTGTATAACTCCTTGCATGCTCAGTCTTTCAGGCTGGCTCGCAATCTAGGCGCGATTTTGAAGGTGTATGTCCATCCATCAAAAAAGCGCAACAACGAGTGCGGGCCAGCCTGAAAGACCCGGAGGGCGCGGCCTGAAGGGCACATCTGCTGCGCTTTGTCGCTAGGAAAGGGAACCACCCTGTCCGTCGCGACAAAACACAACAGCTGAACCCTTCAGGCCACGCTGAGTACGCAAGGAGTTATAAAGAGGCTCCCCGAGCCCAATGAGCGACGGCAGCTATAAATATGCATGGCTGACCGCGTCTTTTTATTGAGCATATTGGAGAAATAGCATGGCATTAACCACTGAACAGAAAGCGGAAATCCTGAAAGAGCACGGCCAGAAAGAAGGCGATACCGGTTCCCCGGAAGTGCAGATTGCTCTGCTGAGCGCCAACATCAACGGCCTGCAGGACCACTTCAAGGGTCACAAGAAGGATCACCACAGCCGTCGCGGCCTGATCCGCATGGTAAACCAGCGTCGTAAGCTGCTGGACTACCTGGCCAAGAAGGACCGTACCCGTTACCTGCAGCTGATTGAAAAGCTGGGTCTGCGTCGTTAAAAGACAGCAGATCGGGTAACCCCCAACAGAAGCTCGGCAGCCGCCGGGCTTCTGTTGTTTCTGGCCTGCGGAAAATCAGGCGGTAAGATCGCGCCAAGGTATCGTGGGCCAGAGGGCTCAGGCGTGTCTCCAGGCCAATTTACGGTTGGGCCAGGCGCCCTGGCGGGATATGATGCCCGGGCAAAAGATGAATTGTTATCAGAGGCATGGGCCTCGAAGATTGTCGTGAAGAGAGAAGAGACGAGATATGTTCAATAAAATCACTAAACAGATTCAGTTCGGCCGTGACACGGTAACCCTGGAAACCGGGCAAATTGCCCGCCAGGCCACCGCCGCTGTCATGGTCCGTATCGGTGACACCGAAGTGCTGGTCACCGTAGTAGG
Organism: Alcanivorax sp. DSM 26293; assembly: GCF_900107995.1. GTDB lineage: Bacteria > Pseudomonadota > Gammaproteobacteria > Pseudomonadales > Alcanivoracaceae > Alcanivorax. Next base: position 43,853 of record NZ_FNUM01000007.1, on the reverse strand, counting down.
CAAGAAAGAAGCGGATCCCAGCAAGAACTTCTTCCCCCTGACCGTTAACTACCAGGAAAAGACCTACGCCGCCGGCCGTATCCCGGGTGGCTTTTTCAAGCGTGAAGGTCGTCCCAGCGAAAAAGAAACCCTGACCTGCCGCCTGATTGACCGCCCCATTCGCCCGCTGTTTCCCAAGGGCTTCATGAATGAAGTGCAGGTCGTTGCCACGGTCATGTCCGCTGACAAGAACCAGGATCCGGATATCGCCGCCCTGATTGGCACTTCGGCCGCCCTGTCCATTTCCGGTATTCCGTTTGGTGGCCCTATCGGCGCCGCCCGCGTGGGCTTCAAGGATGGCATGTACATCCTCAACCCCAGCCGCAGTGAGCTGGAAGAATCCGCGCTGGACCTGGTGGTTGCCGGTACCGAGCCTGCCGTATTGATGGTGGAATCCGAAGCCAAGGAGCTGTCCGAAGACCAGATGCTGGGTGCGGTGCTGTTTGGTCACATGGAGATGCAGCCGGTTATCCAGGGCATCAAGGAATTTGCCGCCGAAGTGGGCACCCCGAAGTGGGATTGGCAGGCACCTGCCGAGAATACCGAGCTGAAAAATGCCATCAAGGAAAAGTTCGAAGGCGCTCTGGCTGAAGCCTATACCATCACCGAGAAGATGGCCCGTTACGCCAAAGTGGGCGAGCTGCGTGATGCCTGCGTAGACGCGTTTGCTACCGGTGAAGAAGGTGCTCCGGAAGCCGGGGAAGTGAAGGAGCTGTTCGGCAAGGTCGAGAAATCCGTGGTCCGTGAAGCGGTCGTGTCCGGCAAGCCACGTATCGACGGTCGCGCCCTGGATGCGGTGCGTGCTATCGAGTGTCAAGTGGGCGTGCTGGCCAAGACTCACGGTTCCGCCCTGTTCACCCGTGGTGAAACCCAGGCGATCGTTACCGCCACCCTGGGCGGCATGCGTGATGCCCAGTTTATCGATGCACTGGAAGGGTCCCGTCAGGACCACTTCATGCTGCAGTACAACTTCCCTCCCTACTGTGTGGGCGAAACCGGCATGATCGGCTCTCCCAAGCGTCGCGAGATCGGTCACGGCCGTCTGGCCCGTCGCGGTGTGGAAGCGGTCGTGCCCAACGAAAAAGATTTCCCGTACTCCATTCGCGTGGTGTCCGAAATCACTGAGTCCAACGGTTCCTCCTCCATGGCGTCCGTCTGTGGCACCTCCATGGCGCTGATGGATGCCGGTGTACCCCTGGCCGCGCCGGTGGCCGGTATCGCCATGGGCCTGGTGAAGGAAGAAGACGGCCGCTTCGCGGTACTGTCCGATATCCTCGGTGATGAAGATCACCTGGGCGACATGGACTTCAAGGTGGCCGGTACTGCCCGTGGCGTCACCGCCCTGCAGATGGACATCAAGATCGAAGGCATCACTGAAGAGATCATGGAAAAGGCGCTGGAGCAGGCCAATGCCGGTCGTATCCATATCCTCGGTGAAATGGCCAAGGCGATTGCTGAGTCCCGCACCCAGGTATCTGACAATGCGCCGACCCTGCTGACCCTGAAGATCAACCCGGACAAAATCCGTGACGTGATCGGTAAAGGCGGCGCCACCATCCGTGCGCTGACCGAAGAGACTGGCTGTACCATCGATCTGGAAGACGATGGCAGCGTGAAGATCTACGGTGAGACCCGCGAGAAAGCGGAAGAAGCCGTGCGCCGTGTGGAAGAGATCACTGCCGAAGCGGAAGTGGGTGCTATCTACGAAGGCAAGGTCACCAAGGTGGTGGATTTCGGCGCATTCGTGGCGATCATGCCCGGTACCGAAGGTCTGCTGCACATCTCCCAGATCGCTGAAGAGCGGGTGGAGAAGGTGTCTGACTACGTCAATGAAGGCGACCTGATCAAGGTGAAGGTGCTCGACGTGGATCAGCGTGGCCGTATCAAGCTGTCCATGAAGGAAGCGAAGGAAGACTAATTCTTCCTTTTCCCCATTCAAAAAGGCCGGCTTTTGCCGGCCTTTTTGGTTTTGGAAAAGTCGGTTTCTGATTGTGGCGGAATTGTTGCAAAAAAATGTTATGCAAATAGAATGCGCGACTTGGTCTGAAAATTAAATCTATGGAAGGGAAATAATAATGAGGAATGTCGCGTTTCTCTGCCTGCTTGCTCTGGCAGTATTCAGTTCAACAGGTTGTACATCGCTGAGCCGGGCTGATGAAGTTCGTTTGCGTGAGCTCAATGCTGTCGGTATTCAGGATACCGAGGTGAAAGTAAAGCACCCGGGCGTGGCTGGTGGCCTGAACCTGTTGCCGGGTTTCGGTAATTTCTATTTGGGCATTGGGACGAACGAAGGTGCCCAGTGGACGTATGGCTTTCTGAATCTGTTGTTCTGGCCAGCATCCGTTATCTGGGGTGTTCCACAAGGGGCCATTGATGCAAATACGATTAATAAGAAAGAGACGGTCTACTATTACACCTATGACCCGCATGGGAAGAAGGAATTCAAACAGCTAGAGGCCTCTCTGGCAGACCAGATGCTCGATGAGCAAGCCTCATTGTAAGACTGGATAGAATGAAAAAAGGCAGCCAGATGGCTGCCTTTTTTGTGTGTGGGAAACGGCCGGATGGCGGGGCTTACTGATTCAGCCGGGTATCGATCAGCTGATCCACCACCGCCGGGTCTGCGAGGGTGGAGGTATCGCCCAGGCTGTCCAGCTCGTTGGCGGCGATCTTGCGCAGGATGCGGCGCATGATCTTGCCGGAACGGGTTTTGGGGAGGCCGGGGGCGAAGTGGATCAGGTCCGGTTTGGCGATGGGGCCAATTTCCTGGGTCACCATATCCCGAAGCTCCTTGACCAGCTCCTCGCTGCTTTCCTTGCCGGCCATCAGCGACACGTAGGCATAGATACCCTGGCCCTTCACATCGTGTTGGTAGCCAACCACGGCAGCTTCGGAAATGCTGGTATGCAGTACCAGGGCGGACTCGATCTCGGCGGTGCCCAGGCGGTGGCCGGAGACGTTGAGTACGTCGTCCACCCGACCGGTGATCCAGTAGTAACCATCCTCGTCGCGACGGGCGCCGTCACCGGTGAAGTAGTAGCCCTTGTAGGCACTGAAATAGGTATCAATCAGCCGCTGGTGATCGCCATAGACGGTACGGATCTGGCTGGGCCAGCTGGCCTTGATGGCCAGATTGCCGGAGGTGGCGCCCTCCAGCTCGTTGCCGTCCGGGTCCATCAGCACGGGTTGCACCCCGAACATGGGCAGGGTGGCAGAGCCGGCTTTCAGATCCACGGCACCCGGCAGCGGTGCGATCATGATGGCGCCGGTTTCGGTCTGCCACCAGGTATCCACGATGGGGCAGCGGGACTCGCCCACCACCTTGTAATACCACTCCCAGGCTTCCGGGTTGATAGGTTCGCCTACCGTGCCCAGCAACTTCAGGCTGGCCCGGGAGGTTTTGGTGACCGGCTCGTCGCCCAGGCCCATGAGGGCGCGAATGGCGGTGGGTGCGGTGTAGAAGATATTCACCTTGTGCTTGTCCACCACTTGCCAGCAGCGTGAGGCGTCCGGGTAAGTGGGGACGCCCTCGAACATCAGGGTGGTGGCACCATTGGCCAGCGGTCCGTAGACAATATAGCTGTGCCCGGTGATCCAGCCCACATCGGCGGTGCACCAGTAGATGTCACCCTCGTGATAATCGAACACATATTTATGGGTCAGTGCAGTGTTGAGCAGATAGCCGGCGGTCGTGTGGACGACGCCTTTGGGCTTGCCCGTGGAGCCGGACGTGTAAAGGGTGAACAGTGGGTCTTCCGCTTCGACCCATTCTGGTTCGCAGTCGCTGGAGGCTTCCGCCATGGCCTCGTGGTACCAGACATCCCGGTCTGCCTGCCAGTCCACATCGCCGCCGGTGCGTTTGACCGTCAGGCAGGTATGCACGCTCTCGATCCCGGCCATGGCCTTGTCGGCATTCACTTTCAGGGGGACGGTTTTGCCACCGCGGACCCCTTCGTCGGCGGTGATGACGGCACAGGCACCGGCATCCTGAATGCGATCTTTCAGGGCTTCCGGGGAGAAGCCGCCAAACACGACGGAGTGAATGGCGCCGATGCGGGCGCAGGCCAGCATGGCGTAGGCGGCTTCGGGAATCATCGGCATGTAGATCACCACGCGATCGCCTTTCTTGACGCCACGGGTTTTCAGCACATTACCGAATTTGCTGACTTCCTCGAATAGTTGCTGGTAGGAAATGTGCTTGTCCTGATCCGGCTCATCGCCTTCCCAGATAATGGCCGTCTGGTTGGCCCGTTCTGGCAGATGTCGATCGACACAGTTGTAGCATACGTTGAGGGTGGCGCCCTTGAACCAGGCAGCACGGCCTTCGTGGAAGTCCCAGTCACTGACCGTGTCCCAGGGGGTTTTCCAGTCCAGTAATTCCCGGGCCCGGTCCGCCCAGAAGGTATCCGGGTCATTGATGGACTGGGCATACCATGTCTCGTAGGTATCGCGATCCATCAGGGTCTGGGCTTTGAAATCTGCGGGAACAGGGTGAATGTGGGTCTTGGACATCAGGGCCTCCTTGGGATACTGCCAGTGGGGAGCGCGCTTCAGGGGCTCCCGGCTTTCCCTTGATTATTGTGTGACGCTTCCCGGCTGGCTATTCAACCATGGTCGAAGGGGGGAAACGGCTAGGTTGCTACCAAGAGTAAACAATGTGTTGGTCAATGGCCAAGGACAGAACAGTGAACGACCGCAAATGCATGGCGGCGGGTGGGGAAGGGGCACGGGAAAGCGGAGGCATAAAAAAACGCCGGCAAAAGCCGGCGTTTCAGGAATTCCTTTTCAGGTTCCGGTATCAGGCGACCTGTACCGGAATCGCGTTGCTGGTGCCTTTGACTTCGTTGCCTTCCGCCATGTAGATCAGGCTAGGCTTGAAGTTGACCAGTTCGGCGCTGGAATAGCTGGCGTAGGCGCAGATAATCACCCGGTGGCCAGGCTGGGCTTTATGCGCAGCGGCACCGTTGACGGAGATGATCTTGGAACCGGCTTCGCCACGAATGGCGTAGGTTTCAAAGCGCTCACCGTTATCGATGTTATAGATCTGGATCTGTTCGTATTCCAGGATACCCGCCATGTCCATCAGGTCACCGTCAATGGCACAGGACCCTTCGTACTCAAGTTCCGCGTGGGTGACTCGAGCCTGATGGAGTTTTGCTTTCAGCATGGTGCACTGCATCTTGGTTACCTCTTGCGCTACCCGAAGCCTGCAGACACACGGTGTTGCCACCACACAGGCACTTCAAGGGGCCGGAAGTATGCATGAATCACCGGTCACGCACAACGGCCAGACTGACATTGTCTATCAATCGAGTATTCCCCAGTTTGGCGGCCACAGCGACCACCAGATCGGTATCCCCGGCGCTGGCGGGCGCCAGGCTGCGCGCGTTGGCGACAGTCAGATAGTCCACCTGGAAGCCGGCCTGGTTCAGGCTGTCCCGGTAGCGCTGTTCCAGGGCCCGATAATCCTGTTCGCCGCCTTCAATATCGGCTTTCAGGGTTTGCAGGGTTTGGTATATCTGTGGCGCGAGTGTGCGCTCACTTTCGGTCAAAAAGCCATTGCGTGAACTGCGCGCCAGACCGTCACTCTCCCGACTGGTGGGGGCGCCGACGATCTTGACCGGAAACAGCAGTTCTTCGCTCATGCGGCGAAGAATGGCCAGTTGCTGAAAGTCCTTTTCGCCGAATACGGCCACATCCGGCTGAACAATGTTAAACAGTTTGGCCACCACCGTGGTAACGCCCCGAAAGTGACCTTCCCGGCTGGCCCCGCACAGATGCTCGCCCAGAGCGTCCACGTCTACCCAGGTCTGGTTCTGGCCAGAGGGGTACATCTCGTCCACGGAGGGGGCAAAGAGCAGGTCTGTGCTCGCGTCCACCAGGGCAGCGGCATCCGCGTCCAGGGTGCGCGGGTAGCGGTCGAAATCCTCGTTGGGGCCGAACTGGGTCGGGTTGACGAAGATGGAGACCACCACCACGTCGCAACGGGCACGGGCTTCCTTGATCAGGCTGATATGACCGTCATGGAGGTTGCCCATGGTGGGCACAAACCCCACGGACAGACCTTTCTGGTGCCAGCCGCGCACATATTCACGAACCTGGGAGACAGTATGGACGGTTTGCATCGGGAATCCTCGGGTAAGAAAGCTGCAAGCCACAAGCTTCAAGCTACAAGGCGCGGGGGAGGCCAGTGCTGACTGACTGGCTCCCTGCCCGCGATTTTTTGCCGGGGGATTCTTCCCCAAGCGTTTGTGCGCGGACCAAAATGCTGCAGTTTTACGATGTCCTGACCCGCGTTGTAGCTTGAAGCTTGTAGCTTGCCGCTGGTTTTTCTAGAAACAATGCTCATCGGCAGGAAAGCTGCCGTCTTTCACTGCCTGGTCATAGGCCTGGAAGGCGGCACGAATATCGCCGGTTTCCGCCATGAAATCCTTCACGAAGCGGGCCGGTTTGCCGGGGCTGATGCCGAGCATGTCGTGCATCACCAGCACCTGAGCGTCGCACTCCGGGGCTGCGCCGATGCCGATGACCGGCACGCTCACTTCCTGGGTAATACGGGCGCTGAGCTCCCGGGGCACGCACTCCAGCAGCAGCATGGCGGCGCCGGCCGCATCCAGTGCTTTGGCCGCTGCCAGCAGTTCGCTGGCGCCGGCGTCATCCTTGCCCTGGACCCGGTAGCCGCCGAGAGCGTTCACCGCCTGGGGAGTCAGGCCCAGATGGGCGCAGACCGGGATGCCATTGCGATTGAGGATCTCGATGCTGTCCGCCAGCCAGGCGCTGCCTTCCAGCTTGACCATATTGGCGCCGGCCTGCATGAGCGCCGTGGCGGTTTCCAGCGCACGTTCCAGGGTGGCGGCCCCCATGAAGGGCACATCAGCAATGATCAGGCTGCCCTGATTGCCCCGGGCCACGCATTCCGTGTGGTAGGCCATCTGTTCCAGGGTCACCGGTACCGTGCTGCTCTGGCCCTGTATCACGTTTCCCAGGGAGTCCCCCACCAGAATGGCGTCTACGCCGGCTTCCGAAATCAGCCGGGAAAAACAGGCGTCGTAAGCGGTGAGTACGGAAAATTTCTCGCCGTCCTGTTTGCGTTTATGCAGGGTGCGGATGGTTACTGACATGGGAAACCTCCCAGGGAAATTCAGTTGAAAGGTGAAAGTTGAAAGTTGAAACGCGGTCAAGTCTGAAGCTGTGTACAGGTTGTGCCCGCGAGGCTGTCAAAAGTGTCGCGGGCAGGGCGTCATCAGAGAGGCGACATGCTATTCCGCGCTTTTGAGCTTTCAACTTTGAACTTTCAACTCAGTCGACCAGCGGCCGGGGGTTAAAATAGTGGCGCCCGGAACGGATGTCCAGCAACTCGCTCACCAGTTGCTGGTAGTCGCGATCGTGGTTGACCAGATCAATCTCCGCCGCATTGACGATCAGCAGCGGTGCGCGGTCATAAAAATGGAAGAATTCGGTGTAGGCATCGCTTAGACGGTCCAGGTAATCGCTCTGGATGCCCTGCTCGAAATCGTTGCCACGGCGCCCGATGCGCTGGCGCAGTACCTGGGAAGGCGCCTGCAGATAAATCACCAGATCCGGTTGTGGTGCATCGAGAGTGAGGTGGTCATCCACATTGCGGTATAGCTCGAATTCATCATCGTCCAGAGTGACCCGGGCAAACAGCCGGTTCTTGTCGATCAGGAAGTCGGCGATACGGGGCCCGGCGAACAGGTCCTGCTGCTGGATCTGGCGTAACTGGTCGGCACGCTGAAACAGGAAGAACAGCTCGGTTTGCAGGGCATAACGGGCCGGGTCTTGATAAAAGCGGGTGAGGAAGGGATTGTCGCTGGCCTGTTCCAGCAGCAGGTCATAGCCAAAGGTCATTGCCAGGCGTTTCGCCAGGCTGGTCTTGCCGGCACCAATAGGCCCCTCTACCGCGATAAAGCGCGGCAGCGTGCGGGCCTGGCGACGTTGTTCAATGCGTTCGGTTAGGGTTTTGTCATTCGATGAGTGCATCGCGATCCAGCTCTGCCAACGGTGAAATCGGTTGTTCAGCTACCTGACCGAGAAAACTACGCAGTGCGGTGCCATCCGGCAAGAGGGCATGAGGGCAAATTTCCAGGAGCGGTTCCAGGACAAAAGCCCGCCGGGTCATTTGCGGGTGGGGAACTTGCAGATCGTCACTGTCAATGTGGCTGTCGCCGATCAGCAGGATGTCCAGATCCAGGGTGCGTTCGCCCCAATGGCGCAGGCGTTGCCGGCCCGCCGCCAGTTCCAGGGCCTGCAGGGTATGCAGTAGGGCGTGGGGGGAGAGTGGGGTGTCAATGTCGGCCACGGCATTGACGTAGTCCGGCTGGTCCCGGGGGCCCACAGGAGCGCTGGCATACAGGCGCGAATGGTGACACAGGGTCAGGCCGGGTAGCCGTTGCAGCGCCCGCAGGGCCGAGATCAGCCGCTGCGAGGGGTGGTCCAGATTGCTGCCAAGGCCAATGAACGCGTGCATAAGGGCTCTCGGTTCTGATCAGGAAAGGGCAGGCTGGGAGTTGCGAGAAGCGAGTTTCGAAAACCAACACCGGGTTGCCTTTCGAAGCTCGCTCTTCCTCGCTCGCCTTGTTTTGTCAGCCTTCCGCTGCCGGCTTTTTCCGCCGCCGTCGTCGTTTGTTGCCACCGCCGGACGGGTTGCCCAGCTGGCTGATCATCTGCCGGCGGCCCTGCTCATCCTGTTCCTGGTAGCGGGTCCACCAATCGCCAAGTCCCGGCTTGATTTCGTCGGCCTGCTCGCGCAGCAACAGGAAATCATAGGCGGCGCGGAAGCGGGGATGTTCCATCAGGGCATCAGCGCGCTTGCCGGCACGTTTATCCAGACGCAGCTGCAGTTCCCACATTTCTCGCATCACTGTGGAGAAACGTCGCGGGATGGCGGTGTGCTTGATCTGCTGATTGAGGGCACGGGTGGCGCTCTTGTGCAGAGCCTGGGCCGGCGGCAGACCGCTGGAAAGGTAGTGCCCCATGCGCTGCTGAATCACCGGCCACAGCAGTACTGCATAGATAAAGGCGGGGGTGACCGGCTTGTTATCGGCCAGGCGTTTGTCGGTATTGTCCATGGCAGCCAGCAGCATGGCCTCCCAGATGTTCCCTTTTTCACCCTCCAGCGCTTGCTGGGTTTCCGGAAACAGGAAGCGAAACAGGCCCAGGTGCTGGAGTTGCTCGTAGGACTCCCGGGCATGGCCGCTGAGGAACAGCTTTAGCACCTCATCGAACAGGCGGGCGGCGGGGACTTGCAGCAGTAACTCGGCCAGTTCCGGAATCGGATCGCCGGTGGCAGGGTCGATGTGAAAGCCCAGTTTGGCGGCAAAGCGGGCGGCGCGCAGCATACGGACCGGGTCTTCCCGGAAGCGGGTCTCCGGGTCGCCAATCAGGTGGATGACCTCTTGTTCGATATCATCCAGGCTGCCGACAAAGTCATGCAGAGTGAAGTCGGCGATGTTGTAGTACAGCGCGTTGATGGTGAAATCCCGCCGCAGGGCATCTTCCTCGATACTGCCCCAGGTGTTGTCGCGCAAGACCAGGCCGGTTTCCTCGTGGGCGTGATGCTGGTCCCGGTCCGGGTTGTCCTCGCGATTCATGGCACGGAAGGTGGAGACCTCGATGACCTCGCGGCCAAAACGCACATGCACGATCTGGAAACGACGACCGATGATGCGGCTGCGCTTGAACAGGCGATTCACCTGTTCCGGCGTGGCATTGGTGGATACGTCGAAATCCTTGGGCTCGCGACCGCAGAGAATGTCCCGCAGGCAACCGCCCACCAGATAGGCTTCAAAGCCGGCCTTGTGCAAGCCATAGAGCACATCCAGTGCAGCGCGAGACACCTGTTTGCGGGAGATGGGATGTTGGTCGCGGGGAATGACTCGCGGTTCGAACGTTCTGCGGTTTTTTGGGGAACCCTTCTTAAACCAGTCAGTCATACGTTCCAGGAACTTGCAGGGCATGCGTCAGTATTAGCCTCAAGGTGTGCAATAAAGCGGCGATAGTAGCACTTTTTCTCGTCTATTGAGATACTGGCCGGTTTGGGCGTGGCCCAGAAAGTAAAAAGGAGCCACAACCGAAGTTGTGACTCCCATATTTTGCGCTGATTCTGTTGTTATTATTGTTTGTGTTGTTTTCTGCCTTGTCGCTGCAATCATCAGTTGCAGCAGCATTGCATTGGCTCGTGAAATTATTCTTCTTCTTTCTTGTTGTTATTGTTGAGCCTGTACGCCGATGTTTTTTTTGTTAGCTGGCGTGGGATTCATAGTGCCCGTCACACCGGGGCAATGCAACAAAGAGTGAATTCCTTAAAAAACAAAGACTTGTGATCAATAATTAAAATAACCGTAAATAGTTTCACGAAATTTGTAACCTTGGTGTTACCTGCCTGTGTAGCGCGGTAACACTTATGCCCATCGCGGCTCTTTTGTCAGGAAATCCAGAACGGGGTGTGGGCATCAGGGCGCAATATTTTTTACATGGCCTGGCGCAAATCCCGTCTCGCCGGTTCTCTGGCCCGGACAAGCGGTTAATTAGCGGCGACCACCGGCTTTTTTGCGGGGAATGCCCAGTCGCTGCCGGCGCTCCCACAGGCTCTTGCGACTGATGCCCAGTTTCTGGGCCAGCTCGGTTTCGGTCATGCTGTCCTGATTTTCCATGACAAAGCGGGTGAAATAATCCTCCAGGGACAGGTCTTCACTGGGATCCAGGCTGGCGCGGCTCACTCGCTGCGGGGTGCGGTTGGGGTTCAGCCCCAACTGGGAGGGGCCGATGCCGTCTTCTTCAGTGAGAATAATGGCTCGCTCGATCACGTTTTCCAGCTCCCGCACATTGCCGGGCCAGCTGTACCCGACCATGGCCTGCCAGGCCGCATCGGTAAAGTAGAGGTCGTGGCGATTGAGTTTCTCGCAGCCGCGTGCGAGCAGGGCGTTGGCCAGGCTTTGCAGGTCATCCTGGCGCTCGCGCAGGGGAGGAAGGGTCAGTTCCATCACATTGAGCCGGTAGTACAGATCCTGACGGAAATGGCCCTCAGCAACCCGGCCGGGTAAATCCAGCTGGCTACTGGCAAGGATGCGCACGTCCACCTTGCGCGGTGACAGGGAGCCCTGGCGATGTATTTCGTGATGGGTGAGCAGGGTCAGCAGACGGCTTTGCACATCGCTGTTCAATTCACCGACTTCGTCGAGAAACAGGGTGCCGCCATCGGCTTCTTCGATGCGCCCGGCGCTTTCTTCATCGCCGAACAGTTCCGTCAGCTGCAAGTTTTTTGGCAGTGCGGCGCACTGTACCGAGATCAGCGGGCCGCCACCCCGTTCGCTTTGCTCATGGAGGGCGCGGGCGGTCAGTTCCTTGCCGGTGCCGGACTCGCCCATGATCAGCACCGGTGTATTGGTGGGGCCTACCCGCTGGATGCGATGCTTGAGCTCCTGCATGGCATCGCTGGTACCGATCATATTATGCACCGGGTAGCTGCGTTCCATATCCCGACGCAGAGCGCGATTGCCTCTATTCAGACGACCTTCCTTGAGCACCCGCTCAACGGCCAGCAGCATTTCATCGTGATCGAAGGGCTTGGGAATATAGTCCACCGCACCCTGGCGCATGGCGTCTACCGCGGAGCGCAGGCTGGCATAACTGGTCATGATCAGCACAGGGGTCGCGCCGGCACTGGCAATCAGGGCGGTGCCGGGCTCGCCGGGCAGGCGCAGGTCGCTGATGATGAGATCAAACTGATTGAGGTGCTGCTCCCGGGCCTGCTCCACGGAGTCGGCTTCTGCCACGGAGTGTTCGTGGCGTACCAGCAGTTTGCGCAGCGCACCGCGAATCACCGGTTCATCTTCAACAATCAGGATGTGACTCATGTATCGCTGGGTCCTTACTTGTCGGGTTGAGCAGGATACTACGTTTCCGGGTGCCCGGGGTCAGCAGCGTGTTGCTGGTGCACAGGCAGGCTGACCACAAAGCGGGTGCCGCCGTCATCGTTGAGCGGGCTTTCTACTCGAATGCTGCCCTGATGCTCTTCAATAATACTGTACACAAGCGCCAGCCCAAGGCCTGTCCCGCGCCCCGGTGGCTTGCTGGTGACGAAGGGTTCGAACAGGGCGTCGCGCAGGTTGTCCGGGATGCCGTGACCCTGGTCTTCCAGCAGAATATCGAGGAAATCCCCACGGGGCTCACAATGCACGGTGACCGGCAGTGCCTTTTCGCTGGCATCGGCGGCATTGCCAAGCAGGTTGATAAACACCTGCAACAACCGCTGCGGATCACCTTTGACCCAATGGCTGGCCGGGCAGTGGTTCTCGAACGGCTGCTGGCGATGATCCGGATCCAGCAGCAGTAATGAAATGGCTTCGTCCACGGTATCGCGAAGGTTCACCGGCACCTGTTCGCTGAGCTTGATGCCGCCGGAGTGGCTGAAGGTCACCAGGGATTCCACAATGCGGGTGATGCGTCGGGTCTGCTCAAGGATCTGGTCGCAGGCTTCCTGTTGTTCCTGCGGGTCGCTGTCTTCATCCAGATTCTGGGTCAGGCAGGCAATAGCGGTAACCGGGTTGCCAATTTCGTGGGCCACGCCGGCCGCCAGTCGGCCGATGGAGGCGAGTCGTTCGTTATGAGCCAGGTGGGCCTCCATGTGGCGCAGTTCGGTAATGTCCTCGATCACCAGTACCTGGCCCCCGGCCTGTTCGGCAGTGCCGGCCCCCATCACTTCGGACTTGTGCAGGCTCAGCCAGCGGGTCTGATTGTCCACTTCCAGGGCCTGTTGGGGCTGGTGGGGGTTGTCGTCGTGACTGAAGCGGGTGAAGAAATCGCCCCAGGGTGCATCCAGATCCGCCAGTCGTGACCCGATGGTGTTCTCGGCGGTGATGCCGGTGAGACTTTCCATGGCCCGGTTCCAGCCGATGATTTCCCGGTCAGCCCCCAGGGAAATCACCCCCATGGGCAGTTCCAGAAGAGTCTGACGATGGAAGCGGCGCAGGCCGTCCAGCTCCGCCGCCAGCCCGGACAGACGATCCCGGTATTGCTCCAGGCGGGATTCAATGAACTGGATATCCTCGCTGGAATGCTGCTCTTCCTCCGGCAGGTAAGGCAGGTGGTCGTCGATCAGTTGGTGAGACACCGAAGGGCCAAGCAGACCGGACAGGTTGGTTTCCAGCTGATCACGCAGACGGCGCAGGGCATAGGGGCGGGTTTCCGTGCGCGGCAGGTGCAGATCCCGCAGGGACATTTCCACCTCCCGGGTGGCCGTGATGGGCCCCAGGGGCTGGCTCATGGCATCAATAAAATCGTCCACGCTCTTTGCTTCCAGCTCCCAGCGATAGGGGCGGCGCAGGCTGTCGACCGCACAGGCCTCGGCGGCGTTCTTCTCCGATCGGGACATGGGCGTGACGATGGATACGATGGCATAGATCAGCGCATTGGCGGTGACCGAGGCAATGGCCACGTGGTGCCATTGACTGGCGCCGCTCTGGAAGCGCATGCCCAGCAATTCCATCAGTGGCTGGAACTGCCAGTTCGGGTAGGCGATGGGAACCAGCAGCAACATGATCCACAGGATAAAGCCGACCAGCAGCCCGGCGAACAGGCCGTTGCGGTTGCCGGAGGGCCAGAACAGGGCGCCAATCAGTCCGGGGACAAATTGCAGGGTGGCCACAAAGGTGAGCACTCCCAGTTCCACCAGGGTGTGATCGGTGCCGGTGAAGCGGTAGAAAAGATACGCCAGGGCCAGAATGGCGGCGATCAGGATGCGCCGGGTCCAGAGCAGATTGCGATACAGGTTCTGGCCCTGCAGCGGGCTGGCGGGCAGTACCAGGTGATTCAGGCACATGCCGGACAGCGCCAGGGTGGCCACGATCAGCATGCCGCTGGCCCCGGCCAGGCCGGCAATATAGCCGAGCACCGCACCGTGGCCACCGCTAATCATGCCGATACCCAGGGCGTAATAATCCGGTGGGGTGGGGGCATTGCCGGCAGCTGCGGCCCACAGGATGACCGGCACGCACAATGCCATCAGCAGGAACATCAACGGCAGCGCCCAACTGGCGGTGATCAGGGCGCGGGGGTTCATGTTTTCGGTAAAGGCCATGTAGAACATGTGCGGCAGCACCACGGCGGAGACAAAGAACGCCATGATCATGGAATGCCAGGTACCGTCCTGCAGGGGGTAGTAGAGCCGCGCCAGCATTTCCGGGTGGTCATCCAGCCAGGCGTTGAGGCTGGCGGGCCCATCGAACACGCCATACAGGCCGAGCAAGGCCACTGCGCCGAAGGCCAGCAGTTTGATCAGCGATTCCATGGCAATGGCCATCACCAACCCTTCGTGCTTCTCCCGGGCGGTGGTATGGCGGGCGCCGAACAGGATGGCGAAGATCACCATCATCAGGCAGAAGCCGGCGGCCAGGTCGCGGGGGTCGGCGGTGCCACTGAGGATCTGGATGGATTCTGCGACCGCCTTCAGTTGCAGCGCGAGCAGGGGCAGTACCCCGATCAGCATGATCAGGGTCGTCATGGCGCCAGCCAGTCGGCTGCGGTAACGGAAGGCAAACAGGTCCGCCAGGGAGCTGAGCTGGTAGGTCGTGGTCAGCCTCAGAATCGGTGCCAGCAAAATCGGGGCGAGCAGAAAGACCCCGGAAATCCCCAGAAAATAGGACAGGAAGTTGTAGCCGTACTGGTAGGCATAACCCACTGAACCGTACACGGCCCAGGCACTGGCGTAGACCCCCAGCGACAGCACATACACCGCCGGGTGGCGTACCCAGTGAGCCGGCAGCCAGCCACGCTCGGTGATCCAGGCCACCGCAAACAGGAACAGCAGGTAGCAACCGGCAATCAGGATCAGATCGCTGACACTATAGACCATCGACATCCTTGCTCTTGGCAATCCAGTAGCTCAGGGCGATCAGGCCCAACCAGATCAGATAGGGGCGATACCAGGCGCGCCCACCTTCGCTCCACCAATCGATGATGGCAGGAGAAAGCAGGTAGGTGCCGAGAATGAAGATGATCAGCAGTCGGTCGGTATACATAGGTGGTTTAACCCCTCCGGGCCGATGAGCATACGCCAGGGGGTGAGGCGTGTAAAAGCGGGGGCTGAGTTGAAAGTTCAAAGTGTAAAGTTGCAACGCGGGCCAGGTCGAAGACCTGGCGAGGTCGTGCCCGCGATTCATGGCAAGGGCGCAGGCACGGACAAACAGAAATCACGAAACCCTCTCGCGCTTTTAAACTTTCAACGTTGAACTTTTAACTCATCGGGCAATGGCTGCTGTCGGCCCGCGGGCCACTGGTGATCGGGGTAGTGCGCCGTGCCCCATGCCAATAGTACTGCGGGGCGTTCGTCTTGCAGGTCTGAGGGCGGCTGCAGTCCCAGGCAGTGAAGGGCGGCGGTGAGTAGCTGGCTGGCTCGAGTGGGGTCCAGGGCCTCACTGCCGGTGGATTTGGACAGCTTCAGGTTCCGGCCGTCGCTGACCACCGGCAAATGCGCATACTCCGGCGCAGGCCTGCCCAGGCATTCCAGCAGCCAGCGCTGGCGCAAGGTGGAATCGAGCAGGTCCGCACCACGCAACACATGGGTAATACCATCATCCGCATCGTCCAGGGCGCAGGCCAGCTGATACCCGAACAGGCCATCGCGGCGACGAATCACGAAGGCGCCACCGTCCTGGTGCAGGTTGTTGCTGATTCGCCCCTGAATGCCATCCGGGTAGTCCAGCTCCCGGTCGGGAACCTGCAGGCGGATGGCGGTATCCTCGGCGGCGGGCACACTGGCACTGATGCCGGGATGGTTATGGTTGAGGGCGGCCAGTTGTTTGCGGGTCAGGCGACAGTGAAAGGCGTAGCCGCGGTCGAGCAGGGCATCCACGGCTTCCTGATAGGCGAAGTGGCGCTGGCTCTGGTAACGCACGGGCCCATCCCAGTGCAGGCCAAAGGTTTCCAGCTGACGCAGAATGGTATCGGCGGCACCGGGCACTTCCCGGGGCGGGTCCAGATCGTCCACGCGGATCAACCATTCACCGCCCGCGTGGCGCGCTTCCAGCCAGCTGGCCAGCGCAGCCACCAGGGACCCGAAATGCAGGGGGCCGGAGGGGGTGGGGGCGAAACGTCCGCGATAAACCATAGTTGACAGTTGATAGTTGACAATTGACAGCGGAAAACAGTGCCAAGCAGATAGCAAAGCAGGGCGCTTTGCGCCCTGCTAGCTGTCAACTATCAACTGTCCACTGTCAACTGGGGAGGTTATCCGGCCAGCTGCTTTTCCTTGATCTCCGCCAGTTCCTTGCAGTCGATGCACAGGTCGGCGGTGGGGCGGGCTTCCAGGCGACGGATGCCGATTTCAATGCCACAGGCTTCGCAGTAGCCATAATCGTCCTTGTCGACCAGATCCAGCGTCTTCTCGATCTTCTTGAGCAGCTTGCGCTCGCGGTCACGGGTGCGCAGCTCCAGGGCAAACTCTTCTTCCTGGGTGGCGCGGTCAGCAGGGTCAGGCAGGTTCGCCTGCTCATCCTGCAGGTGGTGCATGGTGCGATCCGCTTCTTCCATCAACTCCTGGCGCCAGGCCAGCAGAATCTGGCGGAAGTGCTCCCGTTGTTTCTCGTTCATGTACTCCTCGTTTTTGGCCGGCATGTAGGGTTTGAAACCATGCATTTGGGCCTGCGAGGAAGATGAGGCGGTTTTCTTTTTCACGTTTGCTTTTACCTGAGCAGAAGTGGTGGATCGGCTCGGCGAAGTCCCTTTGCCGGCAGTCGCGGTCCGTGCGTTACCGGTGTTCGATGCGTCTCTGGCAGCGGCCCGGGCCGCTGCGGATGCCTTCCCGGAGGTCGGCAGTTTTGTTCTAGGTGCAGCCGGTGCTGCTTTTTTGGCTGCCGGTTTCTTGGCAGCGGGCTTGCTGGCCTTCGCCGGCTTGGCGCTGGCAGCAGTGGATTGGGTTTTCGCGACGGCCTGTTTCGCCGCTGGCTTGCGGACTGCCTTTTGAGCGGCAGGCTTACTGGTCGGCGCTTTCGCTGCGGCCTTTTTGGCCGGGGCTTTTGGGGTGGCTGTTTTCTTGGCTGCCGGTTTGGCGGCGGTCGCTTTTTTGGCCGGTGCCGGTTTCTTGGCAACGGCTTTCTTGGGCGCTGCCTTCTTCACGGCGGCCTTCTTGGCCGGTGCCTTTTTGGCGGCTGGCTTGCTGGTGACTTTCTTTGCGGCCGCTTTTTTGGCTGGGGTCTTTTTGGCTGCAGGCTTTGCCGCCACCTTCTTCACCGTGGCTTTCTTGGCAGGAGCCTTCTTTGCAGCGGCCTTTTTGGCTGGTGCTTTGCGGGCAGCAGTGGATGAGGTGGCTTTTTTGCTGCTGGAAGCAGACCCGGTGGTTTGTTTTTTAGCCGCCTTTTTCGGGGCTTTCTTTTTGCCGGTGGCCATTTTGATTAACTCCCTTAGCATCTTCTCGACTCTCTATCCTGTGCCACTATCCCTAGGGTCTGCTTGATATCACCAAGCACGGGCGTAATGTAATCTTTCGACCTTACCCCTTCCGGGTAAGTCTTGTCACCAGTTGGTGAAAATCTGGCCGATTATAGCCATGCCACCCCTATAGGAAAGAGGAATCTTGTGAGCACGCTGTCGCATTTCGCCAAACAGATCCCGCCTTTTCACGTAATGGCACTGCTGGAGCGAGCCCAGCAACTGGCCGCTCAGGGACACGATGTGATCCATCTGGAAGTGGGCGAGCCGGATTTTGAAACTCCGGCGCCGGTGCTGGAGGCCATTGCCGAGGCAACCCGTGAGCGAGGCACCGGCTACACGCCGGCGGCAGGATTGCCTGCTTTGCGCCAGGCCATAGCGGATGATTACCGGGACCGTTTTGCCGCTACCGTATTGCCGTCACAGATCGTGGTGACGCCAGGGGCTTCCGGTGCCCTGCAGCTGGCGCTGGCGGCGCTGATCAATCCCGGGGACGGTGTATTGCTGTGTGATCCGGGTTACCCCTGCAATCGCCAGTTTGTGAATCTGGTGGGGGGGCGGCCTCAGCCACTGGTCTTGAAGGCGGACAATCATTTCACGCTGACCCGCAACGACTTGCTGTCGGCCTGGCAGTCGAATACCCGCCTGGCCATGGTCGCCAGCCCGGATAACCCCACCGGCAACATGTTGTCGCTGGATACCCTGCAGGCCATGGCCGAAGGGGCCGTGGAGAAAGGGGGGCTGTTGCTGGTGGATGAAATCTATCAGGGGCTCTGTTACCGCGGGCCGGCGGAGTCGGTGCTGTCGCGTACCGATCAGGTGATGGTGATCAACAGCTTCAGCAAATACTTCTGCATGACCGGTTGGCGGCTGGGCTGGCTGGTGGCGCCGGAGCCGCTGGTGCCGGCCATTGAACGGTTGGCCCAGAACCTGTTTCTGGCACCGTCCACGCCAGCGCAGCACGGTGCCCTTGCCGCCTTGCAGGAGCCGACGCTGACGATTCTGGAGCAGCGTCACCAGCTGTTTGCCCGTCGCCGCCAGTGCCTGCTCAATGGCCTGGCGCATCTCAAACTGCCGGTGGTGTCCAATGCCGACGGGGCGTTTTATGTGTATGTGGATGTGAGTGCCTGGACCGATGACAGCTTTGCCTTCTGTGCAGACCTGCTGGAAAAGGAAAAAGTGGCCATGACGCCGGGGCTGGATTTCGGTGCCGGCCATGACCCTCACCGTTATGTTCGTCTGGCCTATACCTGCGCCGAGTCCCGTCTAGTCGAAGCCCTGCACCGCTTGGGCCGTTACCTGGAGCCCCTGTGAAGTTTGATCCCCCCCTGGAGCGCGTCACCCTGCTGCGCCGCTACAAGCGGTTTATGGCCGATGTGGTGCGCGCCGATGGCCGCGAAATGACCGTGCATTGCCCGAATACCGGCTCCATGAAGCACTGCGTACTGGGAGAGCCCCAACTGGCGCTGATCTCCGACAGCGGTAACCCCAAGCGTAAATATCGTCACACGCTGGAGGCGGTGCAGGTGGCCCACGGCCATTGGGCGGGGGTGAATACCAGTCGCCCCAATGCGCTGGTGGAGGAAGCCATTCGTGCCGGCGCTGTTACCGGGCTGAACCCCGGCAGCGGAGTGGAACGGGAAGTGAAATACGGTGACAGCCGCTTTGATCTGGCACTGGGAGAGCGCAGCGATCCCCATACCTTTGTGGAAGTGAAAAATGTCACGCTTGGCCCCGGGCCAAATGATCCGGATGACGGTGTCATTGCCTTCCCGGATTCCGTGACCGAGCGGGGCCAGAAGCATCTACTGACCCTCATGGAGGTGGTGGCGTCCGGCAAGCGGGCGGTGCTGTTTTTCTGTGTGCAGCACAGTGGGGGACAGGCCGCCCGACCGGCGGATGAAATCGACGCCCGCTACGGGGTGCTGCTGCGGGAAGCGGTGGAGAAGGGGGTGGAGGTACTGGCGTGGAAGGTGGCGTTATCCGCCGATGGTTTTCGGCTGGAACACCCGTTGCCAATACAGTTGTAGGAGTTCCTCTCGAGGGACGAACCAGGTGCCGGCGTGGAAAGCACCTGCAAGGCCAGCAACGTCGTTTCTGTGAAACAGGGCGTCTCTAGAGTGACCTGGCAGCCCCTGCCTCGCCTTTTTCCTCGCTTGGCCTCGGCTTCGTCCCTCGAGAGGAACTCCTACAGCAGCGGCTTTAGAAGACACGGCGCCAACCCTATCGCGCCGCGAGCGGCGCTCCTACGGAAACGCGTTTTCCTCTACAACGGGGTCTGCAAACTACGTAGCTGCTGTTGCAATAAGGTCACCTGATCCCGCCAGTAACTCATGGATTCAAACCAGGGGAATGCCGGCGGAAAGGCCGGGTCGTCCCAGCGTCTGGCCAGCCAGGCGTCGTAGCAGATAATGCGCCGGGTGCGTAGCGGTTCGATCAGGGCCGTCTGTTGCCAGGGGAAGGGCAGGAAGGTGTCGTAGCCGCGGGCCAGCACCCGAAGCTGGTGTTGTTGTTCGTCCTGCTCGCCGGACAGCAGCATCCAGATGTCCTGCATGGCTGGCGCCCGCAAGCTGTCATCCAGATCCACGAAATGCGGTTTGTCGTCGCGCCACAGGATATTGCCGGTATGACAGTCGCCGTGCACGTTGAGTAGTGGAAATTCCACCTCGGCCAGGTGTTGTTCAATCTGTTCCAGCAGCTGGCCGCACACATCCCGATACTGACTGCGGTAATTCAGGTCCACCACGTCATTGATCAGGAAGGTGCTGGCGGCGCGAATGTCGGCCAGCGGGTCCATGGTGTGGCGGAGCTCATAAGGCCGATCGCTGCCGCAGGCATGCCAGCGGGCCAGGGTGCGACCAAGCTGTTCCAGATGGTTGTCGTTATCCAGCTCCGGCGCATGGCCGCCGGCTCTGCGGAATACCGCAAAGGCAAAGCCGTCGCAGTGAAACAGGGTGGTGCCGTTCTTTTCGATGGGGGCAACCACCGGCAGGTCCCGCGCCACCAGGAACAGGCTGAAGGCATGTTCTTCCAGGATCTGTTCATCGCTCCA
Organism: Alcanivorax sp. DSM 26293; assembly: GCF_900107995.1. Classification (GTDB taxonomy): domain Bacteria; phylum Pseudomonadota; class Gammaproteobacteria; order Pseudomonadales; family Alcanivoracaceae; genus Alcanivorax. The sequence continues at coordinate 23,317 of NZ_FNUM01000007.1, read as the reverse complement.
GCGCTGTGGACGGTAGAACTTGACGATGACCGGCGGGCCCTCTTCCTGGCCCACCTGGTAGACCCGGTTCTCGAAACTGTTCAGCTGCAGCAGGCGACCGTCGCTGAGGAAGCCGGCGGCGTCCACGGCGTCGAGCATGTAATCCGGGGTGAGGTCATCAAAAGGATGGCTCATAAGCGGCTCAGGCCGGCACCTCGACGGGGCCAAGCCACACCTCGTCACCACGCACTTCAAGGGGAACCGGGATCAGCTTGTCGCCACTGCAGGGGCCGGACAGGCAGTCGCCACTATCAATCTCGAACAGGGCGCCGTGGTTGGCGCACATGATGAACTGGTTGTCACTGTCCATGAACTGGTCCGGCATGAAGTTCAGCTCGATGCCCAGGTGCGGGCACCAGTTGACGAAGGCACGTACCAGCCCATCGTGTTTCACCACGACCACGGGTTGGCCGTCTTTCTGGAATTCCCGCGCACTGTCGTCGGGAATGTCGATCAGGTTGCAAACGTGTTCCATGTGATCACTTACCTAAAATATCTTGGCGAATCTGCTGGTGGGTCTCGGCGCTAAGGCGCGGGCCGAATTCTGTCACCAGGCGGGCGGCGGCAGCAGCAGCGAGGTTGCCGGCGGTAACAAAATCATGGCCATGGGTGATGGCATACAGAAAGGCCCCGGCAAACATGTCGCCGGCGCCGTTACTGTCGATGGCCTTGACCGGCAAGGGAGCAATGCTGTGGGTATGCTCACCATCCCATACCAACGCGCCTTCGGCGCCCAGGGTGATGACGGCGGAGCGGCAGACGCTCTTGAGTTTTTCCAGGGCGGCCTCGGGGCTGTCGGTATCCGTGTAGCTGGTGGCTTCCGCGTCGTTGCAGAACAGCAGGTCCACGCCGTCGCCCAGCATCTCGGACAGGCCGTCCTTGAAGAACTGCACCATGGCCGGATCGGAGAATGTCAGGGAGGTTTTGACACCGTGCTTTTCTGCCAGCTGGCGTAGTTTGATGGCTGCCGCCCGGGAGCTGTCACCACTGACCAGGTAACCTTCCAGATAGACATAGTGGCTGGCGGCAATGGCGGCTTCGTCCAGTTCTGCCTCGGACACCTGGCTGGAAATGCCCAGGAAAGTATTCATGGTACGCTCTGCGTCCGGGGTCAGCATGACCAGACACTTGCCGGATATACCGCGGTCGCGGCTGCCGTTCATGTTGGTGTCCACGCCGGCGGCGGTCAGATCGTTGACGAAGATATCGCCGGTGGCATCGTCGGCAACCTTGCAGGCGTAATAGCCATTGCCGCCGAAATAGCGGGTGGCCACCACGGTGTTACAGGCAGAGCCGCCACTGGTTTGCTTGTGAGGCTCGGCTTCGTCTGCCAGGGCGGCAATCAGTTCTGCCTGGCGGGCTTCGTCCACCAGTGTCATCAGGCCCTTGCCCACATCCATGCGCTCAAGAAAGGCGTCGCTGACCTCGATCTCCGTGTCCACCAGGGCGTTGCCGAGGGCATAAACGTCGTATTTTTTCGTCATGGATGCTCCGTGTTCTGATTCAGAAAAGGCAAGGCGGCTATTATGGGCGCCTCGGGTCCGGTTGCAAAATTTACTCAAATTCCCGTGAAGGGAACGGATACGTCCCGACAGACTCATAAAACACTCACACTTTTCTCTATACTCCGGCCCATGGCAAAAAAAGCGAAAAAGTCCCCCGCGCGATCGCGGCGGCAACCAAATCGGAAAAAACGCAGCAACGGCGCGCAGCGTCGCTGGTTCAGCTGGCCCTTTGTGGGCAAGGTGGCGCTGGTGTCACTGGTGCTGGGGGCCGCCGGGCTGGCGTATCTGGATGCGCTGGTCCGTGAGCGTTTTGATGCCCATGTCTGGCAACTGCCGGCCCGGGTCTATGCCCGGCCAGTGGAGCTCTATGAAGGCCGGGTGCTGTCCCGCGAGGATATGCTCAAGTTACTGGACCTGATGCGCTACCGGCGCGACTCACGGGCGTCCACCCCGGGGAGCTATGCGGTGCAGGGCAGCAGTCTGTTACTGCATACCCGCGGTTTCAGTGACAGTGATGGCGGGGAGAAGGCCGAACGTATCCGGCTGAGCCTGTCTGGCGGGCAGATACGATCTCTGGAGGCCGGCGGCGACCGTCTGGCCCGTCTCGAACCCCTGCAGATTGGCAGTATTCACCCCCAACACGCGGAAGACCGGGTGCTGGTGCCGCTGGGCAAGGTGCCGCCCTTGTTGGTGGACATGCTGATTGCCACGGAGGATCAGGCGTTCTACGACCACCATGGTATTTCCCTGCGTGGTCTGGCCCGGGCCATGCTGGCCAACATCAAGGCCGGTCGGCTGGTACAGGGCGGCAGCACCCTGACACAGCAGCTGGTGAAGAATTTCTGGCTTACTTCCGAGCGCACCTTGTCGCGCAAGCTGCTGGAAATGCCCATGGCCATGTTGCTGGAGCTGCATTACAGCAAGGAGCAGATTCTTGAGGCCTACCTGAACGAGGTGTACCTGGGTCAGGACGGTGCCCGTGCCATTCATGGTATGGGGCTGGGCGCCCAGTTCCTGTTCGGGCGCCCGCTGGAAGAGCTGGAGCCTCATCACCTGGCCACGTTGGTCGCCCTGCTCAAGGGGCCCAGCTGGTATGACCCGCGCCGTCACCCGGAACGTTCCCTGGATCGCCGCAACACGGTATTGAAAGTGGCCATGGACGAGGGCGCCTTGTCGAAAGCGGATTACGACAAGTACAGCAACCGTTCGCTGGAAGTGGTCCCCCGCGGTGCCTCGGCGCTGTATGCGTTTCCTGCCTTTATTGATCTGGTGCGTCGCCAGCTGGCCAGGGATTACCCGCCGGAGGTGCTCAGCGATGAGGGGCTGCGTATTCACTCCACTCTGGACGTGCTGGCACAGCTGGCGGCGGAGGGCGCCCTCCGTGACCACCTGAACCGTCGCGATCCTGACGAGAGCAAAAAACTGAATGGCGCCGTGGTCGTGGTGGCCCCGGCCCAGGGGGATGTGCTGGCCCTGGTCAGCAATCGCAGCTCCCGGGAGGCGGGTTTCAACCGTGCCCTGGATGCCCAGCGTCCCATCGGATCGCTGGCCAAGCCGGCGGTGGTGTTGTCGGCGGTGAGTCAGCCCAAGCAATGGTCCCTGGCGACCCAGGTGGAAGATGGGCCTGTGCAAGTGACGCTGCCCAACGGCACCACCTGGTCACCGCAAAACTTCGACAACCAGTCCAGGGGTGCCATGCCGGTGGTGGATGTGCTCACCTACTCCCGTAATCAGGGCACGGCCCGGCTTGGGCTGGATGTGGGCCTGGACAGGGTGGCTGACACCATGAAGACCCTGGGAGTGACCCGCAATATTCCCCTCTACCCCAGCATTCTTCTGGGGAGTCTGGAACTGACCCCGTTCGAGGTGGCGATGATGTATCAGCCGCTGTCCACCGGGGGCTTCAGTACCCGCCTGCGTTCCATCACCGATGTGCTCGACAAGGAAGCCAAGCCGCTGGCCCGCTACCCGGTCAATACCGATGAGGTGGTGGACGCCGGGCCGGCTTTCCTGACCCAATGGGCCATGCAGCAGGTGGTCGAGAAGGGGACCGGGCGTGCCGCCCGGGCGTCGCTGCCTGAAGCGCTCAAGGTGGCCGGCAAGACCGGCACCAGTAATGATTTTCGTGATGCCTGGTTTGCCGGTTTTTCCGCCAACCATCTGGCGGTAGTCTGGGTGGGTCGGGACGATAACCGCAATGCGGGCATTACCGGGTCCAGTGGTGCCTTGCCGGTCTGGGCGCAGTTGATGGGCAAACTTCCCCAGCGCAGCCTGTCACAAACTCCGCCCGCCGGCGTGGAGTGGGTGTGGATGAACCCGGACGGTCGCCGCACCAGTGCCGAGGGCTGCAGCGAGGCCCGCCGCTATCCCATGCTGGAAGTCTCGATTCCCCAGGAAAGCGACGGCTGCGGGAAGGTGAAGGAGACCGGCAAGGGCATCAAGGGCTGGTTCAAGGGGCTGTTTGACTAGTGACGGTTAACCGATCCCGGGGACAACGCGAATTTCACCGGGCATGCCTCGTTTTCTGAGAGGTTGCCCGCCGCCGCAACGCGCGATCAAAGTGGCGCGTTTCAGGGATGTTGAGGATGTGGACAGTGAAAAGACTTATTCAACTGGTGTTGATCAGTGTGGTGCTCGCAGGGTGCGCGGTTCGGCCCGCGGTTGAGGAACCGGCGGAACCGATGACCGCCAGCCAGGAACTGGAAGGCTCGCCGGCACTGGGGTTGTTGAACCGGGCGGAACAAGCCCGTCAGCAGGGCCAGACATCGGTGGCGGAGCGTTATCTGGAGCGGGCTCTCAATATCGCCCCGGATTCATCCTGGCTGTACAAAGAGCTGGCAGGCCTGCGGCTTTCCGAGGGCGATCCCCGGGGGGCGGAAGGCTTCGCACTAAAGGCGTTGCGTCTGGCCCCGGACCATGATGACTACCGCGCCGGCTTGTGGGACCTGGTAGCCACTGCCCGTGACCGCCAGGGCGACAAGGCGGGGGCCCGCCAGGCCCGCGACAAGGCCGGGGAACTGCGCAATCCGAAGGCCAGGCCGGTATGACACCCGCCGTAGAGGCGGCAAAACAGGCCGGCATGCCTTTTCAGGTGTACCGTTACGAGCATGATCCCAAGGCCGAAAGCTACGGACTGGAGGCGGCGGAAGCCCTGCAGCTACCTGCGGAAAAAGTCTTCAAGACACTGCTGACCCTGGTGGATGCACAGCCGGTGGTCGCCATGGTGCCAGTGGCCCATCAGCTGGACCTGAAATTTCTCGCCATGGCCCATGGCGGCAAGAAAGCCGCCATGTGTCCAGCGGACAGGGCACAACGGCTCACTGGCTATGTGCTAGGCGGCATCAGCCCGCTGGGGCAGAAGAAGCGGCTGCCGTTGTACCTGGACAGCAGCGCCAATGGACAGGACCGGATATTCATGAGTGCCGGGCGGCGGGGGCTGGAAATCGCCATGGCACCGACGGATCTGCTGGTGTTGACCGGGGGGCATAGCGCGCCATTGGTTCGGGTTTGACGGGCCGCGCGGTGTGGTTGGGCACGGCCGGGTGGTGGAAGAATCGGGTTACGGATGACAGTTGGGGGATGGACGATGGGAAAAATGGTGGTGTTGGTGGGGGTGCTGGTCCTTTTGCTGGTGCAGTTCCGGGGAGAATTGCGTGAGGCCATGGGGCTGCCTGCCGAACCGGGTATGGCGATGCCTGCCACACTGGCGGCGACCAACCGTCAGCCGGATCTGATTATGTATTCCACGCCAACCTGTGGGGTGTGCCGGCAGGCCCGACGTTATTTTTCTGAACGTGGCATTGCCTATGAAGAGCGGGATGTGACACGCAATTCCCGTTACGAAGAGGAATGGCGCCGTCATGGGGGGCGCGGTGTGCCGTTGTTCCTGATTAACGGCACACCGTTCTCCGGGTTTAATCCGCAGGTGATGGACCAGCGTCTACGCTAGCGTGCCTGCGGGCTGGCAGCTCGCCGACACGCGTGCGGCGCGGTGTGGTTATACCGTCGCAAAGGCCTTGCGGGCCGCGGCAATGGTGGCCGCGATATCTTCATCGCTATGGGCTGCTGACACAAAGCCTGCCTCAAAGGCGCTGGGGGCCAGGTAGATGCCCTGGTCCAGCATGGCATGGAAGAAGCGGTTGAAGCGTTCGCTGTCGCAGGCCATCACGTCTGCAAAGCCGCTGATGCGACTTTGATCCGTGAAAAACATGCCGAACATGGCCCCCGCTTGCGCGGTGGTGAAGGCGACCCCCTCCGCATGGGCGGCTTCGGTCAGGCCGTCCAGCAGGCGGGTGGTCTTTTCGGCCAGGGCGTCATGGAAGCCGGGTTCACTGAGCAGGTTCAGGGTGGTCAGCCCGGCGGCCATGGCCACCGGGTTACCGGACAGGGTGCCGGCCTGGTAGACCGGACCCAGCGGCGCCAGGTGTTCCATGATGGCTTTTTTGCCGCCGAAGGCGCCCACCGGCATGCCGCCACCGATGATTTTGCCCAGGGTGGTCATGTCCGGAGTCACGTCATAGAGCGCCTGGGCGCCGCCCAGGGCGACCCGGAAACCGGTCATCACCTCGTCGAAGATCAACACGGAGCCATGGTCGTCACAGTACTGGCGCAGGGCCTGCAGGAATGCCTTGGTGGGGGGCACGCAGTTCATGTTGCCGGCTACCGGCTCGACGATGACGGCGGCAATCTGGTCGCCGTATTCCTGGAAGGCCGTCTCCACACTGGCGGCATCATTGTAGTCCAGTACCAGGGTGTCACCGGTGACGGCGGCGGGCACACCGGGGGAGCCGGGGATGCCCATGGCGCCGGAACCGGCTTTTACCAGCAAGCTGTCCACATGGCCGTGGTAGCAACCCTCGAATTTGACGATCTTGTCGCGGCCGGTGTAGCCCCGGGCCAGGCGGATGGCACTCATGGTGGCTTCGGTGCCGGAGTTGACCATGCGCACCATGTCCATGGAGGGCACCAGTTCGCAGACCTTGTCCGCCATGGCCACTTCGGTGGCGGTGGGGGCGCCAAAGCTGAGGCCGTTCTGTACGGCGGCCTGCACGGCGGCAATCACCTGGGGATGGTTATGACCCAGAATCATTGGCCCCCAGGAACCCACATAGTCGATGTAGCGATTGTCGTCTTCATCGTACAGGTAGGCGCCGCTGGCGGAATGGAAAAACACCGGGGTGCCGCCAACGCCCTTGAAGGCGCGCACCGGGGAGTTAACACCGCCGGGAATATGTTTCTGTGCCTGACGGAAAAGCTGTTCAGAGTGCTTGCGGCTCATGGTGTGTCCTCTTGCTTTGGCTGTTGGCGACGCCTGGCATCGCAGGCCGCGCGGGCGGCGGTGTGCACCGGGGCGCACACTGGAAATTACGGTTGATGGTGTCGCTGGAGCATGAAGGGCCCATGACAGGGTCTGGGCCAGGTTCAGGCGTTTTCATTCCGAGCCGGGGATGTTGGCGCAGCGAACGATTACCGAACTTTCCACATGGGTCACCCGGATCCGCCACGGGAAAGTGGCGGCATTATGAGGGGTGAGTGGCGGCTTGGCCAGAGAAGGGGCGGGTTTAGGGTCTGGCCGCTGCCGGCACCAGGTTCTCGATCCAGTACTGCTGCTCGTCATCGGCCATGCGCGGATCGAAATCCAGTCGGATATGGCGGGGGTAACCCTGTTGCGGGTGGTAGTCCACGTCCACCTGGTGCCAGCCCTTGCGCTGTTTTTCCTCTATCAGGTCAAACCAGGCTTCCACGGTGCGGGCCAGAGGGGCCCGCGCGGCATGGTCGGGACTGTCCAGTCTGGCCTGTTGGCCGTTGACCAGAACAGTCGCGGGGATCAGGGCCTGTTGGCCGCAGTAACACTGCTGGCGGACCTGGTAGCGGTAATGCTGCAGGCCCAGGTCGACCCAGCGTTGTCGGGCCTGGGTCAAAGGATCGCTTGCGCTGTCCTTGCTGCCCACCTGGCAGGCGCACAGCAAGGTTGCCAGCAGCAGCGTCATCAGCGGTTTCAGGCTCAGCATGGGGCAGTGCCTCTACGACGCCGCAGCACCAGCAGTGCCAGCAGGCCGGTCAGGAAGCCTGCGCTGCCGCCATCATCATTGAAATCCTGTGGCGGCGTGCTGTCATCGAAGGTGTTGTCATCGCCGGTTGGGGTGATCTCGTTGTTCAGGGTGATCGTCGCCATTGCCGAAGGCGTAGAGGGGCCGGCGCTGTTCAGGCTGGAAACCCGGTAGCGATAACGATTGCCCACGGTGACGCGGGTATCGGTATAGCGGGTGCTGTTGGCATTCAGCTCAGCGATGGCCTGCCAGGCCAGCCAGGTGTCGCCGTCCTGGCGCTGGCGCTCGATGCGGAAGCCGAATTCATTGTCGGCATTATCCTGCCACTGCAATACCACGGCACTGTTCTGGCGCTGTGCCTGCAGGTTGTCAGGGGCGGCCGGTACCCGTTCGAAGAGCTGCTCGGCGCTGTTACTCAGCGGCGAGGAGCCCACGGCATTGAAGGCCTGCACCTGATAACGATATAACGTGCCGGGGATGACAGAGCTGTCATCGTGGCGGGTCTGGTTGCTGCCCAGCTCGACGAGGCTCTGCCATTCACTCCAGGCCTGCCCGTTGAATTGCTGGCGCAGAATCCGGAAGCCGGTTTCGTTGTCGGCCTGGTCCTGCCAGGTCAGGCGGAGGGCGTTTTCCAGTAGGCGGCTGGTCAGGTTGGAGGGCGCTTCGGGCCGGGAGCCAAACTGGATCTCGGCCAGATTGGATGGCGCTGAAGCCAGCGTGGCGTTATGGGCAATGACGCGGTACTGGTAGCGCTCGCCGAGCACAGCGGTGCTGTCCAGATATTGCACACTGTCCGTGGCCAGGTCTTCCACAAGAGGGGTCCAGCTTGTCCAGCTGCCATTGTTGTCCCGGCGGCGCTGGACTTCGTAGCGCTGCTCATTGTCTGCCTGGTCGTTCCAGCTCAACTGGATACCGCCTTGCGCCAAGGCGGTGGTCAGGTTGGCCGGGGCAGCCGGTGTGCCCTCTACCCTGATGCTGACGACGTTTGAGCTGTCGCCGGTGATGTCGTTGCTTTCGGCAATGACGCGGTATTGATAGTTGAGATCAGTGTCGATGCCGGTGTCGATATGGGTCTCGCTGTCGGCCGGCAGGCTGACCAGCAGCGCCCAGCTGCCGTCGTTGCTGGCGCGCTCGACCCGGTACCCGGTTTCGGTAAACGCCCGGTCGGTCCAGGTCAGGGTCACCTGTGGCGGCGCCTGCTGGACCTGGGCCTGCAGGTCGTTCGGCTGACTGGAGACAATGTCATAGGTCAGAGGGGTGCTCAGTTGGTCGTTACCGGGAAGGATGTCCTTCACTTCGCTGCCAATGATCGTGGCTGTCTGTGTCAGGAGAGCGTCAGCCGGGGTGGTGCTGATGATGCCTAGTGTCAGGCTGGCAGGGGCGAAGGGCGGTGTCAGAGAGCAGCTATAGCTGCGCTGATCCGGGGCAATGCTGCAGTCACCATCCGGCAGGGTCAGTTGCTCGATCCGGGCATTGCTGAGATTCCCCTGCAGCTGGATTTGGTCTGGCGCTCGTGAGGCTTGCTGGTAGTCCAGGGTAAAGGCCAGGGCCAGGGTGGTGCCGGTGCTGTTATCAAAGCGCTCCGGGTTGGCGCTGTCAGCGCTGAATCCTGCATCCACCGGGTAGTTGAAGCAGGCATCCTGGTTGTTGAGGCTGTCGACCTTGGCCGTCATCTGGGTTACCGAGCAACGGGAAAAGCCGGTGGCGCTGGGGTCGGCAAAGCTGGACATGATATGGCCGTTGCCGCAGTAACGCTCCGGGTTGTCGACCTGGTCGGCTTCCACATTGTCGTGGTTGGCGCCGAAGTTATGGCCGATCTCATGGGCCATGACGATGGCCGTCAGGGGAATGTTGACGTACTCCTGGGTGACGCCGGTGGCGTAGCCATTGGTATTACAGAGGGTGCCCACATAGGCAAGGCCGACCGTGGAACCATCGAATTCACGACCGGACAGCAGTTCCATCAGTGGGCTCGCCGTGCTGGTGTCGGCGAAGGAAAAGCCGTGGTACTTCTCACGCAGATCCACCAGCAATTCATTGGCGCTGGTGGACTCCAGCAGCAGCTCCTCACTGGGAAATTCCACATGCAGGTTGTCGAACACCATGTTCAGATCATTGCGGTAGAAACCGTCGATGATGTTGAGCAGTTCCACCACCTTGTCCTGATAGGTATCCGGGTGCTTCTGTTGAAACAGATGGTCGACGATCAGGTATTTCTCGGGCAACAGACAGACACCGTCAACCTGATCGGTGCACATCTCTTCCAGGGTGGCCGCGGCAATGTGGTATTCGCCTGAACGCGCGCTGGCGCCTTCCCGGGTTGGCAGTTCCAGGGAGCTGTGGGTGCCATTGCCTACGCCGCAGGTGCCGGGTGCCTGCAGGCTTTGCAGGGAGCGGGCCACGGGGAGGTTGTGCTCCTGGCTGAAGGTGGTGCTATCGATAATGTGCATTTCGCCATGCAGCGACACTACCCCGGACCAGCGATCATCCAGCCGTGACAGGCGCACCCAGCTGTCCGGCACCTGTTCCAGTGTGCCGCTGTAGTGTTCGCCCCTGAGGAGTTGCCGATCCGCGTCGGACATACCGATACGGGCGGGGCTGGGTGACAGAACGGCCCGGTAACGGCTGCCATCGATAAACACGTCGGTGCTGGTTTGAGCGGATGCAGCGATTCCCTGGCTGGCGGGGATAAGCAGTGCGGCCAGCAGCAGGCCGCGCCACCGGGCCAGCGGTCGGCGAAAACGGGATGACATGAGTGATTCTCCCCCTTACTGGGTTTTTCGTATTTTTTATCTGGCTATTTCGGTGTAGTTGTTGCGGGGGATTTTGCGTCCCTGCGGGCGGGTATGTTGTGCGGCGGATCCCATTCCTGGCGATCTGGACGGGCGTACAGGGAAAGTCTTTGCTCAGCCGGTCACAAACAGGGCTGCCAGCCGACGGGCAGCCTGCTCAACGTGCTCCGGTGCCGGGCTGGAAAACAGGGCATGGATCACTGCCAGGGCGTCGGCACCCTGCTCCAGGAGGCGGCCACCGTTCTCCGCATCAATGCCGCCGATGGCGACCAGTGGAATGGCCAGCCGCTTGCGAGCTTGCTGGAGGATAGCGGAATCCGCAGGCGGGGCCTGTGGCTTGGTGCGAGAGGGGAAGAAGCGGCCGAAGGCCACGTAGTCGGCGCCGGCTTCAGCGGCCTGCTCGGCCAGAGTCAGGTCGCCATGACAGGTAACGCCGATAATTTTGCCGGGCCCGAGTCGTTGTCGCGCGCGGGCAATGCCGCCGTCACTCTGGCCGATATGGACACCGTCGGCCTCAATGTCTGCGGCCAGGGCCGGGTCGTCGTTGACCAGAAAGAGGGTGCCATATTGCCGGCACAGGGTTTGAAGCTGGCTGGCACGATGACGGCGTTGTGCCGGGGTGGCGGTCTTGTCCCGGTATTGCAGCAGGCGGGCGCCACCGCGCAGGGCTGCCTCTGCGGCGGGCAGTAATTGCCGATCGGGGATCAGGGCCGGGTCGGTGATGGCGTACAGGCCGTGGATTGCGGGGTGCTTCATCGCCGGTCTGGCACGTGCTGGCCATGGCCCGGGCGGAAGGCGTTGCGCAGGAAACGGTCCACATGGGCCTGGCCGTCTGCCACCGCATTGGCCAGGGATTCCCCGTGGCCGCGCAGGCAGGCGATGGATGACGCCAGGGTGCAACCGGAGCCGTGATAGCTGTGGGGGAGACGCTCCCAGTTCCACTGTTGCTCGCCGTCGGCGCTGAACAGGTGGTTGGTGACCTGGTCGGTGTCGTCGTGGGTGCCGGTGATCAGGGTGGCGCGCCCGGTGCGTTTTACCAGCTCGCCGCCGCAGTCAGCGACAGACTGACGCCCGGTGAGTGCCTGGGCTTCGGGCAGGTTGGGGGTCATCACGTCGCAGAGAGGCGCCAGCTTTTCCAGCATGGCCTCCGCCAGGGATTCGCTGGCCAGGCTACCGCCGGCTTCGGCGGCCAACACCGGGTCGAGAATCACGGGTACGCCGGGCAGTTGCTGCAACAGCTCGGCGATAAAGTCGATGATGGCCACGGAGCCGGTCATGCCGATTTTTACCGCCTGGAAGGAGTAATCCTCCAACAGGGTAGCGGCCTGTTGGCGCAGCAGATCCACGTCGGTGAGGCGGAAACCGCGCACGTTCTGGCTGTTCTGCACGGTGAGCCCGGTGATCAGGGTGGAGGCAAAGCCACCCAGGGCGCGAATGGCTTCAATGTCTGCATGGATGCCGGCGCCCCCGGAAGGGTCGTGGCCAGCGATGACGAGAATATTGGGTTTCATAAAAAATGCCTGACGCGGCACGCCTGACGTGCGGGCGACCTTTTAGTCCGGCGTCAGGCGTTAAGCGTTTTTCAGAATGGTCGCACTACCGCCAATATAACAATGGCCACCAGCAGAAACACGGGGATCTCGTTGAAGATCCGGTAAAACTTGTCACTTTTGGTATTGGCGTCGGCGGCGAATTTTTTCAGGTAGGCCAGGCAGACGTGGTGATAGCCGATCAGCAAGAAGACCAGCGTCAGTTTGGCGTGCATCCAGCCGAAGCCTTTATAGGCTTCCCAGTTGGCCATCAGCATCCACAGGCCCAGCAACACGGTGACGATCATGCTGGGGTTCATGATGCCCCGGTACAGTTTGCGTTCCATCACCTTGAAACGTTCCCGGCTGGCCGTGTCCTCTGCCATGGCGTGATAGACGAACAGGCGAGGCAGGTAAAAGATGGCGGCGAACCAGCAGATCACCGCGATCAGGTGAAAGGCTTTGATCCAGAGCAGGTGGTCCAGGGCGAACTGCATCATGATGTGGCAAGTCTCCGGGGTGGTGTGAGTGGAGGGATCGGGAGTCAGAGCGTAGACTATACCGACTTCCTGCCATTGTTTCGTCAACCAGCACTGATTGCCAAGGAGTCCCGTGAATAAGCGGCCACGCCACCGTCGTCTGATGCGTTACTACCTGTTTCGCACTCGCCGCGTGAGTCGTCGTCAGCTTGGCTCCTGGGAGGACTGGAAGCTGCGTGCGGTGTTCTGGATCGGCGCTGTGCTGGTGGGGTTGTTGGTGGTGGCGTTTGCCTGGGTAGCTGAACTGGCGTCGCACACCTTTAATCAGATCCACGAGCAGTCGCCACTGTTGCCCGTGCTGATCACGCCTCTGGGCATGTTGCTGATCGTCTGGTTGATGCGGCAGCTGGGCACCGAGTCCCAGGGCAGTGGTATTCCCCAGGTGCTGGTGGTGCTCAAGCAGCGCTACCACTGGCTGCGTCCCACCTTCCTTTCTCTGCGTGTGATCTTCGGCAAGTTCATTCTGACCTGCCTGGGATTACTGTGCGGCGCCAGTATCGGCCGTGAGGGCCCCAGCGTGCATATGGGCGCGGCGATGATGTATTCGGTTGGCCGGCTGGGGCGTCTGAATCAGAAATATGTGGATAATTCCCTGATCGTGGCCGGTGGGGCCGCCGGGGTGTCGGCGGCGTTCAATGCGCCGCTGGCCGGCATTGTATTCGCCATTGAGGAGCTGTCCGGCTCCTTCGAGCAGCGCACCAGCGGTACCCTGATTCTGGCGATTATCCTGTCCGGGGTGGTGGTGTTAATGATCATGGGCCACTACAGTTTTTTCGGGCACCCCCAGGGCGCCCTGGATATTACCCGGGACTGGGCGGCGATTGGTGTCACCGGACTGGTATGTGGTCTGTTCGGCGGCCTGTTCAGCCGGTTGCTGATCAAGGGCAGTCAGTTTCTTTCTCCCCATGCCAGGGCGCACCCCTACCGGGTAGTGTTGATGTGCGCGCTGGTACTGGTTTTGCTGGGGCTGCTGACCGGTGGCGCTACCTATGGCAGTGGCTACGAGCAGGCCAGTACCCTGCTGGACGGGGAGCACCCGGGCAACTGGAGCTTTGCCCTGGCCAAGATGTCCGCCACCCTGGTGTCGTACTTCACTGGTATTCCCGGCGGGTTGTTCTCACCAAGTCTGGCGGCCGGGGCCGGGTTCGGTAATGTGATCGGCAGCTTTTTTCCGACGTCCTCGCTGGTCGGAATTACCCTGGTGGCCATGGCGGCTTTTCTTGCAGGTGTGATTCAGCGCCCCATTACTTCTTTTGTGATTGTCATGGAGTTGACCGGGAACCGGCACGACATCCTGCTGCCGCTGATGGCCGGGGCGTTTCTGGCAACGGCGGTGGCCAAGGTTGTCTGGGCCCGGCCGCTTTACGACTCCCTGGCCGAGCGGCTGTCGGATGGGCGCGGTATGGCGCTGGAGAAACCCCGGGAAAAGGTGACGACGGGGGGACAGAACGGGCCGCGGGGAAGGAATCCGAGCGACAATTACCCGGATAAGTTGCCGGTCCCGGGTGGCGCCCCTATCATGCGGGGTCATTTGTTAAATGCAGCAGTTCCCTGGTCAGCAGGGTGGAGAAAGATATGGCAGAGCCCCTCAAGGTTGGCGTAGTTGGTGGCACCGGATACACCGGGGTGGAGTTGTTGCGCTTGCTGGTCAACCACCCCCATGTGGCTCTGGATGTAATTACCTCCCGGGGCGAGGCGGGTATCGCTGTGGCAGACCTGTTTCCTTCCCTGCGCGGGCGTACCGATCTGGTGTTCAGCGAGCCGGATGTGAAACGGCTGTCGGCCTGTGATGTGGTGTTTTTTGCTACCCCCCACAATGTGGCCATGCGCATGATGCCGGAATTGATGGATGCCGGGGTCAGGGTGGTGGATCTGTCTGCGGATTTCCGGCTCCGTGACCATGAATTGTGGAGCGACTGGTACGGTGAGCCCCATGCCTGCCCGGAGTTGCTGGCGGACGCCGTCTACGGGTTGCCGGAAGTGAACCGGGAAAAGCTCCGTGATGCGCGGCTGGTGGCCTGTGCCGGGTGTTACCCCACGGCCATCCAGTTGGGGTATCTGCCATTGCTGGAAAACGGCTGGATCAATCCGGACCAGCTGATTGCCAACGCGGCCAGCGGTGCCAGCGGTGCCGGCAAGGGGGCCAAGGTGCCCATGCTGCTGGCGGAGGCCGGCGAAAGCTACAAGGCCTATGGGGCCAGCGGTCATCGCCACCTGCCGGAAATTGAGCAGGGCCTGGGCGATATCGCCGGTGGGCCGGTAAAGGCCACCTTTGTGCCGCACCTGATTCCCATGATTCGCGGTATCCACGCGACCCTTTATGGCCAACTGACCGCGCAATCGCCCTCCCTGGAGGAGATCCAGGCAGCCTATGAAGCCCGTTATGCCAACGAGCCCTTCGTGGACGTGATGCCCCTTGGCAGCCACCCGGAGACGCGCTTCGTGAAAGGCGCAAACACCTGCCGGATTGCCCTGCACCAGCCACGGGGCGAGAACGTGATTGTGGTGCTGTCGGTGATCGACAATCTGGTGAAGGGGGCCTCCGGCCAGGCGGTGCAGGCCATGAATATCATGTTCGGGTTGGATGAAGGGGCGGGACTGGCAGTCGTTCCGTTGATGCCCTGATATGGCGCGCAAACCGAAAAGCCGGGCGGGCATTGATGATGTGATGCTGATGCCGGTGAGCCCGTCCCGGCAGAAAAAACGCCGCCGCCTGTGGGCAGTGACCTTGCTGATCCTGGCGGTGATGTTGTTTGTCGGGGGCCTGTGGACGGGTAACAGTGGTGCCCTGGACACCTCTGCAGCGAACCAGCGCCTGCGCAGCGATCTGAAGACAGCTCGACGGGAGCTGGAAGCGGCGCGCAATGAGCTTGCCCTGTACCGAACCGATACCGAGGTGACCCGGGAAGCCCGGGAAACCCTGCGTCAGGAGATCAAATCCCTGCGCGATCAGGCCGCCGAGCTGGAAGAGGCGGTAGTGTTTTACAAGAGTGTGATGGCGCCAGGCGCCAGCGAAGGGCTGCAAATTGAAAAAATGGTGTTGCAGCCCGATGATGACAATGGTGTCTTCCGTTACAGATTGGTTCTGGTACAAGCGGGCGATAACCGTAATTATCTGTCCGGTGATATCAATCTGACTCTGCGCGGTACCCGCGACGGTGAGCCCTTTTCCCTGACGGGCACCGACTGGTTGGACGATAGCAGTGAGACGCGCTTCCGGTTTCGTTACTTCCAGGAGCTGAATGGCCGCTTTGAGGTACCGGAAGGCGTGGAGCTGGAAGCCATAGATATAGAAGCTGAGAGCGGCGGCAGAAACCGTTACCAGACACAAAAAACCGTAAAATGGCAGTAGGAGAGACCCGTGCTTGGCCGAGACAAGAAATCTGCAACCGGCAGTTCATCCGGTTCGTCCCAGGATTACCGTAACCATACCCTGATTGCACCCAGTGCCACGGTTCGTGGCGATATTGAATTCACCGGCGGGTTGCATGTTCAGGGCACCGTGGAAGGCAATATCAATGTGGGCAAGGATGGTGGCCGTCTGATCATCGGCGAAAGCGGTGTGGTCAAGGGGGAGATTCAGGTCCCCCAGGTGATCATCAATGGTCGTGTGGAAGGGGATGTGCACGCCACTGAGAATCTGGAGTTGGCGGAAAAGGCCTCGGTGGAAGGCAATGTCTATTACCTGATGATCGAGATGGTCATGGGCGCGCGGGTCAATGGCAAGCTGGTCCGCCTGGATGACGAGCGCCGCAACCTGCCGGCACCGGATGCCACCGGCAAGAACGCCGGCAAGGCTTCTGGCAAGGAAGCCGTGGCCGAATAATTCTTGACTGTTTTAGTCGGGTACTGGAACATAATCAGCCCGTTGGCCTTTCTGGCCACGGGCCAATCCGTCACCCGTTGCAAGCGAGAGTATGACCGAAAACGCCCCGATCTCATTCACCGATGCCGCCGCCGCCAAGGTCAAGGAACTGCGTGACGACGAAGGCAATCCGCAACTGAAACTGCGCGTGTATATCACGGGGGGTGGCTGTGCCGGGTTTTCCTATGGCTTCACCTTCGATGAAGCGGTCAACGATGACGACACCATCGTTGAAAAGGATGGTGTCACCCTGCTGGTGGATGCCATGAGCATTCAGTACCTGGATGGCTCCCAGGTGGACTACGAGAAGGGATTGATGGGCTCGCGCTTTGTGGTTAGCAACCCCAACGCGGCTACTACCTGTGGCTGCGGTTCCTCGTTCTCCGTCTAGGAATACATTGCTGCCTCTGTCGTAAGCCCTCTTTGCCCAAAAGAAGCGAGTAACGAGCTACGAGTAGCGAAAGGCAAAGAGATGGAGTTGGGGTTCGAAACTCGCTTCTCGTCACTCGCTCCTGTCCTGCTGTCACAAAACCTTCACTGTTTGATCAACTTTTCGTCGTTTTTGCGGGGGAAACTACCCCCATGATGACGACTAAACCTACATTTCAACGAATGACTGCTGCTGACACCCGGGCCATGTGCTGGTTGCTTCAGCAGCCCCAGGCCGCCCGCCGGGCCCGGATGGCCCGTATGGTATCGCGGCTGGGTGATGGCCCCTTCTATGTGGCCCTGACGCTGCTGATCTGGTGGATGGATCGCCAGGGCGGCAGTGAGTTTGCCCTGACCGCCATGGCAGCGTATGCCCTGGAAGTGCCACTGTTTGTGTTGCTCAAGCATCTTATCAAGCGGCCACGACCGGCGGACGCACTGGAAAGTCTGTCTGCCTTCATCCAGCCCGCGGACCGTTTCAGTTTTCCCTCCGGACACACCGCTGCCGCCTTCGTGATGGCCTCGTTGCTCTGCGTGTTCTACCCGCCGGTGATGCTGCTGGCGCTGGGCCTGGCGGTGATGGTCGGGCTGTCCCGGGTGCTGCTGGGTGTCCATTACCCCAGTGACATCCTCGCCGGCGCTACCCTGGGTGTCAGCTGTGCCATGCTGGGTCTCTGGCTGGTTTAGCCCTTCCTCTCGACGATCCTCTCCCCGCCCAGGTCCTGCGGCCGCACATTCTTCTGGCTTCTCCCGAAAAAAGAGCGGCGCCTGAGCCGCGAACGATCCGGCCTTTATCGCACGAAAATTGGCGGCTCATACCCGCGGGGCACAGAGAGCGCCGCTCCTATGGGGTATAGCGAGGTAATGGGGGTGGATTCTTCGCGTTTCAGGGCAAGGTGACCTGGCCCAGAATGGCTTCCCTCGAGGCCCCGGTGACCACCGGCGCATTGCCGTACTGTCCTTCCAGTCGGGCCCATGCCAGCCAGGCAAAGGCGGCGGCTTCCACCCAATCCGGGTGCAGGCCCTCGCTGTCCGTGCTG
Source organism: Alcanivorax sp. DSM 26293 (assembly GCF_900107995.1). Taxonomy (GTDB): domain Bacteria; phylum Pseudomonadota; class Gammaproteobacteria; order Pseudomonadales; family Alcanivoracaceae; genus Alcanivorax. The sequence goes on along the minus strand of NZ_FNUM01000007.1, from coordinate 5,529 downwards.
GCCACCGGTACGCCCAGGTAATGTCCAAGCCGCGCCAGTAGGTGGCGGTTATGGGCGCCGCCACCGCAGACCAGCAGTTGTTGCGGGGCGAAATCCGCCAGGGCATCGCTGATGCTACGGGCGGTCAGGTCGGCCAGGGTGGCCTGGACCTGTTGGGCGTCGTAGTGATCCGGCAGCTGTCGTGTCAACCATTCGCCATGGAAGTGTTCGCGGCCGGTGCTCTTGGGGGGTGGCAGCCGGAAGTAGGGATCATCCAGCAGTTGTTCCAGCAGCGTCGGGTCTGGCTGGCCGCCAGCGGCCCAGTCCCCGTTGCGGTCGAACGGCTGCTGGTGGTGCTGGCGGATCCACAGGTCCATCAGCACATTGCCCGGGCCGGTATCAAAGCCGCCCAGCAAGGTGTCACCGTCCAGTAGCGTCACGTTGGCCATGCCGCCAATGTTGGCAATGGCGCGCCGCTGGCCAGTGCGGGCAAACAGTTGCCGATGGAAAGGGGGCACCAGAGGAGCGCCCTGGCCGCCCAGGGCCATGTCCTTGTTGCGGAAGTTGGTGACCACGGGGATGCCGGTTTCCACCGCCAGGGTATCTGGGCAGCCCAGTTGCAGGCTGAAGCCGCCATCGCCCGGCCGGTGGCGTACGGTCTGGCCGTGACAGCCAATGGCACGAATCTGCTCTGGCTTCAGGCCGGTCTGTTCCAGCAAGGTCCGGCAGGCCTGTGCATAGCATAAAGAGAGTTGGCGGCTGACAGCGCCGGCACGATCAATCTCATTGTCGCCGGGCTGGCAGAGGTCCAGCACTGCCTGCTGCAGGTCCGCGGGCAAGGGCAGGTTGAGCGTGGATTGCAGGAAAAATTCGCCGCTGCCAATCTGCACCAGCACCGCGTCGATGCCGTCCACGCTGGTGCCGGTCATCAGACCGATCAGGTAATCCCCGCGGGAATCAGAAGACATCGCTGCTGGCCAGGGTTGACGCTTCCGAGAACAGGGTCATCTGTGCCTTCAGGCGATTGGCGGCAATCAGGAACTCCGAGCGTTCATTGTCATTGATGCCCCGCGCCTTGGGGAGGGGAACGGTGAGCGGGTTGCGGTGCACGCCGTTGATGCGGAATTCATAGTGCAGGTGAGGGCCGGTGGCGAGCCCGGATGCTCCCACATAACCAATGGTTTGGCCCTGCTTGACCCGTTTCCCCACCCGGATGCCTTTGGCAAAGCCGCGCATGTGTGCGTAGAGCGTGGTGTAGATCTGCCCGTGTTTGAGAATGATCACGTTGCCATAGCCGCCTTTGACCCCGGCAAAGATGACCTTGCCATCCCCGGCGGCCTTGATCGGAGTGCCGGAGGGGGCGGCATAGTCGATGCCCTTGTGGGCGCGAATCCGGTTGAGCACAGGATGCTTGCGGCTCAGGTTGAAGCGGGAACTGATGCGGGAAAAGGCCACCGGCGTGCGGATGAACTCCTTGCGCATGGAGTCCCCCTTGATATCCAGGTATTCCACATCGCCGGAACGGGTTTCGTAGCGGAAGGCAGTAAGATGCCGGTCCTGGTTCCAGAATTCGGCCATCAGGATGTCGCCCTCGCCGACTTTCTCACCGTCCAGATACAGCTCTTCATAGATGATCCGGAAGCGGTCGCCACGACGAATGTCGAGCACGAAATCCACGTCCCAGGCAAACAGGTTGGCCAGTTGCATGGTGAGTTTGTCGCTGATGCCCGCTGCGGCACCCGCCAGGAACAGGGAGTCGGTGATCTCGGCCTCGGCAAAGCGCGTTTGTTTCTGGTACTCACGCTGGCTCAGGCGGGTTTCCCAGCCGCCGCCTCTGAGGCGGGCGGTAAGGGTTTCCACTTTGGAGGGGTGGTACTGCACCCGGGTCAGCCTGTCGTCCTCCACGGTTACTTTCAGCGTTTCCCCGGGCCGGATCTTGGTCAGCCGTTTCAGTTTGTCGTCACTGTTGATCAGGGCAAAGACCTGGCTGGCACCCACTCCCAGCGGCTGCAGCAGCGATGACAGGCTGTCACCGGCTTGCACGGTTAGCGTCTGCCACTGGGGAGTGTCAGGGGCTGGTGGCTGGGGATCGGGTTTGCGGGCTGGTTTGGCTGGCAGGGTGATGGTCTTGGCCTGTTGGCGGGGCTCCTCCGGAGCACTGTCCGGACGAAGGGCGATAAGGATGACGCCGCCCAGCAAGGCCATGCTCAGCAGTAAATGGGTGCGAGGGAACTGGCGCACCAGTCTGCCAGCATAAGATAGGAGTTCTTTCATGGAGAATGTGGGGGACCTGGTTGGATAAAAACTCGGACGTACCCAGGGGGAGGGCACGGCGAAAAACTGGCCTGCAAAGATACCTGCCTTCTCTGGCCGCGTTCAAGTGCTACAATAGCCGGCTTTCTCGCAGGGGTTCTTTTCTGCGCAAACAGTACCCGGACAGTATAGAGGTAGGCATGGCCACGGTGGACGAACAACTGGCGCTCATTTCCCGCGGTGCGGATGAAATCATCCAGGAAGACGAATTGCGGGAAAAGCTGGCCTCCGGCCGGCCCCTGAGGATCAAGGCGGGCTTTGATCCCACGGCGCCGGATCTGCATCTGGGGCACACCGTGCTGATCAACAAGATGCGCCAGTTCCAGGAGCTGGGGCATGAGGTGATTTTCCTGATCGGGGATTTCACCGGCATGATCGGCGACCCCACCGGAAAAAGCGCCACCCGCCCTCCGCTGACCCGCGAGGATGTGCTGCGCAATGCGGAGACCTATAAAGAGCAGGTGTTCAAGGTTCTTGATCCGGCGAAAACCCGGGTGGTGTTCAATTCCGAATGGATGAATGAGGTGGGTGCCGCCGGCATGATCAAGCTGGCCGGGCAGTACACCGTGGCGCGGATGCTGGAGCGGGATGATTTCGACAAGCGCTACAAGGGCAATCAGTCCATTGCCATCCATGAATTCCTCTACCCGCTGGTACAAGGGTATGACTCTGTGGCCCTGGAGGCCGATGTGGAGCTGGGGGGGACTGACCAAAAGTTCAATCTGCTGATGGGGCGA
>NZ_FNUM01000014.1 GCF_900107995.1 Alcanivorax sp. DSM 26293 | reverse complement strand
TGTAAAGGATCGTCGTTTTCTGGTCATATGACACCTCGCTTAAGGTGGTGATTTTACCACCCTACGTTGGTGTCCGGATTCATTAGACCACTACATAATCTATAATGTCTCTATTACCCGAACGATCTATATTTCCTGTGCGTCGGTGCAATAGTTCTACCCTACCGGTCTATCGCGTCACCCCTGCTCAAAAAGGCGGTCGCCCAAGCGTAAGATCTTTCAGCTACCATGATAAGAAGAAAAAACCAACAGAAAGATGGCATCAAGATTACAAATTTGTAATCTATTCGTCACGTCCTGGAAATGGGCTAACCTTCAGACTCTAGTTTTAAGTTGACCTGTGACCAGGACACAGGTCTACCATACCGATATTGATAGTTGAACCTATGTCTTTAACGCAGGACCTTGACGTGGATCAATATGAGAGCTAACACCCAGGGTCACCCTGTTTACATTGCTGACGAAAGGGATGTGACCCTATGCGTGTTAACCAACTGGCTAATGAGACTGGGGTAAGTGTAGATACTGTTCGCTACTACACCCGTATTGGATTTCTGAAACCAACGAAGAACCCGTCCAATGGCTACAAGGAGTACTGTGCCAAGGAAAAGCGTCGAATGAGGTTTATCCTCAGCGCCAGACAACTCGGATTTTCGGTGAGCGATATCGCCGAAATCCTGGATACCGCTGATCAAGGTGAATCCCCCTGTCCTCTCGCCAGGCGGCTTATACAGAAGCGTCTGGAGGAAAACGAGAAAGGCTTCCAAGATAGTCAGCGACTACGGCAACGTATGTACTCCGCAGTCAGGGATTGGGAAACAAAACCGGACCGGGCGCCAACAGGCAACATGATCTGTCATCTGATCGAGGAGTTCAGTGAGAGCGGGTAGGATAAACGTTCAGTGTGACACAATCATTGAATATCTAAAGCTTATTGACACAAACAGAGGCACAAGCGCATGCATGTAGGAACCTGGGGCCTAGCAATTATCGTCACAGTTTTTGTTTCATGGCTAATGTACCGATATCTAGCTCCGGCCAGCTGGAAAGAATGGACGCGCGCTGGCGTGCTGCAGGCCTTTATTATCGCCTTTTACGCTGAAATGTACGGGTTTCCTTTAACGATCTACTTTCTAACTCGATTCTTCGGCCTCGATCTGGCATGGAACGAAGGCGGCAACCTCTGGGCGCAATTGTTCGGCACCCCTACGGCGCACATCATAGCCATGCTGCTCGGCTACAGTTTAGTGTTTCTAGGAGCAACTCTGGTCGCGGAGGGCTGGCGCCGGATACATCAAGCACGGCGCCGTGAGACTCTAATGACCGATGGCATTTACGCGATTGTTCGCCACCCCCAATACACTGGCCTCTTTCTCATCGTGTTCGGTGAAGGGGTTGTGCACTGGCCGACGATTGTCTCACTGATCGCCTTCCCAGTAATTGTCCTAGCCTACACGCTACTGGCTCTGAAAGAAGAGCGGCAGATGCTGGAACAGTTTGGTGATGAATATCGGGCTTATCGACAGCACGTCCCGATGTTCATTCCCCGCCTCAATAAGTTGCAGCAGCAGGAGTTTTGAATGAGCTTAGAATTCACAACCATTATTAGTGGTATTGTTCTTCTGGCGGTTTTTGCGCTGGTGGGCTGGAACCTACGAAGAAAGCGTTCGCGATCCGAAAAAGCAGGGGAAAAGAATGAGCGTTGACTCACAACCTTCGAGCGCTGTGGCTAAGCTGACTGTGCCGGGCATGGGGTCGGACCACTGTGCGGGTATTGTAAAGACCTCGCTACAGCGTCTTGACAGCGTCGGCGACATTACAACCAATATCGCTAGCCACCGCGTAGAAGTCACCTACGACCCCTCGACGGTGGACCTGGACGATCTCCGCAAAGCTGTGGAAAACGCCGGCTACGACGTCGCCGCAGCCAACACTTCGGGGGCGGGAAAGAACGCCCAGCTTATCGTGCCGGGCATGGGCTCAGACCACTGTGCGGGCATTGTGCGTGAATCGCTCCAGCGGCTAGAGGGCATTGAGAGTATCAAAACCAATATCGCCAGCCACAAGGTTCACGTCGTAATGACCGACGCTGGACCCAGTGTTGAACAGCTTAAACAGGCGGTTGAAAAAGCCGGCTACGATGTCGCTCAAGCCTCCTCCGAAGCAGCGGAAGATGAAGCGGAAAAGGATGCCGATATCGAAGACGCCTACTTGAATCAGGCTTTGAAACGCCTTTGGATCGCCGGGATACCGACAACACTGATTATGGTGTTGATGATCCCGCACATGTTCTGGAAACCGATCCCCGGTTATCTTTTGATTGTGGCCCTGTTGGCGTTTCCGGTGGTTTTTCTATATGGCGGCGCAGCCACTCACAAGTCCACCTGGCGCTCGCTCACCAACCGCACCTTCAACATGGATGTACTGATTTCCATGGGCAGCGTTCCGCCCTACCTGATCGGCCTGGCAGGCTTTTTCGTCACCATGACGTCATTCATTGAAATGGCCGCCACCATCATGACCTTTCACCTATTGGGGCGCTATCTTGAGGCCAAAGCCAAGGGCCGTGCATCTCAGGCGATCCGAAAATTATTAACCTTGGGCGCCAAGACCGCACGGGTCGAACGCGATGGCCAGGAGCAGGAAGTTCCCGTCAAGGAACTGCAACCGGGCGACATCATGGTGATCCGCCCCGGTGACAAGGTGCCGACGGATGGCGAAGTGGTAGAAGGCGAGAGCCATCTGGATGAATCGATTGCCACCGGCGAGTCGGTTCCGGTGTATAAATCTCCGGGCGATACCGTCATTGGCGCGACCATCAATAAAGAGGGACGTTTACGGGTCAAGGCCACCAAGGTGGGCGGCGATACCTTTTTGTCCCAGGTGATCAAACTGGTAGAACAGGCCCAAGGCTCGCGAGTGCCCATTCAGGAATTCGCCGACCGCATGACGGGGCGTTTTGTGCCCATCGTCATTCTGATTGCCCTGGCAAGCTTTGCGGTGTGGTTTGTTGCCGCCGACAGCCTGCGCCCCATACTTGCATGGGGCGCGGATTTTCTGCCCTGGGTTGATCAAACGGCGACCACACCAGTACTGGCTACTCTCGCCGCCATTGCGGTTCTGGTTATTGCCTGCCCCTGCGCTCTGGGCTTGGCGACACCCACCGCGCTTATGGTGGGCTCGGGTATTGGCGCCGAGCGAGGCATTCTGATTCGCTCCGGCGAGGCTATTCAAACCTTCAAAGACGTCAAGGTGATGGTGCTTGATAAAACCGGCACTATCACACGGGGCGAGCCCAAACTGACTGAAGTGGTTACGGCCAACAATGTCACAGAACAACAACTGCTGCAGTGGGCCGCGACGGTGGAAAATGCCTCTGAGCACCCCATTGCCCGCGCCATTGTCGAAGGCGCCCGCGAGCGTCAGGTGAGCCCGGGGGAGGTCAAAGAATTTCGTTCCACTGGCGCACGCGGCGTATCCGGCAAAGTCGATGGTGCGTTGGTTCTGATTGGCAACCGCAAATTGCTGAACGAAGAAGGAGTAAGCGGTCTAGAGGCGTTGGACGAGGATCTGGACAGCCTGGAAGGGCGCGGCCGCACCGCCGTACTGGTCGCTGTCGATGGGAAAGCGTGTGGCATTGTCGCGGTGGCCGACACCATCAAAGAGGAATCAGTAGCCGCTATACGCGGCATGCATGAGTTGGGCCTGCATGTGGTAATGATCACCGGCGACAACGAACGTGCGGCGCGCGCTGTTGCCGAGGAGGTGGGTATCGACGAAGTGCAGGCCGGGGTACTTCCGGAAGGCAAGGTGGATGCAATTCGTCAGCTGCAGAAAAAGCATGGCAATCATGTCGCCATGGTCGGCGATGGCATCAATGATGCGCCAGCGCTGAAACAGGCAAACGTGGGTATTGCCATAGGTGCCGGCGCTGATGTGGCCATTGAGGCGGCCGATGTGACTCTGGTTCGCGGTGAGCTGACCGGTGTAGTGGAAGCCATGCACCTCTCCCGAGCCACCTTTGGGAAAATTGTTCAGAACCTGATTTGGGCGAGTGCCTACAATGTGGCCGCTATACCCATCGCCGCCGTCGGGTTACTGCACCCCATGATCGGCGTGATCGCCATGACCGTGAGCTCGTTATCAGTCATCGGCAATTCAATTCTTCTTAAGCGTGTAAAGCTGAGTGTCGATAAATGATTCGATTTCACACCGATAGAGGCCGCTACCTCGGCACTGGAGAAACCTAATGGCTAACAAACCCGGTTACTGGAACAGCCTTCACGGATTTGCGACGATCTTGTTGGTTGGCGCAGCGCTTTACTTTCTATTTGTAGAGCACGGAGCGCACGTCTTTCCGTTTCTCCCCTACCTGATCATTCTCCTCTGTCCGTTAATGCACCTTTTTATGCATAAGGGGCACGGTCACGGAGAAAGCGGGCATGGCGAACACAACCACCAGGACACGGAGCAAGCTTACCGCCGCGGCCTGGAAGAAGGCCGAAAGGAGGCTGACAGAAAATGAAGCATAAAGAGCATCGCCTGGGAGTTTCGGAAGTTAACTTGGTGACCCGTCACCTCGGGCTTAAGCGACCCATCAATACCGAGAAACTGACCGAAGCCATTGCGGAAATCGATCAGCTCTATGGCTTGGATGATATCGCCTTTGTCGAGACATCCGACCGGCTCGATTTCTCCTATGACGCATCGCGGCTATGCCTCCAGTGTGTGGAGGACATCCTTATCAAGTTCGGCATTCCAATCAAGCAGGATTGGTGGACGCGCTTCAAAGAGGAGTATTACCTGTTCGTCGACCAAAACGTTAAAGACAACGCCCAACATGAACCCTGGAGTTGCCACCGAGTACCTCCGCACAATCGAAAATAGAGACGCCATTAAAAGGGCCCTTGATGACCGAAGAGCATTACCTACTGAAACCGCGCCGACTGGGTATCGATAGCCATCAAGAGCTGGTGGTCTATATGCGCAATGATTGCCACGTCTGCCACTCGGAAGGATTCAATGCCCAAAGCCGGGTACAAGTCAACATTGGCGAGCGAAGCGTTTTGGCTAGTCTCAACGTCATACATGGAGACTGGCTTGCACCGGATGAATTCGGGCTGTCGGAATCCGCTTGGCACACCCTTGCCCCCCAGCCTGGCGAACTCGCCGGTTTCGTTCACCCGCCCACGGTAGAATCCATGAGCTCGGTGCGTGCCAAGATCTATGGAAAGCCACTGGAGGACATACAGTTTGACGCCATCATCTCGGACATCTGCAAAGGGTTTTATACCGACGTGGAGCTGGCCACCTTCCTGACCGCGTGCGCCAGTCGTGGATTAAACCGAACCGAGACCGCCAGCTTAACTCGGGCCATGATAAACGCGGGGGAGCGCCTTGACTGGCATCGCGATGTGGTCGTAGACAAGCACTGCGTTGGTGGCCTGCCCGGCAACAGAACCACGCCTCTTGTGGTAGCTATGGTGGCTGCAGAGGGTTTGATCATGCCAAAGACCTCCTCGCGGGCGATCACCTCTCCGGCAGGCACCGCCGACACAATGGAAACCTTGGCGCCGGTCGCCCTTTCCATTGACGACATGCAGCGCGTCGTGGAGCAGGAAGGCGGCTGCATCGCCTGGGGCGGTGCAGTCTCCCTGAGCCCTGCCGATGACGTTCTGATTCGTATCGAACGGGCAATCGATCTCGACAGCGAGGGACAACTAGTGGCATCGGTGCTGTCTAAAAAAGCCGCCGCTGGTGCCACCCATGTCGTGCTCGACCTTCCGGTCGGTCCCACAGCCAAGGTTCGCAGTGAAGAGGACGCCCAGTGTTTAGCAAGGCTGCTGCGCGAGACCGCTGAAGTGATCGGGCTGACTGTTCGGACGGTCATCACCGACGGTCGGCAGCCAGTCGGACGAGGCATAGGTCCCACCCTGGAGGCCCGAGATGTTCTGGCTGTGCTCCAAAACAAGGAAGACGCACCTGCGGATCTCAGGGATCGATCTATCCAACTGGCCGGTGCGATTTTCGAGCTCGCAGGGCTTGTCGAAAAAGGCAGCGGCGTCAATCTGGCCGCGCAATCCCTGACCAGTGGTCGGGCCTGGCAAAAATTTAGAGCTATTTGCGAAGCCCAGGGCGGCATGCGCGTACTGCCGGTGGCGGCTCAGACTCAGCCGGTGCCAGCAAATCGTCATGGCTTCGTCACCGCTATCGACAACCGTCTACTGGCGCGCATAGCCAAGCTTGCCGGCGCGCCAGCGACACCAGCCTCGGGACTCGACTTACATGTACGCCTCGGCGACTGGGTCGAAGCCGGCCAACCTCTGTTTACCTTGCATGCCGAGTCCGCAGGAGTGCTTGCCTACGCGCTGGAGTACTTACACAGTCGTCTTGACGTTATTTCCATCTCTGAATATCCGTCATAAGGCCTTCTCAATTCGCGTCCAATACCGCTCATTGACTTTAAAAAAGGACCAGGCATGACAATCCGTTGGAATGTGCTATTCAACCTCCACAGTGACAAAGAACTTGCTCTAACCCTTTGCGGGTCGCTGGATCTTCGCGAGGGTCAGCTCGACATGCGCCACTTCCCCGATGGCGAAAGCTATGTGCGGGTGCTGGATGAGGTTAAAGACCTCAATGTGGTGGTGCTGGCGGACCTTTATCAACCTGATCACCGAACCCTGCCTTTACTCCTGCTGGCCGAAACACTCAGGGACCTCGGTGCCAAGGAGATTCTGCTGGTGGCGCCCTACCTTCCGTACATGCGCCAGGACAAACGCTTTCACGGCGGGGAGGGTGTGACATCGCGTTACTTCGCGCAATTGTTGTCCCGCTACTTTTCAGCGCTGGTCACCGTTGATCCTCACCTGCACCGCTATCATGTCTTGTCGGAAATCTACGGTATTCCTACCCAGGTCGGTCACGCAGCGCCAGTAATCGCGGAGTGGATCGCCGCCAACGTCAACAACCCGGTCTTGATCGGCCCCGACAGCGAGAGCGAGCAATGGGTCTCTGCGGTGGCAAAGCAGGCAGGTGCGCCCTTCACGGTATTGAGTAAAACCCGGCGTGGCGACCGTGAGGTAGAAATCAGTGTGCCTCACCTTGAGCAATGGCTGAATCACACTCCGGTACTGGTCGATGACATCATCTCCAGTGGCCATACCATGCTGGAAACCATAGTTCACCTTGAGCGCTTTGGGCTGCCGAAAGTGGTCTGCATCGGCGTTCACGGAATCTTTGCTGAAGGAGCCGATATGGAGCTAATTGATAAATCAGCGCGACTGGTCACTTGTAATACGATCTCACACCCCAGCAACGCCATCAATATCGGAGGCCTTCTGGCCACCAGTATCCGCGAGTTGGCTTGATTCGTTATGAAGACTCAATCAAAAGCCGCGAACGTTGCTTGGATGGTGGTAGTTGTACTGCTCTGGGCCATCTGTTTTCCTTTTATCGTGACGGGGCTGCCGGACGCTCCCCCCTTGCTGTTTGCTGCCTTGCGCGCTTTTCTTGCGGGAGGGCTGCTCTTCGCGGTTCACTTGGTTCTGCGGCGGCGCGCGCCTTACCCTTTTAGCCCCCGAGACTTGGGGCTGTTGAGCTTAATCGGATTGTCCTATACAGCGATGGGATTTGGCGGAATGTTTCTAGCAGCAGGACACCTATCACCGGGACTGGCAACTGTCCTGGCAAGTACTCAGCCCCTGATTGCCGCAGCGATCGCCGCCGCTTGGCTCGGAGAAACGTTGCAGATCAAGGGCATAGCCGGGCTTGTCATAGGTTTTTTGGGCGTCGCCTTGCTTTCTTGGTCGGGATTCGACAATAACAATGCCGGCTATCTATGGGGAGTTACCTGGGTTCTTATGGGCGCCATCGGAATAGCCATCGGCAACATTCTATTAAAAAATCGTGCTGGGAGATCAGTTGCCGCCCCCATGGCTGTCCAGTTATTAATAGGCGGCGGAATACTTCTGGCTGCATCCGCGGTAGGCGGCGAACAGTGGGAGATTCGGTGGACATTTCGATTCACCGGTTCCCTGCTCATTCTATCTGCCCTGGCGACAGCCGCCATGGTGTATTTATGGTTCGCCCTGCTGGCCCGCGCCCCCTTAAACCGATTGAACGTCTTCAGCTTTCTAACCCCGGTACTTGGGTTGCTAATTGGATTTATGTTCTTTGAAGAGCGGCTTCAACCCGTCCAGATTCTTGGAATAGTCGTTGTCATTATCGGTATAGCCATGATGCAAGGGAGAAATGCTGTGGTAGCCCCCGACGAGAGCGCAACACCACCTTAGTCGCTACAGTCCGTGCCTCCTTATAAACACAGCTGGAGTGGAAAACCCCGCAACAGGAGCAACATGTGATCGAACGAATACGCCAAGGAGCGCCCACCAGCCGACTATCCGTCCTTTTGCCAGAACTCCCCCTGGCGGGATTTGGTTTTTTGACACACTTTTTGTGGGAGATGCTTCAAGTCCCTTGGTTTACCGGTATGGCGAAGGCATCTCACGGCTCAGTGGTTTGGATGTGTATACAGGCTTCCGGCGGCGATGTGCTGATTCTACTGGCCAGCTTCTGGTTTTCCTCAATAGTCTTCGGACACCGTCGATGGCTCCTCGAGGGCAAACGAAAGCCGGCTATCACCCTTCTGCTCGCGGCATTTCTCGTGACCATCGTCATGGAATGGCTGGCGACCGGCCCTCTGGAACGATGGACATACGCAGACTCTATGCCGATCATACCTCTGTTAGGCGTGGGACTGGCCCCACTTCTGCAGTGGCTTATTCTCCCGCCGCTGATAATGTGGCTATCGCACAGACATATGCTCGGCTGCATCGCCATCCGGTCCAGCCGTTCGGTCTAGTTGCATTGGGCTGGTGGCCCGCCGCGCCGGCACAAACGCTTGCCCCAATCAAAAAATCAAGATTTTTCTACAACGAGAAGAGGAAATTAGCTATGAACGATTCTACTGTAGTGAATACCCGTTTACGTACCGTCCCGCTAGGCAACACCCTGTCAGTTCTGTTAGTAATCAGCTATCTGCTGTGCGTAGGCTTTGGCCTGCTCGCCCCGGCGCAGATGCGTATGTACGAAGCTTGGGCGCCTTTATTGCCCGGCTTCGAATGGCTTACGTGGTCGGGATTTTTAATTGGATTAGTTGAAGCCTATTTGTACGGTTGGTACATCGCGGCTCTGTTTGTGTCTTTGTATCGCTGGTTCTCAAAAGAGAGACAATGATTATTTTTAATGGATCCTACGTCGAAACGGGTAGAAACGTGAGAACTGTCTGGTGAGCTATTTATGAACCGATTAACAACTTTCCTGAAGAGACACCTCGGTGATGTCGGGGTGGTTTTCTACACCTCACTACTCATTATTACCGCCTTTGTCGTCACCTCTGCCCTTCAGCCGGAAACCGTTGAAGCAATCGCCCAGAAAGTCCTCGATGCAACCGCCAAAAATGTTGGTTGGATGTACTTGATGGCAACCACCGGCTTTGTACTATTTATCTTTTTCCTGGCGTTCTCCAGGTTCGGAAACCTCCGCCTGGGCCAGGAGAACGAGTTGCCGGAGTTCTCCTTCACCAGCTGGCTGGCCATGATTTTCTCGGGGGGCATGGGCGTTGGACTGGTGTTCTGGGGCGTGGCGGAACCCATCATGCACTTGAACGTTCCGCCCCTGGGCCTTGCCGAGCCGCGCAGCGTAGAGGCGGCGCAGCTGGGCATGCGTTACTCGTTCTTTCACTGGGGTTTTCACCAATGGGCCAACTTTACCCTTGTGGGTCTGGCTATCGCTTATGTCCGTTTTCGCCACAATAGCTATGGTTTGATCAGCGAAACATTCCGCCCCCTGTTGGGAGAGCGAGTAGACCGCGGTTGGGGAAAAGCCATCGATATTCTGGCGGTAGTATCCACCTTGTTCGGGGTTGCAACGACTCTGGGGCTTGGCGCGCTGCAGGTCAATAGCGGCCTCTCCCGGCTGGGTGTAATGGATTACTCGACCACATCGCAGTTTATGATCCTGGGAGGGCTTGCAACGCTTTTTACCATATCGGCCATGACGCCACTCGACAAGGGCATACGCCATCTCAGTAACGCCAACCTTGTAATCGCGAGCGGCCTCCTGCTCTTCGTCCTGGTCACGGGCCCCACGGCCTTTATTTTTGGTGAGCTCACCCAAACGCTTGGCGAGTATCTCGGAAACCTCATCGAAATGAGCCTGGTAACCGCCCCCCACTCCGACGAAAAGTGGGTGGAGCAGTGGACCATGTTTTACTGGGCATGGGGGTTAAGCTGGGCGCCCTTCGTGGGGAGTTTTATCGCCCGAATATCAAGGGGAAGAACCATTCGGGAGTTCGTCATGGGGGTAATGGTCATTCCCGTCGCCTTGAGCATGCTGTGGTTCTCAACCTTTGGTGGTTCCGCCATCCATTTCGAACTGTTTGAAGGCGTCGGTATCGCCGATGCCGTGGCAGAAGAAGTTCCATCCGGTCTTTACGTACTTTTAGATCAACTGCCTTGGGGTGGGGTCGCCGCTGTTCTGGCGGTCATACTGGTCTCGATGTTTGTGGTCACCTCTGCGGACTCAGCCACCTTCGTACTGGGCATGTTCACCTCCAAGGGTGTACTAACGCCAACACGCTTTGTTCGAGTGCTCTGGGGCTGCTTGCAGCTGTTAATGGCCTCCGTGCTCTTGCTGAGCGGCGGGCTGAACGGGCTCCGCACTCTTTCCATTGTCGCCGCATTTCCTTTTATGTTGCTGATGGTCCTAATGGCTTTCTCTCTTCATAAAGACCTTGCGACAGACATTAGGCGCCGCGAAGAGAAAAACGCAATGATGCATGCCCGCATGGAGCAATGGCTGCTGAGAGAGTCTGAGCGGGAAGCGGAGCGTCAGGAAGAAGAGGAACTCCATCCAAGCGCCCCCGAGCAATGTCCGGGATTGAGCCGGACGGGACAATCGACCCCGATAGAAGAGACGTAGCTGGTGAACCAACAAGGGGCCAAGTTACCCTGGCCGACGCCCTTTCCTGGGCTTACGGTACCGGACGATGAAATGCCCATTTGAGAAAGTGCGGACTGAAAAACCACTCGTTACCAAATCCACCGCTTCATCAAGCGGGTTCCATGGCCCAAGTACAGCGCATTTTGCTACAATCCCGAGAACTTTCGTAAACCTACGATCATTTGGTATGACCTGTGCACCCAACTAATGAAACTTCACAGCAGGCAGAGGCAAAAAGACTCAACCAAAGTTGTTCCTGCGTCACTCTCGATCGGCCAGCGGTAGCTCAGGATATCGCCCATCTACTGGGTGAAGACGCCGAGGATATTTTGTCCAGCGAGGCCTGGCATCAACTTTTCTCCAACGTTGCTGTCTTTGTTCCCGACCAAGATCTGGCCAAGATGCAGGCCTTGGTTCGCGCATTGGAAGCGGCCGCTGCGCTCTCCGACTATCGAGAGAAGGTGTTGTCCTGGGCACCATCGACAGCACGGCTCGACCCCGGTCCCGCTGGTGCCTTTATGGGCTATGACTTCCATCTTGGCGACGATGGACCACGTCTAATCGAGATTAACACCAATGCCGGAGGTGCGTTTCTCAATGCGATTCTTGTCCGTGCCCAAAAACGATGCTGTGGCGGTGCGACCAATGAACTCTGGACCGAGGACTTTGACCGCGAGGTGATCCGTCAGTTCGAAAGCGAATGGCGCGCCCAGCGCGGCAGCAGACGCCTGGAGACAATCGCGATCGTCGATGATCAGCCAGAGGAACAGTACCTCTATCCGGAATTCAGGCTCGCTCAGAGGTTGCTGCAGAGGGGCGGAATCGAGACCCACATTCTGTCCCCCAAAGATTTTCAGCTTAATAACGGAGTGCTGTACGGCAACGGCAAACGAATCGATCTGGTTTACAATCGGTTGGTGGACTTCGGACTCGAAGCCCCCGATCACGCCACCTTACGCGCGGCCTGGTCGGAGGGAGGCGCTGTTATAACCCCCAACCCCCACATTCACGCACTGTTCGCGAACAAACGCAATTTGGCTGTTCTGTCAGATCAAACGACCTTGAGGGAGTGGGGCCTGAGCGCTGAGAACGCCGAATTGCTTCGCCAAAGTATTCCGCGCACCCAGTTAGTCGATGCCGCCAATGGCGAAGAACTCTGGCGGCAGCGACGGCAATTGTTTTTCAAACCTGTAGCGGGTCATGGCAGCAAAGGAGTTTACAAAGGCAGCAAACTCACAAAAAGCGCCTTTGCCCGAATTCTAGAAAGCGACTACATCGCGCAGACCTATGTGCCACCTTCAGAACGCCTGGTGATGGTCGATGACGAGAGGGAAATGCTCAAGGTCGACGTACGTCTATATACCTATCGCGGCGAGCTGCTGTTGGCGGCGGCGCGCTTGTATCGGGGCCAGACCACCAATTTTCGCACCCCAGGTGGTGGCTTTGCACCAGTTCTCCTCAAGCAAACCTAGCGGGAGACATTTCCGCCCGCCAAGAAGTACCGGGCCGGCAGCGGCCTCCGCGCGCTGACTCCAGCAAAAACGGATAGCCCTATTTTACTTACATGTCATCCATGCGCCCTATCTGCCGTACCAAGCGCTTGGTTTCATGCTCTTCCATATCCAGCAATGACTGCACCAGTTCTGTGACCTCGGGTATTTCTGCCTTTTCGATAAGCGTTCGGTAAAGACTGATGATTTGTTCGTGGAAATCGACCACTTCCGTCTCTATTGAAGTGGCATCCATTTTGGCGTAGTGATCGTCGCAATCCAGGTGGGTGGTAATAGGATTGTGCGGCATGTAATCGTACACATAAGTGCGAGCTGCCCTGGGATCAGCCTGCTGTTCAAACCCTGCCACTATTTTCTCTATTTCCGCTTCGTGCGAGGCCAGATACTCAAGCAGCAGAGAAGCGCGTTCATTTTGATGAAGCGAGGCGCAATGAGACAGGCATTTTGCCAGGCTCCCGTGCAACTTTCGGCTCCATTCAATCAGGTCAAAAATAGTTTCAACTTTCATGCTAAACCTCTTGTCTGAATTTAAAATACGTCGCTTTAAACGTCAGCGACCATGGTACTAGGAATGCCATTACGTCATCGGAATCACAAGGAAGAACTGCGCAGCCAACCCGATGATGACCGTGCCTGAAAGCGCGGTTATCGCCACCATGCTCAGCCAATATTCGGGGGCATTCGGAGCCGCCTCCCCTTGCCGGTACATGGGTACAATAATACGCAAATACACCGCCAGCGAAAGCACACTATTGACAATCCCCACCACCGCCAGCCACGTGAATTGGGCATCTATGGCAGCCGCAAAAATCAGGAACTTGCCCACGAAACCAGCAAGTGGCGGAATGCCGACCAACGACAGCAGAAATAGCACCATTGCGATCCCCATTAATGGCCTGTTGCGCCCCAGGCCATTGAAATCGGTCAAGGTGCGTCCGACCATGGCAACAATGGCGAAGGCACCCAGGTTCATGGCCGCGTAGGCGGCGGCGAATAGAATGATCGATGGCAAGGCAAGCGAGCTTGAGCCCACGGCCAAAATGCCCAGCAGGAAGTAACCGGACTGCGCAATTGATGAGTAAGCCAACAGCCGAACGACATTATCCTGCGCCAATGCGGCGAGGTAGCCGTACGTCATACTCAGTACCGCCAGCCCCGCAATAACTGCGGGCCAACCGCTCTCCATGGGCAGGTCTCGAAGCACTTGGGTTAGCGCGAACAGAGCGCCCACTTTGGGCACCACAGACAGGTAGGCGGCTATCGATAAGGGCCCGCCTTGATAAGCGTCTGGCACCCAGAAATGAAACGGAACCAATGACGCCTTATAGCCGAGGCCGACAATCGCCGTCACCAGGCCGAGGATGGCGGCTAGCGGCATGGCGTCGGCGCGCGCGAGATCAGAGAGCAGCGTGGAGCCAGCGGCGCCGAACCAGTAACTCAAGCCAAAGACCATCACCGCGCCGGTAACCGAGCCGAATACAAAGTATTTCATGGCGGCTTCGGTGGCCGGGTCATCGTCCGGGTAGGCCACCAGCGCGAAGCTGGCCAGGCTGGTCAACAAGACGCCCAGCACTAGAAACATCATATCGCCGCTTCCGGCCAGAACGAGTGCACCAAAAGTGGCAAAGCACAGCAAACTGTAGACCGTGCCCTCACGAACGGTGCCTCGCACATCCACGCGCGCCAGCAACAGGGAAAGCACGGTGGCGGGCAACAGGATAAGTTTGGCCCAAATACTGAGCGTGTCGATTCGGAAGCTGCCCCCGAACACGGCGGCGTCGGTGCCCAGCATACTCAAGGTCAAGCCCGTGGCGATGAACAGGCCCACGATGGCAACCGCCAAGGCAACGCGCGGCCAGCGCAGCATTTCCGCAATCAGTGCACCGACCGCCGTTAACAGAACGGCTATTTCGGGAATTAATAACGCAAGGTCATGACCCATTACAGCACCAACGCCGAGGTCGTCCGATGAATGATGTCCAGCACCCAGGACGGCGCCACCCCGGTAACTAGGGTAAGCACCAGCAGTGGCGCCACGGCGAGCAGTTCCCGCACGCTCAGGTCGGGCATGCTATGCCAGCGTTGCTGGGGCTCGCCAAGGAAGGTTTCGCGGATTGCCTTGAGAAAAGTGCCGGCAATGATCGCGATGCCCAGTATCGCGACAACAGCGGCGGGCACAGTGCCCAGAGTGCTGAGAAATATCTGGAACTCGGCCGGAAAGTGCGCCAGACCAGGCAGACCAAGGGACGCGAAGGCTGCCAGCATAAATGACCAGCCCAGCAGCGGAACCGTTTTAAGTAGGCCACCGAATTCACCCATTTCCCGAGTATGCGCACGCTCCTGAATCATGCCCACCAGGAAGAACAATGCACCGGTCACCAGGCCGTGACTGAACATCTGCAGGACGGCGCCATCGAGGGCGGTGGCACGCACTGAGGGGTCTAGGGTCAGTGCGGCCACGGCGACGCCGATGATCACATAGCCCATGTGGTTGATCGAGGTATAGGCCACCAGGCGCTTGAGATCGGTCTGCGCCAGAGCGGCGAAGGCGCCATAGAGCGCGCCGATGACACCGAAAACCAAAACAACGACGCCGGCTTCGCGGAACGCCTCCGGAGTCATTTGTAGAGCGAAGCGAACCAGCCCATAGGTTCCAAATTTCAGCATGATGCCGGCCAGGATGACACTGCCGATAGTCGGCGCCTGAACGTGGGCGGCAGGTAACCAAGTGTGCAGCGGTACGGCGGGGATCTTGACCGCGAAAGTAACCAGCATGGCGACCAACGCCCACATGGCCGCGGCCCCTTCAAGCGGTGGATTAGCGATCCAGGCGCGCATGTCGAAGCTGGGATCGGGACTGCCGAGGTAAAGCCCCAGGATGGCGAGCAATAACGGCAGGCTGCCCAGAAGCGTGTAGATAAAGAACATCAGAGCCGCCCGCTGCCGGTCCTCATGCCCCCAGCCGGCAATCATGAAATACATCGACACTAGGGAGACTTCGAAGAACACATAGAACAGAATTCCGTCGAGGGCGGTAAAGGTGCCGATAGCCGCAGTTTCCAGAAGTAGAACCAAAGCCACGTAGGCGCGCGGGCGCTCGCGCAGCGACGAAGCATAGATGAACGCCACCAAAAACAGCATGGCACTCAGCAGCACTAAGGGCAGGCTGATACCATCCACCCCGACCCGGTAGGCGGCACCGATGGCCGGAATCCATTCGAGCTCTTCGACTTGGGAAAAGCCCGCGCCACTCACTCCCTCCAGCCACATGGCCAGCGCGCCGACCAGAGTTAAACCGGCGGTGCCAATACCAATGCTGTGTACGGTTCGCGCCGTTGGCCTCGGAAGGGCCAGAATCAGGACGGCACCGGCGAGCGGCAAAAACAGAGTAAGTGATACAACTGGTAGCATGAGTATGGCTGTCCTCTAGAAACTCAATGAAGCCGAAAGCAGTATGATCAGTGTTACGGCGGTAACCACGGCGCTGATAGCCAGACTGTGGTGAATCCAACCGCTTTGCAGGGAGCGGGCACGGTCTCCCCAGCCTCGCACGCCGGCCACCAGGGAGAAGATCAGGCCGTCGATTCGGCGCTCATCTCCTACCCGAACCAAATGCGCCACGGCCAAGCTGGCACGGCCAGTACCCAACACCGCCGCATACAAACCTCGTTCCACGCGCCCGCAACCTCGAGCAATGAAGAGGCCTCCACGGCCGACACTCAGGACGGTCGCGTATAGGCCACGCTCCAGGCGCTGGCAGCCGTAGGCAATGGCCATGGCTGGTCGGCCGATCCAGAAGGTGAGCCCTCCGGAGATGACCAGCCCCGATTGTGCCCAGGGGTGGAAAGGGCCAAGCAGGCGCGGTGCCGGTACCAGCCAGCCCAGCGCCAGGCCGACCACTGCCGCGAGAAGTCCGAACAGCATGGCGGTAGTGCCATGGGCTTCAGGGCCGGGTAAACCCAACAAGGCTTCAATGGGACCGAAGGTCAGACCCAGGAAGACGGCTGGGATTACCAGGGCCCATACTCCCACCCCCATCCAGCGGGCACCGGCGACCGGACGGCTTTCGCTCTCGCCCTCCTCGCGCTCGAGCCATAGCATCCGAAGCGCGCGAGCCAGGTAGGCGCCAGTCAGCAGTGTGCCCGCCAGTGCCAGCGGAGCGAGCCAGGCGGTACTTGGTGCGGACAGCGCGGCGGCGATCACCGCGTCCTTTGAGAAGAAGCCGCTCAGCGGTGGAGCACCCACCAGGGCCATCGCTGCCAATGCGAAGCCGAGGAAAGTCCAGCGCCGATCTCGCCCTACACCCCGCAAGCACCTCAAAGCCGTGCCGCCGCGCGCATGCTGAAATTCACCAGTCGCTAAAAACAGGCCGCTCTTGATGGCGGCATGGGCGAGCAGATGCAGCAACGCCGCCAGCGGCACACCGGCACCGACCGCAATCAGCATCAGACCATACTGACTGGCGGTTGAGGCTGCCAGCAGGCGTTTGAGGTCGCGTTCGGCCAGCGCAATCAGCCCTGCCGCCACGGTAGTAATACCGCCCACCAGCCCAATAGCGAGCAAAACGTTCGGCGCCAGCAGCGGCGCTACGCGGATCAGTAAAATGGCGCCAGCTGCCACCAATGTCGCCGAATGCAACAACGCCGACACCGGTGTTGGCCCCGCCATGGCGCGCATAAGCCAATCCTGCAAGGGGACCTGGGCGGACTTGCCCATGGCGGCCAGCAGCAACAAAAGCCCGGCCGCCACGGCGGTGCCTCCGTCGACATTCAGGGTGGCGGCGATCTGGCTGGTGCCTGCCGCCCCGATGAGGATAAATATAGCGATGTACAGACCAAGGTCGGCGCTGCGGGTGTAGAGAAAGGCACGGCTCGCGGCGTTCGCCGCTTCGGGTCGCTGAAACCAGAAGCCGATCAGCAGGTAACTGCACAACCCGATCAGCTCCCAGGCGACGAGCACCAGAATCCAGTCGCCGGCCAGCACCAGGGCCTGCATGGCGGCAACAAACAGGGACATGAGGGCAAAAAATCGGGGTAAACCGGACTCCCGCTTCATATAGCCCACCGAATAAATCAGTACGCAAGTCGCCACGGCGGCCACCAACACACTGAACAGCGCGGTTAGCGGCTCGGCGGTCAACCGCAAGGGCAGATCCGGCAAGCCTGGCAGCACCAGGGGTGCGGAGTCACCACTGGCGGTCGCCCCTAAAAGCCTAAGGCTTGCCGCCAGGCTGAGTGCGACCCCGGCCAACGCCAAAATAGCCGCTCCCCGGCGCAGCAGCAGAATGGCAGCGGCCGCAAGCAAAGGGAACACTATGGGAAAGACCAGGTCACTCATCCTTTCAGGTCTCCTGCCTCTTCCATCTCGACCGAGCCCTTGGCCCGGAAGCGTGCAATTGCGACGCCGAAACCGACGGCCATCTCCACTGCCATAACCGTCATCACCACCAGCACAAACATCTGTCCGGCGTAGACCTCCGGATGCAGAAAGCGCCAAAAGGCCACCAGGTTCACCAGCGCGCCCGCCAGAATCAGCTCCACGCCCATCATTATCATGACCAGATTAGTCTGCGAGAGCGCGCCATAGATACCGACACCAAAGAGAATGGCGCCGGTCAGAAGTGCCAGGATCAGTACCGGAGTCATTTTGAAGCCTCCTGTTCTTTATCACCGTTTCCCTTGTCGAGCTTTCCTGTGTCGACGCCGGGCTGGCGCACCGGAATCGCTACTGCCGTAGCCGCGATCATTGCGGTCAGGATGGTGATGGCGGCGGTCTCGAAAACCAGCATAGAGCGACCCAACATTTCAAAACCGAGTTCCCGCGTTTGCATTGCGGCATCCGGCGCCTCGGCGACTATCGGTCCCCAATCAGAGAACAGCGCTACCGAGATGGCGGTGGCGGCGGCAATGGCTCCGGCGCCAATCGAAAAGCGCTTCTGGTGGCTCATATCCATCCCGCCAAGCCCACCGGGGTCCATCATGAACATCACCATGAAGATGGCCATGATGCTCATTTCGGTGGCCATCATCATAATCTGCAGCACGCCCAGGAATTCGGCCTGCATGGCCAGAAACATGCAGCCCACGGCGGCCTGCGAAAACAGCAGCGCCAATGCAGAACGCACCATAGACGCAGTACGGAACACCGCCACACCGAAACCAATCGCTGCCAGCCCGAATACGCCGACAAAAAAAGCCTGAACAACCATTAAGGCACCACCAGGATGAGCAATCCGACTATCAAGATATTGAGCAATGCCAGAGGGATCCCGAGCTTCCAGCACCAGCCCAGCAGATCCGCCTCGCGAATACGAGGTAAATAAAAGCCGACCAACAACATCGATACGGCTACCGCCAGAGTCTTGATCAGGCTCCAGGCCCAGGGCGGCAAAAGCGGCCCCTGCCAGCCACCGAGAAAAAACACCGTGGTCGCGGCAGACAGGGTGATTACCATCACCAACCGTGCCAGCCGCAACACTGCCAGGCGCACGCCGGTGTATTCGGCGTCGACCCCGCCGGCCAACTCACCGGGTGCGGTAGGCAGGTCGAAGGGTGAGCGGAACGCCAACGCGATAGCGGCGATGAAAAACAACACAAAGCCCAGCGGTTGGTAAACTATGTTCCATAAACCGGCCTGAGACTCGACGATGGCACTGTTTAGCAGGGACTCAGCGCGCATGGCGGTCGCCGTAATGGGCATGACGATAAGCATGGAGTAGGCGATAAGCTGGCCGAGAAAGCGCCAGCCACCGACCATCGCGTAGGCGCCATTCGGGCCCCAACCCGCCATAATCAGCGATACCAACACATAGGCAAGCACCGCGTTAAGAAACAAGGCGCCGGTGGCCAGATCAGCGATGACCAGATCCGGCGCCAGCGGAAGCACGGCAGCACCGAGCACCGCTACCACCAGCAACAACACTGGCGCGGTCTCGAAAAACAACCGGTCGGGTTTGCGCGCCAGGATGGACTCCCGGCCCAGGTGCGACAGGCCCGCCAGCAGCGGCGCAACCGGTCGCAGGCGGCCGGTCGTTAGCCAGGCCTCAATCACAGCCAGTAACCAAGCGCCAACCAGCAAGGTGAGCAACACTAAGGCGACAGTCATGAGGTCACCTCCCAGGGCGAGAGATCCAGTGACCCGACCGCCACCAGGGCATCGCCCAGCTCCTGGCCCTCGACCAAATCGGCGACCAAGCCGATATGTTGGCTGCAGGCGCTATCCAGCTCGACCGATACCACCTGCCCTCGCTCCTGCGTTAGTCGCAATGTGGCGCGGCCACGCGGCGTTTCCACGGTCGCCTCTCCCGTTCCGGAAGGGTTGTCGATGGCGCGCAGCTTGGGGAGCTCAGGGTCTCCGGCCACCTCCACGAGGTCGAGACTGGTCATGATCTCAACATGCCGCTGCCGGAGACGCGCCCAGGCGTCCCCGGCGCTCTCAGCGCGCATTTCGAAACCCAGCTCGCGATACATTGCATCCGCCTGGCGGGCGTCTTCGGTTCGGCCGGAGGCGCGGGCCACCGTGCCTCGTAGATCCTGGGAGCCGTGGGGCAAAGCTCCGATGCCTTTCAAGCGCGCTTTGAGGAGGGGCGTATGCTCGAGCCGTGCAATGAGCGACTGCAGCGCCGGTCGCAGGGCGACAAGCTGCTCCCGGTCGGCGCGCTGGGTTTCCAATTGCAAAGCCGCCGCACGACGCGTTAACCAGACAAAGCTGAGCTGGCGCCCCAACTGAGCCAGCCAGCCCAGGTGGCTGGCGATGCGCTCGCGCTCAAGAGCGGCCGCCCGGCCCCGCTCGACGGCCGGATCTGGCTCCAGACCGGCCGCCTGCTCGATAGCGCGACAGGCCAAGAGGCGATAACTTACCGGTGCCAACGGCATAGCCGCCGCCAGGCGCTCGATGAAGGTTTCGACCGCCACCTCTTCAGATGACGTGTTCATAGCTACCAGAGATGTTGCTTGGCCCTCGGTCACCCCATCGCCGTCGAGCGTCAAGGTTAGCTTCAATCCGCCCGGCAAACCGGGAAAGCAGGGGCCGAAGGGCACCTCAAGCCAGTCCATTGCCAAACCATCGGCACTGCGGGGCAGGTCTTTGGTAACCTCGACCATGGACATGAATCCGGAACTGTCGTGGTCGTGGTCGTGGTCGTGGTCGTGGTCGTGGTCGTGGTCGTGGTCGTGGTCAGAATGATCATGCCCGTCATGGTCGTGCCCGGAATGGTCATGGTGGTGCTCGTGATCGTGCTCCGACACATCTTCCTTCACGCTCTCGTCTTCTCCGGGCTTATGCGGTTCTAGATCCATGCCGCATTTGGGGCACCTGCCCGGCTCGCTTCTGACTACTTCTGGATGCATGGGACAGATATATTCAGTGCCGGATTGTTCTTGAGCCGGTTCCTGTTGGTGACCGTGATCCTGGCCCTGATGATCCTCATGCTCATGGCAATGAGCATGCTCGTGATCGTCGTCGCCCTGATGCTGTTCGTGGTCATGAGCGTGTTTATGATTCTGGTGATGGCCGTGATGGCGCTCATGACTCTGTCCATGATCATTGTGGTGAGCATGGTGATGATCGTGTCCCTCGCTCTCATGCTTATGATCATGATGATGTTCGTGGTGCTCGTGGCCGCGGTTCTCGTCGTGTTCCCCGGCATCAGAGTCGCCGCCGGCTTCGCGCGCCACCAAGTCCATGCCGCATTTGGGACAGCTACCTGGTTCGTCTTCCACCACTTCTGGGTGCATGGGGCAGACGTATTCGGTTTTGGTTTGCAGGATTGATGAGTCAAAATCGTCGGGCGAGGCGGCGAAGGCGCCTTCGGCCAGCAACCGCTGCAGCCGAGTGGCCGCCTCCATCAGTTCGGTTTGTGAGAGATCCGCAGAAACGTCAGCTTGAGGTAAAGACGAAGGTGCTGACCCACCGAGCACTAGAATAGCTCGCGGCCTAGGCATCTGGGCATAGAGCACTGCTGTGGCCTCATCCAACTTCTGAGATAGCTCACCGACAATCAGAAGCACAGTGGCATCGCGCGGCGTGGCGGCGATGCGCATGTCTGCGGCCGCCAGGTCCAGCCCATGCGCCAGGGCCACTTCCGGCCCAGGGACTACCAGGCAGCTCAAATTGCGCGCCAGAGCCTGCCCAACCCACCTTCGCAGGATAGATGGACGCCCTTTGCGTGCGCCGGCAAGTGTCGTTGCGGCCTCAGACATCACTGCCGCCTCAGAGCGCCCTGGCTCCATCCGTAAAGCAGCCCGAGAAAGAGAATCGCAAGAAACACGCCCATATCAAGTAAAGCAACCAGCCCTACCTCCTTGAACACAACCGCCCAAGGGTACATGTAGGCCATCTCCATATCGAACGCCAAGAACAGCAACGCATAACCGTAATAGCGCGCATGATAACGTCCCCAGACCGGATCGCGTGACAGCACCCCCGCACTCGCCGGCACATCCTTTCCCGGCTCCTGCCGTGTCGCCCCCAAACTACGAGCCAAGCCATAAAGGCTCAACACCGTACCCAGGACACCCAGGGCTAACCCCAGCAGCAATGAGTATTGTTGTGTAGCGCTCATAACGTCTAACTTCTCAAGTTTACTCTGGCACAGGTTCGTGAGATCTAACTCTCTATTGCACAAAAAATATGGAACCCCGTTCAACGAATGGTTCGACGAAGATCAGTTTCAAGTCTAGACACCCTTGCCGGAAGCGCAAACTATCCCTCTACTCACGCGGTCAGAACCTCCGCCTTCTACTGAGTTTTAACAAGTAGATTCGACTACGGCACGTCCTTGAAGTCGCGAATATGCAACAGATCTTCTACCGGGAGAACGGCCACAAACCCGTCGCTGTCGAGCCCCTTGTGGACCGTCCGGGCAATGGTTTTCACTATTTTTTCCGCCCGACCCGCTTCCTCGAATATCTCGGCGCGAACCCAGTCAGCCATAGTGTCCTCTGCATAGTAGTTCCGGTACTCGCCGAAACCGCGTACCTTGGAAACCGTCAAGCCGGACACGCCAATTGCTTTCAGCGCGCCCTCGACTTTTTCAAGTTCTAACGAGGAAAATATTGCCGTTACTTTGCAAAATTTCGTATTCATCATAACTCCACTACATTAAGGAAATTGAGCGACGAGCAACTCAGATCATCCCTTCTTCCAGTAGTTAAACATTCGAAGCTAAACTGCAGTCAAAAACGGTACACACTTCTATTTTCTACGCCTCTTCAAAACTCAGTCGCCACGTTTGTTACATGGCCAATCCGCAAACGCCAGAAAATAGAGAAAGGCAAGATTAACGAGTGGAATCAATATCAAAACGCCCAAAATTCCCGGATACCCAACACGCTGGCAAATACGCCACGTCGGTATCACAACAATAATGGCAACAACCAGCATCCATAACCAGTGGCCCGCGCCCATGGTGTTTCCTAACATGTTACCTTCAATCATATTCGAAGCTCCATTTCAATTGGTTAATTCAGTGGTGATGAGAATGAGTGTGCTCTCCAGTCGGCGGCTCTACCCCCGACGTTTTTTTAAGAAATACCTGCTCGCCAACCGCAATTAGGACCATCGCCACTACGGCCACGCCGATCACGAACGGATCCGTATTCAGTTTGACCCAGACAAAACCTCCGAGCGCCAGTAAATCGAGAGCAATGGCTGTAACGGGTACCCACGCTTTGGCCTTGATGTCCTCACGCAAGTAGCGAAGCACGCCCCAGTGAATGGCGATATCCATTATCAAGTAGAACACAATTCCCAGAGCGGCAATCCGAGACAGATCAAAAAATGCGGTCAGAAACAAGCCCAAAACGACAGTATAGACCAGAGTGTGCTTCTGGATACTCCCAGGCATACCAAAATGATTGTGTGGGACCAGCTTCATTTCAGTCAGCATGGCCAGCATTCGTGAGACCGCAAAAATGCTGGCTAGAATGCCGCCCGCAGTAGCCATCATTGCAATGGCCACCGTGAACCAGACCCCATAGTTTCCCAGTGCTGGGCGCGCGGCAGCGGCCAGGGAATAATCCCGCGTCTCGATGATTTCGGCCAATGAAAGGTTGCTCGCAACAGCGAAACCAACGAGTGTGTAGATCACGACGCAAGCAGCGATAGAAATCACAATGGCACGACCGACATTACGCTTAGGATTTTTCACCTCAGAGCCGCTATTGGTAATGGTCGTAAAGCCTTTAAACGCCAATATCCCCAGAGCCGTAGCCCCCAGGAAGTTGCCTACGGTTCCCGCCTCTCCGGGGCTTGAGAAGTCCACTGAAAGACTGTCCGCGACCCAGATTCCGACCAGCCCGAAAATGATAATGCCCGCAATTTTCAAAATACCGATAAATGAGGCCACGCCCTGGATCAACCGATTACTTGAAAGATTGACCAGAAAGGCGGCGATGATGAGGGACACACCGAGAACAGGCACCATTATGCCGCTCTGGTCGCCACCGAAGAGCTGCATGGTGTAAGAGCCGAAAGTGCGGGCGAGAAAACTCTGGGCAATCACCATGGAAAAATACATCAGCAGAGCGTTGAACGCTGTTGGCAAGCGATTGCCATAGGCCTTGTGCAAATACATGCCAATGCCACCGGCGGACGGGTAGGCATTGGAAATCTTGATGTACGAATAGGCGCTGAAGCTGACGATGACGGCGGCGGCCAGGAACGCCAACGGGAAAAGGACGCCGGTCATCTGCGCCATCTGCCCGGTAAGCGCAAAGATACCGGCGCCAATCATGACACCGGTACCCAGCATGACCGTACCCGATAATGTCAAACTTCCTTCCTGATAACGCGTTGTTCTATCATCGTCCTTAGCCATAAAGCCTCCGGGCTGTTAAGTTGGTTTATCTACTCTATGAAATCAGAACCAAATGCGGGCGCCAATGACGAGGCCGGTTTCGGAGTCGTCTCCGCCTCCGGCACGTATCTGGTCAGCCTTGTCCCCCAGAGAGCGGCTCCAATAGGCACCAATGTAGGGAGCAAATTCTCTGGACAGTTCGTACCGATAGCGTAATCCCACACGAATATCATTCAATCCGGTGGGGCGATCGTACGCTTCAGCATCGGTCAATGCGGCGGCAACTTCCAAACGCGGCTGCAGGTAGGACACCTGGGTCAGGCGCAGGTCGTATTCGGCCTCAATGGTCGCGGCGATGTCGCCATCCTCATTCACCGTAATGGAGTTATCCATCTCAAACCGATAGGGGGCCAAACCGAACAGGCTGAACACCAGGTAGTTCTCGCGCTCCGCCCCCGACGCCAACGACCCCCGGGTACCAATACCCCCCTGTAGCTCCCAGAACGGGGCAATCAGACGACTGGCCAGCACCTCCGCGCTCTCCAGCTCAGTGGGCTCGCCATCATCCTTCTGGTTTTCGCCTTCGCTCTTGAAATAGATTCGATTTCTGTCGCTACCGTACCAGGCCAGCATATCCCAGACGAGCACGTCTTCGTCGTTATCGGTCCGGGTGACTTCCAGTCGGTCAAACAGAATCTGGCCGGTTCGATAGGATTTAACGGGCTCGGGCCAGTCGTCTTCGGCGTGGCCCGCCCACACCGGGCCGCTCACTCCAGCCAGCACCAGAGACACAACGATCTCCAATTTTCTCATAATTCCTCCTTAGCTGACGTTGACGACGCGGAACATGCCTGCCTTCATGTGATACAGCAGATGGCAGTGAAAAGCCCAGCTGCCGGGCGCATCAGCGCTGATTTGCAACGAGACCACCTCACTGGGTTTAAGGCTGATAGTGTGTTTTCGAGGACGGGGGTATTGGCCGTTTTCAAGCTCCATCCACATGCCATGCAAATGGATGGGGTGATCCATCATGGTGTCATTCACCATGATCAGACGCAGACGCTCTCCATGGTTGAACTCTACGGGACCATCGACTTCGGTAAACTTCACCCCATCAAAGGACCACATGTATTTCTCCATGTTGCCGGTGAGGTGAAGCTCAATGTCCCGTTCCGGCTCCCTTTCGTCTGGCCAGGGATGAGCGCCGATCAGATCGCCATAGACCAGAACGCGATGATCCACATCCTCAAGGCCAACGCCAGGCTCGTTTAGCCGGCTGACCGGATTGCGAGCAATCATCGCTGCGGCGGGACCATGGCCACCCGGTGCGTGCTCGATGCCAAGATCCGGGGCCGAAGGCCGTTGTTGAGATGCCGCCATACCCCCGCCATGGTCACCGTGCATCTCATGCTGGCCCCCCATACCGGATTCATCGCCCTTGGAAGACGACATATCCATGCCATCCATATCGTGGCTCATTCCCATGGCCGCCATACCCCGCTCGGGCACCGGCCGCAAATCGGGCACCTGTGCTTGCTGCCCCACCTCCGTTGCGAGCGTGCCCCGGACATAACCGCTGCGGTCCATACTCTCCGCGAACAGCGTATAGGGCCGGTCGCTTTTCGGCGTCACGATGACATCGTAGGTTTCCGCCACGCCGATACGGAATTCATCGACTGTGACTGGCTTGATCGGTTGACCGTCGGCGGAGACCACCACCATCTCAAGGCCCGGAATGCGAAAATCAAAAAACGACATGGCCGATCCATTGATGATTCTCAACCGGACCTTTTCGCCGGGCTTGTACAGCGCTGTCCAGTTTGTTGCATTATCACGGCCATTCATCAGATAGGTATAGGTGGATCCGGTCACATCCAGCAAATCCCGGGAGCTCATGCGCATTGTGTTCCACATGGACCGCTGTTCCAAGGTTTTCGCCAGCCCTTGACGGCGGATATCGGCAAAAGTGTCCCCCAAGGTTCGCTGCTGGTAATTGTAGTAGCCCTCCGCGACGGTCAGGTTGCGGAATACCTCGTGAGGGTCTTCAAAAGTCCAGTCGCTCAGGATGATCACATGCTCCCGGTCCGCGCCTATATCGCCGTCGGCCGGATCAATCACCAGTGGCCCCAGGTGCCCCAACTGCTCCTGCAGTCCCGAGTGGCTGTGATACCAATAGGTTCCATTTTGTTGAACGTCGTATTCGTACTGAAAGGTTTCTCCTGGCTTGATACCGGGAAAGCTCACGCCGGGCACACCATCCATGTTCTCGGGCAGAATGATGCCGTGCCAATGAATTGAGGTGTCATCAGCAAGCGAGTTGGTAACGTTCAGGCGAGCTCTCTGTCCTTCTTTCAACCTGATCAACGGCCCGGGCATGCTGCCGTTGATGGTGATCGGTCTGCCGACCTTTCCACCAATGTTCATATCCGCCCGGCGAATATGCAGATCAACCGCTGGATTCGCATTGACGACATCGCTATAGCTTCGCCCCAGAGGAGACGCCCAGGTCGGTGCCATCCTCGCCATGGCGAGGGCCGATGCCGCCCCGAGCGCTGATTTGATAAACCGTCGACGGCCCGCTTCTACTGGTTTTTCCATCATGTAACCTCTAATCTCGTTACCTGCTTGTCTCTCGCAAAAAACTTCTGACTTCGGCGACCAGCGTGGCGCAATTACCCAAGTCAATGATGATTGGCGTCATCGGCTCCCCGGGTGGTCAAGATTTGGTACTGCTCGGGCGACAGCTCGGGTAGACGCCGCAAGAAGGCCACCATATCCCAAATCCGTTCGTCATCATGGTTCGGCCCCCAGGCCGGCATGCCCGATGCCTTGATACCGTGCTTAATAACCCAAAAGCGTTTTCGGGCCTGCGACTCAAGGGCCTCTTCATCTTGATGCTGTTGCGTCAGATTCGGTGGCTGGGGGTTGAGGCCCAGTGCGAAGTCACTCTGAGCCTTACCCGGCTTGAGATGGCAACCGGCACACATGTCGTTGTAGTCGGCACCCCCCGCCAGTAGGCGGTCGGACGTATCCAGATCCGCTGGCACCTCGATCTCGTCCGACGCCCGGTCAACCGAGCGCTCGCGCAGCGTCTCCAGCGCCCAGTAGGTCAGAGGGGTGTGCCGATCATCCGCACCGACGGGATACAAGCCCGAGTAGATGAGCGCCCCGCCCGCCGCTATGGCGAAAACGAGTGCAAGGACCAGGCACTTGGTGCAAGACAAAAACCCAGGGGCCGCCATGTGCCCTCCTTCATGCTCTAGTGGTCGTGATTGGACTTACGCGGCGCGTCATCATCGGACTCGGAGTGCTTGTGCTGGGACTCCTTCGAGTCGGCATCACTCTTATCCATGTGGTGCTTGCACTTCTTCATCATGGCCTGCATGACCGGATCATCCATATCCATTTCGGAGTGGTCC
The DNA here is from genome assembly GCF_900107995.1 of Alcanivorax sp. DSM 26293. Classification (GTDB taxonomy): domain Bacteria; phylum Pseudomonadota; class Gammaproteobacteria; order Pseudomonadales; family Alcanivoracaceae; genus Alcanivorax. Next base: position 2,934 of record NZ_FNUM01000014.1, on the reverse strand, counting down.
ATTTCCTTCATTTCCGAGCAGTTCGGTTTTTCGTCCCCCTCCATATGCTCCGAAGGTTCATGCGCCTGCACTGACAGGGCCAACAGAAGCGCCGGCAGGGTGGTCAACCAAAGTAGTGGTTTGTGTGTCATGGGGTAACTCCTCAAGTACAACGAAGGTGAACGGCAATTCAGTTTTTTCAGCAACTGAGTCTCAGACTAACAAACAGGCCCTGTCTGCCAGATGACTCGAACATTACATTTTTGTAATGTTCGTGTAACCTTGTCGTTGGACACACTCAGCTACACTCGCGCGATACGGATCAGAAGAGGTGCTTCATGCGACTGCTGGTGGTAGAGGACGAAGTAAAGACAGGTGACTATCTGCGCCAAGGCTTGACCGAAGCCGGCTTTATGGTCGAGCTGGCGCGCAACGGGCTCGACGGCCACCACTTGGCGATGACGGAGTCATTCGAGCTGATCGTTCTGGACGTCATGCTGCCAGATGTGGACGGATGGCGCATCGTGCAGTCATTGCGCGAAGCTGGCCGCCAGACGCCGGTGCTGTTTCTCACCGCCCGCGACGCGGTAGATGATCGTGTTAAGGGCCTGGAGCTGGGAGCGGACGATTACCTCGTAAAACCGTTTGCCTTTACGGAACTTCTGGCCCGAATACGCACCTTGCTGCGCCGGCCGTCCACACCGACCCTATCGGAACAGCTGGAAATCGCCGACCTGTCCCTTGATCTACCAAAACACCGCGTTACCCGCGCCGGAAAGAGGATCAATCTCAGCCACAAAGAATTTTGCCTTCTGGAGCTTTTGGTCCGTCGGCGTGGTGAGGTGTTGCCTCGTTCGCTCATTGCTTCCCAGGTATGGGACATGAACTTCGATTCCGACACCAACGTGATCGATGTGGCCATTCGTCGGCTGAGGGCCAAAATTGACGATGATTTCGAGCCCAGACTGATTCACACAGTGCGCGGCATGGGGTACAAGCTTGACGTGGAAACCGACGATGAAGATCACTGACCGGCCACCACTGTCGCTGGCCGCCCGGGTCATGATATTTGTGGGACTGGCGATTGGGCTCAGCCTCATCTTGATCGGAAGTCTGCTCCTCAGTGCCGTTGAGCGTCACTTTGCCGAACAGGATGCCGGTGAACTAGCGGTGATGACCCAAGCCGTCGCCAAAACCTTGCTGAACGGTGGCAACGATTCCGCACAACAGAGTGATGCCCTGGCCAACGCCATATCCGGACATCACGGTGTCTTTTTCCAGGTTCGAAAGGCGCAAGGCGACATTATCTACAGCATGCCAGGAGCCAACCTGACTCAAGTAACCGACACGCTCGCCCCCACCTCCGAAATTAACGTAGAAAACGTGCAAACCTGGCAGGACGGCGATAAGACCTTCCGGGGTGTAGTCTCTGACGTTGAAGTCGGGGGCCGAAGCTACTCAATCACTACGGCGATTGACATGGGCTTCCACCTGGAGTTTCTGCGAAGCTTTCGCCGTGCTTTGTGGCTTATCATGACCCTAGCCGGTGCTATTACCCTTCTGGCCGCCTGGTATGGCATTCATCAGGCCCATGCTCCCCTGCGCAGGCTATCCGACAGGATGGGAGACATCCAGGCCGACCGACTCCATGTGCGCTTCGACCCCGCCTCGGTGCCATCGGAATTACAGGGCCTGGTAATCTCGTTCAATCACATGATCGGGCGGCTGGAAGACAGCTTTACTCGCCTATCGCATTTCTCGGCCGACATCGCACACGAATTGCGGACACCGCTCACCAATCTTATCACCCAGACCCAGGTTGGGCTGGGAAAGGCCAGAGCCTCCGAGGAGTATCGTGAGCTTCTGTACTCCAATCTGGAAGAGCAGGAACGACTGGCCAAGATGGTCAATGACATGCTGTGGCTGGCCAAAAGCGACCATGGCCTGCTCAAGCCGGTACAGACACCATTGGATTTAGCGAGAGAGGTGCATGCGCTGTTCGATTTTTTCGAGGCACTGGCGGAAGAGAAGCGTATCAGCCTGACACTGGAAGGTCAGGCACCGACGATACTGGGCGACCGCGCTATGCTGCGACAGGCAATTTCCAACCTTTTGTCCAACGCCATTCGCTACACACCGTCGGGTCAAACAGTACTGGTACGGCTGGTCCGGCTCTCGGATCGTCGCGTTTCTCTGAGTGTGCTGAACCCTGGACCGGAGATTCCCTCCGAGCATTTGCCCAACATTTTTGACCGCTTTTACCGTGCCGATCCTTCGAGGACCCGCCAAAGCGAAGGTGCGGGGCTCGGCTTGGCTATTGTAAGATCAATCGTCGAGGTTCATGGTGGTCAGGCGGAAGCGGCCTCCTCCCCAACTAGAACCACGTTTACCCTCTATTTCCCTGCTACCCAAAGCCACGCCTAACCGACGATATGAGCTACGCCGAATATAACGGATTTTGAGACGCGCGAGTCGTTCTTCGCAAAACGGACTTCGGGGGGATACACTGGGTCCACATTCATCAATGACTATAAAAAAGCGCAGGCGGTGAAGGTCGGTGGAAGAAAAAAGCGCCGACTTCCCCGACGCACTTATTGTGAACTGTAGTGGTCTAATGAATCCGGACACCAACGTAGGGTGGTAAAATCACCACCTTAAGCGAGGTGTCATATGACCAGAAAACGACGATCCTTTACACCTGAATTCAAGCAGGAAGCCGCCAGCTTGGTGCTGGACCAAGGCTACACCGTTCCCCAAGCCAGCACATCGCTTGGTGTAGTCGAGAGCGCGCTGCGGCGCTGGGTTAAGCAGCTTGAGGCTGAACGCCAAGGTGTTACCCCCAAAGGCAAGGCTCTTACCCCGGAACAGCGCCGAATACAGGAGCTTGAGGCTCGGTGTGAGCGCCTGGAACGGGAGAAGAACATTCTAAAAAAGGCTACTGCTCTCTTGATGTCG
>NZ_FNUM01000005.1:203471-301538 GCF_900107995.1 Alcanivorax sp. DSM 26293 | reverse complement strand
CCGAAAATCGTGACTTCTTCATGCAGAATCTCCTTCGTGCTAGGTTACGAGAAAATTCTACTTTTGAGCAGGGCTAAATTTCGGGGTGATTACCAGATGCGCTTCTTGATATTTTCCAACATAGTCTGTGGTGTCTATAACTAGAGACATGCAACGCCTATAGAGTTGTATTTAACATCTCGGATACTGGTTTATGGCACAACGGTCATCAACGGCAAGTCGCACCCATTAATCATCTACTTCCCAAGCCTAGACCTTGATCACTCGGGATACCTTCTCAATATCCTCATCAGCAACCCCAACATTTGCGGCGAACTCCACCCACAGCTCAACTGCACCAATCACCTCCCGCGCTGCCTTCTCCACCTTGCCACGGGGTAATTTAAAAATTCTCCCCTCGTTTAGCGCCTCGGTAGGTGTTGGCGGGTAAGCCTGATACTGGTAGCTGGCGGCATGGTGCATGTTGGTGGTCAGGCTCGGCACCAGATCATAGGCCGGTGCCAGGTGATAGCCTTGTTCGCTGTGCATCAGGCTGAAGTTGCGCTCGTGATCATCGGTATTGTTGATGGCGCGATTGAAAAGCATGAGTTTGAGAAGCTGTATCAGGTCCTCTTCCACTTGGCAGGAATATTTCTTGATCAGGTCGCTGACATGGTCGTAACGGAACGCCTGGCCCAGGTCCATCTGCGAGGCAGGTTCCTTGAGAAGTCCGTTGACGGTAATCAGGTGTTTTCTCGCCGGGCCATCCATATCAAAACGGTCCAGCAACAACACTTCACGGCCGTTGATCCCTTCAATGATCTTGCCGTCATGCATCCGGATGCCCGCCGCACGGGCCATCTTCAAGCAAGCCAGCTCTACCCGGGCATTGTTATAGCTGTCATGGGTGATGCGGTTGAATTTGGCTAGGTACTGCCCCCCGCCATTAAACAACAGGGCTTTCGGGCGGGCGCCGCCCACGCCGGTCCCTGCATTGGCCAGGTAAAGCAGGCTCATTTCATCAAGGTCGACGCCGCCCAGGTCTATCTGATCGATCTGCTGGGCCGCCTGCTCCGCAGCGCCCAGTTGATCGATGGCGTACCCCGAATCAAACTGCGGCGCCTCACCCTGTCGGACCAGTGATATGGCGCCGATGCGGCTGCTGCCCAGCATCGCCAACGTATCAATGACGCTATAGGCATTGAGCTTTTCTTTGTCTCTGAAAAGCGCCAGTTGCACCAGGATCTTGCGTCCCCAGTTATCCGGCAGGTAGTCATCCAGAAAGGCAGGGCTTGCCCCCCTGTGGCATTCGAATTCAAAAGGACCGCTCTGTAGGGGAAGCTGCACCGGATCGATGGGGAACGCCGAGGGCTCAGCCAGATAGTCCGGCCGATATCGAAAGCCCACCCGGGTCAGGAAACCGGATTCCTCCACCAGCACCACGTCCGCGGCATGGACGATGCCGGTCTGCCGGGTATTCAGGTACAGGTCGTAGCGCTGCCTAATCATCGAACAGACTCTGCTTTGGCTTCAGCAAGGTATGGAAAGGCGCCTCCAGGCCCAGCAAGGTTGCCGCCTGGAAGTATTTGCCCAGAGACACACTCAGATCTCCCTTCTCCATCCGCTGCAGCGTCGCCCTGCTCACACCAATGCGCAGGGCAAAGTCCTCCAGGGTGTCATCAGGGTATGACTTACGACGCGCCAGGCGGAGGTTCTGGCCGATTTCGGGGAGAATATCCATAGCCATATATTTACTCTTATATGAGTAAATATCAACATTATGGCGATAATTTACTTATATATGAGTAAAAATATGCACCCCATATCCCAATCTCAATATGAAGAACCTACTATGCACTGCCACTCTTGGCATTAAAATAAAACGCTGTTATCCCTCCAATCAGAGTGCCACCAAAAGCCAGAAACTCGGGGAAATGTGGATTCTTGGTCAGTGCCAAAAGAAAGATAAAGATAAGGACCGAGAAAACGATAATCATCGCCAGCACAGGCTTGATTCGCTTGTTCATTCTCTCTGTTATGGGTTCTGACTGCCCCAGCCCTCCACAGGTACCACACGCCAGGCCGGTAAATTCCCGGCCTTTCAATTCGTGATATTTCACACAAGCCCGGCAGCTTTTTCCTTCTTCACCGGATGTGCAAATACCTGTTTCACTACAATGCCGGCAAGGGTACAAATTCGATCTTACTTCCTGCATTCCATCACTTCCTCTGTGACTAGCGAGCTCCATTCGCCATGCAAGCATAGCTCCTACAAAACCGGAGGCGGGGTTAATCAGTTAAACCGATACTCCAACCCCAGCGTATACGCCTCCACATCCGCGTCATCCAGTGAATAGCGGTCCACGCTGCCGCGGAATTTCAGGTTGTCGAGGCCGTAGCTGAAGCCCACCCCCCAGAAACCGTCGGTGCCGTCTTCGTCGCTGCCGTGGTCGAATTCCGCGTCCCAGCGCAGGGCGCCGGCGCGCAGGAACAGGTCGGTGCCGGTGGCGAGGCGGGCCTTGCCGATGGCGGCGGCTTCGATGCCGGAAATATCGACTTCATTGCCGTCGCCGTAGTCACCCAGCCACACCGCGCCGCCTTCTACGCCAACGGAGAAGCTATCGCGGGCCAGGGGAAAGCTGACGCCACCCAGCAGCGAGACGGTGGTATCGGTGGTGTCCACTTCGGAGGGGATATCCCGGTCATCCAGATCGGTCCAGCCGCCTTTGAGCACGCCATAGACACTGTGAGAGGCAAAGACCGGGGTGGAAAGAGTGATAGCGCCGAGGATGGCGGTGGTAGCAAGCAAAGGGGTTTTCATGTGTCGCTCCCTGCGATCATTGTTGATTCAGGTACGACTTTATCACGAGGCAGGAAGGATACCAGAGGGGTGAGCGCCGTCTCAGGCGTCGCGTTCTTCGCCTGTAACGGTTGACTTCACGCCGGCTACCCACATCAGGGTATATCGCAAGACGACCCGCACTCTCAGGGACGGATCACAAAGTAATAGTCGCCGCTGAGTTTCAGGCGCATGCAGCCGTGATCATCGGGGAGGTCGTTTTCCCATTCCACCTCCTGGACACCCAGATCGAAGGCAGCGGTGTTGCGGGCAATGGCTTTGAGGCGCTCCACGTCGTTGGACTCGGTGATCAACACCGGGGGGATGGCAGCAGCGCTCTTTTCGCGAAACAGTCTCATCGTCTCTCTCCTCGCTGTGTCAAAGCAGCTACATCAAGGTCCATGGCGACCCTGCTTTGAGGTGACGACCGCTCAGTCCTTATTCGGGGTGAGCCGGTATTTTTATTCGTGAGTTTTACCTTTGCTCTCTCTTGTTACCGGAAGCTTTTACCCGGTGCAATAACCCTGTTTGCTCATATTCAAGAAAATGCGAATTCGGTCAAATATCTGATTTCACAGTAAAAAAGCCTGCACAGGGCAGGCTTTTTGTGAGGAAAATGAAGGAGTTAACCGTTCGTCGGTCAGAGCACGATCAAGTGGTTGGGCAGCTCGTTTTTGGACTCCGTGGCGGGCACGTGGGTGGCCAGTTTGTCGCCGCAGGCGGCCACGCATTCCTGGAAGCCTTCCGCCACCCGGCCGGCTTTCACCCGGGCGATGAAGGCATCCACGATGGTCTGCCACTCGCTGTCGTCCACATGTCGGGCAATGCCCTGATCCGCCAGGATTTCCACGTAGTGCTCCGCTTCGCTGACGAAAATCAGCAGACCGGTGCCGCCACGGGTGCGGTGCAGGCCCTGCTCCAGAAACGCCTGCCGGGCCAGGCCGGCGGCACGCATCCGTTGCAGGCGACGGGGCACGACCCGGAACTGCACCGGCTTGAGGCGGAACAGTACCGCCAGCACCAGCAGGACGCCCCATTGCAGCAGCAAGGCTTCAAAGGGCGTCAGCCAGACCGGCAGGAATAACAGCGCCACCGGCACCAGCAGGGACAGCAGCGCGGCCCACAGCAGGGTCACATAACGATAGTCATCCGCCTGGCGAGCCAGCACGGTGACCAACTCGGCATCCGTGCGTTTTTCCTGGGCGTTGATGGCCTGGGCCAGGGCATCCTGTGCATTCTTATCCAGCAACATTCTTAATCTCCCCGTTACCAACCACCGGAAGCGCCACCGCCTCCGAATCCACCACCGCCGCCGCCGAAGCCGCCGCCACCGAAACCACCACCGCCGCCAAAGCCGCCCATGGGCACCGGCATAAACATGCCGCCACGTCGGCCTCCCCGGCCCCCGCCGCCGCCAAAGGACAGCAGGAAGGTGACCACGACCATGCCGATCAGTATCAGCAGGGCCTTGAGCCCACTGGGTTTGTCACGGGGTTGGCGCTCGCCTTGATATTCGCCCTTGATGGCTGCCTGTATAGCGGTGACACCGGCCTGGATGCCACCGTAGAACTGGCCCTGGCGGAAGGCGGGCAGGATTTCCTGCTGGATGATGACGCTGGAGAGGGCATCGGTAAGCACCCCCTCCAGGCCGTAACCCACTTCGATACGCACCTTGCGATCATTGGGGGCGACGATCAGCAGGACCCCGTTATCGGATTCCTTGCTACCGATGCCCCAGTGACGGCCCAGCTGGTAACCGTAATCGGCGATCTCATAGCCCTGCAGATCTGCCAGGGTGACCACAACCACCTGGTTGGAGGTGTTCTGTTCCGCCGAGGCCAGTGCCTGGCTCAGGCTCTGACGCTGGGCGGCGGTCATCAGGTTGGCGTTGTCCACCACCCGGCCGGTGAGTTCGGGAAATTCCGGCGCCGCCCACAAGGGCGACGCCAACAACAGGATCAGCAGCGAGAATAAACGCATCATTCGAAGCTGACGGCCGGCGCCTGATCCGCCTCTTGAGCGGTGGCTTCGTAGGTTTCACGGATTTCCATGTCGCTGTACAGGAAGCTGTGCCACAGCCGCCCCGGGAAAGTCCGGATTTCGGTGTTGTACTGCTGCACGGCGGCGATGTAATCACGGCGCGCCACGCTGATGCGATTTTCGGTGCCTTCCAGTTGCGACTGCAGGGCCAGGAAGTTCTGATTGGCCTTCAGGTCCGGGTAGCGTTCCGCCACCACCATCAACCGTTGCAGGGCGGAGCCGAGCTGACGCTGGGCCTGCTCGAACTGTTTCAGTTTTTCCGGGTTATTGAGTATGTTGCCATCCACCTGGATGGACCCCACCTTGGCCCGCGCCTCGGTCACGTCCACCAGCACCTCTCTCTCGTGACTGGCGTAGCCCTTCACGGTATTGACCAGATTCGGGATCAGGTCTGCCCGGCGCTGATACTGGTTTTCCACCTGCGACCAGGCGGCCTTTACCTGTTCGTCATAGGTGGGAATGTTGTTGATGCCACAGCCGCTGAGCCAGCCGGCCAGCATGACCAGAAAAAGGCTACGCCAAAGTGTCATGGTTCTCTGCTCCTTCAATCCAGAATGACAGCGGTTCCTTGCGCTTGTCATCGCGCAGGTTCGCCAGTAACTGCTGTTTTTCGCGACGGGTCAACCGCTTGAGCCGAGCTTCCAGCCGCGATGCCGACGCCCGGTCTCCCGCAGGCACCAGCAGCACCGGCTGTACCGGCCGGCGGGCACGGGTGTAACGTGCACCTTTCGGGCTGTGGTTGTGCTCGTAAAGGCGTCGAGCCGGCTCGGTGCTGATACCGGTATAGAGCGTCCGGTCCGCACAGCGCAGCATATACACCCACCACTCTTGCATGGTTTTTACATCCCGCTTTTTACTGGCTGCTATGATGCCAGAGACGATTCAGACAACAAGGAAGAAAACATGATTACCTACCTTTACTGGTTTCTCGTTGCGGTACTTGTCATCGGTGCCCTGTTCGGCATCGGCGTTCGCCTGGGCAAATGGAAACCCGCACTGATTATTGCCGCCGTAATCTGGTTGGTGGCAACCCTGGCCTACTACTTCTGGCTGGAACAGATTTTTGTGAAACGCTTTGGCGGCACCATGAACATCAAGGTGCCTGCAGAGCAGTACCACATCGGTGCCACCTGGAAAGGCGACAACCTGTGGATCCAGAATTACAACCCGGAAACCAACGAGTGCATCTTCCAGGAATATTCCCGGGGCAACATGCTCGAAGGCAAGGTGGTGCTGAAGAACTGTGACCCGCTGCAGGGCACGGGCATGGTGATGCCGAAAGACCCGGCGCTACAGTAACGGGCTCTCCGAAAGAAGAACGGGCAGCACCCACCGTTGGACCCTTGCTGGCAAGGCGAATACCCAAAGTGGTTTGAGAACCTCTTCGCTGTGTGAACAAGGCTCCAACGGGTAACCATGTCTCCCCCCCTTCCCCTGTTCCGTTGATGCCGCTACCCTTTGCGCCTTTCTCTGACAGGAACAGGACTCCCCATGAGCAATTCCCTTCAAACCCTGCTGTTTGCTCTGAAACTGGTTCCCGATGCCGTTGCCTTCGAGCAGGTTCAAGAGGTCATCGCCGAGCACTATGACTACACCCCTGCCCGCTTTACCAATGGCAGTGGTGACGACCAGGTGGTGAATGAAGCCGGCACCAATGAGGGGTCCTGCAAGATTTTCGCGTTCGCCAAGCTCAATAATCTGTCCGATGAGCAGACGCTCGCCTGCTTCGGGCATTTCTTCCGCCACGATGTGCTGGGGAACCCGGAAGGCAGCGACCACGCCAATATCCGTACCTTTATGCGCCATGGCCTGAAACAGGTGCATTTCGAGACTCCGGCACTGGTTGCCCGATAATGTGACTCTCTTCGCGCCATCTTGATCAGCTTTCATGAATCCTGTGCAGACAATTTCATGGAGTGATCATCATGGTCCGTTACCTGGGCTTTCTTTTTGTCTTGTTACTGACCCCTGCGGCGCAAGCGGCGGATGAGTGTGCCGACGCCCTGGACACCACCGTCAGAAAGCTGCACTCCCAGCAGACACTGGATTTGTGCGCGCTAACCCGCAACAAGCTGACACTGGTGGTCAACACCGCCAGCCAGTGCGGTTACACCCCCCAGTTCAAGGATCTTGAGGCGCTGTACCAGACTTACCGGGAACAGGGGCTGATCGTCCTGGGTTTCCCGTCGGATGATTTTCGTCAGGAATTGGACAGCGAGTCCGATACAGCGGAAGTCTGCTATGTGAATTACGGCGTCACCTTCCCCATGGCAGCCACCAGCGCGGTGAAAGGCGACAGCGCCAACCCGGTATTCCAGGCCCTGGGCGCCGCCACCCAGGCACCGGGCTGGAACTTCAACAAATACCTGATCTCCGCGGACGGTAAGGATATCCGCCATTTCCCGGCCTCCGCCGAGCCGCGAGGGGGAGAGCTGGAAGCGGCCATCCGCGATGCGCTGGCCCAGTGAGCCCGGTCAGGAGGTAGATGCCTCCCCCAGAGGCTGATATTGTGAATGGTCACCCATTATTATCCGGCGGTGAGTCCTGTGAAGGTTCGCAGCAGCAAAGAACAGCAACGCCACCAGCTTGAGCGCGACATGGAGCGCTATCTGTCCAAGGGCGGAAAGATCAAGGAGATCCCCCGTGGCGTGAGTGGCACGGATCCTGTCCACAGCAAGGGACACCAGACTGTCCTGTTCAACGGCCCACGACAGCCCGAACGCACGGATCTGAGCCAGGTGGCTGCGGCTATTGATGCGCGCAAGCACAAACCTCGCCGCCAACGGCTGACCCCACGCCCCAGCCGCAAGCTGATCTACGACGATTTCGGTGAACCGCTACGCTGGGTATGGCACGACTAGGAAGTCTCCGAATATCCTGCAAGCCCGCCTTCGCAATCGGTGATCGAGAGGCGCCCCAACCCACTACCACGATGGACCTGCAATGAAACGACTGCTGCTGATGGTATCCCTGTTTATGATGAGTCAAACCGTATTCAGCGACATCATTGAAACCCGTGTCACCCTGCCCGACGATCTCGGCACCGGCATCATGTACCTGAATGACAAACAGAAAAAACCCGGCCCGGGGGTGATCGTGATCCACGAATGGTGGGGGCTGAACGACTATGCCCGCGACCGTGCCCGTATGCTGGCCCGGGCCGGATATACCGCCCTGGCGGTGGACATGTATGGCACCGGCAAGGTGGCCACTCACCCGAAGGATGCGGAAGCCTTCATGAAATCTGCCATGGCCGAGCCGGAGAAGATGAATGCCCGTTTCGAAGCCGCCCGCAAGATGATGCTGAAACAGCAACAGGTAGAAGCCGGTCGCCTGTTCGCCATTGGCTATTGCTTCGGCGGTGGCGTGGTCCTGAACCAGGCCCGCATGGGGACCGATCTGGCCGGTGTAGCCAGCTTCCATGGCACTTTGGGTACCGACACACCCGCCCAGCCAGGTGACATCAAGGCGCGTATTCTGGCGGCGACCGGCCAGGCCGACCCGATGGTTCCCGCCGAACAGGTCACCGGCTTCGTCAAGGAAATGACCGAGGCCGGTGCCGATTTCCAGCTGCTCAGCTTCCCCGGCGTCAAACACAGTTTCACCAATCCGAAGGCGGATGCGGTGGCGGAACGCTTTGACATGCCGGTGGGCTACGATGCCCATGCGGACCAGGTGAGCTGGCAGGCGCTGGTGGATTTCATCGAACATCAACCCCACGCGGAATAACCGCACCAGTTGGGGGCATTGCTGCTGGCAATGCCCCGTCACTGCCCACCTTTCTTCCCGATTCGTTTTCCCTCTGCGCCAACCTACTGATTTTTCTTACTATCACCACTTGGCATCCCCTTTGCTTCGTTTCAAAGAGAGGAATCGAATGGCCACGTTGCCATTAGGAAGCTTCTCAATGACTCCTTGCATGCCCAGTCATTCAGAGGCTTCCAACTCAACACAATTTGAACCAATAGACCGCTAGGGTTCCGGTCGCCTGCGCCGACAGATAGCGCAGCCGATGCCTGGTCCGAGAGCAGTCGACCTTCTTGCAGTCGTTGGCATGATTCGCGGCTGAAGGTTACACGGCGGGACAAAAGCCCGGGAGGACACGATGACCACGTTGTCATTGGATTCCTCATCGTCCGTAGCCAAGGAGGTCCGAGATGACCCTTTCCGTACGCAAGACCGCTGCCGTTGCAGCAATTGCCCTGTTCACTTCCCTCATGCCGGTGACCGCACTGGCCAAAGACTCCTTCAGCATCTGCTGGTCCATCTATGTGGGCTGGATGCCCTGGGATTATGGCGCCCAACAGAAGATCGTCGACAAATGGGCCGACAAGTACGACATCGAAATCGACGTGGTGCAGATCAACGACTACGTGGAATCCATCAACCAGTACACCGCTGGCGCCTATGACGGCTGCGCCATGACCAACATGGACGCGCTGACCATTCCCGCCGCCGGCGGCGTGGATTCCACCGCCCTGATCGTGGGTGACTTCTCCAACGGTAACGACGGCGTGGTCCTTAAAGGCACCGACAAGCTGGCCGACATCAAGGGGCAGCAGGTGAACCTGGTGGAACTGTCCGTTTCCCACTACCTGCTGGCGCGGGCACTGGAAACCGTGGGGCTGACTGAGCGCGACCTGACCGTGGTGAATACCTCGGATGCGGATCTGGTTTCCGCCTTCACCACCAAAGGTGTCACTGCCGTGGCCACCTGGAACCCGTTGCTCAGCGAAATCACCGCCATGCCGGACAGCCACAAGGTGTTCGACTCGGCGCAGATCCCCGGTGAAATCATCGACCTGATGGTGGTCAACACCGACACCCTGAAAGCCAACCCGGAATTCGGCAAGGCACTCACCGGCGCCTGGTACGAAATCATGGCCACCATGTCCGCCGATGATGAGGCCGGCAAGGCCGCCCGGACCTTCATGGCCAACGCCTCCGGCACTGACCTGGCCGGCTATGAAGCGCAACTGGAATCCACCCGCATGTTCTATCAGCCCGCCGAGGCCGTGGCCTTCGTCAACAGCCCGGAGCTGAAAGACACCATGCAGAAAGTGGCGGAATTTTCCTTCCAGCATGGGCTACTGGGCGAAGGCGCCCCTGACGCCGGCTTTGTGGGCATTGAAACGCCCGCAGGCATCTACGGCAGCGACAGCAATGTGAAGCTGCGCTTTATCCCGGATTACATGGCAATGGCAGCGGAAGGAACGCTGTAGAGAAAAACCGTCAGACGCCGGATCAAGGCGTCTGACGCTTCAACCATCACCGGGAATTGCCATGAAAAAACTGATCAACCGTCAACCGGGACGCGTGGGCACCTGGGCATTGGGTCTGCTGCCTTTCGTGCTGTTGCTGATTGTCTATATGGTGGCCTCCGATGCGCGTCTGACGGCAAACCCCAATGACAAATTGCTGCCGGCGCTGGGCAGTTTTGTGGATGCCATCCAGCGCATGGCATTCGAACCCAGCAAACGCAGCGGCGACTATCTGTTGCTTAACGACACCCTGGCAAGCCTGCAACGGCTGGGCATCGGCGTGGCCATCAGTGCCCTGATTGCCCTGGTGGTGGGGATCGGCAATGGCACCATTCCCTATATCCGCTCCACTCTGTCCCCCCTGGTTACCGGTTTGTCATTGGTGCCACCCATGGCGATCCTGCCAGTGCTATTTATTATTTTTGGCCTGGGGGAATTGGCCAAGGTGATGCTCATCATCATCGGTATTACCCCGTTTCTGATTCGTGATCTGCAACAGCGTGCCCTGGAAATCCCCAACGAGCAGATCATCAAGTTACAAACCCTGGGCGCCAATACCTGGCAGATCATCACCCGGCTGGTCTGGCCCCAGCTGATGCCACGGTTGATCGGTGCCGTACGGCTGTCGCTGGGCCCGGCCTGGCTGTTCCTGATCGCCGCCGAGGCTATCGCCGCCACCGAAGGGCTGGGTTATCGCATCTTCCTGGTGCGGCGCTATCTGGCCATGGATGTGATTCTGCCCTATGTGGTGTGGATCACCCTGCTGGCGTTTGCCATCGACTTCCTGCTGCGTCGCTATTCGCAATGGCGCTACCCCTGGTTCCATCAGCAAGGACACTGACCATGGCCATTATCGAAATGAAAAACCTGTGGAAGGAGTATGGCGATCAGGTGGTGCTGGAACGGCTCAATGCCACTGTGCGGGAAGGCGAATTCGTCACCGTTGTCGGCGCCTCCGGGTGCGGCAAGACCACCTTCCTGAAAATGCTGCTGGGCACCGAGGCGCCCAGCCGCGGTGAGCTGTTGCTGGATGGAAAGCCCCTGCCCAGCGAGCCGGATGAAAGCCGCGGCATCGTGTTTCAGCGCTACTCGGTGCTCAACCACCTGACCGCACTGGAAAACGTGATGCTGGGTGGCGAACTGCAAGCCAGCCGCTGGCTGGGCATCAGCATGGGCAAGAAACGCAAACAGCTCCGCCAGGCCGCACTGCAAATGCTGGAATCCGTGGGGCTGGATCACGCTGCCGATAAGTATCCCCATGAATTGTCCGGCGGCATGCAGCAACGCCTGGCGCTGGCCCAGGCACTGATCAAACGTCCCCGTATCCTTCTACTGGATGAACCCTTCGGTGCCCTGGATCCGGGTATTCGGGCGGACATGCACAAACTGGTGCTGAGCCTGTGGAAAGAGCAGAACCTGACCGTATTCATGATCACCCACGATATCACCGAGGGGTTCTACCTTGGCACTCGCCTGTGGGTGTTTGACAAGCCCCGGCTGGACCCGCAGGCACCGAATGCCTATGGCGCCAAGGTTACCTATGACCTGCCGGTAGGGGACTGCGCCAGCGGCACCCTGAGCAATATCAACCAGAACGTGGGCGAGACCAGCCGCGTTCTTAACAACATCCTGTGACAACTAGGACTTCGCCATGAACGAAAGCCTTTACACCACCCTCCTGCCTGGCAGCGCCCACTGGTCGCTGCGGGTACGACGCGGCATGCAGCTGCGTTTTACCGACAAGGAAGGCGGCGCCAACCTGTCGGTGCTGATGTACAACCCGGAAATGCTGCTGGAACGCTATAACGCCCCGGACAGTCTCAAGGGCCAGCACACCTTCAAGCTGAGTAAAGGCCACTGCCTGTACTCGGACATGGGCCGGGTGTTCGCCTCTATCGTGGAAGACGATTTTGGTTGGCATGACACCGTATGCGGCACCCTCAGCGAGAAAACCCTGAAGGAAAAATATGCGGTGCGCTCCTACCAGGATTGCCACAACCAGTGGACGCTGAGCGGCGAGCACAGCTTTCTTACCGAGCTGGCCAAATACGGCCTCACCGAACGGGACATGGCCGCCAACCTGAACCTGTTCTCCAGAGTGACCACCGATGACGACGGCAACCTGGTGTTCGATGCATCTGCGGCAACGCCCGGCGCCAGCATCACTCTTCGCTTTGAGATGGACACCCTGGTGATTCTCCACACCTGTCCACATCCGCTGAATCCGTCAGAGGAATACCCGATGAAACCGGTACAGATTGAGATGCGGAAAGCCGATCCGGTTGCTGACGATGACTATTGCAAGAACTTCCGTCCGGAAAACGGTCGCGCCTTTGAAAACAACCGCCTCTATCATCTGGGTTTATAAGGAGCTGACCATGATCAAGGAAAGCACACGACAACCGGAACAGGCCTGCTTCCGTGAAGTGGTGGCTGCCGGTGATTATTTTATCCGCACCATCAAGAAGGGTCAGACCGTGCGTCTGCTGGACCTGGAAGGTAACCAGGCCGCCGACACCCTGTTCTACAGCGCCGAGGATCCCGCCGAGCGATATAGCGCCATGGACACCATCCGTGAACAGGGCAATGTGTACCTCACCGCCGGCACTACACTAATGAGCAACCGCATGAATCCGCTGTTGGAGATTGTCGCCGACACCTGCGGTCGTCATGACACCCTGGGCGGCGCCTGTGCCACGGAAAGCAACACTGTCCGCTACGACCTGGAAAAGCGCTGCATGCATGCCTGTCGCGACAGCTGGATGCTGGCCGTGAACGAACACCCGGAATTCCATCTGGCCAAGCAGGACATCACCCACAACATCAATTTCTTCATGAATGTGCCGGTGACTGCCGACGGAGGACTCACCTTTGAAGACGGCATTTCTGCACCGGGCAAGTATGTGGAACTGATCGCCCGTATGGATACGGTGATCCTGATTTCCAACTGCCCGCAGCTGAACAACCCCTGCAACGGCTATAACCCGACACCCATTGAAGTCCTGATCTGGAACGACTGAGTACCGATCAATTTCCCCGGGGACGACCTCGGCGGCCAAGGTGTGAATCGACGGGACGACCCGTCGCCTGTCGAAGAGACAATGCCATGTTCAACAAGGTTCTGATTGCCAATCGCGGCGCCATCGCCACCCGTGTCACCCGCACCCTCAAGACCCTAGGCGTGAAAGCCGTTGCCGTCTTTGCCGAAGCGGATCGGGATTCCCTGCATGTGAGCCAGGCCGATGAGGCTTACTGTCTTGGCGAGGGAAGCGCTCGCGAGACCTACCTGAACCAGGACAAACTGTTTGCGCTGATGGAACAGCACGGCGTGGATGCCGTCCACCCCGGCTATGGTTTCCTCAGTGAAAACCCGGATTTTGTGAAAGGTTGTGAGGCCCGTGGCATTGCCTTTATCGGCCCCACGCCGGAGCAGATGGATACCTTTGGTCTCAAACACACCGCCCGGACACTGGCACAAAAAACCGGCGTACCCCTGTTGCCCGGCACCGACTTGCTTATCGACAAGAATGCGGCCCTGAAAGCGGCTGAAGAGATTGGCTATCCGGTGATGTTGAAAAGCACCGCCGGCGGTGGCGGTATCGGTATGCAGATCTGCGAAAGCGCGGACAGTCTCGACAAGGCCTGGGACAGCGTGCGCCGCCTCAGTGCCAACAACTTTTCCAATGACGGCGTCTTTATCGAAAAATACATCGCCCGCGCCCGCCATATCGAAGTGCAAGTGTTCGGCGATGGCATGGGCCGGGCCATCACCCTGGGCGAGCGAGACTGTTCCGCCCAGCGCCGCCATCAGAAAGTGCTGGAAGAAACCCCCGCGCCCAATCTGCCGGATGAAGTCCGCAGCGAACTGCAGGACACCGCCCGGGCCCTGATGGAAGCGGTGCAGTACCGCAATGCCGGCACCGTGGAATTCATTCTCGACCAGGGTTCCAACGCGTTTTATTTTCTGGAAGTGAACACCCGCCTGCAGGTGGAACACGGTGTCACCGAACAGGTCTTCGGCGTGGATCTGGTGGAGTGGATGGTCAAGCTGGCCGCCGGTGATCTGCCACCACTGGATTCCCTCGGCCCCTTTCATCCTGACGGCCACTCGATTCAGGCACGGGTGTATGCGGAAGATCCCAACAAGGATTTCCAGCCCAGCGCCGGCCTGCTCACTGCCGTGGAGTTTCCGCAGGCGGATGGCAATGCACTGCGTATCGATCACTGGGTGGAAGCCGGCCTCAACGTCTCTCCCCTGTTCGATCCCATGCTGGCCAAGGTGATCATCCACGAAGGGGATCGTGACAGCGCCCTGGCCGCACTCAGCGACACGCTGGACAGCATCACCCTGGAAGGCATCGAAACCAACCGGGACTATGTCCGCGCCATCCTCGCCGACCCGGTGTTCGCAGAAGGCCGCATGACCACCCGCTACCTGAATGCTTTCAGCTACGCCCCCTTTACCCTGGATGTACTGGCCGGCGGCACCATGACCACGGTGCAGGACTACCCGGGTCGCAGCGGCTACTGGCCGGTGGGCGTGCCACCGTCCGGCCCCTTCGACAGCCTCAGCTTCCGTCTCGGTAATCGTCTGCTGGGCAATGATGAGAATGCCGCCGGACTGGAATTCACCCTTAACGGCCCGACCCTGAAATTCAATCAGGCCACCCGTATTGCCCTCACCGGTGCGGACATGCAGGCCACCCTGGATGGCATGTCGCTGAAAACTTACCAGGCCTTTGCCGTAAAACCTGGCCAGGTACTGAAACTGGGCAAGGTCAGCGGCGAAGGCGCCCGGGCCTATCTGTCCATCGCCGGTGGCATCCAGTGCACTCCGTACCTGGACTCACGCAGCACCTTTACCCTGGGCCAGTTTGGCGGCCACGGCGGTCGTGCCCTGCGCACCGGGGATGTGCTGCACTTTTCTGAAGATAGCGGCGCCGCCAGCAAGGTGACGATCCCGGAAAGTCTCAAACCCAGGCTGGGCAAACAGTGGACCCTGCGAGTGATCTACGGCCCCCATGGCGCGCCGGATTTTTTCACCGACGACGACATGGCCATGTTCTTCGCCACCGACTGGCAGGTGCACTACAACTCCAGCCGCACCGGTATTCGTCTGGTGGGCCCAAAACCCGAATGGGCGCGCAGTGACGGTGGTGAAGCGGGCATGCACCCGTCCAATATTCATGACAACGCCTACGCCGTGGGCACGGTGGATTTCACCGGTGACATGCCGGTGATCCTGGGCCCGGACGGACCGTCACTGGGTGGCTTTGTCTGCCCCGCCACGGTGGTCATGGCCGACCGCTGGAAGCTGGGTCAGCTGAAGGCCGGCGACACCCTGCGCTTCCAGTCCATCAGCCTGGGAGATGCGGACGCCCTGGCGGCTGAACAGGACGCCTGCCTGTCTTCACTCAGTGAGCCGAAAAAACAGGTAGAAAGTGCGCCCATCACCTCGCCGATCCTCAATACATTGTCAGAGCAGGAAGTGGGCGTGGATGTGATCTACCGCGCCGCCGGTGATCGCTACCTGCTGGTGGAATACGGCCCGCTGGTGCTGGACTTGCGTTTACGCTTCCGGGCGGATGCGTTGATGTTGTGGCTGGAAGAACAGAATCTCAACGGCGTGATTGAGCTGACCCCGGGCATCCGTTCCTTGCAGGTGCATTTCGATCCGCAACGCTTGCCCCGTCACACCCTGCTGAAAACGCTGGCAGAAGCCGAACGGGCCCTGCAACAACAGGATGATCTGGAGGTGCCCTCCCGGATCGTACATATCCCGCTGAGCTGGGATGACCAGGCCTGCCACCAGGCCATCGAGAAATACATGCAGTCAGTGCGCAAGGATGCCCCCTGGTGCCCCTCCAACCTGGAATTCATCCGCCGCATCAACGGCCTGGACAGCATCGATGAGGTAAAAGAGATCCTGTTCAGCGCCAGCTATGTGGTCATGGGGCTGGGCGATGTGTATCTGGGTGCGCCGGTGGCCACGCCCTACGATCCGCGTCACCGGCTGGTCACCACCAAGTACAACCCGGCCCGCACCTGGACCGCGGAAAACTCCGTGGGCATTGGCGGCGCCTACCTGTGCGTGTACGGCATGGAAGGTCCCGGGGGGTACCAGTTCGTGGGCCGCACCCTGCAGATGTGGAACCGTTACCGAAAAACCGGGGCCTTCGACAAACCCTGGCTGCTGCGCTTCTTCGACCAGATTCGCTTCTATGAAGTCAGCCACGAAGAGCTCAACCAGATCCGCCGGGATTTCCCCAAAGGGGACTATCCCATCAAGGTGGAAGAAACCACCTTCAAGTTGAGCGAGTATCAGCGTTTTCTGGATGACAACCAGCAGGACATTACCCAATTCACCGAAGCACGTAACCGGGCCTTTGATGAAGAACTGCAACGCTGGGTGGAGAGCGGCCAGATCCACTTCCAGTCCGCACAGGATCTGGATGCAGACAACGTCACCGAAGAGGTGGCCGGCACCCCGGTGGAGTCCCCGGTGGCCGGCAACATCTGGAAACTGAACGTGAGCGAAGGGGACGCCGTGAACGAAGGCGACGTGGTAGCCGTACTGGAATCCATGAAAATGGAAATCGAGATCAGCGCCCCGGAAAGCGGCAAGGTGGTTGCCATCAACCGCCAGGAAGGTCAGCAGATCAATGCCGGCCAGGCGATCATGGTGCTGGACTGAACCGACAGGAACAAGGCTGGAGCGATGGGCCAGCCTTGGTGCCTCTCACCCTCTCCCTGTCCCTCTCCCCTCAAGGGAGAGGGGACCCTCCAGCCAGGCCTTTGCGCTTTTTCAGAGATTATCCAACCAGGTCGCTATGGTCTGCGTGACCGCTTCAGGTTTGCGCGCCCAGCGGAAGTGGTCCGCCTTGTCACCCAATACTTGGGCATTGAGGACACGATGTTCCACCTCGGCCTGAATGAATTTGTCGCTGACCGCGTGAACCGATTCCCGGGGCGCATAGGCATCATCCTGCATGCGCAGGCAAAGCAGCGGACCGGTATAGGCGGCGATGCCACTGTCCAGGTCCTGGCTCAGACCACTGGCCTGATAGCGGTTGGTTTTTGCCACGGCCAGCCAGTCAGTCATCAGCGTCCGGGCCTCACGGCCCCCAAAACCCAACTGCTTTCCGGGGTAATAGCCGAGCAACGCACAGGCCGGCGGAATCAGTCTGCAGAGCCATTTTAACTTCCGTGCAGTGTCACCGGTGAAGCCTCCCACCCAGGGACTGCCGCAGGCAGCCAGAATCACCCCATTCACCTGTTGAGGATAGAGCCCTGCCGCCATGGCGGCATAGTGCCCGCCCAGGGAGTGGCCCATCAGATAAACTGGTTGATGCGGCGCGGTGGCCGTCAGCCATTCCAGGGCGGCGGGGATTTCATTGATCAGGGTCTCTCGAAACCCCCAGTCACAACGGCGCGATGCACGCCATGGACTGTCGCCGTGGCCGCGCTGTTCCAGCAGAGCCACATTAATGCCCTTGTCCTGCATCGCCAAAGCCAGGGGCTGATAGAACCGTGCCCCCATCCCCAACGCCGGCATCACCACCACCGTGGCAGCAGCAGCCTCGGCGGCAAACCACTGCAAGGGAAGCCTATAACCGGCACCGGCAGGCAGGGAGACGGATTCAGCCGCTCTCATTGCTGGCCTCCTGACGGCGGGGGCGACGCACCAGCTCCCCCTGACAATTGGGGCAACGGCTCGCATGGACGGTGCAACAGTCCACGCAGTAGGTGCATTCGTAGGAGCAGATATAGGCTTCTGCCTGGGCCGACAAGAGACGCTGGCAGGTCTCGCACTGTGTTTTCATCTTCAGCATGAAATGTCCTTGCAGGCTGTCGAAGTGCCCGTTGCATGTTCAGCGTGAAACTGGCTCTTCAACACGCAGCTAGTGGGCCTTCACTTTCTGTTTGCCGCAGCGCTCGCAGCGATACACCGTCACCAGCTTTCCCTGCTTCACATCGAACTGCTTGTCCTTGCACACCACCCATTTATGAAAGCCATGCTGACACATGCCTTTGCGCGGGGTTTTCTTTTCCGGTTTCTTGAACGGCAGAATATCGCCCATGACCACAGCACATCTTGATAACGATCCACCGAGGATAGCGTAATTTCCCGTTCAACGCGTCAGCAGCCCATGGCGAGAGATGTCATTTCCTTGATAAAGAAACCGGAGCCCCTGCCAGGCCCCGGCACTCGCTCAGGCCAGTTGTTGACGTTGCAGGCCCCGCCGCTGGCATAGCGCACAAAACGCCACCAGTAACGCCACATCCAGCAGCAGGATCTGGCCCCAAAAGGACAGCCAGGGAGCGGCCACGATCATGGCCACCGGGGTGGCCACCACCCAGGCAGCATCCGCTGTAGTGATCATTTTGGCCAGGAGCTGAGAAATCGGCTTGCGGGTAGCCGCCCAGGCCACATCGGCGGCAAACAGCAGCAGCCCAGCGCCAAGTACCATCAGGATCAGCGGATTGAACTCACCCATCAGCGCCGCCACGGCACTGGGGTAAAACAGCAGAATCACTCCCAAAATGGTAGAACACAGGGCATTGAACAGCAGAGCAGATTTAAGAGACGTCCAAGGCATGATGCACCTCCGATTTGATTAAGTGGTACATTCAGATTTCCCTGATCAGGGAAGAGGAACAATTACCTCAGAGGTAATGGTGAAGCCTGCCACGCTCTTGCATGCTTACCCGGCACTCGGACAACCCCGCTCCAGGAGAGCCCATGCAGACCGGACAGATACTCGCTGAACTGCGCAAGACACGGCGCCTGAGCCAACTGGATCTGGCTCTGCGTGCGGACGTTTCCAGTCGACATCTGAGTTTTATCGAGACCGGCCGTAGCCAGGCCAGCTCGCAGATGCTCAAACGTCTGGCCATGGAGCTGGAGTTGAGCTGCCGGGACACCAATCGGCTGCTGCTGTCCGCCGGTTATGCCCCGGCCTTCAGTGAAACCGATCTGGACAGCGAGTCCATGGCACCGGTGCGCCAGGCGCTGGAGGTCATGCTGGTCAATCACAATCCTTTCCCTGCCGTGGTGCTGGATGCCCAGTGGAACGTGTTGATGGCCAATCAGGCACAGCAACAGCTGATGGCCATGATGATGCAGGAGCGTGGCCCCTTCCCGCAGACCACCAATGTGGTGGAGCTGGTGTTTCACCCCCAGGGTTACCGGCCTTTTCTGGCCAACTGGGAAGAAGTGGCAAGCGTTCTGTTACGGCGCCTGCATCGGGACCAGCAAGCCCGTCCGACCCCGGCGCTGACCCGCCTGCTGGAACGCCTCGGAGCACTAGCGGATGTGGAGACCCTGCTCCACCGGGACCCGCCGAGCGACCGCAACGAGCCCATGCTGGCTCTGGATATCCACCTGGCCGGGCAACGCCTGCGCAGTTTCTCCACCCTGGCCAGTTTCGGCACCGCTCTGGATGTGGTGATGGAAGAGCTGTGTATCGAGCACTTTTTCCCCGCCGATGACGCCACCCGACGCTGGTTTCGCAAGCAGATTCAATAACCCCATCGAAGGGGCAGGCGCAAACCCGTATAATTCGCCCCCCGAGAATCAACCGGCAGTGATAATGACTGATTTTACCCCCGGCCAGCGCTGGCTGAGCGAATCCGAAACCGAACTGGGCCTCGGCATCATCAAGGAATTGGATTACCGACTGGTCACCGTGGGCTACCCGGCGGTAGAAGAGGAGCGTACCTACGCCATCAACAACGCGCCCCTGTCGCGGGTCATCTTCAGCACCGGCGATACCATCCGCACCGCCGACGAGCTGGAGCTGGTGGTGACCGAGGTCAACGAACTCAACGGGCTCAAGGTCTACATGGCCCACCCACTGGGCCAGCCAGAAGACGTGCAGCCGGTGCCGGAAACCCACCTGGGCCACAAACTGCGCCTGACTACCGCCTTGGATCGTCTGCTGTCCAACCAGCTGTCCTCCAACCGCTGGTTCGAACTGCGGGTGGATGCGCTGAACGCTCACTGCCAACAACAGCAGTCCACCATCAAGGGCCTGCGTGGCCCGCGCATCGACCTGATCGGCCATCAGCTCTACATTGCTGACCAGGTGGCCAACCGCTTCGCTCCCCGGGTACTGCTCGCCGATGAAGTGGGCCTGGGCAAGACCATCGAAGCCGGTCTGATTCTCCATCAGCAATTGCTCAGCGGCCGTGCCAAGCGGGTACTGGTGGTGGTGCCTTCACCGCTGGTGCACCAGTGGTTTGTGGAAATGGTGCGTCGTTTCAATCTGCACTTTTCCATTTTCGATGCGGAGCGGCTTAACGCGCTGCAGCCGCAAACCAGCATCAAGGATATGCTGGCGCAGATTATCGAAGAGGAAAAAGCCGCCGCAGAAAACGACGGGGGCGATGACACCGACGAGGCCGTAGAGCAGACCTGGGACAACCCCTTTCTCAGTGAACAGCTGATCCTGTGCAGCACTGATTTTCTCGCCGAGTGCGATATCGACCAGCTGGCGGCTGCCGACTGGGACCTGCTGGTGGTGGACGAAGCCCACCACCTGGAATGGGCGCCAGACGCCCCCAGCGACGATTACCAGCGGGTAGAGACCATTGCCCGCCAGGCCCATGGCCTGCTACTGCTCACCGCCACCCCGGAACAACTCGGCCTGGAAAGCCACTATGCGCGGCTGCGCCTGCTGGACCCGGATCGCTACCCCAGCCTGGAGGCCTTCCGCGAGGAACAGACCCACTACCAGGAAATCGCCAGCCTGGCCGGCAAGCTCCATGACGAGGACAGCTGGTCCGCTGACCTGAAGGCCGAGGCAGCCCGCCTGCTGCCGGACATGACCATCAGTGAAGACCAGCGTGAGGCAATTCTGGCCGAACTGCTGGACCGCTCGGGCCCCGGCCGGGTCATGTTCCGCAACACCCGTCATAACATTGCCGGCTTCCCGACCCGCCACGTGCACGGCATTCCGTTACCGCTGCCGGAGGAATACCAGTACGACAGCGACGAGGAACGGGAAGGCCATCTGCACCCGGAAACCCTGTTCCACGACGACCGCTGGTGCACCCTGGACCCTCGGGTCAGTTGGCTGGAAAAGTTCTTCAAGGAACACCGCAAAGACAAGGTGCTGGTGATCTGTGCCAACCGCCATACCGCCACCGATCTGCATGCCCACTGCAACTACAAGCTGGGCATGAACGTGGCCATGTTCCATGAGGACATGGACCTGATCGAGCGGGACCGGGCTGCCGCCTTCTTCGCCGATGATGTGGATGGTGCCCAGGCGCTGATCTGTTCCGAGATCGGCTCCGAAGGCCGGAACTTCCAGTTTGCCCACCATCTGGTGCTGCTGGACCTGCCGCTGAATCCGGACCTGCTGGAACAGCGCATCGGCCGGCTGGACCGTATCGGCCAGACTGAAGACATCCAGATCCATGTGCCCTACTTTGAGGCCCACGCCCAGGAAGTGCTGTTCCGCTGGTACCACGAAGGCATGAATGCCTTCGAGCACACCAACCCGGCCGGCCACGACATCTACCTGCGTAGCCGCGATGCCCTGGAACCGCTGCTGTGTGGCGACCCGGAATACACCGCCATTGATGCCCTGGTGTCGGAGACCCGCACCATTGCCGATGAACTGCATACCCTGATGGAAACCGGCCGCGACCGGTTGCTGGAGCTGAGTTCCTTCGACAACGATCGGGCCGAACAACTGAAACAGGCCCTCGCCGACTCCGATAACGACAGCCCCCTGCCCTTCATGCAGCGGGTCTTCGATCGCTACGGTGTGGATCAGGAAGATCATTCCGACACCGCCGTGATCCTCAAACCCGGCCCGCATATGCGCGATGCCTTCCCGGGGCTGCCGGAGGAAGGCGTAACCATGACCGACAACCGAGCCACCGCCCTGGCCCGGGATGACATGCAGTTCCTTACCTGGGAGCATCCCATGGTCACCGGCAGCCTGGACATGCTGCTTACCGAACACCGTGGCAAGGCTGCCGTGAGTCTGCTCAAAAACCCCAAGATCAATGCCGGCACCCTGCTGATCGAGGCCATCTACACCATCGATGCGGTGGCCCCCAAATACCTGCAGGCGGACCGCTTCCTGCCCACCACGGTGATTCGCCACTTGCTGGATGCCAACGGCAAGAACATCAGCCAGGCGATCAGCCACGAGGGCCTGAGCCAGCAATGCCACAAGATGGACAAGCCACTGAGCCGCAAGATTGTCGGCAGCCAGAAACCGCTGCTGGACAAACTGCTCAAGGCCGATGAAGCCCGCGCCGTCGAAGAGGCCCGCGGCACCATCGACGATGCCCTGGAAAAAATGCGCCGGGAACAGGCCCATGAACTGGCCCGTCTGAAAGCCCTGCAAGCCAAGAACCCGGCGGTGCGCGATGAGGAGATCCAGGCGCTGGAAGCCCAGACTGAGGCGCTGGAAAAAGTACTCGGCGAAGCCCGCTGTCAGCTGGAAGCCGTGCGCGTGATTGTGGCCGGCGGGGCCTAAAAAACGAGGAGCGAGTTGCGAGGGACGAGTAGCGAAAACCTTGATGGCTGCCGGGGTTTGCCTTTCGCTCCTCGCAACTCGTCACTCGCCACTGCCTTCCCATCTGCACAAACCCCAAAGGACAAAGCATGAGCGAACTGTTGAAGTGTGTGGAAATCGAGCCGGCCGGCGACGCCACGGCTACCGTGATCTGGCTGCATGGCCTTGGGGCCAGTGGCCACGATTTCGAGCCCATCGTGCCGGAGTTGCAGTTGCCCGCTGGATTGCCGGTACGCTTTGTCTTTCCCCATGCGCCGGACATTCCCGTCACCGTTAACGGCGGCATGGTAATGCCCGCCTGGTACGACATTCTGGCCATGGATATCGACCGCAAGGTGGACGAGGCCGGCGTGTTGGCGTCCGCCGATGCCGTAGACGCTCTGATCGAACGGGAAATCCAGCGCGGCATTCCCGCCCATCGGATCGTCATCGCCGGTTTCTCCCAGGGCGGTGCCGTTGCCTACCAGGCTGCATTGCGCTACCCGCAGAAGCTGGCCGGGCTGCTGACCCTGTCCACCTATATGGCCATGCCGGTCACACCGTCTGCTGCCAATGCGTCCCTGCCCGTCATGATCTGCCACGGCAGCCAGGACCCGATGGTCCCGGAAGTGCTGGGTCGTCGCGCCGCAGACACCTTGACCACTATGGGCTTCGCGCCGGAATACCTGACCTATCCCATGGAGCACATGGTCTGCCTGGAACAGATCCGCGATATCGGGCAGTGGCTGAGCCGCGTACTCTCAGACTGATCTTCCCTTTCTGTTGGAGCCTTGCTTGCAAGGCGAGTCTTGGCTGGCTTTGTGAAAAAGGATAGCCTTTCGCCTTGCAAGCAAGGCTCCAACGCGGTCATCTCTACTCTCTTTCCAACGCCATTCACAATGGCGCCTCGATAACGGCCCTTCGCCGGGGCGTTGCTCACACCATGCAGATCAAAACAAAAAAAGCCGCGCTCCTCTCGGAGCGCGGCTTTTTTGGTGTTGCCTGCAGCGTGAAGCGTGCTGCCGCCTGCTTACAACCAGTAAACGGTCACGAACAGGAACAGCCAGACCACGTCCACAAAGTGCCAGTACCAGGCACCCGCTTCCCAGGCAAAGCAGTTATCCGGGCTGAAGTGACCCTTGATAACACGGATCAGAGTGATAAACAGGAAGATGGTCCCGATGGTCACGTGGGCACCGTGGAAGCCGGTGAGCAGGAAGAACAGGCTGCCGTAGATGCCTGCATCCAGCGTCAGACCCATGTCATAGGCGTGCACATATTCCAGGCCCTGCAGACCCAGGAAGATGACACCCAGTACCACAGTGATGGCCTGGAAGATGATCAGCTTGCCACGCTGGTTTTCCAGCAGAGCGTGGTGGGCAATGGTCAGGGTAATGGAGCTGACCAGCAGGATGGCGGTGTTGATGGCCGGCAGACCCCAGGCCCCCATGGGCGTGGTGGTGGTACCGTCCGGGGTCACAGTCAGCGGCCACATGGCCTGGAAACCCGGCCACAGCAGTTCGTGGGTCATGGCGTTGGAGCCTTCACCGGACAGCCACGGAATGATCAACCAGCGGGTGTAGAACATGGCGCCAAAGAAGGCGGCAAAGAACATCACCTCGGAAAAGATGAACCACAGCATGCCCTGGCGATAGGACCCGCCCAGCTGGTTGCTGTGCAGACCGCCCACGGATTCCTTGATGGTGTCGCGCCACCAGGCGGCAATCACCAGCAGCAACCAGGCCAGACCAATGAAGAACAGCGGCTTGCCGAAGAAGTTCGGCTCCATGGTATCCATGGTGCTCTGCTGAATGAACTTGGCACCGCCAATGGCGGTCATGAACAGGCCGATGGACGCGGTCAGCGGCCACGGGCTGCTCTCGGGAACGTAATACTTTTCAGTAGCCATTCGAAAATCTCCTCTACAACCGGCTGTTATCAGTTCACAGCCACGCTGTTATTTTTACCGGCGACCCGCTCTGTCACATCGAAGATCGTATAGGACAGAGTGAATTGATTAATGTGACCGGGAATTTCCGGGTCCAGATAGAAAATCATCGGCATGTCCTTGCGCTCTCCAGCCGCCAGGGTCTGCTGATCAAAGCAGAAACACTGGGTCTTGTGCAGGTAGCGCGCAGCTTCCCCCGGTGACACGGAAGGGATGCTCTGGGTAATCATGTCCTTTGATGTCGGGTTGCTGGCGTAAAAATGCACCAGGGTGATTTCCCCCGGATGTACCTTGACCCGCTTGGTCTCGGAGGTGAATTCTCCTGTGAGACCATCGCCTTTCTGGGTAATGAATTCCACGGTCACGGTACGGTCAGCCACCACCTGTTCGGGAACATCGGTGGCTGCCGTACTGGATGTTTTGCCGTTGAGACCGGTGATGTCACAAATAACGTTATAGAACGGCACCATGAGAAAGGCGAAGCCGAACATGGCTACCGCCCAGATCAACAGCTTCTTCAGCGTACGCTGGTTGCGTTCTTCCACGCTGAGCTGTTTTTCACTCATGGTGCCCGCTCCTGTCCGTTATCCGGGACTTACTTGACCACCGGCGGGGTGTCGTAGGTGTGGAACGGCGCCGGAGACGGCACTTCCCATTCCAGACCCTCGGCCCCATCCCACGGCTTGGCCGGGGCTTTCTCGCCTTTCTTCATGGCGCACAGCACGGCGACCGCAAGGAACAGCAGCTGGGACAGACCGAACCAGAAGCCACCAATGGAAATCCAGAAGTTGTAGTCCGCAAACTGCAGCGCGTAGTCAGCGTAACGACGCGGCATGCCGGCCAGACCCACGAAGTGCATGGGGAAGAACAGCAGGTTGGCGGAAATCAGGGAGTTCCAGAAGTGCAGCTCACCCAGGGTCTTGTTGGGCATCACGCCGGACCACTTCGGCAGCCAGTAGTAGGCAGCAGCGAAGATGGAGAAGATCGCACCGGTCACCAGTACATAGTGGAAATGCGCCACCACGAAGTAGGTGTCATGGTACTGGAAGTCCACCGGAGTGATCGCCAGCATCAGGCCGGACAGACCGCCACAGGTAAACAGCACCACAAAGGCGATGGCCCACTTCATCGGCAGCTCGAAGCTCATGGAGCCGCGCCACATGGTGGCCACCCAGTTGAACACCTTCACACCGGTGGGAACGGAGATCAGCATGGTCATGTACATGAAGAACAGGGTGCCGGCCAGCGGCATGCCCACGGTGAACATATGGTGGGCCCAGACCACGAAGGACAGCAGCGCAATGGACGCGGTCGCATACACCATGGAGGCGTAACCGAACAGCGGCTTGCGGGCAAAGGCCGGGATGATCGCTGACACGATACCGAAGCTCGGCAGGATCATGATGTACACCTCGGGGTGCCCGAAGAACCAGAAGATGTGCTGGAACAGGACCGGATCACCACCACCGGCGGCATCAAAGAAGCTGGTGCCGAAGTGACGGTCAGTCAGCATCATGGTGACTGCACCGGCCAGTACCGGGATAACCGCGATCAGCAGGAAGGCGGTGATCAACCAGGTCCAGACGAACAGCGGCATCTTCATCAGGGTCATGCCGGGGGCACGCATGTTGAAGACGGTAACGACCACGTTGATGGCACCCATGATGGAAGAGATACCCATCATGTGGACGGACAGGATGAACAGGTCCGTGGAGTCCGGGCCATATTTGGTGGACAGCGGAGCGTAGAAAGTCCAACCGAAGTTCGGCGCACTGGGGTTGCCATCACCGAAGGCACTCATGATCACGGAACCGATCAGGATCGCGAAGGCGAAAGGCAGGATCCAGAAGGACCAGTTATTCATCCGCGGCAGCGCCATATCCGGCGCACCAATCATCAAGGGAATCATCCAGTTGGCCAGGCCAACCGTGGCGGGCATTACCGCACCAAACACCATGACCAGGCCGTGTACGGTGGTCATCTGGTTGAAGAATTCCGGATCGACAAACTGCATGCCGGGCTCGAGGAGCTCGGCACGGATCACCATGGCCATGAAGCCGCCAGCGAGGAACATGGCGAAGCTGAACCACAGGTACAGAGTACCGATATCTTTGTGGTTGGTGCTGAACAGCCAACGTTTCAGGCCGGTCGGGGCGTGGTGATGATCGTGGTGATCATCATGGGTTGCAGCTGCAGTAGACATTGCTATCCCCTCCCTTATTCGTGGTCGTTAACGTCGGCGGGCTGGATCAGGTCGCCGGTGTCGTTGCCGAATGCGTTACGCTCGTAGGTCACTACCGCGGCAATCTGGCGCGGAGTCAGCTGAGCCTTGAATGCAGGCATGGCAGCACGGCCATTAACCAGCACATCGATGTGTTCGTTCAGGTACTCCGGCTTGGTGGAGAAATCGGTACCCGCAAACGGCAGACCGATACCACCTTCACCATTGGCGCCGTGGCACAGTGCACAGGCGCTGGCATAGACCTGCTTGCCTTCTTCCATGGCCTGATCCAGACCGCTGAACGGGGTCAGGTCAGGGCCGGAGGCGGCTTTCTCTTTCTCTTCGGCAATCCAGGTCTTGAATTCGTCCTGGCTGACCACTTCCACTGCGATCGGCATGAAAGCGTGGTTCTTGCCGCAAAGCTCGGCGCACTGACCGTAGTAAGTGCCTTCCTTGCCTTCCGGAACCTTGGCCCACATTTCATTGACGAAACCGGGAATAGCGTCTTTCTTGCCACCGAAATCGGGGATCCAGAAAGAGTGGATCACGTCGTCGGAGGTTACCAGGAAGCGAACTTTCTGGCCGGACGGAATGACCAGCTTGTTATCCACTTCCAGCTGGTAGTTGTGATCTTTCTCGGGAGCTTCCTTGCCGACCAGCTCTTTGGCGGTGCCATAGGGGAACAGACCACCGGACAGCACCGGGTTGTTGTACTGCTCCGGGGGAGTCGCCAGGTTGGAGAAGAAAGACACACCAATGTCGTTGTCGTCTTCGTAGGTCAGGTACTCGTAGCTCCACTTCCAGCGGTAGCCGGTCACCTTCACCGTCAGTTCCGATTCTGCGCTGTCGTCGATCTGCACCAGAACCCGGGTGGCAGGCACCGCCATGGCGATCAGAATCACGAAGGGAATCACGGTCCAGAGGACTTCCAGAAAGACATTCTCATGGAAGGTGGCCGGATTGGGGTTCTTGGCGCGGCGATGGCGGATCATGGAATACACGATCAGGCCAAACACCAGCAGACCAATAACGGTCACAATCCAGAGCACGGTGGTGTGAAGATCTTGAATATCCTGACTGACCTGGGTCACCCCCGGTCGCAGGTCGAGGTCGGAACGTTCGGTCCAGTCGCTGGCGAAGGTCATACCACTGATCATCAGTGACGTCAGACCCGCCGCCGCGCGGTGGAACAGAGTTGACTGCATGCGTTTGCTCCCTGTTTTCCCCAGCATGGCCTCGTAGGGCACGCTTGTTCTTTGCCGTCACCGGCACCTGGAAAGCGAAGTTTCAGGATGATGCGGTGGAGCCGCAGCCAACGCCTTGACCCGCAGACCTCAGCGACCAAGGGGGCGGCCACCAATAGGGATCATACGGGTGGCAAAATCCAATAAAATCAAACAGCTAGAAATCAGCATGATCAATTTCGCCGGATAGCCACAGGTGCGGCAAATTGCCCCACTGCATATATGGGCGCCAACTCTAGTCATTCGGATGGCCAAAGTCCAGCCGAAAGGTAGGGTTTATCAAGCCTTTCAGGCAGATACGAGCCCTCCCTCATCGTGCTAGACTCCGCTCCCCTTTACCACACACAGCTTGTACCACATCCATGTCAAAACGACGTCAAATCTATCGGGTGATATTCCACAATCAAGGTCATGTGTACGAGATCTATGCCTCACAGATATACCAAAGCGACCTTTACGGCTTTGTCGAGGTGGAAGACTTTCTGTTCGGAGAGCGGGCCAGCCTGGTAGTGGACCCGGGGGAGGAAAAGCTGAAACGGGAATTCAACGATGTGATGCGTTCCTTTATTCCCCTGCACGCGGTGATCCGTATCGATGAGGTGGAAAAGGAAGGCGTCGGCAAGATCATCGAGTCCAGCGGCAACAATATCACCGCTTTTCCCATGCCGCCGGGGCCGGCACCCAAGAAGTAACCCTTCTCGCCGGACATCAGACAAAAAAGAAGGGCGCCAGTCTTACTGAACGCCCCGAGGGTTGCCTGATGTTACAAGAGGAGAAAACGTATCTTGCTTACCTGATTGGTCCACCGGCGGGGAAAAAGGTTCCACCCACCGGAAAAAAATGTGATCGGGTTCAAACCCGGGGTTTCGCCGAATCGCGCAGCGGGTCGCCGGTATTGAGCGTCACCTGCTCGGCCCGGGCCAGCAACCGCACGAACAGAACCACCATCACTCGGGTTATCCATTCCATAACGCAGCCTCCAGACAATTCGAGGATGGGGTGAAGTGCATCCTGCTCCCTGGCCATCCATTTCCTGGCCCTTCACCACACTGTGCCCGCACCCGGCGGGCTCGTCAGGTGAGAGGCCGGCACTCAGGAGAAGTTCGGGGACCCGGCCCGTTTTTACCTGACTTTTACAAGCCGCTTCTTCTTACTACAAGCAGGGAGCGTTACTGGGCCGGGGCGCTCTGCTCGATGGGCTGACCGTAACGTTTGGTGGGATTCACATCGTGAGGCTGAATCCAGCCCATCATCATGCTCAGCAGGATGAACAGGAAGATCACCGCCGAAAACCCTACCCGCCAGGCCAGGGCACGCATGGTCTTGCCGGACCTGCCATCATCCTTGACCAGGGAGAACAGCGCCCGCCCCAGGGAAACCACCGCCGCAATCAACAGCACGATGACTATCAGTTTCACCCACCACATACATACACTCCGTCTCGATGGCCCTCGGTCTTGACACGCGCTTGGCGGCAAGCGGGCTTTACTATACTGTGCCGCCATTGTAATGGCCGCCCCGGCCAGTGCACGCACTATCCGCTGCAGCCCATTCATCATGGATGCTGCAATCGCGAGAGCAAAGATCATGTCAAACACCGAGAGCCGGCGTCCGGTTCTGTCCTGGATCGCCTTTCTGGCTACCCTTGCGGTGGTAGCCATCTGCCTGCGGCTGAGCTGGTGGCAGCTGGAACGGGCCGAGGAAAAACGTCTGTGGCTGGCGACACAGGAAGAAAAGGCTCGCCAACCGGCAGCAAGCCTGCCCGCCCTGCTGGCTGATCCTGCCCCCCTTCACAGACAAGCCGCGCTCTCCGGCAGACTGGATAACACCCACAACGTGCTGCTGGACAACCGCATCCGTGATGGAATCGCCGGTTACTATCTTCTTACCCCCCTGCAGACCCCGGAGAATCATTGGGTGTTGATCAACCGGGGCTGGCTGCCTCGCGGCGCCAGCCGGGAGCAGTTGCCGGAGATAGCCGCCATCAGCGGGACAATTACGGTGGAGGGCACGGTGTATCGCCCCTCCCGGGAGACATTTGTCCTGCAGAATGCCCCATTGCCCGACAATCAGTGGCCTTTGCGTGTACAGAAAGTGGATTTTGACGCCATTGGCGAAAAACTTGGGGTAGAATTGGCGCCCTTCGAAATCCGGGTGCGCCCGGATCTGGCTCTGGGCGGCCAGGCGCCCTTGCCTCGCCCCTGGCAGGACATCGCCCCCATGGGCCCGGACAAACACAAGGCGTATGCGCTGCAGTGGTTTGCACTGGCATTGGCCGCACTGCTGATATATGTTGCCGCCGCCGTGCGCAACCGGCGCAGAACCCGAGAGGACACCTAATGTCTCCACGGATCAAGAACATTGCCACTCTGGTGGCAATCGTTGCCCCTTTTATCCTGTTTTTTCTGGCGGGTCGCTTTCTGATAGACCCCTGGGAACTGCCAAGGGAAAACAAGGGCCAACTGCTGATTCCCCATATCGACATGGCCACCCTGAATGCCGTCGATGAAGAGGGTGAAAACTATAACGGCGACGACATGGCCGGCCTGTGGACCATCCTGTATGTGGCAGGCAGCGACTGTGACACCCGCTGCAAGAATGGTCTCTACTACCAGATTCGCCAGGTACGCCTGACCCTGGGTGCCGATGTGGACAGGGTGCGCCGCGTAATCCTGCATACGGCCCCGCCCAGCGAAGCCCTGAACGACTTCCTCAACAATAACGTGGACGGCATGGTCTCCATTCATGCCGATCCGCAAACCGTGAATACCGCCCTGGCACCGGTTTACGACACGACCACCGGTGAACCGATTGGCGATATTTTCCTGGTCAGCCCGGACGGCCAGATCTTCATGCGTTATCCCACGCACGAAAACATGGATGCCACCCTGGAAGAGGCGGAAAACATCCGCGTCGATCTCAAACGCACCCTGAAAGGGTCTCTGATCGGTTAACGGAACGCTAACTATGCAAGCGCTTACTCGCTCACAAATCTGGCTGCGCCGTTTTTGCGTACTGGCTGTGCTTATGGTGTCAGTCGTCATTATCCTTGGTGCTTGGACACGTCTGTCGGATGCCGGCCTGGGTTGTCCGGACTGGCCCGGTTGCTATGGACACCTGGATGTTCGAAAAGCCATCGATCATGTCAACACGACCAACAGCGCCATGCCGGGCAGCCTTCGCGAAGCGCACAAAACCGTACCGGAGATGGTCCACCGCTATTTTGCCTCCAAGCTGGGCCTGGTAATTCTCATCATCGCCGCACTCTCATTGCTCAATCGCAAAAAAGAGAAACAACCGGTCAAACTGCCCCTGTTCCTGCTGGCTCTGGTGATCTTCCAGGGGATTCTCGGCAAATGGACCGTCACCATGGGGCTGCAACCCACCATCGTGATGCTGCACTTGCTGGGGGGATTCACCACATTCACGTTGTTGGTACTGCTGACGGCGCGGCTTTACCGGTGGCCCAGCTTCCTCAATGATTGCGACGTGCGCATGCTGAAACCGCTTGCCTCGATCACCCTGGTAGCCGTGATCCTGCAGATTGCGCTGGGCGGCTGGACCGCCAGCAACTATGCGGCGGTCGCCTGTACCGAACTGCCGGTGTGCGAAGAAGGCTGGCAGGACCGTCTGGACTTCGAGGAGGCCTTTATTTTCTGGGGGCACGAGCATGACAAACCGGACTACGAATTTGGCGTGCTGGATAACGACGCCCGCACCACGATTCATGTGATGCATCGCTTCGGCGCCTTGCTGGTGACCCTGCTGGTGCTGGCACTGGTGGGTAAAATCTTGCTGCGGGCCCGCAGCGTCTTTTTCCGCAATTTTGCCCTGGTGATCCTTGGCCTGCTGGTGGTGCAAATCGGCCTGGGGCTGAGTAATGTGATGTTTGCCGTTCCCCTGGATGTGGCCGTGGCCCATAACTTCGTGGCCGTATTGCTGCTTGCCAGCCTGGTGCTGTTTATCCGTGCCATCAACGTGAAATGCGGCCTGCGCAAACCATCTGCGTCAACATCGTCCAAAGCGCAAGGAGCGTGACCATGAGCCAACCTGCCACCTGGCGCGACTATCTGGCCCTGACCAAGCCCGGGGTTGTCATGCTGCTGATGGTGACCGCCGTGGCCGGCATGTTTCTGGCCACCGAGCCAGCCGGCATGGTGCCCATGGAGATCTTCATTCCGGCGTTCCTGGGACTGACCCTGGCCATGATGTCGTCCGCGGCCATCAACCAGATCATGGACCAGAAAATCGATGCGATAATGAAACGCACCGAAAAACGCCCGCTGGTGGCCGGCAAGCTGAGCCCAAAAGCCGCCATTGCCTTCGCGGTGCTGCTGGCGGCCGCATCCATGGTCATGCTGTATTTTCTGGTCAATCCGATCACCGCCTGGCTAACCCTGTTCGGCTTCGTCGGCTACGCCTTCGTCTATACCCTCTATCTGAAGCGTGCCACCCCTCAGAATATCGTTATCGGCGGTATTGCCGGGGCGATTCCCCCACTACTGGGCTGGGTGGCGGTCACCGGGGAAGTGCATCCCTACGCCTGGCTGCTGGTGCTGATCATCTTCGTCTGGACGCCACCGCATTTCTGGGCCCTGGCCATTCACCGCCGGGACGAATACGCCAAGGCAGATATCCCCATGCTGCCGGTGACCCACGGCATCCCCTTTACCCGGGAATCGGTGCTCTACTACACCATCCTGCTGTTTATCTGCACCCTGCTGCCCTATCTCACCGGTATGAGCGGCCTGATCTACCTGCTCAGCGCCCTGATTCTCGGGCTGGTGTTTCTCTACCACGCGGTGCGACTGCGGTTCTCCACCGACCCCAAGCTGCCGATGAAAACCTTCGGTTATTCCATTACCTATCTGTTCGCGCTGTTCACCGCGCTGCTGGTGGATCACTATCTGCCGGTGACGCCGCAGGCTGTGGCCGGGTGGCTTGGCGCGTAAGCAAGACATTTCCCGATACGAGTTTCGAGTCGCGAAAAGCAAGCCCCAGGCCCGACCTGGCCTTTCGCAACTCGCTTCTCGTCGCTCGCAGCCGAACTTTCCGAGCTGCATTTTGGGTGCGATACTCCTGATAACGGCAAACACACCGAGGGAGTAAATCATGACTACCCGCAGCATGGATGAGTGGCTGGACGCCTACGGCGAGAGCCACCAGAACCCAACGAACAAGAAAGTACACTTTATCTGTGTCCCGGTGATCTTCTTCAGCATAGTGGGGTTCCTGTGGGCACTGCCTGCACCCTTCTTCGCCGGCTTCTGGGCCTTTCTCACCCTGGTTGGCGTCACCCTCTATTACGCACGTCTTTCCCGCCCCATTGCCCTGGGAATGCTGATTTTCAGTCTGGCCTGCCTGTTCGTTCTCTCCCTGATTGCCGCCAGCGGTGCCAGCGTCTTCTGGGTTTCCCTGGTTCTGTTCGTGGTCGCCTGGATCGGCCAGTTCTGGGGCCACAAAGTGGAAGGCAAGAAACCGTCCTTCTTCGAGGATATCCAGTACCTGATGATTGGTCCGGCCTGGATCATGGGATTTCTGTATCGCAAGTGGGGGATCAAATACTGACAGCCTCTCTACGAAACCACTGTAGGAGCCCTCTCGAGGTGCGAACCGAGCGATAGCGAGGGATGCGTTAGAGGTTAGCGCCAAAAGCATTTTATTGATAAAGCATTGAAGCAAGGATCACCGCTACTCCTTCGCCAGGGCTCGGATTCGCACCTCAAGAGGTGTACTGGCTACGCTCACCCTTCGGGCCGCACGGAACTGCGTGCGTTACTCCGCTACGCTCCGTTCCTACAGGCGCCTACTAGTGCCGCCTTTCCCCATTAACACTTTTGCAGTAGTTTATAGCCACAATAAAACTGCACGGGGAAGGCTGTCGTCATGGGGACTCTTATCTTTATCGGTGTGATCGTCGCCGTCATCATCTACATCATCGCCGTCTACAACCGTTTGATTGCACTCAAGAACCGTTTCAAGAACGGCTTCGCCCAGATTGATGTGCAACTGCAGCGCCGTCATGACCTGATCCCCAATCTGGTGGAAACCGCCAAGGCCTACATGAGCCATGAAAAAGATACCCTGACCCAGGTGATTGAGGCCCGTAATCAGGCAGTGAACGCCAAAAAAACCGCTGCAGACCATCCTGACGATGCTGGCGCGGTCCGCAATCTGGGCAAGGCCGAATCCCTGCTCTCCGGCTCCCTGGCCAACTTCTTCGCCCTCAGCGAAAACTACCCGGATCTGAAGGCCAACGAGACCATGGCCCAATTGATGGAAGAGCTCAGCAGCACGGAAAACCGCATCGGTTTTGCCCGCCAGGCGTTCAATGATGCGGTGATGAACTACAACACCTACCGCGAACAGTTCCCGCAGAATTTTATCGGCGGCCTGTTCGGCAGCTTCAAGGAAGCCCAACTGCTCAAGATTGAAACCGAGGAAGCGCGTCAGGCGGTGAAAGTCACCTTCTGAGTCGGCCACCATGGATTTCTTTCAGCACCAGGAGCGGGCCCGCCGCAAGACCGGACTGCTGGTCCTGTATTTTATTCTCGCGGTAGCGGCGGTGGTCCTCTGCGTCAATCTGGCATTGCTGCTGGCCTTCGTGTGGATGGACGTACGACTGGTCCCCCCCAGCCAGTGGTTTAGTCACCCTCTGACGCTCTGGATCACCCTCTTCACCCTGTTGGTGATGGTGTGTGGCTGCCTGTTCAAGACCTGGCAATTGCGGCGGGGAGGCAAGGGACTTGCTGCCATGCTCGGCGCTCGCCCGATTGATCCGGATACCCGGCACGGCGACGAAAAGAAACTGATCAATGTGGTGGAGGAAATGAGTATCGCCTCCGGCATCCCCGCCCCTCAGTTTTATGTTCTGGACAAGGAAGAGGCGATTAACGCCTTTGTGGCCGGCTTCCGCCCCTCGGAAACCGTGCTGGTGGTCACCCATGGCACTTTGAAAAAACTGGACCGGGACGAACTCCAGGGCGTGATCGCCCATGAATTCAGTCATATTTTTAACGCTGACATGCGCCTGAATCTGCGACTGATCGCCGTGCTTGCGGGCATTCTGGCAGTGGGCAAGATCGGCGAATTCATGCTGCGCGGCTCCTCCCGTCGCAGCACCTCCAACCGCAAGGGCAACAGCCTGATACTGGTAGCGCTGGCTCTGGTAGTGGTGGGCTATCTGGGCCTGTTTTTCGGTCGGCTGATCAAGGCCGCCATTTCCCGGCAGCGAGAGTTGCTGGCCGACGCCTCCGCGGTACAGTTCACCCGTAACCCGGCCGGCCTGGCCGGTGCGTTGATCAAGATCCGTAACGGCGACGGCTCCCACCTGGATTCGGTACACGCCGAAGACATGAGCCATATGTGTTTCGGCGAAACCCTGGGGTTTCGTTTTCGCAATCTGCTCGCCACCCACCCCCCGCTGGATGACCGTCTTGGCGCCCTGGGCAGCGACTGGGTTGCCCGGGCCCGCAGCCGCGCACGTTCGGCGACCCAGGCCGCCACGCCATCCACCGCATCCGTACCGGAAGGTGTGTCAGCATTCCAGGGAGACAGTGGTGCCAGCGTCGAGCCGACTGTGGCCGAGCCGGCAACGTCCCGGCGGGTGGGGACAGTCAGCGACGCGGACCTGGGCTATGCCCGCACCCTGCTGGAGACCCTTCCTGCCGAT
This sequence comes from Alcanivorax sp. DSM 26293, assembly GCF_900107995.1. Lineage (GTDB taxonomy): Bacteria > Pseudomonadota > Gammaproteobacteria > Pseudomonadales > Alcanivoracaceae > Alcanivorax. The sequence continues at coordinate 265,816 of NZ_FNUM01000005.1, read as the reverse complement.
CTGCACAAAAAGCTTCACAACCCGCACCAGGCCGAACTGGCCCTGTATGCGCTGATACTCAGCAGCTCGGACAGCGATCCACAACGCCTTCTGCAGAGCGCCGGCCTGGGCGAACACCTGTCTGATCTGCTGCCCTTGCGCCAGCAACTGTCCGAGCTGGGCAGCCGACTGCGCCTGCCCATCATCGATCTGGCACTTCCTACCCTCAAGGGGCAACCTTCAGCCCAGCGCAAGGCTATTCTGGAGCGGCTGACAAGCCTGACCCAGGCCGACCAGCGCACCACCCTGTTTGAGTGGGCACTGGTCGCCCTGGCTCGACAGCAACTCGACGATCACGCCAGGCGCAACCGTCACACCCGCTTCAATCGCTACCGCTCAGTGGCAGGTGAGCTGCAACTGGCCTTCTCGGTGATGACCTGGGCCAGTGGCGCTCGCGACGAGCAGGCCCGGGCCCTGTTCCGACAGGCCAGTCATGGACTGCTGCCGGAGGCTCGCACCCTATTGCCTCTGTCCCAGTGCAGCAGTCAACGACTGGGACAGGCGCTGGATCGGCTTGCCGACCTGTCTCCCCTGCTCAAGGGCCCGGTGATCGACGGGCTGGCGGACCTGGTGTTGGCGGACGGCAAAGTGCAGGTGAGCGAAGCCGAAATGCTGCGCGCCATAGCCGCCTTGATGGAGTGCCCCTTGCCGCCCCTTTTCGCAGGCCGACAACACGGCTAAATGCGCACATCAAAAAAATGAATAATGTTCATTTGTCCGATATCTCTTACACTTTTTGCGGCAAATCGCCGCTGTACCGGCTTTTGATTGCAGGCACAATGCAGTCATCGCCATAACGCTGCCACCGGTCGCAAGCCGTGTGATAAGCCAGCCGCATTCAAGGACGATCCGGAAGCAAGGTCGAGGAAGACGCCATGGAACCGAACAAAGCCAGCACTCGCAATGCCTGGGATGCTGTGGCCAGCATCACCACACAAATCCGCGACGGCAGCCTGGACCCGGCGCTGACTGACTGGATCACCGCCCGCGGCTTTGCTCTCACCAGCACCGTATTTTCCAGCGTTTGCCGTTTTGATGATGGCGTCTACACCGGCACCCTGGTGGATCATCAGGGCCACGCCTGGGAGTTCCTGGCCGACCTGAATGACCCCCATGGCAGCGAGCTGGAAGATGTCACCGCCAACCTGGGGCCGAAATCCCCGGACCACCCCAACGCCGATCTCTGCGATCTGGTTACCATGGCGATTTACTACCAGCGCGAACAGCAAGTGGCTGCTTAACACCAAATACGAAACCGAAGATCGGGAATTCCGGCAAGGTATTCAGCTTGCCGCTGGTGCGTCGCTGGCGGCGCGATTCCTTCCATGCCACCCACCAACCCCGTTGGAGCCCATGCTCGCATGGCGAATGGGAGATGGCATCAGGGGGGGATTTGGATAGACCTGTCGAACGCTGGCATTCCTGATCTCCCTGCGACCGATTTCCGCGCAAGCGCGGTTCGCGGCTCAAGCGGGGTTATTCCCTTCGCTCACCCTTCGGGCCGCACGGAACAACGTGCGTTACTTCGCTACGCTCCGTTCCCACAGCGACTTCGTCGAAGCGCCAATATTCCGGGAATTTTCCAACCTTTGCCTACCCAACAAGCGTAGCTTGTAGCTAGTCTCCGCCCCCTTTTCTGAACGGCAACAGCGTCATGGCCTCTTCCCGGTAACGCTGCACGTGCACCGCCTCTTCCCGGCAAAAATCCGCAATGGCGCGGTGAAAAGCCGGCTCACGCAAATGGTGCATGGACCAGGTAATCACCGGCTCGAAGCCACGGAGAATCTTGTGCTCCCCCTGGACTCCCGGATCAAACGCCGCCAACTGCTGCTCAATGGCAAACTCGATGCCCTGGTAGTAACACAGCTCGAAATGCAGGGCATCCCGCTCTTCCAGACACCCCCAGTACCGTCCGTACAGACACTCTGCATCGAAAAAATATAATGCGGCCGCCACGGGACGCTCTCCGTCCCGTGCCAGTACCAGCATCAGTTGTTCCGACAACCGCTCGCCCACAGCCGAAAAGAAGGCCTCGTTCAGGTAGGGCAACTGGCCTCGCTTCAGGTAAGTGCTGGCATAGCACTGGTAGAAGAACGCCCAATCGCTGGCGCTGATCCGGTCACCATGATGACGGGTAATGGTCAGCCCCTGCTCCTGGACGCGTCGCCGCTCCTTGCGCAGATTCTTGCGTTTGCGGGACTGGAACTGGCCAAGAAAATCCTCAAAGTCCCGGTAGTCCCGGTTCAGCCAGCGAAAATGGCAGGCCTGCCGGGATACCAATGGCAGTTCCTGCAACTGTTCCCGCGCAGCGGCATCGGGAAACAGCAGGTGCCAGCCGCTGGCCTGATGTTCAGCCATCCTGTCCTTTACCCCGGACCAGAGCGACGCTGCAGACAGATCACCACGCCAACGGGGCCCGGTAACCGGCGTAAAAGGAATCGAGGTGACCAGTTTCGGATAGTAATCCAGGCCATGGCGGTGATAGGCCTCCGCCCAGCTGTAATCGAATACATACTCGCCCCGGGAATGGCTGCGCAGATAGAGAGGCATCCAGCCCTGCTCTGTCTCCAGGTGGCAGGGTTGCCAGCCGGTTTTCGGGGCAACGGCCCCACAGCCCTGCAGGGCATCGAAAAAATCCTTGCCTAGGAAGGGGTATACAGACACAGCCTCTCCAGAATGCCGCATGAGTTTCGTCGCCGGCTTGGGTACAATGCGCAAATTGTACGGTTCAATAACCTGTGTCGACGGCTGGGATCCCGTCGCAAACAGTGACACCGTGCAATACCGCCTCGTTTCCCGGCGGTTTACAGAGACTGTTTCAGGCCGGCGCCACCCATTGTGACCGCATATTCTCCGCGGAACAGCGGCGTTTTGGCCAGAATCAGCTACTTTTATCACTCATCGCTCAACAAGGTAACGTCAATTTCATGAATGTCTCTAAACCCCTGACCGTTTTTTATGTGGTTGCAGCCCTGTTACTGGCCATTCCCGGCGCCTGGCTGCTTTTTGCTCCGGAAATGGCACTGGTCACCCTCCACGAGAATCTTGCCGTGGTGAAAATCTCCAATATCCACAGTCAGCAAACCGGCCTGGGCCTGCTGCTGGCGGCGGTGGTAAATCTGGTTTGTCTGCTGGGTGGCGGACAACGCCTGCCTCTGCACGTGGCGGTGTTCTTCTATCTGGCCGGCCTGGTGGCCAGCCATGGCAGTGTGGTCTTTGCGGATCAATGGTGGCTGTGGCTGCCGGTGCTGGTCTACCTGCTGCCGCTGTTGCCACTGGGCAAACTGGTACCGTCCAAACTGCCGCTGGTGGGCGGGAATGGCCAGCAGCGTGGCGAAGTGAAGTGGTTCAACCCCAACAAGGGCTTCGGCTTCATCCTCACCGATAGTGGCGAAGAACTGTTCGTACATTTCAAGGCGGTACAGAACGGTGGTCGTCGCAGCCTGCGCACCGGCACCCGGGTCAGCTTTGACACCCGCATGTCCGACCGCGGCGAACAGGCCGATAACGTCTACATCGAACAATAACGCTGCTCGCGACCGGCAACACGCCAGCAGGCGCGCTGCCGGTCGCCGGTTGCCTGTATCGAGAGAACAATAATGACATTGGCAACGGCTGACTGGGTGGTCCTGGCGGGCTACCTGTGTGTGGTGCTGGGCATCGGCATCTACTTTTCCCGACGCAACACCAGTACCGAGGAATACTTTGTGGGTGGCCGCCGCTTTCGCGGCTGGGTCATCGGGTTGTCTCTGGTAGGCACCTCCATCAGCTCCATCACCTTCCTGGCCTACCCGGCCGACGCGTTCAAGACCGACTGGCTTCGCTACCTGCCCAACCTGGCCCTGTTGCCGGCCATGCTGGTGGCGGCGTTTGTTTTCCTGCCGTATTTTCGACGCGGCAATATGACCAGCGCCTATGAATTTCTGGAACAACGCTACGGCCCCTCCATCCGTGTCTACGGAGCCGTTGCCTTCATCGTCGCCCAGATAGTGCGCCTGGCGATGATCCTGTGGCTGCTGTCCCTGCTGATCCAGCAGGTCACCGACCTGTCCCCTGCCACGGCCATCGTCCTCGGCGGGCTTTTTGTGGGCCTGTATACGGTAATTGGTGGCATTGATGCGGTGATCTGGACCGATGTGCTGCAGACCGTGGTGTTGTTGCTGGGCGGGCTGCTCTGCCTGTGGGTGGTACTGGAGGCCCTGCCCGGCGGGCTCGGGCAAATTTTTGATCAGGCAGGCAAGGCCGGAAAATTTGCCCTTGCCCCCTGGGAGGACGGCGCTCCCGGCGAGACCTCCTGGTCACTATCGCTGAGCGAAAAAACCGCCACCATGATGTTGCTGATCGGCCTGACAAACTGGCTCACCGAATACTCCAGCAACCAGAATACCGTACAGCGGTATTGTGCCTCCCAGTCTACCGCGGAAGCCCGCAAGGGGCTGTGGGTGTACCTGTTCACCGCGCTGCCCATCTGGGCCTTCTACATGTTTCTGGGCACGGCCCTGTGGGTGTTTTTTCAGGTCTATCCGGATGTCCAGGCCGGCGCCATTCTCAGTGGCGAAGCTCGCGCTGAAACCTTGATGCCCTATTTCATCACTAACTACCTGCCCGCCGGCGTAGCGGGCCTGGTAATTGCTGCGGCCCTGGCGGCGGCCATGAGTTCGCTGGATTCCAGCATCAATTCGGTGACGACCGTGAGCGTGGTGGATCTCTACCGTCGCCATTTTCACCCCGGCCAGGATGACCGCCACTATCTGAAAGTGGCCTGGGGCATCGCGGTGGCCGTTACCGGCCTGATGATTGCCGGAGCCCTGTGGCTGAATGAGGCAGACACCAAAACGCTGCAGGACACGTCCACCATTCTGGTGTCGTTGCTGGGCGGGGGCATGCTGGGATTGTACTTGCTGGGGTTCTTCAGCCGCCGGGGGGATGCCCGGGCAGCCTGGTGCGGCATCATCTGCACCCTGCTATTCACTGGCTGGACGATCCTGACCAACAAGGGGCTGCTGCCGGAAGCACTGAGCGCCCCTTTCGATCTCTACTACACCGGCCTGATTGGTAATCTGCTGATGTTTGCGGTGGGATATCTGTCCGCCAGTTACTGGCCGGCGGACAGCTCGTCAGCCTTGGCGGCGGACGAAGACTGACTGCTTGCTGCCGGAGTTTCGGGCGCGGGCATGGCCCGCGCCTGCAACAGTCGATCACGGATCAACCAGCCCGCTGCCCAAAGTACCAGCCAGGGATCAATCAGATAGTCCCAGAGATTGTCACTGACCAGTAGATCCGCACCGAATGCCAATTGCGCGGACACCAGAATCAGACAGGTGGCATAGGCGCGCAACACCCAGGCCAGCAACCCCAGTAACAACAGCGCGGTACTGAACTGGAAATTGCCGAAGCCCAGGGCGTACGGGTCCGTATAACTGGACCCCATGCTCATCGGGTAGAACCACAGCGCCATCAACACCAGCATCATGCAGGCTCCGCGCAACTGTTTCAGGGGCAGCCAGTAGTGGCCGACAATGCGATGCTGAATGGCCAGCACCGCCAGCAGGCCTGAGGAAATGCTGAAGCCGGCAATATAACTGTTCGCCCAGGGGGCCAACCCCCAGGGAAATGGCAACACCGCCCAAACGAACACCAGCACAGACAGTATTATCCGCCCGCGCACGGAGAGCAGCGAGGCACTGATGCGCAACTGTACTGCCACCAGCACCAGGGCGCAGACCAGAATATCAAGCGTCATTATTCTGCTCCTCGTTGCTGTTTGGGGCCGCGGAATCCGCTTTCAGCCAAAGGTGGCGGATGGCGGTTTTGTTCCAGGTGTACACCATGTGCAGATCGCCGCTGCGGGTCCGAATCATGTAGGGGTAGTCGTACTGGAATTCGCAGCCGAGACGACCATCACACTTGTTGTGGCGAGCCCGATCCAGAAGCCGGGAGGGATCTTCCGGCGGCACATCACTGTTCAACTCCGGATGGATCAGGGTAGAGAATTGCTGCTCGGTCATTTCCTCCCCGCGCCAGCGCTCCCGATCGTGAAAGGTCCAGCGTTCCTGCCAGCTACGCCCCCCATCACGGGTTTCGCGGATGCACAGATCATCCCGTTCAATGCGGTTACAGTTGGCAGCGATCAGCCAGTGACCTTCTGCCATGGCGAGACCACTCAAGGCCGCACTGGGGTTTTCCAGGGAAGAGTACGCCAGCTCGTCCCACTGCCAGCCCCCGTCGTGGCTTTCTGATTGATAGAGAAAGCCGTTGTTGGGCTCGTTTTCATTACGCAGGAAAGCCACCGCATGGGAGGGGCTGTCTACCAGCACCAAGGGCTGGATCGCCTTGCGTCCATGACCAATACGGGCCTTGCCGAGAATCTGGTTGTCCTTGTCCAGCCGCAGTATTTCACCGAATTTACCGGCCATTTCATGATAGACCGGCAGGCCGATAGTGCCATCGCTGTAACGAATAGGGGCGGTTTTAACCAGAGTACTGATATTCAGGAAGGGCGTGGTGACCAGGACACCGTCGAAGCGCCAGTTTTTACCCTGGTCAAAGGACTCCATCACCACCACACGACTGCCTGCCCAGCCACCAAAACTGACCGCCACCACAAACAGGCGCATCCGACCATCATCATCCAGCACAGGCACCACATTACCGAGCTTTCGCACATGGCGGCCCCAGCCTTCTGCAATCTGTTGCCGGGTAATCACCGGCTCTTCATTGGACCAGGTACCGGACTGCGGATCGAACACCGAAGAATGAATGGCCACATCCGCCGCGCCCTCACGGCTGCCAGCAAACCAGAATGTCCTCACCGAGCCATTCGGCAACTCCACCATGGATGCGGCATGCACCAACGGAGTGTCGCCATCGGAGACGAAAGCACTTCGCCATTCACCGTTATCCGGCACCTTGGCCTGTGGCTCTTCAATCATGGCGGGAACCGGTTCCCAAAGGTGGGAGGGGGAAGCGGCAAAGTATCCCGCCACCAACATGGCCCCAACAAAAAGGTGAAATGCACGTTTACGCATAGGTAGTTGGCCAGAAAAACCGAATTATCGTGTCGTCGGCCAGAGACCGCCGACCTGCGGCAGGCAAGTCTAGCAAAACCGCATAAAATTGCCTGCCATCGAAGCATCGAATGACAACCGATCATCCGAAGCGGACAGCAGAGCAATCCGCCAACGGTCAAAATATGTTCAGCGGGATCGCAATAATGGCATAATGCCGCCGCGTTCAAGGAGTTATTCAGAGGCTCCTAAATTCCAATAACAGGCACGCAAGGATCCGGTTTTTCCATGGACAGACTCATCGCTCTCTTTGTGGCACTCATTGTTGCCTCTTTCAGCCAGACTGCCCTCAGTAATGATCTGGAGGACTGGAAGCTGGTTAGCGACCGGAATGATATCCAGGTCTACATGAAGCACCGGGACGAATCCCGTCTCAAGACATTCCGCGGCGTCACCCGTTTTACGCTGTCCGACGAATACTCACTGGTCGCCTTGCTCAATGATTACCCGTCCTACCCCAAGTGGCTGCACTTTGTGGACAGTGCGGAAGAATTCAACCGGGTCAGCCCGCTTGATCGCTCGCTGCGTTTTACCACCCAGCTTCCCTGGCCACTGGCCGACCGGGAAGCCGTTTTGCGTGCCAAGGTCACGCAGACCCTGACCGAAGACGAAGAATCGGTGATGGTGGACCTGATCAACCGGCCGGACGCCCTGCCGCCCAATAATGAATATATCCGCTTCCCGGAAATGACCGGCAAGCTGGGCTTTGTGCGCCTGGGCAATCAAAGAGTGGAAATGACCTACGAGCTGATTCTGGATCCCGGCGGCTACATTCCCGCCTGGATCGCCAATATCCTGCTCCGTGACGCACCCTACTTCACCCTGGAACGATTGCGCCGCATCGTTAGCAAGCCGGAATACCAGAATCATTATTATGATTATCTGGATCTTCGTGGCCCTGGCCGCCCCTCGGCAGCAATGGGTAGCGCAAATAATGAAAACGTAACAAAGTAATTATCCATCTGTCATATTCGGCCAGCTCTCCATTACCATAAGGAAAAACCTGAACAGGTACGGAGAGCTCGATCCATGCGGCTGTTTTTCTTCCTCTATAGCTGGCTTGTCTTTGTTCCGCTAATGGCAGCCACGACTCTGGTACTGGGGGCACTGTGCCTGTTACTGGTGCCCTTCCTGCCCGCGGATCGGGTAGCCCGTCTTACCGCTGTGCCATGGGCAAAACTCTGTCTGCTCTATAGCGGTGTGCGCGTGGATGTGCATGGTCGCGAGAATCTGCGCCCGGGGCAGAGCTATGTGATCGTTGCCAACCATCTCAGTCAGTTCGACATTTTCGTGCTGTACGGTTATCTGGGAGTGGATTTTCGCTGGGTCATGAAACATGAGTTGCGGCAGATGCCAGTGATTGGCATCTGCTGCGACAAACTCGGCCATATTTTTATCAACCGGTCCGATACCCAGGCCGCCATTGCCAGCCTCAACCAGGCCCGCACCCGACTGGCCAACGGTGCCAGCGTGCTGTTCTTTCCGGAAGGCACCCGCAGCCGCAGTGGCCAGCTCAAACCCTTCAAGAAAGGCGCCTTCAAGATGGCCCAGGACCTGCAACTGCCGGTGCTGCCGGTCACCCTCACCGGGACCTTCGAGATACTGCCACCGGGCACCGCACGGTTGCGCCCCGGTCAGCATGCCCAGATCACGCTGCACCCTGCCATTTCCCCGTTGGGCCACAGCGAGGCGGAGCTGGTGCGGCTCATGCACCAGAGCCATACCGCCATTGCCGCCCCCCTTGGCGAAGCCTGCCCGCAACCGGGCTAGCTCCGCCTTCCCCGGCCACAGATTATCCTCAGCGCCGCTGGCCAGCGGCGCCACCGTCACGGTAATACTTCCTTGTTAGACAAGATTGGCCCATTCTGCAGTGACAAAGTGTCTACACTCGATCGCCGAATTGAGTTGAGAGTTCAAAGTTGAAAGTTTCAAGGCGCGAGCCAGCTTGTTTGAAACTGACATGCCCTGCCCGCGCAGCAACCGTGTAACGGCGCAGATCAGGGATTTTCCGTTGGCACTGTCAGCGCCTGCGTATTTCAACTTTGAACTTGCAACTTGCGACTGAATTAAGCGGATACAGGAGTCATCATGAAGAATTTCAAAGACAAAGTTGCCGTTATCACCGGTGCCGGCTCCGGCATTGGCCGTGCTCTGGCTCAGGAACTGGCGTCCGCTGGTGCCAAGCTGGCCCTGTCTGACATCAATGAAGCCGGCCTGAAAGAAACCGCCGATCTGCTGGGTCTGGCTGAAGACCGCCTGATGACCCGCAAACTGGACGTGGCAGACCGTCAGGCGTTTTATGATTTTGCCGATGACGTGGTCAACCATTTCGGCTATGCCAACATGATCTTCAACAATGCCGGTGTTGCCCTGGGTGCCACCGTTGAGAAGATGAACTACGATGACTTCGAGTGGTTGATGAACATCAACTTCTGGGGCGTGGTTTACGGCACCAAAGCCTTCCTGCCTTACCTGAAGGAAGCAGGCGAAGGCCACATCATCAACGTGTCTTCCGTGTTTGGACTGATCGGCATTCCCACTCAGTCTGCCTACAATGCGGCAAAATTCGCCGTGCGCGGTTTTACCGAATCCCTGCGCCTGGAGCTGGAAATGGAACAATGCGGTGTCTCCGCCACGTCCATTCATCCCGGCGGCATCAAGACCAACATCGCCAAGGCCGCTCGCATTAGCGATGATGTGGCCGCCATCACCGGATCCGATCCCGCGCAATCCAAAGCGGATTTCGAGAAGATGTTCCGCACCACACCGGAAGAAGCCGCCAGCACCATCCTCAAGGGGGTTCGCCAGAACAAGCGTCGGGTACTGATTGGTTCTGACGCCCTGGCGATCGACACCATGCAGCGGCTGTTGCCTACCAGCTACCAGCGTCTGATGGTGATGGGCCAGAAGTTCATGAACAAGAAGTAATGACAGAACGCCCCTACTCCCAGGCCTGCGAAAACAACAAGACGCCGATCCTGGCCGTGCTGAAGCAGCACTGCCAGGCGCCGGGTACCTTGTTGGAAATTGGTGCCGGTACCGGCCAGCATGCGGCCTGGTTGTCCGGGCAACTGCCTCATCTGCAATGGCAGCCTTCCGATGTGGCCGCCAACCTGCCCTATATCCGGCAGTGGCAGAGTGATCCGGGCAACCGGGCCCTGCCACCGCTGGCGCTGGACGTTGCCGGCGAATGGCCAGCCGGCCACTTCGATTACCTGTTTACTGCCAACACCTTCCACATCATGGCCAAGCCACTGGTGGAAGCCTGTATCCGCAAGGGCTGTGAGCATTTGACCGAGGACGGCAAATTCCTGGTCTACGGCCCGTTCAACTACCAGGGCCAATTCACCAGCGATTCCAACCGCCAGTTCGACCAGAGGCTGCGAGAGGGTGACGGTGACCGCGGCATTCGCGATCAGGAGTGGGTGGTAGAACAGTTCGCCCGCCAGCAACGCCACCTGCTGGCCGACCATGAAATGCCCGCCAACAACCGGCTACTGGTATTTGGCTAAACCGTGTGCCGCAGGGTCCGCATTCTCGGCTTGAGATAGGCCACCCCGAAGATCATGATCATCAAGGCGTCGCGCCAGTGAAACAGCCCACGCCGCCGAATCCATACCATAAAGCCGATACATTCCAGGGCATGCAGGACCGCAACAACCAGCCCGGCCCCCAACAGCAAACGGTCGAAGGGCGACGGCAGATCCAGGAAAATGGCTAACCCTACTGCCACCCAAAACACTACAATAACCCCGCGAAGCAACCCCATAAGAAACATCCTCTGACAGCGCTGGCTATTTTTTCTACAATACCCCGTTTTCAGCAGGAACGGGTGGACTGATTACCGCCCCGCGGCTGTGTGCCGCCAGTGCCAATATCGGCACAGACTCTTGCATTCAGACTGAGCGAATACATGCAAAAAGACAAGACAAGCACCTGGACCCTGGATCAGTTCCCGGTGCCGGAAAAAGACGGTGAAACCCGCTTCCATGACTTTGATCTGGACCTGAACCTGATGCGTGGCATCGCCGACCAGGGCTTCCAGTATTGCACGCCCATCCAGGCGGAAGTCCTGGGTCATACCCTGGCCGGCGCCGACGCCATTGGCCGGGCCCAGACCGGCACCGGCAAGACCGCCGCCTTCCTGATCACCGTGATCAACGACCTGCTGCGCCACCCCATTCAGGTAAAGCGCTACGCCGGCGAGCCCCGGGCCCTGATCGTTGCCCCGACCCGGGAACTGGCCATGCAGATCGAAAAGGACGCCAGGGCGCTGGCCAAGTACACCGACTTGCAGGTGATGAGCGTGGTTGGCGGAATGAACTTCAACCGCCAGCAGGAGCGCCTGCAGAACGAGTTGATCGACATTCTTGTGGCAACCCCCGGTCGCCTGCTGGATTTCGCCAAACGCCGTGATCTGTGGCTGGACCGGGTGGAATTCCTGGTGCTGGATGAAGCGGACCGCATGCTGGATATGGGCTTTATTCCCGATGTGAAACGTATCGTCGGCATGACCCCGAAAACCCGATACCGGCAGACCCAGCTGTTCTCTGCCACGTTCAGCGATGATGTAATGAATCTGGCCCGCCGCTGGACCGAGGATGCCGAGGTGGTGGAAATCGAGCCCGCCCAGGTCACCACCGACACCGTGGAGCAGAAGGTCTACATCACCAATGCCGATGACAAATTCACCCTGCTCTATAACCTGATCACCGGCATGAACATGGACAAGGTGATCGTCTTTGCCAACCGCCGGGATATTACCCGCCGGGTCAGCGACCGCCTGCAGAAGAAAGGTCTGAAAGTGTCGCTGATCTCCGGTGACGTGCCCCAGACCCAACGCATGAAGACCCTGGAACGCTTCCGCGCCGGCGATCTGCAAGTGCTGATCGCCACCGACGTGGCCGGCCGGGGCATCCATATCGACGGCGTCTCCCATGTGGTGAACTACAACCTGCCGGAAGACCCGGAGGACTACGTTCACCGTATCGGCCGCACCGGTCGGGCTGGCGCCAGCGGCATGTCCATCAGCTTTGCCTGTGAAGACGATGCCTTCCTGCTGCCGGAACTGGAAAATGCCATCGGCATGAAACTGGAATGCGAGTATCCGCCATCGGATCTGCTCGCCGAGAAGGACTCAGAAAATGGCAAAACGCATCAGCCCGGATGAGGGCAAAACCCGTTTCGACCAGGGCGACGCCCTGTTCGTGGATATCCGTGACCCGGCCAGTTTTGCCGCTGGCCATTTACGCGGCGCCGTCCACCTGACCCAGGCCAATGTGGAGCCGTTTCTGGCTGATACCGCCCCGGAAAAATCCCTGGTGATCTACTGCTACCACGGCAACAGCAGCCAGGGCGCCGCCGACTGGCTGAGCGAGCAGGGATTCAGTGATGTGGTCAGCCTGGATGGTGGCTATGAAGTTCTCCGCCAGCGCTTCCCGGAACTGCTGGAAGAAATGGCCTGACCCGTGACCATGAGCAGCACAGCGGAGCCTGCTCATGGTCACCGGGCTTTCCCCCCAACGTCATAGGCCATGCCTGCGCCGCTACCGGGAGCAGGCGTGCCCCTGACGCATAGTGCCTCAGAACCGGTAACCCAGCCCTACCATGTACACCCAGGGATCGATTTCCACATCGATCTTGTCCACGCGGGCGTCATTGACATACAGGCGCGCCTCGGTATCGATATCAATGTTCCAGACGCTGACGTTGAACAACCAGTTCTCGTTCAGGGAAAAGTCAGCACCCACTTCCCAGGCAAAGCCCATGGAATTACTGAGCTTCACATCCGCATCAGCACCCCCCAGCAGCGGACTGACCACTGCATCGTCGATGCTGTCCTCGAAAAACAGGGTGTAGTTCAACCCTGCGCCCAGATAAGCCCGCATGGGCCCGACCTGAGGGGCATAGTATTGTGCCAGCAGCGTGGGCGGCAGGTGCCCGGTTTCGCCGATGACCACCCCGCCGCCACCGGTATCCAGAAGGATGTCATGGGTAAAAGGGGTCGCACCGACCAGTTCAACACCGATCGAGTCAGTGACCATATACGCCAGGGTCAACCCCAACTGAGTATCGTCATCCACATCGACGCCCAGGCCACCCACCGCAGGCAGCGCCGGATTGAAGACCTCGCTGCTGGCGTCCGGATCCACCTTGATCCCCCCCAGGCGCACAATCACATCCCCCGCCTTGTGGGCCAGGGCCGGCCCGGCCATCAACACTCCGGTTAGCAGCAGCGCCGCTTTTCCTTGTCCTCGCAGTTGCATACAGTTCCCCTTTGTTCCAGCAAGATAGAGACAGTGACCCGATACCCGGCACAGGCTGTAATGGCCACCCCACCGGTACTATTGAAAGGCCGTTGGAGAACGGGGGTATTGTTCTGAATCAATAAAAAGAGGTTTTACGACCATGTCATCCGCCGAATTGATTTCCGCCCTGCGCGATGCGCACCAGGCACACCTTTGTGCACAACTGCAGAACGAGGACCACTGGCAGGCCCTGATGGCTCAGGCCAGTGACAGCCTGGGCGCCGTTCCCCTGGGCAAACTGGTAGACAGCGATTCCCTGACCACGGTAGTGGATCAATGGCTGCAACAGGCGCTCAGCGCCCAGGGACTGCAGACGGTGGTCAGCGATGTGAGCAAGGCGGTCTGGGAAGCCGCTGAAAAGGATCCGGCTACCGTGGGCGAGCTGCTCAGTGAAGACCATTTCGAGGCGATCCTGGAGCAGGTGCTGAAGCTGCAAACCCTCCGCGAGAAAGCCATCCACGCGGCCATGAGCCATCCGCTGGTCAGCGAAATGGTCAGTGAGATGCTCTATACCGGAATCAAGAATTTTCTGCTGGAAGAAAATGCCCTGGCCAAACTTCCCGGCGTCAGCAGCGTGATGAAAATGGGTCGCAAGAGCATGGTGGGCAAGGCCATGGGTGGCATGGAAGAGTCCATCCGTGATTATCTGAGAAAGAATATCCGTGTCACCCTGAGAACCGGCGAGCAATGGTTAAACAAGCAGCTCACCAATGAGCGCATCGAGCAACTGGCCAGAGACGGTTATCAGCGTGTGGCGCCGCTCAAACCCGCCAACTATCTGAAGCTGGTACCCGCCGGCACTATCGATGAAGTGGTCAGCCAGGGCTGTGCCATCGGCGATGAAACTGCCCGCCTGGACTACACCCGCCGTCTGGTCAGCGTGGGCATCCACGCCGCCGTTCAGTCCCTCAGCGACATGCCCCTGCAAACCCTGCTGGACGGCATGAAGATCAGCGAAGATCAGGTCCGCCAGATCACCGCTCCCGCCCTGGCACGCGGTGCCACAGTCCTGATTGAGCAGGGCGTACTGGAACCGTTTATTCAGTGGGTGCTGGATGATTTTTATCAGTCGGAAGCGTGCAAGGCAGCCATAGAGAAGATTAACGGCTGATAGGAAACCGCTGTAGGAGCGCCTCGAGAGGCGCTCCTACAGGTTAACCGCTACGCGTTAAAGAAACTGCTCTGCGTATTCCGCCAGCAACGACCTCGGCACCCCGTTCAGCTGCACCGAACCACCATGAACGAACCGCTTGAAGCGTTCGGTCATGTAGGTCAGGCCGGAGCTGGTGGGTGACAGATAGGGGGTGTCGATCTGGGCCAGGTTGCCCAGACACACCACCTTGGAGCCTTCCCCGGCCCGCGTGATGATCGCCTTCATCTGATGGGGAGTCAGGTTCTGGCTTTCGTCAATCAGGATCAGGGATTTCTGGAAGCTGCGGCCGCGGATATAGTTCATGGCCTTGAACTGGATGTTGGCCTTTTCCTTCACGTACTGAATGCTCCCGGAAGGATTTTCATCGTTCAGGTGCAACGCCTCGATATTGTCGTTGATAGCCCCCAGCCAGGGGTCCATTTTTTCCTCTTCGGTACCGGGAAGGAAACCATGCTCTTCCGCCAATGGCGGCGTAGACCGGGTGGCGATGATCTTGTTGAAACGCTTCTGTTCCACCGTCATTTCGATGGCGGCCGCCAGCGCCAGAATGGTTTTCCCGGACCCCGCGGCCCCGGTGAGGGTGACCAGGTGCACATCCGGATCCATTAACAGTTGCAGCGCCATGGCCTGCTGCAGGTTTTTCGGGCGTAACCCCCAAACCTCCTGATCCAGCAGACTGTCGGCCTTGTAATGCCGCAGGGTCACGACGCCGTTGTTCACATCCATGACCCGCCCGACAAACCCCTGTTCATCAATCACGTACTGATTGGGATAAACCTCTTCGCCCAGGATCTCACTCACCAGCAGACCGTGGGACAGATGATGCAGGGTATCGGCGCCCACCTGCTCGGTTTCCACCTGGGTGACCTGATCCCAGAAAGAACCGGGCACTTCGAAGTAGCCCCGGGTCAGTTGCTTGATGTCCGATACCAGCTGATCGTTGTGGTAATCCTCCGACTCGATGCCACAGGCCCGCGCCTTGAGGCGCATGTTGATGTCCTTGGTCACCAGAATAAAACGTCGCTCCGGCTGACTGGCCTGCATGGCCACCACATCGTTGATGATGCGGTTATCGTTCAGGTTATCAGGCAGTGGCGCCCTGTCGTTGTCCGGCTTGGACATCAGCACCGTCAGCGTGCCCTGGGTGACTGTCTCCGGCCCCCGGGGGATGGGGATACCCGCTTCCACCTCTGCCGGGGTGGCACTGCCCAGCACCCGGTCGATCTGGCGAATGGCCGCACGGCAGTCTGCCGCCGTATGGGATTTGCCGCTCTTCAGCTTGTCCAGCTCCTCCAGCACCGTCATGGGAATCACCACCCGGTGTTCCTCAAAATTGAGTAACGAATTCGGGTCGTGGATCAGTACGTTGGTATCGATGACGTAGGTTTTTTGCTGTTCTTGTTCGAGGGTTGAATCGTTCTGGTTGGCGCTTGCGTGGTTGACGGAGAGGGTGTGAAGTCTGGCCGCGCGCTCTTCCATGCGTATCCCCTGTGACGGTTGCGTCGTGGGCGGCTACGGCTCGGGAGTCAGTTCTGGCTCATGCTGTGACAAAGCGAGAGTGACGCCTGCGCCTGCCGCCGTTGGTTTAAGCCTTTTGGCGGTTCAGTTGCAGCAGCTGTAACAGCTTATGATCGCGATCACTCCCGCAAGGGCGGGATTGGAATTACCATAACCCAGCTTTTTCGAAATGATCAATAGAAAACCTCGCAAAGTTTGCCAGCGGACAGGCAGCTGGCTGTCATAGTGTTTAGAATACCCGCGTATTTTTCCTCTTCGTTTTCTGTCACCAGGTGATTGCCATGTCCCTCGAGCACCCGCAAGTGATGATGCCGCCACCGGCCCTGTATCTGGGGGGGCTGCTGATGGGTTATGGCATCGATCAGGCCCTGCCGCTCCCCGCCCCGGCATTCCCGGGTGATCACTGGGTGATTCTGGCGCTGGCCGTGATTGGCACCACCCTGGTGCTGGCTGCGGCGATCCAGCTGCGCCTGGCACGCACGACCCTGGTTCCCCATCGCCCCGCCAGTCAGCTGCTTACCACAGGCGTATTCCGCTTTAGCCGCAATCCCATCTACCTGGGCTTTACCGCGCTCTACCTGGCCATGGCCCTGAATCAGCACAGCCCGGGCATGCTGATCATGCTGGTCCCGGTGGTCTGGGTTATCCAGCAGCATGTGATTGTTGCGGAAGAAGCGTTTCACGCCCAACAGTTCGGGGAGCAATGGCAGGCCTATCAGCAACGTGTTCGGCGCTGGCTGTAACCCGGGCCCGGATGGCGGTGGCTTGCGGGCCACTCTTGAGAAACTCCACGGCCCCCAGCTTGCCGTGTTGCAAACGCATGTGACGGGAACCGAAATGCCCCGGCACCAGCGTGCTGGCGCGGGTCTGGCGGGGTAACCAGCCCAACCGCCGGTACAGTTCCGCCACCAGTTCCGAACAGAACCAGCCGCGCTGGTCCGGCTTGCGGGTAAAACCGGTCAGCACATCCAGGGCATTGCACAGCACGTAATTCTTGTAGGGACGATGGAGCAACCGTTTGACCAGGCGCGTCAGCAGTTGCTGTTGGCGATCACTCAATGGCGGCCCATGCCGTCGACGCAACGCCACCGTGCCCGGGTAATCACGTAGCTTGTCTGCCAGTGGAACCAGCGCCACACCGGCCACCGGACAGCCCAGGGTCACATCCGATGATTCACTCAAGGTGGTGGATTCCAGAACCAGCGGATCGGGATTACCGGGCAGGTGCACGACCATGCCGATATGACTCCAGGGACTACGGGTAAAGACCCGGATCACCTCACTGGTAAAACCGCGGCCGGAAAACAACAGCAGATCCCCGGTTCGCAGTGAGCAAGCAGAATCAAGAGGCATTGTCATGGGCACGGCCACAGGCTCTTATCCGTTGCAGGACTATCCTGTGGCCACACTAGAAATTCGGCGTGACAGTTCGCTGACAGTGGCATCACGGTTTGGTGAAGAAAAACTGCCCATCTCGCTACAGCGCCGCGGTAGGAACGGAGCGCAGGGGAGTAACGCCCGCAGGGCGGCCCCGTAGGGGTGAGCGCAGCGAATAACACCTCTTGAGGTGCGAATCCGAGCGACAGCGAAGGAAATGTACCAGGTAACCACCGGCTCCTTCTAAAGACACCTGTCGAGCCCGGAAATCCCTGATCGCCCTTCGGTCGATTTCCTCGCTTCGCGAGGTTCGCGGCTCAAGATCCGCTCCTACAGCGGCTCCGTAGCGTAGATACCCAGGTGATAACATGCAGGCAAGGCATCGTCACATTCCTGTTATCTGCCGTCGTTACCCTGTGTAATTCTCTTTGCCTGTCCCCGCCCCGCCTATGGAAGACACCCTCTACCTGCTGCAACGCCATCTGCCCGAGCTTCTGCATCTGGATGCCCTGATTCGTCATGGTGAACGCCACCTGCGGGTGTCCACGGTTCATGAGGTGCCCATGGGTGAGCTGTCCTTGCCGGTGCGGGTGATCGAAATGGGCAGCACCTCTCCCGGCGTGCCGGTGATCGGTTTTTTTGGCGGCGTGCATGGGGTGGAGCGGATCGGCAGCCAGGTGCTGATGTCCTGGCTGCACAGCCTGATTCATCGTTTGCAGTGGGACGACCAGCTCCATCGCCGGCTGGAGCAGGTGCGTCTGGTATTCATGCCCATGATCAACCCGGGTGGCATCTGGAAGCGCACCCGCAGCAACCCCAATGGCGTGGACCTGATGCGCAACGCGCCCATCGATGCCATGGGCCGGGTGCCTTTTCTGGTGGGCGGCCACCGCATCAGTCGACACCTGCCCTGGTATCGGGGAAAAAGTGGTGCCCCCATGGAAGCGGAAGCCCAGGCGTTGGTGCGCGTGGTTCGGGAAAAACTGATGCCAGCTCCCTTTGCCATGAGCGTGGATTGCCACAGCGGCTTTGGTCGTCGGGACCGTATCTGGTGCTGCTACGCCCGCAGTCATCGCCCTATTCCCCACATCGGTGAGGTGTACCGGCTCAAACAACACTTCGAAGACACCTATCCCCATCATCACCCCTACCTGATCGAGCCCCAGTCGGTGAACTACACCACCCATGGCGATCTCTGGGATTATCTCTACGACGATGCCCAGGATCGGGCACCGCAACACACCTTCCTGCCCTTTACCCTGGAAATGGGCTCCTGGCTCTGGGTGCGCAAGAATCCCCGGCAGATGCTGGATTTCTTTGGCTATTTCAACCCGGTAATCGGCCACCGGCACCACCGGGTATTGCGCCAGCACCTGCCCCTGTTCGAGTTTCTCACCGCCATGACCGCCAACGCCGGCAACTGGTTACCCTCCAACCGGGAAAAACCTGCACTGACCCGGGAGGCGATCAGCCACTGGTTCGGTGACACACACTGATCCCATCGTTACTGTTGCCCCCTCGCCGGGCTCGCTGGCAATTCATGGCCCCGACCTTGCAACAGAAACCCCATTGGGTCTGCCGTCCGGCTGACATACACTTTGCCAAACGCCCTGATAAGGACACATCATGAAAGCCCTGATTTTCGCCCCTCTGGCCCTGCTGGCCGGCTGTCAGCATCTTAATTACCAGGAACCCACCACTGGCGAGACCGCCCAGGTTACCTTCACCAGCAACGATACCGCCGCCCAGCCCGTCGTCTGTGTGCCCGGCAAGGGCTTCCAATCCACCGACTATGCCCTGTCGCAAAGCCCGATCAGCGGTGGTGCACTGGACGAACTGCTGGAAACCATGAAGAAAAGCCCGGAGGTCACAACAACGGTCGACGCGGCCCCCGCCACCCGTATTGGCGTGATCTACAATCGACGCCAGGCGGACAACAGCCGGGACCGCTGTCGTGTCGCCCTGCAGTTTTCTCCCCAGGCCGGTGGCGAGTACCAGGCGCACTTTGTCTACGACAAGGGTCAGTGCGGTCTGTCATTGAAGGATGCCGCGGGCAACAGCGTCGATGCGGTGCAAACTGACTGGCAGTGCCCATAACGGGCGCACCAATGCGGTGCGCGGCACCAATTTCGCTCACCGCATTCTCTGTTTCCCCTTTGTGAAACCCGCTTTTTTCCCCCCAACAATCATCAAGCCACTGTTTTTTATCAACAAAAAATAGTTGGCACGCTCTCTGCAATATCTAATGCGAGCCGAAAAGGCGGTGCGTCACCAGCGCACATTGAACGAATTAGACTTGTTAAGAGGGTTGCACATGAAAAACGTATTTGGTCTGAAGAAAACCGTTTTGGCCGCTTCCATCGTCGCTGCCAGCCTGGCTCCGGCCATCGCTGCTGCTGAAGTCAGTGGTACCCTGGGTGCGTCCAGCCAGTACTTGTGGCGTGGTCAGCAGCTGACTGACGGTGCAGCGGTATACGGTAGCGTTGACTACTCCCACACGTCCGGTCTGTACGCTGGTGCCTGGGCATCTTCTGAAACCGACGACACCGAGTACGACCTGTACGCCGGTTTCGGTGGTGAGTTCGAAGGTCTGAGCTACGACATCAGCTACATCGACTACAATTACACCGCTGGCGGCACCTTAGCCGCAGATCCTGCATCCGTTGCTGACTTCCAGGAAGTCCACCTGGGTGTTGGCTTTGCCGGCCTGAGCGCTGATGCCTTTATCGGTGTGGGCAATTCCGGCAAGGGTGGCGATGAAGATTACAAAAATGATTACTTCGCTCTGAGCTACGGCTACGACAAGTACGGCATTACCGCAGGTTACTATGACTTCGATGGTGACCCTGAAGTAGATGCCACTCTCGCCGATTATACCCATGTGGATCTGAGCTATGCCGTTACCGATCAGTTCACATTCACGGCCTCCAAGATCGTCGATCAGGAAGATGTTGCTGGCGAAGATACTTGGGATGACGACGTAGTACTGAGCGTTTCCTACGAGTTCGCACTGTAAGCACCAAGAACACGGGCGGCGCATGCCGCCCACTGTTTAACGCCGCGGGGCTCTCCCTGGTCCTCGCAAACACGCAAGCAACCCCGCGGCGTCTTTTTCGTTTCCACGGAACATCCGCCACGCTCCAGGCAACACGCCAGACCTGCTTTTATCTCCCTCCAGTAAAGTACACGACCACCGCATCATGATCAGACACTGGCGTCACGCCCTGACTGCCATACAAGCTGTGATAGCGACCCGCATTACCCCGGGTTACCGCCGTTCTGGAGACTGCCTTTTTCGCCGCCCGTGACACCCAGATATGGTCCAGCGCCTGTGGCCGGCAACGATAACGAAAGCTGTAGCGCTCCGGTTCCGGCATAAGCTGCCACAGATTAAACAGACCGGATTCCGCAAAACGCGCATAGCTGGCAGAGAGCCGCCCGGCATCCCAGGTGCTGTTGAAGTCACCGGCGACAATGAGCGGTCCATCCTGCTTAGTGACCCAGTTGGCCAGCAACGCCGCCTGGCTCTGCCTTTTTTCCTGGACCTGCGCTTTTTGCAGACCTCGCGCACTGCGCAGGTGCACCACAACCAGCTGCAACTGCCGAGGTGCATGCACCGTCACGTGCAAGGGCGGACGGGAAAACAGTGCGTGGCCGTAAAAGTCCTGCTCCACAAACAGGCTTTCCGCCGAGGCAATCTGCACCGGCTGACGATAGAGCAGGCCCACATCCATGCCGGAGGGATCATTGCCCTCTTTCAGAACGACGCGGTATCGCCAACCGTACCCGGCAAGTCGCTCTACCAGCGCCGCCAGTAATTGACGGTTTTCCACTTCCTGAACAGCCAGCATATGGGGCGCCCGCAAAGGGCCGGCGATGAAATCTGCCAGCGCCTCTAATCGCCTCTCCAGCACAGCAGAAGAAAGCGGTTTATCCAGATGGCTGTCTTTGCGGATATCACGAAGCCGCCACAGGTTCAGCGTCGCCAGGTTCCATTCATTTTCTGCCGGGGCGGGTACACCACGGGCGGGAGCCAGGCCTCGACAATCCGCCCACAGGCTCACAGGAACAAGAAGCAGGTAGACGATCAGTAAATAGCGCATTGACGCAGTTTATGAGGTGTCGGCAAAGCACAGCAGAGGCGAAGTCTCAAACATGGGTAGGAAAGAGGACCGACCGCTGCAGGCGATCTCTGCCATTTTGGCACTGGCTTGCCCCGGAGTTTCTTCCGGATAACAGGGCCCCGACCGTAAACCCCTGACCGCCGCCAATAGCGTAGGGTGCCACTGAGCCTGGGGCGAACTGCACCATCAAACGCCGAATCGGTGCAGTTCGCCCCAGGCTCAGTGACACCCTACGTTTTGCAACACTGCCGTGGGCTGATACGACCATAAAAAAAGCCCGCCGATGAGGCGGGCAAGGGGTCTGTGAACAACAACAGAAAACGTCAGGGCCGATACACCACCTTCAGGTCCGGGGTTACCTGTGAGGCATCCAGGTAGCCAACAAAATTCCGGTTACTGCCTACCAGCATAACCATCTCCTGTTCACTGGAGACTTCCCTGGGCGGCATGCCCCGGCCGGTAAAAATCATCCGCGCCCAGTAGCTTTTCATCTGCTCCGCACTCTTGCCGAGCACCTGCTGGTAAAACGCCTCCCGGGCGTCGCCTCGCGATGGCAAATCCAGCGGCTTCACCGAGACACCGGAAACCCGGCGGGCCTGGCCATTGAAGATCTGCCGAACTTCATCCTGTGTCAGCGCCCCAAGACTGCTGTTCGCAGACACCACCACCACCGGGTCCGCCTGAACGGTGGTTGCCAGCATCAGGAGCAATGAGAACATTATTCTTTTCATGATCATTCCTCCTTAAAAAACCAGATCGGCACTGAGACGAATCACTGTGGCGTGGTCATCCTCAAGCGGTGCACCCTCGGTAACAAAGAAACCGGAAGTGCTTACCTCACTATCGGAAAAATCGTAGTAGTAGCTGACTTCCCCTTTCAGGGCGATGGCCTCACTGAGGGAGTAGCGCAAACCGCCAGTCCAGCTTTTCTGCTGCTCTGCCAGACCGTTATTCAGGGCAGCGGGAAGGCTGCGATCCAGGTCACGGGGATTCACTTCGGCCCAGGTCACCATGGGCATCCATTTGCCGAGATATTTGCCGACGGTGACGTAGCCGCTCTCGCTGCTGGGATACCAGTTGCCAAAATCCAGTCGCGCTTTTTCTGCGGAAAAGAACCAGCTGCCATCATCGTATTGCAGGCCCAGGCCGGCAAAATAGGTGTACACCTCATCAAAGGACAGGCCCAGGATCGGGGGGACACCGGCGGCTGCCAGATCATCCTGGCTGACTGACACATCCGCGGCACTGTAGGCCGCTCTCAGCGTCCAGTTACGCCAGTAGCTGGTGAAGTTCAGGCCGCTCAGATCGTCGGCCTGAAACTGGGCGTTGGCCACACGGTCTCCCCCGTCCACGGTACTGGATCCCCAGAACCCGGAAAGGCGATGCGAAACCGGCCCGGTGGTAAAACGCCAGGAAGCCTCCACCGCCTCCATGGTTTTTACCGGTGCCAGCTGATACACCTCCGCGGGCAGGCTGGCCCACGGGTAGGCATAGCCCACATCGATGTATTGGGAGTGCATGTAGAACGGCGCCACGATGCGCCCGGCTTTCACGCTGACAGCGTCACTGAACTGGTAATCCAGATAGGCCCACTGCAATTCCGCATTGAATTCGTCAGCGCCGGACGCAAACAGCTGAACCACGGCCTCTGCCCGGTCGCTGAGCCTGGCGTTGAACTGGACCCCGGCGCGGGTCAGGGAATCATGGCTCCAGGTGTCATCGGCGCCATCGATATAGCTGGCAGAGCCCGAGGTCGTCTCCAGCTCCGCCCGGGACACGCCGGCGGACAGGAAGCCGTTGATGCGGATCCGGTCTGCGGCATCGTCCAGGGTATTGTCGAATTGTTGTTTTTCGAGCTGTTCCAGGCGCTGCTCATAATCCAGCAGCCGCTGCTGGAGATCACTTTCCGGAGTCTGGGCCCAGAGTGGGCTTGCACTCAGGGTGGCACCCAGCATCGCGGATAATGCCTTTTTCATAGGTTCCCCATGCTTTTATAGTCGTTCCGGTTATGCAAAGACTACGAATAAAGCATGGGATTATCCGCAAAACGGAACCCGGTTCAACCGTCAGTTTGGGACTGGCGTATAACCGGGAAGCCAGTGCAGGCATCTTTCCCGCCTTTCAGGTGAAAACAGATCTCCACCGTTTCTCCGGGGGCCGGCACCTCGGTGAGCTTCATCAGCATCAGGTGCTTGCCTCCCGGCGCCAGGCTGACACTCTCTCCCGCCGGGATTTCCAGGTGGTGTAGATGCACCATCCGGCGACTGCCATCACCGGTACTTTCCATGTCATGCAGCATGGTGTGACCGGCGGCCGGGGTACTCACGCCGGTGATGGTCACGGGCTCCTCCCCGTCATTGTTCAGGGTCACATACCCCGCCATGGCCGGCGAAACCGGGGGCACTGCACGCAGCCATGGGTCGCTGAAGGTCAGCTCCGCGTGAGCAGGCACCGCAAGGGCAACCACCGCTGCCACCAGGGCGAATTTAAAGCAGGCTCTTGGCATCGTTTACCACCTCATCAATCGTGAAATCCGCCGGGTACAGTTTGCGCACCCGACCCTGGTCATCCAGCAGGTAAATATAGTCACTGTGGGTGAACAGATAATCCTGTTCTTGCTGATCCTTGATGAACACCACGCCGTACTGTTTGGCCACCTGGCGGATCTCCTCCAGACTGCCGGTGAGGCCGATGATGTTCGCCTTGAACCAGGGCAGGTATTCCTTAAGATACGCCGCCGTATCACGCTCTGGATCAAAAGTGATGAAGACCGGCTGGACCTGATCCGCCTCCCCGGCTTCTTGCAGCTGCCGGTACACCTGGGCGACCCGGGCCAATACCGCCGGGCAGATATCCGGACAGTGGGTGTAGCCAAAAAACAGGATCGTCACCTTACCGTTGAGCGCTGCCTGACTGAAAGGCTCGCCGTTCTGGTCAGTCAGTGTAAACTCACCCCCCAGCCGGGTATTCACAGGCAAGTCACTTTCCTGCTTGCCACAGCCGGCCAGCAGAAAGGCCAGTAGCAGAGGCAGGAGATACGGTAGAAGGTACGGCAGTTTTCGCATGATCTCTCCGGTTGGTATAATCCGCGCCCATTTTGACGCTATTCGAGGGTTAGGCAAGCCAAAGCGGCTGACAACCCAATGATGGAGGTGCCCCTTGGCACGCAAGCTTTTTATTCAGACCCACGGCTGCCAGATGAACGAGTACGACTCCACCCGCATGGTGGACCTGCTCGAATCCAGCCACGGCCTGGAGCCCACCGACAATCCGGAAGAAGCGGACGTATTGCTGCTCAACACCTGTTCGATCCGGGAAAAAGCCCAGGAAAAGGTGTTTCACCAGCTGGGTCGCTGGAAAAAGCTCAAGGATGCCAAGCCGGACATGGTGATCGCGGTCGGTGGCTGCGTCGCCAGTCAGGAAGGCGATGCCATCCGTGACCGGGCCCCCTACGTGGACGTGGTATTCGGTCCACAGACCCTGCATCGTCTGCCCGGCCTCATTACCCAGGCCGCCACCACCCGAAAACTGGCCATCGATGTGACCTTTCCGGAAGTGGAAAAGTTCGACAACCTGCCAGAACCCAGCGTGGATGGCCCCAGCGCCTTTGTATCCATCATGGAAGGCTGCTCCAAGTACTGTACCTTCTGCGTGGTGCCCTATACCCGTGGCGAGGAAGTGAGCCGCCCGGTGCAGCCGGTGCTCCAGGAGATCGAGCATCTGGCGGAAATGGGGGTCCGCGAGGTCAACCTGCTGGGCCAGAATGTGAATGCCTACCGGGGGGTCGGCGCTGATGGTGACACCCTGGACCTGGCTGACCTGATCCGGCTGATCCGCGACATCGACGGCATCGATCGCATCCGCTACACCACCAGCCACCCGGTGGAGTTTTCCGATTCGCTGATCCAGGTCTATGAGGACGTGCCGGAACTGGTCAGCCACCTGCACCTGCCGGTGCAGTCCGGCTCCGACCGCATCCTGGCCATGATGAAACGCAACCACATGGTGCTGGAATACAAGAGCAAGCTGCGCAAGCTCAAGCGTATCCGCCCGGACATCTCGTTCAGCTCCGATTTCATCATCGGCTTCCCGGGAGAAACCGACCGGGACTTCGAGGACACCATGAATCTGATCCACGACATCGGCTTCGATATGTCTTTCAGCTTCATCTACAGCGCCCGTCCGGGTACCCCGGCGGCAGACCTGCCTGATGACGTGCCCCTGGACGTGAAAAAACAGCGCCTGGCCATCCTGCAGCAGCGTATCAACCAGAACGTGCAGGACATTTCCCGCAAGATGGTGGGCAGTACCCAGCGCATTCTGGTTGACGGTTTTTCCAAGAAAGACCCGGGCCAGTTGAAAGGGCGTACCGAAAACAATCGAGTGGTGAACTTCCGCAGCGATGACACCGATCTGATCGGCAAATTCGTGGACATCACCATCGCCCAGGCCTACAGCAACTCCCTGCTGGGCAGCGACCCGCGCAACCCGGGCTGAGCCCGGGTTGCCCCTCACGCCGCGCTAAAGCGCCACCGCTCGGCCGATAAACAGAACCGGGCCGGTGGGTCGATCAGCAGGGGAGCCACCCGGCGGTTCCAGCGTCAGTTCGAACAGCTGACCGCTTTCCACGTCCCCCACCCGGCTGGCAGGCAGGACCAGAGGCTGGCCAGGATTGACCAGACCCAGAGAGCGAGGCCCTTGCGCGGGATCCGCCAGGGTCCAGAACTGAACACTGCGATCCACCGGGTACTCGCTGTCTGCCAGCGGCGTCAGCTGCAGGTCACCCCGGTCAGAAACGGTGATTCGCCAACCCGGGCTTGCCGCCTCCCCCGGTGCCTGTAACACCACGGTATACACCGGTGCCGGAACCCGCAGCGGCCCCAGCAACAGAACCACTGCCACCAACAGGCCGGCACTGACCGTTCGCCACAGCGACGGGCTTTGCCAGAGCGTCTGCCAGACCGGACGACGGCGTGTGCCCGCTTCAGCGGTTTGCCGTTCGATACGCTGCCATAATCCAGGGGGCAGCGGTTCCGGCTCCAGCAACTCGGCTGCGCCCAGCCAGTGGGCCTGCCAGTGGCTTGCCAGCTGGGCGGCATCGTCATCCTGCTCCAGCCAGCGCTCCACCTCGGCGGCCTGCTCGGGAGAAAGCAGCCCGAGAACATGCTCGGCAATCAACAATTGCCGCTCCTGGGAATCGCGGGGAATCATAATCGCAGGCACTCCTGCAATCCTTTCAGCCCGGAGCGAACACGGCTCTTGATCGTGCCCAGGGGGACGGCCAGGGTGTCGGCAATCTGCTCGTAGGTGAACCCCTGATAAAACGCCATCAGAATGGGGCGCCGGCGATCCATTTGCAGGGTCTGCAAACAATCGATGATGGCACGGCGTTGGTCATTCTCCAGGGAGCATTGCTCCGGAGACGGGCCCGGGTCCGGCCACTGGTCACCCGGCAGGGGCTCGAAGGCTTCCCGGCGGGACCGGTGATGCTGATTGATCAAACGATAACGCAACAGCCCGAACAGCCAGGTCCGCGCGCTGCCACGTTGACTACGGAAACGTCCGGCATTTTTCCAGACTTGGACAAAGGTATCCTGAAGCGCATCTTCTGCCAGGGACGCATCCCCGGTAAATCGACGGGCCAGCGCCAGCATGCGCGGTGCCTCGTTGACGTAAAGCTGATGGAAAGCTCGACGATCGCCCCGGGCACAGGCCTGCACCAGGGCATCTCCCTGCTCCAACTCAGCGCGCGAATCGTCCATGAAGCAACATCCCTGATGAAAGACTAGGTGAAGATCATTCACCAGAGTGCGAGAAAAATGTGTCAAGAAGAAGACCGGGCCGCCGAAGCGGCCCGGGACAGGGGGACCGGAATACGGTCCCCAGACGTTACTCCGGAGCGCGACCAAGAGAATCCGTAATCAGGGACACCGATTCCGGTGACGACTGATTCCAGGTTTGCGACGGTGCCACATCGCCACTGGCAGCACTGAGGATATTATCGAAGCGCAGCACCACACTCTGGGATTTCTCCGCCACGTACAGGTGCTGGCCATCAAAGGCGATATCCACCGGGTTACCCAGCAGGGTACTACCCACCGAATTGTTGTCGCCGTTATCGATATTCACGGTGACATCGGTGATACCGTCAGCGGTTGAACCGTTATCCAGCACATACAACTTGCCATCGGTGGGATTGGCACCGCTGCCCACATCCGACAGGATCAGCTGGTCGGTCTCTGCCACATGGACGATGCCATGCAGGTTGGTCGGAGCAGCAAATGCCACGCCCCCTTCTGCAGGCGTAATCAGCCGATCCGGGCCGGCACTGCCACGGGCCGTGCTGTAACTGTCGAATACCGCCACCGTACCGTCGGTGAGCGCCACGTACAGCCGGTCAGCCTCCGGGTCATAATCCAGATCCCAGGGCGCCACGCTGAGCGTGGTGGTAAACAGGGGCGCCACATCGCCGCCTGCCTGGGCACCGAACACTCTGACGGACGGGTTGCCATTGTCAGTCACCAGCACCCAGCCCAGGGCATCGGCCACATCAAACCCTTTCGGCGCCATCAGCCCGGTGCCGGCCCCCTCAATCAGCCGGTCACGGCTGAGCGTGAAGGTCTCGCCATCACGACCCGTGGCCAGACGATTGATCACGGCAAGTCCGGAATCATAGGTAATGTAGGCGTCGCCCATCTGGTTGAATGCCAGGCTTTCACGATCCTGCGTGGTGGAGAAGCCACGCTGCATGGCGCCAAGGTCCAGATCCAGTACCACCACATCCGTGTCACCCGGGGCGGCCGGAGGATTGCTGGTCACCGCAACCCCGGTGAAGGTCGTGCCGGTGCTATCGATATCGGACAGGTCCGGTTGCAAGGCCGGTTCAACAATAATGGCCAGGGATTCGGGCTTGATGCTGTCGACCACCCTGGTCGGCGCGATATCGCCGGAATCACCGGAAAACACATTCCGGTAAACCAGAATGGCGTCGTTGGATTTTTCCGCGATGTACACCGTGCTGTCATCCAGAACCAGATCCACCGGATTGCCCAGCTTGGTTGCCGGGCCGGCCAGGGTCCGTGCAGGCGTCACCGTGCCCTCGGCCGTGGAGGCCTCTTCAATCACGTACAGGCGGCCATCATCCGCTACCGCCGCATCACCCACATCGCTGACCACCAGGGTGTCCGAGTCAGCCTGGTAGGCGATCCCGTGCAGATTGGAAACCGTACCGGCCGAATCCGGCGTGATCACACGGGCCGGCGTCGCCATAAAGCCCCCTGCCACATAATCATCCACCACGATGACAGTGCCATTGGTCATGGCCAGGAAGAGACGATCCGCCGCCTCATCATAGGCGAGATCCCAGGTATTGCCCGACAGGGCCGTGGAGGCAAGCGGCGCGGCATTGCCACCGGCAGCGGTGCCGTAGACTTCAACACTGTTACCGCCGATATTGGCAGCCATGACCAGGCCGGCCTGATGGGCAATGGCGATCCCTTTCAGTGTCATGGAACCCGGTGCCGGGACACTGCGATCCAGAGTGGCAACCGGGGCCGAGCCGTCGGTCCGTTCTGCCAGTTGATGAAGAACCTGCAGAGTACTGGGCGCCCCGCTACTGTCGTTGGCGGCATAGAGGTTGCCCAACAGATCCAGCGCAATACCCTCATTGGCGTCCGCATTGAAAGTGGTCTGCACTTCCAGATCCGCATTCAGGCGGTCGATTTGACCGGCGTTGGCAGCACCATTGTGCATCACCAGCAATGCAGGCCCCTGGGCCACATCGGGGGAATTGATCAGGGAGCGATCACTGCCATTGCCCCCACAGGCTGCCAGCGTCACTGCAACGGCCAGTGGCGACAGCCACAGCAAACCTTTGCCTTTCACATTCATGTCATCTCTCCTTGGATAGCGATACCGGCGTGCCGCCGGCCAGTCAGGACAATCGGGTCCTGTTTCGGATACCGCCAACGCAGAGAGATGGATGTAACAGCAGGTAATGATTCTCGATTAAAGTGTATCCCGTTCAGAAAACACGGCGCGACCGGTTGTCCGACATGCCGCCATCAACCCTTGCGACCCGCTACCCTACAAGGCTAGGCTGCGCGGGTGATTTTTCTTCCCCGACAACGCGCTTCGGGGTATTCTGAAACTCTCTGCAACAGCCCAAGGGGCCACGTTTTCCATCTTGGACACACCACTCGCTTCCCAGCATATCAGCCTCGAACCCAACGATTCCCGTCGCCTGGCCAGTCTCTGCGGCCACCTGGACGAGCACATCAAGCAGATTGCCCAACGCCTGCATGTGGATATCCACAATCGTGGCAACCAGTTTCATCTGGCCGGACCGGCCACCTCCGTGGAAGCTGCCGGGGCGATTCTCAGTGAGCTGTATGCGCAGACCGGGGATGGCACCGAGCTGACTCCGGAGATGGTGCACCTGCATCTGCAGCAGTCCAATGTGGCCGACCATGCTTCCGGAAAACACACCGGCAACACCGTGGCGTTTCCCAGTGACGAGGTGGTGATCCGCACCAAGCGAGTGCGCATCAAGCCCCGCGGTGCCCACCAGCGCGAATACGTCAAACAGGTCCGCAAATACGACATCAATTTCGGCATCGGCCCGGCCGGTACCGGCAAGACCTGGCTGGCGGTGGCCTGCGCGGTGGACGCGCTGGAAAAAGCGGAAGTCCAGCGCATTCTCCTGGTACGCCCGGCGGTGGAAGCCGGTGAGAAACTGGGTTTTCTGCCCGGGGACCTGGCGGAAAAGATCGACCCCTATCTGCGTCCACTGTATGACGCCCTTTATGAAATGCTTGGCTTTGAAACCGTGGCCAAGTTGATGGACCGGATGGTGATTGAGGTGGCTCCGCTGGCCTACATGCGCGGGCGCACCCTGAACAACAGTTTCGTGATTCTTGATGAAGCGCAGAACACCACCCCGGAACAAATGAAGATGTTCCTCACCCGAATCGGCTTTGGCACCCGCGCCGTCATCACCGGGGATGTGACCCAGGTGGACCTGCCCCGCCACCAGCGCTCCGGCCTGGTCAATACCCTGGAAGTCCTGGACGGGGTGAAAGGGATCGGCGTGACCCGTTTCGACAGCCGCGATGTGGTTCGCCACCCGCTGGTACAACGTATTGTAGAGGCCTACGACCGCCATGAACGGGATACCGACACCCAGCGTTGATATCCAGTGGGCCAGCGACGCCCCGGACGCCCCCGACGAATCCCGGTTATGCGACTGGGTGCGCCATGCTGCCCAGACAGCCGGCGGCGTGGTGGGCGACATCACCCTGCGCATCGTCGATGAGGACGAAATTCGCACCCTCAACCGGGAATACCGCGACAAGGACAAACCCACCAATGTGCTGTCCTTCCCGTTTGAAATGCCCGAAGGGCTGCCGGAAGATGCCATGGAGCCCCTGCTCGGCGACATCATTCTCTGTGCCCCGGTAGTGCGGCGGGAGGCCATGGAACAGAACAAGACACTGGAAGCCCACTGGGCCCACATGGTGACCCACGGTGTACTGCATCTGCTGGGCTACGATCATATTGACGACGACGACGCGCAGATCATGGAAGCCATGGAAATCCGCGCCCTGAATGAACAGGGTTTTGCCGACCCTTACCACCTTGAGAACAATACGGAGCTTCACCCCTGATGTCGGACGACTATTCGGATAACGGTACCAGCCGAAGTTGGTTGGAGCGTGTCGGCCAGTTTTTCTCCTCCACACCCGGAGACCGGAACGAACTGCTGGACCTGATGCGCTCCATGCGCGATTCCCACATTATCGACGGGGACACCCTGGGGATTATCGAAGGCGCAGTCTGTGTGGCGGACATGCAGGTGCGCGAAATCATGATTCCCCGCTCCCAGATGGTCAGCATCAAGGCCAGCTCCGACCCACGGGATTTCCTGCCCACCATTATCGACTGTGCCCACTCCCGTTTCCCGGTACTGGGCGACGACCCGGACGAAGTGATCGGCATCCTGCTGGCCAAGGATTTGCTACCGCTGATCCTGGAACCGGCCCGTATGGACCGTTTCTCCATCAAGGACCACATCCGCTCTGCTATGGTAGTACCGGAATCCAAACGGCTCGATTCGCTGCTTCGTGAATTCCGTATCAGCCGCAATCACATGGCGATAGTGGTCAATGAATATGGTGGCGTGGCCGGGCTGGTGACCATTGAAGATGTCCTGGAACAGATCGTCGGAGAGATTGAAGACGAGCACGACGTGGAAGAAGAAGATTACCTGATCAAGGATCTCGACAACCACGAATACACCGTCAAGGCACTGACCCCCATCGATGATTTCAACGAGCACTTCCGCTGTCAGTTCAGCGATGAGGAATTCGATACCATCGGCGGGTTGGTGATGCAGAAATTCGGTCGACTACCGGGCCGCGATGAAAGCGTCGAACTGGATGGTTACCTCTTCACCGTGCTCAGCGCCGACGGCAGAACAATAAGATTGCTGCGGGTGACACCGCCGGGGGAAAACCACGATGCCACTACCACCGAGGTCGAAAGCTGACTCCATCGCCATGCTGGCAAATGCGCCCTGGGTGGTGGCTGCCATTGTGGTTGCCCTTCTGCTGGGCGCGCTGCTGAACCCGGCGAAAACGCCCCAGCCTGCCCTCGGCTGGTATCAACACAGTGGCCTGCAGACCCTGGAATGGAATAACTACCTGTCCTGGCTGCGCTTCAATGGCCAGGGCAAACTCGCCGGTCAACTGGAACAGCAGCTGGCCGCGGGTGATGTCCATGCATTCAGCGCCGCGATGCTCTCCCCCGCCTTCGTCACCGACAGTGAACAGCGTGCCCGGGATTTCTGGTCCCCAGCCCAGAGAGACACCTGGTCGGCCCTGCGCCAGCAGGTACCCGGTCAGCTCGCCGCCAGCAACCTGTATCGCTGGGGACTGGCAGACAGCAGCCCCCGTCCGGCCCGCTTCTTCACTGCCCCCTTCACCGGCGGCCCCCTATGGCTGACCGCTCTGACCCTCCTCGCGCTGATGCCACTGGCATCCTCTCTGGAACGGACCCTGGGTCATGGCCGGGTGCTGACACTGTGGTTGCTGGGCTGCCTGCTGGCTGGAGCCGGCTACCTGATGCTGGCCCGGGCCGGGCAAACGCCGTTTCATGGCGCCACCCCTGCCCTGATGGTTTGGTATGGAGCCTTCCTCGGACTGCAGGGCTGGCGCACCCGATTATCCTTTCCGGTACCCGGCAGGGCATGGCCCTCAATCGCCCTGCCCACCGCCGCCCTGGCGATCATTCCACTGGCCTTACTCGTCCTGCAGGCCTGGCAAAGCGAGCCCGCCACAGCCTACCTGGCCGCCGGCATGCTGGCTCTTGGCGGCGGCACCCTGCTGGTGCAGATCATGCGCCCGGCAGAACCGGCTCAAGACATCGAGATCGTCATGCCAGACCCGCAGGATCAGCAAACCTTGCAACGCGGCTGGGAGGCCCTCGGCAGCCTCCAGCCGGCGGCCGCCATTGACGCCTTTCAGCAGGTGATTGAGCGACACCCGGATCACTTTGACGCCCTCACCGGTCTGTTCACTGCCCACCGCATGGGCCAGCACAGCAACGACTGGCTCCACACGGCCCATCGCCTGTTTGCCCACCCGGCCACCGAAAAGGGCCAACCTCAACAGGTCGCCGGCCACTGGCAACAGTTCCGCCAGCAACAGGGACCGACATTGCCCGCCGCCATCGGCTGGCCCCTGGTGACCACCCTGACCCGGGCTGGAGAATTTGCCCAGGCAGAAGCCCTGGCCGCCAGCCTGGATCACCACGACACTCGCAAACCGGCCCTGCAGGCATTGCGCGAGGCGTTACTTCGGGAAGGATTGGGGCACCGGGCCAAGGCGCTTGAGCCATAGCGGGAACACGGGAAGGACCGCAACAGCGCCATACCCGCGACCAAAGGCTGTAGCAGCGTCGCTTGCGGCGCGACTCGAGCCTTGGCGAGGTTTTCTCCTTTATGTAGGAGCTATGCTTGCCCCCAAGGGGGATCTGCGACATGCGAACCGCGCGTAGCGAGTCGGCAAAGATTGAAATCGATCCTGCATTCCTTCTGAAACCTGTCGAACCCTGAGATTCCTGATCGCCCTGCGGTCGATTTCCGCGCACGCGCGGTTCGCACCTCAAGAGGTATTATTCGCTTCGCTCACCCTTCGGGCCGCACTGCACAACGTGCGTTACTCCGCTGCGCTCCGTTCCTACAGCGGCTTCGAAGAAGGCTCGGAGTTTGAGCAACTCTCGGCCCTTTCTCTATCCAACGAGCGTCGCTCGTAGCCCTACACCCACGCCGCGCGGTAGTCCGCCACCTGCTTGCGCAGCTTCGCATCCCGGCACTGGCTTTCCACAAAACGCAGATACTGTTCCGCCTTGCCGGCAAGCCCGAATTGCTCGGCCAGGATCTTCGCCAGTAACAGATAGGCGTCGCCCAACTCGCTGAAGTCCGGGTGTCGGTCGTGAAGATCCTTGAGTAACGCCACCGCCATTTTCGGCGCCTGCTCGTGAATACCCCGGGCCAGAGCCAGACGCAGGGACGGTGATGCGGGCAGCCAGCCGGGGGTAATTTCCCGCTCACGAGACAGCAACACCAGCGCCTCGGACCAGGCAGAAGCAAGCACCATTTTTTCCAGATAGGCCGGTGCCTGGCTGCGGCGTTCATCCTCCCGGCCGGTGATTTCCAGCAGGCGATCATAGCGTTGCCAGTCTGCCACCGTGGCGCCTTTATGCGTCAGGCTTTTGCCCGTACTCAATAGCACTTTGTCGAAGCGGCCGGCACAAAGCTGCACCCATTGACGCCGCTCTTCCAGCGGTGCACTGGCTTTCCTTACACCTTGATCCAGCCCCCAGAGGCGACCATGACGGGCCAGGATATCGCCGCACAGGCAAGCCAGCGCCAGCCACCAGAGGGCAGCCAGCGCACCCGCTACCCCCTGGGCCAACGACAGCGGCATCACATCCACGGCCACTGCCACCAACGCCACCCCCAGCAACCAACCCACAGAGGCCAACAACCCGGCGACCAGATAATCCCGGGGCGCCGAGAAGATGTAGGTCAACGCTGCCGCAAAGGATCCGGGCTGCGCCCCCTGGACCTGGATCGCCAGCCAGAAGGCCGGCACCAGAAACAAGCCCAGCGCACCGATCAGCAAGCCTGCAGACACCGATACCCACACCAGCATGAAGCCGGCGGGCACCATCACCATCAACGCCGGCAATGCCTGCAGCATTGCCGCCCTCCAGCCTGCCATATCAGACAGGCAGTCCCACCCCGGCACAGCGATTTTGCGTGCTTTGCCGGGGTGACTGCGCAATGCCATCACCGCCCGGCCAAATCCCCAGGCCGGCAAGCCCCCCAACAGAGCCACCGGGACCATCACCGGCAAGGGTGGCACCAACGCGGCCAGCAACGCCCATACCAGCAGCACCGGCAACAGCAATGGGGCGAACGGGTAACGCAGGTACCGGTCCAGTTGTCGCCACAACGGCCCACCCTGACCCTGCGCGGTGCTTTGCAGCTCCTGGTTGCAGAGCAGACAACGGGCCTCTGTCAGGCTACCTTCCCGGCTCTCCACACATTGCTGACACAAGTGCAGTCCATCATGGCTGCAATACCATAGCGCCTCCGTCCCCGGATGGTACTTGCAATAGTGTTTCACTATGATGCCCCCAAGCATTCACAAGGTGGCACAGCAACCATGGTTGCCCACCACTGGCGCCCCGCCTTGATCCGCAGGCAGGGCAAGATTGATTATAGGTTGTGATTGATACTTTATTCGTATTTTTGTAGGGACTCTAGCCGTATTGGCCAGACGGCCTGCTCGCCACCCTGAAACGAGGAATTCCATGCGTCACCGTCTGCTGGCCCTGATTGCCGGCCTGCTATTCCCGCTTGCCTTCGCCCCCTATGACCTGTGGCCACTGCTGTTCGTCAGCGTGGCCGCCGGCTTCTGGTGCCAGCAACAGGCGGCTACCGGCAAGGAGGCCTTCCTGCGCGGCTGGCTCTACGGCCTGGGCATGTTCGGCTTCGGTGTCTCCTGGGTGCATGTGTCCATGAACGACTATGGCTACATGCCGCTATGGATGGCGATTCCCTTTACGGCAATTTTCGCCGCCTTTCTGGCCCTCTTCTACGGCCTGACATTTTCCCTGAGCTGGCGCCTGGGACGCTCGGCACTGGTATTCAGCGGCGTCTGGCTACTGCTGGACTGGCTGCGTGGCTGGCTGCTGACGGGCTTCCCCTGGCTGTATGCCGGCTACGCACTTATCGATACTCCGCTGGCCAGCCTGGCGCCGCTGGGCGGGGTCTGGCTGCTGACCCTGGCCACGGTGCTGATCAGTGCCACCCTGATCCAGCTCCGCCAGCCGGGCGCACTCCGCTGGGTGGCCGCCGGTCTGTCCGTGCTGGTTCTGATCACCGCCACGGCCGCGCACTTTCTGACCTTTACCCATGCCGCCGGCCCGGACCAGAAAGTGGCGCTGGTGCAGGGCAATATCCCCCAGGATCTGAAGTGGCAGATTTCCATGCGCGGCGAGACGCGACGTATCTACCATGAACTGACCCGGGAGATTCCCGGGGACACCCTGGTGTTATGGCCGGAATCGGCCATGACCGAGTTCTACCAGAACATCACCGACTTTATCGAAGACGAGGGCGCACAACTGGCAGACCGCAATGGCGCCCTGATTACCGGCATTCCCTGGCGCACCGTCAGCGATACCGGCATTACCTACCGCAACAGTATTGCCGCCATCCCCTTGCGTGATGGCAACAACGGCAGTGAACGGGTCTACCACAAACAGAAGCTGGTGCCCTTTGGCGAATACGTTCCCCTGCAATCGTTGATACGCGGCCTGATCCCCTTCTTTGATCTGCCCATGTCCGGCTTTACGCCGGGCGATCCGGCCCAGCCCAACCTGCAGGTGCTGGGCCATACCGTGGCGCCGTTTATCTGCTACGAGATTCTCTATCCGCAACTGGTGGCCAGCCGCAGCCATGATGCGGATGTGCTGGTGACCATCAGCAACGACGCCTGGTTCGGCACCTCCGCCGGGCCGCTCCAGCATTTCCAGATGGCCCGTCTGCGGGCCCTGGAAACCGGCCGCTGGCTGCTTCGTGGCACCAACAATGGCGTCACTGCCGTCATCGACCATCAGGGCCGGATTGTGGATGCCCTGCCCCAATTCGAGCGTGACGTGCTGTACAGCCACTACCAGCCACGCACCGGCATTACCCCCTTTATGGCGCTGGGTGTCTGGCCCTGGCTGGTGCTCTCGGTGCTGTTGTTATTGCCTGCCATTCTGGAAAGGAAGGAAAAAAAGACCACTATATAATTTTTAAGTATAAGCTTATTCCAAGTTTGACTTTTGCCTGCTTCCCTCCTATAACTGTGCCTGAATGCTACCCAGCCACAGGAGGGAACTGGCATGTCTCGCCCAACCGTCAAAGCCTTTTTCGATAACGACACCAACACCGTCAGCTACGTTGTCACGGACCCGCAGACCCGGCGCTGCGCCATTGTGGATTCCGTGCTGGACTACGACCCCAAAGCCGGGCGTACCCGCCATGACAGTGCCAGCCAGATCGTGGCCTACGTCAAACAGGAAGCGCTCACCGTGGAATGGCTGCTGGAAACCCATGTCCATGCGGATCATCTTTCCGCGGCACCCTGGATTCAGGAACAGGTCGGCGGCAAGCTGGCGATCGGTGAACATATCCGTACCGTGCAGGAGACCTTCGGCAAGGTCTTCAACGCCGGCACCGAGTTCTCCCGAGACGGCCGCCAGTTCGATCACCTGTTTGCCGATGGGGACACCTACCAGGTCGGCAATATTGAGGCGCGGGCCATTCACACCCCGGGGCATACCCCGGCCTGCATGAGCCATGTGATCGGCGATGCAGTGTTTGTGGGCGACACCCTGTTCATGCCGGATTATGGCACCGCCCGCTGCGACTTCCCCGGCGGTGATGCCCGCACCCTGTACCAGTCCGTGCAGAAGCTGCTGGCCCTGCCGGACGACACCCGCATGTTTCTCTGCCACGACTATCTGCCGGAAAGCCGTAGCGAATATCAGTGGGAAACCACCGTGGGCGACCAGCGTCGCGACAATATCCACGTGCACGAAGGCGTTTCCGAGGAGGAGTTCGTCAGCATGCGCGAAAAACGCGATGCCACCCTGGATATGCCGCGACTGATTCTGCCTTCGGTGCAGATCAATATGCGCGCCGGCCACCTTCCTCCCGAGGAAGACAATGGCGTGAGCTACCTGAAAATCCCGCTGAACGCACTGTAAGAGGCGATGCCCATGACACCGACCCTGTGGGACGTAGTGGTGATCGGCGGTGGCGCCGCCGGGATTGCGGCGGCGGCCAGCCTCCTCAAGCGCAAGCCGCACCTGTCCGTGGCCATCGTGGAGCCCAATGACCGGCACTTTTACCAGCCCGCCTGGACCCTGGTGGGTGGCGGTTGTTTCAACCCGGCCAATACCTGCAAAGCCACCGGCAAATTGATTCCCAACGGAGCCAAGTGGTTGCGCACCCGTGTTACCAGCCTGCAGCCGGAACACAATCAGGTAACCCTGGAAGATGGCCAGTCCCTGAGCTACCAGTTTCTGGTAGTGGCACCGGGTCTGGAGCTGAATCTTGGCGCCATAGCGGGTCTGGAAAACAGCCTTGGCAAGCATGGTGTGACCAGCAACTATCTGTTTGAACTGGCGCCCTACACCTGGCAATGCGTGCAACAACTGAAACGTGGCCGGGCGCTTTTCACCCAGCCGCCCATGCCCATAAAGTGCGCCGGGGCGCCACAGAAGGCCATGTACCTGTCCTGTCATCACTGGGAAAACACCGGCACCCTGGGCAACATTGATGTGCAGTTCCACAATGCCGGCGCCGTACTGTTCGGCGTGGCGGATTTTGTGCCGCCACTGATGGAATATGTGAAGCGCTACAAGGCCAACCTGAATTTCAGCAGCACCTTGATCGCGGTGGATGGCCCGGCCCGCGAAGCCACCTTCCGGCGCACCAATGGCGATGGCATCAGCACCGAACACACCGAGCCCTTCGACATGCTGCATGTGGTCCCACCACAACGGGCCCCACGGTTTGTGCGCGACAGTGAGCTGGCCAACGAGACCGGCTGGGTCGCCGTGGACGAAGCCACCCTGCAGCACCCCCGTTTTGCCAATGTATTCAGCCTGGGCGATGCCTGCGGCGCCAGCAATGCCAAAACCGCCGCCGCCGTGCGCAAGCAGGCGCCGGTTGTCGCGGAAAATCTTTGCGCTGCGTTGGAGAATCGAGCGCCGACCGCCCGCTATGAAGGCTATGGCGCCTGCCCGCTGACCGTGGAAAAAGGCAAGGTCGTGCTGGCCGAATTTGGCTATCAGGGCAAACTGCAACCCAGCTTCCCGCTCGACCCCACAGTACCGCGCAGCAGTATGTGGTGGCTGAAACGTCATGCCATGCCAAAAATCTACTTCGAGCTGATGCTAAAGGGCCATGAGTGGCTGGCCAGGCCAGGGAAGCTCTGAGACGTGACACAACAAGGGATGGCAAGTTGAAACTGCCCACCTGGTTGGGCGCCGCCCAGTGGCTGCCCCACTACAACCGCGAGACCGCTGCCCGGGATAGCGTGGCAGCGGTGATCGTCACCATCATGCTGATTCCCCAGAGCCTGGCCTACGCCATGCTCGCCGGGCTGCCGCCGGAAGTCGGTCTCTACGCCAGCATCCTGCCACTGGTTGTCTATGCCCTGCTCGGTTCCAGCCGTACCCTGGCGGTGGGCCCGGTGGCGGTAGCCTCGCTGATGACCGTTGCTGCAGCCAGTCAGGTAGCCACGGCCGGCAGTCAACAATACCTGGCAGCCACTGTCATTCTGGCTTTTCTGTCCGGCACCATTCTTATGGTGATGGCCCTGCTTCGACTGGGCTGGATTGCCAATCTGTTATCGCATCCTGTGGTCAGTGGCTTTATCAGCGCGTCCGGCCTGCTGATTGCCGCCAGTCAGCTCAAGCATCTGCTGGGCATTCCCTTGTCGGGCCATAACCTGGTGGAGCTTGGCCGATCGCTAACACAGCATTTTCCCCAAACCCATTGGCCTGCCGTGGTACTCGGTGCGCTGGTGACGGCCTTTCTGTTCTGGGTGCGCAAGGCACTCAAGCCGTTACTGCAAAAACTCGGCTTCAATGCCTTCTGGTCCGACCTGGTGAGTAAAGCAGGACCTGTCATCGCCGTACTCGGCTCCACCCTGGCCGTGGCCATGCTGGAACTGGATAGCGGCGGCATGGCCATTGTCGGTCATATTCCCGAAGGCCTGCCCGCATTGTCATTACCCGTATTTGACGCCGGCCTCTGGCAGGCATTATTGCTGCCCGCTCTGCTGATCAGCCTGATCGGCTTTGTGGAATCTATTTCTGTTGCCCAGACCCTGGCGGCCAAACGTCGCCAGCGCATCAACGCCAACCAGGAACTGATGGGGCTGGGCGGCGCCAACCTGGCCAGCGCCTTCAGTGGCGGCTTTCCGGTGACCGGGGGCTTTTCCCGTTCCGTGGTGAATTTCGATGCCGGCGCCCGCACGCCCATGGCCGGCGTATTCACTGCCATCGGCATTGCTCTCACCGCGCTGTTTCTGACCGGCGCTTTCACCTACCTGCCCAAGGCAACGTTGGCCGCCACCATTGTGGTCGCTGTGCTATCGCTGGTGGACCTGCCAGCGCTGAAACACACCTGGCATTTCTCCCGACTGGATTTCACCGCCATGGCCATCACCATGGTCGGGGTCCTGGGTTGGGGCGTGGAAGCTGGCGTGCTGGCCGGGGTGATCACCTCTCTGGCCCTGTATTTGTGGCGAACCAATCAGCCCCATGTGGCCGAAGTGGGCCTGGTGCCAGGCACCGAGCATTTCCGTAATGTGCAGCGCCACCAGGTGCGCGTTTCTCCCCGTGTGATGAGCGTACGTATCGACGAATCCCTGTATTTTGCCAATGCCCGGGGACTGGAAGACCGCCTCTACGATGCCGCCCTGCTGCGACCACAGACAGAGCATGTGATACTGATGGGCACCGCCATCAATCATCTGGATGCCAGTGCCGTGGATAGCCTGTTGAGTCTCAATCAGCGGCTGGATGATGCCGGTATCCGTCTGCACCTTTCCGAAATCAAGGGGCCGGTCATGGACCAGTTGCAGCACACCACCCTGCCGGCGTTACTGACCGGTCAGATCTTTCTCACCCAATATCAGGCCATGCGTACTCTGGCCCCGGAAAGCATTGAGGAAAATCCCGCTCCCCCTTGCAGCCCTGTCTGACAAGGTTAAGCTGAGCCTTCATTCGCAAGGAGTTTTCATGGCTACCATCAATCGCCTTACCGAAAGTCTGTCTGTGGCCCCACAACTACAGCCTGAAGACATGGCCGAACTGGCCAGAGCCGGATTCAAGACCGTCATCAACAATCGTCCCGATGGCGAAAGCGAAGACCAGCCATCCAGCGCAGAGCTGGCCGCCGCCGCCGAGGCCGCCGGTCTTGAGTATGCCCACCAACCGGTTGTCGGCAACAACATCACCGACGTGGACATCGACGGCTTTGACGCCATCGTTTCTCTGGCGGAGCAGCCGGTGCTGGCCTTCTGCCGGACCGGTACCCGCTGCACCACCCTGTGGGCGCTGACCCAGGCGGATGAGCTGGACAACGCCAGCATCCTCAGCACCGCCGAACAGGCCGGCTATGACCTGAGCCAGCTTGCCGGTCGACTGGACCAGCGTCGGGGCCAGTAACCATGGCCGAGGCCGGCCGCCGTTTTCGCTGGCTGCCGGCCAGTGACTGGCTCGCCACCTACAACCGGGAGCAGGCGGCCGGGGATGCCCTGGCCGCCATCATTGTCACTATTCTGCTGGTCCCCCAGGGGCTGGCCTATGCCATGCTTGCCGGCATGCCGCCACAAACCGGGCTCTATGCCAGCATCCTGCCGCTGATTCTCTACGCCCTGTTCGGCACCAGTCGCACCCTGTCCGTGGGCCCCGCCGCCCTCACCTCACTGATCACTGCCTCTGCGGCGGGCACCCTGGCCCAGGGCGATCCGCAGTTGTTTATCCAGGCGGCCATCGGCATGGGCCTGCTATCCGGGCTGTTTCTGATAGCCATGGCCATCCTGCGGCTGGGCTGGCTCACCAACCTGCTCAGCCACCCGGTGATCACCGGCTTCATCAGCGGCTGCGCCATTCTCATTGCCGCCAGCCAGCTCAAGCACCTATTGCGCATCGACGCCTCCGGCGAAGAGCTGGTGACCCTGGCGCAGACCCTGGGCCAGAACCTGTCCCAGACTCACTGGCTGACACTGGGCATCAGCCTTGTCGCCATTGCCTGCCTGCTGATCCCGAAATATCTGGCCGCCCCCCTTGAGGCCACCCGGCTGCCCGGCTGGCTGGTGGCCTTTATCAGCAAGTGCGGACCGATTGTGGCCGTGCTGGTCACCACGCTGCTCACCGCATCCCTGTCGCTGGATAGCCATGGTCTTGCCGTGGTCGGCTCCATCCCTGCAGGGCTCCCCCATTTTTCCCTGCCCGGGCTGGACCCCATGCACTGGCAGGACCTGATAACCCCGGCCGCATTGCTGGCGTTGATCGGCTTTGTGGAATCCATTTCCCTGGCCCAGGCCCTGGCCGCCAAACGTCGCGAACGGGTCGATGCCAACCGGGAATTGATGGGGCTGGGACTGGCCAACATTGGCAGTGGCCTCTCCGGTGCCTTTGCTGTGACCGGCAGTTTTTCTCGCACCACGGTGAATTACCAGGCCGGCGCCCGCACACCCATGGCCGGCCTGCTCACCGGTATCGGCATTGCCCTGGTGGCGCTGTTCTTTACCGGATGGTTCCAGCTGCTGCCACTGGCCTCCCTGGCGGCCATCATCGTGGTTGGCATCCTGCCACTGATCAATCTGTCTGAGCTGAGACACCTGTGGGCCTTCAGCCGACCGGATGCCCTGGCCATGGCCGCCACCCTGGTCGGGGTGCTGCTGATCAATGTGCAAAGCGGATTATTGCTGGGGGTGGTGCTGTCCGTGGCGCTGTTCATGTGGCGTACCAGTCAGCCCCACGTGGCCGAACTGGGCCGGATTCCCGGCACCCATCATTTTCGCAACATGGATCGGCACAGCGTCCAGCTCACCGAGGCCGTGCTCTCCATCCGGGTGGATGAATCCCTCTATTTTGGCAATGCCCGCACCCTGGAAGACCGTATCTACGACGAGGCCCAGGCCCACCCGCAGATTCAGCATGTGGTGCTGCATTGCTCCGGCATCAACCATCTGGATGCCAGCGCCGTGGAAAGTCTGGAAAGCCTGAACGAACGATTGAAGGACGCCGGCGTGACCCTGAACCTCTCCAACGTAAAGGGTCCAGTGATGGACGTGCTGATAAAAACTGACTTTCAGAAGGTGCTTACCGGCAGGGTATATCTGAGTCACTATCAGGCCATGGAAGTGCTGGCGCCGGAGAGTTTGCGGGAGGAAGAGCCTGACGCCTCACCCTAGGACACACTGACAACAGACATTCAGCGAGTTACGAGTTGCGAGTTGCGAAATGCAAACCCGTATCGCCTTTCGCTCCTCGCAACTCCTACCTCGCAACTACCTCTGCAGCTTGCCGCCAATCGCCTGCGTCACCCTAAAGATACCGCAGGTGATACCACACCAGCGCCAGCCACTCGTACCAGATCTCCGGCACCATGGATAAGGCCCCGGCGGAAGGCACCCATTCCTGTTTTGGCAGCCGCTTGCGCCAGGCGGCCTGAGCCATCACCCCCTGGCTCTGAAAACACAGTAATGCCCTGGGCAGATGGGAGCGGTCACTGACCAGGATGATCTCGTCGATGCCGCGCTGCCCCAGTAACTCGCCGCAGTGCACGGCATTTTCCCAGGTATTACGGCTTTCCCCTTCCTCCAGCACTGTCATGGTTGGCCAGCGCCGGCGCACCAGCTCGGCCATCAGCTGGGCCTCAGTGGGTTCATCATCCGCATGGGGCGTGCCGCTGATGCCACCGCTGACCAGCAGCGGCAAGCCATGCTCGTGGGCCAGTTCCGCCGCCAACTGTAACCGTCTCAGACCACGGGTGGTCAGGGAAAACTGGCCATTGC
Source organism: Alcanivorax sp. DSM 26293 (assembly GCF_900107995.1). Classification (GTDB taxonomy): domain Bacteria; phylum Pseudomonadota; class Gammaproteobacteria; order Pseudomonadales; family Alcanivoracaceae; genus Alcanivorax. The sequence goes on along the minus strand of NZ_FNUM01000005.1, from coordinate 222,070 downwards.
GCTGGCGCCGCCCGGCACCCAGCACCACCACCGCCTGGGGAGTAATACCCGTAATGCGCCGTGGCAGCGGGGGCAGCAGACTGCGGACCACGGCCGGCAAGGTACCCCCCACCAGCACCAGCAGTACCAGGTAGGTCAGCGCCATGGGCACTCCCGCTCGCGATGATTACCCAGCCGACACGTTTCGGGTGCAGACCGGTGAGAAATCCGGGCTAAGCTCATGTATCCTATGTCCCCTTCGCAACCGCGATGTTCCCGTATTTTTTTGATCAGTAGAGAGCCGATGGACGCACAGTATCGCCCCGATCAAGTCGAAGCCCAAGCCCAGCAGTACTGGGAGGATAACCAAAGCTTCAAGGTCACCGAAGAGGCCGGCAAGGAAAAGTTCTATTGCCTGAGCATGTTCCCCTACCCGTCCGGGCGACTGCACATGGGCCACGTGCGCAATTACAGCATCGGCGATGTGATCAGCCGTTACCAGCGCATGCTGGGCAAGAATGTGCTGCAGCCCATGGGCTGGGACGCCTTCGGCCTGCCCGCCGAGAACGCCGCCATCAAGAACAAGGTGGCGCCGGCCAAGTGGACCTTCGAGAACATCGACTACATGCGCGGCCAGCTGCAGCGCCTGGGCTTCGGTTACGACTGGGATCGTGAGCTGGCCACCTGCACGCCGGAATACTATCGCTGGGAACAGTGGTTCTTCACCAAGCTCTACGAGAAGGGGCTGGTGTATCGCAAGATGTCCACGGTGAACTGGGACCCGATCGATCAGACCGTACTGGCCAACGAGCAGGTGATCGACGGCCGCGGCTGGCGCTCCGGCGCCCTGGTGGAACAGAAAGAGATTCCCCAGTGGTTCATCAAGATCACCGACTACGCCGATGAATTGCTGAAAGACCTGGACCAGCTGGATGGCTGGCCGGAACAGGTCAAGACCATGCAGCGCAACTGGATCGGCCGCTCCGAAGGGGTGGAGATGGCGTTCGCCATTCAGGGCGAAGACCCCCTGCGCGTCTACACCACCCGCCCGGACACCCTCATGGGCGTTAGCTACGTGGCCGTGGCGGCGGCGCACCCGCTGGCGAAAAAAGCCGCGGCTGCCAACCATGAAGTGGCAGACTTTGTGGAAGAGTGCCTGCACAACAAGGTGGCCGAAGCCGATATGGCCACCATGGAAAAGAAAGGCATCTACACCGGCCTCACCGCGACTCACCCGATCAGCGGCGAACAGGTCCCGGTCTGGGTAGCCAACTTCGTGCTGATGAGCTACGGCACCGGTGCGGTCATGGCCGTGCCCGCCCACGACCAGCGGGATTACGAATTTGCCAAAAAATACGGACTGCCCATCAAGCAGGTGATTGAACCGGCCAAGGGTGAGTCCATCGATCTGGACAGCGAAGCCTTCACCGAAAAAGGCAAACTGGTGAACTCCGGGGAATTCACCGGCAAGACCTCCGCCGAGGCCTTCGACGCCATCGCCACCTGGCTGAGCGAGCGCAACCTGGGCGAGAAAAAAGTGAATTATCGCCTGCGCGACTGGGGTGTCTCCCGTCAGCGCTACTGGGGTGCCCCCATCCCCATGGTGGAAACCGAAGACGGCGAACTGCACCCCACCCCGGAAGATCAGTTGCCGGTGGTGCTGCCCACCGAGGTGGAGATGGACGGCGTGAAGAGCCCCATCAAGGCTGACCCGGAGTGGGCCAAGACCACGTTTGGCGGTCAACCCGCCCTGCGCGAAACCGACACCTTCGACACCTTCATGGAGTCCAGCTGGTACTACGCCCGTTACTGCTGCCCGCAGAACGACCAGGCCATGCTGGACCCGGCAGCCGCCAACTACTGGCTCCCCGTGGACCAATATGTGGGCGGCATTGAACACGCCATCCTGCACCTGCTCTATTCGCGCTTCTTCCACAAACTGCTGCGCGACACCGGCCTGGTGGAATCCGACGAGCCCTTCAAGCAACTGCTCTGTCAGGGCATGGTGCTCAAAGACGGCGCCAAGATGTCCAAGTCCAAGGGCAACACCGTGGACCCGCAGGAAATGATCGAGGAATACGGTGCCGACACCGTGCGCCTGTTCATGATGTTCGCGGCACCCCCGGAGCAGTCCCTGGAGTGGAACGACTCTGGCGTGGAAGGCGCTTTCCGCTTTCTCAAACGCCTGTGGCGTCTGGTGGCAGAACACGTGGAAGCCGGCCTGCCGGGTGCACTGAACGTGGACAGCCTGGACGACAATGCCAAGGCACTGCGTCGCAAGACCCACGAAACCATCCAGAAAGTCAGCGACGACTTTGGCCGGCGTCACACCTTCAACACCGCCATTGCGGCAGTGATGGAGCTGATCAACGACGTCAGCAAATTCGATGGCGACGCCGCCGTGAAGCACGAGGCCCTGGAAGCCGCCGTACTGGTGCTGGCGCCCATCACCCCCCACGCCAGTCATGCATTGTGGCAGGCCCTGGGCCATGATGAAGCGGTACTCAATGCCGCCTGGCCGGACGTGGACGAAAGCGCGCTGGTGAAAGACAGCATCGAACTGGTGGTACAGGTGAACGGCAAGGTCCGCGCCAAGCTCGAGGTGCCCGCCAGCGCCGACAAGGACACCGTGGAAAGCCTGGCCAAGGCCGAGCCCAACGTGCAGAAATTCACCGACGGCAAAACCATCCGCAAGGTGATCGTGGTACCGGGTAAACTGGTCAACATCGTTGCCAACTGAGAGGCGGTTATGACATCCACCGTGCGCGCCACAACACGTGTGATCCTGCTGCTGGTGCTGGGGCTTGCCCTCAGTGCCTGCGGCTGGCAACTGCGCGGCACCACCAGCACACCCTCCATGGAAACCCTGACGGTAAGCGGTGCCTCCACCGAACTGCGCTACACCCTGGAAGATGAACTGGAAGACCAGGGCGTGCTGGTACATAGCGAAGCCCCTTACATCCTGGTCATTGATGATGAGGACTGGATGCGTCGTACTTCCGCGGTGGATGCCCAGGGCCGTCAGGCGGAAATCGAACTTCGCTACACCCTGCGCTGGCATATCAAGGACCGCAAGAGTGGTGCCCTGCTGACCACCCCCACGCGCATGATGACCCTGCGCAACCTGCCCTGGTATCCGGAAAACGCCACTGCCTCCTCCGACGAGGAGCAACTGGTCCGTGACGACCTGTTTCTGGATATGGCTTATCGGCTGATCAACCAGATTGCCGCCGCCTCCGAGGGCTGGGAGACCTACTGATGCGCCTGCGCCCGGAGCAGCTTGGCAAACATCTGGCCGACCGGTTACTGCCCGCTTACCTGGTGGCCGGCGATGAGCCGCTGCAACAGGGCGAGCTGCTTGACGACCTGCGCCGCGCCGCCCGGGATCAGGGTTTTGACGAGCGTCACCGTTTCTCTTCCGACACCGGCATCGACTGGAATGCCCTGCTCAACGAATCCCAGAGCATGAGCCTGTTCGGTGGCCGCCGGATTCTGGAACTGGTGCTCAACGACAAGCGACCGGACAAGGCCGGCAGCCAGATTCTCCGCGATGTTCTGGCCAGCCCCGGCGATGACACCCTGCTGCTGATCCGCTGCTCAAAACTGGATCGCCGCAAGGACTGGAACAGCGCCTGGGTGAAAGCCCTGGACGAAGTGGGCGCAGTGATTGAAGTCTGGCCGGTGGAAGGCGCTGGCCTGCGCAACTGGCTGCAGGACCGTCTGGCCAGCCGCGGACTCAGCGCAACGGAGGATGCCCTGGCCCTGTTGATCGAACGCAGCGAAGGCAACCTGCTGGCCGCCGCCCAGGAAGTGGACAAGCTTACCCTGCTGGTGGAAGACGGCCGGGTAGGTCCGGAAGACGTGCAACAGGCGGTGGGCGACTCCAGTCGCTACTCGCCCTTCGATCTCACGGAAGCCACTGCCCAGGGGAACGCCCAGCGCGTGCTGCATATCATCCAGACCCTGCGTGCGGAGGGCGTTGAACCCCCGGTATTGCTATGGGCCCTGAGCCGCGACATTCGCATTCTCGACGGCATGCTCAGCGGCGGCCCGCCCCCCCGACTGCCCCCCCAGAGAGTCAGGGCCATGCAGGCCCAGGCCCAGCGCCTGAACCCGCAACACCTGAAGGCCGCCCAGGCCAGCGCCATTCGCGCCGACCAGTGCGTGAAAGGCATGGCCAAAGGCGATCCCTGGCAGTACATCACCTCCCTGGCGCTGCGACTTGCAGGGCATCCGCTACCGCGTAGCATGGAACGGTAAGGTAGCTGCAAGCGACAAGCTTCAAGCTGCAACGCGAAGAAGGCCCTGTGCCTCATGAATTCCCACAGGACTCCGCGCTGCCAGGCTGAGGGCCTCTATCTGTAGGAGTTCCTCTTGAGGGACGAACCGAGCGTAGCGAAGCAAGAGAGGCCAAAATCTATCCGCCGTTCTTTCTGGAAGCTGTCGAGCTCTGAGATTTCTGATCGCCCTGCGGGCGATTTCCGCGCAAGCGCGGTTCGCACCTCAAGAGGTACTCCTACAGCGGCTTCGTAGAAATTGCGGACTACGAGGAACTTTCCAGTCTTTCCTTATCCCACCAGCGTAGCTTGTAGCTTGCCACCAATTTGGCACAAATTGCCATCACTCAATGGCGGAATTCTGCTAGCCTGTCAGGCCTCAGCCACAACCAGCCAGAACAACAATGAGTGAACCCCGGGATACTTCATCCATCAGCTTTACCGCCCTGTACACCGGCCATGTATGGACCCGTGACGGCATCTCCGCCCCCTTCTTTCGCACCCGCGGCGGCGCCTTTCTTTATGGCGCCCTGGCCCCCTTCGAGTACGTGGGTCGCCATGTGGTCGGCGGCAACATCCGCACCTTTCTGCTGCAGCGTCACCATCTGATTGATCATCGGCTTCATCAATTGATCAACGACGGGGTAACGCAGGTGGTGGAGATCGCCTGTGGCCTGTCACCCCGTGGCCACCGTTTCTGCCAGCAATACCCGCAGCTCACCTATATCGAAACGGATCTGCCGGATATGGCCCGGCGCAAGCAGCAACTACTGAAAGAGCACGGTGTTCTGAGCGAGCGTCATCGCGTGCAGCCGATCAATATCTTCGCGGAAGACGGAGAACTGAGTCTGGATCATGTGCTGGGCCAACTGGACCAGAGCAAACCTGTGGTGGTGATTACCGAAGGGTTGGTCAACTACTTCCCGCTGGAGGTGATTTCCGACTTCTGGCGCAAGCTGGCCAGCGCCCTCACCGTTTTTCCTCGGGGCACTTATCTCACCGACAATTACCCGCTCTACAAGGGCATGCCCTTCTACCGCACACTCAAGGTGCTGGGTGGCATGCTGGGCACTGTGTCCCGCAGCCAGGTAGGGTTCCACTTCCACTCCGACATGGAAGCCGTGGATCACTTTCATTCCCTTGGCTTTCACAACCTCACCATCCACAACCCGGCGGACTACTACGGCAAGCTACCGATTCCGAAAACGCGGGGGAATCCCATGGTCAGAATCATGGAAGCAACCGTGGGGAAGAATTAATAGTTAATAATGAATAATTAATAACTAAAAAAATCAGGACCTAAAAAAGAAGCCGCACCCAGTCTCTGGGCGCGGCTTCTCTGTTTCAGCCAAGAAAGAATTAGGCGCGCGTTATTAATTATTCATTATTAACGTTTAATTGCTTCTTTCATCCATAAATGCGATGCACATTCCCTTCGCTGTCCTGGTGCAGGAAATACTCGCTGTTTTTCAGCAGCTCGGTGAATCGCTCTGCGGCCTGGATATTGCCGTGCTTGAACAGGCAGCGCAGGTAACCGGCGTCGTCGTAATCAAACACCAGCAGCTCCAGTTTCAGCTCCGGGCTTTCCATGTAGAGCGTGCAGTCACGGGCGTGATCGGCGATGGAAAAACCGGGCTCGCTCAGTTTGATCAGACAACCAAAGAAATTGATGTCCACCACCTGTACCGGCTTGTTGAAGCGGAAGCGGTCGCCCACCCGGGATTCGCTGGTCACATAGCCGTGGTTGTTGCACGGCACCAGCCGCTCGGCACGACGGCGCTCGATACGCTGGTATTCCCCCTTGCCGAAACGGCGGATGCCTTGGACCCGTTCCAGTGACTCGCCCCGCAAGAAAGTAGAAAACAGGTCCAGAGACACTTCCCGCTTTTCCAGCTGCGGCAGGTGATCCGCCCCCTTGATCAGCGTGAACTGGGCATTGGGACACTTTTCGGCAAAAGAGGCGTTTTCCCAGGGCAGGGTAAAGCTGTCGAACTCGCCGGTAGTCACCAGGGTGTCGCATTCCGGATACCCCAACAGCCCTTCCACAGACAACAGACGCCGCCCGTTGATCTTGTAGCGCTCCCGCTCATTGTCGGATAGCTGCTTCATCTGCCGGTAGAACAGCTTGCGGGCCGTGGGCGTAATGCCGGTTTCCTTCATCTTGTCGTAGTTGACCAGGTAGAGCACCACCGCCTGGCTGAATTCATCCATGCGTCCCTGTTCCAGGACACGCACGGATTCTTCCACCAGCATGCGCCAGCTCTTGCGCGGACGGGTAACAATACCCGCCACAATCAGCTTCTCGGTGGCCCGGGGGTACTTGTAGGCAAAGGTGCTGGCAACGGCGGACCCCAACGACAGGCCCATCAGGTGGACTTTCTCGAGGCGGGACTGGCAGGTGAATTCGTACAGCAGGTCCGCCAGATCCTCCATGCTCAAATCCGGGGCAATCTGGGTGTTATTGCCCAGAGAGGGCAGATCCACCAGCACCACCGGGAAATCCTGGTAGATACGCTCAACACAGTACTTGTAGGAAGTGAAGTTCTGGAAGGCGCCGCCCACCACCAGCAACGGCGGTTTGTGGGCATTATCCGGATGCGAGAACGCCAGGTAATCAATACGCCACTGGCCCACCCAGAGTTGAAACGGGGCAGCTTTAATGGCGGAGCGGGTGTATTCCTGGTAGCGAATGGCCATAAGTCTCTGGCTCCGTTCAAGTTTTTCTTGTTGTATCGGCTACCCTTACCCGGCAGGATGAGGCAGTCCGTGTTACGCCACACAAACGGTACATTCGTACCACAAAATCAATAATTTAGGCCTACTTGTGTAGCAAAGGTTTTCAATTCTTCACCATTTGTGTGCAAGCGTAAAGGACCGGTTGTCGTTATAATGCCGCTCTTGACCACTTTTTTCAGCTTTGAGAACTATGGATATCCAGCAATATATGCAACGCCTTGGCGAGCAGGCCCGCGCGGCTTCACGGGCCATGGCCCGCGCCAGCTCCGGAGACAAGGACAAGGCCCTGGCCGCCATCGCCAGCGCCTTGCGCAGCCACCGCAATGCCGTGCTGCACGCCAACCAGCAGGATCTGGACAACGGCCGCAATAACGGCCTGGATGCCGCCCTGCTCGACCGTCTGGAACTCACCCCGGCCCGTTTCGACGCCATGGTGGAGGGCCTGGAACAGATTATCGGTCTGGCCGATCCGGTCGGCGTGATCACCGATCTGGCCTATCGCCCGTCGGGTATCCAGGTGGGCAAGATGCGCGTTCCGCTGGGGGTCATCGGCATTATTTACGAGTCACGCCCCAACGTGACCATTGATGCGGCGGCCCTGTGCCTGAAATCCGGCAATGCGGCCATCCTGCGTGGCGGCTCCGAAGCCATCCATGCCAATCAGGCCATCGCCGAGTGCATCCGCGTGGGTCTGCGCGAAGCGGGCCTGCCGGACACCGCCGTGCAGGTGGTGGAAACCACCGACCGGGCGGCGGTGGGAGAACTGATTAGCCACCCCGAGTACGTGGATGTCATCGTCCCCCGTGGCGGCAAGGGCCTGATCGAGCGTATCAGCAACGACGCGCGGGTACCGGTGATCAAGCACCTGGACGGCAACTGCCATACCTACATTGATGACCAGGCGGACATCGCCAAGGCCATCAAGGTGGCCTACAACGCCAAAACCCAGCGCTACGGCACCTGCAACACCACCGAGACCCTGCTGGTGGCCAATGCCATCGCCCAGCAGGTCCTGCCCGAGCTGGCGGCCAAATACCGCGATGCCGGTGTCGAGTTGCGGGGGTGCGAGCAGGCTCGCAGCCTGGTGGACGGCATGCTGGAAGCGACCGAGACCGATTGGGGTGAAGAGTACCTGGCGCCGATCCTGGCGGTGAAGCTGGTCCGGGACCTGGACGAGGCGATCGCCCATATCAACCGCTACAGCTCCGGTCACACCGAAGCCATCGTGACGGAAAACTACACGCGGGCCCGGCAATTCCTCACCGAGGTGGATTCCAGCTCGGTGATGGTGAACGCCTCCACCCGGTTCGCCGATGGCTTTGAATACGGTCTGGGTGCGGAAATCGGTATCTCCACGGACAAGATTCATGCCCGTGGACCGGTGGGACTGGAAGGCCTGACCAGCCAGAAGTGGGTGGTGCTGGGCGACGGACACATCCGCCAGTAGTGCGCCCCGCTCACGACACCACACCACTGGTGCTGTTCGGCGGCACCTTCGACCCCGTCCACCGGGCCCACATCAGTGCGGCCCGGTCGGTGTCCCGGGTGCTTGGCGAAGCCCCTGTGCATCTGCTTCCCAACTCAGTGCCGCCCCACCGGCCCCAGCCCCTGGCCAATGGTGAGCAGCGTCTGGCCATGCTGAAACTGGCCTGCCAAGGCCACCCACAGCTGATTCCGGACGACTGGGAATTAAAGCAATCCGGTCCCAGCTACAGCCTCCTGACCCTGCAACACTATCGCAAACAGATCGGTGAGCGACCGCTGGTATTCATGATCGGCGCCGACAGTTTCGCCAATCTGCACCACTGGCATCACTGGCAGGACTACGCCGCCCTCTGTCACCTGGCCGTGGTGCCCCGCCCGGACAGCCCGCTGGCGGACGACCGGGTCCAGGCCGCTTTCCCGGAAGCCGACGCGGACAGTCTGGCAGGACAAGCCTTTGGCCTGAGATTGATGCTACAGAGGCCGTTTCTGGACGTGTCCGCCACCGCCATTCGTCAGGCGCTGACGGAAAAAGGCGACTGCCCGGCCCTGGACCCGGCAGTTGTTGACCATATTCATCGCCACCATCTGTATAATGTGGCCAAATCCTCCTCCCCCGAATCAGACACGAGGCCTCATGAGCGCTGACACCCCGCTATTGCAACTGGTTATTGACGCACTGGAAGAAGTCAAAGCCCAGAACATTACCCAGCTGGACGTGCGTGAAATCACCAGTGTGGCCGATAACATGGTCATTGCCAGCGGTACCTCCAACCGCCATGTGAAGGCTCTGGCCGACAACGTGGTGGAAGCGGCCAAGAACGCCGGCCACGAGCCCCTGGGCAGCGAAGGCCAGGACACCGGCGAGTGGATACTGGTGGATCTGGGCGACGTGATCGTGCATCTGATGCTGCCCGCCACCCGCGAGTTCTACGACCTGGAACGTCTGTGGCGTAATCCCCAGCATCACCCGGACCGCGAAACCAAAGAATAATGCGACTGTTCCTGCTGGCGGTGGGTACCCGCATGCCCGCCTGGGTCACCGAGGGCTTTGCCGAGTACCAGAAACGCATGCCTCCGGACATGCGTCTGGAACTGGAGGAAATCCCCCTGCCCAAACGGACCAAGGGAGACACCGCCAACCAGATACGCAACGAAGCCGACGCCATCCGCAAACGCCTGGAAAAATATCCGGGTGCCAAGATCGTGGCGCTGGAGGTTAACGGGCGAGCGCTGGACACCCCTGCACTCAGCCGTAAACTGGGTGAACTGAAAGATCTGGGCCAGGATCTGGTCCTTTTGGTAGGGGGGCCGGATGGACTCTGCCCACAACTGTCCGCCAGTGCCCACGAGCGCTGGAGCCTGTCGACCCTGACCCTGCCCCACCCGCTGGTGCGGGTTCTGCTGGCCGAGCAGCTTTACCGGGGCTGGACGCTGCTTACCGGGCACCCCTATCATCGCTGACCTTTGCCCCCTGACGCAGACGCCACCATGCGCCGACCATTAACACTGAAAGACCACCACCATGAACAGCGCATCTTCAGCGTGCGTCTGGTCGTGGCTGTCTTTCTGGTGTTGTTGCTGACGCTGATCCTGATCAGCCGGATGATCTGGCTGCAGGTCATCCAGCACAGCCGCTATACCACTCTCAGCGATAAAAACCGGGTGCAGGTGATTGCTGTTTCACCGCCTCGCGGTCTGATCACCGACCGTGACGGCGTCATCCTGGCGGAAAACAGACCGGATTTTTCCCTGGAAATTGTCATCGAGCAGGCCACGGATCTGGATGCGCTGATCGAAGATCTGGGCACCATGGTGGCGCTTGACGACAGTGATCTGGAGCGGTTCCACAAACGCAGGCAGACCGCCAGACGCCCCTGGGAACCCATTCCCATGCGCGCTCGACTCACGGAAGAGGAAATCGCCCGGTTGGCAGTCAACCAACATCGGTTGCCCGGCATTCGTATCTCCGCCAACCCGATTCGCCATTATCCCCACGGCGATGCCCTGTCCCACGTGATTGGCTACGTGAACCGCATCAACAGCCAGGACCTGGAAGCCATGACGCTGAACGAGCAGCGCGATTATGCCGGCACCCATTTCTATGGCCGCAGCGGGGTTGAGCGTTTTTACGAAGATCGTCTGCATGGTCAGGTGGGCTATCGTCAGGTAGAAACCAACGCCCGGGGACGGATTCTGCGCGTGCTTGAGGAACAGCCCCCGATTCCCGGCGAAGACATGCGCCTGCGAATTTCCATGCGTGTTCAGGAAGCCGCCAACAAAGCCCTGGGCGACCGCCGTGGGGCCGTGGTGGCAATTGATCCCCGCGATGGCAGTGTCCTGGCCTTTGTCAGCAAGCCCGGCTTTGACCCCAATCTGTTCGTCACCGGTATTTCCCACAAGGATTACTCGGCCTATCAGAGCGACCCGGACAACCCGTTGTTCAACCGGGCCCTGCAGGGCCGCTATCCCCCCGGTTCAACCATCAAACCCATGCTGGGTCTGGCCGGGCTCGACGCCGGCGTCACCAACTGGCAGCGCACCATCTCCGACCCGGGCTACTATCAACTGGAAAACAACCCCCATCGCTACCGGGACTGGAAACGTTGGGGCCATGGCCGAGTGGATATGCACAAGGCCGTCGTACAATCCTGCGATACCTATTTCTACGATATGGGTTTCAAGCTGGGCATCGCCCGCATGCATGAGTACATGACCAAGTTCTCGCTGGGCCAGCCCACAGGCATCGACCTTTACAACGAATCCCGCGGCGTCATGCCCTCCAAGGAGTGGAAGCGCGCCTACCGCAACAGCGCCTGGTTCCATGGCGACACCATCAACGCCAGCATTGGCCAGGGCTTTGTGCTGGCCACCCCACTGCAACTGGCCACTGCCACAGCGATTACGGCCTCCCACGGGAAGCAGATAGTCCCCACCCTGGGTGGAGAAACACACCCGGTGGAGCGTGACGATATCGTCCTCAAGAATGAAAGCGACTGGGAGAAAATGACCGAGGCCATGGTGGCCGTGACCGGCCCCAAAGGAACCGCTCGGGTGATGGCGGTGGATGCCCAGTATCCCATCGCTGCCAAGTCCGGTACCGCCCAGGTCTTTTCGGTGGGCCAGGATGAGACCTACAACGAAGAAGAGCTGGCAGAGCGAATGCTCGACCATGCACTGATGGTCTCTTTTGCGCCGGCAGAAACACCCGCCATCGCCGTGGCGGTGTTGATCGAAAACGGCCGCCATGGCGGTTCCGTGGCAGGCCCGGTGGCCCGCCAGGTTATGGATGCCTGGTTACTGGATGACAATGGCCAACTGGACGTACCGCCGGTATTCCAGGAATTCCTGCCCGTTCCCACCGAGGTTACGCCATGAGCCAGCGCGAATATATCCGTCAGATGCCGGGCCAGACCGGAGCCACACTGTCTCCGGGGCTGGCCATGCGACTGCACCTGGATGCCCCCTTGCTGGCGGGCTTGATGGTATTGATGCTTGGTGGCCTGGCTGTCCTTTACAGTGCCGGCGACGAAAGCATGGAGATGGTCGTGCGCCAGTGCATCCGTTTTGGCGCCGGACTCACCGCACTGTTCCTGCTGGCCCAGATTCCTCCGCGCAGTTACCGGTTCTGGGCCCCGTTTCTTTATACCGCCGGCCTGTTTCTGCTGGTGTTGGTACTGGTGGCCGGCACGGAAGCCAAAGGCGCCCAGCGTTGGCTCAGCATTCCCGGCATCGGCCGCTTCCAGCCCGCTGAAGCCATGAAACTGGCGGTGCCCGCCATGGTCGCCTGGTACTTCAGTGAACGCACCCTGCCACCCAAGCTCATGGATGTACTGGTTGCCCTGGCATTGCTGGGAATCCCCGCCGCCCTGATCGGCATGCAGCCGGATCTGGGTACCGCCATCCTGATTGCCGCCAGCGGGCTGGTGGTGCTGTTCATGGCCGGGCTGTCCTGGCGATTGATCGCCGTGGCCGTACTGCTGGTGGTCACCGCCGCGCCGCTGATGTACTTCTTTGTCATGCACGATTACCAGCGCAACCGGGTGGATACCTTCCTGAACCCGGAAGCCGACCCGCGGGGTACCGGCTGGAACATTATCCAGTCGAAAACCGCCATCGGTTCCGGCGGCGTAGATGGCAAGGGCTGGCTGGACGGCACCCAGTCCCGTCTGGATTTTCTGCCGGAATCCTCCACCGACTTCATCCTGGCCGTCCTGAGCGAAGAGTTCGGTCTGGTGGGCGTCACCCTGTTGCTGATGGTTTATCTGGTGATTGTGGGACGGGGTTTCTTTATCAGTTGGCAGGCACAGGACACCTTTTCCCGCCTGTTTGCTTCCAGCCTGACGATGACATTTTTTATTTATATTTTTGTGAACATCGGCATGGTGTCCGGACTCTTACCCGTGGTGGGGGTACCGTTACCCCTGATCAGCTACGGCGGCACCTCTATCGTTACCTTGCTGGCCAGCTTTGGCATGCTCATGTCGATTCACACCCATCGGCGACTGATGAGTTATTAGAAGCGAGGAGCGAGTTGCGAGAAGCGAAAACCCTGAAAAAAACGGTGTTGCTCTTCGCTCTTCCCAACTCGCAACTCGTAACTCGCCTTTTTCATCCAGCCGGGCACAAAACCGCCACAACGCGGTCAATGGATATAACGAAAACAGGAGATCACCCTTTGCGTCGTTCCTATCAAGCCATTCTGGCCACAGCACTGCTCTGTACATCCCTGCCGAGCCTGGCTGAGCATACCTGCCCGCAAAACAATGATTACCTGCAGCGGGATCTGGCCAAAACCATGATTCGTGAGCTGGTGGCCGAAGGCGGTGATGAGGCCCGTATTCGCCAAGTGCTCGGCAGTGCCGAATGCCAGCCGAAAATTCTGGAGTCCATTGCCCGTCCGGCGGAAAAAACCCACACCTGGGCGACTTACCAGAAAATCTTCCTGCAGGAGAGCCGGGTGCAGAAAGCGGTGGAATTTTACCGCGAACACGCCGATACCCTGGCCCGGGCCGAACAGACCTATGGGGTTCCCCAGGAAATCATCCTGGCCATCATCGGCGTGGAAACCCGTTACGGGCAGTATATGGGCTCCTACCGGGTGGTGGACGCCCTGGCCACCCTGGGATTTGACTACCCGCCGCGGGCCAGCTTCTTCCGCAAGCAGCTCAAAGCCCTGTTTGAGCTGGAGCAAAAGGCCCATATCGATGCCAACGTCATCACCGGCTCCTACGCCGGCGCCATGGGTTATGGCCAGTTTATCCCCACCAGCTACCAGGCCTATGCCGTCGACTTTGACAACGATGGCGTCACCGACCTGGTGAACAACCCGGTGGATGCCATCGGTTCCGTGGCCAACTACTTCCATGAGCATCGCTGGCAGCCGGGCCTGCCGGTGGCGGCCCGCGCTCGTGTGGAAGGCAGTGGCTATCAACCGCTGGCGAAAAAAGGCTACAAGCCATCTTTCACCCTGGATCAGGCCCGCCAGGCGCAGGTGTCGCCAATCAGCTGCGAAGGCGGCGGCGTAAAGAGCGAATACTGCTTTGATCTGCCGGGAGACACCCGTGTCGCCCTGCTGGACCTGGAAGGCCTGCAAGGCACCGAGTTCTGGCTGGCCACCGATAATTTCTACGTCATTACCCGCTACAACCACAGTCGCCTCTACGCCATGGCCGTGCTACAACTGTCTCGAGAGATCGCTGCAGCCCTGGAGACCCACTAATGATGCGACTGGCATGGGCGCTGGCCACCTGCACGCTGCTGGGCGCCTGCGCCACCACCCCGGGCCCTTCTTCCTCCGGCAATAGCGTCCCCGACGATACTGTCAAAAACGGAGCACCGGGGTCAGACCGCTACAGCATGGACCAGGATACGCCACCGAAGGAACGGCGGGACGTCTCACAACTGCCTGAACCGGTGCCCAAGAGCGAGCCCCGCAGCCGCTATGGCAACCCGGATACCTACAGTGTCTGGGGCAAGACCTACCGGGTGCTCCCCAGCGCCGAAGGCTACCAAGCCGAGGGGCTGGCGTCCTGGTACGGTCAGAAATTCCATGGCCACCGTACCTCCAGCGGCGAATCCTTCGATATGTACCGCTTCACCGCCGCCCATCGCAGCCTGCCCCTGCCCACTTATGCCCGCGTCACCAATCTGGATAATGGCAAGAGCCTGGTAGTTCGAATCAACGATCGCGGCCCCTTCCATGAGGACCGCATCATTGATCTGTCCTGGGCCGCCGCCGTGCGGCTGGGGATTGAACAGGCCGGCACCGGCCGGGTCAGAGTGGAAACCATCAGTGCAACCCCGGATCCCTCCCTGCCCGCAAGCAAAATACCCACGGCGGTGCGTGCCGCCGTGGACAGCCCGCCCCCGAACACCGGCAGCGAACCAAGACTGTTTCTTCAGGCCGGGGCCTTTCAGGACCGTGCTGCCGCAGAACGCATGCAACAGAGCCTGCGGGAACAGCTGGGCCTGAGCAGCGAAATCCGCTCGGGCAAGGCGCTGCATCGCGTCTGGATCGGCCCCTATACGGACGACCAACAACGCCAACAGGTGCGTCAAACCATGGCCGACGCCGGGTTCGAACGGCCGGTGCCCATTACGCCCTGACAGGCAGTTTGGGCAAACTAAGCCGTTCCTCCGGTTAACAGCTCGGTTGCGCTCATCTAGAATGCAGCCATCCCGTGATGTCGGGGAATTTTTGCCCTTTTCTCTGTCAAAGACGCTCAGGGCTTCCCCCTTCGACTCACAGACCCCTGAATTTTCAGGCTGACAAGGACACAACAGGCAGGAAATCCATGCGCCCCCAGTCGTTTCGCTCTACCTTTTTTATCATCGTTGCCCTTCTCGGCACCCTGATGTCCCTGCAGGCCCAGGCCAGCACGGTCCCTCGGGCTCCGCAGGTTGATGCCCGTGGCTACCTGCTGATGGATGCGGCCAGCGGCAACATAATCGTCGAGCACAATGCGGATCAGCGGCTCCCTCCCGCCAGCCTGACCAAGATGATGACGGCATACATCGCCGAGGCAGAATTGCAGAAAGGCAATATCTCCGAACAGGATATGGCCCCGATCAGCGTACAGGCCTGGAAAATGGGCGGCTCACGGATGTTTGTCCGCGAAGGCACCCGGGTACCCGTTGGCGACCTGCTGCGTGGCATCATCATCCAGTCCGGCAACGATGCCAGCGTGGCAATGGCGGAATTCATTGCCGGCTCGGAAGACGCCTTTGCCGACCTGATGAATCAACACGCTCGTCGCCTGGGCATGAAAGACAGCCACTTCGTCAATTCCACCGGCTGGCCGGCTGAAAACCATTACACCACCGCCCGTGACATGGCCATTCTGGCCCGCGCTATTACCCGCGACTTTCCCGAACACTACGACATTTACGCGGAGAAGGAATACACCTACAACGGCATCACCCAGCAGAACCGTAACCTGCTGTTGTGGCGCGATCCCAGCGTGGACGGTCTGAAAACCGGCCATACCGAAGAAGCCGGTTACTGTCTGGTATCCTCCGCAGAGAAAGACGGCATGCGCTTGATTACCGTGGTCATGGGCACCGACTCGGAATCTGCCCGCGCGCGCGAGTCCCAGAAACTACTCACTTACGGGTTCCGTTTCTTCGAGACCTACAAGGCCTACAGCGCCGGGGATATTCTCGATACCGTGGATGTCTGGATGGGCGAGAGCAAACAGCTGCGCCTGGGCCTGGCTGAAGATCTGGTGTTGACCATTCCCCGTGACAGCCATGAAAGCCTGAAAGCGGAAATGACGGTGAACCCGCAATTGAAAGCCCCTATCGTGCAGGGTCAGCAATACGGCACCGTGACCGTTCGTCAGAACAACGACGTGCTGATGGAAAAGCCCCTGGTTGCCCTGGAAAACATTGAAGAGGCCGGCATCTTTACCAAGCTCTGGCATCATGTTCTGCTGTTCTTCAAGGGGCTGTTTTAAGCACGCCTGATGCTCGACGCCTGACACCCCGCTGGCGGCGCCAGGCGTCAGACTGTCAGAGGAAACGACATGTCCCAGGTCTATCTCAATGGCGCCTTCATGGCGCCAGAAGAGGCTCGGATCTCTCCAATGGATCGGGGTTTTCTGTTTGCGGACGGCATCTATGAAGTGATTCCGGCCTTTAACAGCTTATTGTTCCGCTTCGAGGAGCATCTGCAACGGCTGGAACGGTCCCTGCGTGAAGTGGAAATCCGCAACCCCTTCTCGCCCACACAGTGGCAGGCGCTGTGCGAAGAACTGATCGCACGCAATGGCGGCGGCAACCTTTCCGTCTACCTTCAGGTTACCCGTGGCGCCGCTCCCCGGCGCGACCACGCCTTCCCCACGCCACCGGTGTCTCCCACCGTGTTCATGATGACCAGTCCCATCGCCGTTCCCGCCGCCGATAGCCCGGACACCGCCACGGGAGGCAAGGCCATCACCCGGGACGATATCCGCTGGTCCCGCTGCGACATCAAATCCATTTCCCTGCTGCCCAACAGTCTGTTGCGGCAACAGGCAGCCACCAGCGGAGCCATGGAAACCATTCTGCTGCGGGATGGCTTCGTGACCGAGGGCTCCGCCAGCAACGTCTTCATCGTGCTCGACGGCACCATCCTCACTCCGCCAAAAAATCATGCCATTCTGGGCGGCATCACCCGCGATCTGGTAGTAGAATTATGCGCCCGACACAGCCTGCCCTTTGCGGAAACAGAAATCACCGAAGCCCAGTTGCGACAGGCAGAAGAGATCTGGATTACCAGCTCCACCCGGGAAGTGGTGCCGATCACGCAATTGAATGAGGCTGTGGTAGGCAACGGCAAACCCGGCGCCATGTGGAAAACACTGGCCCGGCACTATATCGATTTCAAACGCCGCCTGTGCGGCCTGGACCAGGAGTAAGCCATGGCGATTCAGGAACACCTCTGGGAGTTTCCCCACGATATGCAACTGAAGGTCATGGGCCTGGCGGACTCACCCCTGGAAACCGTATTAATCGAGATCCTTGAAACACACCTTGAGGACTTCGATGCTGACAACCACCTGGCGCGCAAGCCCAGTAGCAAAGGCAATTTTGTTTCCTTCACTGCCCAGGTGACCATGCGCAATCGCGAGCAGGTGGAAGCCATCTACAAAGCGCTCAATGAGTGCCCGCACGTGAAGATGTCGCTCTGACATCACTCTCCCCAAACGCAGGGTTGGCAGCAAAATCCCGGACCGGGTTGCGAAAGCTGTCATTCCCTGTGTGTTTCACCGGCGCCATTACACAATTTAACCCTTGGTCACAGCCCGACACGCAAGCCTCACCAAGCCACCATTGGTTTGGTACCCGCGTGCCCGTATGGTCCCTCCTATAAGAAGAATGTAACGGGATCACAAAAATGAAAACGCTGACCTTATTGTGTCTGTGCAGTTGCTTGCTGATTTTGGTCGCTGTTGATCTGCCGAGCCCCACGTCCCAAACGGTTCATTCCGTCAATATGCCCCATTCTGCGGACATTGTTCCCGCCATGCCGCGCAGCCCGCATATCCAGCAAAGCGTCCACGGCACCCCCGTACATTTCGACGCCTTTGAAACCATCAAACTTCGCGATGACGACCAGGACGGTATCGAGTACGGCATCAGCGTTCAGGAACTGAATCTGCATCTGGTAAACCAGAGGACAGGGAATCGCCTGATCTAGGCTAGTTATTCTGGTTCGATTGTTGTTACCCCAAACGGGGTCTGCCTTAAGCCCGGCTTTGCCGGGCTTTTTTTATGTTGACGGCAAGCGACAAGCTGCAGCGCGAAGAAGCTCCTGTACCTCATGAATTCCCACAGGACTCCGCGCTGCCTGGCTGAGGGCCTGTCTGTAGGAGTTCCTCTTGAGGGACGAACCGAGCGTAGCGAGGCGGCAGAGCTCAACGGCTATCCACCATGGTTTCTGCGGAGACCTGTCGAGCCTTGATATTCCTGATCGCCCTACGGTCGATTTCCGCGCAAGCGCGGTTCGCACCTCAAGAGGTACTCCTACAGCGGCTTCGTAGAAACGCCAAGGTACCGGGAACTTTCTAACCTTTCCCTATCCAACCGAGCGTAGCTTGTAGCTTGTAGCTTGTAGCTTGTAGCTTGTAGCTTGTAGCTTGT
>NZ_FNUM01000005.1:0-203461 GCF_900107995.1 Alcanivorax sp. DSM 26293 | reverse complement strand
GTAGCTTGTAGCTTGTAGCTTGTAGCTTGTAGCTTGTAGCTTGTAGCTTGTCGCTGCCTTTATACTTCCCCCATGAACGATGCCTTGATTCGCTATCTCCCCCGGGTGGATTACACCCCCTGCTGGCAGGCCATGCGCACGCTTACCGATGGCCGTACCGCCGACACTGCCGACGAGCTCTGGGTGCTGGAACACCCACCGGTGTTCACCCTGGGTCAGGCCGGCAAACCGGAACATGTGCTCAATGCCGGCGAGATCCCGGTGGTCAACAGCGACCGGGGCGGGCAGGTGACTTACCACGGCCCCGGGCAGACGGTGATCTACCTGATGCTGGACATTAAACGCCTGGGGCTCGGCAGCCGGGGGCTGGTCAGTGCCATTGAGCAGGGCATCATCGATTTTCTGGCCAGCCACGGCATCGACGCGGCCAACCGTGACGACGCTCCCGGTGTCTATGTGCAAGGCGCCAAGATTGCCTCACTGGGGTTGCGCATCCGCCGGGGCGCCAGTTATCACGGCCTGGCCATCAACCGCGACATGGACCTGTCTCCCTGGCAGCGCATCAACCCCTGCGGCCATGTTGGCCAGCCCATGACCACCCTTAGCCAGCAGGGCGTAGTGCTGGATCGCCACACCATGGAGCAACAGCTGGTGACGTTATTAGCCAAACGTCTGGGGCTGGCGCCACGGACAGCCCCCTTGCCAGACTGGTACAATGACGTTTCCGAATTTTCGCCGGCCCACAGCCCGGCACCCTGACAGTAACGGACACCCCATGAGCGAGCAGGCACAGGCCAAGCGCAAGGTTCAGATCGGCGACAAGCTGCGTGGTGCAGACAAGGTACGCACCATTCCCATGGTCAATGAAGAGACCGGCTACCAGCGGAAGCCGGACTGGATCCGTGTGCGCGTCCCCGCCAACGGCGAGATCCAGCGCATCAAGTCCATGCTCCGCGAGCAGAAGCTGCATACCGTCTGCGAGGAAGCCGCCTGTCCCAATCTGCCGGAATGTTTCGGCGGCGGCACCGCCACCTTCATGATCATGGGCGACATCTGCACCCGACGTTGCGCCTTCTGTGATGTGGGCTTTGGCCGCCCCAACGCCCTGGACCCGGAAGAGCCCCTGCATCTGGCCGAATCCGTGGAGAATCTGGGGCTCAAGTATGTGGTGATCACCTCCGTGGACCGGGACGATCTGGCCGATGGGGGCGCCGAGCATTTTGCCGAATGCATCCGCCAGGTTCGCGCACGCACGCCGCAGACCAAGATTGAAATCCTCACCCCCGACTTCCGCCCTTGCCTGGATACCGCCGTGGATATTCTGGTGGACACGGCGCCAGATGTGTTCAACCACAACATCGAAACGGTCCCGGAGCTGTACAAGCACATCCGCCCCGGCGCGCGTTACCAGCATTCACTGGACCTGCTGCAGCGCTACAAGGCACGCCGCCCGGACGTGAGCACCAAGAGCGGCATCATGGTGGGCCTGGGTGAAACCTTCGAACAGGTGATCAACACCATCAAGGACCTGCGCGCCCACGATGTGGACATGCTGACCATTGGTCAGTACCTGCAGCCCAGCAAACACCACGCGCCGGTGGCCCGTTTCGTTCACCCGGACGAATTCCGCGAATATGCCCGTGTGGCGGAGGAGCTGGGCTTCCGCTCTGTGGCATCAGGTCCTATGGTGCGCAGCTCCTATCACGCAGACCTGCAACACAAAGGCATTGATGTGGGAATCCACAAACCCGCCTGATGCCGCCCCGCTCCAGCGCAGGAGTCGCGATGAATTTACATTTCATCGCGATTCCCCCCGCTGACCCGGCCCCGGCTTTGGTTTACGCTAGGGCCAGTTATTTTCTTGTGCCGTTCTACTTTCCGCCACTATCTGGCCAGGTCTGCTCATGTCTCACCCGGTTGCCGTCAAGGCACGCTTTTTACGATTGCTGTCAGCACTTTCATGCCTGACCCTGTTGAGCATGCTGGGCGCCATTCCCGCCCATGCCGGTTCACCCACCCCGCTTCTCGCTCCGGTACTGGAGGCTGCCAAGAATCTGCAGCTGGCCGACGAGCACCTGGCGGTCACCGCCATTCCCCTGAACGGCCCTGGTGATGCCCGCTTTCTGAATGCGGATACCCCCTTCAATCCCGGCTCCATCATGAAAGTGGTCACCACCTATGCGGCCCTGGAGCTGCTCGGTCCCACCTATCAGTGGCATACCCGGCTGTACACCGACGGCAAGATCAGTGGCAACACCTTGCAGGGCAACCTCTACTTTGCTGGCAGTGGCGACCCGAAACTGACCGAAGAGCGACTCTGGCTGTTGATGCGCGAGCTGAGCGCCATGGGCATTGACCATATCCAGGGTGACCTGGTGCTTGACGCCAGCGCCTTCAATCTGCCCAACGGTATTCCTGACTTTGATGATGACGGCGACAACCCCAATGCGCCCTTCCTGGTTGAACCCCACGCCTTGCTTACCAACCTGAATGTGTTGCGCATTCGTTCCCGCGCTGACGAGAGAGGCATCCATACCTGGACCGAACCCACCCTCAATGGGGTAGAGATCGATAACCGGATGGTCTTCAAGGATTACGGCCAGTGCCCGCGACGCTACCAGTTCGATTACCAACCGACCCTGACCGAAAATGGCCACACCCGCATCACTGTTACCGGCGTGCTGCCCAAAGGGTGCTCCACCAGCAGCTACCTGTCCGTCATGGACCAGGGCGACTACACCGGCGCCCTGATCACCGGCCTGTGGCAGCAACTGGGCGGCACTCTCACCGGTCAGATACGTCAAGGGCTTCGCCCCCGTGATGCCAGCATCGAACTGCTCGCCACCACTTCCTCGCGAGACCTGGTCACCATGGTTCGTGACATCAACAAGTGGAGCAATAACGTGATGGTCCGCCAGCTGTTCCTCAGCCTGGGCGCCAAATTCCGTCAACCTGGAGACCGGGACGACCTGGCAGCGGCGGAAAGAACCATCCGCGAATGGCTGGCCACCAAGGGCATCGACAGCAAGGGCATGGTGTTTGAAAACGGCTCCGGCCTATCGCGCCTTGAACGGATCTCCGCCCGGCAGATGGCCAGCCTGTTGCAACAAGCCTGGGAAAGCCGTTTTGCGGCTGAGTTGATCGCGTCCCTGCCGCTGATTGCCATGGACGGCACCATGCGCCGGCGGCTTGGCAAGGCCGGCATGGCCGGCCTCGGCCATATCAAGACGGGCTCACTGAAAAACGTACGTTCCATCGCTGGCTTCACCCGGGATGAAAACAACACCACCTGGGCGGTGGTTGCCATGGTTAACCACCATCAGGCCTGGCGCACCGAAACCATTCTCGACTCGGTGATCAAGCAGGTTCATCTGGCGGCTCGCCCTCCCAGTATTGATACCGCCAGACACTGAAGTCCGGGGGGTTATGCCTTTGTTGCATGCTCCCCCCCTCACCGATCACAGGTGTGCAGGGTGTCGCACGTGAATGGCGCATAACTCTGCTATGCTGCCGGGCAACACCGGATTAGCGAGACAGCCCATGATCACCCTTCACCACCTGGAAAACTCCCGTTCCCTGCGCATCGTCTGGCTGCTGGAAGAACTGGGCCTGGACTACGAGATTCGCCACTATGCCCGCGACAGCAAAACCATGCTGGCCCCGGCGGAACTCAAGCAGGTGCACCCATTGGGGAAATCCCCGGTAATCACCGATGGCGACATCACCGTGGCAGAGTCCGGCGCCATTATTGAATATTTGATCCAGCGACACGGCAACGACAGCTGGAAAATCCGCACCGACGATCCACGCTGGGTGCAAGAGCGTTACTGGCTCCACTACGCAGAAGGCTCCCTGATGCCCCTGCTGGTGATGAAGCTGGTATTCAGCCGTATTCCCAAATCCCCCATGCCCTTTATTGTCCGTCCGGTTGCCAAGGGCATCAGCGGCAAGGTGATTGGCACCTTTATTGACCCGCAACTGGAAACCCAGCTGGCTGTCATTGAGTCTCACCTGGCCGACCATAACTGGTTTGCTGGCGAGACGCTCAGCGCAGCGGATATCATCATGAGCTTTCCGTTGCAGGCCGCCTCTGCCCGCGCCGATCTGAGCCGGTTGCCGGCAATCCAGCGCTTCCTGCAGCAGATGGAAGCACGTCCGGCGTACCAGCGAGCCGTGGAACGGGCGGGCCCACTAACCCCCATGCGCTGACCACATGACACCGGAGCAACGCATCCTTGCCAGCTGGCAGGATAATGCCGCCCCCTGGACCCGCCTGATACAACAGCAGGGGCTGGCCAGCCGGCGCATCAGCGACCCGGCCATCGAACGGGCCATCCTCGCTCACCAGCCGAGCCGGGTGCTGGATGTGGGATGTGGCGAGGGCTGGTTATGTCGCCGCCTGGCTGCCCGGGGCATTCACACCACCGGCATCGATGCCATCCCGGCCCTGGTGGAGGCTGCCCGCCAGCAACACCAACAGGGGGACTACCGCTGTCTGGCCTTCAGTGAACTGGCGCAGAACCTCACCGACTCCTTTGATCTGGCCGTGTGCAATTTTTCCCTGTTTGGCGAGCAATCCGTACAACAGTTACTGGCTGTGCTGCACCGCCGGCTCTCCCCCGGAGGCTTGCTGCTGATACAGACCCTGCACCCGCTGATGACCTGCGAAGGACACTATTGCGATGGCTGGCGTGAAACCCGCTGGCCAGCCGATTGCGTTGATTTCGGTGATGCTCCGCCCTGGTATTTCCGCACGTTGCAGAGTTGGCTGGCGCTGCTCCACAGTCAGGGCTATCGAGTCTCTCTGGAGGAACCTCTGGACCCGCAGCAGACACTGCCGGTTTCCGTCATTTTTCATGCCCGCCCGGAACCCCGATAACAGTAAACCAACAACTGATAACAAAGTGTTGCTGGTGACCTCCCCCGTCCGGTTCTAGCCTGTCTGCACAACAATAACCGGGTAGGTGCTGCATGATTCTGTTCTATTTTCTGATCGTGTTCGCTTTCTTTCTGGCCATCATGCAATGGGTTTTCCGCAAGATTGATGCGCACCAGGCCCTGTCTGCCGAGCCCTCCGAGACTCCCTCCTGTCTACTGAGCAGTGCGCAAACGCGCCATGAAATTATCAAAAACTGTTAAAACGGCGAACCAAACACAAAAACACTTTTCAAAGGGGTATCTTTAAAGGAGTTGTCAGGGAGTACCAAGATGAAAACCTACCTCGCCGCCGCCGTGCTGGGCAGTGCCATTCTCGTTACCGGCTGCCAGAGCAAGCCACCGGAAGAACCGGTCAACCCTACCGCCCAGAAGCTGACATACAGCGGCATGCTGCCCTGCGCTGACTGTTCCGGCATTCGCACCACTCTGACGCTTTACCGAGATCAGTACGACAATCCCACTCGCTTTGAACTGCGCGAGGAATACCTGAGCGGTTCCAAAGTGGAGTTGAGCGCGTCAGAGCGCGGTAACTGGGAGGCGGAAAAGCGCCTGCAGGGCAACATGCAATACGACATCTACACCATCAACCCCGATGATCCCGATGCCGACCGCCGTTATATCAAGGATGCCGTCAACGCCATTGAACAACTGGATCAGGACGGTAACCGCATCGAATCCAATATGAATTACCGCTTGTTGCTCAAATAACTCTGCCGGGCGCCCCACGGCGCCATTCTGACTGGATGCCTCCCCCCGAAAGACCGCAAAGCGCTTACGGGGGCGGCCACCAGCCTTACCCTCCCAGACGCCCTCTTTCTGTGGCTGTCCACCGCTTCCCCATCGGCAGAACCCCCTCGTTGAGCAACACTGCGATGCAGTACCGTGAATGGCCCGCAAATAGGAATGACTTGCATTCAGGTGCCTGCGAACCTATTATTGCGACCCCTAATTCGAGCCTTCGCGCTGACCGTCTCGAATCCGTGTTCCCCGGTTTGTTGCTCAGTCACCGGGATGTCACAACCGCATGCCAGTATGCATGCTTTTTGTACTACTAACCGGGCCCGTTGGATTCGCCCGTAGCAGGAGTTTTTCCATGCCCCCGATTTCCCTGCAACTGCCTGACTGGTTTGTCAGTGGCGGCGCCACCATGTGGGTTCTGGCGTTGTTGTCCGTGATCGCCCTGGCCACCCTGATCTCCAAGATTCTGCAGTTCGCCCGCGTTCGCCCGGGCAGCGCCCGTCAGGCAGACCGTCTGCTGGACGCCCTGACCCGGGGCCAGCAGCCCGCCAAGCCCGGGAAACTGACCAGCCCGATTGATCAGGTGGTATGGCAATGCTGGCAGAACAGCAAACTGGAAGAAGCGGCCTGGCAGGAAGAAAGCCTGCGCCTGGCGCGCACCTCCCTGGATAATCTGCGCGGCGGCCTGCGCATTCTGGAAGTGATCAGCGCCGTGGCACCCCTTCTCGGCCTGCTGGGTACCGTATTTGGCATGATCGGCGCGTTTCAGGCCCTGGAGACGGCTGGCGCCCAGGTGGACCCGTCCATCCTCTCAGGCGGTATCTGGGAAGCCTTGCTGACCACCGCCGCCGGCCTGACCGTTGCGATCCCCACGCTGGCTGCCTTTCACTGGGCGGACCGCAGCCTGGAACTGTGCCGGGAAAAAATGCAGGACCGCTTGTCCCGTCTGAAGGTCCTTCGCAACAATCACGCGGAATCCGAGCCCCTGGAAGAGGACCGCGACCCGTCGGTGGCGCATGCATATTGAACCAGAGCGTCACCGTACGCCCTTTATCAGCCTCACACCGCTGATTGATGTAGTATTTATTCTGCTGGTGTTCTTTATGCTGGCGACCCGTTTCGGGCAGTTCTACGACCTGCCCGTCAACGTGCAGCCCGCTGAAAGCATGAATAAACCTGATGACAAGTGGCTGGTGATCGAAGTGGAGGCCGACGGCGACCTGAATCTGAACGGCGTCAGTTTCACCCCTGACGCCGTGGCGGATCGGCTCGACACCCAGAAAACCAAGGTCTGGGTCACCGTCAGTGCGGATGCCACCTTGCAGCAAGCCCTGGCCGCCGTGGATGCGATCAAGGCCGCCGGCGTAAAGGACGTACAACTGGAGCTGTTGCCATGATGATCATGGAAACCTCTTCCCGCCGCCCCCCACTGGAACCGGTGTTGCCACTGATCAATGTGGTATTTCTGCTGTTGATCTTCTTCATGCTGGCCGGCCAGCTGGCCAAGAGCCCCACCGTATCCGTGGATACCCCTCTGAGCCAGAGCGCCAATGGACCGGAAGCCCGGGACAAATTGTTGCTGGTATTGCAGAAGGACGGCCAGTGGTTCACCGAGGTCAATGACACGGCGCTCACCGAGACCACACTGCAAGAGCATCTGAAAGAACGCCCGGAAGGGGCGGAAGTCCGTCTGCTGGCAGATGCCGGCGTCACCATGACGACCCTGCGGGAAAGACTGGAAACCCTGCAGGAACTGGGCGTAGAGCAAGTGCGCCTGGTGACCCGCAATGACGGGGAGGGGCAATGAAATCCCGCACTCTTTTCGCCTGGGTCATCTCCGCCCTGATTCACGCCAGCGTCCTGGTTACCGTCGGAGCCCTTACCCTGGCCGGCGGACGGCCGGCCAAGCCCGGTGTCACGGAAATGGTGGTCAGCCTTGCGCCGCCAGCGGAAAAACCCGCCGCCCCACCCGCGCCGGCCAACGCGGCGCCAGCGCCGACGCCCAAGCCCGAGCCCGAGCCCGAGCCAAAACCCAAGCCCAAGGTAAAACCAAAACCCAAGCCCGTGGCCAAGCCCAAGCCGGAACCCAAACCGGAACCCACCCCGGAACCGGTTGTGGCCAAGAAAGAGAAGAAAACGGAGCAGGAAACCCGGGAAAAAAACGATAGCGAGCAGGCCGCCAGCCAGCCCCAACAAGTGGGCGCCAAAGGCATGGCCGGGGACCCGGGTGAAGGGGTGCATCAATCCGGCGACACGGAAAACGCCCTGAACAAATACCTGGCCAAGGTGCGCGATACCATCGACTACAACAAACAGTACCCGCACCGCGCCCGCATGCGTCGCCAACAGGGTACCGTGAAGGTCTCGTTCATGATCAACGCCTCCGGTCGGGCAGAACAGGTGGCGGTCGTGGAGAGCTCCGGCAGCCGGATTCTGGACCGGGCGACCCTGGAGCTGGTTTCCCGCCTTCGCTTTGATGCTCCCCCCAAGGATCTGAAACAGATTCCCGTGGAAGTCATCGCGCCGGTGGACTACAGCCTCAGTAACAGTTGATCGTCCACCAGTCAGACTTTAAGGTCTCTCGCTAACAGGCGTTTCACCTTCAAGGATGATCCATGAGCCCACTTTATCTTGCATTACTGCTCAGCCTGGCCGCAGGCCTGAGCATGGCCGCCGGTGCCCTGATCGGTGTTAAACAGCACATCGCACGGGGCTGGCTGGAACAGGAGGTCCGCCATACAGTCATTGCCTTCGGTGGTGGCGCCTTGCTGGCCGCCGTGGCCCTGGTGCTGGTCCCGGAAGGGGCCCAACACCATAACCCGCTCTCTGCCACCCTGCTGTTCGTTGGCGGCGGCATTGCCTTTATGGTGGTGGACCGGGCACTGGCTGCCCATGGCGGTGCCATGTCACAACTACTGGCCATGTTGCTGGATTTTGTGCCCGAAGCCATCGCCCTGGGGGCGGCACTGGCAGTGGGAGGAGGCCAGGCCTACCTGTTGGCGTTCCTGATCGGCATGCAGAATCTCCCGGAAGGCTTCAACGCCTATCGGGAAATCCGCAACAGCGACGGCAATACCCTCTCCTCCCGCAAGATCATTCTGGCCTTCACCACCCTGGCACTGCTCGGCCCCGTCAGCGCCGCCCTGGGCTTCCTGGTGCTGGTGGACAGCCCACTGGTGCTGGGGGGCATCATGCTGTTTGCCAGTGGCGGGATTCTCTACCTGGTGTTCCAGGACATTGCCCCGCAGGTGCCCCTGAAAAAGCATTGGGCGCCAGCCCAGGGGGCAGTGGCCGGGTTTGCGTTGGGGCTGGTGGGGCACCTTCTGGTGCATTGACCGTAAAGGTCCTGTAGGAGCGTCGCTGGCGGCGCGAACAAAACTGTTGCGAGTTACGAGGAGCGAGGTTCGAAAGGCAAGACCTTCAACAGCTCAATCCAGGTCTTCGAAACTCGATTCAGGGGTTGAGTTATCGCGCCGCCAGCGACGCTCCTACAACGGATTTGGAGGGTTACTCCCCCCAGCGCTTCACCAGCGTCTGTTCTACCCCCAGATGATCCAGTAACCGGGCGACGATGAAATCCACCAGGTCCTGCACCGTCTCCGGTTGATGATAGAAACCGGGGGCAGCCGGCATGATGGTCACACCCAGGCGAGACAGCTTCAGCATGTTTTCCAGGTGGAGAGGGGAAAAAGGCGCTTCCCGGGGTACCAGGATCAGCTTGCGCCCCTCCTTGATGGCCACATCGGCGGCCCGTTCGATCAGGTTATCGCTGGCCCCGCAGGCAATGGCGGAGAGGGTCCCGGTGGAGCACGGGCACACCACCATGGCGGCAGGCGCACCACTGCCAGATGCAACCGGTGCGGTCCACTGTTCCAGCCCGCAGACCACCAGGTTGCCACGGTCTGTCTGCACCCAGTCGCGCAGGGCTTGCTCTGCCGCGCCGGTGCCGGCCGGCAGTTTCAGCTTGGTTTCCATGCCGATCACCACCCGCGCCGCCTTGGACAGGATGACGAAGACCTCGCAATCCGCATCCAGCAGACACTGCAGCAGGCGCAATCCGTAGGGGGCACCGGAAGCGCCGGTGAAGGCCAGTGTGATTCGTTTTTTCATACACCCATTCCTACACCACGGGCCATCAATGCCGCGAGAATGGGCATCAACACCACCAGGTGGAGTTCCGCCACCAGCACACCACGCAGATTGCGCTGCAGGGCGTCATCAATTTCCGGCACATGACCGGCCTTCACCGCTTTACGCCAGCCCAGCAACACCTTGGTGGGGTAAAGGCTCAACAGGCCGATCAGGACAAACAGGGTGACCTTGCCATGAAACCAGGGGTTGGACAGGTAAAAATCCCAGCCCTTTTCCGTCCAGCCGGCCCGCGCAATCCCGCTCACCATTACCACCAGCGCCGCGAGACCATAGCCGATATCCAGCCACAGAAGAGTACGAATGTTGCGTTCGTTGATGCCGGTTCGCCACAACAGAAGTTCCCCGTAGAGGAAAGCAAACAGCATCAGAATGCTGAGGTAATGCACCGATGCCCAGAATACGGACCAGAACATGACAACCTCCCGTGTTGATTCACGCCGAACACCAAGCTAACCGTAAAGCCGGCCACCGTTGGAGCTTTGCTTGCAAAGCGAAGGGCCCGGCCCCTGAGAGAATTCGCCTTGCGAGCAAGGCTCCAACGACCCCTCCGGAATAACATGTGGCGAAGAGCTTATGCTTTTAGCGCCTCCAGCAACTTCTGATGGATACCGCCAAAGCCGCCGTTGCTCATCACCACCACATTCAGTGGCTCGCCCTTGCGAGCCAGCACCCGGGCAATGATGTCGTCAATATCATTACTCACCGAAGCGGGCACCGGCGATTCACACACCACCGGGTCCAGCGACCAGTCCAGTCCCGGCGGCTGGTACCAGATTACCTCATCCGCCGCCCCGGTGCTGGCAGCCAGCGCTTCCTTGTGGCTTCCCATGCGCATGGTGTTGGAGCGGGGTTCGATCACCGCCAGAATCTTTCCGTCACCGACCTTGCGACGCAACCCGTCCAGGGTGGTGGCAATGGCCGTGGGGTGATGGGCAAAGTCGTCATACACCCGCACCCCATGAATCTCACCGCGTAATTCCATACGCCGCTTCACACCCTGGAATTCGCACAAAGCCGCCGCGCCATCCGCCAGCGTCACACCCACATGACGGGCAGCCAGCAAGGCGGCCATGCCGTTATTCACACTGTGCCGGCCAGTCTGATCCCAGCGCACCTGTGCCACTGGCTCACCGTTCTCCAGCACGGTAAAGGCGGAACCATCCGCGTTATCCAGCCGATAGCCCAGGGAGTCGTTTTCACCGAAGCGTTCAATCTCGCTCCAGCAGCCTTTCTCCAGTGTCTCCTCCAGGGCGGTTTCGCCATGAGGAAGGATGAGCCGCCCGGAGGAAGGCACGGTGCGAATCAGGTGGTGGAACTGGGTCTGGATAGCGGCCAGATCGGCAAAGATATCCGCGTGGTCGAATTCCAGATTGTTGAGAATGACGGTGCGCGGACGGTAGTGAACGAATTTGCTGCGCTTGTCGAAGAAGGCGGTGTCGTATTCATCCGCTTCCACCACAAAAAACGGCGTCTCACCGAGTCGGGCAGAGACCCCGAAATTGCCGGGCACACCACCAATCAGATAACCGGGATTGAGCCCGGCGTGCTCCAGAATCCAGGCCAGCATGGAGCTGGTCGTGGTCTTGCCGTGGGTACCGGCCACCGCCAGCACCCAGCGCCCGGGCAGGATCACATCCTCCAGCAACTGGGCACCGGAGGTATAGGGCAGGCCCCGATCCAGCACGGCTTCCACGGCAGGATTGCCCCGACTCAGGGCATTGCCGACCACCACCAGATCCGGCGCCGGCTCCAGTTGCGCCGGGTCGTACCCCTGGGTCAGTGCAATGCCCGCCGCTTCCAGTTGGTCACTCATGGGCGGATAGACGTTCTGGTCACTACCGGTAACACGATGGCCCTGAGCCTTGGCCAGCTGCGCCAGAGAGCCCATGAAGGTGCCACAGATACCGAGGATATGGATATGCATGGGAATAAACCGATCAAAAGAATCCCTGCACCTTAACGGCAAAGGGACTGTCAGGTGAAGCTTACCGGGTCACCGTCACCACTTCCGGCACCAGCATCACTACCGCGGCATAGCCGGCCACCAGCAGGGTCAGGGCGATCCCCAGGCCCAGGAACGGCCCCACATTCATGGCCCGATGGTAAACGAAGCTCTGGGCGGCCAGTTGCCAGCTCACCAGCAACAGATACAGCCCCTCGATCCAGCCCTGGGACTGGGCCATGCCCGCATTGATCGCCAGCAAAGGCAGGGTCACCAGGGTCAGCACCACATCGATACCGACCAACGACAGGGCCGTCTGCAGCCAACGACTCTGCAGCCCCTTAAAGCCCAGCAGTACAAAAATCCCCGCCAGGATCACCGCCATTGAGGTGAGCTGGCTGCTCAGCAACACCAGCACCGGCAGGGCTGTCTGCAAGCTACCTACCAGCAGTTGCAGGCCACACCAACCCAGCAACACCAGGCCCAGCAGGTTCGTTGAGTAAGGCGCGTTTTCGGGGCCGGCGCGAAATATGGCCAGCCGCCAGAACAATGTCATCAATGCAGTCATGGATCCTCCGGCGAGCTATTGTTCCAGAGCCGGGAGGAAATCACCATCAGGGGCAGTTGGAAGTTCAACATTCAACGTTGAACTTCCAACTGCCCTTTTCCTGTCATCGTCCGACAACACCGGGTGTGTTTCATGGCCTCCTTCGCTAGAATGCACGCAAATTGAATCAAGGGGTCTCTCATGGCGCGTAAAAACGCTTTCTATGCTCAGTCTGGCGGTGTCACCGCTGTCATCAATGCCTCCGCCGCCGGCGTGATCGAAGCCGCCCGCGAGAACAAGGATGTGATCGGCAAGGTCTACGCCGGGCGTAATGGCATCATCGGCGCCCTCACCGAAGAGCTGATCGACACCAGCAAAGAAAGCAAAAGCGCCATTGACGCGCTCAAGCATACCCCCGGCGGCGCGTTTGGCTCCTGCCGCTACAAGCTCAAGGATCTGAAAACCTCCCAGCGCGAATACGAGCGTCTGATCGAGGTGTTCAAGGCCCACAACATCGGCTACTTCTTCTACAACGGTGGCGGTGACTCCGCTGACACCTGCCTGAAAGTGTCCCAGCTGTCCGAAAAGATGGGTTACCCGATCCAGGCCATCCACGTGCCCAAGACCGTGGACAATGACCTGCCCTTCACGGATGTGAGCCCGGGCTTTGGCTCCGTGGCCAAGTACACCGCCGTGAGCTGCCGCGAGGCGGCCCTGGACGTGGCCAGCATGTGCGCCACCTCCACCAAGGTGTTCGTGATGGAAGTGATGGGCCGTCACGCCGGCTGGATCGCTGCTGCTGCAGGTCTTGCCAAGGAAGACAACGACGACGCGCCACACCTGATCCTGTTCCCGGAAATCGCCTTCGACAAGGCCGCCTTCATGAAGAAAGTGGAAGCCACTGTTCAGAAAGTGGGCTACTGCGTGATCGTGGTGTCCGAAGGTGCCCGCTACGAAGACGGCACCTTCCTGGCCGACGCGGGTAACACCGATGCCTTCGGGCACAAACAGCTCGGTGGCGTGGCCCCGGTGATTGCACAAATGGTCAAGGATGAGCTGGGCTACAAATACCACTGGGCGGTGAGCGACTATCTGCAACGGGCTGCCCGTCACATTGCCTCCGCCACCGATGTGGAGCAGGCCTACGCCGTGGGCCGCGCAGCGGTGGAATTCGCCGTGGCCGGCAAGAATGCGGTGATGCCCACCATCGAGCGCAAGAAGACCAAGAAATACAGCTGGACCATCGGTGAGGCACCGCTGAAGAAAGTGGCCAACGTGGAAAAGAAGATGCCGCGCAAGTTCATCACCAAGGATGGCTTCGGCATCACTCCGTCCGGCCGCGAATACCTGGCGCCCCTGATTGGCGGCGAGTCCTACCCGCCCTACAAGGACGGCCTGCCGCAATTCGCCAAGCTGAAACTGGTCCCGGTGGCCAAGAAGCTGAACGACGCGTTCGAGGTGTAAGCCACCCGGAAACGAAAAACGCCCCGCATCGCGGGGCGTTTTTGTTTTACTCCGGGTTCACGCCTTCAACCCACTACGAATCTCTGTAGGAACGTAGCGGAGGGGAGTAACGCACGAAGTGCGGCCTGAAGGGTGAGCGAAGCGAATAAATTCCCTTCCAGGGGACGAACCCGAGCCTGGGCGAGGGAAACGGGTTAGGTTCACCTCATGCCTTCATTCAGTTTGTTGAAACCTGAAGTCCCTGACCGACCTTCGGTCGATTTCGTGCTTCGCACGGTTCGTCCCCTGGAAGGGAACTCCTACAGAGGGGCTTCGTAGCTCGGACAGGAATCGGGGAGCCGGCACTAGCCCTCTATCGCCGCCATGTCCATCCATATCATTTCCCACACATGCCCATCCGGGTCCGCCAGGTTACGGTTATACATGAACCCCAGATCCTGAACCGGGTTGATATCTGCCGTGCCGCCATTGTCCGCAGCGGCCTTATTCACGGCATCCACCGCATCACGACTGTCAAAGGACAGTGCCAGCATCACTTCACTGGAAGAGGAAGGCGGAATCGGCCGGGCGGTAAAGGTCCGCCACTTGTCATGGGTCAGCAGCATCACATGGATGGCCTCACTCCACACCATGCAGGCGGCAGTCTCGTCGGTGAATTGCGGATTGTTCTCGAAGCCCAGCGCGGTATAAAACGCCATGGACGCTTTAAGATCTGCTACCGGCAGGTTTACAAAGATCATTCTGGTCATGCTGCTGTCTCCCAAGGGTTAGTTCAAAACAGCCATGCGTGCTGTCATCACCTTATCGAACTGCCCTTGGCGCTTTCGACACAGCCATCACGTTTTTTAGCGAGACGCTTCGCCCCTACAACGAATAAACCGCCTTCCCAGGCCCCCACAAGCAGTCGATCTGTCGGGCAAACACCGCCAGTTCGCCGCTGGTGTAAAACGCCTCATCCCCGGTTTTCCCGGATTCCGCCAGCAGCCTCTCGCACGCCAACCGCCGCACCACTTCCCGGGCCACCGCCGACTCGGTGCTGACGATCTGCACCCCGGGCCCTGCCACCTGCGCAATGCGGTCGGCCAGGTAGTTGTAATGGGTACAGCCCAGCACGATGGTATCTGCGCCCTTCTCCAGCAGCGGTGCGATATAGCGATTCAGCAGTGCCAAGGTCCTGTCGTCATCAAAACGCAACGCCTCGATCTGGCCCACCAGGTCCGGACAGGGCTGCACCGCAATACTCACGGTGCTGGAAAACCGGGCCGCCAGAGCACTGAAGGAATGGGTCTGCAGGGTTCTGGGCGTGGCCAGCACCCCCACCACCCCACTGCGGGTGGCCAGCACCGCCGGCTTGACCCCTGGCTCCACGCCGATAATCGGCACCGACCAGGAGGCCCGTAGCTGTGCAATGGCGGAGGTGGTCGCCGTATTGCAGGCCACCACCACCGCCTTGGTCCCCTGCCCCAGCAGGAAATCCGTCACCGTGTTCATCCGCTCCAGAATGAAAGCATCGGACTTGTCGCCATAGGGCGCATGGCGGGAGTCGGCCACATAGAGGATATCGTCGGCGGGCAACAGCTCCCGGACTTTCGCGGCCACGGACAGGCCGCCGATACCGGAGTCGAAAATACCGATGGGATGGGAATGGGGCATGGCTGGATCTGTGGGTCGGGTTGGTCTTGGCTGGATAGTGTACTCGACCGGGATGCGAACAGGGAAAGACTTGCGCCAGGCAAGTCCGCTGATCACAGATTACCTCCAAGCCGCTCTGTCCAGAGATTGTCCTGCTTTTAATGCAAATTGCCCGTACCCTGCTGGCGCAAATATGACATCTGGCCGACGGTGGCCTCGCCGTCTTGGCAAACGGTCTATTCCAACCGGCTACCACACCATCACAGCAGACTGCGCATATGCTTCATCAACGTATCGACGCGAATTATCGTGCCAGCCACGCTGCAGTTCTATAAAAACAAAAAACAGATAGTTCAAACAGGAAAGTCGGCAAATCCGCATGCTTGATGGGACCGAATACATATCACGGCGAGACTCGATGGCTTGGTACACTGTAGCCATGATGCGTTTATGGGCGATCTCTCTTACGGTGGTATTGGCGTTGCCGGCTCAGGCTCTGGCCGAT
The DNA here is from genome assembly GCF_900107995.1 of Alcanivorax sp. DSM 26293. Taxonomy (GTDB): domain Bacteria; phylum Pseudomonadota; class Gammaproteobacteria; order Pseudomonadales; family Alcanivoracaceae; genus Alcanivorax. Next base: position 187,543 of record NZ_FNUM01000005.1, on the reverse strand, counting down.
GACGTGACGGTGCTGGTGGTACGCCACCGGTGGCATACCGGTATTGCCTTTCCGGCAGACCGGCTCTCCCCTGCCCTGGGGTTTCTTGAACCGCACTTCAGTGAGCCGTCTTTCTACGAGTTCGGCTGGGGGGATGATGCCTTTTATCGGCAGGATGACAGCTGGTGGCTACGGGTTCGGGCCATGCTGTGGCCAACCCGATCGGCAATGCACGTGGTAGGACTGGAGCGACATCCGGAACTGTTGCCCCATACAGATTTGCAGCCACTGTGCCTGAGTGCCGAGCAACTCGGCCAGTTACAGGAGAGTCTGGCCGGGTATTTCCAACTGGATGAGCAGGGGCGGTTACCCGCCGGCGACCCGGGTCTGTACGGCGATAGCCGTTTCTTCCCTTCCAATGACACCTTCTGGTTCAGCAATACCTGCAACACCTGGACCGCCAGGCGCTTGCGCGAAGCAGGACTGCCGATACGTGCCTTTCTTACCCTCACTGCGGGCCAGGTTCTGGGCCAGCTGCGCGAGGGCAATCAAGCCGGCGCCTGTGCCACCCGATAAACCAACATCAGGGATAAAGGGAGACTTGGGCTGGTTGGGGCATGACCGGCCTGACCAAACCTCACCGGTGTTGCGACAGACCGTTTAATCTCTGGCCAGAAACATCTGCGAAATACCGGGGTATCTTCGCTATTAACGCCAAGTCTGAGCACACATAAAAAAGGCCGGCAAAAGCCGGCCCTGAATACCAGAAAGGAGCAGCGCGTTACAATTCCACGCCCAGGTGCTCCAGCGTCTGCATGGTCAACTGGCCGGAGGCCAAATCGTTGTCCTTCTGGTAAGCGACCACGGCGGCGCGGGTCTTCGGACCATAGACACCATCAATCCATACCGGGTCGTAGCCCTTGTCTTCCAGTGCTTTCTGAAGGCGGCGGACCACATCCTGGGTGGTATTGGTTTCACAAAGAATTTCGCGCCATTCCAGATCCGCGTCGGTCACCTTGACCTGCTTGGGCACTTCCTTGTAGACGGCGGGGATAATGGTTTTCTTCTCTTTCGGCGGTTCTACCTGCTTGACCACATCAATGGTCTTGTAAACCGCTGGCACGGTGACTTTTTCAGTGCGCGCAGGCTGATCCACCACTTTCTTGGTGACGGTCTTGTACACCGCAGGAATTTTCACTTCCTCGGTACGCTCGGGTTGTACCAGTTCCTTACGGCTAACGGTCTTGTATTCCGCCGGCACTTCCACGAGACACATGATTTCACCGGTGGAATCATCGATTTTCTCGATGGGGCCACGGCCTTTCTTCCAGGTAGTGTAAGCGGGCTTTACCAACACCTGCTCAGTGACGGTTTTATATTCCGCCGGCTTGGTGATCAACTTGGTGGTCGCCTCTTTCACCAGCACCTTCTCGGTCACTGTCTTGTAAGTGGCAGGAATCACTTTCAGCTTGTCGTAGGCTTCACTGACAAGCACTCGCTCTTGAACGGTTTCATAGCGAGCGGGAGTGGTGGTGATCTTGCTGTCTTCCTGAGACACCATGACCCGCTGCATTTCGGTCTTGTAGGTTTCCGGAATCACAACCCGTGCGTAGCAATGGCCTGGCTTGGCATTGGGGGGAAGTAGCTGATTACCGGATTCTGACGGTGCCGGCGCTGGGGCGGGCTGCTGTTGGCTGGAGTTCAGCGCTGCGCGCAACTGCTGGTTTTCCTGCTCCAGCTGCTGCTGTTGACTTTGCAACGACTGATATTCGGCAGTGTCCTGAACGGTCTGATTGCTGGCACAGCCGGTGGCAAGAGCGGCGACAACGGCCGGCAACACAAGACGATTAAGTTTCATAGTCTGTTCCCTTTTGACAGCTTCCTTGGTTCATCAGGAACAAACCATGCGCAATTAAAATGACAGAAACAGTTACAAAGATGTAATTTTACAAAAATATAGCTTAAAAATTATTTTGCTCAGATCATTTTGCAAAATAATAAGCAAAGAACTTTTTATCCTGAAAAGCATTTGCTTAAGAAAAAGAGAATAACGCCTCAATAAAGGCACGGATGTACCAGTTAATGACTGTCCTTGCGCTGCTCTGACCAGTTCTCCTTGCAGGCATGCTCCTCACCCAGATCTTCCTCTGTGCCGGTGTGATCCGGCAGAACCTGGTTCAGAATCACTGCCACCAGTCCGCACAGGCTGATCCCCTGCAAAGTGAAATCACCATTGCCCATCACCATGCCACCAATACCAAAGATCAGTGTCACTGCCACAATGACCAGGTTGCGTTGGGCGTTAAGGTCCACCCGGGCCTTGATCAGGGTACTCATGCCCACACTGGCGATGGAGCCGAACATGAGAATCAGGATGCCCCCCATCACTGGCGTGGGGATGCTTTGCAACAGCAATCCGAATTTGCCGATAAAGGCCAGGCTGATGGCAAACAATGCGGTCCAGGTCATCACCACCGGATTGAACACTTTGGTCAGCATCACCGCCCCGGTAACTTCCGAATAGGTGGTATTGGGCGGACCACCGAACAGGGCCGCCGCCATGCTGGCAATACCGTCACCGGTCAGAGTGCGATGCAGGCCGGGTTTACGGATGTAATCCTTGCCGGTGACGCTGCTGATCGCCAGGACATCCCCCACGTGTTCGATGGCCGGGGCCAGGGCCACCGGCACCATGAACAGGATCGCCTGCCATTGAAAACTGGGCGCCACAAAGTCCGGCATGGCCAACCAGCCCGCCTCTTCCACCGCCGAGAAATCCACCATCCCCATCAGCAGGGCTGCCAGGTACCCACTGACCACACCACAAAGAATGGGCAATAGGCGGAATAGTCCCCGCCCCAGGGTCGCCACCAGCATAGTGGCAAGCAGGGCCACCATGGACACCAGTAGTGCCTCGCCGTAGGGGAAGAGCCGCTCGGCGCCATTGCCGGTCATACCCATGGCAAAGTTCACCGCCGTGGGCGCCAGACTCAATCCAATCACCATGATGATGGGGCCAGTGACCACCGGCGGCATCAGACGATGCAAGAAACCCGGGCCACGCCATTTGACCAGCCCGCCCAGCACCACATAGACCACGGCGGTGCACAACAGCGCGCCCATGGTGGCGGACACGCCCCACTGTGCGACCCCATGGGCAATAGGCGCCACAAATACAAAGGAGGAGGCCAGGAACACCGGCACCGATCGGCGGGTAATCCACTGAAACAACAACGTACCCAGACCGGCGGTGAACAGGGCCACGCTGGGGTCCAGCCCGGTGAGCAACGGCATCAGCACCATGGCGCCGAAGGCCACGAACAGCATCTGCGCACCAATAAGGATAATTTTCCAGTTCCAGAATCCGGGCTGTTGCATGCCGATGGCTCCTTTAAGGCCGCGAACACCAATGACGGTAGTGATCCCTGGAGTCTTGCTCGCAAGGCTCCAGCGGGAAGGGCTAGCGAGTCCCGAAGATCTTGTCCCCGGCATCTCCCAGGCCGGGCACGATATAGCCATCGTCGTTGAGCCCCTGATCCACCGAGGCGGTGTAGATGTCCACGTCCGGATGCGCAGCCCGGACCCTCCCAATGCCCTCCGGCGCCGCCACCAGCACCAGGGCACGGATCTGTTGGCAACCCGCCTTTTTCAGCATGTCGATACAGGCCACCAGGGAGCCCCCCGTCGCCAGCATGGGGTCCACCACCAGCGCCAGACGTTCATCAATGTCGTGGGCCAGCTTTTCAAAGTAGGCCACCGGTTCCAGGGTGTCTTCATTGCGATAGACCCCCACGACGCTGACCTTGGCGCTGGGAATCAGCTCCAGCACCCCATCGAGCATGCCGATACCGGCACGAAGGATGGGCACCACCGTCACTTTCTTGCCCTTGATGCGCTGGGCCGGCGCCGGTCCCATCCAGGTGTCCACCTGATAATCCTCCAACTCCAGATCACTGGTGGCCTCGTAGGTCAGCAGGCTACCCACTTCCGCGGTAAGCTGGCGAAAGCTGCGGGTGCTCAGACTCTGCTGACGCAGCAGACCCAGCTTGTGTTTGACCAGAGGGTGAGTGATTTCATGAACAGACATGGCACGCGCTCCTTGGGGCCGGCTGGCAGAATACAGATGGCGGATATTGTGCCGTTTACACGTCAAAAGTCACGGACGTGCACCGGTTGACTGTTCTCCGCAGCCTCGCGGTGGTAGCGTCAGAAATAAATGGAGACCCCGTGAGCAAAAGCCTCGACGCGTTGTCTAAACCAGACGTTCGTGTATGAACGTGCCAGCCGCGCCCGGCAAGTGTTTCCCATCCCACGGCCAAGCCCTCGATTCCCCGGATGGTGAGAGGTGCGGGCAGGCTGTGACAAGAGTTGCAGGAATGGCAAACCCGACAGGAGTCAACGTCATGAAACGTATCAACCTGGTTCTACTTGTAGTGCTCAGTGTCCTTGGCACCCCGTTGTGGGCTGCCGACAGCATCAGCGTCAACGAGCTCAAACAGGCCATGCAGGCCGATCGCGCGCCCATCATCATTGATGTACGAAATGAGGATGAATACCTGGCCGGCCATATTCCCGGCGCCATCATGGTACCGGCCAAACAGATGGACCAGCACCTGGACATGCTCAAGCAATACCGCAAGCAGGAAATCGTGCTGTACTGCGTGTCCGGCCGCCGCGCCAGCGCCGCCGCCACCCTGCTGGAGGACGCAGGTTTCAAGAAAGTCCGCCTGCTGGAAGGCAACTACCCCGGCTGGGAAGCCGCCCAATAACATTGCAAGACGCCCGGGGAGCCCCGCCCCGGGCTCCCTAACTCATTGACCATAAAGCCTTTCTTCTCACCCTCCGGGTTACGCCCTTGCGCCATTAGCCGGAGCCGCCCTGCATTGCTATAATCCGCGCCCACCACCAACCCTGTTTGAGAAGGACAGACCATGGATTTTGCTAAGGTTCCCGCCGGTAAAGAGATTCCGGAAGACATTTACGTGGCCATCGAGATCCCGGCCAATGCTGACCCGATCAAGTACGAGATCGATAAAGACAGCAACGCCGTATTCGTCGACCGTTTCATGGCAACCCCCATGTTCTATCCGGCCAACTACGGCTACATCCCCAACACCCTGTCTGAAGACGGCGACCCGCTGGACGTGCTGGTTGTAACCCCGTACCCGGTGGTTCCCGGTTCCGTGATCCGTTGTCGCCCGGTCGGCATCCTGAACATGACTGACGAAGCGGGCAAAGATGCCAAGCTGGTTGCCGTGCCGCACACCAAGCTGACCAAGATCTACGACAACGTGAAAGACATCAACGATCTGCCCGAGCTGCTGCTGGCTCAGATCAAGCACTTCTTCGAGCACTACAAAGAGCTGGAAGCGGGCAAGTGGGTGAAGGTCGATGGCTGGGACGGCGCCGAAGCCGCCAAGGCCGAGATCCTGAAGTCTGTGGAAGCCTACGAAAAAGCGTAAGGCGAGCTGCAAGCCACAAGCTTCAAGCTGCAACGCGAGATAGTTTCGCGGCAAGCAGAAAGCTAAGAGGCCGCGCCCCTTCAACAGGGCGCGGCCTTTTCTTTTTCAGATGCCTTGATTTCCATGGCAGATCTCCATGCGCGGGCACGGCAGAGCACCCATCTCCAGGCCTTCCCCGCGCCTTGTAGCTTGCAGCTTAAAGCTTACTCCTATCTCTGCTCCCGGTACGCCCGTGGCGTCGCCCCACTCCAGCGCTTGAACGCCTTGGAAAAGTTGGCCACATCGCTGTACCCCAGCGTATAGGCCACCTCGCTGATGCTGTTATCCGGCTTGGCCAGCAGACGTTGTGCCTGCCGATAACGCTCCTCGTCCTGGAGCTGGCGATAGCTGAGTCCGGACTGTTGCAGGTGGCGTTTGAGAGTGCGGGGGGACACCGACAGTTTTTCTGCCATGGTCTCCAGGGAGGGTAACGGCGCGGGACGATCCTGGAGAGCACTGCGGATACGCTCGGCCATGACACCATCCTCCTCGGTACGCCACTGACGGAATTCCAGCTCGCATTGCTCCCGAGCCAGGGCCGCCACCTGGGGATCCGCCAAGCGAGGCCGGGCCGCCAGCGCTGACTGGGGAAAAACCAGGGCATCCTCACCCTGGTCGAACAACACCGGCACCCCCACTTCCTGTTTCAGGGTCGACAGATAGGCAGGCGCCGGCCCCCGGCGGCGAATCTCCAGGCCCTGCGGGGGCGCATCCAGCAACTGCTCGATCATGAACACGAGGCCCACCAGCATGGCTTCGACAACAAAATCATGGGCCACGCCCAGGGTTGCCGTACTGCGTAGCTGCAGATGGGCAAGCTCTCCCTGGCGGGTCTGGTCAATGACCAGAAACGGAGCTCGCAGCCCCAGAAACCGGCACGCGGCATCCAGCGCATCCTGGGCGCTGGCGCTGGACAGGGCCAGTAGACCCACCGGGCCGTGCAGGGTAATGCTCATGGCCCGGGCATAGCGGAATCCCAGCCCCTGCTCTCCCACCATGGCCACCCCCCGCTCGGCCACCGTCTGGGCCAGGGACATGGATACCCGCCGGTCCGGGGCCAGCAGCTCATCGCGGCTCACTCCCAGTCCTGCCAGCAGGGACGGGGCATCCAGCCCCATGCCCGCCAGCACATCATAGAGCAACACCACATAAATACCCGGTATGCCGGCATTTCCCCAGGGACGGCCCGAACTCACCATTTGTTGGCCCTCCACGACAAGACCTTGACTGCAAGACCTCGCATAGTAGATGTCATTGACTGATGTCAGCAATGACATCTTGAGGAGACACCAATGAAGCTACGACTGATCAAAAAACGGAAAACACCGGCTATCAGCATCACCCCTCGTCGCATGGGGTTCACCTTCGAGGGTCTGGAAGACCAGCCCTACTGGTTCGACAATGACCCGGTGCTCACCCATGTGTTGAACGTGATGTCGCTGACCTTCCCGGATGGCGAACGTTTCTTCGTGGATTCCGTTCGCGCCCTGCGCGACCAGGCAAAAGGCCCGGACCGCCAGAAAGACATCTCCGGTTTTATCGGCCAGGAAGCCATGCACTCCCTGGAGCATCAGGCCTTCAATGATCTTATTGCCGACGGCCAATACGACGATATCGTCAATCATGCTCTGGCGGTAACCCGCAAACTGCTGGCCGGCGCCCGCAAGTACATGAGCCAGCAGCAGCAGCTGGCAGCCACGGCCGGTCTGGAGCACATCACCGCGATTCTCGCCGATGCCATTCTGCGTCGCCCGGACCTGGTGGAAAAAATGCATCCCTCGGTGCGCAACCTGTGGGTCTGGCATGCCATTGAGGAAACCGAGCACAAGGCCGTGGCCTACGACCTCTACAAGGACGTGAGCGACAACTATCTGGAGCGGCAGCGCACCTTCCTGTCCGGCTCTGCTTACCTGGTGGGCTTCACCTCCTACTTCACCTGGCAAATGCTCAAACGCGACGGCATCCACCGCCAGCCCCTGACCCTGGCCAAGGGCCTGTGGAAAGGCTTCGGCTACCGTGGCGTCATCAGCAGCGTCATCCCCGCCTGGTTCAGTTACCTGAAACCCGGTTTCCATCCCTGGGAAGACGACAACAGCGCCCTGATCGAAAAATGGCGCGCCAGCCTGCCGCAAGTGAAGGAAAAGAATGCGGCGTAAACATAATTAATAATGAATAATTAATAACGCTGCGGACAGGATTTGTTTTGTCTGAAACGCAAGAGGCCGCGCCCAACCTGTGGGCGCGGCCTCTTTGCTTGGAGTAAAAGCTGACGCAGAGCGCGCAACTATTAATTACTAACTGTTAACTATTAATTGCCTTTTTACCCTTCCTGCAACAGTTTCCGCAGATCCACCAGGGCCGCATTGGCGCGGGTCACATAGTTGGCCATGACCAGGGAATGGTTGGCCAGCATGCCGAAGCCGTCGCCGTTGAGAATCAACGGGCTCCACAGGGTTTCCTGGGTGGCTTCCAGTTCCCGGACCATTTGCCGGAAGCTGACAGTGGCATTCTTTTTACGGAGCACTTCGGCGAAATCCACCTCGGCGGCACGCATCAGCTGCGTCAGGGCCCAGGTCGCTCCACGCGCTTCATAAAATGCATCGTCAATCTTCAACCAGGGCGTTTTCACAAAGTCTTCTTCATTGCCGGGTTTGGCAACGGACTCGGCACTGCCCACATCCATATTCAGCTCACTGCGCCCCACACTCTGGCTCAGTTTCAAACTGAGAGAACCCAGCCGGCTCTGCACTTCGTTGAGCCAGTAGTTGAGGTTATCGGCCCGGGCATAGAAGGTACCGTCCCCTTCGTTGGCATCGGTGAGACGCTCCAGATAACGCTGCAGCGCCTTGATACCCCGGCGATATTCGCTTTCTGTGGCCGGCATGGCCCAGCTTTGCGCGTCAAAATTGAACTGGGGCTCGGCAATGGCCAGATCCCGGTCTTCCTGGCTCTGGGACTGGGAGCGGCTCATGTCACGACGCAGCACCCGGGTGAAATCACGGACTTGAACCAGAACACCGTATTCCCAGGACGGCATATTATCCATCCAAAGACGATGCGGGAGTATGTCATTACTGAGATAACCCCCCGGTTTGGACAGCAAGGTGTCCGCAACGAAAATCAGCTCCCGGGCAATGGTTTCACCGGCAACCGCATTGTCACGGCTGGGCAATTCACGCAGCTCCGGTTCCTGACTCCAGTACCAGCTCAGCAGCACGTCCACCAGCAGTAACAACCCCAGTAGCCAGAGAACGCCCTTCCAGATCCGGTTATGACGGGGGTCGAGCATGGCGTCGCCCATTTTTTCGGTGAATTTCTCGTTACTCATGATCACTCCCAAGATCGACGAACCGCTACTATAGCCCAGGCTTCTGAGTTGCGGCAGGGAGTAACACGATAGCAGCTGCGGGAGTCTGCGCACACCGTTTACGGTAAGTCAGACTACCGCCATAAAGAGAGAGCAGACCATTGACGATGGACAAACCCAGCCCGGCTCCATCGCTATCCGAATGCCCCCGACTGAAACGTTCCCGATAGCGCTGCCATTGCTCTTCGCTCAACCCCTCACCACTATCTGAGATTTCAATAGAGACCTGACGGCCCTGCCGCTCCGCATTCACCTGTATCACGCCAGGCGAGGCATAGCGGCAGGCGTTGTCGATCAGGTTACGCAGCACCAGCTGCAGGGCTTCCTCAGGCATTGCCACCAGAAGGGATTCCTCCAGACACAACACAAGCTGCTGGTTGAAACGGTCCCCCAGGGGCACCAGCGAGGCCAACGTATCCCTTGCCACCCTGAGGATATCTGCACAGGCACCCTGCTCAGGTGGGCCCTGAGCAGGATCAAGCCGCGCCAGCACCAGCAACTGCTCAAGCATTCGCTCAGCGCGCCCTACCGCTTCCTGCAGCCCTTGCAGGGATTCGTCCCGTAGTTGCGGATCCGACAGGGAACGGGCGTTCTCAGCGTGCAATCGCAGCACCATCAGCAGGGTCCTTAACTCATGGGCAGCATCTGCAGTAAACCGCTTTTCACGCTCGATACCAGCGTCCAGGCGTTGCAACAAGGCATTGATCGCCTCTTTCACCGGTTCCAATTCACGTACCTGCTTGCCCCCCGTTAACGGCGTCAGGTTATCCGTGGATCGGCGGCTCACCGAGCGGGCAAGATCCGACAACGGCGACAGACCAAGACGAATCGCCAGCCACACCAGCAACATCACGAAAGGCACACTGATCAAGTACGGGGCGAGCAGAGAACCCGCCACATTTTTCACCATGGAATGGCGGGCATAGTCACTCTCTGCCAGGATCAGCCAGCGATTATTCGAAAGGGGTAACGAATAGGCGTGCCAGCCTTTGATTTCCTCGTAATGGGGCCGCTCATTGAGCGCAACCAGGGGAGATTCGGGAGAGCCTTCACTGGCAGAAACCAGTTTGCCGCTCTGCCATAGCTGGTAGATAAAATAGCGCAGATAGCGGGATTCCTGACTATCCAGCGCAGAAAGGGAGGTCTCCGGTGGGTGACCATCCTGCCAGAAACCCGCCAACAAGTGAGCACTCTGCACCAGTTCGGCATCGTACTGCTCATCCAGTTCATGATAGATCGTGCGATAGGTAAGAATCCCCAGCAGCAGTCCTCCACCGAGGATCACCATCAAGATGGAAGCAACCAGAAAACGACGAATGGAGAAAGTCATTCCTGATCTCCGCTGAGACTGTAGCCAACGCCTCTTACCGTGCGGATAAGACCGCTGCCGAGCTTTTTGCGCAAGTGATGGATATGCACTTCCAGCGCATTGCTCTCCACATCCTCATTCCAGCCATATAGCCCTTGTTCGAGCTGATCACGGGTAAGCACACGGCCACGGTGACGCACCAGTTGCAGCAGCACGCTCATTTCCCGCCGGGATAGATTGACCGGCTCTCCACCACGGGTCACGCTGAAGCGGGCTGCATCAATCGCCAAATCCCCCACCGTCAGTATTTCACTACCTGGTGCTTCCCGACGACGCAGCCGGGCACGAATACGGGCAATCAGCTCCACCGCGGAAAACGGCTTCACCAGATAGTCGTCTGCTCCGCTATCCAGGCCTGTAATGCGGTCATCAAGCGCATCCCGGGCACTGATGATGATCACGGGAATCTGTTTGTCCTGCTGACGCAAGGCACGTAATGCAGCCATGCCATCCAGCCCTGGCAACCCCAAATCAAGCAGCACCAGCTCAAACCCGCCTGCAGCCAACGCAGGCAAGACCAGGTCTCCACGATCAACCAGATCGACGGTATACCCTTCCGCGCGGAGGGCACGCTGCAGGCCATCCGCCAGCAGCGCATCATCTTCAACCAGTAGCAGCCGCATCATCTCCCCATTGAATCCAGTACTGTACACCAGCACCGCGCAGCATGGTTTCCGCATCCCGGCCTTGCAGCAAGGCCAGCGTGGACAATAACCCCGCCTGGGTACATTGCTGCCCAAACACAGTGACTGCACGCGGCGCATCGGCCACAGGCCAACCGCTGCGCGGATCCAGCACATGGCTGTATCGAATACCATTACGCAGCAGATAACGCCGGCTGTCACCACTGGTAGCCAGTGCCCCGGTGGTGAACCGTAACTGGCCGGCCATGGGCCTTGCGGTACCTTCCATACCCACCTGCCAGGGAGATGTGGCAGCACGAGCCACCAGATCACCGCCGAAGTTCACCAGCAGATCGGCATCAGTCAGTTTACCTGCCCGCTGAAAAGCACTGTCCACGGCATATTCCTTGCCGATACCGCCCAGATCCAGCTCCATGCCTTTTTGCAACCGAATACAGCCGGCCTCCCGCTCCACCTTGTCCCAACCCACCAGTGGCAACAGGGCATGCACCTGTTCCGGCTGGGGCACTTGATCAGAACCATCAAACCGCCAGGCGCGACGCAGAACCCCGGAGGTGATGTCAAAGGCGCCAGCACTGAGACGCCAGCACTGGTCAGCAAAATCCAGCAACCTGACCGTCTCCTCGTCGAGCGTCACCCATTGTTGATCACCGGCATTGATTGCCGCGACCAGATTGTCGTCACGATAGCGGGAATACTTGTGTTCAATGCGCCAGGCTTCCGCAGCCACAGACTCCGCCACCTCACGTGCCAGGCTTTCATCAACACCCCTGACCAGACATTCACAGGGGCTGGCCATGGCAACAAAACGGCCCCGCCAAAGGGGGCCGTCCTGCTCCAGGGTAAGGGCCTTGTACATTTCATCTCTGCCCTGCTTCATCCGGGCTCCACCATCGTCAAATCGGTTACCAGTAGAAGGTATAACCGACCTGAGTGATGAGTGCATCCAGTTCCGAGGCATCGCTGTCGCCACTCTGGGTGAAGCTCTCCACCCGCAGGCTCAGCTGCTGGTTGTTGGCCCACTCCTTGCCGACCTTGAACCCATAGGTGGTATCCGTGAGGTTACCCAAACGGTAATCCGCCGAAACTTCGCCCTGGCTGTTCTGCAGTGATGTCAGCTCGGAAGCCGTAATGGATTCCTTATAGAAGTCTGCCTGGCTCTGGTCGTACCAGCGCACATGGGGCTGCAGGTACCAGCCGTTATCGAACTGGAAACGGTACTTCACATCCAGGGTATGGGACGTGATACCCCAGTCATCGGACATGAAACGATAGCCCACCGCCAGCACATCCCGGTTGAAGTGGTAACGGTTCTCCCAGTACAAGGCATTCTTGGTCCGCGAATCCGGTCGCAACTCGAAAACCTGTGCGTCGCCGGCACCAATATCGTTGGCGCCGAAACTTTCCGCTTCCAGCGGATCGCCGTTGGCATCCACCACCGTGACAATCTTGTACGGGTCGGTGTGATACCCATCTGATATGGACAGGTTGTAGTTCAACTGCATGATCCAGCGGCGGTTGATCACCTGCGTCATGCCGATCAGAAAGTCATTGATCGACTTGTCTTCACTGCCATCGGTCTTGTCCTCGTCACTCTGGAAAGTCAGCCCGACCGGCGACCCACCCACCGGGTCAATGGTGTCCGCCTCATGGGCCACCCCAAACGTCAGCGTGGTGTTCTTGTTGTTCAGGTCCCACAACAGACCGGCATTCAGCCCCAGGGAGGTAAAGTCATACTCATTGGAAAAGTTGAGACCGCCGGTCCAGCGCAGGTTGCGGGTGAACGGACGGGTATATTGCATGTTGGCGGCTACCCGGGTGTCCTTGAAGGCATCATCAAGGGGAACCTCATTGGTCACTTGATAGGAACTGTTCCCGGAAGGAGAGGTAAAGGTCTGTGGCTTGTCAGAAGTGATGGCGCCGTTATGAGAGGCCCCGGTAAGTGTATCCAGGGTCAATTTCATTTCCAGTTCACTCTCGTCCTGGAACTGCTTTTTGGCACGAACCACGGGCTCCACTGCCGTCACCCTATCCTGCTCACTGTAATACAGCACGGCAGAATCAAATTGCCACGCATCGGTGCTATCCTGAGCTATGGCTGGTTGCCCCAGCAGGGAACACGTTGCCGCTGCCAGGCCCGCACCAATCTTCTTTCCGTCTAACATTTTTTTCATGGTTCGTCCCTCAGTTGCAGCCGCAGCCGCCGCCGCCAAAACCGCGCCCGCCACTGGACGCTTCCTTGCTGAAATAGATGTGATCATCCAGCGCATCATCGAGACCGTCTGCCGCCCCCGGTGTCATCACCGGCTTGGCCAGCAGATCACGCTCCCACGGTTGCACCCCCAAGTTCTGGCACCCGGCAAGGGCACCCAGGGCCGTCATCACGGCCACAAGACTGATCAGCCTTTTCATTGTTTTGCCTCCAGTAACCGAACGATTTCCTGCTCGTAGTCATCCTTGTGCTTTTCGGAGAAGCCGATATGGCGCGACAGCTCTTCACCATCGGCACCCAACAGGATGGAGCTGGGCATGCCCTGCAGGGCGTAACGGGTGGCCAGCTCGCCGTCCGGGTCGTACACCAGCGGGAAGGTGGCCGGGTATTTGTCCAGGAACAACTGGGCGTCTTCCCGGCTGGGATCCACGTTGACGCCAATCACGGTGAAGCCCTTTTCTCCGTATTTGGCCTGCATATGATTGAGCCAGGGAAAGGAACGCCGACACGGCCCGCACCAGCTGGCCCAGAAGTCCACATAAATGACTTTTGCGTCTGCCTGCAGCTCGGGGGAAAATGGGGGCTGGGCAATGGCCAGCCAGGGAACGGCCAGCAGTACAAGTACCCGTAGAAAGCGCATAAGGTTCTCCTGTTATTGAGACCACAGCTTCCTACGGATGCCTTAAAGCAATCTTAAGGCACCGTTAATAATCCGCCCTGAAACTTATCGGTCATTCCGTCATCGAAACGATGCCGTCTTTTGCTTTTGGGGATTGAGGAGTAACTAATGCAAAAAACCTGGCTACGACTGGGGTTCGCCCTGACACTGCTGCTGGCATGTTCCGCTACCCTGGCGCAGGATTTTTTCGGTGAAGACCGCCTTCCTACCGTAGATGAAGCCATCCAGTTGGTAACCGATGCCGACTGGGACAGCCAGCAACTGCTGCTGGATTTCGAGCTGATCGACGACGTTTATCTGTACCAGCACCGTTTCGGCTTCAGCTTGCGAGACCAGAATGGCAATGTGCTGGAGGATTTCGCCGACTACACCCTCCCCCCCGGCAAGGACAAGACCGACGAAATTTTCGGGGATGTGCAGGTTTACTACGACCGGCTTTCCCTGACCCTGCCGGTCGCCAGCGTACCGCTGGTGGCCACCGAGCTGGAAGTCCGTTACCAGGGCTGTATTGAGGACACCCTGTGCTATCCGCCCACCAAGAAGGTTATCCCGCTGGCCAATCCGGCACCGGCAAAAAAGTCCCCGGCCGCGACCGCGGCCACTCCCGCTGAGTCCCCCAGCACCCGCAATGATGACGGCGGTTTTCTCAGCACCCTGCAATCCGAAGACGCCAACGCCTTCAACCGGTGGATGACCGACCGCTCCCTGGGACTGATCATCGGCCTGTTCTTCGTGGGCGGCCTGCTACTGGCGTTCACGCCCTGCGTCTTCCCCATGGTGCCGATCCTTTCCGGGATCATCGCCGGCGAAAAGGAACCCAGCGCCAGTCGCGGCTTTGTGCTCAGTACCAGCTATGTGCTGGGCATGGCGGTGCCCTATACCCTGGCCGGGCTGCTGGTTGCGGTATTTGGCGCCGGCCTGAATCTTCAGGTCCTGCTGCAACAACCGGCAGCCATCATCACCTCCACGGTGGTCTTCGTGTTACTGGCCCTGTCCATGTTCGGTCTCTACGAGCTGCAACTGCCTGCTTTCTTGCGTAACAAGCTGCACCAGCCCGGCGACAGCCAACGGGGCAATCTGCTTGGTGCCGCCATCATGGGCACCATCTCCGCCCTGGTGGTCTCTCCCTGTGTGACCCCGATTCTGGCCGGAGCACTGATCTATGTGGCCGCCAGCGGCGATGCCCTGACCGGTGCGGCTTCCCTGTTCGCCCTGTCCATGGGCATGGGGGTGCCGCTGATCATTTTCGGTACCGGCGGCGGCAGCCTGCTGCCCCGGGCCGGCATGTGGATGGAAGAAATCAAACGCTTCTTTGGTGTGGTCATGCTGGGCGTCGCCATCTGGCTGCTGGACCGCATCATCAACGGCACCCTTACCCTGGGCCTTTACGGTCTGCTGCTGGCGATCTACGGGGTGCAGCTCGGCGCCCTGGAATCCGCCGGCGAGGGAATGGCCCGACTCAAGCGGGGTATCGCTCTGGTGCTGGCCCTCTATGGTTCGGTAATGATCGTCGGGGCACTCAGCGGTGGCGACGACCCACTGCAACCCCTGGCGCCGATGACACAACCGGCACCGGTGACTGACACCGTCAGCTCTCCCGGCGACCACGGTCCCTGGCAGACCATCCTGGGCCGCGACAATCTCACCACGGCCCTGGCCGATTCCCGCCGGGCCGGCAAGCCGGTGCTGGTGGATTTCTTTGCTGAGTGGTGCGTGGCCTGCAAGGTGCTGGAGGAAACCACCCTCAGCGATCCCCAGGTACTGGCAGCCATGGAAGACTTCGACCTTTATCGGGTGGACATCACCGAGATTAACGCCGACAGCCAGGCCATCATGGAGCAGTACAACATCCTCGGCCTGCCGGCATTGGTGTTCTTTACCCCGGCAGGCACGGAGCTACCGGAATCCCGGGTACTGGGGGAAATGAAACCAGCGAGGTTCCTGGAGCATCTGGACCAACGGGTGATGCCGGGGCTTTGATGCCCCTCCACGACCCCATGCCCTTGCCGTAGGAGCTCCGCCTAACCAAAAATCGTGAAACAGTACCGATTGCACGGCATCTTCCGGCAACTTGTAACGAATGTTGTAAAACCCTTTTTTCTGTCATGATTTCCCCCTAGTATTGCACAAGTGCCAGAAACACCGGGATAACCGGTGCATTTCCTGCACGTTCACGGTAGATAACGACAAATTCCCCAGGGGGACCCGTTTTGGCTTCCATTCTGGTCTTACATGGCCCAAACCTGAATCTGCTCGGCACCCGTGAGCCGGACAAGTACGGCCATGTCACCCTGGCCGATATCAACCAGCAACTGCAGACCCAGGCCAGCGATGCCGGCCACCACTTGCAGCACCTGCAAAGCAACGCGGAATACGAGCTGGTTGAACGGATCCACGATGCCCGCACCGAGGGCATCGACTTCATCATTATCAATCCGGCGGCCTTCACCCATACCAGCGTGGCCCTGCGTGACGCCCTGCTGGCGGTGGACATCCCCTTTATCGAGGTGCACCTCTCCAATGTGCATGCTCGGGAAAGCTTCCGCCATCACTCCTATTTTTCTGATATTGCCCGGGGCGTGATCTGCGGGCTCGGCGCCACCGGCTACACGCTGGCGCTGACCGCCGCCCTTGAACAACTGGATGGTTAATACATGGATATTCGCAAGATCAAGAAACTGATTGAGCTGCTGGAAGAATCCGGCATCGAAGAGCTGGAGATCTGTGAAGGGGAAGAATCCGTGCGCATCAGCCGCGGCTCCCGTCACCCTGCGGCGCCCGCGCACTACTATGCGGCTCCGCAGGCACCTGCACCGGCGCCCGCTCCGGCGCAGGCGCCAGCCGCTGACACTCCCGCACCGGCCGACAACACCCCCAGTGGTCATCTGGTGCGCTCCCCCATGGTTGGCACTTTCTACCGCTCCCCGTCACCGGGTGCGTCTTCCTTTGTGGAGGTGGGCAAGAAGGTCCAGGCCGGCGACGTGCTGTGCATCGTCGAAGCCATGAAGATGATGAACCAGATCGAAGCGGACAAGTCCGGCACCATTGATGCCATCCTTGTGGAAGACGGCGAACCGGTTGAATTCGATCAGCCTCTGTTCTCCATCGTTTAACGGAGGCATCTCATGCTGGAAAAGGTTGTCATTGCCAACCGCGGCGAAATCGCCCTGCGCATCCTGCGTGCCTGCAAGGAGCTGGGCATTCGCACCGTGGCGGTTTATTCCAAGGCTGACCGGGATCTGATGCACGTACGGCTGGCCGACGAAGCGGTCTGCATCGGCCCGGCCTCGTCCACCGAGTCCTACCTGAACATCCCGGCGATTATCAGTGCGGCGGAAGTCACCGACGCCGACGCCATTCACCCGGGTTACGGTTTCCTCGCCGAAAATGCGGATTTTGCCGAAAGCGTGGAACGCTCCGGCTTCACCTTTATCGGCCCCAAGGCGGAGACCATCCGTTTGATGGGCAACAAGGTCGCCGCCATTGAAGCCATGAAGAAAGCCGGTGTTCCCACCGTGCCCGGCTCCGATGGCCCCCTGGGGGACGACGGCGATGCCTCCCTGGCCATGGCCGAGAAGATCGGCTACCCGGTGATCATCAAGGCCGCTGCCGGCGGCGGCGGCCGTGGCATGCGCGTGGTGGAAGACGCCAAGCACCTGCTCAATGCCATCACCCTGACCCGCTCTGAAGCCAAGAATGCCTTCGGTGACGCCACCGTTTACATGGAAAAGTTCCTGCAGAAACCCCGTCACGTGGAAGTCCAGGTCCTGGCGGATGGCGCCGGCCATGCCATCCATCTGGGCGACCGGGACTGTTCCCTGCAACGTCGTCACCAAAAGGTGGTGGAAGAAGCCCCCGCGCCGGGCATTCCCCAACACCTGAAAGATGAAGTGGCCGAGCGTTGCGTCAACGCCTGCAAGGAAATCAATTACCGGGGTGCCGGCACCTTCGAATTCCTGTACGAAAATGAAGGGTTCTACTTCATCGAGATGAATACCCGTGTACAGGTAGAGCACCCGGTGACCGAAATGATCACCGGTGTCGACATCGTCAAGGAGCAACTGCGCATCGCCAGCGACGAAGGCCTGCAGCTGCAACAGTCAGACATCACCTTCCAGGGGCATGCCATCGAGGTCCGTGTTAACGCGGAAGATCCGGTCCGCTTCACCCCCTGCCCCGGCAAGATCACCTATTTCCACGCGCCGGGTGGCAACGGCGTCCGTGTGGACTCCCATATCTACAGCGGCTACACCGTACCCCCCTTCTACGATTCCCTGATCGGCAAGCTGATCACCTGGGGAGAAAATCGCGAAATCGCCTTCGCCCGCATGAAGAATGCGCTGGACGAAATCGTGGTGGAGGGCATCAAGACCAATGTGGAACTGCACCGCAACAAGATCTTCAGGGACAAGGCCTTCATTGCCGGCGGCGTGGATATTCACCACCTCGAGAAAAAGCTGGGACAGGAATAAAAGCAGTTGATAGTGGACAGCTGACAGTTGACAGCGAATAGCTCGCGATCACTGTTCGCTGTTACCATTAGCCTCGGAGGCCGCGCCCGGCACCTGTGCGCGGCCTTCTGCGTTAGAAGCCCAGCACCGCCCACCCCGCGAGCTGTCAACTATCAACTGTTAACTCTCAACTAGAGCGAAGCGAAACCATGGCCTGGCTCCAGCTCCACCTCGCCACCACCGAAGCCCATGCGGATGCCTTTCAATCCGCACTGGAAGACATGGGCGCCTGCGCGGTTACGCTCACCGACGGCGCCGATCAGCCAGTCTTCGAGCCACCGCCCGGTGCTCGCCCCCTGTGGCAGAACACCGTGGTCAGCGCCCTGTTCGATGCGGACCGTGACCCGGCATTGATCCTCGCTGCCCTGCAACAACAGGGGCTGGAGGCCCAGGCCCATCATCACGAGACGCTGGATGATCAGGTCTGGGAACGGGCCTGGATGGATGATTTTGCGCCCATGCGCTTTGGTGAACGGCTGTGGATCGTCCCCAGCTGGAGTGCCTCGCCGGATCCCCAGGCGGTAAATCTGAAACTGGATCCGGGGCTGGCCTTCGGCACCGGCACCCATGAAACCACAGCCCTGTGTCTGGAATGGCTGGACCGGGCCGACCTGACCGGCAAGGCGGTACTGGATTTCGGGTGTGGCTCCGGGGTGCTGGCCATCGCCGCCCTGCTGCTGGGGGCCGGCAATGCCACCGGCACCGACATCGATCCCCAGGCACTGACCGCCAGCGAAGACAACGCCCGCAACAACGGTGTCGCCGACGCACTCCGACTCTACCTGCCGGAAAATCTGCCGGCGGACTATCGCTGCGACGTACTTGTGGCCAACATCCTGGCCGGCCCGCTGGTGGAGCTGGCCGGTCAGCTGGCCAGCTATTGTCGCCCGGGGGGCTCCCTGGCCCTGTCCGGCATTCTGGCCGAACAGGCCGAATCCGTCCGCAACGCCTACGCCCCCTGGTTTGATTTGAATCCCACCACTCAACAGGGCGACTGGGTGCGGATCGACGGAGTACGACGTAAAACTGAGTGACAGGTCCTTGCGGCCTGTCCCGCTTTTTCTGTAAAACATATTTGCGCACACGGCCCTGATTTGTGGCTGCGTCATAGTCTGGTCCGTGCAGCGCCTAGCGTCTCATCACCAATAACAATCAGGCGAAAGCCATGGCCGCCCAATACAAAACCCGCTGCCCACACTGTGCAGCCCAGTTCAAGATCACCGAAGAACACCTGAAGCAGGCCCGCGGCGCGGTACGCTGCGGCTCCTGCCTGCAGATTTTTCAGGCCAGTGACTACCTGATTGATGGCCCCCCGGCCAAACAGGACGCCGCCGACGATCGCTGGGCAGGCGCCCTGGAAAGCAATGCAGGCAACGCCAGCGAAGACTCTCGGCAGACGTTCGATGATGACGATGACGGGGCCACCTCCAGCCTCAGCATTGAAGGTATGGAGCTGAGCGACTCCTTCATCAATCTGGATGAAGATGCCGCCGACTCCGGGCTCGGGGAAGATTTTTCCGACATGCAGGGCGCTGGCCGCGCCAGTCATAACGACAATGCGGATGAGGCCTGGGCCGAGGCCCTGCTCAAGGAACTGGAAAACGAAGACGATCCGCCAGCGAAACAGACCGCCAGCCAACCCGCCAGTTTTGCCCCCCGGGACAGCCAGGCCAGCCCGCCGAAAGCCACGGCACAACCGCCACAGGCCAAGAAAAAACCGGCCCCCAAACCGCCACAGGATGACGATGATGACAGCCTGTTCGGCGGCCTGGACCTGTTTGGCGACGACCTGACCGAAGAACCGGTCCCATTGTCGCAGCCGGTACGTGAGCGCGATACGCCCTTCCGCCAGCAACACGACTGGACGGGGATGCTCAAATGGGGCGGTCTGTCAGCCCTGGCCCTGGTGGTACTGGTAGCACAATACGCCTACTTCAATTTCGATGATCTGGCCCGTACCCCGCAATGGCGCCCCCTCTACCAACAGGCCTGCGGCGTGCTGGGCTGCCGGCTGCCCAACCGCACGGATATCAGTAAACTGCGCGGTGCCAATCTGGTCGTCCGCAGCCATCCCGACTACACCAACGCCCTGATCGTGGACGCCATCCTGTTCAACGAAGCCCGTTACCCGCAGCCGTTTCCAGAACTGGAACTGAGCTTCAGCGCCCTCAATGGTAATCCCGTCGCCAGCCGTCGCTTCAGCCCGGCGGAATATCTACGGGGAGATCTGACAAACATGGAGGCCATGCCGGTGAACACTCCGCTGCACATCTCCCTGGAAATTGTCGATCCGGGCGAGCAGGCGGTGAACTATAACCTGCGCCTGCTGCCAGCCGTGGATGCCAAGGAACGGGTGAGCCAGCGATAGCGGCCCTGACCCGATGCCGACGCCAGACGCCCCCGGCAGGATCAGCGAGTAACGAGGTACGAGTCTCGAAAAGCCAAACCGGTTTTGCCTTTCGAGACTCGTACCTCGCTCCTCGCAACTAACCACTCAGATAACACCACCGCACCCGCCTGAGCCCGAAATTGCGCATTTTTTACCCTGCGCCCTTTCATCCCCGCGCGCCGCTCACTATCATTAGCCCCCCTTAAACACATGCCATTCCGCCCCTATGCAAATCGGCCCATACACCTTGCCCAATTCGCTGATTCTGGCCCCCATGGCCGGCGTCACGGATCGTCCTTTCCGGCGTCTGTGCCGGGATCTGGGTGCCGGCCTGCTGGTATCGGAAATGGTGACCTCGGACACCCGTCTGTGGAACTCTCGAAAGTCACGCCAACGACTGGATCACAGTGGTGAGCCCGGGCCGGTGTCGGTGCAGATTGCCGGCGGCGAGCCGGCCATGCTGGCCGACGCGGCCCGCGCCAATGTGGATCATGGCGCCCAGATCATTGATATCAATATGGGCTGCCCGGCAAAGAAAGTGTGCAAACGCGCCGCAGGTTCCGCCCTGCTGGCCGACCCGGAGCTGGTGGCCCGCATCCTGGATGCGGTGGTCGCTGCTGTGGACGTACCGGTAACCCTGAAGATTCGTACCGGCCCCGATCGCGATCATCGCAACGCCGTGGAGATCGCTCGAATCGCCGAAGCGGCGGGCATCCAGGCCCTGGCCATCCATGGCCGCACCCGCGCGGACAAGTTCAACGGCGACGCCGAGTATGACTCCATCGCCCGGGTGGTGGCCGCAGTCAATATTCCCGTTATGGCTAACGGTGACGTGGATAGCCCGGAAAAAGCTAAACGGGTACTGGAATCCACCGGCGCGGGTGGTATCATGATCGGCCGCGCTGCACAGGGGAACCCGTGGATCTTCCGGGATACCCTGCATTACCTCGAGCACGGCTCGCTAGCCGCAGCGCCGTTAGTAACGGAAGTCCACGATTGCGTGCAACAGCACCTCGCCGAACTCCACCAGTTCTATGGAGAGTTCATGGGAGTGCGTATCGCGCGTAAACATCTGGGCTGGTACACGCAAAACCTGCCCGGTGGGGAAGACTTCCGGCGCGGATTTAACACACTGGAAAATGCCACCGATCAACGGTTGGCAATCGAGCAGTTTTTCCAACAGATAAACGCCACTACCGACCGGGTACGATTCGGTCGCTATGGCGAGGTGTCTGCCCGGAAGAAAAACGGAGCCTTGGCCGCATGACCCTTTCTTCAGTTAACACAGCCGCTGCACGGACACTCACTGAAATGAACACCGCTGAAGCACGAAAGCCGCACCTGACCATTGCGCGCAGTGAAACTCACGACACCCTGCGCAATTGTGTGCGACGTTCGTTAAACGATTATTTCAACCAGCTGGACGGCGAGCCGGTGAGCGAGCTTTACCAGATGGTGCTGGCGGAAATGGAAATTCCGCTGCTTGAGAAAGTGCTCGAGTACACCCGCGGCAACCAGACCAAGGCCGCCGAGCTGTTGGGCCTGAACCGTGGCACCCTGCGCAAGAAACTCAAGCAGTACGGTCTGCTGTAAGCACGACCGCGAAGATGAAGGGCAGTCCTTACTGCCCTTTTTTTGTTTTTAAATGAACCACTTATTCCAGAACGTAACTTGGTGAAACCCCATGAGCAACGCGGTTGAACGTGCACTGATCAGTGTTTCCGACAAGACAGGTATCGTCGAATTTGCAAAGGCCCTGGCCGAGCAAGGCGTGGAGATCCTCTCCACGGGCGGCACCTACAAGAAGCTGCAGGACGAGGGCATCGCGGTACGCGAAGTCTCCGACTACACCGGTTTCCCGGAAATGATGGCCGGCCGGGTGAAGACCCTGCACCCGAAAGTGCACGGCGGCATCCTGGGCCGTCGCGGCCAGGACGAGCAGGTAATGGCGGACAACGACATCAGCCGCATTGATCTGGTGGTGGTCAACCTGTACCCCTTCGAGGCCACCGTAGCCAACCCGGATTGCTCCCTGGAAGACGCCATCGAAAACATCGATATTGGCGGCCCCACCATGGTACGTTCCGCCGCCAAGAACAATGCCAGCGTCGGCATTGTGACCGCCGCTGCAGATTACCAGCGCGTTCTGGACGACATGGCAGCCAACAACGGCGCCCTGTCCGACACCCTGCGATTCGATCTGGCCATCAAGGCCTTCGAACACACCGCCGCTTACGACAGCGCCATTGCCAACTACTTCGGCAAGAAAGTCGGTGAAAACAATGACGACTTCCCGCGCACCATCAACCTGAACTTCGAAAAGACCCAGAACATGCGCTACGGCGAGAACCCGCACCAGAAAGCGGCCTTCTACACCGAACGCAATCCGGCACCGGCCTCCATTGCTACGGCCAAGCAACTGCAGGGCAAGGAACTGAGCTACAACAACATCGCCGACACCGACGCGGCGCTGGAGTGTGTGAAGTCCTTCACCAAGCCCGCCTGTGTGATCGTCAAACACGCCAACCCCTGTGGTGTGGCCGTTAGCCTGGACGGCATCGGCAAGGCTTACGACCTGGCCTTCGAAACGGATACCGAATCTGCCTTCGGCGGCATCATCGCCTTCAACCGAGAGCTGGATGCCGCCACCGCCCAGGCCATTGTCGATCGTCAGTTTGTGGAAGTGATTATCGCCCCGTCTGCCACCGATGAGGCACTGGCCATTACCACTGCCAAGAAAAACGTACGGGTACTGGTGTGTGGCGAGATCGACGGCCCGGCGACAGAAGGCCTGGACTACAAGCGCGTCAACGGTGGCCTGCTGGTGCAGGACCGCGACATCGGCATGATCACCGAAGGCGAGTTGAAAGTGGTCACCAAGCGCGCCCCTACGGAAGCCGAGATGCACGACCTGATCTTCGCCTGGAAAGTGGCCAAGTTCGTCAAATCCAACGCCATCGTCTACGCCAAGAACCGCCAGACCGTGGGCGTGGGCGCCGGCCAGATGAGCCGCGTCAACTCCGCCCGCATTGCCGCCATCAAGGCCGAGCATGCCGGCCTGCAGGTGGAAGGGTCGGTGATGGCCTCCGACGCCTTCTTCCCGTTCCGCGACGGTATCGACAATGCCGCCAAGGTAGGCATCAGCTGCGTGATCCAGCCGGGCGGCTCGATCCGCGACGAAGAAGTCATTGCCGCCGCCGACGAAGCCGGCATGGCCATGGTCTTCACCGGCATGCGTCATTTCAGACATTAAGCGGTCGGACGTCTGAAGTCGGACGTCTGACGACAAAACCGGGTTAGCGTCCGACGTCCGACGTCTGACCCGTCTCCAATAGAGACAACGTCAGAAGAGGCAGTAACCTCAATGAAAGTTCTGATCATTGGCGGCGGTGGCCGCGAGCATGCGCTGGCCTGGAAAGTGGCTCAGGCTGAGCAGGTAGAAAAAGTGTTCGTGGCACCCGGCAATGCCGGCACCGCCCGGGAAGCCGGGGTGGAAAACGTAGCCATCGACGTGCTGGACCAACCTGCCCTGCTGGCCTTCGCCAAGGACAACGGCATCGACCTGACCATCGTCGGGCCGGAAGCGCCGCTGGTGGAAGGCCTGGTGGATACCTTCCAGGACAACAACCTGAAGTGTTTTGGCCCCAGCAAGCTCGCCGCCCAGCTGGAGGGCTCAAAAGCCTTTACCAAGGATTTCCTGGCTCGCCATCACATCCCCACCGCCGCCTACGGCAACTTCACCGACATGGACGAGGCCCTGGCCTATGTCCGTAAACAGGGTGCCCCCATCGTCATCAAGGCCGATGGCCTGGCCGCCGGTAAAGGCGTGATTGTGGCCATGACTCTGGAAGAAGCCGAAGACGCCGTACGCGACATGCTGGACGGTAACAAGTTCGGCGACGCCGGCCACCGCGTGGTGGTGGAGGAATTTCTGGAAGGCGAGGAAGCCAGCTTTATCGTCATGGTGGACGGCAAGAACGTATTGCCCATGGCCACCAGTCAGGACCACAAGCGCGTCGGCGACGGCGATACCGGCCCCAACACCGGCGGCATGGGCGCCTACTCCCCGGCGCCGGTGGTCACTGATGCGGTCTACCAGCGCATCATGGACGAGGTGATCACCCCCACCGTGGAAGGGATGGCCGCCGAGGGCATGCCCTACACCGGCTTTCTTTACGCCGGGCTGATGATCAACCCGGAAGGCGCCCCCAAGGTCATCGAATACAACTGCCGCTTCGGCGACCCGGAAACCCAGCCGATCATGATGCGCCTGCAATCCGACCTGGCTGCCCTGTGCCTGGCGGCCCTGGACGGCAAGCTGGACCAGACCGAGATCCAGTGGGACCCGCGCCCCACCCTGGGTGTGGTCATGGCCGCCGGCGGCTACCCGGACAGCTACGACAAGGGCGACGTGATCGACGGCCTGGACCGGGCGGATTCCGACACCGTCAAAGTCTTCCATGCTGGCACCGCCGAGAAAGACGGCCAGGTGGTCACCAGCGGCGGCCGGGTACTCTGCGTGACCGGTGTCGGCGACACCGTCGGTGAAGCCCAGGCCAACGCCTATGCCGGTGTGAAGCAGATCACATGGCGCAACGCCTACCACCGCAAAGACATCGGTTACCGTGCAGTGGCCCGCGAAAAGTCATAAAGTAGTAGCAACTAAGAAGTAAGGGTGAGCCCGGCAGGGCTCATCCACCAATGCTGCACGTTTATACTGCCGGGGGTTAGCAATGAGCGATGTCGTCGCCGACATGTCTCGTCTCGAGAATTTCATTCCCTTTGACTGCCTGGGCGAATCACACCTGAAGGAAATCCAGGGCCAGATCGACGTCATCAAGATCGGTCCGGGGCGATTGCTGTTCAAACGTGGCCAGACCAGTGACAAGGCCTATTTTCTGGTGGAAGGCTCCCTGGACCTGACCGACGCCAGCTTCCAGGTGCGGCACTTTACCGCCGACGATGACGAGAATTACCTGGCGCTGGACAATTACCCGGAACACACCATCAACGCCATCAGCGCGGAAACCACGACCCTCTACGCCATCGACCGCAACAAGCTGGATCTGCTGATGACCTGGACCCAGGCAGCCGAATCCATGCTCGACGAGGATGATGACGAGAGCGAGCGGGACTGGATGGATGCGCTGCTGTCTTCAGAGCTGTTTTCCGCCATCCCGCCGGCCATGATTCACAGCCTGTTCGTGAAATTCGAGGAACGGGAAGTGCAGCTCGGCGAAACGGTGGTGCGCGAGGGCGAGGATGGCGATACCTTCTTCGTGATCAAGCAGGGCAAGGCCATGGTCACCCGCGCCAAAGGCGCCAAACAGGAAACCCTGGCAGCCCTCTCCGCCGGTCGCTTCTTCGGTGAAGACGCCCTGATCAGCGACAGCCCCCGCAACGCCACCATTACCATGACCAGTGACGGCACCCTGATGTGCCTTGGCAAGAAGGACTTTCAATCCATCCTGCAAGACTCGGTCATTCGCCACCTCAGTGAGGATGAGCTGGACACCATGGTGCTGGAAGCGGAAACCGCCTGCATTCTGGTGGATGTGCGGTTGCCCATGGAGTTTCGCCACGACCGCACCCCCGGTGCCCGCAACCTGCCACTCAACGAATTGCGCCGCGAAGTGCACACGCTGGAAAAGGATTTTTTCTATGTGGTGTGCGGTGATGGTCGACGTAGTGAGCTGGGAGCCTATATCCTCTCGGAAGCAGGCCTCAACGCCTATGTGCTGGACCGGGGAAAAGCGACGGATGCAAAAGAACCAACGGAAGTGGCCTGATTCGTTTTTATTCAGAGGAGCGCTGATTCTTCTGCTGGCCATGGTTGGCAGCCTCTGTCGGGCCAACCCGGAACCGCCGCCCCCCTTTGTGATCCACAGCCTGCCGGATCAGGCCCGCATTACCATCTACTCCGAGTACCTGCGCGACCCCTCCGGTGAGCTGGATATCCAGGCAGTCAGCCAGCATCCCGCCACGGCCGGTTTTCAGCCGGCCACCCGCTATATCGAGCGTCTGGGTATCCGCAATGGATACTGGTGGGTCCGCGTTGCCATCAAGAACGAGCTGGGCAACCAGAGCACCTTCGCCCTGCATCTGCGTGGCAATCCGGCAGCAACCCTCTACCTGCCGGATGGCAACGAGGGGTACCGCCAACTGCCCCCCCAGCAGCGCATTAGCGGCCGCGGCAGCAGCTTCCGGATAGACCTGCCCACCGGCGACACCCAGCTTGTCTATCTGCAATTGCCTCCCCGGGCCTACCTGACTTACGGACTGACACTGACCACCGTCAACGGCTTGCTTCAGACCCAGCAACAGCAAAACACAATCTACATGTTGCTGGCCGGCGCCCTGCTGATGCTGGCATTTTATAACCTGATTGTGGGCGCCCTGCGTGGCGGCGCCACTTACTACTACCACTGCGGCTTTATCCTCAGCATCCTGATGATCGGGCTGACCCTGGCGGACCTGCTCCCCGGGGATCTGAGTGAAAACAACCTGCTGCACCCGCGGCTGCTTTTTGCCGGCATGATGCTGGCAATGTGGTCGGCGAACGGTCTCTCGCGCAGCTTCTTCAACCTGTCCGAACAGACCGGCTGGCTGCAATACTCTACCCGCCTGCTGCAGGTACTGGCCCTGATCAATCTGCCCTTGACCATCATGCTGCCGCTGGCCGCCGCCGGCTACATCAGCTTTGCTCTGGTCACCCTGGCCACCCTGTTTCTGCTCACCATGGGCTACACCGCCTGGCACCGGGAAATCACCGGGGGAGGACTGTTTTTTCTCACCTCCCTGCTGATCAGCATCCCGGCCCTGGTGGTATGCCTGGCGTGCCTGGGGGTAGTGCAGACCGGGGCGGAACTGCCCCAGTGGTTACTGGGAGCCACGGTGCTGGAGGCTGTGACCCTGGGGATCGGATTGCGACTGCAATACAGCCAGCAGGCGCGCCTGAAGATCGAAAGGAAACGCTCAGAAGCCATTGCCGAGACCGTGGACAGCACTCGCCGGGAAACCCTGTCCCGGATCGGCCATGACATTCGTACCCCGCTGAGCGGCATCCTTGGCATGGCGGAAATCCTTGGCGACACGCCACTGACACCCAACCAGCGCGAGTGCGTGGGCGCCATACAGAATGCCGGCGACAACCTGCTGCGCATCATCAATGATGTGCTGGAGCACTCCCAGCTCTCTACCCAGGGCACAGACATCAACCACAGCACCCTGGACATCCATGATCTGGTCATGGAAGCCATAGACCTGTTCAAGGAAAAGGCCGAGGAAAAGCAGATTGAGCTGATCACCCATGTGCACACCAATGTCCCCACCCGGGTGATTGGCGACGCCGGCCGGCTACGGCAGATCCTCACCAACCTGATGGGCGCCCTGGTACGCCATGGCAGCCACGGAGAACTGGTGGTGGATGTGTCCATGGAGCCCACCGGCCAGGCAGACCGGGTTCGCTTCGGCTTCTCCGGCAGTGCCCTCAACGACGACATCCTCAAACGCCTGCGCAACACCCAAAACCAGCCGGAAAGCAGTCATCTGAGCCTGGCCATCGCAGAGCAGCTGGTGGAAGCCCTGCAAGGCCGCATGGGCACCCTGCAAGACCAGCGCGGCGCCCATTACTGGTTTGTGGTTCCCCTGCCGGCAGAAACCAGCGAGGCTCCCCCACCAGCCATGGTGGATACCCGTACCCTGGAAGGGAAAAGCCTGCTGGTGGTGGACGATTCCAGCACCGTGACCCGGGTGCTTCGTCACCATGCCCTGTCCTGGGGAATGCGGGTCACTGCCTGCCACGATCCCCGCGAAGCACTGGCCTCCCTGCGAACCCAGGCCAACATCAACGAGCCTTTCGACGTGGTGGTGCTCGACCACAACATGCCCGGCATGGACGGAATGCAACTGGCCGCCCGCATCCATGAAGACCCGGTGATCATGCACCCCACCGTGCTGGTGATGCTGACCGGTGTCAGTCTGGCACCCAGTGCGACCCAGGCCCGCAACGTGGGCATCCACCGTGTGCTGTCCAAACCGGTTTCCTCCCCTCGCCTGCGTCAGGTACTGGCCGAGGAGCTGGGTCAGGGCCATCGACCGGTTCCCGGCAAGACCGAGCACAAACCGGACCCGCAACTGCGCATCCTGGTGGCAGAAGACCATTACCTGAGCCAGAAGGTGATTCGCGGCATGCTTGGCAAGCTGGGCCTGAAAGCCGACATTGCCTCGGATGGCCAGGAAGCCCTGTCACTGGCGGAAAAACACCGCTATGACCTGATCCTGATGGATTGCGAAATGCCGGAGATGGACGGCTTCGAAGCCACCCGGCGCATTCGCCAGTTCGAGCAGAAGCAGGGGCTGCCGGCGGTCCCCATCGTCGCGCTCACCGCCCATATCCTGCGCGAACACAAGGAGCGCAGCCTGGCGGCGGGCATGAACGCCCACCTGCCCAAGCCGGTGGAGCTTAACGTGCTCCGGGAAACCCTGGTGCGCTTTACCCGCCCCGACGCCACTGATTCGGACTTGTCCCTCGCCAGCGACGAAATGCCCGACTGAACGAGCTGGACTCGGCAAAGCCCAGCAACAGTGCGATCTCGGTGAGCGACAGGGCCGAATCCTGAAGATACAACTCCGCCAGACTCTGACGTAAGCCGTCCAGAATGTCCGCAAAGCGCAGGGAGCGTCGTGCCAGCCGGGCGCTGAGCGTGCGGGCCGCCATGCCCAGACTGTCCGCCACGGATTCCAGCGACGGCTCCCCATCCGCCAGCTGCTGATAAATCCGCGCACGCACGGCACTGACCAGATTGCTATTGATGTCGAAATCGGCGAGCAGGTCACGGGCTTCCCGCTCCATCATCAACGACAACCCCGGATCCGCCGATTCCAGCGGCAACGCCAGATACTCCGCGGGCAATTCCACCCCGTCGAAGTCTGCCGAGAACCCCACCGGCGCATCGAAAAATGCCCGATAACGCTGTTCATCATCCGGGGCCCCGTGCCGAAAGCAGACCTGACTGGGGGCCAGCTCCCGGGCTATCAGCGGGCGCATGAACGCCACCCAACCGGTCACGGCCGCCTCGGTGAGATAACGGGCAGGCTCACCGGCCAGAGGGCATTGCCAGCTCAGGCGGACCCTGTCTCCATGGTGAGAAAGCCGGGTCTCCCCCAGCTTGCCGGACAGGCTTTCAAAGCGAATCAACCGGTCAATGGCCTGACACAGATCACGGCTGGCCAGAATCACGTAACCGAGCACCTGATAGGAGCGGGGCTTCACCCGCTTGCCGATTTCGAAACCCAGGCCCGCATCGCCACTGGCCTGCAGGATCACCAGAAACAGTCGCAGCACATCCACCAGTGGCAACAATTGTCCCGGCTCAGAGAATGGCGCTTCGCTGAGCCCGGCCTGCTGCAGCACCACGTCCCGGGACAAACCGTAATGCGCCAGTAGCGGTGGCAACACCGCATCCACATAGGCAGCGCTCAGGCTCTGGTCGGACCCGGCCAGGCCGGGGTCAAGCACCGGCATGGACCGCCCTGCCCTGGCACCACTGACGCAGGCGCGCCAGGGATTCTGCCATGGTCACCGACAGCGGTACGGTGGCCGCCAGTTCCGCTTCCAGCAGCGCCTGATCCAGAACCCCGTCAGCAGCCCCTGCGCTGTAGAGACCGGCCACCACAGCCTGCTCGATTTCTGCTCCGGTAAACCCGTCGCTGTGCTCAGACAGGGCAGGCAAATCGAACCAATCCACTGACAGGCCGCGTTTTTCCAGATGGATCTGGAAAATCACCTCGCGAACCGCCGGCGACGGCAGGTCCACAAAGAAGATCTCGTCGAGACGGCCCTTACGAATCAGTTCCGGTGGCAGCCGTTCGATATCATTGGCCGTGGCCACCAGAAACACCTGGCTCTTATTTTCCGCCATCCAGGTGAGCAGGGTGCCGAGCACACGCCGGGAGGTACCGCCATCATTGTCACCCACGGCGATGCCCTTTTCGATTTCGTCGATCCACAACACACAGGGTGACATGGTCTCCGCCAGCTCCAGCGCCTCGCGCACGTTACGCTCGGACTCACCGAAAAACTTGTTGTAGATGGCGCCCATGTCCATGCGCAGCAGCGGCAGCCCCCACAACCCGGCCACCGCCTTGGCCGCCAGGCTCTTGCCACCGCCCTGCACGCCCACCAGCATGATGCCGCGGGGGCTGTCGATCCCATTCTGGCCATGAAACGCTTTCTCCCGTTTCCCCAGCCAGTCCTTCAGCCCTTGCAGCCCCCCCACGCTGGCGAAGCTTTCCGTGTCGTACTCGTAGCTGAGGACGCCGTCCATTTCCATCAGGGCAAACTTGGCCTTGTTGATGTCCGGCAAGTCCGCCTCGGTGATGGCTCCATCATGGATAATGGCACCCCGGGCCAGTTTGCGGGCGTCCTCCACGCTCAAACCGCGCAGATTGCGCACCAGACGATCCAGCGAGGCACGGTCTGCCCGCACTCGCTCGCCTTTCTCCTGTTTGAAACGACGGGCCTCATCCTGAACGATGTGTTCCAGCTGCTTCTCGTCGGGCATGGACAGGGAAAACCGGGTGCAATAACGGCGAATCTCCGGGGGAATGGAAAACTGGTGGCTGATCAACACCAGGGTGTGGTGCAACCGCTCATGGTGCAGGGCGATCTCTTTCAGCAACCGGGTATGACGCGGCTCGTCCTTCAGAAACGGATGCAGATCGCACAGGGCGTAGATGCCCGGTTCATTGGTACCGCGAATCTGTCCCAGCAGCGCATCCGGTTCCACGGTGTGTTTCTGACTGGGGGCATCTTCAAACTCCAGCCGCCGCAGACCATCCACCACATTCCAGGCAAACACCGGTCGCCCCTCACGCATCCCCAAACGGCGTATCAGGTCCAGGGCCCGCAACTCCTCCCAGGTCTCGATGACCACGATGGGGTAGCGGGATTCCAGCAGCATTTTCAGGTCGTTCAGGTCACTCATTTGTTATCATTCTTCACAGGTCACTGTCAGCGCTATGCTAGCATGAAGACTGACACTGTTTTGTAGCGCCACGATACCTGCACCCCGAGGTGTATGCCGTGGCAAACCGTATTGGAAGCCCCCATGAGCGAACGTCGACTGTCACCGCTGGATAAACTGCTGGCCCGGGCCGATAACGCCCTGCGCACGTTGACGCCAGGCACCATCCAGGCGGAACGGAAACCCGCCCATGCCTCCCCGGCGCCGGATGCCCCGGAGGCCGGCACCCTGCCCACGGACAAACGCCGCCATGTGCTGGGGCTCATGCGCATCAACCATACCGGCGAAGTCTGTGCCCAGGCCCTGTATCAGGGACAGGCCAGCACCGCCAGCCTGCCCCATGTGCGCCATGCCATGGAGGAAGCGGCCCGCGAGGAAGAAGACCACCTGGCCTGGTGCGAAGAACGCATTCGCGAACTGGGCGGCGTCCCCAGCAAACTGAACCCGCTGTTCTACGCCATGAGCTATGCGGTGGGCGCCACCGCCGGCCTGGTCGGTGATCGCTGGAGCCTGGGCTTTGTGTCGGAAACGGAAAATCAGGTGGTCAGACACCTGGAGTCCCACCTGTTCCAGGTTCCGGAAAGCGACCTGCGCACCCGCGCCATTCTGGAACAGATGAAAAGCGACGAACTCAAACACGCAGTCACCGCCAAGGACGCCGGCGGCGCCGAGCTCCCCCCACCAGTGCGCCACGCCATGACGCTGATGAGCAAGGTGATGACGTTCACGACTTACAGAATCTGATCGGCGCGCTGAAAAAGCACCTGTAGGAGCGCCTCTTGAGGCGCGAACCGAGCCTTGGCGAGGCAACCCTTCAAAACCCTACTGATCTCTCTATCGAAACTCTGTCACGGTCTGGAGTGTTTGATCTCCCGTGCTTCGCACGGTTCGCGCCTCAAGAGGCGCTCCTACAGCGGCTTCGAAAGAGGAGCATGTCCATAAAACGCAAGAGGCCGCGCCCAACCTGTGGGCGCGGCCTCTTTGCTTTCTACTACAACTGACGATGGGCGCGAACTGTTAACTATTCACTATTAACTGTTAACTGCCCTTCTTATCCCATATTACGGCTGTAGAAGATCTCCAGCATCTCGGTGCGCAGGCGCTCCTCGATCTGCTCCAGTTCTTCCTTGTCGAACTCGTCGCTGCCGGCACCGAACAGATAGTTGTCGATGTCGAAGTCCTTGAGCAGCATCTTGGTATGGAAGATGTTCTCCTGGTACACGTTCACGTCGATCATCTGATAGGCGTTCTGGGTGTCTTCGGTCAGGAAGTTCTGGATCGAATTGATGTCGTGATCAATGTAGTGCTTGGTGCCGTCCAGATCCCGGGTCATGCCCCGCACCCGGTAGTCGATGGTGACGATATCGGAGTCGAAGCTGTGAATCAGGTAGTTCAGGGCACGCAGCGGAGAAATCACCCCGCAGGTGGACACATCCACATCCACCCGGAAGGTGGAAATGCCGTTATCCGGATGGGATTCCGGATAGGTGTGCACCGTCACATGGCTCTTGTCCAGATGCGCCACCACGGAATCCGGCAGCGGACCCGGCGCTTCCTCATCCCAGTCGGTACCGTCCGGCGGCGTCTCATGCTCAGCGATCAGCATGGTCACACTGGCGCCCTGGGGATCGTAATCCTGACGAGCCACGTTGAGCACGTTGGCACCGATAATCTTGGTCACATTGGTGAGAATCTCCGTGAGCCGCTCGGCATTATACAGCTCGTCAATATACTCAATGTACTCCTTGCGATGCTGTTCCGTCTTCGCATAGGCGATATCGAAAATATTGAAACTCAAGGATTTGGTCAGGTTGTTGAAACCATGAACCGTAATCTTGGGATTGGGATCTTTCACCACAGCTGTACCCCGTAGGCGTCACCGCCACAATAGAACCAACACACCACCGCAGCGTCTGCGGTTACCTGTTTGCGAGACCTCATGGTCTCTCCGGCTTGCGCCGGACACCTTGACCGGCCAGGGGTCAAGCTTCCTGGCCCTCAATGGTATAACTATGGGTGATCTCAACACCACCTCGGGTCAGCATAATGCTGGCCGAGCAATACTTCTCCGCCGACAGCTCCACGGCCCGCTTCACCTGGGCCTCTTTCAGGTTATTACCGCTGACGATGAAGTGCAGATGAATCTTGCTGAATACCGCCGGCCCCTCATCCACACGCTCCGCGGTCAGCTCGCAACGGCAGTCTGTCACGTCCTGGCGGGACTTCTTGAGGATATGTACCACATCAAAGGAAGAGCAGCCGCCGACACCCAGTAACAGGGTCTCCATGGGACGCGGCCCGCGATTCTGGCCACCATGGTCCGGCGGTCCATCCATGAGCACCGTATGGCCGCTTTCTGTCTGCGCTTCATAGCAGGCTTCGCCCTGCCATTTAACCACTGCTTTCATGGGGAATCTCCCAGCTTCCAGTCACCGCTCCGGGCCGGTATTTTCCAGCCCCGAAAGGGGGCGCAGAGTACCATAGCGCGGGGGCGCCGCCACCCCCTCAGGGGGCCGGATCGCAGATAATTTTTCCTGCCCGGCCCCCCGATCCATCCCCTGCCTATCCGGTGCCGGTCAGCCATAAGCCACCGTTGAGCCTGTGAAAATTGAGAGTGAGAGCCAGTTCCCTTGGCATCAATGATAAAAACAGGCAATATCCTTACGCTTATCAGCTAAGACATTTTTCTGGCTTAATATTGAGCGCCCATGACTGACGGCAACAAAATTATTCCAAATCTGGACCAGTTTCTGGCCCACTGCCATCGCCGCAAGTATCCGGCGAAGAGCACTATCATTTATGCGGGTGATGAATCGGATGCGCTTTACTACATTCTGAAGGGCTCCGTGACGGTCATGATCGAAGACGACGATGGTCGCGAAATGATCATGGCCTACCTGAATGAAGGGGATTTCTTCGGTGAGATGGGGTTGTTCGAGAATGATCCCTCCCGTTCGGCCTGGGTGAAAGCCAAGAGCGAGTGCGAAGTCGCGGAAGTCAGCTACGGCAAGTTCAAACAGCTGGCCCGGGAAGACGCCGACATCCTGTTCGCCGTCTCCGCCCAGATCGCCGGCCGCCTGCGCGCCACCACCCGCAAGGTGGGCGACCTGGCGTTTCTGGATGTCACTGGCCGCGTGGCCGGCACCCTGCTGGACCTGTGCAAACAGCCCGACGCCATGACTCACCCGGACGGCATGCAGATCAAGGTCACCCGCCAGGAAATCGGCCGCATCGTCGGCTGCTCCCGGGAAATGGTCGGCCGGGTTCTGAAGAACCTGGAAGAACAGGGCCTGGTGTCCGTGAAAGGCAAGACCATGGTGGTTTACGGGACGCGGTGAAGAGCAATTAACAGTTAATAATGAATAGTTAATAGCTGCGCGTCGAACACCTTCAGGTACGGAAAACCAAGAGGCCGCGCCCAGATGATGGGCGCGGCCTTGTTGTATCTGGCACCCTGCCTCGCTGTCGCTCGGTTCGTCCCCTGGAAGGGAACTCCTACAGCGGCTTCGCAGGTAAGGGTTGTTCAAACAGAAAGGCCGCACCCACTTAATGGGCGCGGCCTCAAACATTCTCTGCCCGGCACCAACCAGGCCCCGCGCAGCTGTTAACTATTCACTGTTAACTGTTAACTAAAAAAACAGCGACTTCAGCGCCGCCCCCGGATCCTCCGCCCGCATAAAGGCTTCGCCCACCAGGAACGCATTGATGCCATTCTTGCGCATCAGCTTCACGTCCTCCGGGGTGTGGATGCCGCTTTCGGTGACGATCATGCGGTCGCCGGGCACTTTTTCCGCCAACGCCAGGGTAGTGTTCAGGCTGGTCTCGAAGGTGTGCAGGTTACGGTTGTTGATGCCGATCAGCTCAGCATTGAGATTCACTGCCCGCTCCAGCTCTTCCTCGGTATGCACCTCCACCAGCACATCGCAGCCGGCCTGCTGGGCGGCGTGATAGAGCTCGCTCATCTGCGCATCCGACAGGGCTGCCGCGATCAGCAAAATGGCGTCGGCCCCCATGGCCCGGGACTCGAAGATCTGCCAGGGGTCGATCATGAAGTCCTTGCGCAGCACCGGCAGGTTCACCGCGTTGCGGGCGGCGCGCAGGTAGTGTTCATCCCCCTGGAAGAAGTCCTTGTCGGTGAGCACCGACAGGCAGGCGGCACCGTTTTTCTCATAGCTGCGGGCAATCTCCACCGGATCGAAATCATCCCGGATTACACCCTTGCTGGGAGAGGCTTTCTTGATCTCCGCGATCACCGCCGGTTGGTGGTCGCGCACCCGGTCAAACAGGCTGGCGATAAAGCCCCTGGCCTTGCGCTCGTTGTCGGCCATGGCCTCCAGCTCGCCCAGGGTGTAGTTGTTTTTGCCGACGGCGATTTCTTCCTGCTTGCGGGCAATGATCTTGTCGAGAATGGTGCCTGTGCTCATAACCGCTCTCCTTATCAGTCTGCAGCAGTCAGTGCCGTGGAAAACTGGGCCAGCTCACGCATGCGCTCCGCTGCCTCTCCATTGTGGATCAAGTCTTCCGCCATGCGTACCCCCTCTTTATGGGTCCGGGTAATCCCGCTCACATAGATGGCCGCCCCGGCGTTCAGGGCAATCATGTCCGCCGCCTTGCGGGCGGCATCGCTGCTGCGCTTGCCAAAGGCGTCGCGAATCAGGGCCAGGGAGGCATCGGAGTCGGTCACATCCAGGCCCACCAGTGAATCAGAGTCCAGCCCCAGGTCTTCCGGGGTCACCGCGTATTCGCTGATTTCCCCGTTACGGAATTCCGCCACATGGGTCCGGGTGGCCAGGCTGATCTCGTCCAGGCCATCCTTGCTGTGCACCACCATCACGTGCTCGGCACCGAGACGGCCCATGACTTCCGCCATGGGTCGGCACAGCTTCTCGGAGAAGACCCCCAACACCAGGCGCTGGACGCCGGCCGGGTTGGTCATGGGCCCGAGGATGTTGAACAGGGTGCGCATGCCCAGCTCCTTGCGCGGCCCCACGGCGTACTTCATGGCCTTGTGGTGATTGGGGGCAAACATGAAGCCGACGCCCACATTGTCCACGCAGCTGCCGATCTGTTCCGGGGTCAGATCCAGGGCAATACCGGCGGTTTCCAGCAGGTCCGCCGAGCCGCTTTTTGAGCTCACCGAACGCCCGCCGTGCTTGGCCACCCGGGCCCCCGCCGCCGCCGCCACAAAGGCACTGGCGGAAGACACGTTGAACAGGTTGGCACCGTCACCGCCGGTACCGACAATATCCACCAGATACTGGCGATTCTGCACCGGCACGGCGGTCACCAGCTCACGCATGACCTGCACGCCTCCGGTAATCTCATCCAGGGACTCGCTTTTCATGCGCAGGGCCACCAGGAAGCCGCCAATCTGGGCGTCGGTGGCGCCACCGGTCATGATCTGACGCATCACCTCCTGCATCTCGTCCACGCTCAGATCAATCTGCTCGACCACCTTGGCCAGGGCCTGCTGGATATTCATGCGGCGTCCCCTTGTTGTTCGTTGTTCAGGAAGTTCTCAAGCAGGGCATGGCCATGCTCACTCAAAATGGATTCGGGATGATACTGCACCCCTTCGATAGGCAGGGTCTTGTGGCGCATGCCCATGACCTCGTCCACGCTACCATCTTCGTGGCAGGTCCAGGCGGTCATTTCCAGGCAATCCGGCAGACTGTCCTTTTCCACCACCAGGGAGTGATAACGGGTGGCCGTATAGGGCGACGGCAGGTTGCGGAAAATGCCCACGCCACTGTGGTAAATGGGTGAGGTCTTGCCGTGCATCACCTGACGGGCGCGCACCACCTTGCCACCGAAGGCCTGGCCAATACTCTGGTGGCCCAGACAGACTCCCAGAATCGGCAGCTTGCCGGCAAAGTGCTGAATCGCCGCAATGGAGATGCCCGCCTCATTGGGGGTACAGGGCCCGGGGGAAATCATCAGCCGATCCGGGTTCAGCGCTTCGATCTCGTCGATGGTGATCTGATCATTGCGGTGGACCAGCACCTCGGCACCCAGTTCCTGCAGGTACTGCACCAGGTTGTAGGTAAAGCTGTCGTAGTTGTCGATCATCAGCACACGCATTACCGCTGCCCTCCGTCTTCCAGGTTGAGGCCACCCAGTGCCAGATTCACTGCCCGGAACACGGCCCGGGCCTTGTTCATGGTCTCGTCCCATTCGGACTGGGGCACCGAGTCGGCCACAATGCCTGCGCCGGCCTGTACGTAGAGGCGCTGGTCCTTGACCACGGCGGTGCGGATGGCGATGGCGGTATCCATGTCGCCGTTGAAACCGATATAGCCCACGGCGCCGCCGTAGATGCCACGCTTGGTGGGTTCCAGTTCGTCGATGATTTCCATGGCGCGGATCTTCGGTGCTCCGCTCAGGGTGCCTGCCGGGAAGGTGGCACGCAGTACGTCCAACGGCCCCAGGCCATCACGCAACTCGCCTTCCACATTGGACACGATATGCATCACGTGGGAGTAGCGTTCCACCACCATCTTGTCGGTGAGCGTGACCTTGCCCGGTTTCGCCACCCGGCCCACATCGTTACGGCCCAGATCAATCAGCATCAGGTGCTCGGCGATTTCCTTGGGGTCCGCCAGCAGGTCCGCTTCCAGAGCCTGGTCTTCCTCGCTGTTGGCACCGCGCTTGCGCGTACCGGCGATGGGCCGAACCGTGACCGATCCCTGCTCCGCCCGGGTGAGAATCTCCGGGGAAGAGCCGGCAATATGGAAATCGCCCAGATCCAGATAGAACATGTACGGCGACGGGTTCAGATAACGCAGTGCCCGGTACAGATCCAGCGCCGGCGCCTGGAACGGGCAGCTCATGCGCTGGGCCGGCACCACCTGCATCACGTCGCCGGCGAGAATATACTCACGCACCTTCTCCACGCCGGCCTTGAACTGGTCTTCCGGGAATTCGCTGCGGAAATCGCTTTCGTCCACCGGCTCGCCGTACACGGTATGCTCCGGCTCCGGCAGGGGCGCACGCAGCTGCGCCTGCAGCGCATCCAGACGCTGTGCCGCCTGCTTGCCCGCATCCCCGTCACGGGGGTCCACATGCACCACCAGGAACAGGGCACCGCGCAGATTATCGAACACCACCACTTCTTCGGAGCGCATCAGCAGGATATCCGGCACGCCGAGCACATCCTCACCGGGGGCCGGACCCAGCCGCGGCTCGAAATAGCGCACGCTGTCATAACCGAAGTAGCCCACCAGGCCACCGTTGAAACGGGGCAGCCCGGGGATTTCCGGTGAGCGATACTGCTGACGGTAGTCTTCAATCCACTGGATCGGGTCGGCGACCTCGGTGGTGGTCTCGCCCTGTTCATTGCTGACATTGACGGTCTGGCCGGTGATGCGGATCACTTCCGTGGCCGGCAGCCCGAGAATGGAATAGCGCCCCCAGCGCTCGCCGCCCTGAACGGATTCAAACAGGTAGCTGTAAGGCCCCTGGGCCAGTTTGCGGTAGGCGGTCAGCGGCGTATCCAGATCCGCCAGCACCTCGCGTACCAGCGGCACCCGGGTATAGCCCTCTTGGGCATAACGATCCAGTTGCTGTTGTGACATGGTTGTCCCTATTGGTCTTCGCTCGGCCATTCAAACGCACAGGCCGACAAGTGCAACGATTGTAGAGGAAAAACAAGGCAAAAAGGGCGTGTCCGTGCACCGGGCACAGTCACAAGGGGAGCGTCACCATCGCCAGCTGGCGGGTGAGGAAAGGAAGGCAAAGCTGTTGATCAGGGCACGGTCCAAGGGGGACGTCCTTTCTCAAACGTGAAGATGGAGAGAATTCTAGCGAATGACAGCGCCCGACGCCAGACACTCCCCCCAGGCATGCCCCCGTTGGAGCCTTGCTCGCAAGGCGAAGGTTTCAGTGGGCACCAGGACGGATTCATCCCTTCGCCTTGCGAGCAAGGCTCCAACGGCTATCGCCCCCTTAACAACGGTGGATTCAGGCGCGTTTTGATAGACTATCGCTCGAATGCCCGTGTCAGCCTCCGGCCAGAACCCAGGAGCCCCATGAAAGTCCTCGCCTTGTTCACCGCCAGCGAATCCCGCGGCCCGGTAGAAAGCCAGCCCGCCGTGCAATTGCGCGCCGGTTGCGGCATCGTTGGCGATCGGCATTACCGGCGCAATGCAAAGCCCGCCGAACAGATTACCCTGATCGAATCCGAAGCCATCGCCGACTTCAACCGGGATCATCAGCAGCGGGTTGAACCCCACATTCTGCGCCGCAATGTGCTCACCGAAGGGGTGGACCTGAATGCCCTGGAAGGCCGGGAGTTTTTGCTCGGCAACATCCGCCTGCGGGGCATCGAACTGTGCGAGCCCTGCTCCGTGGTGGGCAAGCTGCTGGCCGGCGACCTGACCCCACCCCAGGTGGTAAAGGCCCTGCTCGGCCGGGGCGGCCTGCGTTGTGAAATCCTCTCCAGCGGCGTAGTGCGGGTGGGCGACCCTATTGTGACGCCTGAAGACGCCTGAAGCCTCTGGGGCAACTAACAGCCCGTCGCGAGAAGCGAGTTTCGAGGAGCGAAAACCAACGGCAGTTTGCCTTTCGAAACTCGTACCTCAGACCTCGCTGCTGAGTCATCAAACCGGTGCCTCCTCTCGCATTACGCATTCCGCCCGACGGCCACACGAATCCATGCTACCCTCGCCCTTTTACTACCTCGTAGCCCAATGAACATGCCTGCTTCCGATACCATCATCGCCGACACTCGCCAGTGGCTGGAACAGATCGTCGTCGGCCTGAACCTGTGCCCCTTTGCCCGTAAACCCCTGAACGCCGGGCAGGTGCACTTTGCCGTCAGCGACAGCCGCAATGTGGAAACCCTGCTGGTGGATCTTTATGACGAGCTGGAACGGCTGGATCGCACCCCCGCCGAGCAGATCGACACCACCCTGCTGATCATTCCGGATCAGCTGGATGATTTTCTCGACTACAACGACATGCTCGATCTGGCCGACGGCCTGCTGGAACAGCAGGGCTGGGAAGGCACCTTTCAGATTGCCAGTTTCCATCCGGCCTATCAGTTTGCCGATACGCAGGTGGACGACCGCGAGAACTTCACCAACCGGGCCCCCTACCCGATCCTGCATATCCTCCGAGAAGCCAGCCTGGACCGGGGCCTGGCCAGCTACCCGGACCCGGAGCAGATTCCCGAGCGCAACATCGCCACTCTCAACGGCCTCAGTGACGACCAGTGGCGCAGCCTGTTCGGCAACCTGACAGGACGGGCTCCATGAATCTGGATCTGACCGACATCGGCCTGGTCACTGCCGTGATAGTGATCGCCGCCCTGTTCTGGCGTTCCCATGGCATCCGTGAGCGGGCGCTGATCTACACCCGGCGATTTTGCGAGCGGGAAGAAGTGGAGTTTCTGGATGATACCGTGGGGCCGGAAAAACTGGCGCTGATCAAAGACCGCCACGGCAAACGGCGTATCACCCGCATCTACCGCTTCGAATTCACCGTCACTGGCGGCGAGCGCTACCCGGGCCACACCTATGTGCAGGGAGGCCAGGTACAGCGGGTGGAGCTACCGCCCCACCGCTTTACCCCTCCACCGGATCAGATCCATTAAACCCTGTTAACAACCCTAGGCCGCATCCACCTCGGTCGCCTGGCTATCGTGCAGACGCTGCGCTTCCAGCTCGCGGTTTTCATCCAGCCGGGTAAAGGCCTTCGGCAAAACACGGCGGACCACCCGGTTAACGGGCTTTTCCAGCCACTGGGGGAGGTTCATACCCAGGGGGTTGGTTTCTGCGATATCCGACTCACCAATAACCCGGGTGCCCATGATGTAGTCGAACCAGGGCCGCGTCACACACCAGTTGGCGTCCTGGTTGGTGTTCATGTGGTGGTCGTAATGCCAGGGCAGGTTTGCTTTCGCCCATTCCGGGTCCAGATGCGCCTTGCTGTGCTTATGCCAGTATTGCCAGGCGCCATAGTACACGCCGACGGTAAAAAAGGGCGCCACCACCACGGTAGGCGTGAACACGACACAGAGTCCGATCAGCGCCGCCTTTTCATTGAACATTTCCTGGTCTTTCCACATGGATTGGGTGTAACCCTCGTCCTCGAAACCATTAAGGCGGGCACGCTTGTGGTGGCGAATATGGGTAAAGAACGGACTATTCCGGTGCTTTCGCGGGAATTCGTGCAACCACACCTTGTGGGCGTACCACTCGAAGGCGTTAACGCTAAGCAATGCGACGGGAAAACCGAGCATGGGAAGACCTCATGGATAACCTGTTGCCGGCTATCCTGCCCAATTCCACTCCGATCGATTTGATCCGCAGGGCAGTAATCGCCGTCACCAGGATCAAGAATCCGGGTTTTCCGACTGCTTGCGTTTGCGATAGGCGGAGGGGGTTTCCCCGGTCCAGCGCTTGAAGGCGCGGGTAAATGCCGCCGGTTCGGAGAACCCGGTGAGGTAGAGAATCTGGTCGATGGGTTCCTGGGTGCGCGCCAGCAAGCGCCGGGACAGACGCTCCCGGTAACCGGTCAGCAGCTGTTTGAAGCTGGTCCCGGCCTCCTCAAGCTCCGCCCGCAGCGCCCGAGGCTTGCGGCCAACCCGCGCAGCCAGCGCATCCAGGGACGCATCGCCCTGCTCCAGCAAGCTGCCCAGCTCCCGCTCCAGGGTGAGCAGGAAATCCTGGCGTGCCAGATCGGCCATCTTCTGCAAGGCCAGTTTTTCATGCACCGCCAGCAGCTCCGGCTCCGCCGCAGGCGAGGCCCGGTCCAGCAGGGCAGCGGGGAACACCAGCGCCCCCTCTTCTGCCCCCAAGACCACCGGACACCGGTAAACACTTTCGTAAAGGGTCCCACTGGCGCCTTCGGCATGTTCAAACTGGATATGCTGTGGCTGGAAGTCGCTCTCGGAGACATGGCGCAGGAAGCGCAGAACAATGCAGGTCGCACATTCCAGATAATGACGAACCGGATGACTGAGCCCGGACAGGATTGCCCTCTCGCCCTCCACCCGCAGCTGGAATTGCATGGCGTCGGTCATCAGCCGGCTGTAACGCAGTGCCCGCTCCAGGCCCTCGCCGAAAGTGGGGCTACTGAGAAACAGATACTCGAGAACCTGCCCCCGCCATGCCGGCAGCATACCGCCGATGCGCAGCCCGATATCCGGATCGCCGCTAACCTTTTCGGCCGCATCCCAGAAGCGTTGCTGGGGAGAGTTGATACGCCGCTGGGAGCGATCCGGCGGTTCGTCAGGCATACCGACACTGGCAAAGATGGCGGCGCAGTCCAGGCCGGCCTTGCTCATGGCCTGGTAGGTCATCCACAGAAAAGTACCGTTATCGCTGGCAGGTATATTGCTCATGGCACAAGTATACGGGGGCGTGTGCAGGCAGGCACGCTGCATCCACACGCCCAGGCCTCCGCAGCCCGAATGCCACAGCCACACTACGGCATGGGTTTGTCGCAATTGAGCATCCAGGGCACCCCGAAGCGGTCGATGCACATGCCAAAGCGCTTCGCCCAGAAGGTTTCCTCCATGGGCATGCGAATCTCGCCGCCGTCGCTCAACGCCGCAAAGATGGCTTCCGCCCGCTCGGAGGTTTCCGCCTGCACATTGATGATGGTGCCTTGCGGTTTTTCATACGTATCCGGCGGGCAATCCGACCCCATCAATACGATGCCCTCCCCCTCCAGGCAGACATGGCAGATGTGATGGTGGCTTTCTGCCGGCACCTCACTGGCCATGGGCGATTCGCCCATGGTGATCAGGAAACTGATCTCGGCCTGCAGGACACCGGCATAAAAATCAAAGGCTTCCCGGCAATTGCCCGGGAAATTCAGATAGGGATTAAGACGGACTTCCGACATGGCTTCTCTCCTTGAAGGAATTGGCTTTCCATAGTT
Organism: Alcanivorax sp. DSM 26293; assembly: GCF_900107995.1. GTDB lineage: Bacteria > Pseudomonadota > Gammaproteobacteria > Pseudomonadales > Alcanivoracaceae > Alcanivorax. The sequence goes on along the minus strand of NZ_FNUM01000005.1, from coordinate 143,979 downwards.
AATCGATTGGGGTGACCGTTTTTCGACAGCCCCCCCAATTTTTGTAGGAGCGTCGCTGGCGGCGCGATTCCATAGGGTGGTTATCGCGCCGCCAGCGACGCTCCTACGCGGCGTTATTGAGAACTGCGAGATTATTTAACCCGCTGCTTGCCCAGCTTCCTGGCCAGGGTCCGTCGATGCATGCCAAGCCGGCGGGCGGTTTCGGAGATATTAAAGCCGGTTTCCGCCAGGGTTTCGTGGATGCGTTCCCATTCCAGGGTTTTCAGGTCGGTTTCCCGGGCGGTCAGAGCCACGTCCACGTCGCCCTCGGCGCGCAGGAAGGCCGCTTCGATATCATCGGTGTTGGAGGGTTTGGCCAGGTAATGGCAGGCGCCCAGCTTCACCGCTTCCACCGCCGTGGCAATGCTGGCGTAACCGGTGAGCACTACAATCAGCATGTCCTCGTTATGCTGATTGAGCATCTGCACACAGGCCAGACCGGACGCCTCGCCTTTCAGTTTCAGATCCACTACCGCGTAGCCCGGATCATGGTCCTCCAGCAACACCTCCATCTCGTCCATTCCCGACGCATGGATCACGGTATAGCCGCGCCGTTCAAAGGAACGACTCAAGGTACGGGCAAAGGCCTCGTCGTCTTCCACGATCAGCAGCAACCGCTCGGTCTGTTGCTCCAACTCACTCACAACCTATTCCTCTTCCAGCGTGACGGCGGACAGGGGTAACGACAGCATCACCACGGCCCCACCCTGCACCAGATTCCGGGCGCGCAGATTCCCCCCCAGGGTACGCAGCACATTCATGACCAGGAACAACCCCAGGCCGCTACCCGGTCGGCCCTTGCTGGACTGGTAGGGGCGCCCCAGGCTTTCCAGCATGGCCGCCGGGAAGCCGGGGCCCCGGTCGGTCACCGAAATCACCAGGTTATCGTCATGGCGATGTACATCCAGGCGCACCCATTTCGGCGATGCCTCCAGGGCGTTATCGAGCACGTTATGGATGCTCTGCTTCAGGGCCGAGTCGGAAACGATGCTCAGGTCCTGGCCAAAATCATTCAGGTAAATGAAATCCTTCACCGGGCGGGTTTCCCGCCATTCCGCCACCAGGTCATCCAGGAATTCCCGGGCAGTGGTTTCCTCCGACGACTCGCCCCGTGCCTCACCGGCAGACAGCAGGATGCCGCTGACGATGGACTTGCAACGCAGCACCTGGGTCTGCATCTCGCCGATTTCCTGGGCCATGTCCGGATCAGACTTGAACGGCTCCATGTGCCGCCAGTCGCCAAGAATCACCGACAGGGTGGCCAGCGGGGTGCCCAGTTCGTGGGCGGCGCCGGAGGCCAGCAGCCCCATGCGCACGATGTGCTCCTCCTCCGCGGCCCGTTGACGAAGCTCCGCCAGGTGCTCGTCGCGCTGGCGACGGTTACGGGTGATGCGGTTGATAAAGATCACCAGCAGCACCCCGTTGAGCACAAAGCAGATGATCATCCCCTCGATATACAGGCTGAACAGACCCTTGGAATGATCCAGCGGCAGCGGCAGCGGCTTGCCCGACCAGGCCAGCCAGGCAAAGCAAAAGGTAGTAGTGATCAGGATCACCCAGGTGGACCACACCTTGAGCAGCACGGCCCCGAGAATCACCTGTAACAGATAGAGAAATACGAAGGGGTTGGTGGCCCCGCCACTGAGATAGAGCAGGATGGTCAGCGTCGCCACATCAATCAGCAGCGACAGGAACAACTCGGTATTGCCGATGCTTTTCGGCAATTTCAGGCGCAGCAGGCTCACCGCGTTCAGCAGCAACAAGCCAAACAGCACCACCAGCATCTGCCCCAGCGGCAGCGTGATACCGAAACCGTAGTGCACCAGCAGGATGGTGGCCAGCTGCCCGCCCATGGCGATCCAGCGCAACTGGATCAGCAGCTGCAAATTCTTGCGACCGGCCACATCCTCACTGGAACGGCGAATGGCCGCCAGGGGGGCCGTGCCGGCGGGGGCTGTCATAGTCAGTTTATCCATGGCCAGTCAGTTTACCGACTTCGGCGTGAAGGTGTGAGGCAGTTCGCCATGCAAGCATGGCTTCAACAAACAACGCTTTCAGCCCTTGCGCTGTTCGCGCACCACCAGCCAGGCCGCCAGCATCACGCCCAGCGCCAGGGCAAACCAGGTGATGGCATAGACCCGATGGTTATTGGGGAAGCGGATCACGGTAAGCCCACCGATGGGTCCGGGCTGCGTGCTGGTCTCCGCATCAACAAAGTACGGCGCCACCGGCGCCAGGCCGTGCAGTTCGGCCATGGCCTGCACATCCCGGGAATACCAGCGGTTCTCGGTGGGCACATTGTCGCGCAGCACCCCGCCACCCGGTTGGTTGAGCCGCAGCAGGCCGGTCACCGAGACCTGGCCGCGTGGAGTGAAGTCCCCCCGGGCAGCCTGCTCGCGCAAGCGCTGGGGCACGAAGCCACGGTTGATGTAAACCCGGCTGCCATCCGCCCGCTGCAAGGGCACCATCACCCAGTAACCCTGCCCCTCTTCCGTGGCCGCCGCCACCAGGGAGAGGCCGTCGACCCGGTATTCACCCGTTAACTGAACGCGCCGATATTCGTGGACATCCTTGCTCACGCTGGCCCAGTCGACCGGAGCTGGGGCCGTCACCGGGGCGGCATGGACGCGGGCATCCACCCGGGCGATCAGATCCTCTTTCCAGGCCAGGCGCTGCACCTGCCAGACGCCCAGGGCGACAAAGCCGGCAAAGGCCGCCACGCACAACAGCAGAAACAGGAAAGAAAGAAGACGCCGACGAGCCATGGCAATGCCTCTTCAAACGTGGGGAAAGATCGTTAAACCCTTTTCACCACAGAGAACACTGAGATTAAGCGGTTTTACTCAGTGAAGTCTGTGATGAAAAAGCTTTTGTCCGACGCATGGGGCGTTTCTGCATGCCCCCTTGCGTGCTCAGCGTGGTCTGAAGTGTGCAGCTGTTGTGTCTTGTCTCGACGGGCAGGGTGGCTCCCTTTCCTAGAGACAAGGCGCAACAGATGCGCGCTTCAGGCCGCGCCCTCGGGTCAGAATGACTGAGCATGCAAGGGGGCATGCAGAGACGCCCCCTACATCATGCCCGGCATCATGTTGTTGTTCAGGCTGATCATCACCCACAGGGAACCGGCCAGGGTGATGAACACCAGCACCAGGGTGAAGATCAACGCCAGCATGTTCCAGCCCCCTTCCGAATGGAAGTTCATGTGCAGGAAGAACACCATGTGGACAAAGATCTGCACCACCATGAAAGACAGGATCACCAGTGCTGTGGTGGTAGAGCTTTCAAACACATTGCCCATTACCACCCAGAACGGAATCACGGTGAGGATCACCGCCAGCACAAAGCCGGTCACGTATTCCTTCAGGGAAACGTGGGGGCCTTCCGCCTCGTGATGATCGTGATCGTGTGTATGCTCACTCATGGCAGCACTCCCATCAGGTAAACGAAGGTAAAGACACCCACCCAGACCACATCCAGGAAGTGCCAGAACATGGACAGGCAGAACACCCGGCGTTTGTTGGCGGGGATCAGGCCGTGCTTCTTGAGCTGGAACAACAGGGTCACCAGCCACACGATACCGAACAGCACGTGCAGGCCGTGGGTGCCAACCAGCGCAAAGAAGGCGGTCAGGAAACCACTGGTCTGCGGCGTCGCACCGATGTGGATCAGGTGATAGAACTCATACAGTTCCACCGCCAGAAAGCCCGCGCCCAGCAGGCCGGTAATACCCAGCCAGATCAGCGTGCCCTTCAGGCGGTTGGCCTGCATCTCCAGCATGGCGAAGCCATAGGTGATGGAGGACAGCAGCAGCATGGAGGTGTTGATGGCCACCAGTGTCAGGTCGAACACTTCCATCCCGGTGGGGCCACCGGCATAGCTGCGTGCCAGTACCCCGTAGGTGGCGAACAGCGCTGCGAAGATCAGGCAGTCGCTCATCAGGTAGAGCCAGAAACCCAGCAGGGTACCGTTCTGGGGGTGATGATCCCCCTTCACCAGGAACTCCAGCTGGCCGTCCTGGGTTTTCCCGTCAGCGGTCATGGTTGCTTCAGACATTGGCAAGCACCTTGGTTCGTTCAGCTTCAATCCGCTCTACTTCCTCGGCAGGAATGTAGTAATCACGGTCGTAATTGAAGGTGTGGTAGATGGCCGTGCCGATCAGAGCCACAAAGGTCACCGCCGCCGCCAGCCACATGTGCCAGATCAGGGCGAAGCCACAGGCCACGCTGATCGCCGACAGCACGACGCCCGCCCAGGTGCCCTTGGGCATGTGAATCGGGATGAAACCGGATTCCGGGCGCTTGAAGCCGTGCTGTTTCATCTGCCACCAGGCGTCCAGATCATGTACGCGCGGAGTAAACGCAAAGTTGTACGGCGGTGGCGGCGAGGAGGTGGACCACTCCAGGGTGCGGCCATCCCACGGGTCGCCGGTTTCGTCCTTGAGCGCTTCGCGACGCTTGAAGCTCACCACCAGCTGGATCACAAAGGCGGCGATACCTACAGCGATCAGGACCGCACCGAAGGCGGCAATCTGGAACCAGATCTGCAGGGACTGATCCTCGAAGTGGCTGACACGACGGGTCACGCCCATCAGGCCGAGCACGTACAGCGGCATGAAGGCGAAGTAGAAACCGATCAACCAGAACCAGAAGGACATCTTGCCCCAGAACTCGTCCAGCTTGTAACCGGTGGCCTTGGGGAACCAGTAGGTGATACCCGCAAACAGACCGAACAGCACGCCACCGATTATCACGTTATGGAAGTGGGCGATCAGGAACAGGCTGTTGTGCAGCACGAAGTCCACCGGCGGTACCGCCAGCAGCACCCCGGTCATACCACCGATCACGAAGGTGACCATAAAGCCCACGGTCCACAGCATGGGCACATCAAACTTGATGCGGCCACGGAACATGGTGAACAGCCAGTTGAAGATCTTCGCACCTGTCGGGATCGAAATAATCATGGTGGTGATCCCGAAGAACGAGTTCACACTGGCCCCGGAGCCCATGGTGAAAAAGTGGTGCAGCCATACCAGGTAGGACAGCACGGTGATCACCACGGTGGCATAGACCATGGAGGTGTACCCGAACAGCGGCTTGCGGCTGTAGGTGGCCACGATCTCGGAGAAGATACCGAACACCGGCAGGATCAGGATGTACACCTCCGGGTGACCCCAGATCCAGATCAGGTTCACGTACATCATGGCGTTGCCGCCCATGTCGTTGGTGAAGAAGGCGGTGCCCAGATAACGGTCCATGGTGAGCATGCCCAGTACCGCGGTCAGTACCGGGAAGGCAGCCACGATCAGCACGTTGGTGCACAGGGACGTCCAGGTGAATACCGGCATCTTCATCAGGCTCATGCCCGGGGCTCGCATCTTGACGATGGTCACCAGCAGGTTGATCCCCGATAACAAGGTCCCCACCCCGGCGATCTGCAACGACCAGATGTAGTAATCCACCCCCACCCCGGGACTCTGCAATATCCCCGATAGTGGCGGATAAGCCAGCCAGCCGGTCTTGGCAAACTCGCCCACGAACAGGGACATCATCATCAGCGCGGCGCCACCGGCGGTCATCCAGAAGCTGAAGTTGTTCAGGAACGGGAAGGCCACATCACGGGTACCGATCTGCAACGGAATCAGGTAGTTCATGATCCCGGTCACCAGCGGCATGGCCACGAAGAAGATCATGATCACGCCATGGGCGGTGAAGATCTGGTCGTAGTGATCAGGCGGCAGATAGCCCATGTTGTCGCCAAAGGCCATGGCCTGCTGCAGGCGCATCATGATGGCATCGGCGAAGCCGCGCAGCAGCATCACCAGACCCAGGATGATGTACATGATGCCGATCTTCTTGTGGTCGATGGAGGTAAACCACTCGGTCCACAGGTAGCCCCACAGCTTGTAGCGGGTCAGTGCCGCCAGCATGGCCACACCCCCTACCGCCACCACCGCAAAGGTAGCCAGAATGATCGGATCATGGAACGGAATCGCGTCCCAGGTCAGACGTCCGAATATGAGTTTGGTCAGGTCCAGGTTTTCAAACATGGGCGACACCTACTGCGACAGTATTCAGGTAAACAGGCTTATTCATGGTGGCCTCCATGCTGGGCATGGCCGGCGTGGGCATCGTGCCCCGTTTCGCTCGCCTCCTGCTTGCCATGGCCGCTGTGGTACATCATGTCTTCCATGCACACGGTGCCCGGGTCCACGCAGCGATTGAGAATGGCGTGGTAGAGGGTCGGATCGACGCTGCCATAGCGGGTCACCGGGTCCTTGATGCTGGGCACTTCCAGCTCCTTGTAGACCTCGCGGCTGAGGGTATTGCCGCTGGCCTTGTTCTTGTCCACCCAGGCCTGGAAATCTGCCTCGCTGAGCCCGTGGAACTGGAACTTCATATGCGAGTAGCCGGCACCACTGTAGTTGGCGGAGAAGCCCTGGTAGACGCCCGGCTCATTGATCACGCCGTGCAGCTTGGTCTCCATGCCGGCCATGGCATAGATCTGCCCGGCCATGGCGGGGATGAAGAAGGAGTTCATCATGGTGGACGCGGTGATCTTGAAGCGGATCGGATGATCCACCGGCGCCGCCAGCTCATTCACCGTGGCGATGCCCTGCTCCGGGTAGATGAACAGCCATTTCCAGTCCAGCGCCACCACTTCCACGGTGAGCGGCTCCAGATCCGCCGGCACCGGGGTGCTGGCATCAATGCGATCCAGCGGCCGGTAGGGGTCCAGCTTGTGGGTATACACCCAGGTCATCGCCCCCAGGGCGATGATGATCAGCAACGGCACCGCCCAGATCACCAGTTCCAGCACGGTGGAATGGGTCCAGTCAGGCTTGTAGGTGGCCTCGGTATTGGATGCGCGATAACGCCAGGCGAACCACAGCGTCAGCACGATGACGGGAACGATGACCAGCAGCATCAGGATGGTGGACCAGACAAGCAGGTCCCGCTGTTGCACTGCCACATCACCAGAGGGGGACATCACGACTGCATCGCAACCCGACAGCAGGGCAGCGACAAGCAACGTCAGCGACACTCCACGCAAGTATTTGAATATTTGCATTGGCGGCTATTCTGGTTGGCTTATGGGATAGGAGAACTCTAGCCAAGGCAATGGGAAGCGGGTATTGGACATTTTGTCCCATAGCCTTAAAGTGCTAGGGGAGTGGACCCTAACCCTGTAGGAGCCATGCTTGCATGGCGAAAGGTGCCAGCCCGGTTCGCCATGCAAGCATGGCTCCTACAGGGAAGACACATCCGCATCCATCACTGAACGGGCTCTTTAGCCCAGGCAGAACAAGAGCGCACAACATGTCCCAGCCCCAGCAGTCCCACGGTTCCAGCCATGCCCCGGTGGCGCCCAATGAAATCGCCGTCGGTGTGGTCATCGGCCGGACTTCCGAATACTTCGACTTCTTTGTCTATGGCATCGCCTCGGTACTGATCTTCCCGCAGGTGTTTTTCCCCTTCGCCGACCCGCTACAGGGCATGCTCTATTCCTTCTCCCTGTTTGCCCTGGCGTTTGTGGCCCGGCCCTTCGGTACCGCCCTGTTCATGACGATCCAGCGCCACTGGGGTCGCGGCATCAAACTCACCGCAGCCCTGTTCCTGCTGGGGACCGCCACCGCCGGCATCGCCTTCCTGCCCGGGTACGAGAAGCTGGGTGGCTACGCCATTACCCTGCTGGCCCTGTTCCGTATCATGCAGGGGGTGGCTTTCGGCGGCTCCTGGGATGGTCTGCCGTCGCTGCTGGCCCTGAACGCGCCAAAGGAAAAGCGCAGCTGGTACGCCATGATCGGTCAGCTGGGCGCGCCGCTGGGGTTCGTCATTGCCAGCGCCCTGTTCCTGTTTCTCTATAACAGCCTGAGCGCCCCGGATTTCCTGGGCTGGGGCTGGCGCTACCCGTTCTTCGTGGCCTTCGCCATCAACGTGGTCGCCCTGTTCGCCCGCCTGCGTCTGGTGCTCACCGAGGAATACACCGAAGCCCTGGAAGAAAGCGAGCTGGAGCCCATCGGCACCACCGAGATGGTGCGCAAGCAGGGCTACAACATCTTTATCGGCTCCTTCGCCGCCCTGGCCAGCTATGCCCTGTTCCACCTGGTGACCATCTTCCCGCTGTCCTGGATCGCCCTGCAGGGCAGCCAGACCACCGGCCAGGTGCTGACCGTACAGATCGTCGGCGGCATCGTGGGCATTATTGCCACCATCGGCTCCGGCTGGATCGCCGCGCGCATCGGCAAGCGCACCACCGTGGGCGCCCTGGCGGCGGTGATCGGCGTCTTCAGCCTGCTCACCCCGCTATTGATGGGGGGCAGCCCGGCCATGCAGGACACCTTTATCCTGCTCGGCTTTGCCCTGCTGGGGATTTCCTACGGCCAGGCCTCCGGCACCGTCACCGCCAACTTCGAGCGCCGCTTCCGCTACACCGGTGCCGCCCTGACCTCCGACTTCGCCTGGCTGTTCGGCGCCGCCTTCGCTCCGCTGGTGGCCCTGGGCCTGTCCGCCAAATTCGGCCTGCTGTCGGTCACCGTCTACTTGCTCTCCGGCGTCATCTGCACCCTGCTGGCGTTGGCGGTGAACCAGACCCTGGTGGATCAGGGGGAGGATTAATAACCACCTGTAGGAGCACCTCTTGAGGTGCGAACCGCGTGTAAACGCGGAATCGTCCGGCGGACGATCAGAAACCCGCCGTCAGCCCCATACGGGATCGGGTGCCATTTCTGGCCCTTTCCTCGCTGTCGCTCGGTTCGCGCCTCAAGAGGCGCTCCTACAGCGGCTCCGTAGAACGCAAAGAGGCCGCACCCAGACTCTGGACGCGGCCTCTTTCCTATCGGATCCGGCAAACCCGGATCCGCGTTGTAGCTTGCAGCTTGGAGCTTGTAGCTCTTAACTCAAACTTCCCAACGCCTTCTTGGTAAACGGCGCGATCTCTTCCTCACGCCCTTCCTTCACCTTCAGCAGCCAGTTCGGGTCCTGCAGCAGCGCCCGGCCCACGGCGATCATGTCGAACTCGTCGTTATCCATGCGTCGGGTCAGCTCATCCAGCGCCGCCGGGTTGGCGGTACCGCCCATGCCTTCCGGGCTGTTCAGGAAATCCCCATCCAGACCCACGCTGCCCACGGAAATGGTGGGCTTGCCGGTGATCTTCTTGGTCCAGCCGGCCAGGTTCAGGTCGGAACCCTCGAACTCCGGCAGCCAGAAACGTCGTGTGGAGGCATGGAAAATATCCACGCCGGCTTCCACGAACGGCATCAGGAAGCGCTCCAGCTCTTCCGGGTTCTCGGCCAGCTTGGCGTCGTAATCCTGCTGCTTCCATTGGGAAAAGCGCAGCACAATGGCGAACTCCTCACCTACCGCTTCACGGACCGCCTTGACGATCTCCACGCCGAAGCGGGCGCGGTTCTCGATGGAGCCACCGTACTCGTCATCGCGCTGGTTGGTGCCTTCCCAGAAGAACTGGTCCAGCAGATAGCCGTGGGCACCATGAATCTCTACCCCGTCAAAGCCCACCGCTTTGGCGGCCCTGGCGGAGTCAGCAAAAGCCTGCACCACGTCCTGGATATCCTCATGGGTCATGGCGTGGCCATTTTCCTTGCCCGGCTTGAACAGGCCGGACGGCGAATGCCCGGGCACGTCCTTGTCCGGACCAATCCCGGGCTTGCGCACCGAGCCCACGTGCCAGAGCTGCGGGATGATCTGGCCACCAGCCTCGTGGACCGCATCCACCACCTTCTTCCAGCCCGCCATGGCGGCATCGCCATAAATGGCCGGCACCCGCTCATAGCCGTTGGCCGCCTTGTGGCCCACAAAGGTGCCTTCGGTGATGATCAGGCCCACCTCACCCTCGGCTCGGCGGCGGTAGTAACCCACCACCTCGTCATTGGGCACATAGCCCGGCGAGAAGGTGCGGGTCATGGGGGCCATGGCCACCCGGTTACGCAGGTTCAGGGATTTGTGCGCAAAAGGGCGCAGCAGACTGTCCAGGGAACCACTCATTGTTACTCTCCCGAATTTTGTTTCACTCTGGCGCTCAAGCGAGCGCGATAAAAAACAACAGAATCAGCGAGGCCACCAATCGACGGCCCTCAATTTGGTTGCGTTATAAAACCTTATTTGGTTTCGTTATGCAACCTTTCTGGCGTACAATGCCACCCATGACACGCAAACGCTTCGATGAAATGGGCTGCTCGGTGGCCTGCGCCCTCAATGAGGTTGGTGACTGGTGGTCCCTGCTGGTGGTCAAGCAGGCCATGCTGGGCACCCGCCGCTTTGTGGATTTCCAGCACAACCTGGGCATAGCCAAGAACATCCTCTGCAACCGCCTGACCCGGCTGGTGGACAACGGCGTCATGGTGCGCGTGGACGTGGGCGAGCACGGCAAGCGCTACGAATACCGCCTCACCGACAAGGGCCGCGACCTGTTTACGGTAGTCACCGCCCTGCGCCAGTGGAGCGAACGCTGGAATGGCGAGAAAGACAGCATGCAGCTGGTGGACCGCCAGACCGGAGAGCCGCTGGCGCCGGTTACCGTCCAGAACCAGCAGGGTCAGACCCTCACCGTGCGGGATGTGCGTTTTGTGGATGAAGATGGGAAGCCGCTGGAGGAAGCTGGATGACCACCGCGTCAGCCCTGCACCAACGATGGCGGGCCGTCGTCGCCCCGCTACTCCCTGACCCGGAGTCCACCTGGCAACAACTCACCACCCACTACAGCGAACCCCATCGCCACTATCACACCCTGGACCACATCGCCGCCTGCCTCGGATGGCTAGACCACTATCGCCATCTCGCCGCAGATCCCCTTTGCCTGGAACTGGCCCTGTGGGCCCACGATGTGATTTACGATCCCCGCGCCAGCGATAACGAAGCTCGCAGTGCAGACTGGTTTGCCCAGCAGTTTGCTGATAGCACGCTGACCGACCAACAGCGCGCCCGAGTACACGAACTCATCCTGGCCACCATCCACCCGCACCCACCCACGGACCCGGACATGGCCCTGCTGCAGGATATCGACCTGAGTATTCTTGGGGCAGATGTTGAGTTGTATGACCGGTATGAAGGGTGGATTCGGCAGGAATATGAGTTTGTGCCGGAAGAAGCGTTTCGGAAAGGGCGTAGTGCGGTGTTGCAGAGTTTTCTGGATCAGGCTGTGATTTATCACACGGTAGAGTTGAGGGAGCAACTGGAAGTGTCGGCGCGCAACAACCTTAGCCGGGCTTTGGGGACGCTTTCCGAGGACTGAGTGGCAGCCCGCTTTGGGAAGCTCGCGAGCTGCCCACGGATCGCCCAACGATGAGCCCGCAATAGCCTCCAAAAACACCATGTAAGAAATAGCTTACAAGCAAATAGGATTTACAGCGCTGCGATAATAGGCATGAATGTTTCCACTTTCAGCAGCGGATTCTGTTATTACATGTCTCGCTCCGGGAGAGGCGACTCAGGGGAAAATAAAATGAAATCATTGCTGGCTATGCTGTCATTTTTAATTTTGCTAAGCGCATGCCAAAGTCGAGGAATTAATGACGAGTACGCTGTTGCACTACAGGAGTGTCTAGAAGGCGACCTAATTGTTAGAGATATATCTTACAAAGAAAAACACTATTCCTCGCTGGCTATTAACAAAAACTGCCTCTATCAGGAAGAGGTTACAGGGACGTCAATGTTTAGTGGAAATGGCGATTTTCCTGTGATGGTATTCTGTCCCGGGCAGGCCTTGCCGTGCCAGGAATATGGCGCATTATTTGTTCGCTATCAGTTCCCTAGACGGGATGAAATAACTCATGGTCTTCAGATGTCGGCCATGAAAGGTGAGTACCTTAGGGACATTGGCCCATTTTCTTTTTACAAGAAAGGTAGGCGGATATATTTCTTTTCCCGGAAGGGAAAATTGTTCCATGGCAGTTGCAGTGAAAGTGAGCCTGGCTGGTCCCTTTGTCATATCGAAGCGAATGCGGGGAAAAGCGTCAGCTATCGACTGACTTATCCAGGAAGATTCCAGGATTATGACTGGCAGGCCTTGATGGCGTCACTGGATCAATTTGTGGCCCAGTCAATCAGAGTTGCTAAATTTAAAGCCACGCAGGAAAAAATTGATAATGAAAAGGAGTAACCGCTGGCGCTTCGCTCAGCCACTACTGATCGTCTTGTATTTGGGGGCGCCATTAGAAAGCCAAGCTGCAGATGATTCAGAGGCGCTTCATTACGATTGTCTATCGGGGCAGGCCAAGCCAATTTCGATTGGCTACTGCGCGGCTTACACGAATGTAGAAAACCAATGTGTCAAGACCGCTTGCGCCGACAGGAGAGAGGCTAGCTTTTTGATCTCTGACGCATGTCTTGAAGACTCTGACTCTAGCTGGGTTCCTAGCCTGCGAAAAAAGAGAGAAGCCCGAAAAATAAACGTGCATTTATGTCTACCAGGTTGGAATGCTTGCAAGGAACACTGGGAAAAAGAGGAGCGCTTTCATGGTGAAATTTATCTACTTGGGACGCGCTATTTTGATTATGGCTTAGATGAAAAGACGAAAGATACTGGCCTCTGGGATAAATATGGCGAATATAAAGTATATCGGAAGCAGCTAACAGCGGACTCCTCTTGGTATTACTTTGTCCGCGGCGACACAGAATTCAGGATTGAGTGTCTGGGCCGATTCCAGGGCTTTTGCAAAATGATAGGCACTCTTCCAGACCGTCAGCTTGGTTATGAATTCAAGTTTCATACACCAGAGCTTCGAAATTGGCCAAAGCTACATGGTCAGGCAGTAGAGTTCATTTCACGCTCTATGGATCTTGCAGCACAACAATAGCGAGTGCAGCCATTGAGGGTCAGGTATACTATTTCCCAGGCTTAGGTTTAATGGGAAATGGGAGGCCCGACCCCATTCCCGACCCCGGAGGCGGTGTTTCGGAAAGGGCGGAGTGCGGTGCTGGAGGGTTTTCTGGGTCAGGGGGCGCTTTACCACACGGCTGACTTAAGCGAGCGATTCGAAGTGTCTGCGGGGGAAAATATTAGTCGGGTTTTGGGAAAGCTTTCAGAGGGCTGACTGCCACACGCTTTGGGAAAGGAAAGACCTGCCACAGTGCCCTAAGGCATGCCCCAGTCACATTTTCCCTTATTTCCCACTCTGTCTTTTCCTGACCTCAAGAATAATTGACACTAAAAATGCAAACACAACCACTACTCCATTAATCTCAATGTAATCGTCCAGTGTCACATTGTCACCCGTCCTAGCATTTACCATAGGACTATTCAGCTGCCAATCAACCAAACTAACGATGGCCAGCATGACACCCAAAGCAAGCATCAAGGCTGCATTTGAAGACGCCATCAGGCCGCTTCTCGCCAGAAACTCCAACAGCACCCAAGCGAAAAGCATTCCCAGGCAATACAGAAAAATCGGATGCATATGATTACCACTATCTTCATTTAGCCAACAGCTGCATGCCAACCATTTTCCAGGCTGATGGGGATTGGGAGACCTGACCCAATGTTATTACGGCCCCGTGTTCACAATTTTCAATCCCGTTTTTTTAGAATTTCTCAGGAAACTCTCCGGCCTCCATATTCGGAATCAAATCCTTAATCTCATCAACGCGCTCTGGCGAGCAAAAACCTTCAATATTCTTGCTTTGCATATGATGAAAGCCAACGCCGTTCATGTCATGAATAAATGGATCATTGCCAAATTCATTACTCAGCCCCTTTAAAACTAGCGCCTTATCCATATCAACATTGCAGGTCATCGCGGCACCAACTCTTGACCAGGCGTACTGTAGATTAGGGTCCCAGCCCATAGCATCCTCCCCCGTAAAACCATGTTTGTAATGGTATTCATAAACCTCAGAACTAATATCATATGCTGCCATACCACCCTTACCGGAATATTCAGCAAAGGCATGACTGCACATAAAAAGGGATCCAGACAACAAAACCCCAAAAATTGAAACCTTCATGATCACCTCCATTTATAAAAAACAATAAGCGACTAGCAACAAGGCAGGCCTTCATTTCCCCTTCCCTCAACCCCCATCAATCACAATCCCCACGGAAGGAGGTGTTGGTAATATTTGTCATTGGATTAAATCTCATGACCACGGAAAGGCCGGATGTATTATCAGGGCGCTGAGACTCTGGATTATTAAATACCCAAACTTCGTACCAGATTGGAGGATCATGCTTAACAATCCGCACCTCCTTCAATTGGCTTTCGTCAAAACCACATTGGGTTCTAAAGCTATCGAAAATTCTTTTCCGGTACGCTGCGTTAGCCGCAGACTCGCCGGGAACACCCGCCCAGACTCCGAACTCTAGATTGGAGACGCCACCCGGAAGCTCCTTAAGCTCTGCCCGTGTAGGTGAGTATTGCGCTTCCTGTGCGGCATTGAATTGCTGAACCCGGTTATTCATCGCTGGCGAAGTCGAACAACCAGCAAGGAATGCTACAAAAAAACCAAGAAACGCATGAATCTCCCCAAAAAAATCGCGCAAAAAACGCAGCGCAACCCGCACTGCTATGCAAATGAAAATTCACTTTATCTCAGCAACTTAAAAAAATATGTAAGTCATATCCTACAAATCCAACTTGCGCGTGGGTGAAAACGGGCGGTGCAGTGGCCACATATCAGGCCGACAATAAGTGGAAGGTTTCGGGCACAACGGATGAATTGCGGTTTGCGTAGGGTGCACTGAGCCTGGGGCGAACTGCACCGCGTGGGCGGGAAATGGTGCAGTTCACCTTAGGCTCAGTGCACCCTACTCGTTTGGCAGAGGGGTTAGGTGCGGTAACGCCAGGCGCGCACGAGATGGCGCGTATTACAAACCGGCTAACCGCCGAGCCTGCCAGTACCGCCGATGCCAATAAGGATTACTCAGGGAGGACGTCATGACGCCCTGGCTGGAGGACGCATGCAAGAAATCGCCGTTGCCCATGTAGATGCCCACATGGCGGTTACCGGGGCCGGTGCGGAAGAACACCAGGTCGCCCACCTGAATCTCGTCACGTTTGACCTTTTCGCCACTTTGCAGCAATTCAGTGGTAGTGCGCGGCACTTCCATGCCCAGGCGGGACAGGAAGGTGAGATAGACAAAACCGGAGCAGTCCACGCCGCGAGGACTCAAGCCGCCGTAGCGGTAGGGAACACCTTTCCAGTCTTCGTGCTGGGCTTCCAGGGACACGCGCAGGGGTGGCACTTCGGCCATCACGTCTGCCACCAGTGCATCCATTTCCTGCTGGGCCTGCAAATCCGGGGCGCTATTGCCTGAGCGGGCTTTCTGCTTGGCACGGATTGCCGCCGGAGCCTCGGTCATGGATTCCGGGGCAACGGGCGACCTGCTGGCACAGCCGGCCAGCAGGAGCATCAGACAGGTGAATAGCAGGGTCGCGTAGCGCATGGAGGGATAAGGCAGCGGCAGGGCCATTCGGTTCCCTCCTGAGCGGTGTAGGCCCTCAGGCCTGCGCCAGCTCCTCGCGCATTTGCTGGATGACGGCGGCGTAGTCGTCCTTGCCGAAGATGGCGGAGCCCGCCACGAAGGTGTCGGCGCCGGCGGCGGCCACGTCACGGATGTTCTTTTCAGAGACGCCGCCATCCACTTCCAGACGGATGTCGTAGCCGCTGGCATCGATCATCTGGCGCACGGCGCGGGTCTTGTCCAGGGTGGAGGGGATGAACTTCTGGCCACCGAAGCCCGGGTTCACGCTCATCAGCAGGATCATGTCCAGCTTGTCCATGACGTATTCCAGGCAGTCAGGACGGGTGGCCGGATTGAGCACCAGGCCAGCTTTGCAGCCGTAGCTTTTGATCAGTTGCAGGGAGCGATCCACGTGCTGGCTGGCTTCCGGGTGAAAGGTGATGTAGCTGGCGCCGGCCTCGGCGAACATGCCGATCAGGTCGTCCACCGGGCTGACCATCAGGTGCACGTCGATGGGGGCGGTGATGCCGTGGTCGCGCAGGGCCTTGCAGACCATGGGGCCGATGGTCAGGTTGGGCACGTAGTGGTTGTCCATCACGTCGAAGTGGATCACGTCCGCCCCGGCGGCCAGCACGTTATCGCATTCTTCCCCGAGACGGGCGAAGTTGGCCGCGAGAATGGAGGGGGCGATCAGATAATCCTGCTTGGGCATGAAGATTCCTCAGTAAAGACAGTTGCGAGTAAGGAGTTTCGAGTGGCGAAAAGCAAAATCAAAAGCGCCGGTTTGGCCTTTCGAAACGCGTTGCTCGCAACTCGAAACCCAGTGATCGCGCCGCCAGCGACGCTCCTACAAAACCATTTTCGGCGCTGGATCAGGGGCTCTTGAGTAACCGATCCAGTTCCTCCAGGCGCTCCGGGGTGCCGATGTCCCACCATTGACCCGGGTGGTGCTCACCGCTGACAGCATCGTCGGCCATGGCGGCGCGTAGCAGCGGCGCCAGTTTCGCTTCGCCATCGGGCAGACCCCGGAACAGGGCCGGATCGAACCGCCCGATGCCCGCATAGGTCAGCCTGGGTTCGTCATTATCGCGCACCCGCCCCCCCTCTGTCAGATGAAAATCCCCACCCGGGTGGTGGTCCGGGTTATCCACCAGCACCAGATGCACCGGGTCGGGCCGCTCGGTCACCAACCGGGACAGGTCAAAGTCGGTCCAGATATCGCCGTTGACCAGCACAAAGGGAGCATCCCCCAGCAAGGGCAGCGCCCGGCGAATGCCGCCGGCGGTTTCCAGCGGGGTACCTTCATGGGAATAGACGATGGGAATGCCAAAGCGCCGACCATCGCCCAGGGTGGCGGCCAGCCGGTCGCCCAGCCAGCCGGTGTTGATCACCAGGGAATCGATGCCCCCATCGCGCAGTTTCTCGATGTGGTATTCGATCAGCGCCTTGCCCCCCGCCTGCAGCAGGGGCTTGGGGGTGTGATCGGTGAGGGGCCGCATGCGCTTGCCGTAGCCGGCGGCCAGGATCATCGCCTTCACTCGTTGTCCTCGAGCTGATCCAGGATCCATTCCAGGTCCGCCAGCTCCGGACGGCGGGCGATGACGGTGCGCAGGTAGGCGAAGAACCGGGCTACATCGCCCAGGTATTTGGGTTTGCCGTCCCGGTGGCAGATGCGCGCAAAGATGCCGATCACCTTGAGATGGCGCTGGGCGCCCATCAGGTCGCAATCGCGCAGGAAGGTATCGAACTCCGCCGGCACCGGCAGGCCTGCGGCGGTGGCCTTGTCGAAATACTCCCGCAGCCAACCCAGCACCCGCGCTTCCGGCCAGCTGATAAAGGCATCCTTGAACAGGCTGATCACGTCATAACTGATGGGCCCGGCCACCGCGTCCTGGAAGTCCAGCACCCCGGGGTTGGGGTCGGACACCATCAGGTTGCGGGGCATGTAGTCCCGGTGCACGAACACCTGCGGCTGGGCCAGGGCCGATTCGATCAGCACGGTAAACACCCGGTCCAGACGCTGGCGCAGCTCGCCGGTGACCACCTTTTCCCGGTGGCGAAACAGGTACCATTGGGGGAACAGCTCCAGTTCCCGCTGCAGCAGGGCCTCGTCATAGACCGGCAGACCGGCCACATCGGTATGCAATTGCTGGGTAATCAGGGTGTCGATGGCGGCGCTGTACCAGGCATCCGCATTACCCTCATTGAGGGCGGTGAGCCAGGTCTCATTGCCCATGTCGGTGAGCAACAGGAAGCCCTGCTGCAGATCCTGATGAACGATTTCCGGCACATGCAGGCCGGCACGCTGAAGACGCCGGGCCACATCAATAAAGGGGCGGCAATCTTCCTGGGCCGGTGGCGCATCCATGGCGATCAGGCTGCGGCCATCGTGCTGATAACGGAAATAGCGGCGAAAGCTGGCGTCCGCAGAGGCCGGCACACCCGCCAGCTCAGCGCCAATGTGAGCGCTTACCCACTGATCGAGAGCCTGCTTACGCAGATCTACGTGAGAATTACTTTTATCAGGCTGCATTGCCTTCCTTGTTCCATTACACTGCCGCTTTTACCGCGCCAGTTATCCGCGCGGTGCAAAACGGCCTTTTTACCTGTTCTGAGCAGCCGATGCCACTGCCCGTACAACGAATTCTGATCCCTGGCCTGCTGCTTCTGGCAGGCACCAGTACCGCGGACAACGACCTCAACTGGGTTGACCGCGAAGAAATGGCCACGTTCCCCGCCGTGCAACAGCGCAGCATTCCGGAATGGTGTGGCGGCATCTACTATAACCCCGCCGTGGGCATTCCTGTGGAAGGCAGCGACACCGTGGTCACCGCTGACCACTCCACCATGTCGCAGAATGGCCTGATCGAGCTGGATGGCGACGTGCTGATCGAACAGCCCGGCAGCCGCATTACCACCGACAGCGCCCAACTGGACCAGGCCACGGGCAAGTTCCAGCTGGAAAACGGCATGCGTCTGGAAAGCGACCAGGCCACCTTTATTGCCTCCAGCATGAGCGGCCAGACCCGCCGCAAGGAAGGCAGCCTGCTGGGGGTGCGCTATTCCCTGTTCAACACCGCCGCACGGGGCAGCGCCGACTACATCTTCCTCAATGAGACCACCACCACCATTACCCGTGGCTCCTATACCACCTGTGCGCCAGGCTCCAATGGCTGGTCACTGGAAGGGGAGCGGATTTTCCTGGACCGGGAAAAGGGCTGGGGCGAAGCCAACAATGTGGTGCTGAAAGTCAAAAGCATGCCGATTTTCTGGCTGCCCTGGCTGACCTTCCCCATTGATGACCGGCGCAAGACCGGCCTGCTGTTCCCCACCATCGCCATCGGCGACAGCAGCGGCGGCCTGGATATTACCCAACCGATCTACGTGAACATCCACCCACAGCTGGATGCCACCATCGGGCCCCGCTTTATTGATGGCCGCGGCGAAGGGGTGGACTCCGAATTCCGCTATCTGACGCCCTGGGGCGAAGGCGACATCAGCTACGGGGTGCTGTTCAACGACCGCAAGTTTGACGATGAAGACCGCCAGGTGGCCCGCTGGAGCCACCGGGGCAATATCAACCGCTGGAACCTGAAGACCGACTTCAACTATGTGTCGGACGACTTCTACTTCAAGGATCTGGATACCGGTCTGGAGATCAGCTCCCAGACGCACCTGCCCCGACTGGCGGAAGCCCGCTATTACGGTCGCACCTGGCAGGTACTGGGGCGCATGCAGTCCTGGCAGACCATCGACCCGACCCTGGAGGATCAGGACCTGCCCTACCGCCGTCTGCCCCAGCTGCAGCTCACCGGCGATCCCACCCTGTATGGCCCTCTCAAGGGTCTGTGGCTGTCGGACATCACCTCCTTCGAGCGCAGCGGTTCCGATGACAGCGGCAAGGCCACCGGCCTGCGCGCCCACGCGGCCCCGGCCCTGAACCTGCGCCTGCAGAAGCCCTGGGGCTATCTGGAACCCCGCGCCCGGCTATATCACACCCGTTATGAGCTGGACAGCGTGGACGCCAACGCCGAGGACAATCCGGATATCACTACCTGGGGCGCCAGCCTGGACTCCGGTCTGTTCTTCGAGCGCCCCAGCCGCTGGCTCGGCGAGGATTACACCCAGACCCTGGAACCGCGTCTGTTCGTCAACAAGGTGGCCTACAAGAATCAGGACTTCCTGCCCAACTTTGACAGCCGCGAGCTCACCTTTTCCTACAACTCCCTGTTCCGGGAAAACCGTTTTATCGGCTATGACCGCATCGGCGATGAGGAAAAACTGGCGCTGGGCCTGACCAGCCGTTTCCTCCATGATGCCACCGGCCGGGAACAGCTGCGGCTGCGGGTGGCCCAGGGGTTCTACTTCGAAGATCGCAAGGTAACCACCGAACAGACCGTGGAAGACCCCACCGATGACCAGACACCACTGGTGGGCGACGCCCGATGGAACTTTGCCCGCGACTGGTACCTCTACACTGAAGCCCAATGGGATCTGGAAGAAAACGAGCGGGAACGCTCCAGCTTCCAGATCGGTTACAACGACCGGGAACGCCGGGTGGTCAATCTGGGTTATCACGACCGCCCCGAAGACGACATCCGCGAATCGGAAATCAGCGGCATCCTGCCAATACATCGCCACTGGCGCATGGTGGGCCGCTGGATGTACGACCTGGAAAACAAGCGCACTCTGGAAACCATCGCCGGGGCCGAATACCGCAATTGCTGCTGGAAACTGCGCCTGCTGAGTCAGCGGGAGCTGGTGGACGATGACGGCGACGGCGATCTGGAGGCGGACAGCACCATCTGGTTACAGATCCAGATGGTCGGCCTGGGTGGCTTCGGCGGCCAGGTGGATGCCCTGCTGGAGCGCAGTATTCCGGGATACAGGAGACAGTATGATTAAGACAACCCTGCACGCCAGACACACTCTGCTTGGCCTGCTGACCATGGTCGCGCTGATGGTGCCGGTCTGGTCCCATGCCAAGGTGCAGATGCTCGATCGCATTGTGGCCGTGGTCAACGACGGCGCCATCATGGCCAGCGAGCTGGATGAACGCATCAGCACTATTGCCCTGCAGTTCCAGGAAAAGGGCCAGCCATTGCCACCCCCGGCGGTGATGCGCGAGCAGGTCCTCGACCGTATGATCCTGGAGCGCCTGCAACTGCAGCTCGCCGACCGGGCCGGTATCAAGGTGGATGACGCCACCCTCAACCAGGCCCTGGCCGGCATTGCCCGCCAGAACGGCATGACCCTGGAAGATTTCGCCGGCGCCCTGCGCCAGGATGGCTACAACTGGGCCCAGTTCCGTGAACAGATCCGTGAGGACATGCTGATTTCCCGTCTGCAACAGCGCAGCGTGGCGTCGCGCATCCGCATTACCGACCGGGAAGTGGACCGTTTCCTGAGTTCGGAAATGGGCAAGCAAATGTTCGAAGCCGATTTTCGTCTGGGGCACATCCTGGTACGCGTCCCTGCCGGTGCCAGCCCGGAGGTGGTGCAGGCCGCCCGCCAGAAGGCCGAAGGCATTGTGGAACGGCTGAACAAGGGTAGCGATTTCCAGCAGCTGGCCACCGCTGAATCCGATGGCCCCAAGGCGCTGGAAGGGGGCGACCTGGGCTGGCGCCCGGCGGCCCAGTGGCCCAGCCTGTTTGCGGAAACCGCCATCGACATGGACAAGGGCGAGATTTCCCCGCCCCTGCGCTCCGGCGCCGGCTTCCACATTCTCAAGCTGATGGACCGCAAGGGCGGTGTCGAGAAAGTAGTCACCCAGTATCAGGTTCGCCACATTCTGATCAAACCCGACGCCCTGATCAGTGCCGAGGAGGCCCGCGACAAGGCCATTCGCCTGCATGACAGCATTGCCGAGGGCAAGCAGGACTTTGCCACGGTGGCCGCAGAACATTCCGATGATCCGGGCAGCGCCCGCAACGGCGGCGAACTGGGCTGGATCACCCAGGGCGAGATGGTGCCGGAATTCGAGGACATGATGCTCAATACCCCGATGGGGGAACTGTCGCCGGTCTTTGAAAGCCAGTTCGGCTGGCACTTCCTGCGCGTGGACGCTACCCGCGATGCGGACATGAGCGAGGAATTCCGCCGTATGCAGGCCACCCAGGCCCTGCAGAAACGACGCTTCGAAGAAGAGCTGGAAACCTGGCTGCAGGAGCAGCGCAGCGAGTCCTACGTGGATATCCGCTTATGAGTCTGGCGTCTGACGCCGGACGTCTGACGCCAGAGCGTCCCATCGCCATCACCTGCGGAGACCCGGCAGGCATCGGCCCCGACCTGGTGCTGACCCTGCCGGCCTCCTTCCCGGATGCCCCGCTGGTTGCCATCGGTGACCGTGACGTCCTGAAAGACCGAGCCTCCCGGCTCGGCCTGACGGTCACCCTCTCCGACTGGCAACCCGGGCAACCATTGGCGCCCGGCACCCTGCCGGTATGGCACACCCCGGCTGGGGCGCCGGTCACTGCCGGCCAGCCGGACCCGGCCACCGCCAGCGGCACGCTCACCCTGCTGACCCGCGCCGCCCAGGGCTGCCTGGACAACACCTTTGCGGCCATGGTGACCGCCCCGGTGGCCAAGAACGTGATTTGCGAAGGGGCCGACCCGGCCTTCACCGGCCATACCGAGTTTCTCGCCGAGCAGGCCGGGGTGGACCAGGTAGTCATGATGCTCACCGCCCGCGAACTGCGCGTGGCCCTGGTCACCACCCATCTGCCACTCAGTCAGGTGCCCCGGGCAATCACCGCAGACAGCCTGACCCGCACGTTGACCATTCTGCGCAACGACCTGATCGGCAAGTACCGCATTGATGAACCCCGTATTCTGGTGCTCGGGCTCAACCCCCATGCCGGCGAAGGGGGTCACCTGGGCCGCGAGGAACTGGACGTGATCATTCCCACCCTGGAAGCCCTGCGCGGCCAGGGCATGGCCCTCACCGGCCCACTGCCGGCGGATACCGCCTTCCAGCCGGACCTGCTGGCAAAACATGATGCGGTGCTGGCCATGTACCACGATCAGGGTTTGCCCGTCCTCAAGTACGCCGGCTTTGGCGAAGCCATCAACATTACCCTGGGGCTGCCCTTTATCCGCACCTCGGTGGATCATGGCACCGCTTTCGACCTGGCTGGCACCGGCACGGCCAAGGCCGGCAGCCTGATCGCCGCCACCCGACTCGCTCTGGAGCTTGCCGCCACATGACAGAACATCGCACCCGCAAACGTTTCGGCCAGCACTTCCTGCATGACCGCAACCTGGTGGACCGCATGGTGCGCACCCTGGGGCTGCAGCAGGACGACACCCTGGTGGAAATCGGCCCTGGCCGTGGCGCGCTTACCTACCCGCTGCTGGAAGAGATACCTCACCTGCACGTGGTGGAACTGGACCGGGACCTGATTGCCCTGCTGCGCCAGGAAAACAGCCCGGAACGCCTGACCATCCATGAAAGCGATGCCCTGCGCTTCGACTTCCGCACCCTGAAACCGGCGGACAAGCCGCTGCGGGTCATCGGCAACCTGCCCTACAACATTTCCACCCCGCTGATCTTCCACCTGCTCAGCCAGGCGGACGCCATCAGCGACATGACCTTCATGTTGCAGAAGGAAGTGGTGGACCGGCTCACCGCCAGCCCCGGCACCCGGGACTGGGGGCGCCTGTCGATCATGGTCCAGTACCATTGTCAGGCGGACTATCTGTTCTTTGTGCCACCGGGCGCCTTCAGCCCGCCGCCCAAGGTGGATTCCGCCGTGGTGCGCCTGATTCCCCACGCCAGCCCGCCCCATCCGGCAAACGATGAAGAGCACCTGCGCCGACTGGTGGCCCAGGCCTTCACTCAACGACGCAAGGCCATCCGCAATAGTCTAAAATCCCAGGTAACGCTGGAGCAGTTCGAACAGGCAGGCATCGACGCCGGTCTGCGCCCGGACCAGCTCACCGTGGCGGACTATGTGACCCTGGCCAATCTCACCTGCCCCGGGGCAGGCAACGCCTAACGGGCCACTCTGTCACGTCAGCGCCCGCCGGGTAACCGGCATCGGGTGGCATCACCCTTCAGCGAGAATCACATCAACGGAGCAATCATGAGCCCGCGCCACAATATTCAGGTCTCGGTGGAAACCGAATTCCTTGCCGATCAGAGCGATCCGGACAGCCAGCGCTGGGTGTTTGCCTATCACATCACCATTCGCAATGAAGGCACCGTCAGTGCCCGCCTGCTCACCCGCCACTGGGTGATCACCGACGGCGAGGACCGTGTCCAGGAAGTCCACGGCGAAGGCGTTATCGGCGAACAGCCCCATATCGCGCCGGGCCAGACATTTTCCTATACCAGCGGCGCCATCCTGGAAACCGAGGTTGGCAGCATGCGCGGCAGTTACCAGATGATTGGAGAAGATGGCACTCACTTCGATGCAGAAATCCCCATGTTCACCCTGGCGGTGCCCCATGCACTGCATTAACCCCGGCATCCAAGGCGGAGGCAACTCTTGAGCGATTACGCCATCGGCGATCTGCAGGGCTGCCTGGCGCCGTTCGACTGCCTGCTGGAGCGGATCGGATTTAATGCCGATCGTGACCGGCTGTTCCTGGCCGGCGATCTGGTCAATCGGGGGCCGGACTCCCTGGGGACCCTGCGCCGTGTTTACGCGCTACGCGATAATGTGCATACGGTATTGGGCAATCACGACCTGCATCTGCTGGCCGTGGCCCAGGGGAGCACCGACAGCCGTCGCAAGGACACTCTCACGGATATCCTCGAGGCCCCTGACCGCAACGCCCTGCTGGGCTGGCTGCAGGATTGTCCGTTACTGATTGATATCCCGGAACACCAGGCAGTGATGACCCATGCGGGCATTCCGCCACTGTGGACACTGTCGCAAGCCCGGGAGCGGGCCCGGGAAGTGGAGCAGGTACTGCGTGGGCCACAGGTAGGCGAATATTTTGCCCACATGTACGGCAACCAGCCGGCCGGCTGGGACGACGCGCTGCAAGGCCCGGAGCGCTGGCGCGTCATCACCAATCACTTTACCCGCATGCGTTTTGTGAACCTGGCCGGCGAACTGGATCTGGCCACCAAGGGGGAAGCCGATGCCCCCCCAGCGGGCTTTATGCCCTGGTTCCAGCACCCGGATCGTCAGGTGACGGATACCCGTATCCTGTTTGGCCACTGGGCGGCACTGGAAGGCAATACCCACGTGGCCGGCGTCGACGCCCTGGATACCGGCTGTGTCTGGGGTGGCAGCCTCACCGCCTTGCGCCTGGACGACCTGACCCGCTTCGCCTGTCACTGCTGATCCCCGGCACCGGCAGGCAAGGCCCTGCCGGCTGCATTCCGTCCTTCCGTTTCCCCCTTGTGACCGACCGCCTCCCGGCCTGTCAGACATTCGCCACACTTCGTCCTTTTTCTGCAAAAAAAAATTTCCTTCCGCTTTGACTTCATCGGCCGTTTGGCTACATGCTAAAGACGTGACTGCACGGTCAGCCCTGCGCACACGAATCCCCATTTTCATTTTTTATTTACACGACTTTTTTTATTAATGAGAAAAGTGATCAAGGCATCTACCAAGGACACGTACCCCATGTAGTTTTGTTGTGACCATTGTTGGTTCCGCCAGGAGGAAGCAGGCATGAGCATTATCAGCCACTACCAGGCCCGGTTTGAGAGCACCCAGCAGGAAGAGATGTCGCTGGAAGAATACCTGGAGCTGTGCAAGCGCGATCCCAGCGCCTACGCCACCGCCCCCGAACGCATGCTCATGGCCATCGGCGAGCCGGAGATGGTCGACACTGCCAAGGACCCCCGCCTGTCACGCATCTTCTCCAACAAGGTCATCCGTCGTTACCCTGCCTTCGACGAGTTCTACGGCCTGGAAGAGGTCATCGAGAATATCGTCAGCTACTTCCGCCATGCGGCCCAGGGGCTGGAAGAAAAGAAACAGATTCTGTATCTGCTGGGCCCGGTGGGGGGCGGCAAATCTTCCCTGGCGGAAAAGCTCAAGGCGCTGATGCAGAAAGTGCCCTTCTACGCCATCAAGGGCTCCCCGGTGAACGACTCTCCCCTGTCCCTGTTTGATCCGGAGGAAGATGCTCCCATCCTGGAAGAGGAATACGGCATCCCACGCCGCTATATCCGCACCATCATGTCTCCCTGGGCGGTAAAACGGTTACATGAATTCGGCGGCGATATCAGCCAGTTCCGGGTGGTCAAACGCTATCCTTCGATTCTGGATCAGGTGGGCGTGGCCAAGACCGAGCCGGGCGACGAGAACAACCAGGACATTTCGGCCCTGGTGGGCAAGGTGGACATCCGCAAGCTGGAAGACTTCTCCCAGGATGATCCGGATGCCTACTCCTTCTCCGGCGGGCTGTGCCGGGCCAATCAGGGTATTCTGGAATTCGTGGAGATGTTCAAGGCACCGATCAAGGTGCTGCATCCATTGCTGACAGCAACCCAGGAAGGCAATTACAACGGCACGGAACACATGGGCGCGATTCCCTTCGACGGGATCGTTCTGGCCCACTCCAATGAAGCAGAGTGGCATACCTTCAAGAACAACAAGAACAACGAGGCCTTTATCGACCGGGTCTATATCGTCAAGGTGCCTTACTGCCTGCGTGTCACCGAAGAAATGCAGATTTACGAAAAGCTGCTGCGCAATTCCAGTCTGCGCGACGCCCATTGCGCACCGGATACCCTGCACATGCTGGCCCAGTTCTCGACCCTGACTCGCCTCAAGGAACCGGAGAATTCCAGCATCTACTCCAAGATGCGGGTCTATGATGGTGAGAACCTGAAGGATGTGGATCCCCACGCCAAGTCGATTCAGGAATACCACGACATGGCCGGTGTGGATGAAGGCATGAACGGCCTCTCCACCCGCTTCGCGTTCAAGATTCTGTCCAAGGTATTCAACTACGATCACTCCGAGGTGGCCGCCAACCCGGTACACCTGATTCATGTACTGGAACAACGCATCGATCAGGAGCAATTCCCCCAGGACCGTCAGGAGCAATACCGGAGATTCATCAAGGAATACCTGGTA
Source organism: Alcanivorax sp. DSM 26293 (assembly GCF_900107995.1). Classification (GTDB taxonomy): domain Bacteria; phylum Pseudomonadota; class Gammaproteobacteria; order Pseudomonadales; family Alcanivoracaceae; genus Alcanivorax. Next base: position 117,484 of record NZ_FNUM01000005.1, on the reverse strand, counting down.
CCCCGCTACGTGGAATTTATCGGCAAGGAAATCCAGACCGCTTACCTGGAGTCCTACTCCGAATATGGCCAGAACATCTTCGACCGCTACGTGACCTATGCCGATTTCTGGATTCAGGACCAGGAATTCCGCGACCCGGACACGGGAGAAATTTTCGATCGCCAGGCTCTCAACGAAGACCTGGAAAAGATCGAAAAACCGGCGGGCATTTCCAACCCCAAGGACTTCCGCAACGAGGTGGTCAACTTCGTACTCCGCGCCCGCGCCAACAATCACGGCAAGAACCCGAGCTGGCTCAGCTACCAAAAGCTCCGCGACGTGATCGAGAAGAAAATGTTCTCCAACACGGAGGACCTGCTGCCGGTGATTTCCTTCAATGCCAAGGGCAGCGAAGACGACCAGCGCAAGCACAACAATTTCGTGCAACGCATGGTCTCCCGCGGCTACACGGAAAAGCAGGTACGCCTGCTGTCGGAATGGTATCTGCGGGTACGCAAGGCGCAGTAGAACGCTGTAGGAGCGCCGCTTGAGGCGCAAACCAGCTGTGCCAATTCGCGCCTCAAGCGGCGCTCCTACAATGCCGCCGGTGAAGTCGGGAGAAGCGAATGAGCTACATCATTGATCGCCGCCTGAACGACAAGCGCAAGAGCACCGTCAATCGCCAGCGCTTTTTGCGTCGTTATCGCAAGCATATCCGTGAAGCGGTCAACGATGCCGTCAACCGTCGTTCCATCAAGGACATGGAACAGGGCGAGCGCATCAGCATCCCTCGCAAGGACCTGTCCGAGCCCATCTTCCACCATGGCCCTGGCGGCCAGCGCAGCATTGTTCATCCCGGCAACAAGGAATTTCATCAGGGTGACCGGATTGCTCGCCCGGAAGGCGGAGGCGGCCAGGGTTCCGGCGATGGCCAGGCCAGCAATCAGGGGGACGGCGAGGACGCCTTCGCCTTTGAAATCGACAAACAGGAGTTTCTCAACTTCCTGTTTGAAGATCTGGAGCTGCCCAATCTGGTAAAACGCCATATGGAAGGTGCCCAGACCTTCCAGACCAAACATGGTGGCATTGTCAGCCAGGGCATGCCCGCCAAGATCAATATTGTCCGCTCCATGCGCCAGGCATCCATGCGACGCCGGGCGCTCACCGCCGCCACGCGCCGCCGTATCCGGGACCTGAAAGCAGAGCGCGAGGCGCTTTTGCAACAGGACCAGTCACCACAACGCCAGGCACGCCTGCAGGAACTGGACGAGCAGATTGCCAAACTGGAGCGGCGGGTGGAACGCATCCCGTTTCTGGATACCGTGGACCTTCGCTTCAACCATCATGTCAAAGTGCCGGTGCCGGTGAGTCGCGCCGTCATGTTCTGCATCATGGATGTGTCCGGTTCCATGAATCAGGACATGAAAGATCTGGCCAAACGCTTCTTCCTGCTGCTGTATCTGTTTCTGCAACGCAATTACGAAAAGATCGAGGTGGTGTTTATCCGCCACCACACCAGCGCCAAGGAAGTGGATGAAGAAGAGTTTTTCTATTCCCGGGAGACCGGCGGCACCATTGTCTCCAGTGCCCTGAAACTCACCCGCGATATCATCAATGACCGTTACCCGGTGACGGAATGGAATATCTATGCGGCCCAGGCCTCCGACGGCGACAACTGGAACGACGACTCCCCCGCCTGCGCCAAACTGATTGAGGAAGAACTGCTCCCCAAACTGCAGTACTTCTCCTACGTGGAAGTGATGCCACGGGCTCACCAGGCCCTCTGGGATCATTACCAGAACATCATGGCAAAGCACCCCGCCGCCTTCTCCATGGCACAGATTGATGAGCCCGGTGAGATCTACCCGGTCTTCCGGCACCTTTTCAAGAAACGCATGGAGGATGCATGAGCCGCTATCTCTCCGAAGGGTCCGACTGGGATTTCGAACTGCTGGCACGCTATGACGAGGCTATCGCCGATATCGCCCACAATAAATATGGCCTGGATACTTACCCCAATCAGATCGAGGTCATTTCCTCCGAGCAGATGATGGACGCCTACTCCTCGGTGGGCATGCCGGTGGGTTACAACCACTGGTCCTTCGGCAAGCAATTCGTGGAGGTGGAAGGCCGCTATCGGCGAGGGCAGATGGGGCTGGCCTATGAGATCGTCATCAACTCCGACCCCTGCATTGCTTACCTGATGGAAGAAAACAGTATCGCCATGCAGGCCCTGGTGATTGCTCATGCCAGCTACGGACACAACTCTTTTTTCAAGAACAATTACCTGTTCAAGACCTGGACCGATGCCTCGTCCATCATTGATTACCTGGTATTCGCACGAAACTATATCGCAGATTGCGAAATGCGCCACGGTGTTACCGCCGTGGAAGAGACTCTGGACTCCTGTCATGCCCTGATGAACTACGGCGTGGACCGCTACAAACGCCCTTCTCCGATTTCTGCCATCGAAGAAAAGCGGCGCCAGCGCGAACGGGAAGAGTCCCTGCAGAAACAGGTATCTGAATTATGGCGTACCTTCCCCCAGTTGCAGCCCGCCACTCAGCTGCGCGAGCAGAGCGATACCTTTCCCGCGGAACCGCAGGAAAATCTGCTCTATTTTCTGGAGAAAAATGCCCCACTGCTAAAACCCTGGCAGCGGGAGATCATCCGCATCGTGCGCAAGATGGCCCAGTATTTCTATCCCCAACGCCAGACCAAGGTCATGAACGAGGGCTGGGCCTGCCTGTGGCACTACACCCTGCTCAATGATCTCTACGACAAGGGTCTGGTCACCGATGGTTTCATGCTGGAGTTTCTGCAGAATCACAGCCAGGTGATCTATCAGCCCCCGTTCACGGCGCCCTTCTACAGCGGCATGAACCCCTATGCGCTGGGCTTCAACATGTTCCAGGATATCCGACGCATCTGCGAAACTCCGGATGACGAGGACCGGGAATGGTTCCCCGAAATTGCCGGCTCAAATTGGGTGGAAACGGTCAAGTTCGCCATGGAGAGCTTCAAGGACGAAAGCTTTATTCAGCAGTTTCTGTCCCCACGGTTGATCCGATACTTCAAGTTCTTCCAGATCGACGATGACGACCGCAACGATTACGTAGAGGTGGCCGCCATTCACAATGAACAGGGCTACCGCAAAGTCCGCGACGCCCTGGCCGAGCAGTACAACCTGAGCATTCAGGAACCCAACATCCAGATCGTCCGCGCCAACGTCCATGGTGACCGGGCCCTGACCCTGCGCCACCAGCGCAGCAGCGGCCGCCCCCTGGATGACGACAGCGCCCGGGAAGTCCTCCGCCACCTGCATCGCCTGTGGAAATTCGACGTGCACCTGGAAAGCGTTGAGAACGGCACCGTAGTCAGCCATCACAGCATGCCGCCAGAGCCGGCTCCTGCCGTTTCTTCGTAACCCATAGCCTGTGCCGCGAGACGAAACGGCAAAGGTCGCGGCCATCAGGAAACCCCGTAACAACCAGAATGTGCAGGGTGCACTGAGCCCAAGCGAACTGCACCAACCCAGGGCCGCAGCGGTGCCGTTCGCTTGCGCTCAGTGCACCCTGAAAGTGCCGCTTACTCAAAACATCCAAAATCGTTCGAGCCGCGTTGGCACTTTCAACTTTCCACTTGAAACTGCTTTATCTGTCGCCGCACCTGATGATCCCCCAGCACAAACAGGGATAACGCCAGCACAATCACCCCCGCGCCGATCAGGACCATGCTCCCCAGCTTTTCACCATTGAGCAGATTACCCAGCGTCAGCGCCAACACCGGCGTAATCAGGGTCACCAGGGCCACCGTGGCAGCAGGCAGCCGCGACAGAATCTGAAAATAGCAGTAGAAGCCCAGCAGGGACCCGAACACTGCCAGATAAATAATCGCGGAAAGCCCGCGCAGATCACCGCTATACGCAAAGGTCTGACCGGCAATCAACATGGCGACCCCATAGCAGGGCAATGACAGAATTAGCCCACCCACGGTTTGCTGCATGGGCTGCAAACCGGCGGCGACCCGCTGGACGGCAATACCGCTACCGGCAAACAGGGTTACCGCGGACAACATCCACACGAGTCCATTGCCCCGCTCACCCAGCGCTGCCCCTCCCAACAGCCCGGCCAGGCTCTCATCAAACACCAGTGCCAGCCCCAACAGGCCGAGCAGACAAGCGCTCCAGTGCCAGCCGTTCAGGCGAACGCTGCCCGGCAGGCTCTGCATCATCAGACCGGAGATCAATGGTGCCAGGCCAAAAATCACGGAAATCAGCCCGGAGGGCAAAGAGGTCGCCGCCATGTAACTGCATGCCATGGCTCCAAATATGCCCGGCAAGGCAACGGTATAACTCAGCAGGGCGCGGCCATGCAGGGGCAATGTCTGACGTTTCCAGCTCAACCACAACAGCCCCAGCAGCGCAGCAATTGCCATACGCACCCCGGCCGCCGCCAGCGGCGCCATGGCGTCACCACTCCATTTAATCCCCAGCGGTGTCGTCGCCCACACCGCTACCACGATCAAATATGCTGCCAGGGTAGGCATGTCGTTCTCCTTGATTAAGAGTCGCGAGTCCCGAGAATCGAGTTTCGAAAACCTAAAAACGCGCATGTTTAAAGATTTTCGCAACTCGAAACTCGTGCCTCGCAACTAAAGACCGACCTGCAACCCCCAAAACGAAAAAAGGCCGCAGGTCAGGGACACTGCGGCCTTTTGCAGAACTGAAACTATCAGTCACACAGCCGCGGTCCCTGCGCACGCCATTTGCGTGCACAGCGGTCTGCGACCAGCATGTGTAGTTTCAGTACGATAGAAAGCATGCGACCATTCTGTCCAAGATAACGAGAGCGCACAAGATGAAAATTTATCTGGTGGGTGGCGCCGTGCGGGATGCGTTACTGGGACTCCCGGTAACCGAAAGAGACTGGGTTGTCGTCGGCGCGACTCCCGACGATATGCAGGCCAGGGGGTTCCGCCCGGTGGGTCAGGACTTCCCCGTCTTTCTGCATCCGAAAACCCAGGAGGAATACGCCCTGGCACGGACCGAGCGCAAGTCTGGCCACGGTTATGGCGGTTTCACCTTTCACGCGGCACCGGACGTCAGTCTCGAGGATGATCTGGTGCGTCGTGATCTGACCATCAATGCCATGGCCCGGGAAGAAGGGGGCCGGGTGGTTGATCCTTTCAACGGTCGCATTGATCTCAAAGCGCGCCTGTTACGCCATGTCTCACCGGCCTTTGCCGAAGATCCCTTGCGTGTATTGCGGGTGGCCCGGTTTGCCGCGCGCTACCACTGGCTGGGATTCCGGGTGGCCGATGACACCCTGGCCTTGATGCGACAACTGGCTGACAGCGGCGAGCTGGATTACCTGGTGCCGGAACGGGTCTGGAAGGAAACCAGCCGGGCGCTGATGGAACGGGACCCGCAGGTCTTTTTTCAGGTATTGCATGCCTGCGGCGCACTGAAAGTGCTGCTACCGGAACTGGCGGCTCTGGATGGCGTGCCGCAACCGGAACAACACCATCCGGAAGTGGACACCCTGGTGCACCAATGGCTGTGTCTGGAACAGGCCAGTCGACTGAACCTGCCGTTGACGGCACGTTACGCGGTCCTCTGCCACGATCTGGGTAAGGGCAAGACGCCCAAGGAAGAATGGCCCCGACATATCGCCCACGAAATCCGCAGCGCGCGGCTGGCGAAAACCGTGTCAAAGCGCTGGCGCGTCCCCAAAGACGCCGCCACCCTGGCGGCTCTGGTGGCGGAATACCATACCCACTGTCACCGGGCGCTGGAGCTCAAGCCCGCCACGGTCTGGAAGCTGCTGAAGACGCTGGATGTGGTCCGTCGCCCGGAACGGCTGGAGGAGTTTCTGCTCGCCTGCGAAGCGGATGCCCGCGGTCGTACCGGACTGGAAGACCGCCCCTATCCCCAGGTGGATTACCTGCGCGGCGCGGCACAGGCCGTCAGGAATATTGATGTGGCAGCGCTGCGCAAGGAGGGCAATGAGGGGCCGGCACTGGGCGAGGCCATTGAGAAGGCCCGCATTCACGCACTCTCCCACTACAAAAGTGAGTTTAAAAAGACATGGCAGATTCCGTCGCCCTGATCACCGGCAGCGCCCGTCGCATTGGCGCAGAAATCGTTCGCACTCTGCACCGCAACGGCATGCGGGTCATCATTCATTATCGCAACAGTGCCGATGACGCTCGCGCACTGACTGACAGCCTGAACGCGGAACGGGCGGACAGCGCCGCCCTGCTGCAGGCGGATCTGGACCAGCCTGATCAGGTGCGCCAGCTGGCAGCCGATGCCCTGGCTTGCTTCGGCCGTATGGACCTGCTGGTTAACAATGCCTCCAGCTTTTACCCGACCCCCGTCGATCAGGCCGATGATGCCGACTGGGACAGGCTGGTTCACAGCAACCTGCGTGCGCCGTTTATCCTGAGCCAGAAGCTGGCACCGGCATTGAGCGAACGACATGGCAGCATTGTGAATATTGTGGATGTGTACGCGGAAAAACCGCTGCAACACCATACTCTGTATTGCATGGCCAAGGCCGGCCTTGCCATGATGACACGCAGCCTGGCCCGGGAACTGGGCCCGGATATTCGCGTCAACGGCGTGTCCCCCGGCCCCATCCTGTGGCCGGAGGCCGGGCAGATGAATCAGCAGGACATCCAGGATGCCACCGCACTGAAACGTTGCGGCACACCCCAGGACATCGCTGAGACGGTATGGTGGCTCGGCACCCAGGCGCCGTTCGTCACTGGCCAGATTCTGGCGGTGGACGGCGGGCGCTCACTGACACTGCAAGGAAGCTAACTACCACTGATTAGGGGAAACCATGAAGGGAATCATGACACTACTGCTCGTACTGCCGCTTCTCGCCAACGCGGAGGTATATCGCTGGCAGGACGCAGAGGGCAACTGGCACTTTGGTGATCAGCCCCCCCAGGAGCAGCACGAGAAAATGGATATCAAGGCACCCCCCAAAATCGGCCAGGGTGATCGCGTCAGGGAAATCAACGAGCGCGCCCTGCGGCTTCGCCAGAGTGAGAAAGCAGAACAGCGCGAACAGGCATCCGAACAACGGGAACAGCAGGACGCTATCGCCAGACAATGCAAGGAAGCCAGGGCAAAATTGAAACGACTGCACGGCCGTTTCGTCTATCAGGATGAGGACGGCAAGGTCACCCACCCCACGCTGGATCAGGTTGAAAAGGACAAGGAAGAGGTACGTCAGTGGATTCAAAGAAACTGCAATTCCTGATCCGCACCGGTTTCAGCGCCGCGGTCCTGATCACCTCACTGGCAGCCCACGGGGACATCTTCCAGTGGCGAGACGAGAACGGCAAACTGCACTTTGGCGATCGGCCGCCGGAGCAACTGGAGAGCCAGAAGGTTACCCCCAGGACCTCGCCGGTTATCCAGGAACTGGAAGTCTCCCAGCTACGCAAGGACTTCACCCTGCCCGGGGAACTTCACGACAGGACCCTGGAGGCGATTCGCTTCATCTACCGGCGCTACCGCAACGATTTCGGACTGGACTTGCACGGCACCGCCCAGGTGAACCTGTATCTGTTCGAACATCAGGCGGATTTCCGTCAATGGATGGAGGATCGTATCGGCTCCAGCAACGCCCACTATGCCGGCGTCTTCATACCTGCCAGTAATGAAGTGGCGGTCTGGCGCTGGGGAAACGATCAGCAAGTCGCACAGACAATTCTCCATGAAAGCAGTCACGTGCTGCTCTACCAGCTCTCTCCGGCGTCACCGGTCTGGCTCCATGAGGGGCTCGCCCAATATTTTCAGACCCTGCAGGTGCAGCCCGATGGGCGCCTGAAAGTGGAAGCGCTGGCCGATGCCCAGGCCCGCATTCGTCAATGGATGGATGAAGGGCGGCTGATTACCCTGCGCCAGTATCTGTCTCTGGATGACAGGCAGTGGCGACGCATGGCCCATCAACTTGATGCCGTTCCCTATACCGTGGCCTGGGCCACCACCGCTTTCCTGATGTCCAAGCCGGTAGGCCGCAGCACCTTGCGCAAACTGTTACAGGAACTGGAAAAAACCGACCGCCGCCCCACCCTGCAACGAATCGACCAGATCTATCCGGGGGGACTGACGCGGCTGGAATATGACTTTTTCCGCTGGGCACAGAGCGACATGACTCCGCACTGGTATTGAAAGAAGTGACACGCTGCACACTGCAACGCGAGAGAGATTCAGTAAAACGATTCCCGCCCAGCCCCGCGAACACAGGTTCGGCGCCCCACAAAACTGGCTACAAAGCCACTGTAGGAACGGAGCGCAGCGGAGTAACGCACTTAGTGCAGTGCGGCCCGAAGGGTGAGCGCAGCGAATAATACCTCTTGAGGGACGAATCCGAGCCAGGGCGAGGCGACAGAGATCCTGGTGCCAGCCATTCTTTTCTGAAACCTGTCGAGCTCTGAGATTCCTGATCACCCTGCGGGCGATTTCCGCGCAAGCGCGGTTCGCACCTCAAGAGGTACTCCTACAGGCGGCTTCGTAGGTATCTCGGAACTTGAGGAACTTTCCAGTCTTCCCCTCTCCAATCGAGCGTAGCTCGTAGCTCGCAACTACGCTTCCAACTCCACCACCCACAATGCCTGCCCGGCAAAATCCGACTCTTCCAGCAACTGCCGGTAGGGCTTGCCGATTTCCGGGTGAAATGCATCGGGAGCCAGGTCCACCAGGGGTTTGAGAACGAAGGCGTGTTTGAGGATTTCGTCACGGGGCAGTTGCACCCCGTCGATCTCGCCGGTGAGATCGTTATAAGTGAGGATGTCGATATCCAGTGTTCGGCTGGAAAATTTCTTCTCCCCACGCACCCGGCCATGGTCTTTCTCGATATCCCGCAACAGGGCGGCAAGCTCGCCCACCGGTAGGGTGGTATCAATACCCACCACCAGGTTGTAGAAGGCATCGCCGGAAAAGCCCACCGCCTCGCTTTCATAGACCGGGCTGATCGCCAACCTGCCGAAGGCAGCAGCCAGTGCCTGCAGGCCGGAACGAATATTGTGCGCCCGGTCGATATTGGAGCCCAGGCTCAGATACACCCGGGCGGTTTGATCCTTATTACCCATTGGGTTTTTGACCCCTTTCGATAATCACACCCACATCCCGCGACCCACGCAGAGCTCCAGGCTTGCTCAGCCGCAGTTTCAACCAGGGCACATTGAATTCGCCGATCACCAACTGGGCCACGTTTTCCGCCAGGGTTTCCACCAGCTGGAATTCACTGCCTTCGATAAACGCGATCACACGCTTGCCAATAGCCTTGTAATCCAGCGCATCGTCAATGTGATCAGACGCTGCGCCCTTGCGGATATCCGCTGCCATTTCCAGATCCAGACTGACAGTCTGGCGGATACGCCGCTCCCAGTCGAAAATCCCAATCACGGTATCCACTTTCAAATCATTGATATAAACAATGTCCATACTCGCCCTCATTGGCGCAGGTTTCACGGGAAAGCGACTTTCCATCTGCGTGAATCCCACTTTGGGTAATCAGATGTTACGCTTGCAACGCAGGCAGGCGTGTCGCCATGTGTACAATAAATGCCTGCCAAGCATGCAGAAGTCGCCACCCCGGCGATGTGAAGGGAGATTATAGCCGGTGCAAGCAGGGACATTACAGGACGTGTGGTTTTGGCTGCTGCCATTGTGTGCAGCCGGCTATTTGATGGGCTCCATTTCCAGCGCGATTCTGGTGTGCCGACTGTTCGGCTACCCGGACCCGCGCACCCTGGGCTCCAACAACCCCGGTGCCACCAATGTGCTGCGTATTGGCGGTAAGCCCGCCGCGGCGCTCACGTTACTGGGCGATGTGCTGAAAGGGGTGATCCCGGTGGTGCTGGCCCGCTATCTGGACATGGGACCCTTCGTGGCCGCGCTGGTGGGCACCTTCGCCTTTCTCGGACATCTGTTCCCGGTGTTTTTCCACTTCCAGGGCGGCAAGGGCGTGGCCACGGCCTTCGGGCTGTTGTTTGCCCTGCACTGGCCCAGCGGCCTGGTGGCTGGCGTCGTCTGGCTGCTGGTGTTCGCTCTGACCCGCATCTCTTCCCTGGCCTCGTTAAGCGCCTTCGTGGTGGCCCCGGCCTGTATCTTCGCCTGGCTACCCCAGGCCTTCTGGCCCATGCTGGCACTGTCCCTGGTAATGATCCTGCGCCATCGCAGCAACCTGCAAAAACTGCTGCGCGGGGAAGAGCTGGGGTTCAGGAAGAAAGACTAGCCCCCTCAACCGCAGGAGCGTCGCTGGCGGCGCGATTCCCCAACATCTGAAAGGCGGACTTACCACAGAGGGCACAGAGATCACTGAGGGAAAGACAGGTTTTTCTCTCAGTGCTCTGTGCCCTCTGTGGTGAGGAGCGCTTTTGAACCTGTTCTTTTATCGCGCCGCGAGCGACGCTCCTACGGCAAGGTGGTTGCTGGCCGCTTAGAGTGAGGCCAGTTCCGTCAACGGCCAGCGGGGGCGGACCTTGATGGGCAGCTCCGCACTCTCCCCGGCCTGCAGGCGCAGGGCGCCGGCAAAAGCGATCATGGCGCCGTTATCGGTGCAGTACTGGGGCGCGGGATAAAACACACGTACCCCTCGCTTTTCCATCTGCTCTGCCAGCTTGGCACGTAATGCCCGATTGGCGCTCACTCCGCCGGCCATCACCAAGCGCTTGTCACCGGTCTGCTCCACCGCCCGGCGGCACTTGATCACCAGGGTATCCACCGCGGCCTCTTCGAACGCCAGGGCGATATCTGCCTGGTCCTGCTCGCTGAGAGCGTCCCTGCCGCCCAGATCGTTGATGGTGTTGAGCGTAAACGTTTTCAGGCCGGAAAAGCTCATGTCCAGGCCGGGGCGGTCAGTCATGGGCCGCGGGAAACGGAACCGGCCCGGCGTCCCTTTCTCCGCCAGGGCAGCAATACGCGGGCCGCCGGGGTAGCCCAATCCCATCATCTTGGCGGCCTTGTCGAAGGCTTCGCCGGCGGCATCATCCACGGATTCGCCCAGAATGGCGTAATCCCCCAGGGAGCGCGCTTCCAGCAACAGGCTATGCCCGCCACTGACCAGCAGTGCCACAAAGGGAAACGACGGGGCATCCGGCTCCAGCAGGGGGGCCAGCAAATGGCCTTCCATATGGTGGACTTCCACGGCGGGGACACCCCAGCCAAAGGCCAGCGACCGGGCCACGCCGGCCCCTACCAGCAGGGCTCCAGCCAGGCCGGGACCGGCCGTATAGGCGATGCCATCAAGCTGATCCGGGGTGGTAGCGGCTTCCGCCATGACCTGTTTTACCAGGGGCAGTACCCGCTGCACATGATCGCGGCTGGCCAGCTCCGGGACCACGCCACCAAAACGGGCATGCATCTCCACCTGGCTGTACAGGGCCTGCCCCAGCAGACCGGCGTCGGAGTCGTAAATCGCCACCCCAGTCTCGTCGCAGCTTGATTCGATACCCAATACACGCATGTTGCTCACCCCTTGAAATCCGGGCGCCATGATAGCGCCAGACGCCCGGATTTGCATTTCTTCCCGACTCAGGTAGAATCCCCGCCCTCGCCGCACCCGGGACCACCTGAGCCCGCGGCGAATCCATATAACCCAAAGACTTTTAGGAAGGTGATTCTTCATGCCTCAGGTGAAGGTGAAAGAAGGCGAACCGTTTGATGTGGCCCTGCGCCGTTTCAAGCGTGGCTGTGAAAAAGCGGGCATTCTCTCTGAAGTGCGTCGTCGCGAACAGTATGAGAAGCCCACTCAAGAGCGTAAGCGCAAGCGTGCCGCAGCCGTCAAGCGTCACCTTAAGAAACTGCAGCGTGAGCAACTCGCACGCAAACGTCTCTACTAAGGTTTAGACGTCTGATGAGTGCGCTCAAAGAGCAGCTCACTGCAGCCATGAAAGACGCCATGCGTGCCAAAGAAAAGGCACGTCTTGGCGTTTTTCGTATGGCGCTGTCAGCGATCAAGCAAATCGAAGTGGACGAGCGCATCGAGCCCGATGACGCCCGCGTACTGGCATTGCTCGACAAGCTGATCAAGCAGCGCAAGGATTCCGCCACCCAATACCGCGACGCGGGCCGCCCGGAACTGGCGGAAACCGAAGAAGCGGAAATCCTGGTACTCCAGGAGTTTCTCCCCGCCCAACTGAGCGACGACGAGATCGATGCTCTGATTGATGATGCCATTTCCCAGACCGGTGCCGCTGGCATGCAGGATATGGGCAAGGTGATGGGCATTCTCAAGCCGCAACTCCAGGGCCGTGCCGACATGGGCGCCGCCAGTGGCAAGGTTCGCGCCAAGCTCAACTGATTGAGCCGCTTTGCTGTATCCGGCGACTCTGAATAACCCTATCTGCAACTTCAGCGGTTCGTGCTGCCCACCGTTTTCCGGCTTTTTCTGACCGTAAACCGTGAGAAACCGACACCGGGTTTCAAAGCGCTGCTACCGCCACCCTGCGGTTTCTGTTTGAATAAGAAGCCTTGGTATATCGCCCTGCATACTTAGCGGCCCCAACTCCCATTCTGGCAAAATCAGACCCATGGCACGCATTCCGGAAAATTTCATACAGGATCTATTGGCCCGCACCGATCTGGTGGAGCTGATCGACTCCCGCGTGCCCCTGAAAAAAACCGGCCGCAATTACAGCGCCTGCTGCCCCTTCCATCAGGAAAAGACCCCGTCCTTCACCGTGGCGCCGGACAAGCAGTTCTACTACTGCTTTGGCTGTGGCGCCTCCGGCAATGCGGTGGGTTTCCTGATGGAATACGAGCATCAGAGCTTCCCGGAAGCGGTCAAGCAACTGGCCAGCCGTGCCGGCATGGAAGTTCCGGAAAGCCGCCCGGAAACCCCCGCTGACCGACAGAAAAAGGACCGCCTGCAGTCCCTCTATGACCTGCTCAGCCGGGCCGAAAAATTCTACTGCCAGCAATTGCGCCAGGCCCCGGAGCGACAAAAAGCGGTGACCTACCTGAAGGGACGCGGGCTCAGCGGGGAAATCGCCAAACGCTTCGGCGTCGGTTTTGCCCCGCCGGGCTACGACAACCTGATCACCGGCCTGTCACTCACTGAAGCAGGGCTTGAGCAGGCCCTGACCGCCGGGTTGCTGGTGCGCCGGGAAGACACCGGCCGCACCTATGACAAATTTCGGGATCGTATTATTTTCCCGATCCGCGACACCCGCGGACGCACCATCGGCTTTGGGGGTCGGGTGCTGGGCGACGGCAAACCCAAATACCTGAACAGCCCGGAAACCCCGGTCTTCCACAAGGGCCAGGAGCTCTACGGTCTGTGGGAATGGCGGCAAAGCCGCGACCGCAGCGACCGCCTTTATGTGGTGGAGGGTTACATGGACGTGATCGCCCTGGCCCAGCACGGGGTACCCAATGTGGTCGCCACCCTGGGCACCGCCACCACCGAAGACCACGCCCGCAAGCTGTTCCGCCAGGTCAACGAAGTGGTGCTCTGCTTTGATGGTGACCAGGCCGGTGTGCGGGCCGCCTGGCGAGCACTGGAATCCCTGCTCCCCGCGCTGGACGACGGCAAACAGGTGCGCTTCCTGTTTCTGCCCGACGGGGAAGACCCGGACACCCTGGTACGTCAGCAGGGCCCTGAAGCCCTGCGCGCGCTCACCGAAAAGGCCGACGCCCTTTCCACCTATCTTTTCCGGCATCTGTCAGACGGGCTGGACCTGTCCACCGTGGACGGCCGCGCCCGCCTGGCCCGGCTTGCCCTGCCCTATCTGGACAAGCCCGCCGGGCCGGTCTACCGGGCGTTGCTGACCCAGGAACTGTCACAACTGACACGCCTGGACAAGGAATCTCTGGCACAGCTTAAACCGGCTCCCAGGGCGGAGCCTGCCCCCGCTCCTCGCGCCGAACCGGCACCGCACTCCCATGACCAGTTCATGCCCGAGGAATATGGCGACGCCATGCCGCCACCGGACGATTTCTACCCGGCGGACAACAGCGATCCGGCCGACTCTTACAGCCGGCCACCGCGCCACCCGGGAGGCAGCCGCAAGGGCCCGATGACCCTGTCAGAACGGCTGGTCCTGGTGCTGCTGGATTACCCGGACCTGGTCAGCGAGCATCCACTACCTGACGGCGTTGAGCGGCTCCCCATGCCGCACATTGATCTGCTGATACAGGTAGCCGGCCTGTGCCGACAGAACCACAGCCCCGCCGCCCTGCTCGGCGCCCTGATGGCACTGGAGCAGGGGGAAACCCTGTCCCGCCTGCTCAAGGCCAGTCTCAAGCCGCCCATGCAAAAAGAGATGGCGACCCGGCTCTGGCAGGATGCTCTCTCCCAGCTGGAAGTCACTCGCCTGGAGGCGGCTCTCCATGAAATGGAGCAAGCCGGCATCCCGGACACGGCCCAATGGCAGGAACTGCACCGGGCCCTTGCCGAAGCTCGCCAGCACGCCCGCCAGCCCTTCAACTAGAAAAAACCTGTAACTCCATGATTTTCAAAGATAAGTAACAACAAAAACAATTCACCCCCATCCGGCCCGTAGTCTTGCAATTACTGGCCGAAATCCCCACATACCGGTATAATACGCCGTTTTCCCACGCCACAATCCGCTAGTCAGCCACGGCAAGCTAGCACGACGTTACGGGCTTTATTGCATGACGACTCAAAAGCAGCAGCAACAATCCCAGCTGAAGCAGTTGATCGCACTCGGCAAGGAACAGGGTTACCTGACCTACGCCGAAGTGAATGACCACTTGCCGGAGTCCATCACCGACACGGACCAGGTGGAAGACATCATTCAGATGATCAACGACATGGGCATCACCGTGGTGGAAAAAGCCGCCGATGCCGATCAGCTGATGATCGATGAAAGTGCTGACAGCACTGATGAAGTTGCCGCCGAAGAAGCTGCCGCTGTTCTCGCCTCCGTAGAGAGCGAGCCCGGCCGCACCACCGACCCGGTGCGTATGTACATGCGCGAAATGGGCACGGTGGAACTGCTGACCCGTGAAGGCGAAATCGAGATCGCCAAGCGTATCGAGGAAGGCACCCGGGAAGTTCTGCACGCCCTGGCCTTCTGGCCCGGTGCCGTGGACATGCTGATCGACGAATACGCCCGCGTGGAAAACGAAGAGCGCAAGCTCACCGATATCATCGCCGGTTACCTTGACCCCAATGATGACGGCGCGGCCGCCACCAATGCCAACAAGGAACCGACTTTCGCGGAGAAGGCCAAAAAAGCCGCTGAAGCGAAAGAAAAAGCCAAGGAAAACGACGATGATGACGACGACGCTGACGACAAGGACAGCGACGACGACAGCGATGAGGACGAGGGCGGTCTGGATCCGGTACTGGCGGCCGAGCGTTTTGCCGAGCTGAAGAAACTGCACGAGAAGGCCGAACGCGCGCTCAAGCGCAACGGTCGTGACCATGCCAGCACCGCCAAAGCCATGGAAGCCCTGGCCGAGCACTTCACCCTGTTCAAGCTGGTGCCGCGCATCTACGACGAGATGCTGGTCGGCGCCCGCAACAATCTGGACCTGGTGCGCAAATTCGAGCGTCAGATCATGTCCTCTGCCATCCGCCGCGGCGGCATGGACCGCAAGGATTTCATCAAGCTGTTCCCCGGTAACGAAACCAACATGGACTGGGTTGACCAGCAGCTGAAGACCAAGAAAGGCAAAACCATTGCCGACAAGCTGAGCGTGGTCAAGGAAGATATCCAGCGCGCCCAGCGCAAGATCACCACCGTCGAGGAAATCATTGGTTTGCCGGTGGCTGACATCAAGGAAATCAACCGCCGCATTTCCATCGGTGAAGCCAAGGCCCGCCGCGCCAAGAAAGAAATGGTGGAAGCCAACCTGCGTCTGGTAATTTCCATCGCCAAGAAATATACCAACCGCGGTCTGCAGTTCCTCGACCTGATCCAGGAAGGCAACATCGGCTTGATGAAGGCCGTGGACAAGTTCGAATACCGCCGTGGCTACAAGTTCTCCACCTATGCCACCTGGTGGATCCGTCAGGCCATTACCCGCTCCATCGCCGACCAGGCGCGCACCATCCGTATCCCGGTGCACATGATAGAGACGATCAACAAGATCAACCGGGTACAGCGCCAGATGCTGCAGGAAATGGGCCGCGAACCGACCCCGGAAGAACTGGGCGTGCGCCTGGAAATGCCGGAAGACAAGGTCCGCAAGGTACTGAAGATCGCCAAAGAGCCGATCTCCATGGAAACCCCCATCGGTGACGATGAAGATTCCAGCCTGGGCGACTTTATCGAGGACGGTAACATGGAGTCCCCGGTGGATTCCGCCACGTCCCTGGGCCTGGAAGAAGCCACCCGCGAAGTACTGGCCAACCTGACCGCCCGGGAAGCCAAGGTACTGCGCATGCGTTTCGGTATCGACATGAACACGGACCACACCCTCGAGGAAGTGGGCAAGCAGTTCGACGTGACCCGTGAGCGTATCCGTCAGATAGAAGCCAAGGCACTGCGCAAGCTGCGCCACCCCAGCCGCAGCGAACACCTGCGCAGCTTCCTGGACGGCGACCTGTAACACTTGCAAAAAAATGCCGGCCCCCGAATAATCGGCGGCCGGCATTTTATTGTCCTTCCGTTTTTCGGGCCTATAGCTCAGCTGGTTAGAGCAGTCGACTCATAATCGATTGGTCCCAGGTTCAAGTCCTGGTGGGCCCACCAACTCCTTACGCCAAACACTTTATTTTTTCCTTTTAAATCAGAAGGATAATAAAGTCACAGCGGTAATTCCCCTCTCAGCCATTTAGCCTGGCACCAATCGATTTCTCTCAAAGGTACAATTTCGGTACAGTGGCCGAATACAGCAGGGATCGATAAGGCTATGGCAACACTCGTCAAAACCCCGTCTGGCACATGGAAAGCCGTCATTCGCAAAACGGGGTTTCCCACCACCTCAAAGACCTTTCGCACCAAACGCGATGCGGAAGATTGGTCGCGACGGACCGAAGATGAAATGGTGCGTGGCATCTACATCCAACGCGCACCAGCTGAACGAATGACCGTGGCGGACGCACTCAAGCGTTACCTTGCGGAAGTTTCCCCAACCAAGCGTCCTGCCTCTGCGGCGTGTGACGCCCGGCACTCCAAACCGCTAATCAAAGGCCTGGGCAAATACTCTCTTGCCGCCCTGTCACCTGAGATCATCGCCAAGTATCGCGATGAACGCCTTGCAGGCCTGGACCGCAAAGACGCCAAGGGTAATCCTGATCCCAAACCTCGATCCCCCAACACGGTAAGGCTCGACCTGGCATTGCTCGGTCATATGTTCAATACCGCTATCAGAGAATGGGGAATCGGCCTGCCGGCCAACCCAGTGCAAAATATCCGTCGCCCTGCCCCACCTCCCGGCCGTGAGCGCCGGCTAAGCCAGGCGGAAGAAGAGCGCCTGTTGGCAGCAGTCGATAGCCACTCCAACCCCATGCTTGGCTGGATCGTACGGCTGGCCCTGGAAACCGGTATGCGTTCGGCAGAGATCACCACACTACGACGCAACCAGATCGACCTGAAACGACGGGTTGTGCGTCTCCTTGAGACCAAGAACACCGCACCGCGAACCGTCCCACTTTCCAGTAAAGCGGCAGCGATACTGCAGGAGGCCCAGGACAACCCTATCCGTCCCATAGATACAGACCTGGTGTTCTTTGGTGAACCAGGCAGGGACGGACAACGCAGACCCTATAACTTCAACAAACCCTGGCTAAAGGCGAAGGAAAGCGCCGGATTGAAAGAGCTACACTTCCATGATCTACGCCATGAAGCAGTAAGCCGGCTAGTAGAAGGTGGGCTCAGCGACCAGCAGGTGGCCGCTATAAGCGGGCACAAATCCATGCAGATGCTGAAGCGCTACACTCACCTGAGGGCCGAAGATCTGGTTGATGAGCTGGATTTCATCGAAAGCCGCAGAAATATTCAGCGGAGCAAAAAGTAGAGATGCTTGCCTCTATCAGGAACCAACACGATGACGCTTAAGCGAAAAGCCGAGACATTAAAGCAAAGTCCAGGCCGCCCTTATAAAGCTGAACCTCGTTCTTCTTTCATCAGCTAGAACGTAAAAAGAGCCCTGCGCAGACCATCACCGACTTGAATTCTCTGCCCTTCAGCTTTCTCACATTGATAAGCCAACTCTCTTTCATTACTGAAAGAGGGGCAATCACTTTGGCTTCCCCGCTCAGCTGAGTCTCCAACTCCCAAATAGTCTGAAATCCATTTCCTAATAGGTTCGCGCAAACCGAACTGCTCTATAACAGCTACAGCACCAGGAAAAGCCATAGTACCGCTTAGGAGCAAGTAAAAGATTGATTTGTTCTTAGACGCCATCTCTCCCCATGCCCGGGTTACTCGAATAGCACCGACAAAACATTCAAAATCAGACGCGGATGATCTTTCTTTCCCTAATCGATACATAGCCCTGAAATCAGAAATTTTTGCTAGGTCGCCATCATCAAAGAAAAACTCACTCAACATATCGGACGGCCACTGAGCACTAGGCATAAGCTGATTAGCCAAAGAAATATCTTTTGAGCTAATAGCTCCCCACAAAGCATCCCAAAGTGGGACCTGCAAAGGCCCTACTTCATAAACAGACTTGGCGTAGACAAACTCCTCGGAACGAGAGTTCAAAAAATCCCTACGGGGCGGGACTTCACCTTTCCGGTACCGATATATTGTTCTCGGATCAACATCACTGAATGGAAGCCAATTGATCATCTCAACAGGCCTACGCCCATTAGCCAAGGCGTGATACCAGGCGATGGTTTTCATTCTATCTGCATCGCTCCTGGAAGGCCGCCCCACTCTCTTGTCTGCTTGAATATCAATTGACACGTAATCCATATTTTTTGCGTCTTTGTGCATTTCCTATCCCTGGTTTTAATGATGCGTAGATAAGCCAAGCGAAATTATCACGTTTTTGGCGAAACAACCAAGGGAGCAAATATGACCACAGAAGAGCAGCTTTTAAAACGTTACGGGCCACTTCTATCACTTACCGACTTATCAGATCTGCTAAAGCGAAGCCCTGACGGACTAAGAATTTCGTTACGCAGTCAATCAGAATTTGCAAACAAATGGAACTCCGCAAAAAGGAAGCTTGGCCGTCGCGTCTACTTTAAAGCCAGCGATGTGGCAGAGCTCATAGACGAATCATGAATAAAAAATAACGCCCTACTTAAAAATATCGAAATTGATACTCGATCGAAGCAGACAACCAGGCAGATCTTAGAGAGATAATCTGATGGCTCTATTGCCGGATCACAATCGGCAAGGCGATTTCTTTGTAGCCGATATACTGGATGCCGCCCCTAAAGATGACATGGCCAGCATGGAGCACCCGTTGTTCGCATTGAGGGCCGGCGACAAGCGCATTCGCACTTACGAACGAAACGGCAGAAGAGTCACTATTCTTCCTGGAGCAACCGGGCTCGCATCTATCCACGACAAGGACCTGTGGATATATTGCATCAGTCAAATCGTAGAGGCGAAGAACAGGGGACGAGAATTGTCGAGCACGGTTCACTTCACCATGCACGACTTTCTTAAAGCGACTAGCCGACCAACAAGCGGGGTCGGATACGAACGGGCTGCGGGCATGCTCCGCCGGCTCAGCGGTACGCGTATTGAAACCAACATAGAAACGAATGGACAGCGCGAACGGCAGGGGTTTGGCCTAATCGATTCTTGGCGAGTCGTGGAGAGATCGCCTACAAATAATCGCATGAAAGCGGTGGAGGTGACACTACCTGACTGGCTGTTCCGCAGTATCGAATCCATGCATGTGCTAACCTTAAACCGCGATTATTTCCGTATCCGCAAACCCCTATACCGTCGAATGTATGAGCTGGCTCGAAAACACTGTGGGAAGCAGCCACATTGGCGGGTACAACTTGCCACACTCCTAGAAAAAAGCGGCAGCACGACCACATTGCGTAAGTTTCGAGGGGAAATCATAAAGTTGGCTGAAAATGGTGCTCTGCCTGATTACCTCATGGCCTATGATGCCAAACGTGACCAGGTGACGTTCTACGCGGACGGCCCTGAAGGAAAACGAGCTGAGCTCAAGGACATGCTAGCTGGGCGGCCACATGTTCCAGTAAACGCCCACCACACCCAGCACAAACGCAAGCAAGCCAAACGTAAGCGTCCCTAAAGGTACGAGCCCAAGCAGGGTTTCCCCTGATTACTTTCCTGATCGTCAATACCCGAGGTACATGCGTCTAGCTTGCCACAACCCATTGTTTTACGCCCATAGCCCTGTGAATTGACACGTACGTTTAGGTACGCCAAGCCTGTGAATTGACACGTACCCTTAGGGACACTCCCTTTCGTACGTTTAGAGCCCCCATTGCGCCTAAATCACAACAATAACAATAGGTTGCAGGGCACTTTCGTGCCGTAACGCGCGCGCGCAATTTAACTTAAATATATTATTTAACGTTCGGAATGCGTGAAAAGCAGCCAAGGGCATGCTGAATATGCTCCAATCTTGGCGTTAAACCGTCAGCGCAGCTGACATATTCGCAATTTTAGCGGCTAAAATTAGTAATATCAGATACTGCATACGGGGAAGAACAATGAACGACAGATCACCATACCGTTCTGAGCATGGACCTAGACGGCTTACCGAGCAGAAAGTCCAAGAACTTCGGCAAGAGGCCAAGCGGGACACCTCAAGAATGCTCAATCCGTTGACGCAATCAGAGATAGAATCACTACAGCAGGAGATGCAGCAGGATGGGGAAAAAGTCAGAGCCTGGCTGCAGGAAAAAGAGAGGACCAAACAGTCTTAATCACTTCCCCATGATGATGGCTGCCAATTTAGCGGCTAAAGTATAATCATCCATAAGTGACAACAGAGGGAATATGAGTGACAGATCACCACCCCACTCTGATCTTGGGCCAAGGCGGCTCACCGAGCAGGAAATCGAAGCACTTCGAGAAGAGGCAAAACACGACCTCAAAAGGATGCAAGAAAGGCTGCGGCTTCGGAAAGCCAACAAAGACAAATAGCCCTTCTAGCATGAATACAGAGCGATACTGATCGCACGGGGAGCCTTTAGCGGCTAAAGGTTTTTGAACACTGGACGAAAGGAACAAGACATGACGTCAAATTCAGTATCAGGATCAGATCAAGGCCCCAGAAAACTGACACAAGAAGAAATTGAAGATCTGCGACGAGAGATGCAAAGGGACGGGCTTTGGGCCAAGAACAAGCTGCGAAAACAGCGTGAAAGAAGAGCCAAACTCAAATAAGGCTATAAGGATGACCTCGCCAGAAACGCTGCCACAACGCTTTTATTCTGCTTTTAGAACACTGCTCTTATCCTTCCACATGCTTTTACAGTGATTTTCAGCATCATTAATTACTCCCACTTTCGCCAAATTACTAAGCCAATAAAAAATCTCTTGTTTTTGCTTTAAAACAGCAAATAAAAAGCGATAGGATCGCACTATAAATCGTTTTAAAAGTGTTTTTTATTAGGGCAGGACAGGTGAAGTAGGCCCACCGGGACAAGCCCGGCGAACCACTTCAAAATCCTTATTCGCACAAGTGCTCAACGGGTCCTGCTCTGCGAGGCAAAGGCTACCGCCGAAAGAGATAATGATGACTGGATCGCCAACTCGAAAAGGCACCACCCCCATTAAGGTATGGGTATTGCCTGATGAAAAAGGTGACATTGTGAATAAGGCAAAGTCCGCTGGCCTTAGCGCTTCCGCCTATTTACGAAATGTCGGAATGGGTACGCCAGTAACAGGCATAGCTGACAAGGAAGCAGTAATGGAGCTGGTGAAGATCAATGCCGATTTAGGCCGAATTGGCGGCTTGCTGAAAATGTGGCTCACCAATGACGAGAAGCTGGAACTAGAGGGGCACAGCTCAGCCAGACTCGAAAGCGTCATTCTGGCTGCTCTTAGGGATACGAAAGCCATTCAGGCCCTGCTCTATCAAAAAGCCTCCGCCCTAAAATTTTAGCGGCTAAAGTTCTCATGATCAGCAAACGGGTCACCATGAACCACGGCGGCAAGAGCAGCTTCAGCAGGCTAACCAACTATTTGCTCAATTCCCAGGGCAAGGAATTCAGGGTCGGCTCCATCTCGATCACTAACTGCCGCTCAGAAACCCCGGAGTGGGCAGCCCTGGAGATTGAGACCACTCAGAGCCTTAACCAAAGAGCTACAGGTGATAAAACCTACCACCTGATTATTTCCTTCCCCGAGGGAGAGTCTCCAAAAGCAGAGGTCTTGAAGAACATAGAAACCGATATGTGTAACGCACTGGGCTATGGTGAGCACCAGCGCATCAGTGTCACCCACCAAGACACAGATAATTTTCATATCCACCTTGCGATCAACAAAATTCATCCCGTTCGCCTGACCATGCATGAGCCATATCGCGACTACAGGACTCGGGACAACCTATGCTTGGAGCTAGAGAAAAAACACAACCTGCAGCGCGATAATCACAAAAAAAAGCGCACGATGGCTGAGGGACGAGCACAAGATATAGAGAACATGAGCGGTCGGGAAAGCCTCTTGAGCTGGGTTTGCAAGTACTGTGCGGAAGCGGTGAAGGATGCAGAAACCTGGCAGCAGCTCCATGAAGCCATAGCGAAATACGATATAAAGCTAGTACCGCAAGGGGCGGGCCTGGTATTTAAATCGGGATCAGGGATAGCTCTGAAAGCCAGCACCGTCAATCGTGATTTCTCAAAAGCAAAGCTTGAGAAAAGGCTTGGCTGCTACCGCGCCATTGAAGGACAAGCCCCGGAACCAGAGGTTAAGTATCGAGGCGAGCCAGTCCATCGGAACCTACATTCAGCAGAATTGTTCGCCGAATACACTAAAGCCAAATCGGAAGGTCGAGCCTTACAAAGCCAAGCCATCAAAGGGGCCATTAACAAAAGGGAAAAGTTAATTACCGCTGCCAGACGTTCTGCCAACTTGAGGCGCCAAGCGCTCAGAACTTTGGCTAGAGGGCGAACAGCAAAACGCCTGGTCTATATGCGGATCAACCGCTCCCTTCAAAACGAGATCAAGCGCATCCGTGAGGAATACGCTAGAGAGCGGAATAAAATCAATAACCAACACCTCCTTCCAGGCTGGAATGACTGGCTAAGAAAGCAGGCAAAACAGGGTAACGATAAGGCTCTGCGAGTACTGAGGTCACATCGATCCAAGCCATCTAAGGGTAATAGTATCGGCCAGCCTCAGCACAAAAAAGACAACCAGACGTCAGGAATCAGAGCTGACGGCGTCACTAGGAAGGGCACCATTATTTACCAGCTTCATGAACAAGCTGTGCGTGACGATGGCGAGAAGTTGATATTGCCGTCGCAGCCAAAGGAGGAAACGCTTATTGCGACGCTTTCTCTAGCCAAGACCAAGTATGGAAATAAGCTCGAATTATCAGGTGACCCTGCATTTCGTTCTCGAATAGAAAAAATAGCAGGCGAAAATTCCATGGATGTAAACTTCACCGACGTCCATTCACAAAAGGTCATGCTGAATTCCGATCCGAATAGGCGTCATAAAGCTAAACAAAAGCGAATAACCCTACGCTAAATTTTAGCGGCTAAAATTAACCATTTCGGAATAATTCTAATATCGTGCATAACCTCAAAGAAATATCACCACCATTTCTGATAGCATCCAGACACTCTGATTAAAATCGGTGCACTATGAATAAAACCTTTATTGCATCTCTTCTCATATTGCTCTCATTCAATTCTGCCAATGCTGGAATCGCCACCATTGACGTGACCAACATCATCCAGACCACGTTGTCCTCGATTGAGAATATGGCTCAGACGTCAAAGCAGATCGAGGAGTACCGGACGCAGTTGCTGCAACTTGAAGACCAGATCAAGAACACCACGGGCGTGAATGGGTATCTCTGGGATCAGACCGATTCCACCATTACTCAGCTCATTAACGCGACCGATGCCATCAAGGTGTATTCCCAGCAGGCCGGCAGTTTGAATGCCTGGCTGGACAAGTTCGGCGGCGACCTGGGCGAGTACCGCAACATCAATTGCTTCCAGGAAGACGGGTGCCGGGGCACCTATGACGATCTGTACGCCGCCGGCACCACCACCCAGAAAGCGGCCAATGACAAGGCCCTGGTGGGCGTTCAAATGCAGCAGGATCAGCTAGAGCAGGATGCCCAGCGGCTGCGTCAGCTCCAGAACCAGGCGCAAAATCCGGCGGGCCGTTTGGCTGCCCTGGAATATGCCAATCAGTTTGCCAGCCAGCAGTCAGCCCAACTCCTGCAAATTCGCTCTCTGATGGCCCAGCAGAACCAAGCCCTGGTGGCTAGGATGCAGGCCGAGAACAGTCGGGAAGCCCTGCAGAAAGCCAGCTCAGAAAACCTCAGAAAAGGCGAGTTCAAAGAAAGTAGCGGTGAAGGATTCACCGTCAAATGAAGCCGTAAGAAAACCAACATTAAGGAGCAACAATGAAATCAGCCAAAATCTTACCTCTGGTGACGACAGCCTCTTTGGCCATCTTTCTCTCTGGATGTTTCGAGGAAAAGATGCCCGAAGTGAACGACACGAATTGCAAGCTGGAAAACATAAAAAAGCTGGAAAGCAGAGCAATGCAACAAGAGTTTTCTAGCAAATGCCTGCGTCGAGGCACCTTTAAGAAAAGCTCCGGCGAAGGATTCACCGTTAAGTAAGCAGCAATAGGAATAAGGCGACCATGAGCATTTGGGAAAGGATTAACGGCTGGCAACTGCGAATCATGGCATCCACCATGCTTCTCATGGCCAGTAGCGTGGCTCAAGCTGCAATCGACAACTCCGATGTGTCGGAGCAGATAATGAGGGCCTTCCGTGACAACGCTGGCACTTGGGCCTCCGTTATCACGGATCGGGCAAGCTGGCTTTTCTGGTGTCTGGTCGCCATCTCCATGATCTTCACCTTCGGATTTATGGCCTTACGCCAGGCAGACATAGGGGAATTCTTCGCTGAATTTATTCGGTTCACTGTCTATGTTGGCTTCTACTACTGGTTACTTCTCAACGGCCCGGATATGGCGGGTGATATTATCCTCAGCCTTCAACAAGTGGGAGGCACTGCTAGCGGATTAGGCCCAGAATTCAGGCCCGGAAACGTAATGGATATCGGCTTTGAGATATTTTTTCGGATTATAGACGACAGTAGCATCTGGAGTATGGGGGAAACCCTCTGCGCACTGATACTGGGCCTGGTGATCATTGCGATGATGTGCCTTATTGCGGCCAACATGATTATCTTGCTCTGCAGCTCCTGGATTCTCCTGTATGCCGGCGTCTTCTTCCTGGGCTTTGGAGGCTCGAAGTGGACAAGCGATATTGCCATCAACTACTTCAAAACTGTCTTAGGTGTCGCAGCCAGCATCATGACCATGGTCCTAATCATTGGTATAGGAAACAGCATCCTAAATGATTACTACCAAAATCTTTCTGACGGAATCCATTTAAAAGAGCTTACTGTCGTTGCCGTCGTTTCAGCCATCTTGATGCTATTGGTCAGCAAAGTCCCCCAGATGGTGGCCGGCATCATCAATGGCTCCAGCATCAGTGGACCGGGAGGCTTCGGTGCCGGCGCTGCCATGGGCGCCGTGGCACTTGGTGGGGCTGCCGTTGCAACAGGCGGCGCGGCAGCAATGGCCGGTGCAAAACAGGCCTTTGGCGGTGCTTCAGCCCTGAATGCGGCCTTCAAGCAAGCAAATACCAACATGTCATCAGGACAAGGAGCCTTCAAAAACGCCCCTGTTGGTGCTGGAAGCGGCGGCAGCAAGACATCTAGCTTTGCTGCGGCTATGAACACCGGAGCCAACTATATGAGCGATGTTGCGGCCAACCTGGGTAAAGGCACCGCCAAGGCCGCGAAAGAAGGGGTTAGCAACCGCATGGAGGGTGCGCGTGAATCCCTGTCCAACACCGCAGGCGGCAAGATCGCCTCGGCTATCCGGGAACAAGGGGCCTCACAGAACACCAGTGAAGCCCAGACCGATACCGGCAGCAGTGATGCCGGTTCAGACGTTCCCGATTCCAAGCACGATGAAGTGAACGACTTCATTAATAAATTATAAACCAGGGCATGAATGTTTTGTCTTCCGAACTCTCGTCAGGATACAGAGCATTCACCAGCCTTTCATTCTAAATAGGCGCCCCTGATCTCCTTCATCATGAAGCCTTAAAACAACCTCATCCTCATTAAAAACAGGCTCTTCCTCATCCCCCCTTTCAGGAAGGTCGGAATCAATCAGCGTAATTATAGACTGAATGCCCATCTCAGAATACTGACGAAGAGTAGACAATAGGTTCTCTTTCTTGCGTTTATCTAATGACTCAAAAACTCCATCGTGAAAAACAAAATGCGGAAACTTGTCATTCAAATGAGCTCTCAGAACAGCCAGATCAAATGCGATGCACAGTAGCTTTTTATAAGTATGCCCCATATCAGCACTAGTTGAATTCCCCGATTCATCAAGAATCTCAGCTTTGAACTGTAAATGCCCTTCACTGTTAGGAGAAACGCTTAAAAGAGCTTTCCTATTTATTACATCGTCCACTATTTCGCTAAAATAAACCCTAATGTTCGAAAACAGGCTTTCCTGATCCGAGTTTTGATACTCAACATCATTTTCAATTTCAGTCTGAAGATGGCCACACTGTTCATTCAGCTGCCGAATTTCTGCTCTTAATTCTTGAAGCCGGTGAAGGTGCTCTTTCTGCCTCTCAAGCGCTTCTATATCAGCCCTAAGCGTCACAAGCTCGTTAGATAACGTCTTATATTTTGCAAAAACTTCTGTATCACTCAAAAAAGCAAGAGCATCTGAACGTTTTTTACCAAGAACATTCAGTTCTTTCGTAATTCTCGAAATCTCGGCAGAAACATATTCTTTTTCACCAACCAGATACCCTATTCTCTCCTCTGTTATAGCTTTATTGAAAGCCACAAGCTGATCAAAATCTTTTTTTATCTGTCCAGCAAAAAACACTCCGGCTTCATCAAATATCTTCGCAGCTTCCTCCGTACTAAAGACAATTTTGTCTTCGTTAATAGCCTTATCTATTTTATTTAGGTTTTGGCTAAGCGAATATCGCTCACCATTCAGACGAGCTATCGTCTCATCAATATCATCGACAATGTATTTCGTTTTATCTTTATCTTGCTGCCTAAAATCAAACGCGTCGAGCAACTCTTGCTTCTTTTCCGCATCCTTTCTCTTAATTAAGAGAATCCCTTCTATTTTACTAACATCCTGAACGGAGCCACCAAGCTCTTTTCTTACTATACTTTCAGCATCCTCTTTCTTTTTAAGTTCATCTTCCTTATCGTAATGCTTTACAATCAAACGAGCATTAAACCCTAGCACATGCGACAAGTAGGGCTTCCAGTGAACATCTCGCGACCCAAACTTCTTCAGCTTAAACACATCACTATAGTCTTCTTGAGACCTAACTAAATAGCCCAAGCCATTCCTATATCCCCATGGTTTTATAGCCGAAAGCCCCAGAATTCCATCAAGAAGCTCTTTTGATTTGGAAAATGGAACATCCACATGATCCCAGTTTTCATCTACAAGTTGAGTAAAGTCCTGGTACTTATCGTTGTGCCTTTTAAAGCTCACTCTTGACGGCTTATTAACACTACGACGAACAGTAAGATAGCCTCCCGACTCCAGCTCAATCTCGATAAAAAACACAAACGCTGCGAAAACATCTTCGTGCTTAAAAAGAAAGAACCGAGGATCTCTTTTAGAGAGGAGAGCAAAATCAATCACTCTCCCCAAGGTACTCTTACCTAGATTATGGGTATCCTTCCCTTTATTTTGGGGAAGCCTTATCTCGCCATATACCACATTCAGCCCATCTTTAAAAAAGATAGGCTCAAACAAATCATGGTTATTTGTGTAAAGCTTAGACAGTCTCATTGCTGTTTACATACTCAATAGCATCAGTTTTTGGATGATATTCAATCAACCCAAGAAGAAATAAAAAATTCAGCGCAGGAAGAAAAAGAACATCTCCGCCAACAACGCTCTTCTTGGAATGCTTAAAAAGCTCACCGTAACCCTCAATCCTGGAGTCTCTAAGCCTCATTAGAAGAACCAAGGAAACATTAACCACTGTACGATCAGGGTGCGAATGTTTAGTGGGTCTTAACATTTCCGTCGCTCCCTATATCACAATTCCAGTACATATAAAAAAGCATGACCCTAGTTAGTCGCTTGTTTCTTCTCAAAACGGGGTCTCTAGCAAAAAGCAGATCCACTAAATAGTTCATCACGTCGTCGAAGGTTTGATAATCTTTCCTTTTCGCTACTATTTTGAGCTGAAACTCATCTACCACATCTTCATAAAGCTTTAATATTTCGTAGTTTTCCGGAGCGGAAAGAAACTTTTGAACTTGCGCGGTTTCTTTCAAATATCGCCCCCTAGTCACAGCAGCATACTCATCAGACATATTATTGATTTTATTCTTTTTTTCATAAGGAGTTCTCGGAACAGGAGGGTCCGTCTCTACCTCGACCGTATCCTTTTTATGCTTTGCCAAGGCATAAACCACATCTGACAGATCATCAGGGCTAACAATAAGTGGAGAGTCCACCATATCCAGCCCGGCTCTTTCTGCTACTTTTGGAAAGGTCTTCAACCACATCTCTATAACCTCGACACCACAGAGGCAGATTGAGGATTCAGGGATGTCACATTCACTCGACAAACATGCCCGGATTTCACTCTCAGCATTAGCCGCCAACCGTCTATTAGAAAATAGCATATAGTGATCAAGCTGCTTATTTTCACGAAGCTTCTTGATTCTATTTATCTCTTTACCGAGGACGGTTGATTCATTATTTTTGCTGTAAAAATCGGGATCAGAAAAGTGCTTGTTATACCCATTAGTATGCTTAGCCTGAACTATAGTCACTCCCTTCCAGGGGGCACGCTGGCTAGGGTAGAGTTCAGCAGTCCCAACAAACTTTGCATCTCGGCCTCCATCTGGCCCCTTAGCAAAGGCCTGGGTAGAAATCCCAAGTAGCTCATGACATAAAAAAACGATCAATTCTTCAAATTGATCGTCGCTTAGATCTTCATAGGCATATTTCATAGGCATACTTAGAATATAGTCCAATCCATTGATTTTATTGTATTTCGTGGATGTTAGCGCTCACTCCTTTAGCGCTCAGTATTGCTCTGCACCCGCTCAAATGAATAAGCACATACTAACATAGCGCCCTGATCTTGAGAGGCAGATCATACAAGAGGAAAATGATAGGAGCTGTTCCGCACATAACAACACCCCATAACACATTGATAATATTGGATTTTTTGCTTCTTTTCCTGCTTTTCTCTTGATTTCCCAAGCCCTAGAGTATAATTTCCTGTGCTTTACTATAGTAGGCAAGGAGTCCAACCGCCTTCTCTAAATAAATTCAAGGGGATCACTCATGGCAACGGTATATGACGTCGCAAGATACATCACGGAAGCACATGGAGTGATGTCCGCCATGAAACTACAAAAGCTTATGTACTATGCACAAGCTTGGCATATGGTTTGGGAAGAAGAACCCCTTTTTACTGATGACGACTTCCAAGCTTGGGCCAACGGCCCGGTGTTACCTTCAATCTACGATAAACATCGTGGGCAATTCAAAGTTGACCAATCTTTCTTTAAGGAAGGCGACTCTACAAACCTGTCCGATATCGAGAAAGAAAATATTCAGAAAGTGCTTGGGTTCTATGGTGACAAAACAGCTCAATGGCTGAGTAATCTTACTCATCAAGAAGCTCCTTGGCTTGACGCCAGAGGCGACACCCCTGTAGGAGCTTACTCAAACGAGCCAATTACCCTTAGCGCTATTCACGAATACTATTCCTCTCTGTGAGCCTACACTTATGGGGAACAAGAGTGAGGCTCGAGCTGCACGAAAAGCAAGTAGACAAAAAAGGTTTGAGGAATCCAAAAAGAAACTAATTGACTCAGTGAGCGGTGTTGACCAGCCCAAGTACATAGTCACCGTTAACGACACGAAACAACCCCAAATATCCCCCAGCGTCAACTCCGACACCATTAAGACACCTAAAGCGACCAAGGATGGCTCACGCTTTGGTAATCGCGTAACTTGGTGTATTTCTCAAGCGGACAAAGAAGGAAAGTGGAGTTGGCACGAACTCCGCGCTTGGACTGACCAAGAATGGGCAGTCGATATAGAGCCCCCATTCATTGAGTTCACTCAAATGACTTGGGCTGATGTTGACTCCCGTGGGTCCGGTAGTGGGCATAAAATGCACCATGAACAAGAAATTTCCACTTTAATAAAAGAAGCTAGGCGTCGGTGGAAGAAATTGGGATTAGAGGAGTTCGAAACCGCATTTAGATTTAGGCTAGGTGGAACCAAGCGAGCCTGGGGTTACATCGTTCAATCCCATTTTTTTCTTGTTTGGTGGGAACGACATCACAAGCTCTATCCCACTAGCAAATAAAGTTATGCTGCTCGAGCTCCGAGCACGTCCGAAACCCTGCCGAGATAAAGTCGAGATACATCTCGCGTAAGCGTCCGGTGATCCCATCTTGAGCCTGGCGCTGCCGTCGTCAGGATAGTGTCCACTTATTTTCTAGTGGACACTTAACATGAACGAATTAAGCGTAACCAAACCCTGCCAACGCCGTCGCCGGTTTTCCCGGGAATTCAAAGCCGGGATTGTCGCCCAGTGCCGAGATCCGGGCGCATCCGTCTCCCGGATCGCTCTGTGTAATGGCCTCAACGCCAACATGGTCCGACGCTGGATCAAGGAGGCGCGACGAGTGCCTAAAGCACCAGCGACAACGCCGGAGTTCGTGCCGGTCAATCTGCCAGCAGCAACTTCAGCACGGAGCCACCACTCGGTCTCGGACAAGCGTAGCACCATCCGCATCGAGATTCCCCGCGCCAGTGGCGCGGTTGTCGTGGAGTGGCCTGCGGAGCAGGCCCACCAGTGTGCCGCCTTGTTGCGGGATCTGTTGGGATGATCCGCATTGATGAGATCTGGCTGGCCACCGAACCGCTGGACATGCGGGCGGGACCGGATAAAGCTCTGGCACGAGTCGTTCAGGTCTTCGGTTCGGCCAGACCCCATTGCGCCTACCTGTTTGCCAACAAGCGAGGCAACCGGATGAAGGTGCTGATCCATGATGGCCTCGGCATCTGGCTGTGTGCCCGTCGTCTAAACCGGGGCAAGTTCCACTGGGGCGAATCCTGGCGAGGCAAACAGTTATGTCTGACCGAAGAACAGTTATCCGCCCTCGTTCAGGGCCTGCCATGGCAACGTATTGGGGCCGATGGCGTCATCTCAATCCTGTAACCACAAGCTGAGCAATACCGCCATAGCCAGAACTGCGAATCGCTTGCAGTACAAGGGCTTGGCATACTAAGGGGCATGACTCAGCGCCCCGACATCAACCAACTCTCTGCCGGTCAGCTCCGTGCTCTCGCTACGGAACTGTTTGATCGTGTTGATAACAAAGAGCGGGCTCTGGTGCACCGTGATGCGGTCATCGAGAAGCTGACCCACGAAGTGGCCATTCTCAAGCGCCATAAGTACGCCCGGCGTAGCGAGCAGCTGGACGCGGTTCAGGGAAAACTGCTGGACGAACTGATCGACAGCGACCTGGCCTCCATCGAGGTCGAACTGGAACAGGCGATGACCGAGGAGCAGAAAGCCGCTCGGCCAAAGCAGCAACCCAAACGCACACCGCTGCCACCGGAACTGCCCCGCACCCTGATCCACCACGAGCCAGAAAATACTCAATGCCAGTGTGGCTGCCAGCTCAAGCGCATTGGCGAAGACGTCAGCGAGAAGCTGGATTATGTCCCGGGTGAGTTCACCGTTGAACGTCACATCCGGGGCAAATGGGCCTGCGACAGCTGCGAGACGTTGATCCAGGCACCGGTGCCACCGCAGGTGATCGACAAAGGCATCCCCACCGCTGGCCTGCTGGCCCAGGTGCTGGTGGCCAAGTATGCCGACCATCTGCCGCTGTACCGTCAGGAACGCATGTTCGGCCGTGCCGGCCTGGAAATCCCGCGCTCCACCCTGGCCGAATGGGTGGGTGCCTGTGGTGTGCAGTTGCAGCCGCTGGTGGATGCGTTGAGAAATACTCTGCTGGAACACAGTGTTCTGCATGCCGATGAAACCCCGGTCAGCATGCTGGCCCCGGGCAAGAAGAAAACCCACAAGGCCTACGTCTGGGCCTACTGCACCACACCGTTTGCCGACCTGAAGGCAGCTATTTACGACTTCGCACCCAGCCGTGCAGGCGAACACGCCCGAACCTTCCTGGGTGACTGGCGGGGCAAGCTGGTCTGTGATGATTACGCTGGCTACAAGGCCGGGTTCGGCAACGGCATTACCGAAATCGGCTGTATGGCCCACGCCCGGCGCAAGTTCTATGACCTGCACGAGGCCAACAAGAGCGAATTGGCGGCCAAGGCCTTGGAATACATCGGTGGACTCTACGAGATCGAGCGGGAAACCAAAGATCTGCCACCGGATATGCGGCGGGAAATCCGGCAAACCAAAGCCAAACCCCTTGCCGATGCGCTGCATCAGTGGATGCTGGCCCATCGCCAGAAAGTGCCGGATGGCTCCGGCACGGCCAAAGCCCTGGATTACAGCCTCAAACGTTGGGAAGCGCTGACGCGCTACCTGGACGATGGCGCTGTGCCCATCGACAACAACTGGGTGGAAAACCAGATCCGACCCTGGGCGCTGGGGCGCAGCAATTGGCTGTTTGCGGGTTCACTGCGCAGTGGTCAACGTGCGGCTGCGGTCATGACCCTAATACAGTCAGCGAAGCTGAATCGGCATGATCCCTATGCCTACCTGAAGGATGTGCTGACTCGCCTGCCGACACAGAAGAACAACGCCATCGACGAGCTATTGCCCCACAACTGGAAACCGGCCATACCTAACAAGGTGTAGGCCGGACGTGTATGGAGAGCCTTCTTCGAAAGCTGGACAAGGTGCCAACTCTAGACGGCAGGATATGCCCTGGGAGATCGATGAGAGAAAGAGGAGGCCATAAGTAGAAAATTTCCCAAGCGACTGGTGGCTCGCTAGGCATACGTGTCGTGTTACTCCTAAGTTATTAGACACACTAGATTTTCCGGGCTTTGCTGGGCTGCGGGTGTCGCAGGTGTATGCCGCACGGAGATCGCAGTTAAACCTGATACTAGGCCGGCTCATGCACTAGCCGGATGTCGATTTCTCTGTCGACATACTTCCACTCCACCGAGGCCCGGAGTTCGGCCAAAAGCCTGTTAAAGCCCGGCTCATCAGACGGGGAATATTCGAACCACGTCAAGAAGTCGAAGGGTTCGCTCTCGCCCAGGTCCCGACAATGGTGGAGACGACGGGCCACAGCAGGGAGATATTGGAGCCCAATGTGAATGTGACGGGACTGCTCCTCAAAAATCTTCCGGCGTTCGTCTTGAGCCAGTCCCCACCATGAGGGGTTTTTCCGGATAGGGATCAGGGCGGCACAGGTGGCCTCTGCTCGACCCAAACTTGGCTGCTTCGCCACGAGACGATCCTTCTCTTCACGCACGACATAACGCTCGTTACTCGTTATCCCGCGAAGAAGCCATTTGGTGCCCAAAGGCTGCGGCGAAACAGAGCCAGCGGCTACGTCGAGCCGGGGGATTCCAGGGAGAGGGGCTCCCGCCACGGCATCCATCCGAACAACGCGCCAAACACCCGTTTCTCCACCAGCGAACGTAAATAATCGTGTATTCATCAGTTTCCTCTCAGGCCTTTCGCCTATTTCTCAGCCAACGCAAAACCGGCATTGCCCGGCGCAACCACTGAAACAAATATAAAAGGTTCGGGGCCAGAGTTCATTGCACCATGTACCTGCCCAGGTTTTGCGATCGCAATATCTCCAGCTTTAAGATGAGTGACTATGCCGTTACCTTGATGATATTCGGCTTCACCTGAGATAACCGTCCAAGTATCTTGGCCGTGAGGATGTACATGGGAAGCTATTTCCTGCCCAGGGTGGGCGTGCCAAACAACGACGACAGAGTCATTGGTTTCCAGAACAACCGAACGAATCGGTTCGCCGTTAGACGGACGAACATATTCATCCACCGAAAAAATCCGCGATTCAGTTTCTGCTCTCATGTTCACACCCATTTAAAACTGATTGGACACGTACTCTAAACGCAACTGCGCCTGGACAGCACATGAAGATATGTACCTAAGCGCCCTTCGGGAAAACTATGCTCTGGCGCACAGAGACCGTCAATACTCCGTCGTGGGTAGGCATGACATAACGGGAGGAGACGGGCGACGCTTTGGTCATATGTACATGAGAAGGTGGCTCGCCCGCTCGGCAGGGTTGTTGTCGATGGGCAGGTGTCCCCCTTTCGATGTAGCGGATCAGCTTTAACCAGTTGCTCGCAAGGCAATTGATTGCTTGCCCAAGGCACTTTGACGACGTGACCTGGGGAGGGGTTTTGTCCAGCCTAGCTTTCAGTTGCTCCAGGAAAGCCTGGCTTTGCGACTGGCGCGTCTGGTATCGCTGGGCATCGCCCGCCTCTTCCATGTCGCGCTCGATGCCGTAGAGCTTGTTGATAAGAGTCAGTGCCATCTCCGCTCGGCCGATCTTGCCCTTGGATTGAGTTTTCTGATGAACTTGCGCCGCGCATGCCCAGCAACCTATACGCTCGACGCCTTTCTGCCTCCAGGAGGCGCTGCGGCACCTCCTGGGTACGGCTAGCGGTGTAATTGAACAGGATGACCGGAAGATTTGGTGGGCCACCGCGATCTCCTCAGTAGCTATAGCCAAACAGGTTGGGTATGAGAAGTTCAAGGGGGGGCGAGCAAAGCCCCCGTTCCAATTGATTCTCTATTCCACACAAATGGCGATATAAGCCGGCGGGTGATGACGACCCTGGAAGCTCTGGCATCGAGAGTGGATGTCTACTCCATCGACGAGGCGTTTCTGGATCTGACCGGAATCGACCGGGTGGTAAGCTTCGAGCCTTTTGGTCGGCAGGCGATTTGGCTCAAGGTGGAATCACCGGACGGTTACCATCTCGCTACCACAGAACTAGGCAGAAAATAACGTTCGTGTGCTCAAATCCGTGTCAGCGGAGGAGTTTACGCCTTGCCTGGTCAGCCAGGCGCCGTGCCCGGGAAATGAATTCTTCGTCCCCGGTTTCCTTCGCCGCCTCGATGAATTCTGCTAGCGCTTCCTCACTGTCCAGTCCTTCAACCGGATCAAAAGCCGTCAGTACGTCCTTTTTGATGATCCCTGCAGCTCTGCTGCTGCAGCAGTTCAGGCATCCCAGCCCTTGGCCGCGATATGCGCTTTCAGCCGCATCATGGAATCGCTACGGGCCTTCAGGTCTTCCCGCTCTGCAGGGGCGCCCTCGCTGGCATCCCAAACGCTGGTGAATGTTGATTGGCTCATTCCGCTCTCTATAGCCTGAGTATATCCCTTGCCACCGTTATTATCCCGATCCGAGAATGGCAGCAACAGCCAGGGCCGCTACCACAGCACGAATTCCAGAGACACTGTAGTGCATGGAAAAAGGTACAGTACAGGTACACTCACCCGTTTTGGCTGCTTTCGGAAAATTACGCTAACTTACTGTTATTAAAATACTTTCCATTACGGCCAGCTACGTCACCCTACTCTTGATTTTGCTGGCTTTGCGGTATACCTTGCCAACTCATAATCGATTGGTCCCAGGTTCAAGTCCTGGTGGGCCCACCATTACCTTCGATCGCGCTGTGTATTTCGCTCTCGCGAAATAAGAGCGTCCAGTCGCATACCTCTGAACCACGGCCTCCCCACACATCAGCAAGTGGACTATTGCGCTATATTCATGAGCCCACAGTGGCAGAACGCAGCCGCCCCACCATCGTGACGACAGCAAGCACCATGGCGCCCGCCACCAGCCCGCCAATCAGGTTTACCAGTAACGGCACCAACCAGGACACTGCGCCAACCATTTCCTGCAGGTGATGCACCCAGTCGTGGGAACCGGGAATGCCGTGGACCAGGATGCCACCGCCCACCAGAAACATGGCAGCAGTGCCAACCACAGACAAAGTCTTCATCAACCAGGGGGCGAGAAACAGGATACCTTTGCCCAGGGCAATTCGCGCCCCGGCACCAGATGCCTGGGGATCCGTCTTTGCCAGGTACAGGCCGGCGTCATCCAGCTTCACGATACCGGCAACCAGACCGTAAACGCCGATGGTCATCAACACGGCAATGGTACAAATTGCCGCGACCTGAACGCCAAAAGTCGCCGACTGTACCGCCCCCAATGAAATCACAATGATCTCGGCGGACAGGATAAAGTCGGTGCGGATAGCGCCCTTGATCTTCTGCTTTTCAAACGCCACCAGGTCCACCGCCGGGTCGGCAACCGCTTTCAGGGTTTCCCGATGCTCATGTTCCTGTTCTTCCTTGTGAAAGAACTTATGCACCAGCTTTTCGCAACCTTCGTAACAAAGGAAGGCGCCGCCTATCATCAGCAACGGCGTAATCAACCAGGGAAGGAAGGCACTGATCAACAAGGCGGCAGGTACCAGTATCAACTTATTGAGAGCCGACCCCTTGGCCACCGCCCACACCACTGGCAATTCCCTGTTTGCTTTCACGCCGGACACCTGCTCGGCATTCAACGCCAGATCATCGCCCAGCACCCCGGCGGTTTTCTTGGCCGCCACCTTGGTCATAACGGAAACGTCATCCAGCAAGGTGGCAATATCATCGATCAGGGCAAGCAGGCTGGTTCCGGCCATGAAAATCTCCTTTGTCGTCGTAACACGCTTGCACGTGCATTAGTGGCCGAGTCTACCGTCACTGATTCCCCAGCGCATCGCTAACCTGCCCCCTCTTTTCCTGCGAGTTTGTTATAGTGCGATCAACGCCATCAACAGCCCAGAAACCATGCCGGAATATCAGCGCCCACAGTGTCTTTCCAACATCCATCGCGAGGAAATCGCCGATGGGTTGATCCGTGTTGGTTGCCACTATCACACTGACAGGCTACTTGATGACAGTTTTCAGCGGGCAGATATCTCCCTGCCGACATCGCTGGCATCATCCGTGGGCAAGCGTAGAACCGAATATCTTGCCGGGCGCTGGTGCGCCCGGGAAGCCCTACGTCTGCTGGGCGTCGAAGGCATACCAGGCATGGGTTCCGACAGAGCCCCCCAATGGCCAGACGGCACTGTCGGAAGCATTACTCACAGCAAGGGCACAGCAGAAGTCATGGTGGCCGATGCCCGGCACTGGCTGGCGGTGGGTCTGGACACGGAGCAATGGTTAACGGCAGAACGGGCTGACCGCCTGTGCCGTGAATTGCTGACCAGCGAGGAAAGAGAGCATCTGAGAGGACTTACACCGATACAACGGGCCAACCGGATCACCCTGATCTTTTCCGCCAAGGAAAGCCTGTTCAAGGCGCTCTACCCGCTCACCGGCAAGCGTTTTTATTTCCATGACGCCGCCCGGCGCAACCCACGCTCACTCACTTTGCTGACGACGCTGACAGAGCAGTGGAAACACGGCACCGAGATCCCCTTTCGCTGGCGGGAACGCCAACAAGGTGTACTCAGCTGGATTGCCTTGCCACGGTAGGAGCCTGCGCCATCTGCCCTTTCTTGCAGAGGCGAGGGCAATCTTCGCAAAGGGGCATATCCGGTAAACGGAAGCGAATACAGCAGGTCCTACGTACGATCATCGCGTCACCGGTGTTCTGATTCAGCCGCTCCCGGTAGGCACCGGCTAACGGGTTGGCAGAGCCATCGGCAAAGGTTTCACATTCCAGAATGGCCTTGCCCGGCTGCCACATCATTGCCGGCAGACCGGCCTTTTCCAGCTCCCCCAGAAACCAGCGAATATAGCGGCTGGCATTACTCCACAGGACGCGTGGAGACAGACCCAACGCCTGTTGCCAGCCGCTGATCACTGTCTCCATATTCTCCCGAATCAGGGGCTCGAAACGGGTCAGGGGATGGGCGCCGACCGGCACACTGGCCCCTTCATGCTCCAGCACAAAGCAGGACGGCAAGCCTTCCTGATTCAGCTCCAGGTGCATGGCGCTCGGGTGTATCGGCAGACTGCGCTGCAGAATCAGGTTGGCGCCCAATACCGGCGGCACCAGGTAAAGGAAGTAATACTTGCTCCAGATCGACAGCAAGGCGCGCTCATCTTCACCCTGGAGATCGGGGCGGAACCGGTGGAGTTGCCGGCGCAGGGCATCCGGCTCAAACAGAGCCACAAGGGGCAGGGCCGGCTCCCCCGCTGCCGCCAGACGCAACATCGGGGCATAGCTAGCAAAAGCCCCCTGGAACAAGGGGGCCAGGGACGGGATCATCAGCTGGCGCAAGCAGCGGCGGCGGGTCGCTTCTCACGTCGCAGCAGGGCATCCACCACTTCCTGGGAACGCACCGCCAGCACCGACAACAGGGTATCGCTGAGCCCATGGGTTTCCTCGCAGCAGCCCTGCAGGAACACATTGGCATGGCAACCTTCCGCCATGGGCAGTCGGTAACAGCGCTCAATGCCCTGCGGCGACAGCCAGTCAGCCATGGGAGCGAGCAGGCGTTCATGGCCATCCCGGTTGTACCCGGTGGCCAACACCACGCCATCGTACTCTTCCACCTGCTCGACACCGGTATCCTTGTCGCGCAGGGTCATCTGCACCGTCTTCCCATCATTGACCACAGCCACAATATCCCGATTGGACAGATAGCGGTGCTGTACCTTGCCAGTGATTTTCTGCAGATAGAGACGCTCGTAGATTTGCTCGATCTCGGCCATATCCACCACCGCATAGTTGGTCTGGCTGAATCGCTGCAGGAAATCCCGACGCTCCGCTTCCGGGCGACCGTAGATGGTATCAGTAAAGGCCGGATCGAAGATTTCGTTCACAAAGGCACTGTCATCGGAGGGATGCAGAGCCCGGCTGCGGGAAATCAGATCCATATTGCCATGGGGATACTGGTTCATCAGATCCAGATAGATTTCCGCCGCACTCTGGCCAGCGCCGATCACCGCAATGCGAGGCGCCTCATGACGGGCGAAACGCTCATATTCATGTTTATAGCGGGAAGAATGGACCATGTTGTCGCCCATCTTGCCGGCGAACACCGGCGGTATCCGTGGATAACCGCCAATGCCGATTACCAGATTGCGGGTAAAGATTTCTTTCTCACTACCATCCGCTTGCCGGGATCGAACACGCACCCATTCCACCTCACCGCCCTGCACTACCGGCTCGATGGCGATTACCTCCTGGCCATAGTGCACCCGATCACTGAATTGATCGGCGGCCCAACGCATGTAGTCGTTGTATTCCACACGGGTGGGAAAGAAGGTGCCCATGTTGATAAAGGAATCCAGCCGGTGCTGATCATGCAGGTAGTTGACGAAGGTAAAACGGCTGGCCGGGTTGCGGAGCGTGGCAAGGTCTTTCAGGAAAGACACCTGCATGCGAGTGCCTTCCAGCAGCATACCGCCATGCCACTCAAAGCGAGGCTGTTTTTCCAGGAAACAATACTGCAGATCATCCAGTTCTGCCTGCTCTTGCAGGGCAATGGCAATGGCCAGGTTTGCTGGACCAAAGCCAATACCGACAACGTCGTATTCCTGAGTGTGAACGCTCATGGGGGGTCGTCCTCAATGTGCGGGTTATCCAATCACCGGCATGATATTCATGCCAGCCACCTGCTGCCGGATAGTGGTGGGCAGCGCGCCATGGGATTTTCAGCTCAGCTCGCAGCGCTCAAAA
Source organism: Alcanivorax sp. DSM 26293 (assembly GCF_900107995.1). Lineage (GTDB taxonomy): Bacteria > Pseudomonadota > Gammaproteobacteria > Pseudomonadales > Alcanivoracaceae > Alcanivorax. The sequence continues at coordinate 77,689 of NZ_FNUM01000005.1, read as the reverse complement.
AACGCCTCGCGATGCAGCACCATCAGGGCTGCGCGCTTGTGCGGAAAATCAAACTCCTTTGGCTTGGCAAAACGCCTGGCTTGAAGGTGTTGAATCATCCTGTCGTTATCCGAGCGCGGCTCGGACACAATCCGCCGAGTACGGCAGTCATCGAGAAACAGATAGTGGCAAAGCGCATTGAGCCACGCTTTTACCTTGTGGGGGCCACGGTGGTGTTCTTCACCCACCAGCATGTGGATACCCCGGTCAAAATCGTCCGCATCGTAATAGGGCGCGATACGGTCTTCCTTGGTCCAGTACGCCTCGAAATAGGCGAAGGGTTCATCATCAATACAACCGATCAGGTTAAGCACACGCGGATCCTTTGCCTGGCTTTCCAGGTAACGGCGGTGCTCTTCCCGCGTACCGCTCTGTTCCCAGAATGCGGCAACTCGTTCGCTATTCTGCCAGCGCATAAAGCGCTCCAGATCGGCATCAATATCCAGCATGCGCAATGACACCCAGGCATTGATGCCCTGGTCATAACGCCGGTAAACCTCACCCGTCGGCTTGGCCGGGCGGAGCGGATGGCGTCGCCCACTGGCGTCCATCACCATGGTGACCGGATAGGGCCTGCCCAGATGTGTCGGCAACCAGTCATCCGGCAACTGCCAGAGCATATCCCGCTCCAGCACATAGCCATCACCGTCATCCTGAACCATGAAACCGGCATGAAACCGGTCAGAAAACCGTAGCGATTTCACCTCAGGATGGGTCACAAAAAAGGCATAGGCGGCCCGGCGCAACAGCGCCGGGTCGTCTATGGATTGCTGAACCATGCCACTCTTGTCACCAAGCTGGACGGTCAACAGGTCCTGATCATTGCACTGGCACAGCCAGTGCTCAGAGAGGTCAAACACATCCAGCCGCTGCCCGTGGGGCAGCGGAATGGAAGCATGTTGGGACTTACCAGGCATAGCTAACGCTGCCGATCACGCTACGACGATCGCCATACCAGCACCAAAAGTTACAGGTCGCGACATATTCCTTGTCTTCGATATTTTTCGCAGCAACCTGGAATTTGAAGTTATCCCACTGATAACTGACGGTGGCATCCCAAAGCATATGGGAATCCACTTTGAATGAGCGGGTTTCCAAATCATCGCCATAGGTCGCTCCGACATAACGCACACCGGAGCCAACCGACAACCCGTTCATTACGCCACCCAATACCGTGTACTTGCCCCACAACGAGCCAAGCCGTTTGGCGACCTGATTGGGCTGGTTACCAATGACCGCATCACCACGGATATCTTCGGTAATTTCAGGATCCAGGAAGGTCATGTTACCCACGACACTGATACTCGGGGTGATATTGGCCACCGCCTCAAGTTCAACGCCCTGACTTTCCACTTCGCCGATCTGCGTCAAATTACCTACCGTGTCATTGCGGGTCAGATTTTCATGACTGATATCAAAGACAGCAGCATTGAAGTAACCATCAAAGCCATCCGGCTGCACCTTTACACCCAGTTCGATCTGATCGCCCTGTTCCGGCTTGGCCGCATTATCATTCTGGTCCAGTTGAATGACCGGCTGGAAAAACTGCGAATAGCTGGCATAGGTAGTAACGCCGCCATCAAACAGCCATGCAGCTCCGGCATTGGCCGTCCACTGCTCATCACTGACATCCAGATCGGCACTGGCGTCTGCTTTGTTACGGAACTCGGTATCGACCTTATCGAACCTGGTACCAAGAGTAAGAACCAGATGGTCCTGGATTTTTACCTGATCTTGCAGGTAGGCACCCAGTTGATAGCTGTCGGTGGTGCGACGTTGAAGATCCGCCTCCGTCAGCGGCTGTGCCACACCGGGGGTCGGACCATTCAACAGTACGATATCGCTTTCAGCGGAATACTGCGGGTTGTAGACATTCAACGTATTAGGCGCGTAGACGCCAGGGGCTATCTGCTCACCGACCACTGGATCATTGGCATAGTCCTTGCCATCGATTTTCAGCAACTGATAGTCCAGGCCAGCAAGAAGCGTATGCTCCATGCCATTGAAATCCCAGTTGTAGATAAAGCGGTTATCGGCATTCAAGCTGTCAGCATGGCCCTCTTCCGTGGAGATATAACGAACCACCTCGGTTCGGCCGGTCGGGACACCAAAGTCATCGGCATAGGCAAGCGCGTACATTTGCCGCAAATCCACTTCGATGCGGCCATAGCGGACATTTTGCTGGAATGAAACCTGATCACTGAAGTCATGATCCAGCTGGTAACCGAAGGTATATTGGGTTCGATCAAACCGCTCAAAACCCGGGTTGCCAACGGCGACATCGTCATCAATAAAACCGTTTCCACCCTCGCTTTTATTGAGTGTTCCCTCAGCAAGATGAAACTGCAGATAAGGATCGGAATTATCTTCCTGATAGCTCGCCAGCAAGGTCAGGTTGGTTTTTTCACCCAGATTCAGCTTCAGTGAAGGCGCAAACAGCACACGCTCCTGCTCGACATCATCAACCTGCGTGCCACTTTCCCTGGCCAGCGCAACGACTCGAAAAGCATGACCATCACCCACCGGCGCACCGGCATCCACAGATATCTGCTTGCGATCCCAGGTCCCATACTGCACACCTACAGATCCGAAGGAGTAATCCTGTGGTCGTTTGCTGATAACGTTAATGACGCCACCGGGAGGGGTCTGGCCATAAAGGACCGAAGAGGGGCCGCGAAGGATTTCCACCCGCTCCAGCAGGAAAGGGTCAATCTGCCAGCTGTAGAAGCCGTTGGAATAGGTGCGGGTGCCATCACGATACAGACCGTTGTTAGCCTGTTTGAACCCTCGAACAATAAACCAGTCCTGCTTATTGTCCTCACCATAAAAACCGGCCTGGATACCGGGCGTATAACGCAATGCATCGCTGATGCTCACAGCAGCCCGGTCATTCATTTGCTCACGGGTCACGATGGAAATTGAGCGCGGGGTTTCACTGACCGGCGTGTCGGTCTTGGTCGCGGTCATGCTCCGTTGACCTACATAGCCGAAGTCATCGCCGCCGTAAGCGTCTTCAGACTGATCCGCATTTACCTCGATGGTTTGCAGCTCTTCTTGCTGTGTCGCCTCCTGCTCTTCCGCCCATGCCGGCGTGGCGGCCAGGGCAATGGTAATGGCCAGAGCCAACGGATGACGGCTGGTTTGCAGCCCCCGGATCAGGCCAGTACTGGTCCGATTCCCCATGGTGGTTCTCCTAACGTTCGTAACGATCACAATAATAGGAATGATTCGCATCTGCATTATACAGATTGCCAAGCTGACAACCAGTGCACATTTATTTCGGTTTATTTGTCGCTTGGGTCAATCGATCAGGGATACACAGGTATCAAGGATGTCGGGCAAGCCGTTGATCAGACCCTCTTCCCTGACAATGCCAAGATGATCAGCCTGCAGGACTTCGCTATGCGCCAGGCAAGCAAATACCTGCAACCCTGCACGCAAGCGGTCTGCTCGGCCCCGCGGTTCGCTAGCCCACCAGCTGTGAACCGGAGTCTCCAGCTGCGGCAACTGATATCCCCAGCACAGGGCGCGCAGGTGCTGTTCCACTGCCCAGGCATGCAGCAATTGGGACGCACTGTCAGCCATCACGGGCTCCACCGACTGCTCCTGGAGCCAGTGGCGGAAGAGCCCCGGCCATTGTGATGGCGCACCGTCCCGCAGCCGTTCGATGCAGCTATCCAGAGCCTTGCCGGTAAGCGTGGGCAGCAACATGCCCAGATGCTCCCGGAGCGTCTGTTGGGCCTCGGGCGACGTCCACTGATCTTCCGGTACTTCATGGCCCGGCACATAGGTATCCAGCAAGCCGAGAAAGGCCACCGATTCCCCCGCGGCTTCCAGACGTTTACCCAGCTCCATGGCCAGGGCCCCACCCAGCGACCAGCCCAGCAGATAATAGAGGCCTTGCGGTTGCGCCTGACGCAGGGTGCGGTAGTAACGTTCGGCCATTTCTTCCAGGGAAGGATCAAACCATCCTTCCTCCAGGAAACTCCGTGACTGCAAGCCATTGACCTGCCACTGCCCATCCAGCGCGCTCGCAATGGCTTGATAACCGGTCACGCGGCCAGTGACCGGATGCGGGCACCACAGCACAGGGGCATCGGGGCTGTGATTCAGTGGCGTGACCAGCGCCGGGTCGGCCTGGGCTTCACGAGGCGCCTCCGCCAGGGCCAGCAATGCCAGCAACTCCTGACGGTACCGGCCACACAGGTGCTGAATACGCCGGGCATCATAGTGGCTGCTGGCGTAATCCCAGACCAGTGACAGTTTGCCCGCTACTACCTGGCCGTTAATCGCCAGCGGCGCGGCCATGGGGTTGTTGTCTGCCTGTGGTTTGCCGCCACCTTGCAGCGGCGTAAAGCCCTGGATCAAGGCGTCGTCGTGGTACTGGCCCAGATAATTGAAGGTCACCGGCGCATCGGCACTGCCATTAAGCGGACTCTCCGTGAGATAACGCAAAACACCATAGCCCACTCCGCCATCGGTCTCGGTTTGCTTCAGTTGTTGTGACACCGCAAACAGGTTCTGGCGTGGGTCGCTGTCGTAGGGCAAGGCCAGCGGATAAAGGCTGGTGAACCAGCCGAGCGTCCGGCTCAGGTCCAGCCCCGGAGCCAGGCGGTTTTCGCGACCGTGGCCTTCCAGGTTGATGGTAAGAGGTCGATTTGTCGTAGGAGCGGCGCTCGCGGCGCGATCCGCAATTGTGGAAAATCGCGCCGCCAGCGACGCTCCTACAGGAGATGGCTGCAAGGTTCGTGTCAGTGCCGTCAGCAACAACGCTGGCACCGTTACCCCCAATTTGGTGGGCGCTTCCTGCAAAAGCCGGCGGGTATCTTCATGATTCAGGGACAAGGAAGCCATCTGTTTTTCCCCATAGGCCGGCAAAGGCTCGCCGCGCTTTTCCGGTTTCTGCCCCTGCCAAAACGGCAGGCGTTGCTCGCCCTTTTCTTCCCTCCATTGCTGCAGGGCCTGATGCCAGTCAGCCAGATTATGGGTCCGTTCCGGCAAGGCAATATCCTTGCCTCCCTGCACCTGCTGGTAAGCATTCAACAGATCTTCCAGCAGGATTCGCCAGGACACCCCGTCCACAGCCAGGTGATGAATCACCAACAACAGGCGATCCGGCTGATCCGGTGCGGAAACATATAACGCTCGCAGCAACTCGCCGGTTTCAATGTTCAGGCTTTGCTGGGTCTGTTCACACAGTGCTGCAACCTGGTCTTCACCGGAGGCTTCACGCCACCACAGCAACTCCCCCGGCGGTGTGTCGACAGGCAGACATTCCTGCTGCCACCCCTCTGCGTGATTGGTGAACCGCAAACGCAACGCATCGTGTTGGCGATACAAGGCGTGCAACGTGGCCTCCAAAGCCTGCCGCTCCATCGGCGCGTCCAGAGCCAGCCACAAATGTTGGTTCCAGTGACTGGGACTGGGCGGGTTCAGGGAGAAGAAGTGTTGCTGGATCGGCAGCAATGAAACCGGTCCCTGCATGGGCGCCTGGGAAATAACGGTTGCCTCTGCACTGACCACCGCTGCCGCCAGATCCTTGAGCAACGGTTGCTCGAAGAGTGCTTTGGGGCTGACTGCCAGACCCTGCTGCCTGGCGCGGCTCACTACCTGGAGAGCCAGGATGGAATCGCCGCCCAAGGCAAAGAAGTGGTCGTCACGGCTGACGTTATCCACGCCCAACAATGGCTGCCAGATATCGGCGAGGATTTTTTCGTTGTCGGTTTGTGGGGGCTCGCCTTGGCCAGTGGTCTGCCATTGCGGTTCTGGCAAGGCTTTGCGGTCCACCTTGCCCGCCGGGGTCAGGGGCAGTTGCTCCAGGATCAGCAACTGGCTGGGCACCATGTAGTCCGGCAGAGTGCGGGACAGCTCTGTCAGGATCGCATCAGTGTCGATTCGCGGCTCGAGCGCCGCTCCTACAGGGGCGCGTTCCACGATGTAGGCGACCAGGCGATCGCCGGTGGGGGATGGTTGGGCGATCACCGCCGCCTCGCGAATTGTGTCGAAGGCCAGCAGGCGGCTTTCGATTTCCCCAAGCTCAATGCGGAAGCCACGGATCTTCACCTGCTGGTCCACCCGACCCAGATATTCCATGACGCCGTCGTCGCGGAATTGCACCAGGTCCCCGGTGCGGTACATGCGCTCGCCGGGTTCACCGAACGGATCGGGAAGAAAGCGTTCGGCGGTCAGGTCCGGGCGGCCGTGGTAACCCCGGGCCAGGCCCACTTCGTTGCCGATATAGAGTTCACCGGCCACACCAACAGGAACCCGATTAAGTTCCTGGTCCAGTACATAGAGTTTTCGTGGACCGACGGCGGTACCGATGGGCGCGTAGGCACTGGTGAGCGTATCCCCCGGATAGGCCGCCCACAGCATGGGCGTGACTACGGTTTCCGTGGGGCCGTAACCGTTAATGATTCTTTGCGGCTTGAGCACCTGCTGCATGCGCTCAAAGGTTTCCCGGGTAAAGGCTTCGCCCCCCAGGGTCCAGGAACGCACTTTCAGGGAAGGTTGCTCTTGTTCGATCCAATCCAGTAACGGCCCCACATAGCTGGGCGGAAAACAGGCGATGGTGACGTTTTCTTTTTCCAGCGCCTCGCAACATTGTTCCGCACTCCATAGTTCCTGGTCGCGGATGACCACGCGGGAGCCGAAGGCCAATGGCACCGTCCAGCGCTCCACGGCGCCATCGAAACTGATGGAGGCAAACTGCAGTTCCACATCCTCCGGCGTCATGCCGTAGCGCTCGCCGATGGTCTGCACATGCATGGACAGACCGCCGTGGGTCAGTGCCACTCCCTTGGGTTTACCGGTGGAACCGGAGGTGTAAATGACGTAGGCAAGCTGGTCGGGATGCGGTTCGTTATGCAGGTTTGTCGGGGAATAACGTTGCAGAGCCAGTGTCTCCACTCGCACCGGGGTTAGTCCATCAACACGGGGCAGGCTCTCAGCCAGATCCGACGAGGTCAGCAACAGGTTCGCGCCACTGTCTTCCAGCATGTAACGCAAACGATCCGCAGGGTACCCCGGGTCCAGCGGCAGGAAGGCGCCGCCGGCTTTCATCACCGCCAGGAAGGCTTCGATCATGGTGACGCCGCGCTCGAAGGAAACGCCCACCACATCGTCCGCTTTTACTCCCTGCTCAATCAGGTAACGCGCCAACTGGTTGGAGCGGGCTTCCAGCTCGGCAAAGGAGACACGGGTGCCACCATGCACCAGGGCAATGGCATTTCCCTGCTCGGCGGCCTGCCGGGAAAACAGGGACACAAAGCTTTCCGACTGCCACTCACCGCGGCCCTGCCCCCACTGTTCCAGCCGGGGCAGATCGTCGCCGGCCACCTCGATAGTACCCAGACGACACTGACCATCGCTGAAGGCATCCAGCACAGCTTCCATGGCCTGCTGCAAACGCCTGGCGGTTTCGCCATGAAAACGGTCCGCGGCATAGGTCAACGTCAGTGCCAGCGCCCCGTTGTCGCTTTCGTGCACATCCAGCGCCAGATCAAAGAGTGCATGGGGGACGCCCTGGGACAGGGGCGTAATGGTGACATCTTGGTCCAGATGACGGCTGCCGCCATCGCGACGCTGATAGTTGAACAGCACCTGGAACAGGGGCGTTTCGCCCGGCTCTCTTTGCGGAGACAGGGACGCCACCAGCTGGTCAAAGGGCAGCGCCTGATGAGCCTGGGCATCCAGCATGGTCTGATGCAACTTCCCCACCCATTCATTCACCGTTAGCGCCGCTTGCGGTTTGCCGCGTATCACCAGGGTGTTCACAAAGAAACCCACCAGCGCTTCCACTTCCGAGCGCTCGCGATTGGCGACCGGCACGCCCACCGGAATATCACGTCGACCACCAACCGCAGCCAGTGCCCATTGCCAGGCAGCCAGCACCACGGTGAACAGGGTGGTGTCGTTGTCACGGGCCAGCTTTTGCAGCGCCGCCTGCAAGTGTTGCGGCAGGGTCCATTGCACACTGGCCGCCTGACGCAAAGCGTTCTTTTCCGGGTTGCGATCATGGGCAATCAACAACGGGGGCTGCACCTCACCGAGTTGTTCACGCCAATAGGCCAACTGCCGGTCCCGCTCACCGGCATCCAGCCAGGCCTTTTGCCAGAGGGCATAGTCCGCGTACTGAATGGACAAGGGAGACAGGGGCGCATCGGACAGATAGGCACGGGCCAGGTCGGTAAAGAACACGTCCATGGACCAGCCATCGGAGACCAGATGGTGCATGACCAGTTGTAGCCGCCATTGCTGATCGGTCACTTGCAGCAGCTGCACGCGCAACGGGTTGTCCCGCTCCAGTACAAAGGGTCGACGGGCATGTTCGTCCGCCAGGGTCTGGCGGGCATTGTCATCCAGCGCCCGGGCATCACGCTGCTCCACGGACAGGGGCGCGGCTGCAATCCATTGCTGCGCCTGGCCATTTTCCTCTACAAAACGGGTGCGCAGACTGTCGTGCCGATCTGCCACCGCTGCCACGGCACGCAACAGACGCGCCACATCCAGCGGACCTGACAACATAAAGGCGGCAGTCAGATGGTAGGCCGTGTTATCCGGTTCCAGTTGATGGATAGTCCACAAACGTTGCTGGGCCGGCGCCAGTGGAATTCGTTTCGGGCGATGCCCGGCGACAATAGGCAACCGCTCAAAGGGAATGCCCTTTTCACTCAGCTTCTGCAGAAAGACGGCCTGCTTGCTTTCATCCAGCGACATAAAACGCTGGGCCAGTGCTGCCTTATCAAGTTGACTCATAAATCTTCCAGGTCATCCAGCAGGTCGGCCATGGCCGCCAGATCGTCGTCTTCCTGCTGTTTTGCTTCACCGTTGTGCTGGTCCACCAGGGCCGCCAGCGCCTGCAGGGAGTCGGCCTCGAACAGGGCACGCAGGGGCACAGCCACCCCCCAACGATCACGTAAAGCCGCCACCACACGGGTGGCCAGCAGGGAGTGTCCGCCCAACGCGAAGAAATTATCGTCCAGTCCAACGCGAGACTGCCCGAGCAATTCTTCCCACAGGCCCGCCAGTTGCTGTTCCGTCTCCGTCTGCGGCGCACGATATTCCCGGGCCTGCCATTGCGGGGCCGGCAGGGCCTTGCGGTCCAGCTTGCCGTTGGGTGACAGGGGCATCTTTTCGAGCACCATGAACAGTGACGGCACCATGTAGTCGGGCAAGGCACCGGCCAGGGCCTGCTGCCAACGCTCCCGGTTATCGGATTCGCCGGCCACATAGGCCACCAGCTGATCCCCCGCCTCACCGGGATGGGCCACCACCACGGCGTCGTCCACATCCGGCTGCTGCTTGAGCTGTTGCTCGATTTCTCCCAGCTCGATGCGCAGGCCACGAATCTTCACCTGATGATCCAGGCGGCCCAGGTATTCGAGAATGCCGTCGGCCCGCTGCACCACCTGATCACCGGTGCGATACATTCTGCTTCCCGGCTCCCCGAAGGGATTGGGGAGAAATCGTTCCGCCGTCAGGTCCGGGCGACCGAAGTAGCCCCGGGCCAGGCCCACCCCGGCAAGGTACAGTTCACCGGGAATCCCCCTCGGCACCGGATTGAGATCGGTGTCCAGCACATGCAGCTGGATATTGCTGATCGGCGCACCGATGGGCACGGTGTGACCCGCTTCAGAGCGGCATCGCCAGTAGCTCACATCGATGGCCGCTTCCGTGGGGCCATACAGGTTGTGCAGCTGCACATCATCCCGTGCCGCAAAGACCGTCTTCTGCAGCTCGCTATCCAGCGCCTCGCCGCTGCAGATCAGTCGCTTCAGATGCGGCAGGTCCTGCAGGCCGGTGGCACTCACGAAGGCGTTGAGCATGGAGGGCACAAAGTGCAGCGTGGTGACGCCTTCATCCGCCATCACCTGTTGCAACCACACCGGATCCGCATGGGCCTCCGGCGGGGCTACGGCAAGTCGCGCCCCCACCATCAATGGCCAGAAAAATTCCCACACGGACACATCGAAACTGAACGGCGTCTTCTGTAACACGCAGTCGCGATCATTCAGGGGATATTCGCTCTGCATCCACAGCAAACGATTTTCCAGGGCCGCCTGGGTATTGAGCACGCCCTTGGGTTTGCCAGTGGACCCGGAGGTATAGATCACATAGATCGCCTGGTCCGGGTGCCATTGCACCACCGGGGGTGTGGTCGGCTGGTCGCTCACATCCAGCTCGTCCAGACACCACATGGGCACCGCCTGCGGCCAGCTTGCCAGCAGACTGCTGTGGGTCAGCAATAATGCCGGCGACGCGGCATCCAGAATGTAGGCCAGACGATCCTGTGGATAGGACGGGTCCAGCGGCACATAGGCGCCACCGGCACGGGTGATGGCAAGGATGCCGATGACCAGTTCCAGAGAACGGGGCAGCCCGATGGCCACCCGCACTTCCTCTTTCACGCCGACGCGGCGCAGGCGATTGGCCAGCTGGTTTACCCGACGATCCAGTTGCGCATAGGACAGCTGTTGCTCGCCCATGGTCAGCGCAATGGCATCCGGTGTTTTCTGTGCCTGCAGGCTTAACCGTTTGGGAACCGCAGTAAAATCACCCCAGCGTTTCCGGGTGGCATTGAAGGTCTGCTGTGCGCGGATTTCTTCATCGGTGAGCAGATCGATATCCGCCAGCAATTGCTGTGGATCGTGCAGCAATGCCTCCAATAGAAGACCAAAATGCTCACGCAAACGGGCAATGGTTTCCGGCTTGAACAGGCCGGTGTCGTAGCCGACAAAGCCCTGTAGCTGCTGGTCGTCTTCAAGAATATCCAGGGCCAGTTCAAACTGCGCCCCCGCCGCACCGGGATCAAAGGGCGTCACCAACGCTTCCGGCCACTGCGGAGCAAAGTTCTGGCTGAGTCGCTGGTGGTTGAACACCACCTGGAACAGCGGATGGCGATCCAGATTTCGGTCCACAGCCAGGGCGTCCACCAGACCTTCAAAGGGCAGCGCCTGGCGGCCCTGGGCCTCACCGATAAATTGCTGAATCGCCGCCACCTGTTCGGCAAACGATTGCGGCTGATCAAAGTCCGCAGGAATCACCAGCGTATTGATAAAGCAGCCCTGCAGGGTTTCGGTTTCCGCCTGCAGTCGACCGGCCACCGGCACACCCACACGCACCTGTGACTGCCCACTGTAACGGTGCAGCAATATCTGCCAGACACTGAGCAACAAGGTGGATACGGTGGAACCCAGTTCGCCGGCACGCTGTTTCAACCCGGCCAATTGTGCATCGGTAAACCGAATTGTCTGGCGGGCACCTCCCGCTCTCTCGCCCCGAGGGAAATCCGTGGGCAGGGCCAGGGGCTCGCCCCCATCACCCAACTGCTCCACCCACCATCGGGTCTGGGCGCGGGCCTCATCGCTGTCCAACCATTGTTGCTGCCAGGCGGCATAATCCGCGTACTGAATTTTTGCGGGCGATGCCGTCAGGGCATCGCCCTGATGGGCTTGCCGATACAGCTCGCTCAGCTCCGCCAGCAGCAACTGCATGGAAACCCCGTCGCCGATGATGTGATGCTGCACCAGCAACAGGTGATAGCGTTGATCGGCCAGCTTGATGGCCAGCACCCGCAACAGGTTGTCACCGGCCAGATCGAACGGCTGACTCAGCACCTGATGTTGCACTTTTTCTGCAGCGGCTTCCGGGGCATTTTCCTGCGACAGATCCTGCCACTGAATCTCGATAACGGCGTCATCATGGATGCGCTGACGTGGAGCCCCACCCGCATCCACAAAACGGGTGCGTAAACTTTCGTGGTTGGCCACCAGAATATTCAGCGCCTGTTGCAGGGCATCGCGATGTAGTTCACCACGCACCTCCAGGCCCAGCGGCATATGGTACGCCCCGTTATCCGGCTCCAGTTGCTGCACAAACCACAACCGACGCTGCGCTGCCGAACAGGGAAGATCACCACTGCGCGGCACCGGCCTGATTGCCGGCATGGCTGCAACTGACTGACACAACGCGGCACAGTGCTTCAGAACCGGTTGCTCGAAGATGCGGTTCAGCGGCAGGTCCAGTTGATGCTGATGGCGCAAACGGTTGACCATCTGTACGGCCAGCAGTGAATGACCCCCGAGGTTGAAGAAATGGTCATCACGGCTGACGGTTTCCACGCCCAGCAATGGCTGCCAGATTTCCGCGAGAATTTTCTCGTTGTCGGTTTCCGGTGCGTCCCCCTCACTGCTGCCCTGCCATTGCGGTTCCGGCAAGGCCTTTCGATCCACCTTGCCCGCCGGGGTCAGCGGTAGTTGCTCCAGCGTCATTAACTGGCTGGGGACCATATAGTCCGGCAGGGATTGGGACAGAGAAGCCAGAATGGTCTCGGTCTCGGTTCGCGGCTCCAGCGCCGCGCCTGCAGGATCGCGTAGCACGATATAGCCAACCAACCTGTCACCCGCCGGTGAGGGCTGGGCCACCACCGCTGCCTCGCGGATTTGATCAAACGCCAATAGCTGACTTTCGATTTCCCCCAGCTCAATGCGGAAGCCGCGAATCTTCACCTGCTGGTCCACCCGACCCAGATATTCCATGACGCCGTCGTCGCGGAATTGCACCAGGTCCCCGGTGCGGTACATGCGCTCGCCGGGCTCACCGAACGGATCAGGAAGAAAGCGTTCGGCGGTCAGGTCCGGGCGGCCTTGGTAACCGCGGGCCAGGCCCACTTCGTTACCGATATAGAGTTCACCGGCCACACCAACCGGAACCCGTTTGAGATCCTGGTCCAGCACATGGAGTTTTCGTGGACCGACGGCGGTACCGATGGGGGCGTAGGCACTGGTCAGGGTCTCCCCCGGATAGGCCGCCCACAGCATGGGCGTGACCACGGTTTCCGTAGGCCCGTAGCCGTTAAGAATCCGCTGCGGCTTGAGCACCTGCTGCATGCGCTCGAAGGTTTCCCGGGTAAAGGCTTCGCCCCCCAGGGTCCAGGAGCGAACCTTTAGTTCAGGCTTTTCCTGCTCGATCCAATCCAGTAACGGCCCCACATAGCTGGGAGGAAAACAGGCGATGGTGACGTTTTCTTTATCCAGCACCTCGCAACATTTTTCCGCACTCCATAGTTCCTGGTCACGGATGACCACGCGGGAGCCAAAGGCCAGCGGCACCGTCCAGCGCTCCACAGCCCCATCGAAACTGATGGAGGCAAATTGCAGTTCCACATCCTCCGGGGTCATGCCGTAGCGCTCACCGATGGTCTGCACGTGCATGGACAGACCGCCGTGGGTCAGTGCCACTCCCTTGGGTTTGCCGGTGGAGCCGGAGGTGTAGATCACGTAGGCAAGCTGATCCGGATGGGGACCGTTATTCACTCGGCCATAGGCGTACCCATCCAGCAACAACCGGTCCACCGCCACAGGTTGCACGGCCGCAACCGACGGCAAGACATCCATCAGGTTCGACGAGGTCAGCAACAGGCTCGCACCACTGTCTTCCAGCATGTAACGCAAGCGATCCGCAGGGTACCCCGGGTCCAGCGGCAGGAAGGCGCCGCCGGCTTTCATCACCGCCAGGAAGGCTTCGATCATGGTGACGCCGCGCTCGAAGGAAACACCCACCACCTGATCGGCTTTGACACCCTGTTTGATGAGATAACGGGCCAACTGATTGGAGCGGGCTTCCAGCTCGGCAAAGGAGACACGGGTGTCACCATGCACCAGGGCAATGGCATCCCCCCTTGCTGACGCCTGCTGGGCAAACAGGGACACGAAACTGTCGGAGCCCCATTCACCGCAGCCCTCTCCCCAGGTTTGCAGACGAAACAGGTCATCACCGAGGCTATCCAGTTCGGCAAGCGGGCCATCCTGACTTTCTGCCAGTGACAACAGTGTCTGCCTGAATGCGGTCGCCATACGGTCCACCAATGCCACCGGCAAGGCGCCCGTGTCATGGGCAAACAGCATCTCCAGATGTTCACCAGGCAACACCGCCACGGTCAGCGGATAGTGGGTAAACTCATGACTGGTCGGCGTGCCCAGTTGCAGGCCGCTGTGATCGCCGCCCAGCAGGGCTTCATCCAGCGGATAGTTTTCGAAGACCAGCAAGGTATCGAACAGGCTTTCCCCTCCCCAGCCGGCCTCCTGTTGCACCTCGAACAGCGGCGCATGACCGTGTTCGCGCAGGGAAGCATTGTCCGCCTGCAATGCCTCCAGCCACTGATCCACGGGCTGGTCGCCATCCAGCGGTACGGTCATCGGCAGGGTATTGATGAACAGGCCCAGCATGCTGTCGCTGCCGGCCAGTTCCGCCGGGCGACCGGCAACGGTATTACCGAACACTACCCGACGTTGTCCGGTAAATTGTCCCAGCACCCGGGCCCAGGCTCCCTGTACCAGGGTGTTGATGGTCAGCCCCTTGTCGCGAGCCGCCTGACGCAGGGCCCGGCTGGTGGCCTCGTCGAAGGTAATGGGATGACGGCGGAAGGCACCTTTCTCTTTCGACCCTACCGACTCCACCAGACGAGTGGGCGCCTGCAGGGGGGCGAGATAGTCCTGCCAGAACGCCCGTGTCGCATCCCGGTCCTGCTGCTGCAGCCAACGCAGGTAAACGCCGTACTCTTTCGGGGCAGCAGGCAGGGAATGGCCGTGATACAGGGCCATCAGCTCGGTGAGCAACACCCCGGTGCTCCAGCCGTCCATAAGAATATGGTGCAGGGTAAAGACGCACTGCCAGGTTTGGTCGTCGGTCCGCAGCAAGTCCACCCGCCACAGCGGCGGATTTTCCAGATCGAACCCCTGCTCCAGCAATTGCTGGCAGTAGCGATCCGCATCACCTTGCGACCGCAGGTCTACCTGCTGCCACGGCAGAACAACCTGATCCCCAGGCCAGATTGCCTGATGGCGCTGTTCCGCCAGGTAATCCGGCAGCAGCGCAGTGCGCAACACCGCATGGCGTTGCAGCAATTGCTGCCAGGCCTGTTTCATCCGCTGTGGCGACAGTCCCGTCAGTGGCAGTATCAACTGGTTCACATAGGTGCTGTTGCGGTCACTCAAACGGGAATGGAACAGCAAGCCGGACTGCAAGGGTGACAGGGGCAGAATCTGCTCCGGCCGTGACGGTAACGCATCCAGTTGCGACTGGCTCAGGGATGCCAGCGGCATATCCGCCGGGGTCAGGATCGGCGGCGCCTGCTCGCAATGGCAGGCCAGCCGTTCGCATTGTTCCAGCCATTGGGCGACCAGCACTTCACCCTGCTCCCGGGACACACCCTTGCCATCCACGTCGATACGCAGACGCAGCGCGCCCTCCTGCTGATCCGCGTTGATGGTCAGTGGCGCATCCGCCGGGGCATCCGGCGCCTGCCACAGGCCCATCTCCCTGACGCTGACACCCGGCAGGGAGTCATGGCGAAACCGGCCCAGATAGTTGAACAGCACGTCCATGTGGTGATCCGCGTCCGCCAGCTTGCCCTGCTGACACAACAGGCCATAACCCAGGCCGCCATGGGCAGGTTGGCGCAGTTGTTCTTTCTGCCATTTGATGGATGCAGCCAGATCCCCCTGACAATCCAGTCGCTGGGGGTAGAGGCTGGTGAACCAGCCCACCGTGCGGCTCAGATCCAGACCGGCATGACTGTCGGCACGGCCATGGCTTTCCCGATGGATACGTACCGTGTCGCGGCCACAATAATCCGCCAGCGTCCCGGCCAGCGCGATCAACAGAAATTCTTCCAGATTCAGTGACGCATAACGGTCCGCACTTTTTACCCAACGACGCAATGTCTTCGCATCGGTCTGACACTCGAACCGGGCAGGCCCCGAGTCTTGATGCACCGGAAACAGGGGCGCCAGGGTTTGTGTAGCCTGCTGCCAGTACGGCAGTTCTTTCTCGGCCTCGGGAACGAAATGCTGGTTCAGTGCCTGGCGCCAGTCCTGCAGGTTATGGGTCTTGCGCGGCAGACTGGCGTCGCCTCCTTGCTGCAGTTGCTGGTAAGCACTGAACAGATCTTCCAGCAGGATTCGCCAGGACACCCCGTCCACGGCCAGATGGTGAAGGGTCAACAGCAGTTGCGGTGCATCCCCAACAATATAGAGCGCCTGCAGCACCTTGCCGTCGGCAGGGCCAAGCCCACCCTGCGCCGCCGCCATGGCATGAGAAATGTCGGACTCACTGCGGGCTTCAACCACCTGCAGCAAGGGGCGCGTACTTTCTGCCACACACTGCGCCTGTTGCGGATCGGTGGCGGAAAAGCGCAGCCGCAAGGCATCGTGCTGGGCCACCAGCATCTGCAACGCCGCTTCCAACCGCTCGGGATCAAACGCGTCCTGGACGGAAAAATGGATGTACTGATTGCAGAGGGACAGGCCTCGCTGTTCGATAAAACGCTGCTGGATGGGCAGCAAACCAACCGGACCCGACAACGGTTCCTGACTGGCCGCATTGCCCGTCACGACCCGGGCGGCCGCTGCCAATGCACGCAGTGTGGGTTGCTCGAACAGGTCTTTGGGTGTCAGCGCCAGCCCCTGTTGGCGGGCCTTGCTGACGATCTGCAACGCCAGAATGGAATCGCCGCCCAGAGCAAAGAAGTGGTCGTCACGGCTGACGTTATCCACGCCCAACAATGGCTGCCAGATATCGGCGAGGATTTTTTCATTGTCGGTTTGTGGGGGCTCGCCTTGGCCAGTGGTCTGCCATTGCGGTTCTGGCAGGGCTTTGCGGTCCACCTTGCCTGCCGGAGTTAACGGCAGAGCTTCCAGGGTGATCAGCTGACTGGGGACCATGTAGTCCGGCAGGGAGGCGGACAGGTCGGCGAGGATAGTGGCAGCATCCAGCGCCGCTCCTACGGGATCGCGTAGCACGATATAGCCAACCAACCTGTCACCCGTCGGTGAGGGCTGAGCCACCACCGCTGCCTCGCGGATTTGATCAAACGCCAATAGCTGACTTTCGATTTCCCCCAGCTCGATACGGAAGCCGCGAATCTTCACCTGCTGGTCTACCCGGCCCAGGTATTCCATGACGCCGTCGTCGCGGAATTGCACCAGGTCCCCGGTGCGGTACATGCGCTCGCCGGGCTCACCGAACGGATCGGGGAGGAATCGCTCTGCGGTCAGATCCGGGCGGTCATGGTAGCCACGGGCCAGCCCCACTTCATTACCGATATAGAGTTCACCGGCCACACCAACAGGAACCCGATTAAGATCCTGGTCCAGCACATAGAGTTTTCGTGGACCGACGGCGGTACCGATCGGCGCGTAGGCACTGGTGAGCGTATCCCCCGGATAGGCCGCCCACAGCATGGGCGTGACCACGGTTTCCGTAGGCCCATAGCCGTTAAGAATGCGCTGCGGTTTCAGCACCTGCTGCATGCGCTCGAAGGTTTCCCGGGTAAAGGCTTCGCCCCCCAGGGTCCAGGAGCGGACCTGTAGTTCAGGCTTTTCCTGCTCGATCCAATCCAGTAACGGCCCCACATAGCTGGGAGGAAAACAGGCGATGGTGACGTTTTCTTTTTCCAGCACCTCGCAACATTTTTCCGCACTCCATAGTTCCTGGTCGCGGATGACCACGCGGGAGCCAAAGGCCAATGGCACCGTCCAGCGCTCCACGGCCCCATCGAAACTGATGGACGCAAATTGCAGTTCCACATCCTCCGGGGTCATGCCGTAGCGCTCACCGATGGTCTGCACGTGCATGGACAGGCCGTCGTGGGTCAGTGCCACCCCTTTGGGTTTGCCGGTGGAGCCGGAGGTGTAGATCACGTAGGCAAGCTGGTCGGGATGCGGTTGGTTGCGGACCGGCCCATAGGCATACCTATCCAGGGACAACTCATCCACTGCCACCGGTGTCACCGCATCGACCCTCGGCAAGACCTCAATCAGGCTCGAGGAAGTCAGCATCCTTTTGGCGCCACTGTCTTCCAGCATGTAACGCAAACGATCCGCCGGATAGCCCGGGTCCAGCGGCAGGAAGGCGCCGCCGGCTTTCATCACCGCCAGGAAGGCTTCGATCATGGTGACGCCGCGCTCGAAGGAAACGCCCACCACCTCATCGGCGGTGACGCCCTGTTCGATCAGATAACGGGCCAACTGGTTGGAGCGGGCTTCCAACTCGGCAAAGGAAACCCGGGTATCGCCATGCACCAGGGCAATGGCATTTCCCTGCTCGGCGGCCTGCCGGGAAAACAGGGACACCATACTGGCTGCCTGCCATTCACCCTGGCCCTGTTCCCGGGCAGACAGCCATTTCTGATCCTCATCGGAAAGGATCGTCAGTGCGGACAAGGTTCGGGAGGCATCTTCCAGAAACTGTTCCAGCAGGCTCTCGAACCCGGCCTGCAGGCAATCGGCAATACGCTCATCCAGCGCTCCGTCACCATACACCAGACGCAGACCCAGGCCGCCTTGCTGATCCGGCCATACATCCAACACCAGATCGAACGGCGTTTCCGTCACCGGCAGATCCTCTACCCGGACGACGAGGTTGCCCAGATTCAGACTCATGCCCGCGCCCTGCTGGCGATAATTGAACGCCACCTGGAATAAAGGATGGCGCCCCTGATTTCGCGACGGGCAAAGTCGATCCACCACTTTTTCGAACGGCAGCTCCTTGTGCTGCTTGGCGCCTTCCAGGGATTGGTGAATGCGGGTAATCCATTCACTGACGGTGTCACCGGGACGAGGCGTCCCCTGCACCACCAGGTTATTCACAAAAAAACCGATCAACCCATTGTTGGATCCATTGCGGTTCGCGCTGGGCACACCCACCCGCACCTTATCCTGTCCCGTGATGCGGGCAAGCAGGTATTCCAGAACGGCCAGCAACACGGTGAAACGGCTGACACCCTGCCGGGAGGCCAGCGCTTTCAACGCCTGGTTTTGTTGAACAGAAAGGGAAAAATCACGAAAACAGGCTTTCTGCGCTGCTGCGGTATTTTTCAGCGAAGGCAATGCCAGCGGCTCGCCTTCATGCTGCAAGGTCTCTTGCCAGTATGCGAGTTGCTGCGCTGCCGTCTCACCGGTCAGCCACTGTTGCTGCTCCTCGGCAAAAGCCGGGTACTGTCTTTCCAGCGGAGGAAGCGGCATCTCACGACCATCACGCAGAGAGTTATAGACAAGGAAAAACTCCTGCATGAAGACACCCAGAGACCAGGCATCGCCGGCAATATGATGCAGGGAGACCATCAAGGCGTGGAGCGGCTTGCCATTGATATCCCCCAGACTGGCCAGGCGATAGCGCAACAGCCCACCCACCGCCAGATCAAAAGGCATGGCATTCTGTTGGCTAGCCAGGGAATAGGTGGCCGCGACCGGGTCTGACTGATCACTGACATCATCGATGACCAGCGCCCTGTCCTGGTGGGCGTTAATGGTCTGCCAGGCCTGGCCGTCAAATTCCGCGAATCGGGCACGGAGGATATCGTGACGGGCTAAGACCACATTCATGGTGGCCTGAAGCGCCGAAATATCCAGCTCCCCTTCCAGCCAGAAAAGACCTCCCAGATTGTACGCGGTGCTGTCTGGGGATAACCGACTGAACACCCACAAGCGTTGCTGGGAACAGGAGAGCGGCACCCAATGCGGCCCGGGACGGGCAGACAGGGAAGCAGACCCGGTCATGTCAGCTCCTTTACAAAATTGCGTGACAGAGAATCAGGCCTGAGCGTCGCGCAGACGCCTGGGGCGCTGGTCGGTCCATACCTGGTTGATATGCTCCAGGCAGTGAGCCTTGTTGCCACTGATCCCCACCGGCTGCCAGCCAGCAGGAACGGGACGGTAGGTAGGCCAGATGCTGTACTGTTCCTGGTCGTTAATGACCACGTGAAATTCGGTATCGGGGTTATCAATACTCATGGTTTCCTCGCCTTGTCGGCATGATCCGTTGCGCCGGGAGTCAGGCCCCGGCTTCACGGAGGGCGTGCACGCTGTGTCTGGCGGACTGACCGTCCAGCTCGATGAGCTGGCCGGCGTCCATTTTCAACAGCCGATCCGCCCGGTCGAAGTAATGATCGTCGTGGGTGATGGCAATAATGGTTTTGCCCTGTGCCTGCAGACGCGGCAATAACGCGTGGTAGAAAAACTGCCGGAACTGCGGGTCCTGATCCGCCGCCCATTCATCCAGTAACAGACAGTCGCGCTGCTCCATGACCGCCATCAGCAACGCCAGCCGCTTGCGCTGCCCCTGGGAGAACCGGATGTCACTGAGCCGCCCATCCGCCTGGCGCACCTTGTGCTGCATACCCAGGGTCTTCAGCCAGTCGTCCACCTCGTCGACGCGCACCTCGGCGCCGTCACCCTGCAACAGGCGATTGAACAGGTAGAAGTCAGTAAAGACCGAGGAAAAAAGCTGTCGATAAGCGACCCGGTTGTCTTCGGTAATGGGCTGGCCATCCACGCTCAAGGTACCCTGCAGGGGGCGATAGAGACCGGTCAGCAGCCGCGCAAAGGTGCTCTTGCCACTGCCGTTGCCCCCCTGGACAAAAATCAGCTCACCCCGCTTTACGGTCAGGTCCAGCGGACCGACCTCAAATCCGGCCACGCCATCCTGATCCGGATAACGGTAGCAGGCGCCCTTCAGTGACAACTGCTTGAAGCCGGCCAGTGACTCCCCCTTCGGCGCAAAGTCGGTATTCCCTTCTACCAACTGCAACCCGGCAAGCTTTTTCAGGGACACTCGCGCCGCCAGCAGGGTGGGCAATGCGGCCACAGCGCCAATCAGGGGGGTGCGCAACAGCAGAATGGTGAGCGCAAAAACCGAAGCGGTATTGGCGCTGGCCCAGCCCAGCCCGGACGCCAGATAGAACAGCACGCCGATCAGGGCCAGCATCAGCACATTGGCCATATTGCCGGCCACGCCATTGAAAATATCCGCGCGGGTGACGTGGTCACGGTAGGCACGGGCGTGATCGTCAAACTCTTCCTGGTAGAAACGCGCCGCCCGGGCGCGGTTCAGGGCCAGCTCCTTGCGCCCGTCAATCATGGCCTGGTAATCCTGGTACAGGTGATCATCACCCTCCCGTACCTTGCCCACATGAAAGTTGATCCGCCCCACCAGCCAGATGCCCATCCCTGCGGTCGCCACCAGCCATACCACGGTGACGGCAAACAGGGCCGGCGACAGCCAGGCCAGCCAGCTCAGAGCCGCCACACTGAGCGCGGCGCCGTAAACCAGCTCGGGCAGATGCACAAAAGCGATAGTGAGATTACGGGTATCGGTACTGAGTGCCGCCAGCAGAGGCGGCCCCCCCACCTTTTCCAGTTGCTCAATATCCGTGGCCAACACACGGCGCACCAGATCGCGCCGCAGGCCATAGACCATGCGATGCCCCAGCCGGTGGAGAGTGACCTGGGCGCCGGTGGCTGTGGCCAACAACGCCAGCAGCAGCAGGGCAAACTGCATCAACACCATGCCCAGCTCCGCCCCTCCGGCCAGTAATCGCTGACTGATGAATGCCAGCACGGCCACACTCAGCAAGGCACTGAGCACACTGAGCACAACGACAGCCACAAAGGTTGCTTTGCGACCGGAAAACAGCAAACCCGGCAAGGTCATGACAGTGGTCCGCCTCCATGGCTGATACAAAAACGAATCGCAATGATATTGATTCTTATTTATATATCAACCATAAAATGATGACCCTTTGCCCGGATGTGACGGCTATCATGGACATACCGGTACCCACTGCTGACCTGCCTGCTCCCGCAGGGCACAATAGGGTGACCCGTTTGACGAAAACCCGGTGCCCGGACCCTTTTTCCCTGTTCACTTGTCGGCCCTTTCATGCAACAACCCCTTAGCCAGCGCGGCCAGAAGCGTCAGCAAGCCATTCTCGAAGCCGCCACGGAAACGTTCCTGCAGCATGGCTACGAAGGCACGACTCTGAACATGATCATTGCCCGGGCCGGCGGCTCCAGGCGCAGCCTCTATGACTATTTTGGTGACAAACAGGGGCTGTTCGGTGCGGTGATTCGCTATCACACCGACAAGCTGGTTGAGGACGTCCGCGCCATCGATGTCACCGGGATGCCGGCGCGGGAAGGGCTGACCGTGCTTGCCCGCAACTTCGTGTTTGCGTTGCTGGAACCGGTCAACCTGGAGTTGTACCGACTGTTGATCACCCAGGCACCGGCCTTTCCGGAACTGGCTCGCAGCGCGTATCTGGCGGGCCCGGCGTTGTTGCTCAATGAGCTGGAGAAATATCTGGATCACCTGCAACGACAGGGGCAATTACCCGCCTCACTGCCCACCCCGCACACTGCCCGTCAGTTCCTGGGTATGGTGAAAGCCGAGTTCCAGCTGTGCGCGCTTTTATCCCCGGAGCGAATGCCGCCAGACAGTGCGATTGACGCACATATTGGCGATTGCGTGGCGCTCTTGTTAGACAACCGCTAGTCCGACCATTGGCACCTTCCATCTCCCCGGTATACATTGTAGTTAGCTGTCACTCTGCCTTTGGGGGCTAAGATGGCAAGAGAAGACATGTGACGGGACTCACAATATGAACAAGTTTTCACTGGTCCTATTGGCATTTTTCTTGCCAGTAGCCGCCAGCTATGGCGATTCACCTGAACAACAATTCCTGCAACAGGTGTATGCCAATGGCGGCAAGACGCTTTATTGCCAGGAAGCGTTTCAGCCCGGGGATCGGGTCTCTGTTGAACATATCTATGATGAACGCCGACTGGCTCAACACTTTGGCTGCCGCACCAGCCGCCTTTGCCAGAGCAACCAGCAGTTCGCCAATGCAACACGGGATCGCCACAGCCTGTTCCCGGTAACCCGCCGCGCCGAACTGGACCGGCGCCGAACCCTGCTGGGTGATCTGCCTGCCACCACAGCAACCGACTCCCAATGCGGCTATAAACAGGCCTTTCAGGTTTTCGAGCCACCCCGGTCCGCCAAGGGCGATGTGGCCAGGGCCATGCTCTATCTGTACGACCGCTACGACATCCCCTTGCTGGGAACGCTGGAAATGTACCAGCGCTGGAATCGGGATGACCCGGTGGATGACGAGGAACGTCGCCGCAACAACGTGATCGAACAGGTTCAGGGCAACCGCAACCCCTTTATCGATGAACCGAACCGGGCGGAATCACTGGAAGCAAGCTCTCCATTGAATATGCAGTTTCCGTAGAGGCCGTTGAACGTCAACGGTGTAAAGTTGAACCGCGGAAAAACGCACTGGTTTCACTAAACACAAGAGGCCGCGCACAGGTACTGGGCGCGGCCTCTTGGTTTTCAGTACGGGATAACCTCTCCCGCGTTTTAACGTTGCACTTTCAACTTTTCACTCAGAACCACTCGCCGTCCAGACCCATCATGGTATCCGCGCCACTCTTGATCTGGGCGAACAGGGCATGGGCCTTGGGCAGGATGCGCTGGAAGTAGTACTGGCAGGTAATACGCTTGGCCTTAGCGAAGTCGTCATCCCGACCGTCGGTGGCCGCCAGCATCTGTGCCCACAGCCAGGCGTAGAGCACGTAACCGAACAGGTCCAGATACTCCACGGCGGCAGCGCTGATCGCGTCCGGGTTGTTAGCCGCCTGGGACAGCAGCTCGTCGGTGGCGTCCTTGAGCAGGGTCAGTGCCGCCTGCAGCTCGTTGCTGATCGCAGCCAGCTGGCCGTTACCGCTGTTTTCTTCAACCCAGGCCTGGGCATCCGCCAGGAAGGCTTCCACGGATTTGCCGCCATTACGGGCCACTTTCCGGCCCGCCAGGTCCAGCGCCTGGATGCCGTTGGTGCCTTCGTAGATCTGGGAAATACGGCAGTCGCGCACGAACTGCTCCATGCCCCACTCACGGATATAACCGTGGCCACCGAAAACCTGCTGACCGGTGATGGTGGTATCCAGACCGCGATCGGTGAAGAAAGCCTTGGCTACCGGAGTCAGCAGCGCAACCCGGTCTTCCGCCTTTTTCTTGGCGTCCGCATCGTCGCTGAACTTGGCGGTGTCCAACTGCATGCCCACGTAGGCAGCCAGGGCACGGCCACCCTCATTGATGGCACGCATGTTCATCAGCATGCGCCGAACGTCACCGTGAACAATGATCGGGTCCGCCGGGCCGTTGGGATTTTTTGCGCCGGTGGCGCTGCGGCCCTGCAGGCGCTCGCGGGCGTAGTCCACGGCGCTCTGGTAGCTCACTTCACCCAGGCCCAGACCCTGCAGGCCGATGGACAGACGCTCGTAGTTCATCATGGTGAACATGCACGCCAGCCCCTGATTGGGCTCGCCAATGATCCAGCCCTTGGCGCTGTCGAAGTTCATGACACAGGTAGCGGAGCCCTTGATGCCCATCTTGTGCTCAATGGAGCCACAAGTAGCGCCATTACGCTCGCCCGCGTTGTTGTCCGCGTCGGGCAGGAACTTGGGCACCAGGAACAGGGAAATACCCTTGGAACCGGCCGGGGCGTCCGGCAGTTTCGCCAGCACCAGGTGAACATGATTGCTGGTCATGTCGTGCTCACCACCGGTGATAAAGATCTTGGTACCGGTGATGTTGAAGGAACCGTCGTCGTTGGGCTCAGCCTTGGTACGCAGGATCCCCAGATCCGTGCCGGAGTGAGGCTCGGTGAGGCACATGGTGCCGCTCCACTCACCGCTGTACAGCTTGGGCAGATACTGCTCTTTCAGTTCCTGGCTGGCGTGGGCATCGATGGCCAGGCAGGCACCGCTGGTCAGCGCAGGATACAGGGCGAAAGACGAGCAGGCGCTGTGCATCATTTCCTCGAACAGCACCGCCAAGGATTTGGGCATGCCCTGGCCACCGAATTCCGGATTACCGGAGAACGCACTCCAGCCATTTTCGGCAAAGGTTTTGAACGCGTCCTTGAACCCGTCCGGGGTGGTCACATCCCCGTCATTCCAGGTACAACCCTGCTCATCACCATTGCGGTTCAACGGAAACAACAGGCCTTCGGTCATCTTGCCCGCTTCTTCCAGAATGGCGTCGGACAGGTCGCGGGTTACCTCGGCGGTGGCAGGCATGGAAGCCCACAGCTGATCCGCTTTGAACACATCGTTGAGAACAAAACGCATGTCCTCGAGGGGCGCTTTATAGGTCGCCATTTGCACATCTCCTGAAAGTTGGCAGGGCGCAAATTTTAGGCAGCCAGGGCGCCGGGTAACAGGGTTATTTGTGACCCGCCGTTCATGGCCTCACGCGTCAATCACGCAGCGAGTGGAAGTAAGAGGGAGAAGACACGGTTTGTGAGCATCGGACAGCGTCGTTCGGTATCGGCAATACCCCTGGCCTATTCAATCGGCTCCGGCCGGCGCCACATCCACAGCAACACCCCGCAAAGCAGCAGTGGCACGCCGATTTTCACGTAATCAGGCGCCGATGACAGACTGATCAGGGCAATGCTGATGAGCATCATGGTGGACGCTGCACACTTGGCGCGGCGGGGAATGGCACCGTGTTCGCGCCATTGACGGATATGCCCCCCGTGACGGGGATGCTGTACCAGCCAGCGCTCGAGCTGTGGCCAGCCGTGACTCCCGGCCCATGCCGCCAGCAGCAGGAAGACCACGGTGGGCATGCCCGGAACGACCACACCGATCATTCCCAGTAGCACAAACAGCATCGCTAGTGAGCGCCAGCACAGCACTCTGACTGTCCCCATGTCTCCCCTCCTAGAAGGCAATGGACCCGCGAGAGAATAATTACAGCATGCCCGATTTTACGGGGAATAAAAAACCCGCCAGACGGCGGGTTTTGCGGGTCAATCGACCTGGAGGGTCTCGGTTTCCTCGGCCTGCGGGTCACTGTCAGGAGCGGAGATGGCCTGCACCCGTGCCTGCAGTTGGGTCCGGCTCACGGGCTGACCGTTGAGACTCAGGACCCCGTTACCGACATTGATCACACTACGCCAGCGCTCGCCTTGTCGCTCCACAACGCCCTGCTCGGCAAGGGCCACCAGGCGGTCGGCATAGGGCGGCGGCACCATCCCCTGGTGCATGTCCAGGTGCACCTGAATATCCAGCATCTGCTGGAACTGCTCTTCACTCAGGGCCATCAGTTCCAGGGTGGGCAGGTTGCCACCCTCGACTCCCAGGTAACGGGCCTTGCTGTCCAGGGTGAGCTGCCGCTCCCCCTGGTCATCCACCAGCATCTGCAATGCCAGTTCACTATCCCCGGGGCGCAGCAGTTGCTCAGCGGCTACCTGCGTCATCTCCTCCAGCAGACTCTGCATACGCATCATCTGCTGCTCCATGTCAGCCTGCTCTCCGTTTCCGGACAGGGCGCCCATCAGGGCCCGGGTCTGGATTTCATCCATTTCCCGATTGAGGGCATGCACCCTGACCAGGGCCTGCTTGTCCAGGCCGGCATACTCCATGCCCAGATAGGCGCTGTCCATGGGCAGCGGCACCATGGGACCGGCCACCTGGTCCAGCCACAGCCGACTGTCGCCACTCAGGGTGTCACCGTGGTCCTTGGTGGTGCCCTGCAGGGTCAGATCAAACGCCAGCATCGGCTGCTGACCCTGGGACCAGCGCAGCTGCTTGCCGGTAAAATTGATATTTGCCAGCGGCAATTCTCCGCCCAACATGGCAATCACATCCACCGACCCGGTCAGCGAATCCACTGCAAACCCCATTTTCGGTGACGACACATCCAGCCCCTGCAGTGACAGGTAGGCATTGACCGGGTAGTCCCCCGCCGTCGGCCGCAACACGTCCAGCTGCAGCTCTTCAAGGACCACCTTACCCATGGGCGAATCCAGGTTTACCGGCGCCACCGCCACTTTCATGGTCAGGCTGCCGTCAAAGCCATAGCGGCTATAACCCGTCACCGGGGGCTTGCCCTGGAAAATCTCGCTCACCATGGCCGTCATTTCCGCAGGCAACTCGCTCAAATCCAGCACTTCCTCGCTGGCGGCAATGCCCACAAACAGACCGTCATCGGTCCAGGCGAAGGGGCCGTGGTGAATCGTGCTGAGAGAACAGATTTTTCCCGACATGGCACCCAGGTTGGCCGTTGACGCCATCTCACCCTGAATGATCAGGCAAGTCACCGCGCTGGCGCGGAATAGCCCGCGCTCATAACTGAACACATCAACGATGATATCCCGCTGCCCCGGAATCACTTCCAGACCTGCGACCTCCTCGCGAAACAGTGTCTCCGCACGCATGCCCACATAGAACGTGGCCCCCAGCCACGCCACAACCAGCACCAGAACCAGTGCAATCAACTTCTTCATGGATATCCCCCATCCCTGTCATATTTTTGTGCCGACACTATAGCGAAAAATGCCCGCTATGGTGTCCGCTCCCCTACCGTCAAAAAAAAACCCGCCGGATGAGGGCGGGTTTTTTTACTGGCATCAACGCCGGATCAGAACGCGAAGTGTTCCGCGTCCAGTTCCATCAGGCAGTCCAGGCCGCCTTCGATGGAGCCCTTGTGACCCGCCGCTCTCGGCAGGATGCGCTTGAAGTAGAACTTGGCCGTGCTGATCTTGGCCTTGTAGAAGTCCTCGTCACCGGCACCGGATTCCAGTGCGGCGTGCGCCACGGCTGCCATGCGCGCCCACAGGTACGCCAGGGTCACGTAGCCGGAGTACATCAGGTAGTCCACGGACGCGGCACCAACATAATCCGGGTTCTGCATGGCCTGCATGCCAATGGCCTGGGTCAGCTCGCCCCATTCCTTGTTGTAGCCAGCCAGGGGCTCCAGCAGTTCCTTCAGGTCGGCATTGTCGGCATTGCTCTCGCAGAACTTGTGTACGATCTTGGTGAAGTTACGCAGGGCCTGACCCTGGGTCATCATCACCTTACGGCCCAGCAGATCCAGCGCCTGGATACCGGTGGTGCCTTCGTACAGGGTGGAGATACGGGCATCACGCACGTTTTGCTCCATGCCCCACTCACGGATAAAGCCGTGACCACCGTAGATCTGCACACCGTGGTTGGCCGCTTCCAGACCCGCTTCGGTCACGAACGCCTTGGCGATCGGGGTCAGCAGCGCCATCAGTTCATCCGCTTCCTTACGGGCGGCTTCGTCTTTCTCCAGCTTCACCTTGTCGCCCAGCTGGGCACACAGGTAAACCAGGGCACGACCACCCTCGGCGAACGCCTTGGAGGTGAGCAGCATGCGACGCACGTCCGGGTGAACGATAATGGGATCTGCCGGGCCTTCCGGGTTTTTCGGGCCGGACAGGCTGCGCATGGCCAGACGGTCCTTGGCGTAGGTCAGACCACCCTGGAAACCCAACTCGGCGTGAGCCACACCCTGGATAGCGGTACCCAGACGAGCGAAGTTCATGAAGGTGAACATGCAGTTCAGACCCTTGTTCTCCGGGCCGATCAGGTAGCCTTTTGCACCGTCAAAGTTCATCACACAGGTGGCGGAGGCCTTGATGCCCATCTTGTGTTCGATGGAACCACAGGTCACGGTGTTGCGCTCGCCAACGCCGCCGTTACCGTCGGTCATGAACTTGGGCACGATGAACAGGGAGATACCCTTGGTGCCCTTGG
The DNA here is from genome assembly GCF_900107995.1 of Alcanivorax sp. DSM 26293. Classification (GTDB taxonomy): domain Bacteria; phylum Pseudomonadota; class Gammaproteobacteria; order Pseudomonadales; family Alcanivoracaceae; genus Alcanivorax. The sequence continues at coordinate 49,235 of NZ_FNUM01000005.1, read as the reverse complement.
GCGCGTCAGGCAGACGGGCCAGTACGATATGGACGATGTTCTCGGCCATGTCGTGCTCACCGGCGGAAATAAAAATCTTGGTACCGGTAATATTGAAGGAGCCGTCCGCGTTGGGCTCGGCCTTGGTCTTCAGGATGCCCAGGTCGGAACCACAATGGGGCTCGGTCAGACACATGGTGCCCGTCCACTCACCGCTGGTCAGTTTCGGCAGGTAGGCCTGTTTCTGCTCGTCGGTACCGTGCTCTTCGATGGTCGCTACGGCACCGTGGGACAGACCCGGGTACATGCTCCAGGACCAGTTGGCGGTACCGGTCATTTCGCTGATGGCGATACCGGCGGAACCGGGCAGGCCCTGGCCGCCGAATTCCGGGTCGCCGCCCATGGCCGGCCAGCCGCCTTCCACGTACTTGGCGTAGGCTTCCTTGAAGCCTTTCGGCGTAGTCACCACACCGTTGTCGAAACCACAGCCTTCCTCATCACCGGAACGGTTCAGGGGAGCCAGCTCGTTCTCGGCAAACTTGGCGCCCTCTTCCAGGAAGGCGTTCAGCAGTTCGCTGTTGACCTCTTCCAGACCGAGGCCCTGGTAATGGCCATCGATGTCCAGGACTTCATTCAGCACAAAGCGCATATCGCGCAGGGGAGCCTTGTAATCCGGCATCTCAAATCTCCCTAAAATCATCGGTGAAAATGAGGCGGGCCGTGGGCTCGCCAGCTATTTGGGACGCTAATCTTAGGTCAGGCCTCAATCCCCCCTCTACCCCTATTTGTGACCCGTGAGTCAAACAAGCGTTTGAAACTTGCGTTTGCCTTTATAGGCAACTGTTTTAACAGGTTTTTTGCAAAAACCGGGAGGGATTGCGGGAGGATTCTCTCCCCCGCGGTGGACATTGGGTATACTCCCGGAATCACTGCAAAGGACGGTAAAAATGATTGATACCAACCTACTCGACATTCTGGTTTGCCCGGTCAGCAAGGCGCCCCTCATCTATGACGACAAGGCCGGTGAACTCAAGTGCAAGGCCAGTGGCCTGGCCTACCCGGTACGCGATGGCATTCCTGTCATGTTGGAGGATCAGGCTCGCTCAATGAGCGACGAGGAAGTCAGCAACCTGTAACACAGGCAGCTGGATGAGCCAAACAGAACGCCCGGCAACGCAAAAGGATCCCCCCATGTGCAAATCTCTGGCGCTGGCCCTGACACTGGTAAGTGCCTCTATCTGTGCCTCCCCTGTCCTCGCCGAAGACGCTCCGAAAGCAACCGAACGCGAAAAAGAGCAGACGGCACAAACGCCGGAGAAAGAGACGCCGGTTCCCGATGCGCCTCCTACGGAGATGAGTCAAACCCAGCAGGAGAACGATTGCCTGCTGCGCAGTGCCCAGACGGCCAATGAGCAGGTTACCCTGAAAGAGCTGCGAGGCTGGTGCCAGAACGGTGAAGAGCTGCCCGGCGAACGGACCAACGAGGACGCCCTGCGCGCCCGCCTGGCGTTGGAGAACACCACCCGCGGCAATCCCTTTGTGATTACCCCTCACCGCCGTAATTACTTGCTGCCCTATAGCTACTGGTCCAACCGGCAATGGAATGATCCGGAGAAGGATGACCGGGATCTGCAACCCAACGAGGTGAAATTCCAGCTATCGCTCAAGGCCCCCTTGAAGGAAAACATCGTCGATGATGTCACTCTGTGGATGGCCTTCACTGGCACCTTCTTCTGGCAGGCTTACAACAGCGAGATCTCCGCACCGTTTCGGGAAACCAACTACGAGCCGGAGATCTTCATTTCCAAGCCTGTCGACTGGCAGATTGGACCGCTGGACTCCGAGCTGCTGGTGGCCGGTTTCAACCACCAGTCCAATGGTCGGGATGTCCCCGTGTCCCGGAGCTGGAACCGGGTATTCATGAACTATATCTTCAAGACCGGTGACTATTACTGGTCCGTGAAACCCTGGTACCGGATTCCCGAAGAGAAGAAAGATGACCCACTGGACACGTCCGGCGACGACAATCCGGACATCGAAAAATTCATGGGCAATTTCGAACTGGAAGTAGCCTACCCGTTCCGCAACCACGTGCTTGAGCTGATGGTGCGCAACAACCTGCGCTCGGACAACAAAGGGGCCGGGCGGATCAACTACTCCTTCCCGTTAAGCAAGCGTTTCAAGGGACTGGTACAGGTATTCAGCGGTTACGGTGATTCGCTGATCAACTACGACGATTACGAAAACCGTTTCAGCTTCGGCATTTTGCTGACGGATTCGCTGTAGCACACAGGCCCGGAAGTTTTTTGCAGGAGCGTCGCTGGCGGCGCGATTTCCTCCCTGCCAGGCACTCATCCCGCTGGAGTCATGCGTGCATGGTGAATAGGGTTGGGGGGGATACCGGATCGGGAGGGTTTGGAAAGACCTGTCGAGCCCAAATATTCCTGATCGCCCTCCGGTCGATTTCCGCGCGAGCGCGGTTCGCATGTCATAGATCCCCGGGGGAGCAAGCATAGGTTATTCGCTTCGCGCACCCTTCGGGCCGCACTGCACTACGTGCGTTACTCCGCTACGCTCCGTTCCTACAGCGGCATCGTAGAAATGCCGAGGCCCGGGGGAATTTTCCAGCTTTTTCCCTATCCATCGAGTGTAGCTCGTAGCTCAATACCACAACGTAAACAATAACCGGGTTACGGTGGCATCAAAGCTGTACAGGGGTTCCGTGCCCGGGGTCGTATCGACACGGATATCGCGGTAGTTGTCGTAATCGAAACTGAAGCGATCGACCCACAGATTCAGCCCTGCCCGGTCGATGGTTTCCCAGTTCGGCTTGCTGAACTCGAAACCGATGCCCAGCCCCACAACGGTGGAACTGAACTCGCTAAGCTCCTTGTCCCGGGCCAGAAAATTCTGCGCGTTCTGGAAAGGAAACAGGTCGGCATAAAAATCCGCATCACCCTGCTGGTAGGCCCGATAACGTCCTTCCAGTGTCCAGTTGCTGCCCAGGGGTTGTATCAGCTTGACCTGCCAGCTACTGGCATCAATGCCCCAGGAGTCATCATAGATCCGGTATTCCCCATGCAGGCCCGCTCGCCAGGGTAGATAGTAGGACAGCCGCAGGGAGGTGGCTTCACTGGTGCGTGTTTCCGGATAACGTTCCGGCTCAAAACTGTAGCTGCCGCCGGAGGTCAGATAGCGCACCGAACGGTAGGGATTGTTCAGATAGCCTTCGTCGGTGATCAGCTCATGACCCAGGCTGGCCATCAGGTTCCGGGTCAGGATTTGTGACAGGTTGATACGAAAATGCTGTCGATCCGCCTCTTCCGCAAAGCTGTTGTCACCGGTGCGGAAGACTTCATCCCAGCCTTTGGAGTACCCCAGGCTCAGCGTCGTCAGGTCACCGAAAAAATCCTGACTCATGTCAAAGTGCACCGAGTTGGCCTCGAAATCATTTTCCTCGCTGTTGGCGTAGCTTAACGAGTAAATAGCCTTGCCATGCAGGTAGTCGACGCCCACGCTTTTTTCGGTACGTTCTTCCGAGTAGGGGCTGGCGCTGACCAGCACATCAATGGAGGCGGCGGAAACCTCATCCACATAATAGTTGGCATGCACTGCCACCTTGTCGGCAAAGGATTTTCTTACCAGCACGGAGGGGCCGTTGATTTTCATGCCGCCCCCTTCGTACTGATGGTAGAGCACATCCAGCCGGTCCTCAGGCAACACCGAGGCCTGCAGCAGGGTACTGGCCCCCAGCAGCAAGGCCACCGACAGCGTACGCATCAGTTGCATCCGCAACCTCCACCCGCACTACCTTCCGCTCCACGCATGCTTTCCCGGGCCTGATGCACATGGCCCATGTAGCTTTCCGCTATCGGGTGTGCCGATACATTCATCACCGGGTCCGCCAGTCTGGCGCGGTCATAGGGCTTGAGCCAGGGTCTGACGGCGCAACCGCTGGCGGTAAACGCCAGGAGCAGAATCAGTCCGGCAATACGTATCGTTCCCACTGTTTTCATTCCAGCACCAGCGCCTTCACCTGCTCTTCGTATTTATCCATGTAGCCATCCTTGTAACCCCGGTGGTGATGACGAACCACGCCATTGCGATCAATCAGTACGGTCGTGGGCATGGCATCCACGCCATAGGTTTCACTGGTGCTGTTTTGCGGATCAAACAGTACCGGAAAGGTCACCGGAATCTTGTCCAGAAGGCGATCTGCCTGGTCACGGTTTTCATCCAGATTGACACCCAGCACGGTAAATCCGTAATCCCGATATTCCTCATAGAGCGCGTCCAGCAGAGGCATTTCCGTCCGGCAGGGTCCGCACCAGGAAGCCCAGAAATTCAGCAAGATCACAGTGCCCCGCTGCTCACTGAGTTTCAGGTTGGTGCCATCAAGGGTCTTCAGCGTGAAGTCCGGCGCGGGCTCCCCCTCCGCAGAGTACGCATTGCTTGCCAACAGCAAAGCCAACGCGCCCAGTATCATTGTCAGTGTTTTTTTCATTATTGCTCCCCCTACCCTTTTCAGAAAAACAGGCTGACCCCGGCGGTCAGTTCAAGATTGTGAGTGGTCTTGTCTTCCCCCAGCACATCCAGATTGAAGATGTGATCTTTCATATCCACACGCACGGCGATCAGGTCATTGACCAGCAGCCGATACCCCACACCAACACCCAGAGTGAAATGCTCATCGCCGGCAAAATCCGTAATGCCCGCCCCGCCCAGCAAGTAGAGGGCATTGTTAAAGGTACGCCCCCCCGACAGGAAGGCTTCGCCTGGCAGCAGGTTGTAGCCTACCGACGCCTGGTAATAGGTAAACTCGCGCTCGTCATCATTGAGCAGTCGCACCCCGGCATTGAGGGTTTCGAAACTGGTTTCACCTGCCTCCGCCCGGCCCAATACCGCTTCGAAGAACACATCCTCGGACAAGTGGTAATCCAGCCTCACCCCGACTACCGGCTCGGCACCGAAATCTTCGATGGAAAGAATGCCCGCGTAGATACCCGCCTCAAAATTTTCCGTATCAATGTCCGCTTCCTTGATACGGCGGCGTTCGATTTCAGGATCCAGCACCGATCCCGGGTCAGCATCCTGGATGGAGGTTTGTTGATGGTTCGTCTCTTGCCCATACCCTGTGAGAGGCAACAGGCACAACGTTAAAACAGCAGGGAGAAACCGAGTTTCCATTCTTCCAGATTCCGGTTGTCGTTTTCTTCGGTGAACAGCACATAGCTCCGGTATTCACCCCGTAATACAAAGCCGCGGGCGAGATAGACTTTCAGGCCGCCACCGGCAAAGGCCAGTGTCTCGTCACGGTTTTCCGGGCGCACCAGAGTGGCCCGGGGTTCAATACTGGCACGGCCGGTTCCCAGCATCACGTAGGGGGAGACTCGCCAGCGCGGGAAAAGCTGATGCTGAAGGTTCAACTCAAGCAGCTTGTTGTTGGAAAAATTACCGCTGGCCTGGGTAAACATGGCTTCTGCTGTAAAGTTTTCGGTGAACCGGTAACCCATTCCGACGGCCAGTGAGGTCACCCCGTCCAGCTCCCCCGCCAGCACCGATGCCTGCCAGTGCCCCCCCGTGAAGTCCTCATAGCCCAGGTGTTGCAATTCCGGAGTCTCACCGGCGCCATCCAGGGTTTTCAGCAGGGCCTTGCGGGGCACCCAGCCAATGCGTCCGCGCGGTGTTTCCACCTTGATCCAGCCCGCGCGCTGAAACAACAGGGTCAACGGAGCATGGCGCTCCACCACATGGAATACCGGATAGCCACGGCCCGGCCCGGTATGAACCTCCACATAGGGCTCGGCAACCTTGACTTGCAAGGCTGGCGCCGGTTCGGATGAGACCGCCTGGGCCGGGAACAGCACCAACATGGATAACAGGACAACTACAAGGCGCAACGGGTGCGTCTCCCCTTTCAATCAAACAGTCAATAAGCCCGGAGTCACAATCCCGGGCTTGTCTTCAGATGCCATCGGTCCAGTGGAAAAGATGTCATCGACCCCTGTCAGGCTAACTAAGCCGACAGATCGCCTTCTCAGTTTTCGGGGACCCTGAACGGATCGTTATACAGTTGCGCCCCCAGGTCGATCCATTCTGCCAGCAATCGCAGTTCTTCTGCCGTCAACCAGCCGTCGTGGACTCCCCCGCCGATAAAGGTATCAAAGAATGCCGCCGAATTGCGCGCCTGCCCGGCACGAATCACCGAGGCTACCGGTACTGTTTCTGTCACCGGAACCGGATTACCCATGTTATCCAGAATCAGCTCGCCGTCTTCATCAGTTTGGTAAACGACATTGCCTTCCCCATCCGTGACGATCACCAGGCGATCCACCAACGCCCCGTCTTCCAGGATCAGCTCGTTGTCGTTGAACAGTAATTCCCGGTAACTGGTAGGTTGTAATGGCTGGTCCGCTGAAGCTTCACCGGTGAGCTCCAGCTGGGCAGGGGGTACCTGCAGCGCATTCATGGCATCGCGACGGTTGTGGCAGGAGGAACAGGTCACGTCCTGCAGATTGCCATCCACATCCGCCTGGCGGGGCAAATCCCAAAGCGGCTGGATATGATCCTCGTAGTGAATCACCGTGCGGCATTCCGCTTGCCATTGCTGCTGACACTGCACGGTAGCCGGCGCCAGCGTCTCCAGGTCCGCATAGGCCAACAGCCAGTCTTCACTCGGTGCCGGGTCGCTCCAGGCATCGAAATCACGCATATCGATACTGGGAATTTCCCGTTCCGGGTAGAGCCGGGTCAGGGCCTGTGCCATGGTTTCGCCAGCATCGGCGAAGCCCACCACATCCGTGCGAGTGTTCGGGAACGGCTGACCGGTAGATGGCGCGCCGGTATTGATGGAGGGCGCCATGCCATCGGTACGGCCATGGGGCAGCGGCGAATTGTTGGCATGACACCCCTGGCACTGCAGGGTTTCTCCGGGCCGTACGTTGATCCAGGCACCATGCCGGTTATAGACCGACTTGCCGTCCGCATCCACCAGCTGCAAACCCAACGGCGCATCCGCCGGTACCTGCACCCGCACCGAGCCATCCGGCTCCACGGGGACATAGCCAACGATCTCACGCATGCCGAAATTCGCCGCCCGCCCGAATTGGGCACCGGCGATATCCCGCACATCCTCATCGGGAATCAGCACCCCCTTGGTAATACGCAGGAACCGAACCCGCCGTTGTGAAGGCGTCACCAGGGAAGGATCCCGGTACTGTTCCAGGGAGGCAATCCCCGGCAAGCCTGGCGTGTTGAAGGTGACGAAACGGCTGTCCATGTCGTAGACACTGCGGATATCCAGCCGTGCCAGATTTTCCTCGGCAAGCGCCTCATCCCGGACACTATCCAGGGCCTGGGACGGCAAGCTGCGCGGCGTGGCCACCGCCAGCTCGGTCACCCAGAGATTATTCCGGGGGGAGACCACAGGGCGCTGGGTACCCTCAGCGGGATCCAGTATCCACAGACCGAAAGCCGGCGGCGCTTCCGGCAACCCCTGACCCAGGTAATCCGCGGTGCAGGGGCGCAGCGTATCGCCCTCCAGCAAACGACAGGGAGACCAGGCCATCAGAAACCGGCCTGAACCATCATCCATGCTCACCAGATCCGCCAATCGGCCTTCCACGGCCACTGTGTCATCCAGGGTGGCAGCCGGACCGGGCAGGACCTGCTCCGGTTGACTGGCCACCCGCCCATGGAGCGGACCGTCTCGATTGACGAAGTTATCGATATCGATGGCCAGCGGCTGCATTTGCCCGGCTCCGGCTTCACGCAAACGGGCGGCGGTGAGCAGGCGCCCATCTCCCATCAGGGACAGGGGCAGGAATTCCCGGGTTCGATCATCGCCGGCGTCATGACTGTCGGCGCCATAGAGCGGCGACAAACCACTGCCATCCGGATTCACCCGGTACAGATCAAAGCGATTTTCGTTGTCCTTGTTGTCCCAGCGCAGAAACAGGATTCGGCCATCACGCCCTACCAGTGGCGCCACATCATGGCTCATGTTGAAGGTGATCTGCTCGATCTCCACGCCATCGGCACTCATTACGTGCAAGGCAAAGGCGGCGTTATCGCGACCCTCCTCCAACGGGGTGAACTGGGGTTTTCCCTCGTCCAGCAAGCGGGCCCGGGCCTGGCGCTGACGGGTAGATGCAAACACGATACGACCATCCGGCAAATAGGCCGGATAGCGATCCTGCCCTTCTTCGGCACGCAGGTCGCTGCTGATCAGCCGCCGGGCCGCGCCTGATTGAAAGTCGTACTCCCAGAGATTCCAGGTCGGTTGTTCGTCCTCATCCGCGTCCTCAATCTCCGGCGCCCGGGCAGAAAACAGCAGGCGGCTTCCGTCGTAGCTGACAGTGAGGTCACGAATATCATGGCCATCGCCCAGAATCGCCGTGGTGATATCGCGAGCCACAGCACGGGAGGAAGCGCTATCGCGCACCATCAGCCTGGCTCCGGCCTGGAATGAAACCGGCTCCTCCAGAGACTCCATCACGATGCCACCGTCTTCATCCCTGGGCAGATCTCGCTGCACATACGCCACCGGGATATCGGTTACCGTGGGGTCTTTTTGCTGATCCCCCCCGTCCATGCCACCACAGCCACTCATCCCCATGAGCAAGCCCAGCAGGACAGGTACCCTCATTATTTCCACCGTTCGTCCGTTTTTTTCTGGTTTGTGTCAGTATCGCGAATCCGATCTTGATTTTCTGGGCCCCAATTCACAGAGCCTGATGCAGAATGTCATGGACAATAACTGCGGGAAACGGGAAATCTGTTAAACGGTCGCTTTGGGCTGCCAACCAATGGCAACCAACCGACACCGTAACAAAGAAAAAGGATACAGCCATGAAAGGCTATCGGGGGATCTTTCTGGTGGCGCTGGCTTTGAGCCTGCCTGTAACAGGCATGGCCAACAGTCGCGACCAGGCGCAACGCATACACAACCGTCTTGCCGGCGTGCCGGCGGATGCCGCCACATTGAACACCATGGTGAACCTGATCGAGGGCAATGCCTCCAGCGGCCCCCGTGATGCCGCCGAATTGGCCATGGAGCACCCGGCGTTCTATAACGTCACACTCAAGCAATTCGCCACACCCTGGACCAATGAAGCCCAGGATGTGTTCGCTCCCCTGAATGATTACACCGCCACGGTGATTGGCGCGATTCGCGACGATCTGGACTTTCGCCGCATTCTTTACGATGACCTGCTTTATGTGGGCAACGTCAGTCCGCCAGCCTCTGCGGACAGCAATGCCCATTACCGCAACCTGGAGAGCCAGCACGCCAACCTGGCCCAGGTGCTTTCTGCCAGCAGCCAGGCCAGCCAGTACGGCACCCCCTCCCAGGCTGTGGCCGGTGTATTGACCACCCGTGCCGCTGCCAATGCCTTTTTCTATGCCGGCACCAATCGGGCCATGCTGCGCTTTACCCTGATGAACCATCTCTGCCGAGACCTGGAACAGGTCCAGGACACCACCCGCCCCTCCGACCGCATCCGCCAGGATGTGAGCCGCAGCCCGGGCGGCGACAGCCGGATTTTCCGTAACAACTGCATCAGCTGTCACAGTGGCATGGACCCACTGGCCCAGGGATTTGCCTACTACGACTGGGAAGGCCCCCAGGAAGGGGATGGTGGCCGCATGGTCTACAACACCAGTGCCGACCCGGACACCGGCACCCGGGTGCAAGGCAAATATCTGATCAACAGCAACAACTTTCCCTGGGGCTACATCACCCCCGACGACAGCTGGGACAATTACTGGCGTGAAGGCCCCAATGCCAACCTGGGCTGGGACCCGAACCTGAACGGCAGCGGCAGTGGCGCCGCCAGCCTGGGGCGGGAGCTGGCCCACAGCGAGGTATTTGCTACCTGCCAGGCAGAAAAAGTGTTTGAGGCCGTCTGCCTGCGCAAGCCCGCAGACGGGAACGACACCGCCCAACTGGCCAGCATGACCAGTCAGTTCAAAAATGATAACTACCGCATGAAGACGCTGTTTGCCGATGCGGCCACCTACTGCATGGGGGACTGAGGCGATGCGATATCTTCCACTTGTCAGCGTACTTTGTGCCGCACTGATCAGCGGCTGCGGCGGCAGCGGCAGCGGCTCCGACACCACCCCGAATCGCAACAATGGTGGCGGCAACAACAACGTCAATTATGATGGCCCGGCGCCGCGCAACGCCGACGTCTCCGCGTTCAAGATCTACATCTGGAATAACCTGGTCAGTGAACAGCGTTGCGGCGCCTGTCACCGTGACCAGCAACCGGCTTTCCTGCAGACCGGCGATATCAACCAGGCCTATTCAGCGGCAAACCCGCTGATCAACCTCAACCAGCCTGCGTCCTCGCAGATGGTTCAGAAAGTGGCCGGTGGGCATAACTGCTGGGAATCCGACCCGCAGTTCTGTGCCGACCAGATCAGCACCTGGATCAGCGCCTGGGCAGGCGAAAGCCTGGGACTGGGCGGCGGCACCACGGAACTGGAAGAACCGCCAATCAAGGACCCGGGAAACAGCAAGAACTTCCCCCAGGATCCCAGTCTCTTCCAGACCCATGTCTACCCGCTTCTGGATGACCATTGCAGCGACTGCCACCAGAGTGACGCCAACACTCCGCAGGGCCCCTACCTGGCCGCGGATGACGTGAACGAGGCCTACATTGCCGCGCGCAGCAAAATAGACCTGAACAGCCCGGAGCTGAGCCGACTGGTCGAGCGCCTGGGCGAAGACAGCCACAACTGCTGGAGCGACGACTGCGACAGTGATGCCCAGGCCATGGAAAATGCCATTCGTGCCATGGCGGATGCCATTATCCCCACCGCGCCGGACAGCGACCTGGTGCTGAGCAAGTCACTGAATGTGGACGACGGCACCCTGGCTGCCGGTGGCGGCCGCTACGAAAGCAACATCATCGCCCGCTATGAATTCAAGACCGGCGAAGGCCTGACCGCCTTTGACAGCTCCGGCGTGGACCCGGCCATTCACCTCCAGTTCAGCGGCGACGTGACCTGGGAAGGCGGCTGGGGCATCCGCCTCAACAACGGCAAGGCCCAGGGCAGCACGGCCACCAGCAAGAAACTCAGCGACATGATCCGTGCCACCGGCGAGCTGACACTGGAAGCCTGGCTGGTACCCGCCAGCACCGGCCAGGATGATGCGCACATCATCAGCTACTCCGCCGGCCCGGACGCCCGCAACCTGACCTTGGCGCAAAGCGGCAGCAACTATCAGGTACTTCAGCGAATCGGCGAAGCCACCGACGGCAACGGCGAACCGGCACTGGACACCGCCGATGACCCGCTGCAGGCCAGCCTGCAGCATGTGGCAGTGACCTTCGATCCGGTAAACGGCCGGCAGATCTACATCAATGGCGTGCGTAATGGTGCCACTGACCCGGTCACCCCCGCCCTTCTCAACACCTGGGATGACACCTTTGCCCTGGTGCTGGGTAATGAAGCCTCCAGTGACCGGCCCTGGGAAGGCGTGATCCGCTTTGCAGCCATCCACAACCGCGCCCTCACCGAAGCGCAGATTCGTACCAACTTTGACGCCGGCGTGGGCGAGCGTTACTTCCTGCCGTTCTATATTGGCCACCTGATCGATCAACCCGGTGCCTATGTGGTGTTTGAAGTGTCCCGCTTTGATAACTTCAGCTACCTGTTCGCCGCCCCCTACTTCATCAACCTGGAACAGGACATTGTCAGTGATGAAGTTCCCCTGGCCGGCCTGCGGCTGGGCATCAACGGCCAGGTGCCGGACGTGGCGCAAGCCTTCGCCACCCTGGATACGCAGATCGGTGGTGACGGCTACAGCGAACAGGGGGAAACCCTGTCACGCCTGGGCACCCTGCTACCGGTGGAACAGGGTCAGGACAATGACGAATTCTTCCTGACCTTCGAACGCCTAGGCAGCCATACCCATGTTCACACCGAACCACAGCCCCTGCCGCTGACACCCAATGAATACGGAGAGCAACCTCTTGCCGGGCTCCGCAATTTTGCGGAAATCAACGCCACCATGAGCACCCTTACCCGGGTCCCGGAAGGCTACGGCGATGTGCCCGACACTTACCAGCGCCTGCGCACCCAACTGCCCAGCGAGGAAAACATCGAGGCGTTCCTCACTGCTCACCAGGTGGGCGTCGCCCAGTTAGCCATCGAATACTGCAACGCGCTGGTGGAGGCCGAACGCACCAATGATGCCGCCATTCCCCCTCTGTTCGTGGGGCTCAACTACAACGCCGGCGCCAACACCATCACCCCTCAGCAATGGCGTGACTGGGTGATTTCACCGCTATTCGAACGCATGGTCGGCAATGGTCAGGCCGACCAGCCGGCCCGCGCCGATGTGGAAGGAGAACTGGAACAGCTGCTATTTGATACCAACCTGACCCAGTGCAGCAGCGACTGCGTGGAACGCACCGCCACTGCCGCCAAGGCGGCCTGTGCGGCCATGCTGGGCAGCGCCACCATGCTGATGCAATAGAGCCTGTTTGGGGACAGAATCATGAAACGTAACTTTTTCAGAAAACGTCGACAGCCCCTGCACCCGGATGCACCGCTGTTGAACCTGGGACATGGCAAGCCGGTCAGCCGCCGGGACATGCTGGGGCGCGGCCTGATCACCGGGGCCGCCTTCGGCAGCGTGGGCCTGTTCGGGCTGTTCAGTAATCCCCGCGAGGCCATGGCCGCTCTGTCCGGCGACCTGGAAGGGATGAAAACCGATTGCGGTATCGCTGCCGCCGGCGCCGGCAAGATTCCCTTTATCTGTTTCGATCTGGCTGGCGGCGCCAACATCGCCGGCTCCAACGTGCTGGTGGGGGGCCAGGGCGGACAACAGGATTTTCTCAGCAGTGCTGGCTACTCCAAGCTGGGCCTGCCCGGCAACATGGCACCCAACAATGATCCGAACACCATCAACACGGATCTTGGGCTGGCTTTTCACAGTGATTCGCCTTTCCTGCTGGGCATCCTGGACAAGGCACAGAATGCCGTCGGCAACGTGAATGGTTGCGTGATTCCGGCGCGCTCGGAAAACGATACCGCCAACAATCCTCACAACCCCATGTACGGTATCTTCAACGCGGGCGCCGACGGCGAACTGCTTTCGCTGATTGGTTCGCGCAGCTCGGTCTCCGGCGGCAACTCCATGGCGCCGGACCGCTCCATCATTGCCTCGGCCCGCCCCACCAAAATCGATCGCCGCTCGGATGTGACCGGCCTGGTAGACACCGGCAAACTGGTCGGCCTGCTTGATCAGGCGGATGCGGTGTCGGTGATGGAGTCCATCGCCCGCATCAGCCACAAGCGCATCGACCGTATCGACAGCGGCCTGACCGATGCCAACCGCCGCGACAACCTGCGCAACCTGCTGCGCTGTGGTTATGTGGAAGCGGCCGATATCACCGACCGCTACGGCGATCCTTCCACCCTGGATATCCGTGAGGACATGGACATCCTCAGCATCTTCTCGGACGCCGAACTCAACGATCGGGAATTTGAAAAAACCGCTTCGGTAATGAAACTGGTCGTCAACGGTTACGCCGGTGCCGGCTGTATCAGCATGGGCGGCTTTGACTATCACACCGGCGAACGGGGCACCGGCGAAATCCGTGACCGCCGTGCCGGACGCTGCATGGGCGCCTGCCTGGAGTACGCCCGCCGCAAAGGGGTACCACTGATGATCTATGTGTTCAGTGATGGCTCCGTGGCCAGCAACGGGCGCATTGATGATTCCGCGGAGGGCCGTGGCAAGGGCGAATGGACCGGCGATAATTCTTCCACCGCGGCATCCTTCTTCCTGGTCTACAACCCCAACGGACGTCCCACCCTGAATACCGTAGGCGGCACCGCCGAACAGCATCAGCAGCTGGGCTGGATGCGCCCGGATGCCTCGGTGGAGACCGCCGGCACCCCGGCCGCCAACAACGTGAACTTGCTGGCAGAGACCGTGTGGCTTAACTACATGGCGCTTCATGGTGAGCAGGGCTTGTTCTCGGAGAAGTTCCCCAATCACAGTCTGGGCAACAGCGCTTCCATGGACCGGCTCACCGCCTTCGAGCCCATCGTCAGTGGTACCATTACCTGACCGTCACCGTTGGCGCTTTGCTGGCAAAGCGCCAACATCCACACACTGGTCCCGGATACGCTGATGCTTCGCCCCCACCTGCTGCGCGCACTGTTTGCCTGCCTTGTGCTGCTATTGTCACTCCCCGTGTACGCCAACTGGCAACAGCACCACTGGGATGTGATGGGCACCCGCGCAAGCGTCTCCCTGTGGTCCGAAGACGATGCCACCGACCTGTTCCAGCAACTGGAAACGGAGATGGAACGGCTCAACCAGTTGCTCTCCCCCTGGGTGGACGATAGCGAGCTTGCCCGGCTCAACCGGCTGGGGCACAAGGCACCGCAAACCATCAGCCCGGAGTTTTACCAGCTACTGGAACGGTCTCTCTATTTCTATCAGCTCACCGACGGCGCCTTCGATATCACCTTTGCCAGTGCCGGTCATCTCTATGACTATCGGCAAGGCAAGGCACCGGATGAGACAGCGCTGGCCGATGCCACACGTCACATCGGCGCCGACCGTATTGCCTTGCTACCGGATCATCGCGTGCATTTTCGTTCTCCCGGCACCCGCATCGACCTGGGCGGCATCGCCAAGGGGTATGCGATTGATCGGGGCATCGCGCTTTTGAAAGAAGCAGGCATTGCCCATGCCTGGTTGTCACTGGGCGGCGACAGCTATGTGCTTGGCGACCACCGGGGGCGACCCTGGGAAGTCGGCATCCAGCATCCCCGTAATCGGGAAAAGGTGGCCATGCGACTGCCCATCGCCGACCTGGCCATGTCCACCTCCGGCGACTACCAGCGCTACTTTATCCGTGATGGCCGCCGCATCCACCATATCCTGTCGCCGCAAACCGGCAAGAGCGTTGATGGCCTGGCCAGCGTTACCGTACTGGCCGGCAACAGCCTGGACGCAGATGCTCTCTCGACCAGTGTCTTTGTGCTGGGAGTGGAAAAAGGTCTGGCGCTGATCAATCAGCTGGCGAACACCTCCGCCATCATCATCGATCGCCGCGGTAACGTGGTTTATTCCAACGATCTCACCGCACCGGAATAGGCGGCACTCCCCCTCCCCGCTATTCCCGTTTCGCTCCTAGGGGCGGACTACCAGCCAAGTGCCGGCGCCAATCATGGTGCAGCCGGCGACCATGTTCAGGGGCTTTCGCCATTGGGGATGACGGTGACGGGCAATCCGCTCGGCCAGCAACGCATAGATGGCCTTAACGCCACCCACACTGAAAACCGTAATCAGCAATACCGTAACAAGATACCCGACAGCCGGGGTGTGCATATCCACAAACAGGGGAAACAGGCTCGCGTAGAACACCATCGCCTTGATATCGCCCAGGGTGACCGCCAGCCCGGCCAGAAAGCTGGCCACCTTGCTACTCCCCCTGATGGACGCGCCGCTGACGGTTGTGTCACGACTGCGGATAAGCGTGATGCCGAACCACACCAGCCAGAGCCCGGCGAGAATTCGGACCAGCGAAAAAAAACCACCCAGCTGCCGCGCCAATTCGGTCATGCCCCACAGGGCAAGGCCGGCAAACAGCAGATCTGCCACCACAATACCGGCAGCGACCCAGAGGCCGTGCCCCACGCCCAGTCGGGCAGAACTCACCACCACCAGCGCCACACTGGTACTGGGCAGCGCCGCCAGCAGCATCATTACCGGTATCAGTAACAGTACCCCGTATCCATCCATGGCCATGCCCTGCCATCAATCTGTTGTCCATCAGCAAGGCAGCCATAAAGCCGCTACCCCGGTTGTCCTCGGCACCCTGAGCGCCAGGCGACAAGAGTGTCAGCGCCTACTCTACCGGCGCCTCGACACCACTGGCAGCCGCCGCCGGCTCCCGGCGATTGCGCAACGCCTTGTTATACAGATCCGCCAGCCCCTCATGGGCCGCCGCACTGAACCGTTTCAGTCTTTTGCGGGTTACCGTGACCTGTTCAAACGCCGAGGCTTGCAGCGAGTACTGCTGACGGCGCATGAGTCGCTCACCACGCTGTTGCAAGCTGGCCAGCTCCCGCTCCAGGGCGGGCAGTTCCTGGCGGAAGTATTCCAGCCGCTGTACCCGGTTGCTGGCCACCATGACCCGGCTGCGTAACACCCGGGTCTGATCCAGCAGGGTGCTGATCTCACTGAGCTCCTGCTTTCGTTGCCATTGCCGCGGTACGATATCCTCCTGCATTTCCCAAAGCAGAATGCCTTTGTAGAAATCCAGCTTGGCGGTCATATCCGGCCGTTTGCGCTTGCCCCAGCCACGGGTCTTGCGCTCCGCTTCCTGCTGGGCCTCCCAAAGGCGTTGCTCCTTGTCGGTGGCAAACGGCAGGGGGTCCTGCTCGGATACCGCCGTGTCATAGTCTCGCTGCAATCGGGTCAGGCGCTCCTGAAAATCCTGCTGGGACAACTCCCGAAGCAGGGCCTTCGCCTGGGGTCTGACCTGCTGATGCTTTCGCTCATGGGCGGCGAGCATGGTCTGCATGGCAGGCAGGGTATTCTGCCATTGGGTGAGCAGATTCCGCTGACGCATCAGCTCGTGATAATTGTGCCAACCATGCTGGAATTCCGTGGTGGCAAACCATTCATAAAACGTGGGGAAGCTCTTTACCCGTTTCGGCAGAAACGGCGGCACCGGGTCCATGGCGGTGGACCAGCGGGGCTCACCCACCATTTCCTCAAACCAGGCGCCGCTGGCAATGCGTGCCTCCACCTCCAGCAGGTATTGCTCCAGCCCGTCAAAACGTTCCAATGCGGTCTGGAAAGCCTGACGCGCGGAGCGCTGATCGCCCATCTGCTCGTAAAGGTAAGGGATGGCCAGCTGCGCTTCCTGCACCGTGGAGCGCTGAATTGATTGCCGGTCCAGTTTCTGCAGCACCGGCAGGGCCCGGGCCGGCTGGTTCTCGATCAGCAGGGCACGGGCATAAAGCAACAGGGATACATCGGCAAAGGGCCCTTCCAGGCGCGCGTCACGAAGCAGTTGCAGGGCACGGTCTTCCTGGTCGCTGCGCAGCATGTAGATGGCCAGGGCCAGCATGGCCTTGTCCTTGATGGCATTCACTTCCGGTGCGCCGGGCGGCAGATTGGCCAGCTCCCACAACCATTCCTGGCCCAGCCCCGGGTGCTTGCCATTGATCCAGCTGATCGCCAGGTTGTATCGCAGATAGGCATTGAGCGGGTGATTTTCAGCAAAGGCATCCAGGGATTCCGCCGCCTTCTCATAGCGGCCCAGGCGCATCAAGACCCGTGCCCGCAGACTGAGGTAGACCTCTTGCAAGCCTTCAGGAGGGGTACCCACCTGCTGTTCCAGGGTCTCCAGGGCTCGCTGGTATTTTTGCTGGCGGTAGAAAAGACCGGCCAGATGAATCCAGGCTCGCTGGGCCACCTCGCCACTGACCTGCTGATCCAGCAGGGCACTGAAGACACGCTCAGCATCCTCCGGCATACCGTAGGCGCTGTACATGGCTCCCAGCAGCACCTCCAGGTCGGCCCGGTGCACATCCACCTCCCCCCGCTCCAGGGCCATTTGTGCCCGGGTCAAAGCGGCAAAATAGTCGCCTTGCAGGTAGAGATAGGCCACTTCCCCATAGGCCAGTTCCTGTACCTGATGCGGCTTATCCAGCCGTCCCCAGGCCAGTGAGCTGACCAGCATCAACACCATGGCAGACCACTTCAGCATGCTCGCCTCAGCGCCAGTCACGGAACAGGAGACGGGGCTGCTGTTTGGCCTTATCGTCCTCGATATGCAGCTGCACGAAATGGCGACCATGGCGCTTGTCGAATCGACCGGTCACACCCCGGCGGATCTCGCGGCCCTCTGGCCCCATACCGGTCACGAAAGCAACGATCTCATGCTCGCCGTTCTTTACGTTGGCCAGTGCCAGCCGCTGCACCGCCCCGTTTTTCAGGGCACGCAATTCCCGCTCGGTATAAAGGTGGCTGGCCAGCACTTCACCATCCAGCTCCAGGGTCACACTGTCCGGCTGGAAGTAATGGCCCACATCCAGCGACACATAAATGCCCACCTGGGTATCCGCAGGGAACAGCAACTCCTCTTCCAGAAGCAACAGGCGTTTATTGACTTCCAGCACGTCGCGTTTGAAATCCGCCAGTTCCTTGTCCAGCTCGGCGGCATGAAGCTGGCTGGCAAACAACATCAACAGCAACACTACTACACGGCGCATTGCGCTCCCCCAATCCTGATGGTTTTTTGTGAATCTACCATAGCCATGTCCCTTTGACTGTTGTGATTGTCACAACTGATCCGCTCTTCACGTCAGCTTGTCCGACTAACGGCGATTCTTCCGCCATGACCAGCGAATCCCTTCCCTACCCGGTACTGATTACCGGCGCCAGTTCCGGTATCGGCCTGGCGCTCACCCACCTGCATCTGTCGCGGGGAGACCACGTCATTGCCAGCAGCCGGCAGCCTGACCACTCTCCACTGGCAACATTGAACGACCACAATGACCGCCTGAGGTTGATCCCGGCAGATCTGGCAACCGCCCAGGGGCCGGCCTCACTGGCTGCGGCCACCGCCGGATACACCGACCATCTGTCCCGTGTCATCCACTGCGCCGGTGTCTTGTACGACTCCGGTCACAATCGTTCCCCGGAAAAGCGCCTGGAAGATCTTTGCGCAGAAAACCTGGAATACAGCTTCCGTCTGAACGCCTGGGCCCCCATATTGCTGGCCCAGGGGCTGCTGCCACTGCTTCGCCAGCAACCGGCAGTCTTTGCCGCCATTTCCGCCCGGGTGGGCAGCATCACCGATAATCATCTTGGCGGATGGTACAGCTATCGCAGCAGCAAAGCGGCACTGAACCAGCTATTGCGCACCTTCGCGGTGGAAGCCCGCCGTCGGGCCCCTAAACTGACGGTGCTTGCCCTGCACCCCGGAACAACGGATACCCCCCTGTCGGCGCCTTTTCAATCCCGGGTACCGGAAGGAAAGCTGTTCTCGCCACCATGGGTAGCCGAACAACTGACCCAGCAGCTGGACAGGGCGACCCCGGAACAGAGTGGCCGCTTTATCAATTGGCAGGGGGACACGCTCCCCTGGTAACAGATACAAAATTGTCACACTTGTCGCTTGCCACACCCCGCCGATCCGCGCCACTATCAAAAGGTCGATACACCTCGTGTATTGGCATCCATGCCGGCGGCCCGATCAGGATGCCGCGCCATGCGCGCCCCGCCAGGGGCGCGGTGGCGTGGCGGGAGACCGGGCCGTTCGGCATGCACCTATCCTGTCTCTCCGCGCCAACTCATCCGCCTGCTTCATTGATGCAACTTTCCCGCTATGCTTGCCTCTAACCGGGCCCATGCAAAGGAGTTAGGGAATGAGAAAGATTGCTGCCATCTGGCTGATCATGGCTGCCATGATCACAAGCGGCTGCCAGACACTGGGATCACTGGAAGCTCCGGAGGTCAGCGTTACGGGCATTGCCCTCAATAGCATCAGCCTGTTCGAGCAGGAATGGGGATTGACCCTGCGGGCCCGCAACCCCAACGATCGGGAGCTGACCCTCAAGAGTCTCGACTACGAGATCTTCATCAACGGGGAAAAATTTGCCCGCGGCCTCACCGGTGAGAGCGTGACCCTGCCCGCCATGGGCGATGCCAAGGTCAACACCACCATTACCACCAGCCTGCTGAGTAGCCTGAAGCAGTTACAGAACATCCAGCAGCAACAGGACAAGCCCCTGCAGTATCGACTGGTGGGCAAGGCCCGCGTTGCCGGCGTACCGCTGCCGCTGTCTTTCGACAAGGAAGGCGAAATGACGCTGCCAGCGATGCCTTGAAGTGCCTGAGCGCATAGCAGCCTGATTTCGTTAACAACCCTTGCTGTAGGAGCGTCGCTCGCGGCGCGATGAAGGAGGCCAGAATCGCGCCGCCAGCGACGCTCCTACAGCCTATTCAAGAAACCTCTGTGATAACACGTCACTTCCTCTGCCGCTCGCGCCGAAACCGGGCCGGGGTCTGGCCGGTCCAGCGGCGGAAAGCGTGATTGAAGTTGGACAGCTCGGAAAATCCCAAGCGCTCACTGATCTCTTCCATGCCCAGTCCGCCCAGAATCAACCACTGTTCCGCCAGCATCCGCCGCACTTCATCCAGCAGTTCCCGATACCCGGTACCTTCTGCTTGCAGCTGACGACGCAGGGTGCGGCTGGTGACGCCCAGGGCGGACGCCATGGCTTCCATACCCGGAAAGCTGCCCGGCTGGCTGAGCAGGCGCCGACGTACCTGCAACGCCACCCCGCCCTGCCGATAGCGCTGCACCAGTAATTGCTGGCACTGCTCCTCGCAGAGCCGGGCGGTGACCGGGTTGGCCTGGGGCAAGGGCATATCCAGCAGACCGGCCACAAAGCGAGCCTGGTTGTGTGACTGATCGAACCGGGGGGGCAGGCCAAAAATGGCCGTAAACGGCGCCGGCTCCTGAGCCGGTAAACGCAGGGCCAGGTAAGACAGGGGAATCCGGCTGGCGAACAACTCTTCCTGGATCATCATCACGGCGCTGGCATCCCGCGCCAGCAGATAGGGCCGAATGGTCTCCGGCAGCCCGCTGTCTTCCAGCATCAACACCGCCTCGCCCTGCACTTCATCGAGTCGGATATCCAGAAAGGCAAAGGTCAGATCCAGATAACGCACCCCCAGCTCCACCGCCTGCCGGAGGGTGGGGCTACTGAGCAGGGCAAAGCCCCACACTCCGTAGCTGCTCAGGTGATAACGCTGCCCCATTGCCAGGCCATGCCGGACCGGATCCCCCAGTTGTGCGCAGAGGTTCTCAACCACTCGCCGCTCCTGGGCCCGCTCGATGGTGGTTTCCGGCCGGTGCAGCATGGCCGGGTCGATGTCACTGCCCGACAGACAGGCTTCGGGGGCCAGCCCATGCTCGGCGGCGTAGGCCACCTGCAGACGCACACTGGTGATAGCTCGACGTACATCCATGAAATGTCCGTTTCCCACAATTTTATGTCCCAGAATGCCATAAACAAGGCGTATCCGTCCCGTTAGAGTGATCCTCAATAATGTTTATCGGGATGTTTACCATGCAAGTGACCCACAACGTGGTGATTATCGGTGCCGGCTTCGGCGGACTCGGCATGGCCATTCGCCTGAAAGCCCTGGGCGAAGAGAATATTTTGATGATTGAAAAAGGCCACGACGTGGGTGGCTGCTGGCGTGACAACACCTACCCCGGCGCCGCCTGCGATGTGCCCTCGCATCTGTATTCGTTTTCCTTCGAGCGCCATTACCCCTGGAGCCGCCGCTTCGCACCGCAACAGGAAATCTTCGCCTACCAGCAATACTGTGCGCGCAAGTACGACCTGTACCGGCACATCCGCTTCCACACCGAAGTGGCCGAGGCCCACTACCGTGACGAAGATGGCATCTGGGAGCTGACACTCACCAATGGCGACACCCTGACCACCCGGGTGCTGATCACCGCCACCGGCCAGCTCAACCAGCCCGCCTACCCGCCGCTGTCCGGTATCGAGGATTTCGGCGGCGCCCATTTCCATAGTGCCCGCTGGGACCACGACGTGGACCTGACCGGCAAGACCGTGGCCGTCGTGGGCACCGGTGCCAGCGCCATCCAGTTCGTGCCGGAAGTGGCCAAGGTGGCCGGCAAGGTAAAGCTGTTCCAGCGCTCCGCTGCCCATGTGATTGCCAAACCGGATCGCGCCTACAGCAAACTGGAGCATCAGGTACTGAGCAAGGCGCCGATTACCCAGACCCTGGACCGGCTGCGCATCTATGCCACCAATGAATCCCGGGCCCTGGGTTTCACCTCCTTCCAGAAAGCCATGAAGGTGTACGAGTGGCTGTTCCGCCGCCACCTGAAGCAGCAGATCAAGGACCCGGTCCTGCGCGAAAAGCTGACCCCGGATTACCCCATGGGCTGCAAGCGCATCCTCATGTCCAACGATTACTACCCGGCCCTGGCCCAGGACCATGTGGAAGTGATCAACCACGGTATCAGCTCGGTGGACCAGAGCGGCCTCACCGACAGCACCGGCACCCACCACGACGCCGATGTGATCATCTACGGTACCGGCTTCAAGGCCACCGACTTCCTCACCCCCATGACCATTACCGGCCGTGATGGAGCCGATCTGAATGCGGTGTGGAAAGACGGCGCCGAGGCCTATCTGGGCATCACCGTGCGCGGCTTTCCCAACCTGTTCATGCTCTACGGCCCCAACACCAACCTGGGCCACAACTCCATCATCTACATGCTGGAAAGCCAGATTCATTACATCCTGCAATGTGTGGCGCAGATGGACGAACAGGACATCAAGGCACTGGAAGTGCGTGACCGGGTACAGGACGAATTCAACAAGACGGTGCAGGACAAGATCAGCAATACCGTCTGGGACAAGGGCTGCCACAGCTGGTACAAGACCGAGAGTGGCAAGAACACCAACAACTGGCCCGGCTTTACCTTCGACTACCGCCGCCAGACACGGACCCTGGACCTGAGTGACTATGACCTCCTTCGTTGATCGAATCAGCCGGGCCCAGTCCGGCACCCAGCAAGTACTGGCCGGCGCCCTGCGTCAGTCCCTGGCCATGCTGTTCAAACCGGTGGCCAACCCGCGCTTCAGCGTGAAGACGCAGCGCCGCTGGATGGACATCATGGCCAAGACCACTCTGGTCGCCCGTGATGTGCCCAGCCATGACGCGCCCCTGGGTGACGTGCCCTGTCGCCACTACGCGCCCCTGAATGCCCAGGGCACCGTGCTCTACCTGCACGGTGGTGGCTATGTGGCCGGCAGCCCGGAAAGTCACCGCTCGGTTACCTCACACCTGGCGAAATTCGCCAATGCCCGCGTGGTGGTTCCGGACTACCGGCTGGCACCGGAGCATGCCTGCCCCGCCGCCATCGAGGATGCCGTGGCCGTGTACGATGCCCTGCTAGCAGAAGGGGTGGACCCTGCCACCCTGGTGATTGCCGGCGATTCCGCCGGCGGCGGCCTCGCCCTGGCCACCCTGCAAGCACTGAAAGCGAAAAAAACCGCCTTGCCCAGCAGCACCATCCTGATCTCGCCCTGGGTGGACCTGAGCCTCAACGATCTTTTCGACACCGACCGGGACATCATGCTCAGCCCGGCCTGGCTGGCCAGCGCCGCTGACGCCTATGGCGGTGAAGATCCTGCCCGGCCGGCCTGCTCCCCCCTCAATGGCGACCTGACCGGTCTGCCCCCGGTACTGATTCAGGCCGGCAGCGACGAGATCCTGCTCAACGACAGCCACCGTCTGTGCAGCGCCCTGAACGACGCGGGCACGCCAGCCCGTCTGCAGGTCCACCCGCAACGCTGGCATGACTTCCAGCTCCATGCCGGAGTGTTGGCCGATGCGGACCAGGCCCTGATGACCTGCGCCCGGTTTATCCATAAACACTGGAAGGATGTCAGCGCATGAAACGTATCCTGATCACCGGTGCCGCCAGCGGCATCGGCCTGGCCACCGCCAGACATTTCCATGACAACGGTTGGCGGGTGGGCCTCACGGATGTGAACGACACTGCGCTGGCCCAGCTGGCGGCCACATTGAACCACAGCTGGTACCGGCGACTGGATGTGACCGACAGCATTGCCTGTCAACACGCCTGCCGGGACTTTGCCGAAGACGGCTGCATCGATGTGCTGTTCAACTGTGCCGGCATCCTGCGCATGGGACCCTTCGAGTCCATCAGCGCAGAGCAGCACAGGCAGATCATCGATATCAACGTGACCGGGCTGATCAACATGAGCCTGGCCGCCCACCCTTTCCTTCAGGAAAGCCGGGCGGCGGCGGTTATCAATATGAGTTCCGCTTCAGCCCTTTATGGTGTGCCACATTTCGCCTCTTACTCCGCCAGCAAGTTCGCCGTGCGCTCACTCACCGAAGCGCTGAACATCGAATGGGGCCGACAGGGTATTCGTGTGGTGGACATCATGCCCCCGTTCGTGAAAACCCCCATGGTGGAGCAAGCCAGCTTCCGTCCGCCGATACTGGACCGCATGGGCGTCAATCTGAGTGCCGACGACGTGGTGGCAAAGGTCTGGCAGGCCGCCAACGAAAAAGTCCCGGTGCACAACCCGGTGGGGCTCAGCTTCAAGCTGCTGAAGCTGTTGGACAAGGCGTTGCCCAGCGGCTCGACACGTCTGTTGCTGCAGTTCCTGAGCCGGGATTGACGCAGCTTCTCCGTAGGAGCGTCGCTGGCGGCGCGATAAATGAAGTCAGAATCGCGCCGCCAGCGACGCTCCTACAGCCGGGGGGTCAAGCTACGGCTCGTCCTGAGGTGCCAGGAAGGTAATCGTCACCTTTCTGCGGCCCCACTGCCTGGCCGCCTGTATGTCCTCACCCATGTAAATATCGATCTTCTTTTTCCAGCGCCAGTGCATCTTGTCCTTCACCTGCCAGGTCCCGGGCAAGCCCTCAATCTGCACCTCGGCATTGTAGTCCAGCCCCAGGGGGATCAGATCCCGTGACACCGCAATGGCCTTCATGCCCGGCGTGAGGCGATCGCCCCAGGCGGCCAGGGCATGGTCCGCACCGGCGCCCTGACCGTGCAGGGAATTGTACGCCGTGGCAGTCACTGTCATGGTCACCGTGTCCGCTGCAGCGGGGGTTGCAGTATCCGCCTCGCAACGCGCCACCAGCCAGGTCACCGCCAGCAATGCCAGGGTAAAGGCGCAGGCATTCACTCGCCGTTGCGGGCGGATTGCTAGACTCATTCGATGATTCTCCGTCTGGTCACACTTGTTATGCTTCACGGTCTGCTGTCGGCCTGCAACCTGGTTTCCGACAAAAGGGCGGAGGATACGGCTGCCCCTGCGCCCCTCACCGATACCCTGCGCCAATGGCAACCCGCCGGGGAGCCCGATGCGGTGATACTGGGGTTGCACAGCTTCGGTGACTACGGCGCCGCCTTCGAGGCGCTGGGCCCTTACCTTGCGGATCATGGACACCTGCTGGTCAGCTATGACCAGGCCGGATTCGGCGACCGAATCCAGCAGGGCCAATGGGCCGGGGAGGAACAACTGGTCTCGGAAGCCATCTTCCAGATCGAGCAACTCTATGAACGCTATCAACGTCCGGTGTTCCTTGTCGGGGAAAGCCTGGGGGGCGCCGTGGCGATCCTGGCAGCCCTGGAGGTGCCAGACAAAGTCGCCGGCATGGTGCTGGCCGGGCCCGCCGTACGTGAAGGCATTCGCCTGCGTTATGGCTGGAATGCGGCCATCGCCAGCGCCGCCTTCCTGGCCCCGGGATATCGTCTGACCGTGGACCGCCGCCCCGATGATCCGCACCTGGCAGACCATAGCGCCCAGCGGCTGGCAACGGATCCCCGGGTGATCCGTAATGTGCGCATGGATGCCTATTGGGGTCTGATCAAGCTGGCTGACAGCGCCAGCGACCGGGCGCCCTCGATCCAGACACCGTCACTGTTGCTCTACGGCGGCAAGGACAACTCCGTGCCTGCGGCCGGGATCAGCCATCTTCACGACCACCTGGCAAACCAGGGCGAATACCGCTTCTATCCTGAAGGGCCTCACCTGCTGCTCCAGGGTCCCCGGTGGCAACAGGTGGCTGATGACATCCTCGACTGGATTGATCGCACCCCGCATTAGATTGGCCTCACAGGACGCACTCATACTGGTAAGCTGGCGCAAACCACTGCGGAGCAAATCATGAGCAAGCGTGTCCTGATTACTGGCGGCAATTCCGGCATCGGCTACTGTACCGCCGAGCAACTGGTCGGCCGTGGCGCAGAAGTGTCACTGGCCTGCCGGGACCAGACCAAGGGCCAGGCTGCCATTGCTCGCATCAAGAATCGCCATCCTGACGCCAAGGTCCGGCTGTTCCCGCTGGATCTTTCCGATCTGGAGAATGTCCGCGACAACGCCGCGATGATATACCGCGAGCTGGGCGAGCTGGACGTGCTGATCAATAACGCCGGCGTCGTGCCCACTCAGCAGGAATTCACCCGCGAGGGTTATGAAATGCAGTTCGGGGTCAATTATCTGGCGCCGGTGCTGTTCACCCACCTGATGTTGCCGCTGCTGAAGAAAGGAAATCAGCCACGCATCCTGCACGTCGCCTCCGTGGCGCATTGGCTGGGACGGATCAACAAGAACACCTGGCGCGGCCGCAAGCCCTATCTGGTGATGGATGCCTATGGCCAGTCCAAGCTGGGCAACATCCTGTTCAGCAATGTGCTCGCCGAGCGCCTGCGGGATATCGGCATTACCAGTAATGCGCTGCACCCCGGCGGCGTGGACACGCCGATCTTCCGTCATGTGCCCAAAGCGGCCATGGCCCTGATCCGCCCCACCCTTACCACTCCGGAAAAGGCGGCGACCCTGCCGGTGAGCCTGGCGCTGGACCCGCAGTACGCTGACATCACCGGGGAATACTTCGCCAACCACAAACCGGCCCTGCGTTCGCCACGGGCACGCAACCAGAAGCTGGCGGAAGAGTTGTATTTCGACACCATGGCCGAGCTGGACCTGCCGACGCTGTGAGAATCTCACCACTGAGATAACGCCTTTCCCGCAGGAGCCATGCCGGCATGGCGGAAGGGGCTTCAGGTTCGCAGGAAGAACCTTGCAAGCAGAGGATCCTTTTCGCCATGCAAGCATAGCTCCTACAAAGAGAGCGATTCCTCCACCCGTGCGGCCTTGACCTCTTCCTGAAGCTCGGGGTAGAAATCCAGGAATCCCTGCTCCAGCGCCGCATAGCGAGGCGCGATTTCCTCGATGATGCCGGCGAAGCGGTTGGCAAAACGGATGCGCCCGGCAATCACATCCAGTGCCTGCCCCACCCGCGCCAGATCCCGGTATTGATTAAGCAGATCGTGTTCGATCAGCCGCTCCACCCTTTCACGCATGGCCGCATGCATCAGCGGCAGGCCGGATTGCAGATGCGCATAGTGACGGCGAATGGCGGCCTCCCGATCATGATGATAAAACGCCGCCCAGTGCTGCCAGAGAAAATGATCAAACAGCACATCCAGGGCCACGCCGGCAAAGCGGCGACGGTCCGGTGAAAAGGTGCGACGCTGGGCCTGCACCCAGGGATGGTGATCGGTAAACCGGTCCACCAGACGATGGTTGTCCAGGCCCCGACGGACCGGCGCACTGAGCCGGGAGCGTTCCACGCCATGCATGAAATCCCCCAGCACATTGCCGACTTTGGAGGGCACCGAGGGCTGGGCCAGGGAGAGATGCGCCAGGTAGTTCATGATCTGTCCTGAAATCCTTGCACCATCAGCAACCCGTCCAGGCATCCCTCAACCGGGAGGCCAGCTGAACGGACGCCCCCCCAACACATGCACATGCAGGTGAAATACGGTCTGGCTGGCACCGGCCCCGTTGTTCACGTTCAGGCGAAAATCTTCCAGCCCCTCCTGCCCGGCTACCTGGCTGGCCACCAGCAGCAGGTGGCCCAGCAACGCCTGATCCTCTACTTCTGCATCGGACAGCTTGGCAATCGGTTTCTTGGGGATCACCAGGAAGTGGGTGGGCGCCTGGGGATTGATATCCCGGAAAGCCAGACACTGGTCGTCTTCGAAAATGATATCGGCGGGAATCTCCCGGTCGATGATCTTGGAAAAGAGGGTTTCAGCCATGGTGGGTAACGCTCCGGATAGGCAGGAATGAACGATTTCTCCGGCACAAGGTGTGCCCCGGTTCACAGCTCGCACGCTAACTGCTCGTAAAATGCTCGCTGCGAGTGACGTGCACCTTAGCGGCAGACCAGAATAATGGCATTATAGCACCTGAATCCATGACGTCAGGCTCGCATGACGCGCCATGATGACGTCATGGACTCAGGAGACAGTCTGTCGAAACCCAACCTGATTCCACCGGAACCGCATGGCCACACTTTTTGTCGAAAATTTAACCGTCGCCGATTTCTCCTATCTGCATCCCAAGCGCGGCATGGTCGGTGAATCCTGGCTGGTCGATCTGGAACTCACCGGCGACCTGGATCATCAGGGCATGGTGTTCGACTTCGGCCATATCAAAAAACGCATCAAGCAGATCATCGACGACAGCGTGGATCATCGCCTGCTGGTGCCGGTGGATAGTGAACACGCTACCGTGAGTGAACGGGACAACAACACCAGCCTGGAGTGGCTTTACCGGGGTGGCACCATCCGCATGGTGGCGCCCAGCGAAAGCCTGCTGCTGATGAACGGCCCGGAAATTTCCAAGGCCAACCTGACCCTGTTCCTGATGGACCTGGTGCAGCAGGTGGTACCGGAAAATGTGGCGGAAGTGCACATCGTGTTGCGCGAGGAAGATACCGGCACGGCCCCCTTCTATCACTATTCCCATGGCCTGAAGAAACACGACGGCAACTGCCAGCGTATTGCCCATGGCCATCGCTCCGGCATCCACATTTTCGAAAATGGCCGCCGCAGCCGCTACTGGGAAAAACTCTGGGCGGACCGCTGGGAAGATATCTACCTGGGTACCGAAGAGGACCTGGAAGGCACCTACTACATCGACGAAATCCCCCACCACCGCTTTCGCTACGATGCGCCCCAGGGGCATTTCGAGCTGGTCATCCCTGAGGACCACTGCTATCTGGTGGACACCGACACCACCGTGGAACAGCTGGCCGCCCACATTGCCGAGCAGCTGGCCACCGAAGCCCCCGGCAAACACTTTCGCGTGCGGGCCTTTGAGGGCGTGGGCAAAGGCGCCATCGCCGAAGCCGGGGAAAACCTGCCCGGCAAGGCCCACAGTGGTTGGCTAAGTGGGGCGGCGGTGATTTGAGAAGCAACGGCTAGCTATGAGCTTCAAGCTGTAACGCGGGAAAGACTGCACCCGTAACCGCGCCCCAGAGGCTGTAGGAGCGTCGCTGGCGGCGCGATTGAATGTAGGAGCACCTCTTGCAGGTGCGAACCGAGCGTAGCGAGGCAACAGAGGATTGTCGTCAGCCGTTCTTTCTGCAATCTGACGCGCGCTGAAATGCCTGATCGCCCTACGGGCGATTTCCGCGCAAGCGCGGTTCGCTATGCAAGCATAGCTCCTACAAGCGGCTTCGTAGATATCTCAGCGCATGAGGAGCTTTTCAGGCTTGCCCTATCCCGGGAGCGTCGCTCGTAGCTACTCCTCCGCCAGAATACTTTCCGCCTCTTCCTGAATCAGCCGTCTCAACCAGCGATGGGCCACGTTGTGGTGCAGTAACGATGACCAGGCCATCTTCAGTTCGAACTGGGGAATATCAAAAGGCGGCTCCTTGATCAGCAGCCGTTCGTTCTGAGCCTGCATCCGCGCCACCCGGCTGGGGAGAGTGGCGACCAGGTCGTTGTTCATGGCCAGCAAGGCGGGCATCTGGTAGTGACGGGTAAAGATGCTGATCTTGCGGCTCTTGCCCAACTGCTCCAGGGCATGATCAATCCAGCCCAGGCCGCCGAGCTTTTCCGGATTCATGCCGAACCCCACCCCGAAACCGGTCTTCGAGACCCAGATATGTTGCGCAGACAGGTAACTGTCCAGATTGAAATCACCGGCAATGGGGTTATCCCGGTTCAGCAGACAGGAAAAGGAATCCTTCCACAGACTCACCTGGTGAAAGGAACCGGGAATCTCGTTGAACCGGTTCACCGCCATGTCCACCCGACCCTGCTCCATGTCCTGGTAGCTCACGTCCGAAGGGGTCAGGAAGTCCAGCACCACGTGCGGGGCTTCCGCACGCAGGCGCCGCACGATGTGGGGCACCAGGGTGGCCTCCGCATAATCGCTGGTCATGATGCGGAACACCCGACGGCTTTCCGAGGGCTGGAACACATCCTCCGGGGTGAACAGCTGCTCCGCCTGGGACAGGATCTGTCGCACCAACGGGCGCAGTTCCTGGGCACGTTCCGTGGCGGTCATGCCGTCACTGGTCCGAATCAGCAGGGGATCACCGAATAATTCCCGCAGTCGCTTGAGGGAATTGCTCATGGCGGGCTGGGTAATGCCCAGTTGTTCTGCCGCCCGGGTCACATTCTGCTCGCGCAGCAGCACATCCAGGTACTTGAGCAGGTTCAGGTCAGCCGCACCAATATTCATGATATGAATTGCCACCTAATAAAACATCACCGAAATGGATTCTATAGCGCGGCATGCGGGGTGTCACATGGCAACGCGTTAAGCCTCCAAAAGCAGACAATATCCGGGCAAATCCCGCCACGTCGTGAGGTCTGCGTGAAAACATTGCAATGTAAAAGCAATTTTTACCGTTTTCGGTGTTAACCGGGTCGCTGTTTGAGGCTTAATGGCAAGCTGCCAGTATCGCCTAAAGGCAAAAAAATGCGTAAGGTCTAATGCACTGTTAACGCTACACCCTGTCGTGTTGTCTGGAACAGCCGCCCTGTATATAGAGGCTGATTTATTGTTCGCAGGTGTGATTCAGAGGTTACTATGACAAGCAGCGCAACCACGCGAGCCGAGAAGTTCGTGGTTCGATTTCCCAATGGCATGCGGGCCAGTGTCGCGGAAACCGCCGGTCTCAGCCATCGAAGCATGAATGCGGAGATCATTGCCCGCTTGCAACACAGTCTCAGCAATTGGCCCGCCACCTTGCCCCATGGCGAACCGGCAATTCCTGACGGCCAGGAAGAAGCGTACCTGCTGGAACGTTTCCGGCGTCTGCCTGCCGGTAAGCGACAGGCACTTTTGGCTCTGCTGGACTGAATGCAAACCGCCTTCTGTCCTTACAATGTGCCGTTGGCCGCCTGTGATTTTTTTCCATAGCCGGCATACTCTATGATGAAACATGGCCGTCATCGACGCACGGACACAAAGGAGCCCTATCGGCCGTGACCGCCCCCCAGAGACATAACCCGCTCCCCACCGGCAGTGACATCAAACTGCCGTGGCACCTGCGTCTGCCAAAGCCGCTGGAAAAAGACTTTCGCCTCTATTTTCTGGCCAGTGTGTCAAAGGTCGCCCCCTGGGCGCTGGGCCTGGTCTCCACCCTGATTGCCACCGCCATGCTGATCGAGTCGTGGATCGGCACGGATGTGATCAGTAATTCCTGGCGGCCCCGACTCTTCACCTTGATGCTGGCCGGCGGCTGCGTGATTCTTGCCCGCAAACTCCAGTGGCGGGAATGGCTGCACCCGGCCACTCTGGCACTGGCGTTTGCCATCGCCCTGACTGGCAATTATCTGGGTGTACATGTGGATCACCCTCTTGCCTACACCTTCTTCCTGCATACGCCCCTGTCGATCATCATGATCTGCATCCTCGTGCGGGTGCCTTTCTACTCCGCCCTGCTCAGTTCCACCGTGATGATCGGCGCCATGGTCGCCACACTGCTGGCCAATCCGGAGCGGACCCCGTTCGAATCCATCACCCTGACCATGGTAACCCTGGCCTTTGCCAGCATGAGCCTGTTTGGCCAGTACGTGTATGAGCGGTTGCTGCGCCAGCACTTCCTCTCCGAGCACGTGCTTTACCAACACCGTAACGAGCTTCACTCCGCAAACCTGGTACTGGAAAACCAGGCCACCGTGGATGGCCTCACCGGCTGCATCAACCGGCGAGGCATGGAGTCCCGGCTCAATCACCTGTTCCACCTGCACAAGCAGGGCAATCCGGATGCCCCGGAACGCATCAGTCTTTTGCTGTTCGATATCGATTTTTTCAAACAGTACAACGATACCTACGGCCACCCGGCCGGGGACGAATGCCTGAAGAAAATATCCCATGTCCCCCTCTCGATGGTGCAGGCCGACACGGACTTTGTGGCCCGCTATGGTGGCGAGGAGTTCGTTATCATCCTTACCGATTCCAGCTTCAATGATGCCCTGGTGTTTGCGGAGCGGATGCGCAACCGGGTTGAACAACTGGGCCTGCCCCACAGCGGCTCCCGGGTCAGCCAGGTGGTCACCATCAGCGTGGGAGTCGCCTGCTCCGACCACGGCGCCAGCAATGGCGCCGAACTCCTGAAACAGGCTGACGAGGCCCTCTACCAGGCCAAAGGCGCTGGCCGTAACCGGGTGGCGATGACGAATAGTCAGGGATTGGTGGAGATGTTGAGTTAGTTGACAGTTGATAGTGGACAGTTGACAGCTACGCGGAACAGGTTGTCTGATTTTTAACGTGAAGAGGCCGCGCCCAAAACTTTTGAGCGCGGCCTCTTGGCTTTCGGTTATAGCAAGCACTCGCCGCGAGCTGTCAACTGTCCACTATCAACTGTCAACTATTGTTCCATCTCCCCCACCACCGTCACCGGATCCAGCTTCTCCTCGAACCAGTTCAATCGCCAGTCCAGGTGCGGCCCGGTCGCGCGACCGGAGGCGCCGACCTTGGCCACCGGCTCGCCCTGCTTGACCGCCTGCCCTTTTTCCACCAACACCTCGCTGAGGTGGATCATGGTGGAGGAAACCCCGTAGCCATGATCCAGGATCAGTGTGCCGCCGGAATAGTAATTATCGCCCTGCACCAGGGTCACCACCCCGTCCGCAGGAGCCACCACCACAGTGCCGGTGGGCCGGGCCACGTCCACACCATAGTGGGGCCGGCCCCGCTTGCCGTTGTAAACCCGCTGACTGCCATAGACACCACTGATACGGCCCGTGAGCGGCCACTGAAAATCACTGAGAAAGGCCAGCAGGGCAGAGTCCGTGTCCCGCGCCGTTTTGATTTCCGCCACCTCGCGACGAATCCGCTTGAGCACCGCTTCCGGTGGCGGCTCCACGGTACGCTGCGGCACCCCTTCGATACGCTGGATATCGTACTCACGCTTGCTGAGGATTACCGGCACTTGCTGTGCCTTGCCCTGCTTTTCCAGCGTCAACACTTGCTCAAGGTCGGCATCCCGGCCAAAACCAACGGCAAAGAATCCTTCCGGTGTGGTCCGTACCGCCCTGTCACCCAGTTTGACCGTCACCCCACTTGCCACCTGCCCACGCAACAGCGCCCCCTGGGTTCGCTGGCCTTCCAGAGAGAGCAGCCACTCGCTGGCGAGGGACACAGATGACAGCAGGCAGAGCAATACAGCAAGAGTAATACGCACAGGAAACCTCAAGAAAACATTCGGTCGTCTTTCCGCAGGCGCGTCGCTGGCGGCGCGATACATTCCGTCTCGAGTGACGAATGACGGGAAGCGACAATCAGCAGGCCCCACCGTTTTTCAGGTCTGCCTTTCGAAACTCGCTCCTCGCACTTCGCCGCTCTGGCTATCGCGCCGCCAGCGACGCTCCTACAGAAAACCCATCACAGAAAAGCACTGCCATCCTCCACATCCAGCTGCACCGGATCCAGATGTTTTGCGGCGTACTGACGCCACACCCCGGAGCGAATAAACAACCGGTACAGGTCCGGATCCAGGTGATCGTTGTCGCGCATTCGCTGCATGATGGCCAGGGCTTCGCTGAGCTTCAGCGGTGTCTTGTAGGGGCGCTCCTTGGCGGTAAGAGCCTCGAACACATCGGCGATGGCCATGATCCGCGCCGGGATCGACATCTGGTCACGGGTGAGCCCAAGTGGAAAACCGGTGCCATCCATTTTTTCATGGTGGCCGCCCGCATATTCCGGTACCTGGCGCAATTTGGGCGGAAACGGCAGTGACCCGAGCATGTCCAGGGTCACATCCATGTGGCCATTGATGATTTGCCGCTCTTCCGGAGTGAGCGTGCCCCGGGGGATACACAGGTTGTAAACCTCATCGTCGGTGAGCAGGGGCTTTTTCTGGCCCCAGGCATCGGTCCAGCGCCGCGCCGCGATGTCCCGCACCCGCTGCTGGTCCGCCTCGGCCATGGCTTCTCCGCCCCGATTGATGCGCTCCAGAAACGCCAGATCTTCCTTCAACTGACCGATTTCTGCTTCCATGCGTTCACGGCTGGCTGGCTCGTCGGCGGGATCCAGCAAACAGGCCTTTTCATAGCGAAACTGGATTTCCGCCCGCAGGGCGGCAAAGCGACTGGCCACCTCGTCGATACGGTCATGGAGGGTGTGCAGCTTGGTGGACTTGTCCAACACCGAATCCGGCGTGGCCAGCTTGCCGCAGTCGTGCAACCAGGCCGCCACATGCAATTCGTACCAGCCGTCCTCATCCAGGGAAAAGTCCGCAAAGTCCGCATTATCCTCACAGGCCGCCTGGGCCAGCATTTCGGTAATCACCGGCACCCGCTGACAGTGGGCACTGGTGTGCGGACTCTTGGCATCAATGGCCTGGGCCAGCACCTTGATAAAGGCATCCAGCAGCTCCTTCAGCTCCTGCACCTGGCTTAGATTGCTCAAGGCAATCCCCGCGTAGGTCAGCAGGGACTGGAAGATCAGATCGCTGTGTTTCCCCAGCCGGTGCAAACGGGCCGGTAGCGAGCGGTTATAGGCCAGCTGCAGCACCCCGATCACCATGCCCTCATGATTGCGCAGGGGCCACAGCCGCAAGCCGCCAGCATCCGGGGCCAGCGCATCCAGTAAATACCGGTCCTCCTCGCTGAGGGCGCTTTCCGACAGATCCACCGCCAGCGGCTTGCCGTCTTCATAACACTGTTCGGGCAAACCGCTTTTGCGCGCCATGGGACAGAACAGGCTGGCCTCCTCATGCAGGAACGCATCACCGGCCCGGCGACACAGGCAGCTCAACCCCGGCTCAGGCTTGCCATCTGCATACAGCCACACCCAGCCGGTATCCGCCTCACACAGGTACAGAGCCTCATCCAGCAATACCTGCAGCAGGCGCGGTACATCCCGCTGCTCGCTGAGATGTTGCGCCACCCGCAACATGCGCGGCAGCAGATTTTCGTCCGTCACCGATGTGGTGTCAGGCAAAAAGGAGTTCATGAGCTATCCCGCTCCCAATGGTCATCCATAGCAAAATCGTGTGTTTGCCCAGCAAGCATAGGCTGAGCCAGGATTTCAGGCAAAAAACGTCGCTTTCCTCTATTCCTTTCGACCCACGCCCATACCGCCGGTTCAGCAACAATGGGATATCGCCGCTCGCCGCCCCTCTGCCTTGGCATATTCCGCCAGCAGCGACTTGAACGAAACACCAACAGCCCCTACCATCTGCCGGTTCCGAGCCAATCTGGATTCCTACCTCTCATGAGTGTCAGCTATCAACTGCCCGACGGGGCAACCATGGCGTTTGATCAGCCGGCGTCCGCCCTGGACATCGCCGAGCGTATCAGCAAAAAACTCGCCAAACAGGCTCTTGCCGCCAAAGTGGATGGCAAGCTGATCGATGTTTATCTGCCCATCGAGGATGGCGCCACGGTAGAAATCATCACCCGCGACACCGACGACGGCCTGGAGTTGATCCGCCACGATGCGGCCCATGTCATGGCAGAGGCGGTGCAGGAGCTGTTCCCGGGAACCCAGGTCACCATTGGCCCGACCATCGAAAACGGCTTTTATTACGACTTCTACCGGGAAGATTCCTTCACCCCGGAAGACCTCAAATCGATCGAAAAACGCATGATGGAAATCGTGCGTCGCAACGAGGCAATTCGGCGTGAAGTCTGGGACCGGGACGAGGCCATCGACTTCTTCCTGAAAGCCGGCGAGGAATTCAAGGCGGAAATCATCCGCGACCTGCCCGCTGATCAGGAAGTGAGCCTCTACCGCCAGGGCGATTTCATCGACCTGTGCCGCGGCCCCCACCTGCCCAGCACCAGCAAGCTGGGCGACGGCTTCAAACTGATGAAAGTGGCCGGTGCCTACTGGCGCGGTGATGCCTCCAAGGCCCAGCTGCAGCGTATCTACGGTACCGCCTGGCGGGACAAGAAAGAACTCAACGCCTACCTCAAACAGCTTGAGGAAGCGGAAAAACGTGACCACCGCAAACTGGCCAAGGAAATGGGTCTGTTCCATATCCAGCAGGAAGCGGTGGGCAGCATGTTCTGGCACCCGAAAGGCTGGCGCATGCGCAAGAACCTGGAAAACTACATCCGCGGCAAGATGGAAAAAGGCGGCTACCAGGAAGTGGCCACCCCGCAGATGATGGACCGTATCCTCTGGGAAAAGTCCGGTCACTGGGACAAGTACGGCGATGACATGTTCACCGTCTGCACCCACGATCACCGGGAAATGGCGGTCAAGCCCATGAACTGCCCGGGCCACGTGCAGATCTTCAACCAGGGCATCAAGAGCTACCGGGACCTGCCCATTCGTCTCGGCGAGTTCACCACCCTGTTCCGTAACGAAGCCCACGGCGCCCTGCACGGCCTGATGCGCGCCCGCTCCTTCAGCCAGGACGATGCCCACATCTTCTGTACCGAAGGGCAGATCAACGAAGAAACCGCCGGGTTCATCACCATGCTGCGGGAGGTCTACAAGGACTTCGGCTTCGAGAGCTTCCGTATCAAATTCTCCGACCGCCCGGAAAAACGTGCCGGTGCCGACGAGACCTGGGACAAGGCCGAAGGCGCTTTACGCGATGCGGTGGAATCCCTGGGACTGGAATGCGAACTGAACCCGGGTGAAGGGGCCTTCTACGGCCCGAAACTGGAATTTGTTCTGCGCGACGCCATTGGCCGGGACTGGCAGTGCGGCACCCTGCAGGTGGACTTCGTGCTGCCCGAGCGTCTGGACGCGGAATACGTGGCCGAAGACGGCTCTCGCCAGCGTCCGGTGATGCTGCACCGTGCGGTACTGGGGTCCCTGGAACGCTTCCTGGGTATCCTGATCGAGTCCACCGCCGGGCACCTGCCCCTGTGGTTGGCACCGGTACCGGTAGCGATCTGCACCATCACCAATGCGGCAGATGACTACGCCCGCAGTGTGAAGGAAAAGCTGGAAGCCGCCGGCATCCCGGCAGAACTGGACCTGCGTAACGAAAAGATCGGCTTCAAGGTACGCGAGCATTCCCGCGCCAAGGTGCCGCAGATCTGGGTCATCGGTGAGAAAGAAGCGGACGAGCAACTGGTGGCCATCCGGACCCTGGGCTCCCAGGCCACCGACACGACTAGCCTGGACGCCGCCATCACCGCCCTGGCCAACGCGACTCGCCTGCCGATCTGAGGCCAAGAAACACCGTTGGAGCCTTGCTCGCAAGGCGAATAGAGGGTAACCCCCCTCGCTTTGCAAGCAAAGCTCCAACGGCCGCATTCAGCCCCCGGAGGCGTCATGTTCAAAGACAACGAACAACAGCCCGAAGGTTTCCAGGTGCCGCTACAAGAGGCCCTGGATAATCTGAAGCTCACCGACGACGGCCTGATCGCCGCCATCGCCCAGCAGCATGACACCGGCGAAGTGCTGATGATGGCCTGGATGAACCGGGAAGCCCTTGAAGAAACCCTGGCCACCGGTCGGGTCTGCTATTTTTCCCGCTCCCGAAAAACGCTCTGGCGCAAAGGCGAATCCTCCGGCCAGGTGCAGATACTGAAAGAACTGCGCATTGATTGCGACGCGGACACCGTGCTGGTGAAAGTGGACCAGACCGGCCCCGCTTGCCACACCGGCCGCCGCGACTGCTTCTACTGGAAAGCCGACGCCGACAGCGTCACCATCGACAAGACGCCGATCATCGATCCGAAAGAGCTTTACAAAAAATGAGCCTGAAACTGCACAACACCCTGACCGGGCAGAAGGACGACTTCATTCCGCTGGATCCCAACCGCATCACCCTCTACGTGTGCGGCCCCACGGTCTATAACTTCGTCCATATCGGCAATGCCCGCCCGGTGGTGGTGTTTGATGTGCTGTACCGGCTGTTGCAGCGCCTCTACCCGGAGGTGGCGTATGCCCGCAACATCACTGATATTGATGACAAGATCATCAAGGCCGCGGCGGAAAATGGCGAAGACATTGGTGCCCTCACCGAACGCTTCACGGCCGCCTTCGCCGAAGACATGGCGTCTTTGAATGCGAAAACCCCGAGCATCATTCCCAAGGCCACCGACCACATCAGCGAAATGATCGCCATGATCGAGACCCTGGTGAAAAAGGGTCACGCCTACGAGGCTAACGGCCAGGTGCTGTTTGCGGTGGAATCCATGCCCGACTACGGCAAGCTCTCCGGTCGCAAACTGGAAGACATGCTTGCCGGAGCGCGGGTGGAAGTGGCCGACTACAAGCGCCACCCCGGTGATTTCATCCTCTGGAAGCCATCTACCGATGACCAACCCGGCTGGGAGTCCCCCTGGGGCCGTGGCCGTCCCGGCTGGCACATCGAATGCTCCGCCATGATCCACAAGCACCTGGGTGACGTGATCGACATCCACGGTGGCGGCCAGGATCTGATCTTCCCGCACCACGAGAACGAGATCGCCCAGGGCTGCTGCGCCCACGGCACCGACTACGTGCGCTACTGGATGCACAACGGTTATATCAACATCGACGGCGAAAAGATGTCCAAGTCCCTGGGCAATTTCCGTCTGGTCCGTGATCTGCTCACCCAGTACCACGGCGAAATCCTGCGTTTCGCGCTCATTTCCAGCCATTATCGGTCACCACTGAACTTCTCCGCTGACCTGCTGGAGAATGCGGAGAAGGGGCTGGATACGCTCTACTACGCCCTGCTCGGCCGTGGCGAAACCGTGGAGCCGGAGGCCGGCTACCAATTGCCGGACAACCACCCGGTGCTGGCAGCCCTCAAGGATGACCTGAACACCTCCGAAGCGGTCAGCGCCCTGCACGCCATTGCCGGCGAGCTGAACAAGGCCGAGCTGGCCGACAAACCGGCCCTGAAAGCCGAACTGCTGGCCGCCGCCGACTTGCTGGGCCTGCTCACCGAGGACCCCACCGCCTGGTTCCAGAACAAGAACGCGGGCGAAGACGGGCTGAGCAACGAGGAAATCGATGCCCTGGTGGCTGAGCGCACCCAGGCGAAGAAAGACAAGAACTTCGCCCGCGCCGACGAGATCCGCCAGCAACTCACCGACGCCGGTATCCAGCTGGAAGACACCCGCGAAGGCACCCGCTGGAGTCGATAGAGAATAGCTACAAGCTTCAAGCCACAACACGGTGGAAGGTTTCCATGATCTAAAACGCAAGAAGCCGCGCCCATACTATGGGCGCGGCTTCTTGCGTTGAAAAACACTTAACCTAGGGGTCGCGTTGTAGCTTGTAGCTTGTGGCTTGTGGCTTGTGGCTCACATCACAGCTTCAGCGCTTCCATCCCCGGCAACCCTGGCAAATCCTCCCGGGTGGCATTGGCAAATCGCGGCTTCTCCAGCTGATCTTTCAACCCTGCCAGCGTCACCCGGGGCGCCTTGGTGGACACCAGATTCGCCAGCCAGACCGGCACATTGCCCCCCGGATCCACGAAGGTCTCGAATTTCACCCGTACCCAGCCATCCGTCAGCGGCGTAATCACAAACTGGTTATCCAGGGCCGGGATGCGCACGAAGCCCGGCTGCTTGTCCTTGACGCCCTCGGCGTTCTCACTGTGCAGATGAATCTCGCCATCAGCGGTCTGGGTCAGTGTATTGACCAGCACCACATCCCGGTCCGCCACCGGCCAGATCCCGTTGAAACGCATATGGATGCGCTCTTTTTCCGTAATACTGAGGCGCTCTGCCCCCTGACTCTGGAAGATCCACTCCGGGAAGGTGTCCACCGCCGTGATCACCGCCAGTACCGAGGTGGCGCTGGCCTGTAATTCCACCACGCCCTTGAAAGCCTTCACCGGACTGTCGGAGACCTCGCGCACATAGGTAGTCACGTCACCCCGCTGCGAACCCTCATGGTTCAGCTCCCAATCCGCCGCCCAGGATGGGGCCGTCAACATCAACAACGTCAGAACAATGGCTCTCACAACACACTCCTCACAATCATGTCCGTGGCGCAGTATGCACCCGGCTTGCCGCCAGACAAGGGCATGCTCACAAATTGGCACAACCGGCCAAGGCGCCCCGTAGGAGCCCAT
The DNA here is from genome assembly GCF_900107995.1 of Alcanivorax sp. DSM 26293. GTDB lineage: Bacteria > Pseudomonadota > Gammaproteobacteria > Pseudomonadales > Alcanivoracaceae > Alcanivorax. The sequence goes on along the minus strand of NZ_FNUM01000005.1, from coordinate 9,370 downwards.
GCTTGCATGGCGAACCGGTGTGGGGAGGTTCGCCATGCAAGCATGGGCTCCTACAAGGACAGAATCAGCCTGCTCCCGCATCAAGGTAGCATCCGCCACCGGATTGGCCGTATCATGCCCCGTTGAGTTGACACCACACAGGTCTTGATACCGTGAAATCGCTTCTGCTCGGTATGCTCTGGTTATACCAGAAGCTGCTGAGCCCCTGGATCGGCAACCAATGCCGCTTCTACCCCACCTGCTCGGAATATGCCCGACAGGCGGTGGAAGTCCATGGCAGCCTGCGCGGCAGCGCGTTGGCAGCGAAGCGTTTGTGCAAGTGCCACCCCTGGCATCCCGGTGGTTTTGACTATGTGCCGGGCACCGAGCCCGGTCAGGAACAGCACCGCTGCAGAAAGCACAGCGCCCCGGGGGAGAACGCATCATGATGCCAGCTCGCCACGGCCTGTCGCTGTCACTGATTCTGGCGCTGTTCTGCGCCCAGCTACTCTTTGCCTGGCACGCACCCGCCCACATCGATGCCCAGCCCCACGATTCCCACACGGAGCTGCTGGCCGCTGCGGATTGCCAGATCTGTACCCACGGCCAGGGCATGCTCGCCCTGCCCAACCACTATGTTCACGTCGTTTCCCTGCACGCCGAACCGGCCCCAGCCCCTGTGGCTGCCCCGGTACGACGCACCCTTGAACACCTTTCCTACCCCCCACGCGGCCCACCCGCCTCTGCTTGATACCGTTTGTTCAATCCGACAGCCCGCGCACGCTTCAACGTGATGATCCTGCGTGCATAACGCTGTCGGACACCCGTTCCGGACCGCGACACCAGGACCCTTGAATCCAGCGTCGCGGCCGCTCAAACGTGAAGACAGAGGTTTCTATGAATTCTCGACGCCACACCCTGGCCGGGTGCGTCGCCGTGGCGCTGGCTACATCGCTGGCCCCAACGGTCGTTCAGGCCGACAGCTCCGATTCTTCCACCGCCAATGAACTGGAAACGGTGAACGTCTCGGCCCTGCCTTTGGGCAGCGGCAGCCCCAGCACCCCGTACTCGGTGATGGATCAGCAAACCCTCACCCAGAAAAACGCCGCCACCCTGGGCGAAACCCTGAACAATCAGCCCGGTGTGCACAGCGATACCTTCGGTGGCGGCGCCAGCCGGCCGGTGATCCGCGGCCAGAGCGGCCCACGCGTGGGCGTACTCAACGACGGCTCTGCGGTGCTGGATGCGTCCAAGATCTCCCCGGACCACACCGTCACCGTGGATCCCATGCTGGCCCGCCAGATCGAAGTCCTGCGCGGCCCGTCCACCCTGCTCTACGGCAGCGGTGCCAGTGGCGGCGTCGTGAATGTGCTGGACAGCCGTATTCCCACCGAACGCCCGCGTGAGGACGTGGAAGGCTTCGTAGGCGCCCGCGCCAACACCGTGGCCGATGAAAACGCCACCGCCGCCGGCATCACCTTCTCCGCCACCGACCATCTGGTGTTTCGGGTGGAAGGCAGCCGCCGGGACGCGGATGATTACGAAGTGGACGGCTTCGACCGCCTCACCGTGCCCGGCACCTACGCGGAAAGCGACAACAGCAGCATTGGCGCCTCCTGGATCGGTGACCAGGGCTTCTTCGGCATGGCCTACAGCTACCGTCGTGACAACTACGGCCTGCCCGGCCACAGCCACGAGTTCGAGGAATGTGGTGTCAGCGGCACCAGCCTGGACTGCCCGGATGAAGAGCACGACCACGAACATGGCGAGCACGACGCCCCCTTCGTGGACCTGGCCAGCCGCCGCGTGGACGCCCGGGGGGAATACCGCAACCCCATGGACGGCATCACTGCCATCCGCTTTCGCGGCAATCACACCGAATACCGCCACCATGAAATCGAGGAAGGCGAGATCGGCACCACCTTCCGCAACCGGGGCGGCGACGCCCGACTGGAAGTGGAACATGCTCCCATCGGTGACTGGCGCGGCGTGGTCGGCATGCAGTACACCGACTTTGACTTCAGCTCCCTGGGCGGAGAATCCTTCGTGCCGAAAACCGAAAGCCGGGCCCTGGCCCTGTTTGCGGTGGAAGAGTACCGGCTCAACGACCAATGGCGTTTCGAACTGGGCGCCCGCCAGGAGCGTCAGCGACTGCGCCCGGAAGACCGTCCCGGCGAAGCGCTACCGGATCTGAAGCAGGACAGCACCTCCCTGTCCGCCGCCGCCAACTGGGCCTTCGTGCCGGGTTATGAGCTGGTACTGTCCGTGGGCCACGCCGAGCGCGCCCCCAGCGCCCAGGAGCTGTATGCCGAAGGGGTGCACCTGGCCACCAACACCTACGAGTGCGGTCTTCTCAGTGCCTGCGGTGGCGGCCAACGAGACCTGGACGACGAGGTCAGCCTCAACGCCAACCTGAACCTGCGCAAGACCCAGGGCGACTGGCTGTTTGATCTGGGCGTGTTCGAGAACCGCATCAATAACTACATCTACGCCCGCACCCTGGACCAGATCGAAGATTTCCGCCTGATCAAGTACAGCCAGCGGGATGCCACCTTCACCGGTGCCGAAGCCTCAGTAAGCTACTACGGCGTCGACCCCATCGGCATTACCGTATTCGGCGACATGGTACGCGCCACCTTCGATGACGGCGGTTATCTGCCACGCATCCCCGCCAAGCGGCTGGGTACCCGGCTCAACACCTACGTGGGCCATTTCGATGCGGAGCTGGAGTACTACCGCACCTTCGCCCAGGACCAGATCACCGGTTTCGAGGAACGTACCGATTCCTTCGACATGGCCAACGTCACCGTCAGCTACCGGCTGCGCGGCGACCAGCGCTACACCTTTTTCGTGCGCGGCAACAACCTGCTCGGTGAGGAAGTGTTCAACCACACCTCCTTCCTGGCCAGCACCGTGCCGGAACCGGGCCGCAACCTGACCGTGGGCACCCGTATCGAGTTTTGACGCCTGGATCGTTAAGTGAAAACGACATACCCCGGCGCCATTATTCCGCCGGGGTCGCGAACCGAATTGGAGAACACCATGCAACGCTTCAAACACGCAGCCAAGCGGGGTCCGGCCCTGCTGACCTGTCTGCTGGCCGCCCTGCTACTGGCCGGCTGTGAAAACGAAACCGGCAGCACCCCGCTGGGCGGCGGTGAAGACGCCCATGACCATGATCACGACCATGATCACGGTGACCACCCGGGCCGCCTGGTCATTGCCTCCAGCGATGGCGCCGGCGATCAGCTCTATATGTATGATCTGGAAGAGCAAGCCCTGCTTCCCGGCTCCCTGTCGCTGAATAGCGCCCCAAGCGCTCTGTACACCAGCCCCGGCAAGCGATTTGTCCTGGCCCCCCAGCGCAGCGCCAACCAGGTGCAGATCCTGGACGGCGGCCTCTATGTCCATGACGATCATGTGCATGAAGACGCCCCCTCAATGGCTGGCACCCTGAACGGGCCCGCCCCCACCCACTATCGGGTCCACGGCGAACAGGCGGCTCTGTTTTACGATGGCGATGCCGGCAACGCCATCATGGCCAGAGTAGAACTGCTCACGGATGCGTCCCTGGAAAATGGTGGCAGTGTGGCCAGCCAGACCCTGGACAGTGCCCACCACGGCGTCGCCGAACCCCGTGGTGACATTCTGCTGGCGACCTACCGCACCGCAGCCAACGGCCTGCCGGAAAAGGTGGACATCTATCACCAGCATAACGATCACTATCACCGGGAAGACACCGTCAACCTGGACTGCCCGGGCCTGCACGGCGCCGGCTCCAATGAAGACTATTCCGTGTTCGGCTGCAGTGACGGCATCCTTATCGTCCACCAGGACGGCGAGACCTTCACCGCCCAACACGTGGACAACGCCACCCTGGGCCTGACTGGCAGCGAGCGGGTCGGCAGCTTTGACAGCCACCATGAGTTGCCTCACTTCGTGGCCTATGCGGGCGACCGGATTCTCATCATCCATCCGGAAGATGGCGATGCCGAAGAGCTGGACTGGACGGAAGGGGCCGACGTTTCCCTGGACAACCACAGTCTCGATCCCCATGGCGAACACCTGGTTCTGCTGGATGACGCTGGCGACCTGCGCATCTTCGACACCGCGGACTGGAGCGAACATGCCCATGTGGAAGACGCTGTCGACCCCAGCACCGCTCCTGCGGCCTCTGGCCACGGCAGCCGGATCGCCATGGCCGTCGCGGGGGAGCCCGCCCACGTCTTCCTGGCCGATCCCGGGAATGACGCCATCGTTGTGGTGCATCTGGAAGAAGGCGAACTGGAAGATCCTCTGCCCCTGACGTTTTCACCCGGCAAACTGGCCTGGGTAGGCCTGGCGGGCGAACCCGCCCATGGCGATGATGAACACGACCATGATCACGACCACGAGGGTGAAGACCATGACCATGATCACGAGGATGAAGAGCACGATCATGACCACGAGCATTAATCCCTGGTCCAACCCGGCAATCTTTCAGGAGGGATAACGCTCCTGTTTGCCGGTCTACGGCGGATAAAGGCAAACACGTCTTTACCGCCGTAGCGCCCTTCACAACACCGCGGGGTCATCCCATTGCGGCCCGCAGCAAACAATCTGCCTGCAGGCGCCCCTTTGCGGGCAGGCTCCTGCGGCGCCTTCCTGATCCCCCGGTCGCCCTACCGCCTTCTTTTCACTACAATCCGTTTCATTACTTCGTCATACACATGACTCAAGCGGGAGATACCATGAAAAAAGTACTGCTAGCCGCGACCCTGGCCCTGCCCATGTTTGCCCAGGCCAGCGGCTACGCCGGGCTGGATATCGTCAGCAGCAAGATCGAGCCGGACAACACCAGTGCCTCCGCCAAACCGGAAGTGCTGCAATTCAAATTCGGCACCTGGATCAACCGCGACGAGACCCTGGGTGGCGAACTGCGCCTGGGCCTGGGTATCGGTGAGGACGAACTGAGCAACAACGTGGACGTGGAGGTCGATCGCTCCTACGGCGCCTTCTTCCGCGGCCAGTTCCCCAACACCCTGCCGGTCCGCCCCTACGGCCTGATCGGCGTGTCCTACATCGAAACCACCGCCAACTTCCCCGGCGGCGGCTCCGACGGCGAAAACTACAAGGACCTGTCCCTGGGCCTGGGCGCCGACATCACCATCACCAACCAGATCTTCCTCAGCGTGGAATACCTGCGCGCGGTGGATCGCAGTGGCGATGAAGTGTCGAATCTTGGGTTCGGGATTAACGGGCGGTTCTGAAGTCTGTTGATCACTGAAGGCTGAACGAGAAACGCCCACCGGAAGGTGGGCGTTTTGGTTTGGGGTGACTTGAGGCGCTCTTTTGAGTGTCCATTAAAGCAGGGGAACTACAACGAAGATAAGACCTTTTGCTTTGCTGCATTAAATTCTTCGTCTGAAAGTGCTCCCATAGAATGAAGTTTTGCCAACTTCTCCAATTTATCTAATCCTGATTCCTCAGATAATTGCTGGGGCTGTGCAGTGGGAGTGCTTTTCTTATCCGCAATTTCTTTAAGCCACTTGTTCGCTAGATCAGCAACAACTCTTACTGTTGCCTTTTGGCAGTTATCTATAGTGAGCAACCGGCTACCCAAGTCAATCATTACCTTACCAAGAACCCAACCTTGAGATGCGGAAACAGCTTGAACTCGATCATGTCGAATGCTTTGGGTGTCAACAGAACTAGTAAGCATGGCAGCATCAAGAAACAGAAACCTGTCACTTGTTAGCACCACGAGCCAAGTGTTTGCACCAAAATCAAATGAATTGGAAGTTTCTGATTGCTCCATAACCCCCGATGTGAGCGCAAAAACGACCTCGTCAGGCTCTAAATACTCTGGCAGTACTTTCAATTCCTTTTTTGTGCCAAATGAATCAAGACCAACATTATTCAACTTGCAGAGTGACTTCCAGTCTTGCGACTTCGTGTATTCGGCGTATTTGTTGTAGTTTTCCATTATTTCCTCACATATGGATTTTGGCTGACACCTAAAAAAATGGCGCAGCCTATTGCGTCTGAGTGCCCCGACTTGATACTAGTATTTTTAAACCCAAATATCGTTTTCTGCGGTAAGAGTGCCACCAGATTCACCCGTGTTAACAACACCTTTAGGCTCCACAAGCAAAACCTGAACAAGGCCTTTGGCGAAAGGCCTATGCTTAACCCCTTTTGGAATTACATACATCTCTCCGGGATTTAACGTGACCGACCCATCACGAAATTCAATAACAAGCTCACCTTCAATCACGAAAAACATCTCATCGGTATCGGGGTGATCATGCCAGACAAACTCCCCCTCGCCTTTTGCGAGCTTGAACTGGTAGTTATTCATTTCAGCTATTACACAAGGAGACCAGAGCTCATCGAAAAGAGCCAGTTTATCTTTTATATTGATCGGATCGTAATTCATGCTTCCCTTCAAGATAACTCCAGAGCTCAGGGGCGTTTGATGCGATGCCCGTTTTTGCGGAAGCAAAAGCGGGGGAACTACAAGGTCGGCCTGCTGCTTCTTGTTATGTTTCTTCAGTGCTACGCCGCACTTCACAATAGCGCATGCGACCAAGAAACCCCTGATGCTCCATAATACCTTGCTCGACGAAACCCCAAACTCTCTGTGCATAGTAAACGTCAGGGACTCCCGCTATTCGCTCTGGCATTTGATACATAGCATCGGCGACTACTTTTGCAACCTTTCTCCAGTGCCCACTTACACATGACAAGATACAAGCATCGATCTCGCTTACTTCCTTTTGAGTGAGACCGGCAATCAGATCTATCTGCTCCTGGGTCGGCTCTGAATCTGGCGCCCCTTCATCGAACATCCTGCTCTACCCCGAAAATATAACGCCTAGCACAGCCGCCGAAGGTCGGCCTGCTGCTACTTGTTACACATTACCGAACGTACCGAGCATCAGTTATTTTTAGCTCATATTTTTTATAATCACGTAGTTTGAATTGTGAGCATGCCCCACAGGACAACTTAAAATTTAACACCTGACCAGGAGCTATCGTTTCGCTTACGATCTCCGTACACTCATCAATAAAGTCACCACTCTCATTGAACAACTCAGCCTTCACGCTCACATAAGACCACTTCGCATCTCCGCGATTCTCGACCTTACCAAGCAACGTAAACTCACCAGGCTCAATACGTTCTTTAGTTACCTCAACATCCAATTTTGCAGTTTCATCGAAATCACGAAACATCAAACGCCGCTCTTCTTGTCGAGCTAGCTCTCTTTCTTTCCGCTTCTGCTCTTTAGCTTCTAGGTTAGAATCCACATAGGAGAATGCTAATGATCCTAGAAGCAAAGAAGCAATTACGAACCCGACACCATAAAGAAATCCTGAACCAATTTTCGCAAACACATATTTTATGAAATTCACCACTCCCCCTTTTGATTGTGTAACGCCCCAAGCAGGGGCATATTTTGCGCTTTGAGCGCAGCGATGCAAAATTTGTCCCAATGCCTTGGCTTGTTAGATTTTTCATGGATTGTCGAATGGCTCTATGACGATAAGGGCTACGATTCCCAAGTACGGAACCGTAACTACAAGACTCCCAACCGCCAACACCTTTTCTTTAAGCGAGCTCGAAGCCTCCCTACTAAGTGACCATAACGCCAGGATAGAGGCAACTGCGGATAGAGCAGCTAAAACCAGCACCGTTGCAATAATCAGCTGTTCAAAACCCGGCACTAGACGACTAAAAAACTTAATAAGCAGCAGCACGACCGATACGACCGTTGCAGCGACCACCATGTAGAAACGTGACACACTCATAAGCAATCTAACGCTGCGAGCAGCGGCGCGGTTTCCGCGTCCGCTGCCTTGCCTGGTTAGGCGTCCGTAGTCGAAATTTCACTTTTCAGCTGTTGGATCAGCTCGTTATATTGGGCAGACAGAATCAAGAACCTCGCTCTTTCTTCATCTGTTACCCGAGGCTCCCAACCTATTACTACCCCATCGTTATCATCCCACTGATTTCTTACTGCGACCATCTCTTGAGTATGATAGGTCCAGTCAACTTCGTATCTATTTCCGAGAAGCACTGAGGTTATATCTTCACAGTATTTTCTAACTCTTTCGCTGCCATGCAGCTCGAGTAACTTAAAATGCCGAGTCAACGAATAGAACAGCTTGTCATATTCTGTAGAACGAGAGATCTCGAAAAGCTTGTCCTCTACGGATTGGATGGAGCCGTCGGTAGTAATGTTACTCGCCATCTGATCAAGAGATATAACTTTAAAAACTAGCGAGGATGGTTCAGAAATACTCTCATCCAAGAATTTCTCGTAAGCAGAGACCTTTCTTTCATATTCCATCTGCCGGATTATCTGTTCGGTTTGATATGGTGCTGTCAAATAAATGCCTGCAGTCGATGCTGCACCCGAAAGAATTGCGGTTAGAAACACAAGAATGTAATGATGCTTAGCACCTAAATTCAATTTTAAACTCTCTTATTCTTGAAATCGCTGCCGAAGTGGGGCGAGGACGCTTAACGCTGCGCTCTGCCGCTCGTCGGCAGCAGCGCCTTGTTATGCGTCTCCTTCAATCTCGCGAAGACGCTTCTTTATTAATCCAGTTTTATCGTCGTATCCCTTTCTGCGGTACGAGGAAGCATCCTCAACTGCAGCAAGCCAGCACCGAAGAAAATGACGCTCATCCTGGATGGATATGCTACCCAGCGCCCAATCCGAGCTAAATTTCTGTTCTAATTCCCGCGCTTTTAGCCAATGCTCATTGCACTCTTGGCACAAAGCAGGAAGCCAGCCAGGAAATTTACCTTTTTCTTCGAAGGTTTCTTTTTGCTCCTTGGGCGCAAAAACGAATGAACGCTCGCACCTTAAACACTTACAGCGAATTCCCTCGTAGTAATCAGCGCCGTCATCGTAATGGCCACTATATGTCGACTTCTTCCACTTAGTCCTGTCTATAGGAACCAGCTTGATCAATTAATCCACCCTTCCTTCTATTCGCATAACGCCGCGCTTTGCGGCTGGTTTGGAGCGCAGCGGAAAACCAGTCCGACAACAGCGCCTTGTTACATGCTGAACAGATCATTCCACATTACCAGAACGATGATTAGTAGCCCCGAATAACTCGCCGCGTGCGCTTGCCAAATGAACTTATTGATGGAAAAGCTTGGATTAAAATCTGCCTTACGCCAATACCATTTGTAAAATGCCTTTTCACAAAACACGGTGAGTAGAAAGGTTACGAGTAGCCAAGCCAATGAAATATACCCCAGATATTTAATATGCGGAGCACTGTCATATATCCATGTACCTAGGGAAGGTCTGAATAACTCGCTTTTTTCGCTTTTACGATCCTCAACAGGCATCTGCCATCGAATTCAGGCCACAATTCACTCTTGAGTGTC
>NZ_FNUM01000009.1 GCF_900107995.1 Alcanivorax sp. DSM 26293 | reverse complement strand
GAATGGACACTCAAGAGTGAATTGTGGCCTGAATTCGATGGCAGATGCCTGTTGAGGATCGTAAAAGCGAAAAAAGCGAGTTATTCAGACCTTCCATAGAGCAATCTTCTCGCCGGCGAGATACGTACAGAACGCCTCAACATCATCGTTGGCGTAGGCATTGGAAATCAGCTCACCAGGAATCAGGCCCTCATCCCATCGGGTCGCGATCATTCTGTGGATCTTGTCTTCCTCATCGCCGGGATAAATGTTCACCTCGGCGGTTGTCTGATGAATGTAAAGATCCCGAAGCGCTCTGGAACAACGAAATTGGCCAGCGTCGACATCAGTACTGCACGCATAGCCCGCTTCGGAGAAAAATGTGTTCGCAACAAAAAACAGGCGCTCTGTGCTTAAAGATTCTCCGGTCTGTGGGGAAATCGCTCTTGGAGTATCACCTGTCACATTGGTACAACCGGATAGCACCGATAAATAGAGGAGGAATAGGACTGTTCTTGTCATGTCAGAGAATTCTCTTTACTCGCCGGCATATTGGTCTGACCACTGGCGGTGGCGACTCACATTTCTTACTGGCCAGTTTCTCGTGATGCCAACCGATGGATAAGTTTGCCACGACAGATAAGGTAATAAGATGCCATGGAGAAAAGTATAAGCTGGGATATTGCCGTTATCCCCTTGGACAGTGCCGCTTTACGTAATGAGTCAGCGAAGGAGGCAATTTCAGCTGATTGGCTGGCTGCATCGGCAACATTAAGGTGGGCATAGATAGCACCAATCGCTTCAGGAATCGAAATGATGGCCAGCACCAGAAGATAGATACCAAATATTCTTATAGCAACCCAAATCCATTCGTCTTTGTTCATTTTTCGTCCTTATTGCGTAGCGCCTGCCATCATTCGCTTGTTGCATACATGGCATTGCTAAAGGATCACTAACGCGCCACATCATTAATTTTCCCGGCAACCGTCCTCGCTTTCAGCACAAGAAAAGCCCCACTTATGACCTCAAAGGCCGTAGCGAGCATGTTGGCTTTTATCTCAATAGACATCCGAGCAACACCCAACTCCTGCCCCATAATAATTACCGAAATGTAGTACAGAGCATCAACCATACCGTACCAGAAAACAAACAACCCAATCGCAGCAACAAACACAGACAACAAGGAGACAGGAGGCATCTTTTCAGGCTTAGCATCTATACCGCCCGACGCCATCAAACGACCAATACCCTGAGCGGAGAACCAAAGGATGAACACAAAAGCCCAGCTTGTTAAAGCCACGACCAAAACAGGCCATACCGAGGTATCATTGCCATAGGGACTACCCTGATAGAAAAACTGAAATACCCCAACAAACTCTCTAACGGCTTTAAAGAAAAATAAAATAGCTACAAGCCTAACCCCAATCGCCACATAGGAACTGAGCATCCTCCCCCCTTTAACGCCGTTATAACCGGTGCAGATTTTCTGCGTCCGGCGCCGCAGGCGCGTACTTTACAACCTTGTTAGTAACCATGCTTTGCATAGGACTCAATCCAAATTTTCTCAATATAGTCCTGGTTTCCGTTTTCGGTAACTTGGCGAGCCGCCTCATCAGGGGTGAGTGAATTTAGCCAATCAATGCCGTGACTAGAAATTTGATCGTATATTTCTTCTAACGTAGCCGATGGATTCACTTCACCATAATCAATATCAACGGTGTCATATTGCCCAAGATTGCAACTATGATAATGGTAATTTATTGACTTTCTGAAAATGCCAACCTTTAATTTCGATAACTTTAAGGGATTTATCTTAAATGGATACAAGGCAGGGTCCTCAACAAACCCCTGCACATCACGCCCGTCCAAATCAGGCAGGAAATTGTGCCTTACAACTGCAAGATACTTCGCCTGCTGCGTCAAATTTGACCATTTATCCTTAACTCTAAGAAGGGCTAGGCAAGCCTCATTTTGATTTATGAACAGATGATCGCCATGAGCCTTAAACCCAATAAGCTCAAGTCTGTCTAATAATTTTTCTTTAACCAGGCTACGGTATTCTTCGATTTTCATAGGCTACTAACGCCGGCGTAACGGGCCGATTTGTGGAGCGCAGCGGAACAAAGCGGTCCCGTTGACGCACTTGTTAAACGATCCCGAGTTCACGCCTCATCTCTCTGAAAATTTTCTCTTGAAGCTCCATTAATTCTTTTGCTTCGCCAGAAGCTTCCCCTTGCATGAACTCTTGAACTTTTTGTTGCGCAGCTTCTGGCTGAGCTAGAAAAGTTGTCGCGTTTTCATTCATCCAGCCCAAGAACGAAACCGTTCTCTCCTGTACCTTTTCTAGAGATGATACGTAGCGTTCAATTAGCTCAAGCAAAGGCTCTCCGGCCTCTAAACGTAGGCCATTCATCTCGTTTTTGAACATCAAGAATTTATCGGAGATGTCATTTTGGAGGCTGAGAGTCTTTTTAATGTATTCGATTGTGTTCTCTGTTGAAGGATTTTCTATGATTTTGAAGATTCCCTCCTGGAATCCTTCTGCCAACGCACGGCGCTGGTCCAATGAATACGAATCCATTAGGGCGAAGTATTTTTTATACTGGGCCAGTTTTCCTTCATACAGTCGTTTTTTCTTATCGAGTTCGAAATCTAGCTCGCTTTTCAGTTTGGCCAGATCTTGATCATATTCATGTTTAATGGACTGGCGAAGCCTCTCCTTGAGCCAAAATGCTCCGATCACATTAATCAGTACTGCTAGTAGACCGGAAGCCGTGACCGTAGCTAGATCCATTTCTCTCCCTTACGTTTAACGCCGCATTCAGCGGCTTGTCCGCTGCAATGCCTTGTTAGAAGCACTCTGGGCATCCAGTTCACCGGGGTCTTTTAAATACATTTTCATTAACTGGTGCTTTTCCAGCCCTTTATTACTCAGCCCAATATCCTCTCTGATCGCTTGGTATAGCTCATCAACCGCGAAGAGCACATTTCCGCCCGAGTTGGAAACTTTTTCAAAGTTTAGGTGGGCATTAATGACTTTTGGCGATCCCCATAGAATCACATCCGTTTTGAATCCAACGAGGAAGTTAATGAGCTCCTGCTCTTTCGGTGCTTTTAGAGAAACATGGGGATTATCTTTGGCCATGAGCCTTGCAACCATATCCAGAAAACCTTTATATATTTCCACCTTTCTTGATCGGTGCGCCTCTTCTATTTCTCTATTTTTTATTTGAGACTGCGTATACAAAACACCACTCATACCTACCAAAACCGTAGCCATTGCACCGACAACTGCAGCTGCCACAGATGGGTTTGCGCTTTCAAGAAAAACCAGCAATCTTGCTGCTACAACCCAAACAAGATAGCCAACAAAAACCATAAACCCGATAGCCAAGATAATGCTGATTGCCTGAGCAATCCTTCCCCTTTTTCTCATGGTTTCCCCTAGCTTCTAACGCCCGGCGCAACAGGCAAATTGGAGCGACGCAGGAGCGGAAATTTGATCTGACTGCCGCCGCTTGTTATGTGACTGCATACACCCCACCCAGAACGGCCAATGAAAAAGCCACAACCACTATTACCACCAACCATAATGGAACATGTGTAAATGACCCACCTTCCAGCCACAATTTACGGTAGTGATAATTAACTGTGGCTTTGAACTTATCACGCTCCTTTGGGGAGAGCGTTTTAATCCGCCCATGTTCTGACCGAGATTTCCTCACGACACAAATCAGAAAAACACCAGCAGCTACCACAGCAACAGTCTCAATCATGACTCACACATAACAGCGTATTAAGACGAACGAATCGACTTAACTCAATTCGACATAATTATTTTTGGGTTATCACATTGTTCACAAATAATTTGATATTGGTTAGTGACTTACCACCAAATTGAGAATATATCCCAACTGACAAATCGCGAACGTTCGACATAATGCCAGTACGAGCGTGCTTTTTGGCAAAGCACTTCCCCTCTGCAAACCCACTTTATATCAACCAGTTAGCATTTTCTGTAAGCCATATCCTACAAGCCAGGAAGGTCCATCTGTTGAGCACGGTTTTTTGAAGGAGGGAGCCCTGTGGATTGAGGTTCGCCATGCGAGCATAGCTCCTACGGGGCGAAGATCAGGGGCATAAAAAGCGCGGCCGTAGCCGCGTTTTTTTGGTGCTGAAATCCTGAGGATTTATCGCCCGATAATTTCCCGGGAGATGATTTCTTTCATGATTTCGCTGGTGCCGCCATAGATACGCTGGATGCGGGCATCCACGTAATCGCGGGAGATGGGGTATTCCTGCATGTAGCCGTAGCCACCGAACAGCTGCAGACATTTGTCAGCGACCACGCCTTGCAGCTCGGTGGTGGTGAGCTTGGCAATGGAAGCGTTGGTGGCGGTGAGTTCGCCACGGTCATACTGGTCGATGCACTGCTCGCCGTAGGCGCGGTTAACCACCACCTGGGCGTGCAGGTCTGCCAGCACGAAGCGAGTGTTTTGCAGGCTGGAGATCGGCTTGCCGAAAGCCTGACGCTCTTTGGTGTATTCGATGGTGCGCTCGATCATGCCTTCGCAGGCAGCGATGGCGCCCAGGGCCAGGATCAGGCGTTCGCGGGGCAGTTCGTTCATCAGGTTGGCGAAGCCTTTGCCTTCACCGCCGAGAATCTGGTCGGCGCCCACTTTCACGTCTTCGAAGAACAGCTCGGAGGTGTCCGCAGCGTGATGGCCCATTTTTTCCAGGTTACGGCCGCGGGCGAAGCCCGGCAGGGAGCAGTCCACGGTGAACAGGGTCATGCCCTTGGAGCCGGCGTTGGGGTCGGTCTTGGTGGCGAGCACGATCACATCGCAGTGCTGGCCGTTGGTGATGAAGGTTTTCTGGCCGTTGATGCTGTAGCCGTCACCGTCCTTGTCGGCGCGGGTCTTCATGCCCTGCAGGTCTGAGCCGGCACCGGGTTCGGTCATGCCGATGGCACCTACGGCTTCGCCGGTGACCATTTTCGGCAACCAGGCCTGCTTCTGCTCTTCGGTGCCCAGGTGCAGGATGTAGGGAGCAACGATATCGGAATGCACGGAGATGTTGGAGGCCAGGGCGCCGTAGCCGGCACGGGAGGCTTCTTCCACGATCACCGCAGACAGGCGGAAATTGGCGCCGAAACCGCCGTATTCTTCCGGCACGTCCACGCACAGCAGGCCATTTTCGCCCAGCTTGTTCCACAGTTCACGGGGGAACATTTCGGCTTTTTCCCACTGTTCGTAGTGGGGGGCCACTTCGTTTTCCAGGAATTTTTTGACGTTGTCGCGGAACAGTTCGATTTCGTTTTGATCAAGCATTTCACACAGTCCTGTTGGTCCAAGGCGCCACCCCCAGACGGAAGGTGACAAAACAATGGGCCACATTCTAGCGGCCCAGGGTGAAGGCAACATCATCCCAGGGTGACTGTCCGGTCCGCTGTATACCGCAGTATCAGGGCGCGAGGCAGGAGGCACGTGCACCGAAAGGCGGAACCCGGGGCGTCGAAGCTCACTTCTCGCCCCTGGAATCTGATGGCTTCAGGACTATGGGCAGAGGCAGATTCAGAGAGCCCCGTTTCGAGTAGCGAAAAGCGCCAGGGTTCCTGACTTGGTTTTCGCGACTCGAAACTCGTCCCTCGCTCCTGCCTTACTGCGGCTCGATGCGAATCTCCGCCTTGAGGGAATTGGCCACGAAACAGTTGCGGTGGGCCGTGGCATGGAGCTTGTCCAGGGCGGCGGCCTCCGGTTCCTGACCATCATCGAACACCACCCGCGGGCGCAGCACGATGCGGGTGATGGCCATGTGCCCATCCGCGGTCTTCTCCACGGTGCCAACAGGTTGATCGATGTAGCTGAGCACCTTGAGGCCCTGTTTGGCGGCAACCGACAGGAAGGTGAGCATATGACAACTGGAGGTGGCGGCAATGACCGCCTCGTCCGGGCTTACCCGGTTACCGCTGCCGAAGTAATCCGGTGAGGCCGAGGCCTGCACCACTTCACCGCCGGCGAAGGTCCATTCGTGTTCCCGGTTGAAGTGTTCGTAATCGAACGACGCGCCCGGCTTGAGATGCCAGGCAACCGTTGCACCGTATTCACTCATGATTTCGCTCCCTCTGTTGCATCACGGTTTTCTGTTCTCCTGCTTTAACCATGATCCTCGTCGACGGGAATCGCAATACTGTTTCAGATCAATGTTCTGGTCGCGGTGCCAGGAGGCAGCGCTCCACCTGATCCAGCACGCGGTTGCTGTACAACAGGGCGCAGTGACCCAGATAGGGCACATTGATGTTGGCTTCGGCGCCGTCGAGCACGGCGGTGGACACCGGCAATACAAAGTTATCCAGGTTCGAATAGATGGAGAAGAAGCGGGCACCACCGGGGCAGCTGCCGCCTTCCGCCAGCTCCTGCACAAAGGGACTCTGGTAGCGCATCTGCGCGGCAGAGCCCTGGGCCGGGAACAGGCCGGCAATCCGCGAACCATAGTGGGGGCTGCCCAGGGTGATCACCCGATCTACCTTGCCGGCCAGGCCCAGGTTTTTCAGGGCGTAGCGAGTCAGCGGCCCGCCCATGGAATGGCAGATAATATGGGCTTTTTCCGCCCCGGTGGACGCCAGGATCCGCTCCACATGGTCGTTGACCTGCTGGGCCAATTTACGCGCGTTGATGTGCGGCGGGGTATAGCTCACCGAGTAGACATTGCCCCAGCCGCGCCATTTCAACCGCCATTGCATGAACAGGAAGTTGGCGCTGTTGCCGCCGTAGCCATGCACCAGAATCAGCGGGGTCTCCCCGTGGTGGCGGCTGCGCACCGGCGATGCATCGTGAATCAACCGCAGCGGATAACTGAACACCAGCACGGTGAGGCTGGCGGCTTCCTTGATGATGCCCACCACCGTCGGTATCAGACGCAGCGGCGGCTCATCGGGAAGCTGGGCCTGTTCGGGAAAGCTGCGTCGGTCGTAGAACCAGCACAGGTAGAACAACAGGGTGATGGACACTGTGCTGAGCACCGCCAGTGCCAGAAGAAAAATGATCAAACCCATCCTGTGATTACTCCGTTGTTGTTTTTACCGACGCTAGGCCAGTGCCGGGGCGGATGAAGCGCCGCTGGTATGACTGTCGGACAAGGCGTGAAGAGAATTCACAATTGGCCGCTATCTCACCCGTTGGAGCTTTGCTCGCAAAGCGAAGGTTTGAGATCCCTCCCAGCTTTCGCTTTGCGAGCAAAGCTCCAACGGCGGCACTCTTCAGCTAGGCAAGCAGGCCCTGCTCTTGCAGCCAGGTGGTGCAGTGCGCCACCGCTTCGGCCAGTTTGTCGTTCTGGCCGAAGTAATAGTGATTGGCCCCGGCCACCTCACACAGGGTGGCCTGCCCTGATTGGAACCCGTCGAACAGCCGGCGGGTATGGCTGGGGGTACAGGCATTGTCTGCGGTGTTACCAATCACCAGGGCGGGCACACGGATGCGACCGGCACAGGCCGGCCCGTTGGCGCGGGAATCGTCGTAGCTCCACTGGCTCAGCCAGCCACGCAGGGTGTTGAAACGGGCCAGGGCCACCGGACCGTTGTTTACGGTTCGCGGGTCGCCCAGATAACAGGTCCCTGGGGGGCGCTCATTGGGGTCCTGCTGCGGGTCCAGCCAACGGACGTCGCACATGGTGCGGTGGACGATAAAGCCGTATTCCTCGTTGGGCAGGCCGCGGTTCCGAAAATCCGCCAGTTTCTCTTTCACCCAGCCGGTAATGCGCCGGTTGCGGTCGATCTGGGCCTGGCGGAACCGGGCCACGAACGCCTCGCTGTAGGGCGGCTGGTTGGGGCAGTCCGGATGATAAATATCCAGCTCCTGGTCCCGCTGCTCCGGATCGCTTTCATCCAGCACGGACGGGTCCAACCATTCAGTCATGGTAATAGCCCGGGACACATGGGCGGCGAGCAGCATGATGCCGTCTGCGGGGATCAGCTTCCGGGCCGTCAGGTCGTAGGGGTCTCCCGCCGGGGTGTCGGTGATCTGCGGATCTTCCGCTTCCGCCTGGTAAAGCAGACTCAGGGAGCCGCCGCCGGACCAGCCCGCCAATACCACTGTTTCAAAACCCAACCGCTCTTTGGCATCACGCACGCAGGCGCCAAGATCGGCCACCACTTTCTCCATCAGCAAGGCGCTATCGGCGCCCCGATAGCGGCTGTTGCAATAGATCACCGACACCCCGGCTTTCGCCAGCGCCGACACCATGGGCAGGTAGGCGCCACCGCCCACCGGGTGCATGAAAATCACCACCGTCTTGCCGGGTCCGCTTTTGGGTGTCAGCAGGTGGGACTCCAGGGCCACCAGATCCATGGGGCCCGCATAGGTGTCCTTGAAACGGGATTGTTCACTGAAGGTGACCAGATAGGGGGTACGGTCATAGTGCTTGCTCATTGCTGCGCATCCTTGTCGCTGGGGTTCTTGATCTTTGAGAAATCCGTTTTGCTCATGTCGATGCCGCGCAGGTCCAGGGCGGCAGCACCGAAATTGCGCTCTTTCAGGGCCCGGGTTTTTTCGGTCCATTCCTTGAGCACGCGGTGAGCGTTGGCGGCATCCTTGGCCACCACCGCCTCGTAGTCCGGATCCTTGATGGTGATTTCCAGGGGAATGCCGTTGGGGTCAAAGAAATAAATGGAGTGAATGAACTCGTGGTCGATGGGCCCAAAGCAGGGGCGACCGGCCTGATTGATGCGACGACGCCAGGCTTTAAGCTCTTCCCGGGTGTCCACTTCAAAAGCCAGGTGCAGGTCGAAGGCGCTGCGTGCGCGGAACAGTTTTTCATCGGCCCCTTCCGGGGCGTCGAAAAAGGCGATGAAGTTGTCGTCACCCATCTTGAAGAACAGGTGCATGTAGTCGATCTTGCGCCCGGTACCCGGCTCCTCGTCGAAGACCATGGCCAGGGTCAGCGGCAAACCCAGCACGTCCTCGTAAAACCAGCGGGTCTGCTCCGCATCGCGGCAACGGTAGGCACTGTGGTGCACATGCTTGAGCATGGCACACTCCGGCAGGCTGCTCATGGTTGGCTCCTGATTGTTGTTAGAATTCGGATGCCATTGTTGCCACAGGCTGGCCGGGAACTGAAAACCAAAACCACCAAGAACCTGTCAGTTCTGGACATTCGCGCTGGACCGGTGACAGTGGCAAACTGTCTGCCCCTTTTATCGGCAGCATGGCAACGCAAATGGCAGACACGGCAATCATCAACGAAGTTGGCCTTCGTGACGGCCTGCAGAATCAACCGGTTACCGTGGACACGGACACCAAGGCCCGACTGGCCCGGCTGCTGGTGGATGCGGGCATGCGCTACCTGGAACCGGTGAGCTTTGTCAGCCCCAAGGCCATTCCGCAAATGGCCGACGCCGCGGCCCTGACGCCCTTGCTGCCGCAGGGAGAGCATCTGCACTACACCGCCCTGGTCCCCAACCTGAAGGGCTATCAGCTGGCCAGGGAGGCGGGCTACCCCACGGTGGCGCTGGTGCTGTCCACCACGGATTCCTTCAACGAGCGCAACCTGCGCATGAGCCTGGAGCAGGCGGCGCAGAGCTGCGAGACGATCATCCAGGCCGCCAGGGAAGACGGCATTGCCACGCGCACTTATATCTCCGGCGCCTTCGCCTGCCCCTACGACGGCCCGGTGCCGGAGAGCCTGCCCCGGCAGCTGGCCGAGCGCATGTTCACCGCCGGCAGTGACGAGGTGGCCATTGCCGACACCATCGGCGCCGGCAACCCGCAACAGATGAAAGCCATCATGGCGCCACTGATTCGCGACATCGGTGCAGAGCGCTTTTATGTGCACCTGCACGACACCCGCGGCCTGGCCGCTGCCATGGCCTGGGAAGCGGCCGATCTGGGGGTGAGGAAATTTGACGCCTCCGTGGGCGGGCTGGGCGGTTGCCCCTTTGCGCCGGGCGCCACCGGCAATATGGCCACCGAAGACCTGGTCTACCTGCTGGAAAGCTGTGGGCTGAATACCGGTATCAATATTGAAGGGCTGCGTGAAGCAGTGGCGCTGGCCGCCGAAGCCACCCAGCGTCCCCTGGGTGGGCGCATTCTCGACTGGATGGCCTCCCAGGAAAAACAGGGCAAGACGCCCTGCCTGTGGTAATCAAAAAATTCGCACCGAACCCTTTGTAAAAAACGCCGGGCAGTATGAATGCCCGGCATTTTTTGAGTCCTTACCTTGCTTTTCAGGGGGTGTAGGGATAGCGAAACTCGCCTGACAACGAGATTGAATTATCGTTACCCGGCAAAACGGGTGCTATATTCCTGGCTACCAGCGTGGCGATATAGCTCCCCTCTACCATTCCGTCACTGACACTGGTGACATTGATAGTGCAAGACGCCCCTTCAGACAGATTCTGTGTGCCTGATTGAGTATAGGTGGCACCGTACGGAATATCCGCGGGGGTAGAGATCGTCATGGTCGGTTTCAGACCGCCCACATCCGTGTTGCAGGTAAAGCTGCCGACCTGCATGGGAATATTGGACCACACCATCCGCATCTGGTTGTTTGGGGATTCCAGATCATCAAACAGGCGGAAGAAGAAGCCATTGGTGCCGTTGGAAGAGACCTCCGATGCCAATAGGAACCGCTCACCGGCCACAAAATGGGTGCTGCCCTCATCGATGGTCATGCTGATGCCCTGCGCCTCACTGCCCAGCGCACCATCGTCACCGTTATTGGCGGCATGGAAGGTCTGGGTAGTGAAGTTGCGGAACTTGCCGTGTACAACCAGGGTCCGCTCCGCTTCCGGCAGTTCGATATCGCCTGTTCCCAGGCCGGAGCCAAAGGCAGCACCACTTCCGTTGCTGGGCCCCATCAGGGTAGCGGTGTACGAACCGATATACTTGCGCCCGGCATTTTGTTCGATGGTAACGGTGCAATTACCCCCGTTGGCACTCTGGAACTTGAACAGGGGATCGCTGACGGTGATCCAGCCCATCTTCAGGGTCACTTCGGTGTCACCATCGTCGCAGCTGTATTGGCCCGCCGCCGGGTTGTTGTTGCTGCCGGCCTGCAGTTGGAATTTCAGCGCATGGTCCGGATGGGAGCCATCCAGCAGGGGCCGGCCACCCAGGAAATGCCCGGAGCGCATCTCACGGGTACCACTATCAATCGTCATGTCCCAACGAATCTCGTCCGCCAGGGCCGGCGCTTCGCCTTCGGTACCGGTGTGAATAAAGATTCGGAACTGGCCACCGCCCAGAGTGATCTGCTCATCATCCTTGTCGTTGCCCAGGGTGGCACTGATGATGTGTCCTTCCGTGGCGCCGTTGCTAAAGTGGTAATCCACATCCAGTTCGCATTCGGTCGCAGTCCAGATTTTCTGAAGCGGCGGCGTGGCGGCATAGTCAACCGTCAGCAAGGACACTCCCGTGCTGGCGCTGCACAACTGGGTCCCCAAGGCGCCATGGGCCACGTTCACCTGGACCCAGATCAGATCATCACCATTAAACGGTTTGCTATCAATGGTGTTGAAATCACTGTCATAGTTGTGAGCGCGGATCTGACGCTTGGCGGTGGTTGCCATGAACGATTCAATAAAGGGTTGCTCCATGGCCCAGATCTTTCCGTCATGCATAATGGCAACCCCGTTACGCATATCGAGCAACTCTGCGCCTGGCTCTGGCACCGGATCGGTGTTCTCTTCCTGAATCAAGGCACGCGTGGTGGCGCCGGCACCGTCATCATGGATGATTTCGATGACTTCAAGATCCGCATTGAGATATAGCCGGACCCGCTCATCGCTATCTGACTGACCATAGTTCACAGCCACCCGACGATCCGCCTCGACGCTCTTGCGATCGTAAATGGCAACAATGTCGGCAACGACAAAGCTGGTTCCGGTATCAAAATCAATATCGCCCTGGGCTGAAATCGTGACGGTGCCACGCTCATGATCACGGGTGGCGGTGCCACAGCTTGCGCAGTAGCCGGGGTTGCCCTCGCCGGTGCCGATTACCGTATAGGTACCGGCATAATCCGTCAGCACATCCAGGTTCACTGGCAGTTCAGGGTCTACCGGTTCTTCCTTTTTCGGGGCGTCCGGGAACTGGTTCAGGTTACCGTCTTTCACCAGGTTCAACAGGGCGCTGTAATCGGCAATGGAGGGGTCATCATCAATGGCCTCCTGGATTGCATCCAGAACCTGGTCCCAGGCATCGCCAATCACCAGTTCTGTGCTGAACGGATCCCCACCAGGCAGCACAAAACCGGCATTGGTCATGGCGGTGAGCAGCTCGGTTTTCTTGCTGGCAATGGTGCTGGCATCTGGCCAGTTGGCCGGTTTGGCGATCCAGCTACCGTCCGCCAGGCCGGTAGTAAGTGCCAGCACCATATCGGTGATCGGGGTGATATTAATAGTGCCCGGTTGACTGGCATAGCTGCGCAAGGTCACCGATGGCGTCCCGCCAGTAACAGTTAATACACAAGGCAGCGCTGTGCTGGCAATGTTGCCCGTCCATGATCCATCAGCATTGGTGATGACGGTGGAGGCAAATCCACTACCGTCGACACATTCAGCGTTTACGGTTCCGGCCTGAATAGCGGCACCTATTGCCGCGGTACCGGTGAGGCTGGAAGAGGAGGGTATGGGGGGATTTTCGCCCCCCGAGCCACTGCGATTACTGCTGCTGTCACCACCACAGCCAGTGACCGCCAGGACAATACCCAGCAGCACCGCATGAAAAATGAACGTCCCTATTCCTGTCTTCATACCCGATACCCACGCTGATTGATGAAACGATTTCAACATCATAGGGCTGACAGGAAATTTTCAGCACCCCTCAAACACGGGGGTATAGAACCAATAACAACAACGGATCAGGAAGGATTCACCAAACCCATATGAATCGCCTTGAGAGTGGCTTCTGCCCGGGTATTCACCTGCAACTTGGCATACACATTCTTCATGTAACCTGCAGCCGTGTAATGGGAAATGCCCAATTTTTCTGCAGCATATTTGACACTTAATCCCTTGGCTATCAGGGTCAGAATATCCCTCTCTCTTCGGGTGAGCGTCGCCTCTCTTTCACTGAAATCCGGATGAAACTGCTCAAGTAATCGGCGTGCTATAGAGGCAGAAAGAGGCGGCCGCCCCGCCAGAATGCCTGCTAGCTGCTCGCCAAATTCCGGCTCGGCATCATCTTTCAACAGGTAACCGTCAGCGCCAGCGCGCAAAGAGCCGAACAAATGCTCGGCATCATCAAAAATGGTCGTTACCACGCATAGTGAATGACGATTCATTTCCTTAAAAGGGCGCACCAGGGCTACGCCATCACCATCCGGCAATCCCAAGTCAACCAGTGCAAGGTCGTAGGGTCCTGCTGCTATTTTTAGCCTGGCATCCGCCAGAGTAGCCACCTGATCAACCGTTTCCGGAGTCAATAAATTCGATACCTGTGTATGCAGCCAATCCGCCACATCAGGCAGATCTTCCACAATCAAAACCTGCCTGATTGCATTCATTCTTGAGCTCCAAAAACCAGGGAAATAAAACTGTGATTCAACACACAGAAATCATATATTCTTCAGCATTGTAAAAACAATTTACTCGAAGAAACGTAGTAGTAGTCGCTAGAGGCCCCATGAATCAACCCCCCAAAAAAGGGGCCGGCGCCACTTTACATATAGGTAACATGCATGCTTTCGCTCAAAACGCGCATTATTGCCGGACTAGCCCTGGTTTCCTTTTATGGCTTTATGATCATCACTCTGGCGCTGGCGCTGCCCGGTAGCGACACGACGTTTCAGATAAATGGTGATCGCATTCAGGCACAGCTGCCGGATGGACAATCTGTGATTGTTACAGCTTTCACTAACGGTGAGTCAATACAGACTGCGGATGTATCACTGCTCATCGAAGAACCGGATGTCCTTCCTCACTATGCCGATTTGAACACTTTTTTTGACAGCCATCAGACTCTTTACAAATGGCTATCTGCAGGCACCCTGAAAATCGTCAGCGACACCGGGAAAGAATATTCCATGGAACGCCGGTCACGATCACTTACCCAGTTATCCGGCCTGTTCTGGTTACAACTCTTATGCGGACTGGCCGGCATGGTTATCTGCCTGCTTGTCTGGATTCCAGCAAAGCGAGAAATCGCCATACACTCCTTTGCCCTAACCGGGTTGAGTTATGTGCTTTTTTCATCCGCGGCCGCTATCTATAGCACCCGTGATTTTTTCATTCCAGGAACGATGTTTGCCTGGTTATCCGGTATCAATCATTTTGGCGCTCTTCTGTTTTCTGCTTCCCTGGGCGCCTTTTTGTGGAATTACCCCCGAAAGGCCCCCGGCCATTGGCTCACCACGGGCTTTTATCTCGCCTTTACCGTTGCCATTCTCATTGACCAGTTGCAGTTGGTGAACAGCCCCGTTGAAGGCTTCCACTCCTGGGTCATGGGTATTTTCCTGATCGGACTGTCCGGGTCGGTCTGGCAATGGACAAAAACAAAAGAAAAGCCCCATCATCGTTCTGCATTGGGATGGGTAGTGATTTCAATTGTGACCGGCACGGCTTTTTTTGCAGGTGGCATGATCCTTCCTGCTATCTTTCAGGTCGCCCAACCCGCTTCACAGGGCCTGCTGTTTACCACCTTCCTACTGATGTATCTGGGTATGGCTCTTGGTGTTGTTCGACATCGGCTCTTCGATCTGGAGCAATGGTGGTTTTCTTTATGGTCCTGGTTACTGGGCGGTCTCTTGATCATGTTGACCGACTTGGTTCTGGCGATGCTCCTCAGCTTGTCTGGCCCGATCACACTGACATTGTCAGTCGCCCTTATCGGCTGGCTATATTTTCCGTTACGTCAGCTACTCTGGAAAAAGCTATTTCTGCGTAATCATCAGGAACTGGACGAATGGCTCGCACAGGCACTACCCGCGATGCTGGATGCTCAAAACGTATCCGATTCGCGGTCCGGTGTAGAAGAAGCGCTTCAGGCGGTATTTGATCCCCTTTTCATGGAACCCGCTCCTCTGGCAAGTTCCCAGATAACCATTATCAATAAAGGCCAAAGCCTCAGCGTTCCCGAACCCCTTGAACAGCGATCCTGGTTACTGCATCACCCAAAGCATGGCGAACGCCTTTTCAACCGCCAAGACACACGAATAGCAAGCCTTGTGCTATCTCTACATCAACTGGTCAGCCAGGCTAAGCTTGCGCACGCTAAAGGTGCCAGAGAGGAACGGCTTCGCATTCGACGAGACATGCACGACGATCTGGGAGCAAAACTCTTACAGCTTTTACATCGTTCAACAGACACCACTAAGCCGCTGGTTCGTGAAGCCATCCATGATTTGCGAGATCTTCTTAAAGATATGGAAGGCGAGTCCTTGTCACTTGAGGCAGCCATAATCCAGTGGCATGAGGAAACCGCTCAGCGCTGCAAAGATCATGGCACTACGCTGGAATGGCATGGCAAACCTAACTCGATGGTACTGGCCGCAAGCCAGTTCAGCGAGCTAACCCGAATTTTACGGGAAGCTGTTACCAACGCATTGAAACATTCATCAACGTCTGTTCTCACCGTCTCGATAGACAGCCGAGAAAACATACTGACGCTGGTAATCGAAAATGACGGCGCGCTTACATCAAGCCAATCAACAGCTATTCGCGGCCTTGATATCATGGCCGGTCGAGCACGCAAGTTAAGTGGTCGCTTTGAGCATCACAATGTTGATGGCCAGTGGAAGGTAGTGCTGGAAGTCCCGCTGGCCAGTTCTTCTAACTGACCCGATAAATACAAACGGGCCTTTTTCAGGGGCCCGTTTGTATGCACTGGAGGTTTAGCGAACTGCCGCTGCCTTGGCAGCAGCCATGCCCATGAAACCGCTAGAAAGGGTGAAAGCCTCCGCCTGGTAGACATCCGGAAGTACGTTTACCTGATAACGGGTGATATCCCGGGCCACACTGCTGGATACGCCGCCAAGGGCACTGAGCATGCCAAGCGTTTTGGTCACGCCAGAAGTCACCTTGTCGCTCGTAGTGGTCACGTTATCAATGCTGCTGTAAAACTTTGCAGGGCTAGCAATTGCCTGCTTGGCAGCGAAAACCGGCTGATGGTGGGGCAAAATCGAACATACATCTGCCGGATTCATCAGCGATGCGCGCGCGCACTTTATGTTTCCGACAGGCTGGAAACGCAAATCGCCGGTAACCGCCAACTCTACCTTGCTGCTTACTTTAGCATTGTCCTTATTGCTAAGACCCGCCCAGCTCTTATGACCATCGCCCTGCAATTCCGCGAAATCCACCAGAAGGTTAATATTTACACCACTTATATTAAGCTCTTTCATCATCTGCGCTTCGAGCTGTGCGGTTGACTCTCCCGATACAGACTTGAATGATTGCGCCAATCCTTTACTCGCTCCAATATATCGTGAGTCAGTTACCGCCTCACCACTACGCGCCAATACCAGATAGCGTGTACCGCCATCGCCCTTATACTCAAATGGACTGGCTCGCCCACCCGCCTGAATGTTCTTGTAATGCGAGTTGGCTTTTATGATGTCATGGGAAACCAACTGGAAACCGGCATTGCTCAGCTGCTTCTCCGCATCGTCACAAGCGCGATCAGCAATACGCTGAAGATCCCGCTCTTCGATACCCTGGGCCGTATAGGTCACAGAGACTTTTACGTCCGAACGACTAACAGTACCAATGGCGCGAGTATTGCCCGCCCTAAAGCCACCACTGGTGGAAGCAGATGCTGAAGTAGTCATGCCGAACATCACATTGCAGGACAATACACCTACTTTTTTAACATCCTTCATGTGCTTTTCGCTATCGGCACCGATGAAGGTATCCGCCTGGCTGACTGCGCTTCCATTAGCGTCATAGGTTGCCGCCATATCTGTGGATGCACACCCTGCCATGAATGCGCAAAAAAATAATGATGATGCTTTATTTATCTTCTTTGATGATAGATTTTTCATTTTTTAATTCCGTGATATTTTAATATTTATTGCAAATAAACGCCGGAAAAATCCGGCGTTTTGAATGATCAAAAACTATTGTTTTACCGCATCTCTCAACTCAAAAAGTTCACCACTCACCCATGCACTCAGGCTTTTCACTGTCATATCTTCGTTGAAACGAACCTGAATTTTGCCGGCGCTGACATTGACAAAATCCTGGGCATCGATATGCATCAGGAAGGCACCATCGCTTTCCTCCACTCCCGGAATCAGAAAATCATTATTCCCGCCCCACTCCAGCTCCTGGGGAAAGGTGCCGCCGCACAGCTGGGTCTCCCCATCCAGGGTAAAGTGCCCTCCTGCGGTAATGACCATGGTGTTTGTCACTGTACTGAAAGGGCCAAAGGGTCCATTGCATGAGACCTGTGCCGAGCCGCTCCAGGTACCTGCCAGATCTACAAAAATATCTGGTACGCCTGATCCGTAAGCCTCCATGCTGTTGCGAAACTTAACTTCACCATTGCCCCCTGCACTGCCCTCAATCAAGCCACTATCCCACTCCGCAAAGATATTCAGAAACTCTGTAATTCCTGTTCCTTGATTGATGAAAAGCTGGCCAGGCATGTAGATAGGACCAAAGCCATAATCCTCTTCAGAGAAAGGGGTAAGCGCACCCGTCAAGGCGCCGCTCGACTGCAAACTGGAAATAACGCTGCCGTCCGCACCCTTTAACTCCATCATCCAGTCAGCCGTCGATCCGCTGATGGTTATCGAGCCTTCGCCATACCATTGCGGATTGGATTCCGGTGTTTCATAAATGGCAACCGGCCAGGTCGCCGTCATCAATGCCAGAAATTCGGCTTGTGTAGGGTTGGCATTAGCACCGAAATCGGCACTATCGATACTGGCTTGCACCTCGGGGGAAACAGTCTCTTCCTGAATCAATGCACGGGTCGTTGTGCCTTGGCCGTCATCATGAATGATTTCCACGACGTCCAGATCACTATTCAGGTAAAGACGAACCCGCTCGTCACTATCAGACTCGCCAAAGTTCACCGCTATCCGTCGGTCAAAGTCGATATTTTTTCGGTCATATATGGCAACAATATCCGTAGCAGTAAGGTTAATTCCATCGTCAAAGTCGATATCACCCTGAGCCGTGATGATGACCGTGCCACGACTGTGATCGCGATTGGCGATACCGCAACTGCCACAGTAACCAGGATCACCCGTACCCGAACCAATCACAGTATAGGTCCCTGCATATCCGGTAAGCACATCTAGGTTGGCCGGCAATTCCGGGTTATTCTGTTCTTCGTGATCCGGCAGGGTATTGAGATTACCTTCGGCCAAAAGCTGGGCCAGCGCGTCATAACCATCAATAGCACCCGCAGGATCTTCCACCAGTTCCCGAATCGCATCGAGTAACGCATCCCAACCCGTACCATCGGCATCAAACTCTGTACCGAAAGGATTGCCCTGCAGACTGTCAGGGGCATATCCCTTTTCTTTTAGTGCGTTGACAAGTTCGGTAGCGGCAGAATTGACCTCTGCTTCGCTGGGCCAGTTCGCAACAGTAGGCTTCCAATCCAGTTCTGCATCTGTTTTGGCCATAACCAGAGCAAGTTGGGTGAGCGGACTGATATTGGTCGTCCCCGCCGTGAAAGCCATACTTGTCAGTTCAATCGCAGGCGTGCCACCACTCAATTCCAGCAGGCAAGGCAACTGGTCGTTTTCGACCTTGCCACTCCATTTGCCATTGCTGTCAGTGGTAACAGGGGAAAGGGTGAAACCGGAGCCATCCTGGCAGGAGGCCGTGATAGTCGCATTGGCTATCGCCTGACCGATGGCTGCAGTACCTTGCAGCGTTGCTTGAACGGGCGGCGTACCGCCTCCAACCGACGGAGGTGTTCCTTCTTTGCGGTTGCTGCTATCACCACCACAAGCGGTAAGTAGCAGCCCCAGACCGATACACCCGATAACCGGCAGCCATTTGCCACCTCGATCTTGAGCGATACCCCTCATGACCAATCCCCTAGTGTTTTGAGTAATTGGTCACAATCCTAGGCCGCCGCTTGTCTGCTGTACCCCCCCAAAAAGGGGGGGGGGGGGGGGGCGCATTCTCGACTGGATGGCCTCCCAGGAAAAACAGGGCAAGACGCCCTGCCTGTGGTAATCCGTCACACCCGGAAGTCCATTTCCCCGTTTGATCCGTTGGCGCTTTGCTCGCGGACTGAGAGCCAGACGCATCCCCCGCAGACCGGCTCCCGGGGCGAGAGCCTCAGGCGCCGGTGCCGGCCCGCTGCTCGCGAATCAGGTGATTCAGCAGGGCTTTGTCCTGCTGTGACACCCGCCAGTGGATATCGGCCTGCTCCATCAGGGCAACCAGATCATCCAGGCTGAAGGCACCAATCTTCCCAGCCAGCAGCGCATCCACCCGAGCCGCGGACAAATCCAGCCACCGACAGGCATGATCCCGGTTCCAGCCCTTATCGGTGATGCCCTGTTGCAAATTCATCAGCAGGCGACTGCGCAACTCCATTTCCCGGGCCTGCCGACCATCGTCTTCCAGGTGGCCCCAGCCCCGGTCAAACCACTGTGTCTCCATAGCGCCTCCTTCCGGTACCGGCCCGGCAGGATCGCCGGACCCTGCCCTCAGGCTACACCGCAGAGCGGCAGAGACAACCCGGCGGCGGGCCTCAGCCTTGGCGTATCACCATGCAAGTGGCGGTGGCATGGGCATAGAGTTTGCCGTCCTCGTCTTCGATGCGTCCTTCGCTGATCACCAGGTTACGACCCGCGTTGATCACCCGGCCTTCCGCGCGCAGGGTCTTGTTGAATGGCAACGGCCGGCACATCTTGATGTTCAGATCCGTGGTGCCGTAACTCTCGCCCGCCGCCAGTACGGTATGGGTGGCACAGCCGGTGACCGAGTCCAGCACGGTGGCGGCAAAGCCCCCATGGACGCCACCCAGGGGGTTGGTATGGCGTTCATCCGCAGTGGCCAGGAAGACCACCCGTCCCTCCTCTACCTGATCCGGCGTCATGGGCATGGTGTCCGAGATGGGCGGGCGCGGCAGGTTGCCGGCGGCGAAGGCCTGCATGATTTCCAGGCCGGTCAGCGTTGCAATATTCATGGCATGTCCTGTTGGTCATAAGGAATGCCCGTTATTGTAGGTTCCTTTTTGGAACTTACAATACGATACAGGCCGTATCCCGGCAAACGGCAGGGGCGAAACACAACAGCGTTTCAGGAAAGGGGCGGCCCGGAGCGAGAAGCGAGTGACGAGGAGCGAAAGGCCAAACCGGTTTCTTCTCGCTTCTCGCTTCTCGCTTCTCGCTTCTCGCTTCTCGTAACTCGTAACGGATTTTTCCCTTACAACGTCACCGTCCGGCAACAGTTCCTGCCCGCCTCCCGGGCGGCAACCAGGGCGGCTTCCACCGCCTGCAGGGCGGTGTCCGTGGAGCCGTAGTCGTCTTTCTCCGCATCACAGGGCATCAGGGTTGCCACCCCCAGACTCACTGTCAGAGGGGTGGGCAGGCCAGGCAGAGACAGCACCGCCTGGCGGCAATCCTCCGCCACATCCTCGGCCTGGTTGAGGCCGGCTTCCGGCAGCACCATCAGGAACTGCTTGCCGGTGAAGCGCCCCAGGCAACCACTGTCCCCTCCCAGTCCGGCCAGGGCCTCGGCCACCGCTACCAGGGCATCATCGCCGGCAGCATGCCCGTGCTGCTGGTTGAGCTTATCCAGGTTGCCCACTTCCACCAGCAACAGCGAGAGGGGCTCACGGGTTCGCAAACCCAAGGTCAGATTCTGACGCAACTGCTCCAGAATCACCGGCCGATTGCTGAGACCGGTGAGCGCATCCTGGCGGGCCAGTCCGGCCAGTTCGCGATTGAGCTGTTCCAGCTCATCCCGTTGTTCGCGCAGGGCGATTTCCCCGTTCACCTGGGCGGTAATGTCTTCCAGCTGCGACAGGAAATAGCGCGGGCTACCGTCACTGTTGCGCACCAGCGACACCGCCAACAGCACCCACACTTCATGACCGTCTTTGTGGGTATAACGTTTTTTCATGCGGTAGGAGGTCGCTTCACCGCGCAGCAGGCTCTCCACGTACTCCAGATCCCGGTCCAGATCATCCGGGTGCGTGATGGCCTGGAAATCAATCTCGAGAAGCTCGGTGTCGCTGTAGCCGACAATCTGACTCACCGCCTCATTCACCCGCAGCCAGCGGCCATTGGGAGCCACAATCGCCATGCCGATGGCAGCGTGACGAAACGCCCCCTCGAACAGGGCGACACTGGCTTCCATGTCTTCCGCCGCCTGCACCCGCTGGGCGTCCTGCCAGCTTCGCTCAAGACCATGGCCCAATGATTGGGCCATGAGCTCCAGCAACTCCACTTCCTCGACACTGAACGGCTCCGGGCGGGGTCGGGTGTCGCTGAAATTCAGGGTACCCACGATCTCACCCTGCACCCGGACAGGGGTCGCGATGTAGGCCTGCAGCTGCAGCCCCGTATAGGCCGGATGGGAGCGCATGGATTCGAGGGCTCCCACGTCGTGCAGTGCCACTGAACCCTGTTTGGCCATGACCCCTGCGCAGTAGGTATCTCCCAGGGCGAATTGATCACCCGTGCGGACGGCATCGTTAGCGGACTGCACGGCCAATACCCGGTACTGGTCACCGTGAATACGGCTGATGATTCCCACGGACAGCCCCAGCAGGCGGCAACCCACCTCCAGATACTGTCGGTATAGCTCGCTGCTGTCCGCACCACTCAGCAACGACAACCGATGCAGTTCCTTCAGCCCTGCCAGACGCAGGTCTACCCCCTCATCCATGATACTGATCCTGTTCAGGTAACATTTCCGCAGTCGTTATTTGTATACGGCTACGGCCCGCAAGTAAAAAGCTTGCGCAGAGTTTGTTGTCGCCACACAAAAAAGGCGCCCCGGGGCGCCTCCTGGAAACGCACTGCTCAGCGTAGCTGAAACAGAATCTGCAGCAGCTGGATACCCAGCAGCACAAACAACGGACTCAGGTCGAAGCCCCCCATGGGCGGTAGCAGTTTGCGCACCGGGGCCATGATCGGTTCGGTGATCTGCACGATTACCCGAACCACCGGGCTGTAGGGGTCCGGCGCCACCCAGCTGAGCAACACCCGAATCAGTACCGTCCAGAACACATAATTGAGGATCAGGTTGGCCAGTTCACGCAGCGCATGGATGACCAGTGCCCCACCGATGCCGCTGGGCAGCCCACCCACCTGGATGCTCAGCAAAATCACCGTCTTGAGGATGATCAGCACCACCACCAGAACCAGGGAAGCGATATCCAGCCCACCGTAACCGGGAATCACCCGGCGCAGGGGCTTGAGCAGCGGATTGGTGGCCTTGAGCACGAACTGGGAGATGGGATTATAGAAATCCGCCCGGGCCAGCTGCAGCACAAAGCGGGTCAGTACGATGAAGATGTAGGCGCTGAAAACAAAGTCCAGCAGGAAAAACAGGGCGCCCTGGGGGTTCATGGATGACTCCGTGGTTCGCGACAGGGGAAGAGTTTGGGGCACGCAGGGAAAAATTCAAAGGGGGAGATGTATGTAGGAGCGTCGCTGGCGGCGCGATTTTGGCGTGGGTTATCGCGCCGCCAGCGACGCTCCTACAAAAGTTGTTCAGCCCGCCAGCTCTTCCGAGCGCTCCCGGGCGGCTGCCACGGCGGCCTGAACCTGCTCGCGGAAACCCGCTTCCTCGAAGACATTCAGGGCCGCGGCGGTGGTGCCACCGGGGCTGGTGACCTGCTGGCGCAGCACATCCGGGCCCGCTTCACTGGCCACAGCCAGTTGCGCTGCCCCCCAGGCGGTCTGCAATACCATCTGGCGAGCGGTGGCCGGGTCCAGGCCCTGGGCCTTGGCGGCTTCGATCAGGGATTCCATCAGCAGGAAGAAGTAGGCCGGGCCGGAGCCGGACACCGCAGTGACCGCATCCAGTTCCTTTTCCTGGGCAAACCAGAAGGTCAGCCCCACGGAACCCAGGATTTCCTTGGCCATGGTTTTCTGTTCATCGCTCACCCCCTCGGCGGCATACAACCCGGTGGCACCCGCCTGTACCAGCGACGGGGTGTTGGGCATGCAACGCACGATCGGGGTCTCCCCCAGCCAGCTCCGCAGGTTGGCCACGGTCACGCCGGCGGCAATGGAGATCACCAGCGGCTGGCGATCGGCAATCAGGTCGCGCAGATCCTCGCACACGGCCTGCATCATTTGCGGCTTGACCGCCAGCACCAGCACGTCCACCCGCCCGGCCACATCCCGGTTTTCGTTGGTCACATGGACCCGGTGCAGCTGGGAGACTTCCTCCAGACGGTCACGGGAGGGGTCGCTCATCCAGATACGGGCGGGGCGAATTCCTTTCGCCACCATGCCGCCGGCCAGGCTGGTGGCCATGTTGCCAGCGCCAATAAATCCGATGCTTTGTTGTGCCATAACTGCGCAATCCTTGTCGTGTGTTGTAACGCGTACGCTTGTCGTTGGGCCAACGGCGGGGGGTTCAGCCGTCAGGGAGTGCGCGGACCAAACAGGGCGGTGCCCACACGGACGATGGTGGCGCCTTCTTCGATGGCTACGCCGAAATCCGCACTCATACCCATGGAGAGCGTATCGAGGGACGGCATTGTATTGCGCAATTGTGACAGTGTCATGGCGAGCTGTCGGAAAGCTCCCCGGCTGTTGTCCTCGCTGTTTGCCCGGGGAATGGCCATCAGCCCGCGCAGGCGCAGGTTGGGCAAGGCTGCAATCTGCTCTGCCAGGGCAGGCACCGCATCCAGCGGAATGCCGCTTTTGCTGTCTTCATCGTCCACATTCACCTGGATACAGACATTCAGCGGCGCCAACCCCGTCGGCCGCTGGTCACTGAGCCGGCGGGCCACTTTTAGCCGGTCCACGGAGTGCACCCAGTCAAAATGGGCCGCGATATCGCGCGTCTTGTTGGACTGGATCGGGCCGATGAAATGCCACACCAGCTCCTTGCCCTGCAGCGCCGCTATCTTGTCCAGACCCTCTTGCAGATAGTTCTCGCCGAAGTGCCGCTGCCCCTGGTCAGCCAGACGGGCCACTTCATCCGCTGTGCGGGTCTTGCTCACCGCCAACAGCTGCACACTGTCGCTGGCGCGACCGGACTGCTCACAAAATGCATTTATTTGCGTATTAACTTGCGCCAGTGGGCTTTTGGAGTCTGTCATTATTGAACGGCTCAAGAGGTCGGGTTACTTTAGGCATGCGACGAATTTCTGAGGAAGCCGGTTTCAGGCTGCCGACATAATAACAAAAGGGGGCATCGGGCTCCCTTTCAATACCAGACAACCCAAGTAGACACCCATGGATATTACCGAGCTGCTCGCCTTCAGCGCCAAAAACGGCGCTTCCGACCTTCACTTGTCCGCCGGCCTGCCACCGATGATCCGCGTAGACGGGGACGTGCGCCGCATCAATCTGCCGGCCATGGAGCACAAGGAAGTCCACGCGCTGATCTACGACATCATGAACGACAAGCAGCGCAAGGACTTCGAGGAATTCTTCGAAACCGATTTCTCCTTCGAGGTGCCCGGCGTGGCCCGTTTCCGGGTCAACGCCTTCAACCACAACCGGGGCGCCGGTGCGGTATTCCGGACCATTCCCTCGAAAGTGCTGACCATGGAAGACCTGGGCATGGGCAAGGTGTTCCAGAAGATTTCCGAGATGCCACGGGGCATTGTGCTGGTTACCGGGCCCACCGGTTCCGGTAAGTCCACCACCCTGGCGGCGATGATCGACTACATCAACGATTCCCGCTACGAGCATATCCTCACCATCGAGGACCCCATCGAATTCGTGCACGAATCCAAGAAGTGTCTGGTCAACCAGCGGGAAGTGCACCGTGACACCCTGGGCTTCGCCGAAGCACTGCGCTCGGCCCTGCGGGAAGATCCGGACATCATTCTGGTGGGGGAAATGCGGGATCTGGAAACCATCCGTCTGGCACTGACCGCGGCAGAAACCGGTCACCTGGTGTTCGGCACCCTGCACACCACCTCCGCCGCCAAGACCATTGACCGGGTGGTGGACGTGTTCCCCGCCGAAGAAAAATCCATGGTCCGTTCCATGCTGTCGGAATCACTGCAAGCGGTGATTTCCCAGACCCTGATGAAAAAGAACGGCGGCGGCCGGGTGGCGGCCCATGAAATCATGATTGGTACCCCGGCGATCCGGAACCTGATCCGCGAAGATAAAGTGGCGCAGATGTATTCCGCCATCCAGACCGGTGGCGCCCTGGGCATGCAGACCCTGGATCAGTGCCTGCAGGGCCTGGTGCAGAAAGGGCTGGTATCCCGTGAAGTGGCGCGGGAAAAAGCCAAGAGCCCGGACTCAATCTAACGAGGAGAATGACAGATGGAATTCGAAGAGCTCCTCAAACTGATGGTGCAGAAAGGCGGGTCCGACCTGTTCATTACCGCCGGCGTGCCCCCCAGCATGAAAGTGAACGGCAAGATTTTGCCGGTCACCAAGAGCGCGCTGACCCCGGACATGACCCGGGATATCGTGTTCGGCGTGATGACCG
Organism: Alcanivorax sp. DSM 26293; assembly: GCF_900107995.1. GTDB lineage: Bacteria > Pseudomonadota > Gammaproteobacteria > Pseudomonadales > Alcanivoracaceae > Alcanivorax. Next base: position 88,098 of record NZ_FNUM01000009.1, on the reverse strand, counting down.
AGCAGCAGCGCAAGGAATTCGTGGCGCACCACGAGTGCAACTTCGCCATCTCTGCCCGGGGCGTCGGCCGTTTTCGGGTGTCCGCTTTCTATCAGCGGAATCTGGTGGCCATGGTCCTGCGTCGCATCGAGACCAAGATTCCCAATGTGGATGATCTGCGACTGCCGCCAGTGATCAAGGAACTGGCCATGACCAAGCGGGGCCTGGTGATCTTTGTGGGCGCCACCGGTACCGGTAAGTCCACCTCGCTGGCCTCCATGATCGGCCACCGCAACAAGAACTCGAAGGGTCACATCATTACCATTGAGGACCCCATCGAATTCATCCATCAGCATCAGGGCTGTATCGTCACCCAGCGCGAGGTGGGCATCGATACCGAGTCCTTCGATGTGGCGCTGAAGAACACCCTGCGTCAGGCACCGGACGTGATTCTGATCGGTGAGATCCGGACCCCGGAAACCATGGACAAGGCCATCGCCTTCGCGGAAACCGGCCACCTCTGTCTGGCCACCCTGCACGCCAACAACGCCAACCAGGCGCTGGACCGGATCATCCACTTCTTCCCGGCAGACCGTCACGGCCAGCTGTGGATGGATCTGTCCCTGAACCTGAAGGGCATCGTTGCCCAGCAACTGATTCCCACCCCGGACGGCAAGGGTCGCCGTGCGGCCATTGAGGTCTTGCTGGGTACGCCGCTGGTTCAGGATCATATCCGCAAGGGCGAAGTGCACATGCTCAAGCAGCTGATGAGCAAGTCCCGGGAACAGGGCATGCAGACCTTCGACCAGGCACTCTATGATCTCTACTCCGCCGGGGAAATCACCTACGAAGACGCTATGCTCCACGCGGATTCGCCCAACGATCTGCGCCTGATGATCAAACTGGGCAACGAGACCGACGCCTCCAGCCTGGATGTGGCCACGCGGGGATTGAGCATTGAGGACACGGAATAGAGGTAATAACCCGGCCTACGAATAGGCTGTAGGAGCTATGCTTGCATGGCGAACCACCCGCAGGCAGGTTCGCCATGCAAGCATAGCTCCTACACATACCCGTTATCTGTGACGGGATGATCCGGTAACCGCAGGGACGCTTTTTACTTTACCAATGGAGGGGAAAACCCATGCAACAACAAAAAGAAACGCACCTGACACCCATCGGCTATCTGCTATGGTTTTTCGGCGGGATCTTCGGTTACCACCGGTTTTACTATGGCCGCCAGCTCACCGGCCTGCTGTGGATGTTGACCGCCGGGCTGTTACTGATCGGCTGGATCGTGGATGCCTTCCTGATTCCGGGCATGAACCGGGACGCCAATAACCAGTTCAAGAGCGGCGAGACCGACTACAGCGTGGCCTGGGTACTGATGCTGTTTCTCGGTATCTTCGGCGCCCACCGCTTCTACATGGGCAAGATCGGCACCGGGGTGCTCTACCTGCTGACGCTGGGCCTGCTCGGCTTCGGCGTACTGTATGACCTGTTCACCCTGAATGGCCAGGTCTCCGAGCGTAACGGTGAAATCGCCCAGGGCGAGCCGGTTCCTGCCTGAAGAGAATCAAGCCGCAAGCTACAAGCTGCAACACGAGCAAGTCCATTGCGGACCAGAACTGATGAGGCCGCGCCCAAAAAATTGGGCGCGGCCTCTTTGCTTGCAGATCCAAAAACGAGCCAGTTCGCGTTGCAGCTTGCGGCTTGAAGCTGTCTTTTAATAATGCGGCGGCGGTGCATCCTCGATGCGTGACGCGGCCATTTCCTCGGACAGGTCCAGCACCCGGTCCACCAGTTTGCGGCACACCTTTTCCAGCTCGTCGATTTTTCCCTGCTGGTCGCTGATCACCTTGTTCAGGTGCTGAACCAGGTCTTCCTGGTAGGCCAGTTTGGTTTCGATATCGACCAGGCGTTCTTCACTCATGATCTGCTCTCGATGGCGTTGGAGCCTTGCTTGCAAGGCGAAGACCCGAAATTACCTCTTCGCCTTGCGAGCAAGACTCCAACGGCGAAGGGGGATGCAGCCCCATTGTACTTGCCCGCACCCAATATTGCCGCTAAGGTTTGCCCCGTCTTGGGGGAGTAGTCGCTAGAGCGCTTGAGCCTCCTGGTGGCCGTCAACATAGTTGCGCCTCATGCGCATGGCGTCCACGCCCGCACCCTCGCGGATTGCGGATTGACGAGACCTGAGACATCGCTGGTATTCCGCAGGGGCGGGATTGACCGGTGGTGTCTCTGTGTCGCAATCCCGCCCCTCTGGAAACGTTCATGGAAGCTCTACTCAGCTCTTTCCTGCTGGTTGGCCTCGGCGAAATCGGCGACAAGACCCAGCTGTTATCCCTGGCACTGATTCTCAAGTTCCGCAAACCCTGGCCGATCCTGGCAGGCGTACTGGTTGCTACCCTGCTCAACCATGGCGTGTCCGTGTGGTTCGGCGACTGGCTGGCCGGGGCCATTCCCGGAGACTGGCTACGCTGGATTCTCGGCATCAGCTTTATGGGCCTGGGTCTGTGGATGCTGATACCCGACGATGACGAAAAAGTGGATGATGATCCCCGCTTCGGCCCCTTCCTGACCGCGCTGGTACTGTTCTTCATTGCCGAGATCGGTGACAAGACCCAGCTCGCCACCATTGCTCTGGCGGTGCAGTTCAAGGATCAATTCTGGCCGGTGCTGGGCGGCTCCACCCTGGGCATGATCGCCGCCAACCTGCCGGTGATCTGGCTGGCGCACCAGTTTGGCGGCGACAAACTGGAAACCTGGGCGCATCGTCTAAGTGCCGTGCTGTTTATCGGCTTTGGGATAATTGCATTACTGTAAGGGTCGGACGTCTGACGTCAAAAGTCGGACGCCTGGCAGACATCTCGCCGACAATGTTTTAGCGTCAGACATCCGACGTCCGACTTCAGACCAGGAAATACCATGGCCCTGACCGCCACCATTTATAAAGCCGAATTGACCGTGTCCGACATGGACCGGGACTACTACGCCACCCATAATCTGACCGTGGCGCTGCACCCGTCGGAAACCGAATCGCGGATGATGTTGCGGCTGCTGGCCTTTGCCCTGAATGCCCACGAAGACCTGGCCTTTACCCGCGGCCTGTCCAGCACCGACGAGCCGGACCTGTGGCAGCGCAACCCGGACGACACCCTGGAGCACTGGATTGAACTGGGCATGCCCGACGAGAAACGCCTCCGCAAGGCGTGCGGCCTGGCCCGGCAGGTGACGATTTACACCTATGGCGCCCGCGCACCCCAGGTGTGGTGGGACACCATGAAGAACAAGGTGACCCGCTTCAGCAACCTGCATATTGTTCACGTAGACCCGGACAGCGAAGCGACGCTGGCCCCGTTGATGCAACGCACCATGCAACTGCAATGCATGATCCAGGATGGCCAAATCTGGTTTGGCAGCACCGAACAATCCATGGAGATGGGCCTGACAACCTGGTTTGGCGTCAGCCCCCATCACTAAATCTTCACGCTGCGTCCAATGCCTTCGTGTTACTAGTGCAACCGCCATTTCATTGACAACGGAGACCCCATGTCAGACCTGATTCTGCACCACTACGCCCTGTCCCCCTTTTCCGAAAAGGTGCGGGCCATGCTCGGCTACGCCGGTCTGGACTGGCAATCGGTCACCGTGAGCGAAATGCCGCCGCGGCCACAACTGGCCCCCCTTGCCGGGGGTTACCGGAAAATCCCGGTGGCACAGAGCGGCGCCGATGTATTCTGTGATACCCGCATCATCAGCCAGGAAATTGCCCGCTTGGCCAACAAGCCGGAACTGGTCGCCGACAACTGTGACGCCCAGGTGCAGGAATTTGTCGCCCGGGTGGATCTGGACATCTTTCTCGCCTGCATTATTTCCGCCGGCAACCTGACCCTGCTGCGCAAGGTGCTCAAGGAATCCTCGCTGCTGGATCTCGGTCGCCTGTTGTGGGACCGCATCGCCATGGGCAGCAAGGCCAAGGTGAAAACCAACAGCCCGAAACAGATGAAGCGGATGGTCGAAGCCCACCTGACCGACCTGGAGGGGAAGCTGGAATCCCAGTCCTTCCTGTTTGGCGACAGCCCCAACGCCGGCGATTTTTCCGCCTACCATAGCCTGTGGTTCCAGCGTGATCTGGCGGAACAGCCCCGCTTCAAACGCTACCCGAAAGTGAATGCCTGGCTGGATCGCCTGCAGGCCTATGGGCAGGGCAACAGCACCCCGATCAGCGCCGACCAGGCCCTGGAACAGGCCCGTGCCGCCAGCCCCCGTGACCTGCCCGACTCCACCCAGGACCAGGCACTGCTCGGCAAGACCGTGAGCGTGGCGCCGAACGACTACGGCCGCATTCCGGTGGAAGGCACTCTGGTGGCCAGCACCGATGAGCGCTGGATCGTGGCGCGGGACGAAGACGTCGTGGGCCGGGTGCATGTACACCTGCCGCGTCAGGGATTTGTGATCCGGGCGGTCTGACGGATCACTCATTCAACCGTTGGAGCCTTGCTTGCAAGGCGAAAGGCTTTATTTTGACGCCGTGCCAACGGCTGATCTTTCGCTTTGCGAGCAAAGCTCCAACGGGAACTTCCTGCCATCAGGATCCCCTTACAGGCTGCGCTGATTCACCCGTTTCATTAATTCTTCAGCGCTTTCCTTGCGCTCGGAATAGCGATCGGTGAGGTAGTCGCTGCGGTCGCGGGTAAGCAGGGTGAACTTCACCAGCTCTTCCATCACATCGACAATACGATCATAGAAACCGGATGGTTTCATGCGGTCGTTTTCATCGAACTCAAGAAACGCTTTCGGCACCGACGACTGATTGGGGATGGTGAGCATGCGCATCCAGCGGCCCAGCACGCGGAGCTGGTTGACCGCATTGAACGATTGCGAGCCGCCACACACCTGCATCACCGCCAGGGTCTTGCCCTGGGTAGGACGCACCGCCCCCAGCGACAGGGGAATCCAGTCGATCTGCGCTTTCATGATGCCGGTCATGGCGCCATGGCGCTCCGGCGAACACCACACCATCCCTTCACTCCAGGTCACCAGATCACGCAGCTCCTTCACCTTGGGGTGGCTGGCATCCTCACTGTCCGGCAGCGGCAGGCCGTCGGCATGAAAAATCCGCGGTTCGGCTCCCATGGCCTCCAGCAGACGGGCAGCTTCCTCCACCGCCAGACGGCTGAAGGACCGCTGGCGCAATGAACCGTACAACAACAGGATGCGCGGCTTGTGAGTGGACGGCTGATCCCGGAATACCTTTTCTGTGGTGGGGACCTGGAAACAATCGTTATCGAGATTGGGTAGATCTTTCATCGACGCTCTCATTGTTTGTAGGAGCCAATGCCTCGGGCAAGACCGTAGCGAGGAGCGAGTTTCGAGTTGCGAAAACCGGGGTTCAAACCGCGTTACTCGATCCTCGCAACTTGATCGCCATGCAAGCATGGGCTCCTACAGGGTTACGCAGGATTTTCTTCGAACCAGTGGGGGGTGCGATTCACGATCGCCACCAGCGTCAGCATCACCGGCACTTCCACCAGCACGCCCACCACCGTGGCCAGAGCGGCGCCGGAGTGCAGGCCGAACAGGCTGATGGCCACGGCCACTGCCAACTCGAAGAAGTTACTGGTGCCGATCAGGCAGGCAGGGCCGGCCACATTATGCTTCAGTCGAAGACGGCGGGCCGCCCAGAAGGCGATCACAAAAATGCCGTAGGTCTGGATCAGCAGCGGGATGGCGATCAGCACGATGGCCAGGGGCTTGGCGAGAATGGTTTCCGCCTGGAAGCCGAACAGCAACACCACCGTGGCCAGCAACCCCATGACGCTGATCGGTTTGAGGGTGTGGACAAAACGCGCCACTTTTTCCTCACCGCCTTTTGCCACCAGTATCTGGCGGGTGAGGAAACCGGCGATCAAGGGCAGCACCACATAGAGCACCACGGACAACAACAGCGTATCCCAGGGAACGGTGATATCGCTGACGCCCAGCAACAGAGCGGCAATGGGCGCGAAGGCAAACACCATGATGATGTCGTTCACCGACACCTGTACCAGGGTGTAGTTGGCGTCGCCCTTGGTCAGGTGACTCCACACAAACACCATGGCGGTACAGGGCGCCACGCCCAGCAGGATCATGCCGGCGATGTACTCAGTGGCGGTCTGCGGGTCCACCCAGCCGGCGAACAGCACCTTGAAGAACACCCAGCCCAGCGCCGCCATGGTGAACGGCTTGATCAGCCAGTTGATCACCAGAGTGAGCAGCAACCCCCGTGGGTTCTGACCCACTTTCCTGATGGCGGTGAAGTCGATCTGGATCATCATCGGGTAGACCATCACCCAGATAAACACCGCCACCGCCAGGTTCACATGGGCGTACTCAAACGCCGCCACCGCTTGAAAAAGCGGCGGCACCGCCAGCCCCAGGCCAACCCCGGCGATAATCGCCAGCCCCACCCAGACGCTCAGGTAACGTTCGAAAAACGGCATCAGTGGCCACCCAGTTCCCGGTGGATTTTTTCGCCGCAGGCCACCAAGCCGTTCTCATTGAGTTCATCCAGGGACACGGCAAACAGCGCCTGAAGACGTTGCTCCAGCTGCTGGTAGGTCGCCTCGAAGGCCGCGGCAATCTCCTCGTCTGTGCCTTGCGCATGAGCCGGGTCCGGCAGCCCCCAATGCAGTTTCGGCACATCGCCCAGCCACACCGGGCAGGCTTCCCCGGCAGCGCTGTCGCAGACGGTAATAATCAGATCAATCTCTTCATCGGCCAGATCGTCCATGGACTTGGAGGCCGGGTTTGCCGCGGTAATGCCGTGACGGGCCAGCACTGCCAGCGCACCCGGATTGACCTGACCGGTAGGATGACTACCGGCACTGAGACCCCGAAAGCGGCCTTGGCCCAGCGCATTGATCAATGCTTCGCCGATGATCGAACGACAGGAGTTGCCGGTGCACAGCACCAGAATCGTCATGGGTTGTAGTGTCATGTCAGTTCTCACAGCAGGCAGAAACGGGAAGGGTCAGGGACAACGCCTGGCAGGCCGGCGGGACCAGGCTTGCCAGGGTCTGTTGGGCCCAGTCAGGCAACTCCGGATTGATGCGGTAATGCATCCAGGTACCCTGCCGCCGCGCCACCACCAGCTGGCACTGGCGCAGCTGCGCCAGGTGACGGGACACGGTGGACTGTGGTGCCTCGAGGGCATCCACCAGATCACAGACACACACCTCTTCCTGGCCGTGTAACAGACAAACCAGACTCAGGCGCAGATCATCGCCGAGGCATTTGCAAAGCTGGGTGGGAGTGAGCATTGACCGCCCTGTATTCGTATATTCGGAAATACGGATATTAAAGCTGCAAGCGACAAGCTTCAAGCTGCAACGCGGGAAAGTTTTGTGACGATGCCGGAAAGGCAAAAGGCCGCGCCCGAAACGGGCACGGCCTTTATAAGGGTCCTGTAGGAGCGTCGCTGGCGGCGCGATGATGCAAAGTTCCGAGTTGCGAGAAGCGAGTTTCGAAGATCAAAACCGGTTTTGCTTTTCGTTACTCGAAACTCGTCACTCGCTTCTGCGGCTTCAGCGGGCGATTTCCGCGCTACGCGAGGTTCGCGCCTCGAGAGGCGCTCCTACAGTCGCTACGTAGTGAGGTTTTGCTCGGAGCTGCCTGTTATTTCTTCAGCTTGGCTTCGATCTCATCCACGGTGATGTGGCGTACATCCTTGCCTTCCACCAGGTAGATAACCTGCTCGCCGATGTTGCGGGCATGGTCACCGATTCGCTCGAGTGCACGCAGGGACCAGATGATGTTAAGCACCCGGGTAATGGAGCGCGGGTCTTCCATCATGAAGGTGACCAGCGAACGCATGGCGCTGCGATACTCCAGGTCCACCTCGTTATCCTCGGCGGCCACGGAGAGGGCTTTCTTGGCATCGAAGCGGGCAAAGGCATCCAGGGTGTCGCGCAGCATGTTGCGCACATGGTTGCCGATGTGGCGCACTTCCACGTAACCGCGCGGAGACTCGCCCTCTTCCGCCAGCTGCTGGCCCATGCGGGCAATCTTGGCGGATTCATCACCGATCCGTTCCAGATCGGAGACCGCCTTGGTGACGGCAATGATCAGACGCAGGTCCGACGCGGCGGGCTGACGCAGGGCCAGCACCCGGGTGCATTCCTCGTCGATCAGCATTTCCAGCTTGTCGACCTTGTCTTCCGTATCCAGCACCTTCTGGGCCAGGTCGGAATCCGCATGCAGCAATGCCTGCAAGGCATCCACCACCTGCTTTTCCACCAGGCCGCCCATCTCCATCAGATTGTTGCGGATGGATTCCAGCGCCTCATTGAACTGGGTTGAGCTGTGCTCACCAAAATGCATGCGATCCATTGTGTCTTGCTCCCCTTAACCGAAGCGGCCGGTGATATAGGCTTCCGTCAGATCGTGTTCCGGCTTGGTGAACACGGTGTCGGTGTCATTCATTTCGATCAACCGCCCCAGGTGGAAGTAGGCGGTACGGTGGGATACCCGCGCGGCCTGCTGCATGGAGTGGGTGACGATGGCAATGGTGTAGGACTCGCTCAGCTCGGAGATCAGCTCCTCGATCTTGGCGGTGGCGATGGGGTCCAGCGCGGAGCAGGGCTCATCCATCAGCACCACTTCCGGGCTCACCGCGATGGTGCGGGCAATACACAGACGCTGCTGCTGACCGCCGGACAGGCCGGTACCCGGCGAGTGCAGCCGGTCCTTCACTTCGTTCCACAGGCCGGCTTTCTGCAGGCTGTTTTCCACGATCTCGTCCAGGTCGTATTTCTTGTTGGCCAGACCATGGATACGCGGCCCATAGGCTACGTTGTCGTAGATCGACTTGGGGAAGGGGTTGGGCTTCTGGAACACCATGCCCACCCGGGCGCGCAGCTCCACCACATCCAGCTTGGGATCGTAGAGATCCTGATCTTCCAGACGCAGATCCCCTTTCACCCGGCAGATATCGATGGTGTCGTTCATGCGGTTCAGGCAGCGCAGGAAGGTGGACTTGCCGCAGCCGGACGGGCCGATCAGGGACACCACCTCGTTCTTGCCGATATCCAGGCTGACGCCGTGGATCGCCTGGTTGTCGGCGTAAAACACCTCCACATCGCGCAGGCGCATTTTCGGATCATCCACATAGGGGCTGCCGACAGTCTGTTCGGGATAGGGGGTGTCTTGTGTCATTGTGTCCTGCTCTTTAATGGCCTTGTCTTTGGCCGCATCATTGTTGCCCAGAGAACGTTTGTCCAGTTGCTGTGCGGTTTCCATAACTCGATTCCTCGTTGCCGGTCCGTTACCAGCGCCGCTCAAGGCGCTTGCGCAGTACCACCGCCAGGGTGTTCATGGTGATCAGGAAAGCCAGCAACACCATGATGGCGGCCGACGCCAACGCTTCGAATGATTGTTCCGGGCTGTCCGCCCACAGGTAGATCTGTACCGGCAGTACCGTGGCGGCATCCAGCGGCCCGGCGGGCAGATCCACGATAAAGGCCACCATGCCGATCATCAGCAGCGGTGCGGTTTCACCCAGGGCCTGGGCCATGCCGATAATGGCGCCGGTGAGCATGCCGGGCAGGGCCAGCGGCAGCACATGGTGCAGCACAACCTGCATCTTGGAGGCGCCCAGACCCAACGCAGCCTGACGAATGCTCGGCGGCACCGCCTTGATGGCGGCACGGCTGGAAATAATGATGGTCGGCAGAGTCATCAGCGTCAGCACGATACCGCCTACCAGCGGCACCGAGCGGGGCAGACCAAACAGGCCAATGATCACCGCCAGGCCCAGCAAACCGAAGATGATGGACGGCACCGCCGCCAGGTTGTTGATGTTCACTTCAATAAAGTCGGTGAACTTGTTCTTGGGCGCGAATTCTTCCAGATAGACCGCCGCCGCCACCCCGATGGGGAAGCTGAGCACCAGGGTAACGATCATGGTGAACAGGGAGCCAAGGATGGCCCCAAGAATGCCGGCCTGCTCCGGCTCGCGTGAATCCCCGTAGCTGAACAGGGACTGGTTGAACACCACGCGGGTTTCGCCGGACGCTTCCAGCTCGGCCACCCACTCACGCTGTTTGGCATTCAGGCGGCTGTCCTCACGCTGTTTTTCATTGGCCTTGAGAAACAGATCCACATCGTCATCGGCCAGCAGCCAGAGGGTACGGGTCTCACCCAGCAGGGAAGGATCCTCGCGCAGCATATCACGCAGGGCATAACCGGCACCGGTGCTCACCAGCTGGTTGAGGGCGCGGGTATCCTGACGACCTTCCACACTGGGAAAGCGCTCGGCCAGGGCGTCGCGAATCACACCCTGATAATTCCCGTAGTTCAGTTCGTCCTCGTCGCGGGGGTTGCTGATATCCAGCACCTCGGCGTCGAAGGTGATCGGCAGCTGAATTTCATGCTCGACAAACGCACTGTGGCCCTTGCCGATGATGTCGGTGAACAGCAGCACCAGCGCCATCAGGCCGATGGCAATGGAACCGATACCGAAGGCCTTGAAGCGTTTCTCTGCCCGGTAACGGCGGGCCAGCGTCTTGCGGACTTTTTCCGTGGTTTCGCTCATCTCTCAATCTCTCCCGACGCTAGTCGTACTGCTCACGGTATTTCTTCACGATATGCAGCGCGAAGATATTCATGACCAGGGTGGTGATAAACAGCATCAACCCCAGGGCAAAGGCGGCCAGCGTCTTGGCGCTGTCGAATTCCTGGTCACCGGTCAGCAGGGTGACGATCTGCACAGTGATGGTGGTCACCGCTTCCAGCGGATTGGCGGTGAGGTTGGCGGCCAGACCGGCGGCCATCACCACGATCATGGTTTCACCAATGGCCCGGGATGCGGCCAGCAGGATGCCCCCCATGATCCCCGGCAGGGCCGCCGGGAAAATCACCTTCTTGATGGTTTCGCTCTTGGTGGCACCCAGGCCCAGGGAACCGTCACGCATGGCCTGGGGCACCGCAGTAATCACGTCATCGGCCAGGGAGGACACGAAGGGGATAATCATGATGCCCATCACCAGGCCGGCGGCCAGGGCCGACTCGGATGCCACATTCAGACCGATGGACTCCCCCAGCCCGCGAATGAACGGTGCCACGGTCAATGCCGCAAAGAAGCCGTAGACCACGGTGGGCACCCCGGCCAACACTTCCAGCGCCGGCTTGGCCACCGTGCGCACCCGGTTGCTGGCGTATTCCGCCAGGTAGATAGCTGACATCAAGCCCACCGGCACCGCCACCAGCAGGGCAATGGCGGAAATCAGCAGGGTCCCCATGAACAGGGGCACCGCACCGAAGGCACCGCCGGAGGCCACCTGGTCCGCGCGCAGGGCGGTCTGCGGACTCCACTGCAACCCGAACAGGAAATCCGTGACCGGCACCCTGCCGAAGAAGCGAATCGATTCGAACAGTACCGACAGCACAATGCCCACGGTGGTGAGAATCGCCACCGTGGCACACAACATGAAGATGGTCTGCAGCACCCGCTCCACCTGCTGGCGGGCGCGCAGCTGCGGTGACACCTTGAGCCAGGCCCAGGCGCCACCGAGCATACACAGCACAATCACCACTACGGTCAGCGCCATGGCGCTGGTCTGCTTGAGAGACTGCAACCGCTGCGCCGCTTCGGCGATTGGTGGCTCCACAAAGCTGGTAGGCAGCGCGCCGCTGGCCACGTTCTGGATCTTGCTCAGGGTCAGGTTGTAGCTGGAAGCATCCGTGGGCTGCAGCTGCTGCGGCAGACTGGCCAGTACCTGCTGACGAATGATGCTGTCATCGAACGCCAGCCACAGTGCCAGTACCACCATGGCCGGAATCGCGCACCACATGGCTGAGCGCATGGCAAAGTAGAACGGCAGCGAGTGCAGGTGGCGAATGCCCCCCAACGGTCTGGCCAGCGCGTAGGAGCGGCGATGCCCCAGGTAGTAGGCGCCGGCCACCATCACCACCAGCAGCAACAGCAGGTTTCCGGTTTGCATGTAGTACTCCGATCGGATTTGCTCAAGCAAAATCACCGCAATGATCTTGGTGGAACAAACGCGGGTTTCTCAGGGGCGAAAAAGCCCGGTGGCAAACACCACCGGGCCGAAAGCATCCATGCTTTTTTTCTTTCCTTACAACTCTTCGCCAGTCATGGACTTCAGGCTGCGAGCCTGTTTGGCCATGCTCTTGCGCAGGTCATCACCCAGCGGGATCAGGCCTTTCTCGGACAGGTAACCGTTGTTACCCCAGGCTTTCTCGCTGGTGAACTCTTTCACGTAACCTTCGATGCCCGGTACCACACCCACGTGGGCTTTCTTCACGTAGAAGAACAGGGAACGGGATACCGGGTAGTCGCCGGAACCGATGGCGTCGAAAGTGGGCTCAACACCGTCCACGTTGGCAGCCTGTACCACACCGCGGTTCTGGTCCAGGAAGGAGTAACCGAACACACCGTAGGCAGCCGGGTTCTTTTCCAGTTTCTGCACGATCAGGTTGTCGTTCTCGCCAGCTTCCACGTAGGCGCCGTCTTCACGTACGCTGCGGCAGATCGCCTTGTACTTGGATTTGTCTTCGTCCTTGATGGCCTTCAGCCAGGGGAAGGTTTTGCAGCCGCCTTCGATGGCCAGTTCGTTGAAGGCATCACGGGTGCCGGAAGTCGGCGGCGGGCCCAGTACTTCGATCTTGGTGTTGGGCAGAGCCGGGTTCACTTCTTTCCAGGTCTTGTAGGGGTTGGCTACCAGCTCTTCGCTGCCATCCGGGTTCGGCACGTCCTTGGCCAGGGCCAGGAAGATGTCACGCAGGGACAGGTCGATTTGCTCGCCCTTCACGGAGTTGGCAATCACGATACCGTCGTAACCGACCTTCACTTCGGTGATGTCTTTCACACCGTTGCTCTGGCACAGCTCGAACTCGGACTTCTTCATGCGACGGGACGCGTTGGTGATGTCCGGGTGCTGGGTGCCCACGCCCTGACAGAACAGCTTCATGCCGCCGCCGGAACCGGTGGATTCGATTTTCGGGGTGGCGTTACCGGTACGACCGAAACGCTCAGCCACCACGGTGGCGAACGGATATACCGTGGAGGAACCCACGATAGAGATAGTGTCACGGGCCATAGCGGTGCCCGGTACGCTGGCCATGGCCAGTGCTGCAGCGGCACCTGCCAAAGTTGCTTTCATCTTGAAGTTCACGGTTAAGCCTCCTAGTTACATGGCACCGGCGCTTGTCAGGTAACGACCCCACCCCGGTTTTGTTCTTGCAATCGTTGCAAACCAGTTCATGTTTCAGCACCGCGCATGCTAGAGAGGGTTTGTGACAACAACATTACAGGAAGATGGCCCCACTGTGATCCGGGAAATCTTCCCGGTCACCGCCACGGGCTGGCCCTGCCCCACAGGCCCCGTATAATGCCCGCTTTCTCGGTATTCCCCGGCCTGCAACCGGGCCCGGGGGGTCACATAGGCTATTTATGACACAACAACTATTTCGCTGGCAGCAACGCTTGACCGGGTTTACTACCCGGGTGGGCCGCGGCAGCGCCTGGCTCGCCCTGTTATTGGTACTGGGCATGGTGCTGGTGGTGGTGCTCCGTTACGGCTTCGGGATCGGCAATATCGCCCTGCAGGAATCGCTCACCTACCTGCATGGCAGTCTGTTTATGCTGGGAATTGCCTATACTCTTGCCGAGGACGAGCATGTACGGGTGGATGTGCTCTACCAGCGTTTCAGCCCCCGGGGGCGTGCCTGGGTGAATGTGCTGGGCACCCTGTTTCTGTTGTTGCCGGTTTGCGGGGCCCTTTTCTGGCTGTCGCTGGACTATGTGGCCAGTAGCTGGCGCGAGCAGGAAGCCTCCGCCAATGGCGGCCTGCCCTTTGTGTATCTGCTGAAAACCCTGCTGCTGATCCTGCCCGCCCTGCTCACCGTGCAGGCCCTGGCGGAGCTGTTGCGTCACAGCCTGACCCTGCTGGGGGCCGCCCTGCCCGCTCCCCAGGATCACCCCGGGGAGGGCCTGTGATGGAATGGATTCCCCTGCTGATGTTTGTGGTGGTGTGCCTGGTGCTGCTCAGCGGCTACCCGGTGGCCTTTGTGTTGGGCGGCACCGCCCTGCTGTTCGCTGCGGCCGGCATGGTGACCGGCACCTTCAGCCCGGCGGACCTGACCTTTGTTCCCAACCGGCTGTTCGGCATCATTGATAACACCACCCTGATGGCGGTGCCCCTGTTCGTGTTCATGGGGGTGATGCTGGAGAAATCCCGGGTGGCGGAAAAACTGCTGGCCAGCATGGGGCAGCTGTTCGGCGGCCTTCCCGGTGGCATGGGCGTGGCCATCATTCTGGTGGGCGCCTTGCTGGCCGCCAGCACCGGCATCGTCGGCGCCACCGTGGTCACCATGGGACTGCTGTCGCTGCCCACCATGCTCCGTCAGGGCTATCAACCCCAACTCTCCACCGGCCTGATCTGTGCCACCGGCACCCTGGGCCAGATCATCCCGCCCTCCATCGCGCTGGTGCTGCTGGGCGATGTGCTGGCCAATGCCTATCAGGAAGCCCAGCTCAAACAGGGGCTGTGGTCCCTGGATACGGTCTCGGTGGGCGATCTGTTTGTCGGCGCGCTGATCCCCGGCCTGATTCTGGTGGGGCTGTATCTGTTGTATGTGGTCACCATCAGCCTGTTGAAACCCCAGTGGGCGCCGGCATTTCAGGCCGATGACGGGGCGCCCCGCGGCTGGCGCCCGCTGCTGGCAGGCCTGATTCCGCCGCTGCTGTTGATTGCCGCTGTATTGGGCTCCATCCTCACCGGCAAGGCCACACCCACCGAGGCCGCCGGCGTTGGGGCCTTCGGCGCCCTGTTGCTGGCCGCCGGCAACCGGCACCTGAACCGGCAGATTCTCGGTCAGGTGGTACGCGCCACCAGCCGGGTCACCGCCATGGTATTCATGATCCTGATCGGTGCCAGCCTGTTTTCTCTGGTGTTTCGCGGTTTCGGCGGTGAAGAGGCGGTCCAGGCCCTGTTCGAGAGCCTGCCCGGCGGCGTGATCGGCGCCACCCTGCTGGTGATGCTGCTGATCTTCCTGCTCGGCTTTATCCTCGACTTTATCGAGATTACCTTTGTGGTGGTGCCCATTGTCGGTCCGGTATTGCTGGCCATGGGGCTGGACCCGGTGTGGCTGGGGGTAATGATCGCCCTGAACTTGCAAACCAGCTTTCTGACCCCACCCTTCGGGTTCGCCCTGTTCTACCTGCGCGGCGTGGCGCCGCCAGAGGTGAAAACCGCGCAGATTTACCAGGGCGTGATACCGTTTATCATTATCCAGTTGCTGATGCTGGGTATACTGGCGCTGTTCCCGGAACTGGCCACCTGGCTCCCTGATCAACTGTACGGGTAAATGCACTACCGCACGGCGGTGTAAAGCCTCTCCTTTAACACCGGCTCAAAATATTACGGATAACAAACATGACCGATAACACCGACGACATACCCCAGCCCATCGGCACACTGGCCATCCAGACCATTGCCATGCCGCAAAGCGCCAACTGGAATGGCGATATCTTTGGTGGCTGGCTGGTTTCTCAGATGGATCTGGCCGGTGCTGTCACCGCCCGCAAGAAAGCCCGTGGCCGCGTGGCCACCGTGGCCATCGACTCCATGGCCTTCCTGCGCCCGGTTCCCATTGGGGCGGTGGTGAGCTGCTACACCCAGCTGCAAGACGTGGGGCGCAGCTCCATGCAGATTCTGGTGGAAGTGTGGATTCGGGAAGACACCGGCACCCTGTCGAAAGTGACCGAAGGGCACTTCACCTTCGTGGCCATTGATGACACCGGCCGGACCCGGGCGGTGCCAAGGGATTAGTTGACAGTTGATAGTGGACAATTGACAGCTCGCGGGAACCCGTAGCAGGTTTCACAAGCAATGAGGCCGCGCCCAAACTTTGGGCGCGGCCTCATTGCACTGCAGACAAACCAAGCTCTGACCGCGAGCTGTCAACTATCAACTGTCCACTGTCAACTGACTACGCACGTTCATATACGACTGCTCCGCCACCGCCATGTATTCCACCGATTCGTCACGGAATTTGCGGTAGGACTCGTACACCTTGCGGGCTTCGCTGTTGTCGGCCACCAGGGCTTCGATCACCTCGTCGCTGGCCTCCTTCAGGGCCTTGAGGACATCGTCCGGCAACCGGCGCAGTTTCACCCCGTGCTTGTTGACCAGCTCCTGGAGGGCCGCATTGTTCTGGGCGGTGTACTCGTCGAGCATGTCCTGGTTTTCCGACTGGGCGGCGTAGCGGATGATCGCCTGCAGGTCCGCGGGCAGGCTGTCCCAGACTTGCTTGTTGATGGTCAGCTCCAGGGTCGGACCCGGTTCCTGCCAGCCCGGATAGTAGTAGTACTCGGCGACCCGTTGCAGACCGAAGGAGCGGTCGTTGTACGGCCCCACCCAGTCCGCCGCATCGATGGCGCCGGTTTGCATGGAGGTGAATACCTCGGCGCCAGGCAGCTGTACCGGCGTGGCGCCCACCTTGCCCAGCACCTCACCGGCCAGCCCCGGCATACGCATCTTCAGACCTTGCAGGTCCTCCACGCTGTTGATTTCCTTGTTGAACCAGCCGGCCATCTGGGTGCCGGTGTTGCCACAGGCAAACGGCTTCAGGTTGAACTGGGCATACAGATCATCCCACAGCTTTTGCCCGCCGCCATGGTGCAACCAGCCATTCATTTCCTGGGCGGTGAGCCCGAAGGGCACGGCAGTGAAGAACGGCGTGGCCGGGTGCTTGCCTTTCCAGTAATAGGCGGCGCCGTGTCCCATCTCGGCGCTTCCCTGGCGGACCGCATCGAACACCTCGAAAGCCGGCACCAGCTCCTTGGCACCGTACACCTTGATCTTGATGCGCCCGGCGGACATCTCTTCCACGCGCTTAGCAAACCGGTTGGCACCGACACCCAGGCCCGGATAGTTCTTCGGCCAGGTGGTCACCATCGTCCATTCATAGGTCTGCTGTACCGGTGCTTTTTTTTCCGCTTCCGGCGCAGCCGCCACGCCACTCTCGGTGGGCGGACAGTCTTTCTTTTCACAACCGGCCAATGCCAGGCCACCCAGCCCCAGACCGAGGGCGGACACGAATTTGCGACGATCCAAGGGTTATCCTCCATCATTTGGCAGCCGGGAACAGCCGCCCGATTGTTCTTGTCGACGGGCCGGACGGGGTCCGACGTCAGTCTGTCTTCAAATCACTTCCAGCCGCGCGTACTGGCTGACCAACCACTTGGTGCCGGCACCGTCGAAGTTGATCTGCAGGCGCGCATTGGGCCCCTGCCCTTCGAAATGCAATACGGTGCCCTCGCCGAATTTCGGGTGCAACACCCGCGCGCCCAGATCGATACCATTGGACTCGGTTTCCCGAATCGGCCGTGCCGCCCCGCCAACGGGCCGGCTGAATCCGGCACGGGCGCGGATCTCTTCCAGGGATTCGGCAGGGATCTCGCGCAGGAAGCGGCTGGGCGGGTTGTAGTTTTCGTTGCCGTAAAGGCGCCGGCTTTCCGCATGGGTCAGATACAGTTCGCGCATGGCACGGGTCAGGCCCACGTAACAGAGGCGGCGTTCCTCGGCCAGCCGCCCGGGCTCCTCACTGGACATCTGATGGGGGAACAGGCCCTCCTCCATGCCAGTGATGAATACCACCGGGAATTCCAGCCCCTTGGCGGAATGCAGGGTCATCATCTGCACCGCGTCCTCGTGGGCATCGGCCTGGCCTTCGCCGGATTCCAGAGCGGCGTGGTCCAGAAAGGCGGTGAGGCTGTCCAGTTCGGAGTCTTCGTCCTCGTCACCGAACTCGCGCGTGGCAGAGACCAGCTCGCGCAGGTTTTCCAGCCGTTGCTGGCCCTTTTCGCCCTTCTCTTTACCGTGGAATGCCACCAGACCGCTGGCCTCGATCACGTGTTCGGTGGTTTCCGCCAGCGACAGACCGTCACACTGCTGCTCCAGCTGCACCACCAGATTCAGGAATACCGCCAGCGCATTGGTGGCCCGGGCGGTAAGTAACTGCTCACTGATCAGTGCCTGGGCCGCAGCCCACAGGGACACGCCGCGCTGGCGCGCCAGCTCGCGCAGGCTTTCCAGGGTCTTGTTGCCGATGCCCCGGGTGGGGGTGTTCACCACCCGCTCGAAAGCGGCATCCGCATCCCGATGGCTGATCAGGCGCAGGTAGGCCAGGGCGTTCTTGATCTCCGCCCGTTCGAAGAAGCGCTGGCCGCCATAGATGCGGTAGGGAATACCCGCCTGCAGGAAGGCTTCTTCCAGTACCCGGGACTGGGCATTGGAGCGATACAGCACCGCCATTTCCCGCCGCGCGGTCCCTTCCTGGAACAGCTTTTCCACCCGCCCGGCGATAAAACGGGCTTCGTCCACTTCGTTGAAGCCGGCATAGAGACGGATCGGGTCGCCATCGCTGCCTTCGGTCCACAGTTCCTTGCCGAGCCGGTCACTGTTGTGACTGATCACCGCGTTGGCGGCTTTCAGGATAGTGCCGGTGGAGCGGTAGTTCTGCTCCAGGCGGATGGTGCGGGTATCCGGGAAATCGCGGCTGAATTTGTGGATGTTCTCGATCTTGGCGCCGCGCCAGCCATAGATGGACTGGTCATCATCGCCGACGATGGTGACGGCGTTATCGTCGTTGGCCAGCAACCGCAGCCAGGCGTACTGGATGCTGTTGGTATCCTGGAACTCGTCCACCAGGATGTGGCGGAAGCGACGCTGATAGTGACCGCGCAGGTCGTCGTTGTCGCGGAACAGTTCGAGCACCCGCAACAGCATTTCGTTGAAGTCCACCAGGCCACTACGCTCGCAGGCCTCTTCATAGCTGAAGTAGATCTTCTGCATGGTCTGCACGAACAGATCGCCATTGGCGTCCATGTGTTTGGCGCGCAGGCCTTCGTCCTTCTGGCCGTTGATAAACCAGGTGGCCTGGCGGGCCGGCCAGCGCTGTTCATCCAGCCCCAGCTCCTTGATCACACGCTTGATCAGACGAATCTGGTCGTCGGCATCAATGATCTGGAAACCCTGGGGAAGGTTCGCCTCCTGCCAGTGGGCCCGCAGCAGACGGTGGGCAATGCTGTGGAAGGTCCCCACCCACATGCCATCGGCGGACATGTCCAGCAACTGCTCGATACGGCCCCGCATCTCGGCAGCGGCCTTGTTGGTAAAGGTCACCGCCAGAATCCCGAACGGCGAGGCCTGCTCGGTGGCAATCTGCCAGGCGATGCGATGCACCAGCACCCGGGTCTTGCCCGAGCCGGCACCGGCCAGCACCAGTAAATGTCGGTCATCGGCAGCCACCGCATCGCGCTGGGCCGGGTTCAGGCCATCAATAAGGGAAGTTACGTCATCCATGGCGCGGGAGTTTAGCAGAATGTCCGCTGGCGCGATGCCTGCCTGGCGCATCCGTGGCCCCTGACAGCATGGCAATACGCCACTATGGATAGCGAGATCGCGGTTTCCCTTGTCTGCGCCGATAGGTAAACTGGAAAACAAAAACACTCGGCTACACGCCAGAGGATAATAATCAAGGTGTCTTCGCAGTCTCCGCAAACCCGAACCGCTCCGCCGTTCAATGGCGTGGTCACTGAACAGTGCCAATTGTTACTGAGTGGCATTGCGGTACTGATTTTGCTGGAAGTCGCCAGCGCCATTACCCTGGTGTGGGCCTACTGGGACACGCCGGTTTCCCGGCAAAACCTGCTGACCTGGCTGGGAATCCTGGCGACCGTGCAAACCGCCAAGATGATCGCCCTGCCTCTGTGCCATCGTCGTCTGCGCAACGATCTCGCCACCCCCCACTGCCGCCATATTCTCTCTGTAATTGCCCTGAGCACCCCGCTGATACTGGGTGCCGCCGGTTACCTGTTCAATCCGCTGGACACCCTGTTCGCCGACAACATGCTGGCCGCCCAGCTCACCATTGCCTGCCTGGGCCTGGGCCTGAGCACCATGGCCCTGGCCGCCTACAGCAGCCATTTCCCCACCGTCTTCCTGTACCTGTTAATGCTGCTCGGGCCCGGCATGCTGCGGTTGTCGGAAACCCAGGAGCACGGCCAGCTATCGCTGATGCTGCTGATGTCATTGCTGGGGCTGTTCTTCCTGTTCGCCGCCCGGCGCATCAACCAGACCGGCCACCAGGCAATGATGCTGCAGGCCAGCAACCGCTCGCTGATCGACTACCTGAACCGGGCCCGCAGCGACGCGGAAGCACTCAACGAGAAACTGGCCCAGGAAATCTACGAGCGCAAGGAAGCCCGTCAGCGCCTGCAGGAAACCAACGAGCGACTGGAATCCATGGTGCAGGAACGCACCCGGGCGCTCGGGGAAACCAACCAGGCCCTGGCCGCCACCAGTGAGCGCCTGGAGCTGGCCCTGGAAGCCAGCAATATCGGTCTGTGGGACTGGATGCTGGATACCGGGCGCAACTACCACACCAATTTCGACCGGTTGCTGGGCTATGACGGCGCCTACTTCAAGAACTTCTTCGGGGACCTGGAAACCCTGGTCCACCCGGAGGATCTGACCCGCATTCGCCGCGCCATGGTGTCTCATTTCAAGGGGCAGAATGACCGTTATCATGCGGTATACCGCCTGCGCCATGCGGATGGCAGCTGGCGCTGGATCGAAGACGAGGGTCGGGTGGTGAAGTGGTCAGACCAGGGCCGCGCCCTGCGCATGATCGGCACCCGCCGTGACATCACCGAAGACCGCCAGAGCCAGGAGCAGCTGCGACTGTCCGCCACCGTTTTCGACAATGCCCCGGAAGGCATCTTCATTCTCGACCACAAGTTCCGCTTCCTGGCGGTGAATGCCCGCTTCGAACAGATTACCGGCTACAGCGAATCCATGGTGCTGGGCAAACAGGTGCTGGATCACCATGAAACCGCCGCCAACAGCGACACCTACAAGATGATTACCGCTGCGCTGAATGAAAGCGGCTTCTGGGAAGGCGAGATCAACGAAACCCGCCGCAATGGCGAGCCCTTCCCGGAGTGGCTGCAAGTCAGCGCCGTGCGCGATGAACAGAAACGGGTGATCCGTTATGTGGGTATGATGTCCGACCTGACCGCCCGCAAGGAAACCGAACAACAGCTGCAGTTCCTTTCCAACTACGACCGACTCACCGGCCTGGCCAACCGCACCCAGTTCCGCGAACACCTGCACAAGTCCCTGACCCTGGCACGCCTGAACCGGGAAAAGGTGGCGCTGCTGATGATCGACCTGGACCGTTTCAAACCGATCAACGAATCCCTGGGGCATGAAATCGGCGACCGCCTGCTCAAGGCCGCCGCAGAGCGCATCGGCCAACATGCCGGCGGTGAAGAAAATCTTGCCCGGGTGGGCGGCGACGAATTTACCCTGCTGCTGGAAAATCACGGTGGTGAAGGCGCCATCAGCCAGCACTGCCAGAAACTGATCAACGCCATGAAGAAGCCCTTCATGATCGACGGCCACGAACTGCTGCTGGGCGCCAGCATCGGCATCAGCGTGTTCCCGGACACCGCCAAGGAAGCCCAGAGCATGATCAACCAGGCGGATATGGCGGTGTACCAGGCCAAGCGCAGTGGCGGCAATAATTTCCAGTTCTATCGCAGCAACATGCGGGTGGCCTCGGTGGAACAGCTGGCCCTGGAAACCAGCCTGCGCAAGGCCATTTTCAAGAACGAATTCGTGGTCTATTACCAACCGAAAATGGACCTGGCCAGTAACCGCATCAACTCCGTGGAAGCCCTGGTACGCTGGCAGCATCCCACCATGGGCCTGCTGCCACCGGCGGATTTCATTCCGCTGGCCGAGGAGACCGGGCTGATCTCCGCCATCGGCGAACTGGTACTGGAACGCTCCTGCCGTCAGGCCCACCAGTGGCACAAACAGGGGCTGGGCGATATCTGCGTATCGGTGAACCTGTCCGCCCATCAATTCCGCAAGGGTAATGTGGCGGAAATCGTCGACCGGGTACTGGAAAGCACTGAACTGCCGGCCCATCTGCTGGAACTGGAACTCACCGAAAGCCTGATCATGGAAGACATGGAGCAGAACATCGAACTGCTCCAGCAGTTGCGGACCCGCGGCATCGAACTGGCCCTGGACGACTTCGGCACCGGCTACTCGTCACTGAGCTACCTGAAGCGTTTCCCGGTGGACACCCTGAAGATCGACCGCTCCTTCATCATGGATCTGGACAAGAGCCCGGACGACGCCGCCATCACCCGCGCCATCATCGACATGGCCCACAGCCTGCAGATGAACGTAGTCGCCGAAGGCGTGGAAACCGACGCCCACCTGAGCATCCTCCGCGACATGCATTGCGACAGCATCCAGGGCTACCTGATCAGCCGCCCGGTGCCGGAGAAGGAGCTGGTGGAGTTGCTGCATACGCAGGCGTATAGAAAGGCAATTGATAATTAATAGTTAATAATGAATAACGCGCGCGTTTGCGTTGCGGGCTTCTCAAACGCAAGAGGCCGCGCCCAAAGTCTGGGCGCGGCCTCTTGCGTTACAGGACCAACCAATGTTGCCCCGCGAGTTATTAATTATTCATTATTAACTATTAATTAAGCAGCTCCAACGTCTCCGGCCGCTGAAAATACCCCTCCAAATGCCTGCGCAGCCACGCCTCAAGCAGGCCTTCGGCGCGCAGTTTCTCCATCACCGGGGGCAGGAAGCGGCGGGCGTCATCGAGCATCAGGGCGCGGGTCACGCCCAACTCGTCGAGTAGCCCCATCAGGGTGGTGTCGCCATATTTGTCGAAGAAGGCGTTGACCCCGGAATCCAGCATGGCAATGAAATAATCCGTGTGGCGCAGCTCACGCCAGTACTCGAAGCCGATCACGAACAGCTCCTGGATATCTTCGCTGCTGATCAGTTCGCGCAACTCGGCCACCGGGCGCTGGGAGAATTCCTGCCAGGCGACCAGTACCAGTTCACGCAGCTCGTCCAGGTTTTCATCCCGGTATAGCCAGGGATCACTGAGCAATTGCTCCATGCGCTTGAGCAGCCATTCCTGCAGACGCACTTCCAGGCTGCCCAGCCAGCGGGCCGGCAGGCGCTTGCGCAGCTGGTCATGCAGTGCCGGCGGCAGACCCTGGTGCAACAGGGTCTTCAACCCCAGCTGCGCACCGCCGGCCAGCAATGCCAGCAACACCGGGTTACGGCCCAGCCAGGCCATACTCTGACGGGACAGGGGAATCTCCAGCACCTTGTCCAGCAGGGCCATCACCACGTCCTCGTCGACCACATCGCCGATCAGGCGGTCACTCTGGATACCGTGGTCGTAGAACTGCTCCACCATGTCGCCGACCAGCTCGGGGATGGCGCCACTGATGTCCATTTCCGCCGCATATTTCTGGGCGGTAATACGAATCTGCTCGGCACTGACCCAATCGTTCAGGGTGTAGCGTGTGGCCACATCCAGGGCGTAATCCAGCTCCTGCTCGATCAGCCCGTCCAGCTGTGCCGGCGACAATTTGGCCAGCAGATGCTCGACCAGGCCATCAAGTAAACGATTAGCAACTTCCTGTTTATTATCCGCCATTTTTTTCATTTCCCGGTGGAAAACCCTTGCTGTGTGACACAGCAATTGTATCATCGAATGATGTAACAGTTACGGAGGTACGCACCATGGCGATCTCGATTCTTCCCATCCGTCGCAATCTGAAATTCAACCTGAACCCGGCCAAGGCCCTGACCTGGCACCGGGACGGCCTGAATGTCAGCCAGTTCATGAACACCATGAGCCTGTTTTTCCCGGTGGGGGAACGCTTTTTCATCGACAGCGTACGCAATTACCGTGACCAGATCACGGATCCCGAGCTGAAAAAGGCCGTGACCGCCTTTATCGGCCAGGAAGCCATGCACGGTCGTGAGCACGAAGAATACAACGATTTCGTGGCCCAGGCCGGTATTCCCCTGCATGCCCAGGAAGCGTTCGTGGCCCGTTTGCTGAAAGCGGTGCAGGACTATTCCCCGCAATCCTTCCAGCTGGCCGCCACCGTGGCCCTGGAGCACCTGACCGCCATCCTCGGCGGCGGCCTGCTGGATCTGCCGGAGATTCTGGAAGGTGCCGACGATGGCTACAAGGCCATCTGGAACTGGCATGCCCTGGAAGAAACCGAACACAAGGCGGTGGCCTTCGATGTCTACCAGGTAGCCATCGGTGACGACAGCAACCTGGGCGCCTATGCCCTGCGCAGCAGCACCCTGGTCGCCGCCACCGGCGTCTTCTTCGCCCTGATGATCCCCTTCTATCTGCACAACGTGCGCATCAAGGGCGGCCTGACCGACCTGAAAGGCTGGCGCGCCGTGGCCAAGCACACCTGGGGCAAGAAGGGCATTTTCCGCAATATCACCAAGCCCTGGTTCGACTGGTTCAAGCCCGGTTTCCATCCCTGGGACCACGACAACAGTGAACAGTTGAAAAACTTTGACGCCTTGCTGGGCGACCTCCTCAAGGAGGAGGCCGCCTGACTCTTTCCATCACCGAGCTCTCCCTTTTCCGGTGACTCTCAGGGTCGGCATTCATGCCGGCCCTTTTTTTTGGCGCAAAAACCCCGCAACGTTGCAAACGTAGGGTGCACTGAGCCTAAGGCGAACTGCACCGATCCGGCGTTTGATGGTGCAGTTCGCCTTAGGCTCAGTGCACCCTACGCAATCCCTGGCGGCGCTCCAGAATTCAGCAGCATCATCAAAAAAGGCACAGAGCAAACAGAGAAAAGTTTTCCCCGTGAGCTCTGTGCCCTCTGTGGTGAAACATTGATGTTCAACAACGCCTGCCGTGGCAGGCACCGGCCTTACCCGTCGTTGCCTCCCTGGGTGGACACCACCCGGTCGTCGGTGAGGCGGATGTTGCCTGCCGGCGCCTTGCCGTCCCGGTCCTCCCCGAAATACAGGGTGGTATGGGGGAACGGGATTTCGATGCCGGCCTTGTCGAAGTAGATCTTCACCAGACGGTTGAAGGCACGACCCACCGCCCACTGGTTGCCCGGCGTGGTCTTGATCACCACGCGGATGTTCACCGAGCTGTCCGCCAGGGCGGTGACCCCGGCCACGGTCATGGGTGCCAGGATATTATCCTTGTGATCGCCTTCCTTCAGTTCTTCAAAGGCCGCTTCCAGCTGAACGATGGCATCATCGATGCTTTCGCGGTAAGCAATCCCGTATTCACCCACGTGGTTACCGAATTCACGGGTAAAGTTGGACACCGCATCCACCGAGGAGAACGGCACGATGTGGTAGGTACCATACAGATCCCGCAGGGCCACGGAGCGGATACCCACCCGGTCCACGGTCCCGGAGTTGCCGCCGACGCTGACAAAATCGCCGGTGTTCATGGCATTTTCCAGCTGGATGAACACCCCGGTGATCACGTCCTGGACCAGCTTCTGAGCACCGAAACCAATGGCCAGACCCAGCACACCGGCACCGGCAATCAGCGGGCCGATATCAATACCGATCTCGGACAGAACGATCATGGTGGTCATGATGATGATGGTGATGGCCAAGGTGGTATGGAACAGTCCGAGCAGGGTTTCCCCGCGGGCAGCCTGGGCTGCGGTGCTGTTTTCTCCCGGGCTGAACTTGTGCTCCACCAGGCTTGCCAGCGCAATCCACAGGGCCGCCGCCAGCCCCAGGATGATCAGGATATCGATCAGCGCAGACACCGTCTGGGCACCGGCCGTGGTGGCATACCAGGCGGCCAGATCATAAAGCTCCCAGGCATCCAGCGACAGCACTACCACCAGCGCCAGAATCAGCGCGCGGATCAGTTTCAAGGCCGTGGGAACATAGGTATTCACCCGCGCCTGCAGCCGCGGCATGCTGGCATTGAGGCGCTCGGAAAACTGGATTTCCTTGCCGATCAGTTGCCCAAGCGCCACTGACACCAGCAGCCCCACGCCCACATAGATCAGGGTTTCCAGGGTCGCCATGGCCACATAGGGCAAGGCGGTCTCCGGATTCAGTACGGTGACGGCAAACACCAGCAACGCATAGGCCAGCGCCAGCCAGTGCCAGGTGCGCGCCAACAGCAACAACGACAGACGGATCGGCCCATAGCTGGCATTGGCTCGTTGGGTCAGTGCCTCACGCAACACCGGACGCTTGCGCAAAATCACCCCGGCGGCATAGATCAGCGCCACCAGCATGATCAGGGTGCCGGCACCACTGCCCACCGCAGGGGACACGTTGAAGTTCAGCACCGGCACCAGCACCAGCATGCCGTAGCCGATCAGCCCGGCCTCACGGGCCAGGAAGCGGTTGCAGTAACTGGCCTGGTCCGCCGCCACTGGAAGCAGCCGCAGGCCCTCGTAGCGGGACGAAAAGAACATCCGCAGCCCGGCCTTGGCCAGTTCCACGATCAGGAAGGCATTCAGGAACAGGGCCAGTCGTGTGGCATCCGCGCCCAACTGCTCGGTGAGCACAGGCGCCACAAAGGTCCCGGCCAGATAGGCCAGCGCCACCACAATGACATCCAGCAGGGCACCGACTGCCACCGCCACCGTGGTGCGCAGAATCGCCAACTTCTCCGACCCGGCCCGGGCCCAGTGGCTGAGGCGGCCAAAGGCCGAACCCGCCAGGGTACGCAACACCCAGAACACCACAAAGGTGACCACTACCAGAATGGCCAGATTCAGTAACGCGGCGGTGACCGCTTTCATGTTGACCGTGGTGCTGACAGCCGCCTCACCGGCGCTGTCATCGCTGACAAACCAGCCAGTGACCAGGCCGCTCAAGGCCGCGAACTGCCGCCCCATATCCCCGGCCAGGTTGCCGGTGGCCGAAGCCATACGGCGAGCCAGGGACACCTGGTCGGCGGTCTGCCCGCTGGGAGCCTGGGCGGCAATTTCCGAGGGGGGCACTTCCCCGGCCACGCCCAGCGGCGCCGGGTTGGCGGCCGCCTGTAAACCCCGTAGCTGGTCAATCAGCTGCTGGCGCGTGGTCTCGTTCTCCAGCAATTCCGCCAGCTCCCCGTACTCCTGGGTTCCAGAAGGGGCTTCCTGGGCGGGCAATGCCGTCGTCAACATCACTAACAACAGGGCAAAAAGGGCTGTCAGGCCCCGTAAATGACGGGCTTGATGGCGCACTCTCATCTCCTTAGTGCCGGCTTTTTGCCGGATCAACCGCTATGTTTGAAGCATATTCAGACGCATACCCTAACAATTGGCGTCAGGAAAAATGTGAAGATCGCGCGAAAATCCTGTACCGGAATTGTCACGCGGCATTGACCCAAATGAAGCCGGGCCGCTGCAGGAATGCCAATCACACCGGTTGACCGTGACATTGCCCACTGTAATGATCAGTCTCCATTTCATAACAATATTCGGCGGAGGTGCTCATGAGCGCATTCTGGACCCCGGACTCCCAGGCTCTGGCTCCCTATCTCCATAGCCAGGCGCTGGCCAACAAGTGCCTGCAGATTATTGCTGCGTCCCTGCAACCGGGGATGAGCGAACAGGACTGCGAACTGCTGATCCGCGATTGGCTGCGCGCCCATCAGGTGTTTGATCCGGCCCGCCCGCCGAAGGTGCGCTTTGCCGGCCAGCCGACCCGCCGTCGCTTTGGCCTGAACAGACCGGGAAAGCGCCGCTATCGGATCGGGATGCGCTATATACTGCGTTGCGATGCGGTGCAGAACGGCCATGCCGCCAAGGCCAGCCTGAGCGGCCCCGCCAGTGCCGAGCTGGCCCCCCTGCATAGCCGCCTGCGCCAGTTCCGCGAGCAACTGCCGACGGCCCTGCGTGAGGGTGTCACCCCGCAGCAACTGGCCAGCCGCTTCCCCGGCCTGCGCCAGCATTACCGGCTGGCACCGCTCACCGGCACCCTGCCGGAGGGCAACCGCATCGATGACGCACCTCTGATCCAGGGGCTGTGGCAGTGGCAACTGACCCTCAGCGATGGCCCGTACAGCGTTGCGTGCAGTGAATTTTTGCTGATGGATGACCAGGGCCCGCGCTGGCTGACCGCCACCCCGGCCCACCTGCTCGACACCAGCCATAACGACAATCAAGAGGAAGCAGCCTGATGGTGCAGTGGCGCGATACAACCGTAAGCCGTGATGGCGTGAACCTGGCTGTGCGTACCTGGAGTGCGGACAAGAGCCCCACCGTAATCCTGGTGCACGGTTATCCGGACGCCAACCACGTCTGGGAAAAGGTGGCCGAACGGCTCAGCCGGCATTTCAAGGTGGTCGCCTACGACGTGCGCGGTGCCGGCAATTCTTCCGTGCCAAAAGGCCGGGCAGCCTACAAGCTGCGCGAGCTGCGTGACGATCTGCATGCGGTCATGGATGCGGTCAGCCCGAATGAAAAGGTCCATCTGGTGGGCCACGACTGGGGCTCCATCCAGACCTGGGAATCGGTCACCGACCCGGGGGCCGAGCAGCGCATTGCCTCCTACACCACCCTGTCCGGCCCCTGTCTGGACCATGTGGGCCAGTGGATGAAGGCCCGGCTGCGCGAACAGAAAATCGGCGTTGTGCTCAACCAGCTTTCCCATTCCTGGTACATCGGCGCCTTCCAGCTACCGGTCCTGGCCCCGGCCCTGTGGAAAGCCGGGCTGGCCAAGGCCTGGCCACAGGTGCTGCGTCGCACCGAGAACCTGGACAGCGAACCCAGTGCCACCCAACTGCAGGACGGCACCCATGGCATCGAACTGTATCGGGCCAACATGCTGCCCTGCCTGCTCAAGCCCCGTGAGCGGTACACCAA
Source organism: Alcanivorax sp. DSM 26293 (assembly GCF_900107995.1). Classification (GTDB taxonomy): domain Bacteria; phylum Pseudomonadota; class Gammaproteobacteria; order Pseudomonadales; family Alcanivoracaceae; genus Alcanivorax. The sequence continues at coordinate 59,390 of NZ_FNUM01000009.1, read as the reverse complement.
AGTGCCGGTGCAACTGATCGTCGCCCGTGACGACAACTACGTGCGCCCGGCCATGCTGGAAGACCTGTCCCAGTGGACCGACCGGCTGTGGCGCCGGGAGCTGGATTGCGGCCACTGGGGCCCATTACTGCAACACCCGGACGTGACCGCCGACTGGATCCGTGACTTTATTCAGCACATTGACGGGGCCCCCGCGTCCGGCCCGCTGCAACGCAGTGAGGTCACCGGCAAGCAGCTGAAAGGCCCGGACAGCGGCAAGCGAGTGGTGATCACCGGTGCCGGCTCCGGCATCGGCCGGGAAACCGCCCTGGCCTTTGCCCGCCGTGGCGCCCTGGTGGTATGCACCGATATCAACACCGAAGCTGCCGCCGCTACGGCCCGCGTCATTACCGCCGAAGGGGGCAGTGCCCTCAGCCGCAAGTGCGACGTGAGCAGTACCCGCTCCATGGAAGCCTTGGCCAACTGGGTGGAAAAGGAACTGGGCGCACCGGATATCGTGGTCAACAACGCCGGCATCGGCCTGTCCGGCTCGCTGCTGGATACCAGCGTGAAGGATTGGCAACAGGTGCTGGGCGTGAATCTGTGGGGCGTTATTCATGGCTCTCGCCTGTTCGCTCGCCAGATGGTTGATCAGGGCCGCGCCGGCCACATCGTCAACGTGGCCTCCGCCGCCGCCTTCATGCCCTCGCGCATGCTGCCCGCCTACGCCACCAGCAAAAGTGCCGTGCTGATGTTCAGCGAATGTCTGCGCGCCGAACTGGGCGACCATAACATCGGCGTCAGCGCCATCTGCCCGGGCATCATCGATACCCCCATCACCCGCAACACCCGTTTTGTGGGCGTGGACAACGACGAGCAGGACCGCCGTCGCCAGCACGCCCACAAGCTCTACCAGCGCCGTGCCTTCACCCCGGACCGGGTGGCCCAGGCCATTGTCGAGGCGGTGGAGAAAAACCGCGCGGTGGTCCCCGTCAGTCCGGAAGCCCGTGGCATGCAATGGCTGGGGCGCTTCACCCCGTCCCTGGCCCGCAATCTGGCCCAGGTGGAAATCAGCCCCTGACACCGGCCACCCGTTTGCAGGCGGTGATACGGACATCGCTTCCTGCAAACGCGCCGCCTTCCCCGCGATCTGCACACCGTTGAGTGAAAGCAGTCACATTTGTGGCGCGAAATGCCATCCTGTGAACGCCGCAAGCTGTGGCGCCTGTGCAAAAAGCGGGCTATCATCGCGGGCATGAAAACCAGTGACCGCAATCCCGCCGCTATCCTGCGCAGCCTGAAGAAATACACCCAGCCTGTGACCGGAGCGCTTCAGGCTGAAGCCGGCAACCACAAGGAATTTACCATCGACGAACTGGCCCGTGAGGCCAGCTCCACGGTGCGTAACGTACGGGCTTATCAGGATCGGGGCATTCTGCCGCCCCCGGAAAAACGCGGACGTACCGGTATCTATACCGATGTGCATCTGGCGCGCCTGAAGATCATTGGTGCTCTGCTGGAGCGCGGCTACACCCTGAACAATATCCGCGACCTGCTCAGCGCCTGGGAACAGGGCCGCGAGCTCAACGATATTCTCGGCCTGGAAGTGGCGGTCACCTCCTGGCAGACCCCCAGCGTGCCCTCCTACCTGGATTACCAGGACCTGCTGGATGACTTCGGCGAAGAAATCACCCCGGAAGTAATGACCAAGGCGGTGAAGCTGGGTTACATCATCCCCGAAGGTATGCGCCTGCGCATTCCCTACCCGCGCATTTACAACGCCGGCAAGGAACTCAGCGAGGCCGGTGTGCCCCTGGACGCGGTGCTCACCCAGGTAACCCTGGTGCGCGAGGAAGTGGACAAGCTGGCCGAGCGTTTTATCGGCATGATCATTCACTACCTGGTGGACGAGAAGTACGGCGACGAAGGCCTGCCGGAAGGCGAAGACGTGCCCAAACTGGCCGACTTCATCACCCGCATCCGCCCGCTGGCCGACGCGGTGGTCAGCGACGAGCTGGGCCGGGTCCTGGAAAAGAGCATCAACAAGATTCTGGTCGACCGCCTGGCCAACGTGCTGGCGCATATCGAAAAGAATATCTGAACACACCGCGCCTCTACGTAGGCGCGTCGCTGGCGGCGCGATCATACCCCCAGCTTCGAGGTACGAGTCACGGGGAGCGAAAACCCGGTCCTCAAGCGATAGGGTTTGATTTTCGACACTCGCATCTCGTAACTCGCACCTCACAAAATCACGCCGCGAGCAACGCTCCTACCCCCTCCTTTACACACCGATACATGATTAGCCGCCGGTTGGCTTTTCTTGCTGTTTTGTTGCCGGGGCTCCCTTCATACCCGCGGGAATGCCAATCTTGGGACGTTAGTGCGAATCTTGTTCGCCCTGCCAAAATAATAATGTCCCGAGGAGAGCCCCATGAAACCCGGCCTGTTACTCAGTACCCTGCTGAGCGCCAGCCTGCTTGCCGCCTGTGGCGGCGGCGGTTCCAGCAACCCGGCACCAGCCAGCAACACCCCCACACCCAGCAATCCATCGACGCCGGAAACGCCCACGGGCCCGGAACCGCGTCCTTCCAATGTCACCGCCCCCTTTGCGGATTACGGCACTGTTCTCAATATCCTGCCCCCGGGTCAGGATGATATCGGCGGGGTGGCCAACCTGGCTGCCGACATTCCCGGCCTGGGCGATCTGCTCAGCACCCTGTTCGACGACCTGGTGGCGGAAACCGGCCTGGTACCGGCCCTCAGCAAGGAGCCCCATTTCGACGACCAGCTCGGTCTCTACGATGCCCTGGTGCGCAGCGAACCCGGGCTGACCGATGACCAGCTCGGCGACTACTTCAAGGCCGCCCCACTGCTGGCGCCGGACGCGGGCAACTGGGAAAGCGAGCTGAGCCTGGATGCGGCCGGCTATCAAGTGGATATCAAGCGCGACAATTTCGGGGTGCCCCACATTTTCGGTGACTCCCGTCGCGATGCCCTGTTTGGCGTGGGCTATGTGACCGCTGCCGACCGCCTGTTCCTGCTCGACGTGCTGCGCCGCGCCGGACGCGGTGAGTTGTCCCGCTTCCTGGGGCCAGCCGACTTCTCCTTCGACAAGGATATCGCCGTCAACGCTCCCTACCGGGAGGAGGATCGCACCACCATGATCGCCAATACCATCGCCCGCTTCGGCGACGATGGCGCCCAGGTGTTCGATGATGCCACCAACTATGTGGCCGGCCTCAACCAGTACGTGGCCGACGCCCGTAGCGGGCTGCTGCAAGTGCCCGTGGAATACGTGGCCCTGGGGGTGCAACTGGAACCGTTCGTGATTGAAGACGTGGTCGCCATCGCCACCCTGATCCAGGGCATCTTCGCCGGCGGCGGCGGCAACGAACACAACAATGTGCTGCTGCTCCAGGCCCTGGAGGCCCAGACCGGCAGCAAGGACATCGCCTGCGACCTGTGGAAGGACCTGCGTCATGGCACCGATCCGGAATCCTCCGTGACCACCACGAAATCCTTCGCCACCCAGTCCCCCCCCACGCTACCGGACATCTGTCCGCTCAGTGGTGAGCTGGCTGGCCAGTTCCCCGGCGCGGTAATGTTCGATGCCGGTTCCTTCCAGAGCTATGACCCGCTCAGCCATGCACCCTGTGGCCGCCCCGGCCAGCCCGAGTGTCCGGAAGCCCTGGGCAATGTTCCCGCCCTGCCCGGCACCGGTGTGGTCGGTGGTCTGCTGGATACCGTGGGTGACCTGCTCGGCGGCATCCTGTCCCTGTCCTTCCTGGACGATGGCGGCCAGGCCCTGTCACAGCAGTGGGCCAGTCTCACACGCCAGTTGCCCGCACTCTGGACCCGGGAGCACAGCCTCAGCGAGCAACAGCAGCAACAGGCCATGCAGCGCATCGCCGCCATCGAAACCGGCATTCAGGGTCTGCGTGACGGCTTCCCCAGCGTCATGTCCAATGCCCTGCTGCTCAATGCGGAGCATTCCGCCAGCGGCCAGCCACTGGCCGTGTTCGGTCCGCAGACCAGCTATTTCGTGCCCCAGCTGCTGCTGGAAATGGCCGTCCATGGTGGCGACATCAACACCCGCGGCATGACCTTCACCGGACTGCCCTATGTGGTCATCGGGCGCGGCCCGGACTTCGCCTGGAGCGCCACCTCCGGCAGCTCCGACCTGACCGACGTGCGCGTCGTGCAGCGCTGTGAACCGGCGGAGTCGCCGGCCCATGGTGAGGGTGGTTACCAGGTCAACGGCCAGTGCAAACCCTTCGATGTGATCGACGAGCAATGGGTGGCCCGCTGGAATCTGGCCTCTTCCACCGATCCGGAAGCAGTGGGTCAGAACGAAGCGGTCACTCGCCGGGTGATCCGCACCGAGGAATACGGCCCGGTGATCGGCTTTGCCACCGTGTCCGGCATGCCCGTGGCGGTCACCCGCCAGCGCAGCACCTACTTCGCGGAGCTGGATACCGCCCTGCCGTTCCTGCAGGCCAGCCGCAACGATGTGCACGACGTGCAGAGTTTCTACGACGTGTTCCACAACACCACCGGCAGCTTTAACTGGTTCTATATCGATGATCGGGATATCGCCTTCTTCCATTCCGGCGACTACCCGCAACGGGCCAACGGCATCCATCCGGAGTTGCCCAGCTGGGGCAATGGCCAGTACGACTGGAACGGCTTTATCCCGCAACAGGCACACCCGCAGGAGAGCAACCCGCCGCGCGGCTACCTGGCCAGCTGGAACAACCGCCCGGCCCGGGACTGGTGGGCCGCCGACGCCCATGCGCCCTATGGTTCCGCCCATCGCAACGACATCCTCGATGTGCGTCTGCAGCAACTGGTTGAGGAAGGCAGCGTAACCCGGGCGCGCATGGTGGAAGCCATGGGCGACGCCGCCACCGTGGATCTGCGCGGCCAGGAAATCGTCCCCGCCGCCCTGGCGTTGCTGGAAAGCGCGCCGGTCACCGGCGATCAGGACAGCGCCATCCGCCTGATGCAGGACTGGGTCGCCAACGGCGCCCTGCGCCGGGACCGGGACGGTGACGGCAACTACGACGAGGAAGCCGCCGTGGCCCTGATGGATGCCTGGTACCCGCTGATGATCGACACCCTGCTGCCGCAGATTACCGCTGTGGAAGACGTGGATGGCCAGAACCTGTCCCTGATGGGGCGTGACAACAAACCTGGCGCCATGGGCTCGGCCTATAACAATGGCTACTACGGCTATCTGGAGCGGGTGCTGGAACAGGCCGCGGGCACCAGCGCCAGCCCCTACCGGGCCCTGCGCTGCGCCGGCAGCAATGACCTGGCCACCTGCCGCAGCGCCCTGGCCAACAGCCTCAACCAGGCCATAGCAGAACTGGGCGGCATCGCCAGCATGGACAGCTGGAACGTGGACGAAACCCAGGACCAGATCCAGCATCGCGCCATCGGCCTGGCCAGCGTGCCTGCCATCCACTGGCAGAACCGCCCCACCTTCCAGCAGGTGGTGGAGTTCACCGGGCATCGGTAAGCCCCCTCTGTAGGAGCCATGCTTGCATGGCGAACCGGCTCGCGATAGCCCATCCTCAGGGCTATTCGCCATGCGAGCATGGCTCCTACCCTTCTTTATAAGCCGCCTTTATTCCCCCCCATCCACCCCATGCATTTGTCTAATCCCCCCATCGGCGTTAGCGTCTGCTACACATAAAAAACGGAATTCCGGGAGAGCAACGCATGCGCGCGATTTTGTGTAAGGAACTGGGACCGGCGAATACGCTGGTCATCGACGACATCCCTTCCCCCGAGCCGGGCAAGGGTCAGGTGAAGGTACGGGTAAAGGCCGCCGGGCTGAATTTCCCCGACACCCTGATCATCGAAGGCAAGTACCAGATCAAGCCGGAGCTGCCGTTTTCACCGGGTGGCGAAATGGCCGGTGAAGTACTTGCTGTGGGCGAAGGCGTTCAGCGTTTCAAACCCGGTCAGCGGGTCATGGGCCTGACCGGCTACGGTGCCTTTGCGGAAGAAATCCTGGTGCCGGAAAACCAGCTGATCCCGGTGCCGGACGGCATGAACGACCACACCGCCGCCGCCTTCTCCATGGTCTACGGCACCAGCTACCACGCCCTCAAGCAGCGCGCCAACATCCAGCCCGGGGAAACCCTGCTGGTGCTGGGTGCCAGCGGCGGGGTGGGCCTGGCGGCCGTGGAGCTGGGCAAGGCCATGGGCGCCACCGTGATCGCCTGTGCCAGCAGTGAAGAGAAACTGGCGGTGGCCAAAGAGGCCGGCGCCGATGACCTGATCAACTACGCCGAGGAAGACCTGAAGGACGCGCTCAAACAGCGTTATCCGAAAGGCGTGGACGTGATCTACGACCCGTTGGGCGACAAGTTCACCGAAGCCGCCATCCGCAACATGGCCTGGAACGGCCGCCTGCTGATCGTCGGCTTCGCCGCCGGCGACATTCCGAAAATCCCCGCCAACCTGGCACTGCTGAAAGGCTGCTCCATCGTCGGCGTGTTCTGGGGCGCCTTCACCCAGAAGGAGCCACAGACCAACATCCAGAACATCATGGAACTGATGCAGCTCTTCAATCAGGGCAAGATCAACCCGCGCATCAGCCAGGTGTTCAAGTTCGAGGACTACGAACAGGCGCTCGCCGCGCTCACCTCACGTACCGCCAAGGGCAAAGTGGTGCTGGATGTGGCAGGCGACTGAGTCGCAAATCGCAAGCTGTAAGACGCCTTGCAGTTTTTAACGCCCACTCTGGTCAATCACCACACCCGGTGCCCCGGTCTGTAGCAGTTCGCGCAGGCCCTCCGGCACCGGTGTTTTCGCAAACGGTTCCGTGGTCATCATCACGTACACCGCTTCCGCGCGAGCGATGGCGCGCCCTTCATCCGCATGGCGAATATCCGCTTCCAGAGTGAAGGAGGTGTTGCCCAGATGTGTGAGGGATACGAACACCTCCAGCACGTCATCAAAGCGTGCCGAGGATTGCCATTCCGTGGTCAGCTTCACCACCTGGTTATCCAGCCCCTGGGCCAGCAGCTGGTTGTAGTCACAGCCCATGGCGCGCATAAACTCGGTCATGGCGAGATCCACGTAATCCCCGTAACGGGCATTGAAAACCACTTGCTGGGCGTCGCATTCGTTGTAACGAACCCGAAAGCGGAAACAGAACGGCTGGGGCATGACATTCTCCAAAACTTATCAATACTCTACGAAGCAACTGTTGGAGCTATGCCTGCATGGCGAATGGAGCATTGTTCGCCATGCAAGCATAGCTCCAACAGCAGAAATAAGATGGTTTTGAGCATTGCCAGAGCTTGCCGCGCTTACAACATCCGCTCAATGGGCAATAGCGACAGCAACCACGCCAGCATGCGTCGCCATACGGTCACGTCGGGTTCGTTATGGTGCACCTCCGGCCGACCGTCATGGCCATCCCCGGCCCAGGCCAGTGCTCCCTGCTCTTTATCGACCCGATAACTGTTTTCCGGCGCCAGGCCTTCTTCGATGAACGCCGCGACCTGCTGGCCCAGTTCCGCAGACGCCACGTAGTAGCCCATCTCCGTGTTCAGATGTACCGAGCGCGGATCAATATTGAACGAGCCCACGAACACTTCGCGCCGGTCCAGCACCATGGCCTTGGTATGCAGGCTGGCCCGGGAGCGCCCCTTGAACAACCGTACCTGACGGTGCAGGGCACGGGCGTTGGCTTTCAATTCGTGCAGCTCCACACCAGCCTCCAGCAAGCCATTCCGGTACCGGGCATAGGCACCGTGGGCGGCAATCACATCATTGGTGGCCAGGCTGTTGGTGAGCACCGCCGCGCGGCCACCCCGTTGTTTCATCTCCGCCAGCTCCGCCACAAAGGCATCGCCGGGAATAAAGTAGCTGGCCTCCATCAGCAGCTCCTGATGGTCGTCCCGGGCCAGCAGGTGGGCGAGTTGATCGCCCATCAACGTCTGCTTGACCCCGGCGGCCTTGTCCGGGCTGTCGAACAGCAACACCGCATGGGCCTGCACACACTGGCGATCCTGGGCCGCCAGGTATTCGTTGAAGAACGCTTCGTGCTGGGGAAACAGGTAGGGGTAGTTCTTGAGAGAGCGGCGCCATTGCCGCAACCACTGCCAGACTCGATCCGCCGCCGTTTCCCGGTAACGACGCAGGGTCTTCATGGGCATGGCCAGCGGGCTGTCCCAGTAGCAGTCAAAGGCGGCCTGGGTATCGGCAACGATGGGGCCGCGGGCGTACAGGTCCAGATCACGAAAATTGGTGGACGCATTCACGCCAAAATAATGATCGGCAATATTACGACCGCCCACGATTGCCCGTTCGCCATCCACGATCCAGGCCTTGTTATGCATGCGGTGATTCAGCAGCGGCGCATGGTGCAACCATTGCAGGAAGTGCTTGTAGCGACCATGGAAGGCGTTGAAAAGACGCACCTCGATATTGGGGTGCGCGTCCAGTGCCGCCCACTTCACATCCCGGCCCAATTGATTGGCGTGATCCAGCAGCATGCGCACTTTCACCCCCCGGCGCGCCGCTTCCAGCACCCGGTAGATCAGCAGCTTGCCGGTGGTGTCGTCATCCCAGATGTAATACTGCACATCCAGGGTTCGCCGGGCCAGACGGACCAGGGTGACACGCAGGGTGAACGCCTGGTCGCTGTCAGACACCAGCGACAGGGAGGACAGTGCCGTCGGGCTGGCCTGCGCACTCATAATGTTCCCTCTCCATTCACCCACACCGCTCCATTGCCGTTGTTATGACCCGCTCATGACCGGGCCATGATGATTGTCCTGTTTTCGTCGGTAATGCCTACCCTGCCATAAAACGAACGGCATTCACCTAAAATTCACAGGTTTTTTACGGCCGGGACTTGTCACGCCGCCACCCTCTGGGCACTCCATTTTCTGCTCAGGGATGAACACTCATGAAGCACATTCTTTTCGCCGGCCTGCTGGCCGCCTCACTGGGGTCGGCCCATGCCTACCAGTGGAACTACCCCGCCCCCATCAAGACCCCCGGCGCCAACGACAACGGCAAGGTGGTGCTGTTCGACGTGTCCCACGGGGGCACCGAAGGCAACGCGGACTGGGTGATCGACGGCGCCTTTTCCGACTTCGCCGATGCGCTGGTGGCCGAAGGCTATACGGTGCAGGAATACCGGGGTGTGGACAAGAACAGTGACGGCGTTATCCAGTTTGTGGACGACTACACCACCCCAACCATCGCCAACAGCAACGCCAACGAAGCGGTCATCACTTACACCGCCATCAGTCACGCGGATGTGCTGGTACTGGCGGAAAGCAACCGTCCCTTCACCCTGGCCGAACAGCAAGCCCTGGAAGATTTTGTGGCCGACGGCAAGGGCATTTTCTTTGTGGCCGACCATTACAACGCGGACCGCAACCTGAACACCTGGGACAGCACCGAGGTGTTCAACGGCTATAACCGTTCCACCCTGTCCCAGTTCAATGTGGGCGGCAGCTATGGCGACCTGCGCAATCCCGGTACCGCCAGCGGCTGGCTGGCGCAGGAATTCGGCATTCGCTTTCGTTTCAACGCCATCGACTGGCACAGCGGCGCCAGCGGTATCGAGCCGGCCAGCCAGGTAGAGGGGCTTACCACCGGCGTAGGCCCGGTACTGATGGCCGGCGGCGCCACCCTGGCCATCACCGACCCGAACCGGGCCAAGGGCCTGGTGTATTTCTCCACCAGCGACAGCCCCAGCCGCTGGAGCCATGCTGTGGATTCCGGGCTCTACTTCGGCGGCACCGCCGAGGGCCCCTACGTGGCCATCGCCAAGTCCGGTGCCGGCAAGGCCGCCTTTATCGGCGACTCCAGCCCCATCGAAGATGCCTCACCCAAGTACAAGCGCCAGGACAATGGCAACACCAAGAGCACCTACCCGGGTTGGACCGATGCCGGCAACGCCGCCCAGCTCAGCATTAACCTGATCGACTGGCTGGCCACCCCGGAAAGCTACACCCAGTTCAACAGCAGCGCCCACCCGGCCGGCACCGCCACACCCACCCCCATGGCCAGCGAAGAGCTGGACGACCCGGACAACGGCCAGCCCTGGAATACCCCCTCCGGCGGCTATAACCCCTGGGATGCCAGCACCTTCGACTATGGCGCCTACGGTGCCCCGAACGGCCCCGGTGGCAGCTCTAGCGGCGGGGAGGTGCTGTCCGTCAGCGAGGCCCTGGCCGAACCCACTGGCACCTCCGTCACCGTGGAAGGCGTGATTACCCAGGCCATCAACGGCGAGTACGCCCTGGAAATAGAGGACAGTGCCGGCAGCGCCACCCTCTACGTGAAACTGGAAAGCCAGTACCGCAACGACTTCAGCCCGCAGAACAACCCGGCAGTGATCGGTGAAACCCTGCAGGTGAGCGGCGAGCGTGATGTCTACATGGGTGAGCCCAGCATCGAGTACGTCACCGACATGCAGCTGGTGGATGGCAGTACCGGCGGCGGCAGTTGTGGCAGCAGCGGCGCGGTGTCGGTAAGCGACGCCTACGCCAGCAGCCAGGGCACCCCGCTCACCGTAATCGGCGAAGTCATCAGCGGCGTCAACGACCCCTACGCCCTGGAGCTGGGCGACCTGAACAACAGCACCACCATTTACGTAAAGCTGGAATCCGACCAGCGCGCCGAATACAGCCCCGCCAACAACCCCGCCATGATCGGCCAGACCCTGGAAGTGGACGGCGTGCGCGACCTCTACATGAGTTACCCCAGCCTGGAATCGGTGAGCTCACTCACCGTGATCAGCAACTGCCCCTGACTCTTTTTGAACCCTTGCCTGGCGGCGTTCGCGCCGCCTTTCCCAACCCGACACACAGGACACATCATGAAAGCTTCACTGCGATTCCTGCTCGCCCTGTCGCTGGCCGGCGGCGCCCTGCTCAGTGGCTGCGGCGGCGATAATGACAACAACGCCGCAGAGCAGAACACCGGCCCCCGAGTGGATCTGCGTCTGATGGAAACCACCGACATCCACGCCAACGTGATGGACTACAACTACTACAGTGACAGCGTGGACAACGGCCATGGCCTGGTGCGCACCGCCATGCTGGTCAAACAGGCCCGCGCCGAAATCACCTACCCGGAAAATTCTGCACTGGTCGACAACGGCGACCTGATCCAGGGCAGCCCCATGGGCGACTGGCGCCAGGCGCAGGGGCTCACCAGCGGCGAGGTGCACCCGGTCTACAAGGTGATGAATGAAATGGCCTACGACGTGGGCAACTACGGCAACCACGAATTCAACTACGGCCTGGATTTCCTCGCCGAAAGCGTGGACGACGCCGCCTTTCCCTACATTAGCGCCAACGTGTTCAGCGCCGACGGCAGCACCCCGTATTTTGATCAGTACAAACTGATCACCAAGACAGTCTACGACCGGGACGGCAACCCCCACGACCTGACCCTGGGCTTTATCGGCTTCCTGCCACCGCAAATCATGCAGTGGGACAAGAAGAACCTGGAAGGCAAGGTCACCGCCAAGGACATCAAGGCCACCGCGGAGTTGCTGGTGCCGCAGATGAAGGCAGAAGGCGCAGACATCATCGTTGCCATTCCCCACTCCGGCATCAACACCACCGCCTACTCGGAAGAGGCCAAGGCAGAAAACAGCAGCTGGTACCTGGCGGACGTGGATGGCATCGATGCCATCATGTTCGGCCACAGCCACCTGACTTTCCCCTCGGACAGCTTTGCCAACACCGCCAACGTGGATCTGGAAAAAGGCACCATCAAGGGCGTGCCCTCGGTCATGCCCGGCTACTGGGGCAGCCACCTGGGCATCATCGACCTGACCCTGGCACTCAATGAGGACGGCGAAAGCTGGACCGTGGTGAACAGCAAGGTGGAAGCCCGCGCCCTGGACCCGGAAGGTGAAGCCGATGCCGCCCTCACCGCCCTGGTAAAGCCCGACCACGACGCCACCCTGAACTACATGGGTCAGGTGATCGGCGAGTCCACTGACGACATCTTCAGCTTCCTGGCAGTGGTGAAGGATGACCCTTCCATCCAGATCGTCAGCGATGCCCAGAAAGCCTATGTGGAAGACGCCATTGTCGGCACCGAGCTGGATGGCTTACCTGTATTGTCCGCCGCCGCCCCGTTCAAGGCCTGTGACCGTGACGGGGTCTGCGCCGAGGAAAGCAGCTTCACCGTGGTTCCCGCTGGCGAGCTGCAAGTGAAGAACATCGCCGATCTCTACCTCTACCCCAATACCCTGATGGCCGTGAAAGTGACCGGGGCAGAACTGGAACAATGGCTGGAATGTTCCGCTTCCCAGTTCTTCCAGATCACCGACACCGCCGACCGCCAGGAATTGGTGGATTTCAGTGGCTTCCCCACCTACAACTTCGATGTCATCGACGGGGTCAGCTACCAGATCGATGTGACCGAACCGGCCCGCTACGACCGGGACTGTGCCAAGGTCAGCGACGGCAGCCGTATCGTCAACCTGCAGTTCGAAGGTGCCGCCATCGACCCAGCCCAGGAGTTCCTGATCGCCAGCAACAACTACCGTGCTACCGGCGGCCACTTTGCCGGCACCGGTGGCGATCATGTGGTGATCGAATCTCCGGACGAAAACCGCCAGGTGGTCGGCAACTACATCCAGGCCAACAGCCCGGTAACCCCTACCGCCGACAACAACTGGTCCTTCGCCCCGATCCTGGGTTACAGCAGTGATCTGCAAATCGTCTTCCGGGTACCCAACACCGACCGCGCCAAAAACTTCGTGGCCGACGCGGTGGCCGGTGCCGGTGGCAGCTTCATGGCCACCCTGCTGGATGACAGCGGCAACGAAGCTATCTACGAGTTGAAGCTGCAGCCCTGATCAATCGGACTGCAACACCTGACGAGTCGGCGCCGCCGGCTCGTCGTTTCGTATTCGCAAAAAGCTGGCAAAGCGGGGCAACCCCGTGGACGTGAGACCGTAGAATTTATAGGTCACCGTGCTGCCCAGCGGTGGCGGGTTCGCGCGCTCGCTATCGCTAAGACCACTGCCCAGCTTGAAGCGCCGGCCCGCTTCGGTTTCCACCACCAATGCGCCAACCTGGCCCTGGTATTTGCCTTTCCCCGTGGTGTAATCCACCACCGTTGCTTCCGCATCCTGGAAGGTTTTTACCTTCAACAATGCTGCCGTGCGGCCGGTTTGGTAGATGCTGTCGCCATGGTGCAGCATCAAGCCTTCGCCCCCCGCCGCCAGCACCCGGTCCAGATCGGCCAGCAGGGCCTCATGGTCCGTGGCCGGCCGCTGTTCCACCATGGCCAGATGGTAGGAGCCGGTATCTCTGGTCAGCTGACGCATTCGGATAATGCGCTCGCTGAACGGCACACCGGAGGCCGGCAGGTCGAACAGCATGAAACGGATTTGCCGCCACTCTTCCGCCTTCGGCTGCAACCGGCGGATGGCCGCGGACACCTGGGCAAAGCGGCCCCGCCCCATCCACAGTTCGCCATCCAGAGGCTGATCCGGGAAATCCCGCAGGAACCACTCCGGCGCCGCAATCACATTGCCTCCCCGGGACAGCAACTGCTGCCCGTCCCAGTAGGCGCGCACCCCGTCCAGCTTTTCGCTGACCCAATAGCCCTGCAGGTCCATGCCCGGCTGATACACCCTGGCCAGCTGCAAGGGGGGCTCTCCGGCCCGGGCCACGGCCGCCAGCAACCACATAGCCACCACCAGGCCAAGCCGCAGACCGCCTTGTCGTACCGGTATCGTCACGGTCTTCTCCCTTTATTCTCGCTCACAGCCCCAGACTGTGACGGAAGGAGAGGCCCGGCTCTGTCCGCCTTCGCAGCGACAGCGCGTAAGAAATCACCGGTTTTGCAACAAATCCGCCGGTCGGGCATCCAAGCGTCAGGAGGTATCAATCATGCGTACTTTGTTGTTTCTGGCTGCTCTCACCGTGAGCAGCCCACTGTTGGCCGCCGAGGCCTACTTCGCCGGCGGCTGTTTCTGGTGTACCGAATCGGATTTTGAAGAGCTGGATGGGGTCAGCGATGCCATCAGCGGCTTTGCCGGGGGAGACGAAAAGAATCCCAGCTACGAGGATGTGGCCCATGGCCGCACCGGCCATACGGAAACCGTCAAGGTGATCTACGACCCGGCGGTGGTGAGCTATGACAACCTGCTCACCTGGTTCTGGCAGCATATCGACCCCACCGACCCCAACGGCCAGTTCGTGGATCGCGGCCAGCAGTATCGCAGCGCCATTTTCTACCAGACCGAGGCAGAGAAAACGGCAGCCCTGGCCTCCCGGAAAGCACTGGATGAAAGCGGCCGCTTCGACAAGCCGGTGGTCACCGAAATCACCGAACTGAAGGCCTTCTACCCGGCGGAGGATTACCACCAGGATTACTACAAGACCCACAGCCTCAAGTACAAGTACTACCGCTATCGCTCCGGCCGTGACCAGTTTCTGGAAGAACACTGGGACGACCCGAAACATCGCCCCTGGCTCACTGAACAGGTGACGCAACGCTGGCAGGGTCCGGACCAGTTCCAACGACCCAGCGATGAGGTACTGAAAAAAGCCCTGCCCAAGCTGGTCTACCAGGTGACCCGGGAAGACGCCACCGAGCGGGCTTTCCAGAATGAATACTTCGACAACAAGGCCGAGGGTATCTATGTGGACGTGATCAGCGGCGAGCCGTTGTTTTCCTCCACAGACAAGTACAAGTCCGGCACCGGCTGGCCCAGCTTTACCAAGCCCATCGACAAGGAATTCGTCACCCTGCACGAAGACAACAAGCTGTGGGCCACCCGCACGGAAGTGCGCAGCCGCTACGCGGACTCCCACCTGGGTCATGTGTTCAGCGATGGCCCCGCGCCCACCGGCCAGCGCTGGTGCATGAACTCCGCGGCGATGCGCTTTGTGCCCAAGGACGAGATGGCCGAACAGGGTTACGGGGAGTATCTATCCCTGTTTGAGTGACACCAACCGTGGCCGGTTGATGACAATGGCGATCACCCCGGCCACCGCCAGTGCCCAGCAGTAATGGATAGCACCGATCAGCGCCAGCGGTGACAGCCCGGCGATGGAACAGGCCAGCAACACCTGGGCGCCATAGGGAATCAGCCCCTGCACCACGCAGGAAAAGATATCCAGCACACTGGCGGAACGGCGCAGGTCCACACCATGGTCTTCGGCGATGTCCCGGGCCATCTCCCCGGTCAGCACAATGGCCACGGTGTTGTTGGCCACGAACACATTGGCCACCACCACCAGCAGGGCAATGCCCACTTCCCCGGCCCGTTGCAGGGGCAGTTTCAGCCAGCGGGTCAGGCCGTGAATCCGTTCGATCAACCAGCGGGTGCCACCCTGGTCGGTCATCAGTTGTGACAGCCCACCGATCAGCATGGACAGCAGCATGATCTCGAACATGCTTTCAAAACCGCTGTAGACCGCCCCATTCACCTGGGCCAGCCCATAGTCCGCCCCCTGCACCATGCCGGTGGCCCCGGCCACGGCGATACCGATGATCAACACCGCCAACACGTGCAACCCGCTCAGGGCCAAAGCAAAGACCAGCAGGTAAGGCAGCACCAACCAGGGCTGCAACGGCTCCGCCTGCACCTGATGGTCACCGCCGCCCAGCATCACCAGCACCATCACGGTCACCAGCGCCGCCGGCAGGGCAACCCAGATATTCACCCGGAACTTGTCCTTCAGCGACACGCCCTGGCTGCGAGTCGACGCAATGGTGGTATCGGAAATCATCGACAGGTTATCGCCGAACATGGCGCCGCCCACCACGGCCCCCACCGCCAGCGGCAAGGGCAGCCCGGTAGCCTGGGCAAAGCCGGCGGCAATGGGCGCAGTGGCGGCGATGGTGCCCATGGAGGTGCCCATGGCCGTGGCGATAAAGGCAGCGATCAGAAACAGGGCCGGCAATACCCAGTCAGAGGGAATAATGCGCAGGCCAAACTGTACGGTGGCATCCACACTGCCGATGCTCTCGCTGACACTGGCAAAGGCCCCGGCCAGCAGGAACACCAGACACATGAGGATGATATTGGGGTGGCCGATCCCCGCCAGCAGGCGCTCCACACTGCGGCCCAGCGCCTGCCGCGCCAGCACACAGGCCAGCACAATGGCCGCCATGGCCACCACCGGCGCCTTGATCTGGTAGAAAGCGAACTCGGTACCCTGCAGGCTGTAATAGATCCCGCTACCGAAGAACACCGCCATAAAAAACAGCAGTGGCAACAAAGGCAAGGCGCGGGCAGGGGCTTGAGTCATGGATCCGTCCGGATCAGCGGTGAATTTCCGCACAGTGTAGAGATTCCCGGCCGGGGACGGTACCGGCGCCGCCTTCCTTCCCTAGCCGCTGTAGGAGCCCATGCTTGCATGGCGAACCGAGCGTAGCGAGGCGACAGAGGTTCGAGCGGCAGCAATCTTTTTTGAAACCTGTCGAGCTCTGAAAACCCTGATCGCCCTACGGTCGATTTCCGCGCAGGCGCGGTTCGCCATGCAAGCATGGGCTCCTACAGCGGCTTCGTGCCTGGGTTTTCGCAACTCGAAACTCGTACCTCGCACCAGGCTTTTCAAAACGTATCCACAAACGGTCGACCGCCGTGCCGGCCGGTGTTGAACCCGGACGCATTCAATCCACGCAGAATCCACTGGCGGCTCTCCTGCGGATCAATCACCGCATCGATCTCCAGGAAGCTGGCCATGTTCAGGGCCTTGCCCTGCTGGTAGGCCTTGGCCACCAGCTTGTCGAAAAGGCGCTGCTGTTTCTCCGCGCTGGGCTGGGCCGCCAGTTCCTTGGCAAAGCCGAGCCGCACCGCCCCTTCCAGCCCCATGGCGCCGAACTCGGCACTGGGCCAGGCGGCGGTGAACAGCGGCGAATGGAAACTGCCCGCCGCCATGGCCTGGGCACCCAGGCCGTAACCCTTGCGCAGCACCAGGGTGAAGAACGGCACGGTGAGGCTGGCGGCGGTGACGAACATGCGTGACACATGGCGCACGGTACCCTGCTTTTCCGATTCCGGCCCCACCATGAAACCGGGGGTGTCGCAAAGGGACACCATGGGCAACCCGAACGCTTCGCACAGCTGCATAAAGCGCGCCGCCTTGTCGCCGCCCACCGCATCGATGGCGCCCCCCAGGTGCTGGGGATCGTTGGCGATCAGGCCGAACGGCTTGCCTTCAATGCGCACCAGGGCGGTGATCATGCCGGGGGCAAACGCCCGCCGCAGTTCCAGCACCGAACCGGTATCGGCCAGTGTCTCGATGACCCGGCGCATGTCATAGACGCGGGTGCGTTTTTCCGGAATGCGGTGACGCAGCTCCCGCGGGTCCGTCGCCTGCCAGTCCGCCACCGAGCCCTGGAAATAGGACAGGTACTGTTTGGCCACGGCCACCGCCTCGGCTTCATCGCGGACTCGCACATCCACCACCCCGTTGGCCGCCTGCACACTGACCGGCCCCACCTCTTCCGGCGTAAAGCGCCCCAGGCCACCGCCTTCGATCATGGCCGGCCCGGCCATACCAATGGAGGCATCTTCTGTGGCAATGATCACATCGCAACAACCCAGCAAGGCGGCGTTACCGGCAAAGCAGCGACCCGAACCGATGCCCACCAGTGGCACCTGGCCGGACAATTTCGCCATGGCAGCAAAGGTATGGCAATCCAGCCCCGCCACGCCGACAAAATCCGTATCCCCCGGACGACCGCCGCCCCCTTCCGCAAACAGCACCAGTGGCATTTTCCACTGGCCGGCCAGCTGCAGCAGGCGGTCGGTCTTCTTGTGGTTCATCATTCCCTGGGTACCGGCGAACACGGTGTAGTCGTAGCTCATGGCCATCACCCGCGCGCTCTGCTCGCCCACCTGATCCGCGTTGACCGTGCCGGTACCACCAATCAATCCGTCCGCCGGGCTCATGGCTTGCAGTTCCTCGGCACTGCGACGGCGGCGCTGGGCGGCCAGGGCCATGGCGCCATATTCCTGGAAGCTGCCCGCGTCGAGCAGATCGTCAAGATTTTCCCGGGCGGTGCGCTTGCCCTTGCCGTGGCGTTTTGCCACCGCCTGGGGCCGGCCTTCGTCGCTGATGGCCTGGTGGCGATCCAGCACCTCCGCCAGGTCCTTGCGGATATGGTCCAGGTCCACGCTTTCTTCCGTGGCGATGGCATCGCCCGCCACCTCACCGGGTTCCACAAACAGCAGCGGCGCGGATTCGTTCAGGGCATCGCCCTCCCCGGCGGCCAGGCTGTGCACGCTGCCAGCCGTGCTGGCGAGCACTTCGAATTCCATCTTCATGGCCTCCAGCACCGCCACCATCTGTCCCACCTGCACGGTATCTCCTTCCTGGACAAGCAGGGACACCAGCACCCCGGTGGTGGGGCTCAGCAGCGCCTCGCACCCGGCGGGGGTCGCCGACGTTTCACTCTGAGGGGCGCTGGCCACGGCAGGACGATCCCCTGCCGGCACCACCGGTATGGCCGCCAGCAAGGCGTCGAGATGGCTTTCCACATATCGGGTGGTGACCGTGTTGGCTGCCACGTGGTCACTGGCCAGCAGTGCCTGTAGCAAATCTCGGTTGTTTGGTACCCCCTCGATACGGGTCTGCGTCAGGGCGCGACGGGCCCGCTGCAATACCGACCCGTAATCCGTGCCGGTGACGATCAGCTTGGCCAGCAGGGAATCGTAGGCCGGGCTTACCGGGTACCCGGCGTAGCCATAACCGTCCACGCGGATGCCCGGGCCGCTGGCCGGCTCATAAGCGGTGAGGGTGCCCGCCGCCGGCGCGGTACTGCCATCGGCCTTGAGGGTTTCCAGATTGAGACGCAGCTGTACCGCCATGCCCTCACAGGCCGGGGCGGTTTCCAGGTTCAGGTCGGCGAGACTGGCCCCCGCCGCCAGCCAGATCTGACTCTGCACCAGATCCACCCCGGTGACCTGCTCGGTGACGGTGTGCTCCACCTGCACCCGGGGGTTGGCTTCCATGAAATAGAAACGGTCCTGATCCGGCTCCACCAGAAACTCGAAGGTGCCGATGCCCTGATAGTTCACTTCTGCCGCCAGGGTCAGGGCACTGTCGATAATGCGATCACGCAGGGCCGGGTCCAGGCCCGGCGCCGGCGCGAATTCCACCAGCTTTTGATGACGGCGCTGCAGGGTGCAGTCCCGCTCCCACAAATGGCTCACCGCCCCGCTGCCGTCCCCCAATACCTGCACTTCGATATGCCGGGCAGCCTCGACCAGTTGCTCCACGTAAACGGCGTCGTTACCAAAGGCAGCCTTGGCTTCCGACTGACAACGGGCATAAGCCGCGTCGAGCGCTGCCGAATCAGTGACCGCTCGCATACCTCGCCCGCCGCCACCGCTGAGGGCCTTGATCATCACCCCGCTGCCCTGCAGCGACGCCATGAACGCCCTCGCCTCTTCCAGCGACACCGCCTGCGCCGTGCCCTGCACCAGCGGCACCTGGCAGCGGGCAGCCAACGCCCGGGCCGCCGCCTTGTCGCCAAACAGTCGCAAGGTGTCCGCCCCCGGCCCGATCAGAGTGATGCCCGCCTCGGCACACTGGTCGGCAAAGTCCGCATTCTCGGCCAGAAAGCCATAACCGGGATGAATCGCCTCGCAACCCTGCTCCCTGGCAACCGCAATCAGCTGCGCCCCGTCCAGGTAGGCCGGCACCCCCCGCCCGGGCAGCGCTACCGCCGTATCCACCTGACGGGTGTGCAGGGACGCCTGATCATCCTGCGCAAACACCCCCACGGAACGAAGCCCCAGATCCGCACAGGCATTGGCAATACGAATGGCAATCTCGCCACGGTTGGCAATCAGGATGGCAGAAAACGGCACGGGCACGGCGGACTCCAGTCTTTGATTCGACGGCAAAGACCACAGTGTAGCCAGTCGGCCATAGCGATGACATTGATCGGGATGCATGGGGCATCATGCAGTGGGTTAATGCTGGTCAGCACGGGCAAGTCCTGCTCATGGAGCGGACACTCCCATTCTCAACGGGCCCTTCCGGTTATCCTGAAAAGACGTTGATCAACCACTGTATTAACGGGTCGTCGAAGTCTGTCGAATGAGGTATCTGGCACGGCGTTCACAGGTACCTTCCTCTACACTCCGTGCAGGGTGTGCGCCATTACTTTCTAGCGTCTTGCTATGGCAGGATTTAGCTCAAGAGAAAGAGGACAAGGGGCGGCTCCAGAGTTATACGGAGCGCTCTACTCAATACGCTGTCATATAGGGGTAAATCATGGAAGATTTGGCTGAAGGCTTCCTTCGAGGGTTCGGAAGGGCTCTTGGGTATTTACTTGTAAATATCCTCTTTGAATTCTTCTTTTACTATCTAGGCTGGCCCGTAGTGAAACTGTTCACCTTGGGAGCTTACCCCAGGGGTGCAGATAGATATGGCTGGAAAATAGAAAGTCATGAAGGTGTTTGGGTTAGTAGTATTGGTGTACTGGTCTTTGTTCTGGCTTCTATGGCCTGCTTTCACTATGCGGGTCTCATATAATTGACGGCGGCAGGCAGATCAAAATTAACCCATAGAGTGTCACCAGAATGTTAGTCCCGAGTCATTTCAAAGAAGAGAACCAGAAAACACTTCAGCAGTACATCAAGGAGTACAGTTTTGGTGTGCTGGTGGTCGCTGATAGTGATGGTATCGACGCCAACCATCTGCCTTTCCATTTCAGTGCCAGTGAAGAACATCCGCTTGGCACGCTGCGCTGCCATGTGGCGCGAGTGAATCCGGTTTGGCAACGCATTGAGAACGGCGCCTCTGTGCTGGCGATTTTTCAGGGGCCAGATGCCTATGTGTCTCCGTCGTGGTATGAAACAAAGGCAGAGACCGGACGGGTGGTGCCCACATGGAACTATGTGTCGGTTCATGCGCAAGGCAAAGGCACTATCTTCCAGGATCACGTTTGGCTAAAAACGCATCTTCATCAGTTAACCGATTTTCATGAGTCGAGCAGAGAGAATCCCTGGTCGGTGGAGGATGCGCCTTCCGATTTCACCGGTCGCCTGGTGAACGCGATTGTCGGTATCGAGATCCGCATCGACACTCTGACAGGACAAGTGAAAGCCAGCCAGAATCATCCAGCGCGAAATCGGGCTGGCGTAAAGGCAGGGCTCGCACAGGGTTCTGAGCGTGAATCGGCAATGTCTGAATTTATCAGCTAACCAGACAGCAAGGGGTCAACCCTGCCCCACATCCCTCCTAACCTATAAACGACCTGGGGCTGTAACCGCAGTGAAAACCGAAGGGCACGTGGTTTTTCAGCGGCACCACGGCCACCTCGTCCAGGGTGCGGGCATCGAAGATGACCACTTCGCTGCTGTGATCACGGGCATCGTAGACCATGCTCACCAGCCAGCCTTCCTGGTTGTCGTCTTCCTCACCCGATGGCACATGCATGGCTTCAGAGGTATAACGGCCTTCACCCAGTGCGTGGGTTTTTACCTTGCCGGTTTGCAGATCAATCCGTTCCACGCCATCGAAGAAGGTGGAGTCATCGCCCATCATGCAGGCGGCATACATCACCGAGGTGGGCTGGGTGGTGTAGCGGTGATCCCACTGGGGGAACTCGCCGCCCAGGGCCTCCTTGTATTCGTTCGCCTCAATCGTGTCACTGTGGAGATCCAGGCGGTAACGCATGAATCGCCCGGCAGAGGTATCGCCCTTGCTGTGGAGCACATTTCGCAGCTGCTCGTTCACGGAAAAATCTTCGTAGCGGGTCAGGTCCACCTCGATGTTGCCATCGTCCGCTTCCCAGGCATTGGAGAAATGAATGGCCACGAAGGGATCGTCCACGGTGAACACCTTTTCCACCTGGAAATCCGCCGTGCGCAACACATAGATTTTCATGCCCAGTTCCGGGCGCCAGGCAATGGCCTGATCGAAGGGAATCAACCCGGCCAGCCAGGGCACCGGTGACTTCATGGCAATGGGGGACTGGAAGAAGATCATGTAGTTTTCCGTCAGCGCGAAGTCGTGACAGAAACTGAGGAAATCCACCTCAAAGGAGCCCTTCTCAACCAAATGCCCGGAGGGCGCGATCTTGTAGAGATCAATGGCGCCCTTGCCGGTGAGTGCGCCTTTCGGGTTGAACGACGGACGAATGCCGAAGTTGTAATAAATCCCGGTGCGTGGATTCACCTTGCCGTGGGCACTGAAGGTATTGAACTTGCCCAGCTTGCCGTCGTAATCGTGCTCGCCAATGGTATCCAGGGTGGCCGGGTCCAGCTGCCAGGGACGACCGCCCTCCCACAGCGCCAGCAACTTTCCGCCGTGGTAAACCAGATTGGTATTGGCGCAGTTGGCCGGCAGCCGGCCGATGTTCTTGCGGATGCCGCCCGGCGCATTGTGGCCGAAGCTGCGCATGACGATTTTGTTGGCCCTGGTTTCCGCCAGGTACTTGGGAGTGCGCACATAACGGTTGCGGTAGACCACACCGTCACTCGTGAAAGACACGGAATGCAGCATGCCATCGCCATCAAACCAGTGACCGAACTCCTGCCCACCGATCTGGTTGCGCCCCGGGCCGATACGGAAAAAGGTGCCGCTGACGGCATCCGGGATCGTGCCCTTTACTGCGTTGAGAGGAACAAGGTAATCCAGCTCTTCGTTGAGCGCTTCAAAACCACCGTGGTGCGTTACCGGCTTACCGGGAGACGTCCGTAGCGAACTCACTTCTGCCGTCATGGGATAACCCCTGCATTTTTCTTGTCAGAGCTCCCTTTCTAAGCCTCGATGGGGTGGTGTGCAAGGTGGGTTAAACAGCTAATTGTTTGGTGTTTCACTGTGTGGATGATGGGGGGGGTTGGGATGGACGGTTGTGCTGTTGGATACGAGGGAAGACCTGACCACCGTGATCCTTGGTAATTCATGCGTGTCGTTGGTTTCTGCCATTTCACTGACAGATTTCATTCATCGAGATCTCATATTCAAATCCTGAATAATACTGCTTACTAACATAAATAGTTTGCTTCTGTGAACACCTTCCATGGCCTACATAACGTATGAATTTGACGTCTGTATGATCGCTACAATCAACACACTCAAAACCATGAAACAACAGCTCCGCAGCACCACCCATTCCTCCTTTCCCACTAGTGTCATTAACAGCTCTGATAAATTCATTAAACTCCGCCAATGACTCGAAGCGAGCTTCATAGTTCGGGTTAACATACGTGATATATGGTCCCCATCCCCCCTCAGTCTCTTTCCGACTTTGATTTATCCATGTTCCTGGAATAGCCAGCGCGAAAGAATCTGAAACAAGGCTTATTGGAACATCTACAAGATTGAATGGGAGCCAGAACATAAAGAGTCCGCCAAACTCTGAATCAGTTGTTGCAGCATCACCAAACCATAGAAAATTCTGTTGTGTAGCAGCATAAAGGCCCGGAGCCATTACCTTATATCGTGCGCTGTTAACGCTTTTCTCAGTTCCATCTTTGAAATAAACAGACTTTGTCGCGCATCCGGACAGAAGCATAAGCGTAAAAGAAACCAGATAAATTAACTTTCGCAAGATATCCCCCAATTCATGCGTGTCCCCGATTACTATTCTTTCTTTTTATCGGCGGGTTCCCCCGCGCAGACAACCCGTGTCCCAGCGATCATGTCATGAAACCCTTTCTGCTCCCGGGAAACAAGCACGGGAATAAAGAGGAAGACATTCAGGGATACCACCAGCGAGAACAGCAAGCAGCGGCGGAACCATTGAAAGCCGGATGGAGGCTGGCCGGTTTGCGCATCCACAACCTTCAAGCCAAATAGCCGTTTCCCCAGATGCAGACCTGTCAACCAGCACACAAAGAAGCCCAGGGGTATAGCCAGCAGCATCAGGGCTTCAGCAGGCATGAAACCTGCCACTAGCCCGGCGTCCACGGCGATTTTATTGCCTAGCATGATCACGCCTGCAACCAGCACCAAATCAATGATGAATGCCGGGATCCTGAGCAGCGCTGTCTTCATTTCCATATGCCGATTCCTTTTTATTCTTTGTTCAAGACAATAAAAAGCCCGGCGACGCCGGGCTCGTTGTTAACTATTCACTATTAACTGTTAACTGTTTTTATTCAACCGTCACCGACTTCGCCAAATTCCTCGGCTGATCCACATCGGTACCGCGCAGCACAGCCACGTGGTAACTAAGCAACTGCAACGGCACGGTATAGACGATCGGCGCAATGGTTTCCGGCACGGCGGGCATGTTCAGCACGTGGATGCCTTCGCCTTCCTTCACATGGGCGTGCTTGTCGGCGAACACGTAGAGTTCACCACCGCGGGCACGGACTTCCTGCAGGTTGGATTTCAGTTTTTCCAGCAGTTCGTCGTTGGGTGCCACGGACACCACCGGCATTTCGCTGTCCACCAGCGCCAGGGGGCCATGCTTCAATTCCCCGGCGGCGTAGGCTTCCGCATGGATGTAGGAAATTTCCTTGAGCTTGAGCGCACCCTCCAGGGCCACCGGGAAATGCACGCCACGGCCCAGGAACAGGGCGTGGTGTTTTTCCACGAAGGCTTCTGACAGTTTCTCGATGGATTTATCCAGAGCGGCGGCTTGTTCAATCAGGTTGGGTAGCTGGCGCAGTTCTTCCAGGACCTTTTCAATCTCGTCGTCGGCCAGGCCTTTTTGACGCCCAAGGGCCAATACCAGCATCAACAGGCCCGCCAACTGGGTGGTGAAGGCCTTGGTGGAAGCCACACCGATCTCCGGACCCGCCTTGGTGAGGAATACCAGCTCGGATTCACGTACCAGGGAGGAACTGTCCACGTTGCATACCGCCAGGCGACCAACGTAGTTGGGTGACTGGGTGTCGCGCAGGGCGGCCAGGGTATCGGCGGTTTCACCGCTCTGGGAAATGGTGACGAACAGGGTGCCTTCCGGGACCACATGCTTGCGGTAACGGAACTCACTGGCCACTTCCACCTGGCAGGGGATACCGGCAATGTCTTCCAGCCAGTAACGGGCCACCATACCGGCGTGGTAGCTGGTACCGCAGGCCACGATCTGTACGGTTTTCACCTTCTCGAAGATGGCCGGCGCCTTTTCGCCGAAGGCGTCGATCAGGGTCTCCGGGCTGTTGATGCGATCCTCGAGGGTTTTCTGGATGGCCGCCGGCTGCTCGAAGATTTCCTTCTGCATGTAGTGGCGGTATTCGCCTTTTTCTGCGTCTTCGTGGGTGCCATCAAATTCGTGGGTGTCGCGGCTGGCCGGTTGGCCTTGCGCATCCACAATGCGGATGCTGTCGGTGCTGATTTCCGCCTGGTCGCCCTCTTCCAGGAAGATGAAGCGGTTGGTCACCGGCAGCAGCGCCAGCTGGTCGGAGGCGATGTAGTTCTCGTCGATACCCAGACCAATGACCAGGGGGCTACCGGAACGTACAGCTACCAGCTTGTGGGGCTCATCCTTGTGGATCACGCCCAGGGCGTAGGCGCCGTCGAGTTTTTTCACCACTTGCTGGACGGCGGTAAACAGATCCACACCGGTGGCCAGCACCTGATGCAGCAGGTGCACGATGACTTCGGTGTCGGTTTGCGACTGGAAGGCGTAACCGGCAGCTTCCAGTTCGTCTTTCAGTTCCTGGAAGTTTTCGATGATGCCGTTGTGTACCAGGGCCAGATCGCTGCCGGACATGTGCGGGTGGGCATTGGCTTCCGAGGGCTTGCCGTGGGTGGCCCAGCGGGTGTGCGCAATGCCGGTGAAACCGGTGGTCTGCTCATCCACGGTGGCGCTTTCCAGACCGGCCACCTTGCCCTGACGGCGCACCCGGGTAATACCGGAATCATTGAGCAGCGCCACGCCGGCGCTGTCGTAGCCGCGGTATTCCAGGCGCTTGAGGCCAGTGATCAGGATATTGGTCACATTACGCTGGGCAATGGCCCCGACGATTCCACACATGTTGGTTTCCTTGAATATTGCTTGCCGGCCGTGTCTACAGGTTCACTGCCGTATCTATTCGCCATGCGAGCATGGCTCCAACGGATTCGGTTATTTCTTTTGCGGACGTTTCCAGTCGCTCACATTGCGCTGCTGGCCACGGGCAACCGCCAGGCCATTGTCGTCCACGTCTTTGGTGATGGTGCTGCCGGCGCCCACGGTGGCATTTTCGCCGATGGTGACCGGGGCCACCAGTGAAGAATTGGAACCGATGAAGGCACCGTCTTTCATTACCGTCTGGAACTTGTTGGCGCCATCGTAATTGCAGGTGATGGTGCCGGCACCCACATTGACGCCCTTGCCGATCTGGCTGTCGCCGATGTAGGTAAGGTGGTTCACCTTGGATCCCTCGCCCACGTAGGACTTCTTGGTTTCCACAAAGTTGCCGATCTTGGCCTTGTCGGCCAGCTCGGTACCCGGACGCAGGCGAGCGTAGGGACCGATGGTGCAATGCTCGCCAATGATGGCGCCGTCCAGCAAACTGTTGGCTTCTATGACGGAGCCCGCACCGATATTGGTATCGCGGATTATGCAGTTGGGGCCGATGACCACGCCTTCCTCAATGGTCACGTCGCCTTCCAGCACCACGTTCACGTCGATGATCACGTCGCTAGCGATCTGCACGCTGCCGCGCACGTCCAGACGGTTCGGGTCACGGAGGGTGACCCCGTCGCGCATCAGGGATTCGGCCTGGGCCAGCTGGTAGAGTCGCTCCAGGCGGGACAACTGTACGCGATCGTTGATGCCATCCACTTCCCAGGCGAATTCCGGCTGCAGGGTTTCCACGGAGAGCCCGGACTGTACCGCCATGGCGATGACGTCGGTCAGGTAGTATTCGCCCTGGGCGTTGTTGCTGGACAGTTTCGGCAGGCAATCTGCCAGGAAGCTGCGGGTGCAGGCCAGGATGCCGGTGTTGATTTCCGGGATACCCAGTTCCGCTTCACTGGCATCTTTCTGTTCGACGATACGCTGCACATTGTTCTGGCCATCGCGAACGATACGGCCATAGCCGCTGGGGTCGTCCAGGGTCAGGGTCATCAGTGCCAGGGTCTGGTCATCCACGCACTGAACAAATTCTCGCAGGGTTTCCGGACGGATCAGGGGCACGTCGCCGTACAACACCAGGACGGTATCTTCCTTCACCAGCGGCATGGCCTGGGCCACCGCATGGCCGGTGCCCAGTTGCTCGGCCTGCTCGGCCCATTGCAGGTGATCGCCGTTGACGACGCTCTTTACCTTGTCGCCACCGTGCCCATACACGATGACCGTATTATCGGCGGCCAGGCTGGTGGCGGCATCCACCACGTGCTGGACCATGGCCTTGCCGGCCACTTGATGCAGTACCTTGGGCAAGGCACTTTTCATGCGTGTGCCTTTACCGGCGGCCAGAATGACTACTGCGAGACTCATACCCTGTCCTTATCGTTTTACCCTTGTCGCGATTCGCTGTGCGGCTTTGTAGCATCACATCGTGACATTTCTGTCTCTTTAACCCGAATCCATGGCGCCAGCGTCGTCACATGGCATAAGCCTTTGCCGACGAGGACCTATGACAGAAACAAAAAAGGGTAGCACTTGGCTACCCCCTCTGTGTTGAAGATTTGCAAAAGGTGCTTACCGGCCTTTTTTCTTCAACTGTTGGATTGCGCGCAACTGGGCCACGGCCTCGGCCAGGGTAGCGGCGGCACGGGAGTAATCCATTTCGGAATTCTTCCCTTCCAGCGCTTCTTTGGCACGCTGTTTGGCCTGCTCGGCAGCGGCTTCGTCCATGTTGTCGGCGCGATCTGCGGTATCTGCCAGCACTGTCACCAGCTTCGGCTGCACTTCCAGGAAACCGCCGGATACGTAGAACACTTCTTCGTCACCATTCTGCTTCTTCACCCGTACCGGACCCGGCTTGAGCCGGGTCAGCAGCGGGGCGTGGCCCGGCATGATACCGAGATCGCCTTCCACACCGGAGGCCACCACGATCTCAACCAGACCGGAGAACAGCTGGCGTTCTGCACTAACAATGTCGCAATGCACGGTCATCGCCATTTGCTTGTCTCCCGGTGCAGGTTACTTGCTACGCTTGTTGTAGGCTTCTACAACTTCGTCGATGGAGCCCTTCATGTAGAAGTCCTGCTCCGGGATGTGATCGTAATCACCGTCAAGGATGCCCCGGAAGCCCGCGAGGGTGTCTTTCAGGGAAACATACTTGCCCGGGGAGCCAGTAAATACTTCGGCCACGAAGAACGGCTGGGACAGGTAACGCTCGATCTTACGAGCACGGGCAACGATCATCTTGTCTTCTTCAGACAGTTCGTCCATGCCCAGGATCGCAATGATGTCCTTCAGTTCCTTGAAGCGCTGCAGTACGGACTGCACGCCACGGGCCACGTCGTAATGCTCCTGACCAATCACCAGCGGATCCAGCTGACGAGAGGTGGAATCCAGCGGGTCGATCGCCGGGTAGATACCCTTGGAGGCGATGTCACGGCTCAGTACCACGGTCGCATCAAGGTGAGCAAAGGTGGTTGCCGGAGACGGGTCAGTCAAGTCATCCGCAGGAACGTATACGGCCTGAACGGAGGTAATGGAACCGGTCTTGGTGGAAGTAATACGCTCCTGAAGAACACCCATCTCTTCCGCCAGGGTCGGCTGGTAACCTACCGCTGAAGGCATACGGCCCAGCAGTGCAGATACTTCGGTACCGGCCAGGGTGTAACGGTAGATGTTATCCACGAAGAACAGTACGTCGCGGCCTTCATCACGGAACTTCTCGGCCATGGTCAGACCGGTCAGCGCCACACGCAGACGGTTACCTGGCGGCTCGTTCATCTGGCCGTATACCAGGGACACCTTGTCCAGTACGTTGGAATCCTTCATTTCGTGGTAGAAGTCGTTACCCTCACGAGTACGCTCACCCACACCGGCAAACACGGAGAAACCGGAGTGCTCGATCGCGATGTTCCGGATCAGCTCCATCATGTTTACGGTTTTACCTACACCGGCACCACCGAACAGGCCAACCTTACCGCCTTTGGCGAAGGGGCAGACCAGGTCGATTACCTTGATGCCGGTTTCCAGCAGTTCGTTGGTGGCTGCCTGATCCGCATAGGTAGGAGCAGCACGGTGAATCGGCATGCGCTCTTCTTCACCGATGGGGCCGGCTTCGTCGATGGGACGACCCAGCACGTCCATGATACGGCCCAGGGTCTTGGTGCCTACCGGTACCTGAATCGGCTCACCGGAGTCGGTCACGTTAAGACCACGCTTCAGACCTTCGGTGGAGCCCATGGCAATGGTACGAACCACGCCGTCGCCCAGCTGCTGCTGAACTTCCAACGTGGTTTCAGTACCGTCCACGGTGAGGGCGTCATATACCTTCGGTACGCCGTCGCGCGGGAATTCCACGTCGATCACAGCACCGATGATCTGAACAATACGACCGCTACTCATGCTTGCATCCTCTTAACTTGCGTTTTTGCCGCGTTCTTTCTACCAGCCTGCTGACAAATCAGACCGCAGCAGCACCACCAACGATTTCGGAGATTTCCTGCGTAATTGCAGCCTGGCGTGCCTTGTTGTACACCAGCTGCAGATCACGAATGATGTCGCCGGCGTTATCACTGGCCGCTTTCATCGCTACCATTCGCGCTGCCTGCTCACAGGCATTGTTTTCAACCACACCCTGATACACCTGGGACTCAATGAACCGCACCAGCAGCTCGTCGAGCAGTGCTTTCGGAGCAGGCTCGTAAATGTAGTCCCAGTGACGCTTGAACTCTTCATCTTCTGCCGGTTCCAGCGGCAGCATCTGAATGTTCTTGGGCGCCTGGGTCATGGTGTTCACGAACTCGTTGTACACGATGTACAGGCGATCGATCTCACCATTTTCGTAGGCATCCAGCATTACCTTGATGGAACCGATCAGGTCGTTCAGGTGCGGGGTATCCCCCAGACCGGACACTGTCGCTTCCACATTGCCGCCAACGCTCTTGAAGAAGCTGACACCCTTGGAGCCCACTACACAGTACTGGGCTTTGGCGCCTTGCTCTTCCCACTCTCGCGCGCTTTTGACGACATTCTTGAGCAGATTCACGTTGAGGCCACCGCAGAGACCCCGGTCGGAGGTCACCACGATGTAGCCAACGTTCTTCACTTCCCGCTCTTGCAGGTAAATGTGCCGGTATTCCAGATCGGCATTGGCCAGATGTGCAACCACCTGACGCATGCGAGTCGCGTAGGGCTTGCTTGCCGCCATACGATCCTGCGCTTTACGCATCTTGGAGGCTGCCACCATTTCCATTGCACGGGTAATTTTCTTCGTGCTCTGGACGCTGGCAATTTTGCCTTTGATCTCTTTACCGCTGGCCATAGGAAGTACCCTTTTTCAGCGAATTACCAGGTCTGGGTGGCTTTGAACTGATCGAGAGATTCTTTGATCTCGGCTTCGATCTCGCCGTTGTAGTCACCCTTCTCGTTGATTTTGTCCATCAACGCTTTCTTTTCGCTGTTCATGTAGTCCAGCAGAGCCGCTTCGAAGGCGCCGATTTTCTCGACTTCCATCCCTTTCAGGTAGCCTTCGTTCGCTGCGTACAGAACAACGCCCATCTCGGCAACGCTCATGGGGCTGTACTGCTTCTGTTTCATCAGCTCGGTAACGGCCTGACCGTGCTCCAGCTGTTCGCGAGTGGAGTCATCCAGGTCAGAGGCGAACTGGGCAAAGGCCGCCAGTTCGCGGTACTGAGCCAGTGCCAGACGAATACCACCGCCGAGCTTCTTGACGATCTTGGTCTGCGCGGAACCACCCACACGGGATACGGATACACCCGCGTTCATCGCCGGACGAATCCCGGAGTTGAACAGGTCGGTTTCCAGGAAGATCTGACCATCAGTAATGGAGATTACGTTGGTCGGTACGAAGGCAGACACGTCACCACCCTGGGTTTCAATGATCGGCAGTGCGGTCAGGGAACCGGTCTTGCCTTTCACTTCACCGTTGGTGAACTGCTCAACGTATTCTTCGTTTACCTTGGCGGCGCGCTCCAGCAGACGGGAGTGCAGGTAGAACACGTCACCAGGATAAGCTTCACGACCCGGAGGACGACGCAGCAGCAGGGAAATCTGACGATAGGCCCAGGCTTGCTTGGTCAGGTCATCATAAACGATCAGTGCATCTTCACCGCGATCACGGAAGTACTCGCCCATGGTGCAACCGGCAAAGGCTGCCAGGAACTGCATGGAGGCCGGATCGGAAGCGGAAGCCGCAACGATGATGGTGTTGTCCATGGCACCGTGTTCTTCCAGCTTGCGCACCACGTTAGCGATGGTGGACTGCTTCTGGCCGATGGCGACGTAGACACACTTAATGCCGGAGTTCTTCTGGTTGATGATGGCATCAACCGCGACCGCCGTCTTACCAATCTGACGGTCACCAATGATCAGCTCACGCTGACCACGGCCGATCGGCACCATGGCATCGATAGACTTGTAGCCGGTCTGGACGGGCTCGTTAACTTCACGACGCCAGATAACGCCGGGCGCTACCTTCTCGACCGCATCGGTCTGCTTGGCGTCGACCGGGCCTTTGCCGTCGATGGGGTTACCCAGGGCGTCAACCACACGACCCAGCAGTTCCGGACCTACCGGTACTTCCAGGATGCGGCCGGTACAACGTACCTTTTGACCTTCGGCCAGACCCAGGTAATCACCCAGGACCACGGCACCCACAGAGTCTTGCTCCAGGTTAAGGGCCATGCCGTAGATGCCGCCCTCAAACTCGATCATCTCGCCGAACATCACGTCGGCCAGACCATGAATACGCACAATACCATCGGATACGGATACCACCGTACCCTCGTTGCGTGCTTCGGTGGAGGTATCAAGTTTCGCGATGCGCGACTTGATAATCTCGCTGATTTCGGACGGGTTGAGTTGCTGCATCTCTAATCCCTCAAACTCAAGAGTTCAGTTGCTCTGCCAGACGGTTTAGTCGGCCACGCACACTGCCATCAATTACGGTATCGCCGGCTCGCACCAGCACGCCTCCAATCAGGGACTGGTCCACAGACGTGGTGACATTCACGTCAGTGCCAAGGCGTTTCTTCAGCGCTGTTACCAGCTTCTCGGTTGCAGCGTCATCCAGATCGAATGCGGAGATAAGCTCCACATCGGTGAACCGCTGCTCCTGGGCCAGAAGCTCGTGGAACAGTTGCAGGATGATCGGCAAAAGCGGCAGACGCTTGTTTTGCGTCAGCTGGGCGATGAAATTACGCCCACTTTCGTCGAGTTCATCGCCACAGACTTCTGCAAAAGCAGAAACCTTGGCAGCGTCATCCAGTTCCGGCTGGTCAAGGTAGGCACGCATGGTGGCATCACCTGCCACTGCCGCTGCCAAGCCCAGCATCTTTTCCCACTTGCCCAGGTCACCTTGTTCCTTTGCAAAAACAAAGGCGGCCTTGGCGTAGGGGCGTGCGATGGTGGTCAGTTCAGCCATGAGTTACCCGTAGTCTCAGAGTTCAGCCGCCAGCTGCTCAAGCATCTGCTTGTGCGCATCCTGGTTAACTTCGCCAGCCAGTACCTTTTCGGCACCGCTCAGCGCCAGGGCTGCCACTTCTTTCCGCAGTTGCTCACGAGCCTGATTAACCTCTTGGTCAATCTCAGAGTGGGCTTTGGCTACCAGACGCTCACCTTCGGTGCGCGCTGCATCTTTAGCCTCTTCCACAATCTGATTAGCCCGGCGATTGGCCTGATCAATAATTTCGGCCGCCTTCTCTTTCGCTTCTTTGAGATTGGCGGTCGCCTTTTCCTGCGCCAGTTCCAGATCACGCTCTGCCCGATCCGCGGCACTCAGGCCCTCGGCAATCTTCTGCTTACGCTCATCGAGCGCCCGAGAAATCGGGGGCCAAACGAACTTCATGCAGAAGAACACAAACAGGGCAAACCAAATGGCCTGGCCAATTAGTGTCGCATTCATATTCATGCCAACACCTCAATCCGCGTTGCTTAGATTTCCCAAAATCGGGGCTTAAAAAGTAAAGCGCGATTTACTGGAAAATCAGCAGGAACGCGATAGCGATACAGATAATCGGCACAGCATCCAGCAGACCAGCGATGATGAACATGCGGGTTTGCAGCATCGGAGCCAGTTCAGGCTGACGCGCTACGGATTCCAGAAAACGGCCACCCATCATGCCAAAACCCAGACCTGCGCCGATGGCCGCCAGGCCAGCTACGATAGCAGCAGCAAGAAATTGAATGCCTTCCATCTTTACACTCCCGTTAAGTGCTTGGTTGGTTTAATTAAAAACCGGTTTAAAAAATCTTAGTGGTCTTCGACCGCCATGCTCAGGTACACGATAGTGAGTACCATGAAGATAAATGCCTGCAGGGTGATAACCAGGATATGGAATACCGCCCAGGGCCAGGCACCGATAAACTGCCAGGTGCCCATCATGGCGGCCAGCAGAATAAACACGAACTCACCAGCGTACATGTTGCCGAAGAGTCGCAGACCCAGGGATACCGGCTTGGCCAGAAGACCGATGGTCTCCAGCAGCAGGTTGACCGGGATCAGCAGAACTTTCACTACCGGGTTGCTGGCTTCAAAGGGGTGCAGAGCCAGGGTACCGATAAAGCCGCCCACACCTTTCGCCTTGATGGTGAAGAAGATCACCAGCAGCATCACACAGAATGACATGGACAAGGTGATGTTCGGGTCGGTGGTGGGTACGATCTTGAAGTAGGCTTCCTGTGCGGTCCAGCCGAAGAACGATGTCATGATCCAGCTGAAGGTGGCCGGAACCACGTCCACCGGAATGAGATCCATCAGGTTCATCAGGAAGACCCAGCAGAAGATCACCAGTGACAGCGGTGCCACCAGCTTGCTTTTGCCGTGGAAAGAATCACGAACCTGGGTATCAATAAATTCGATGATGGTTTCGATGAAGTTCACGAAACCGGAGGGAACGCCAGCGGTCGCCTTGCGGGCTACCAGCCAGAACATCAGGCACATGATGATGCCGAGGCCGCCGGACCAGGCGAGAGAATCCACGTGGAATGCCGCGAAGCCCATGTCTTTGGCTTCATTACCGTTGCAGGCAAACGTCCAGGTGGTTTCAGTCAGAGTTACTGTGTCTCGCCCGTCACACTCACGGACGTAGCCTTCGGGCAGTTTGCCATAGGTCAGATTGCCCAAATGGTGCTTGATGTACTCGCCCGGAGAGCTACCAGCCATATCGATACCTACAGTCTCAGTCGTTTTGCTCGTCTTGTCCTGCTGTGCGTCCGTCGAGACGCGCTACCTGGATCCAACCCACGACCTGGGTCAGCAGGAAGCCTAGCAGCAGAACCATTGCAATTTTCATTTCCCGCGCTTCGGGGACCTTGGCGAAAGTGAGCCAGAACAGCAATAACATGATTGCGATCTTGCCCATCTCTGCCCGCACCGCCGCAGTGGCCATGCGTTTGGGTGCGCGGTTAGCCGGGTGCAGCCAAATCTGAAAGCCGCCCCAGGCATATGCCATCAGGCTGATAGTGCCTCCCCAGGCCGCTACCAGACCGGCCAATGTACCGGCCAGGGTGGTTACCAGCAGTGCGAAAATCACCAGCGTCGCCAGCTGGGCGCGCATTAAGCCCCAGAACAGTGTTCTGTTGGGCTGGAATTCGTTGCTGGTCACCGTGAAGCCTCTGGGCTGATGCAAGTTGATGCCGCACCAGGCGCAAGGTCATGGGCACCCCTGATCTTTAGCGCGGCGAAGTATATGGAGTTGGCACCCATGTGGCAACCGTACTGGACGGATTGTTAGTCAATGTCAGAGCAATTGCGCAAGGCAAATAGAATGAGAGCGGGGCCACGCCCATCATGAATTTGATTCAGTTAATTGGGTAAACTTTAAATTTTTTTTGTTTACCCTTTTGCCAGGGGCTCCCGCGACCCGTTGGCGGGCAAAACCGGCGCCAACGCCGCAAGCTGATCCTGGTCCCCATGGACCGCCAGCACCGGCCATACCGCTGTCGCTATTGCCGCCGCCTCATGGCTCTGCTCAAGCCGCAGCAGCGCATGGGCAGCATCACCCCCCACCATGGCCAGGACAGGCCATATCGCCGGATTACCGGCCAGTGGCTGCAGCTTGTCCAGGGCCAGACGAAGGCTGGCGGCGGCAGCTTCGTTGCGACCCTGGCGTAACGCCACGATCCCCGCCACCCAGGGCACAAAGGCATCACCGTATTCCGGCAATAACGCCGGGTCCACCTCCAGCAGCAGACAGTGGGCGCGGGCAGCGGATCCGTAGCGGGCCTCCATCAGCGCATAATCCAGAGTCTGGCCGGGGTCCTGCTGCGAGGCCGCCACGGCCTCGCGGTGGCAGCATAGCTGGGCGTCATGCTCCCGGGCCGCCAGGTAGACGCGGGCCTGCTGGGCGGCATACATGCCCGGCATCAACATATCCATGACCGGCTGCCAGGGGGCCAGGGTGGCGAGTGCCTCATCGGTATCCCCGACCCTCGCCTGCACACAGGCGCGCTGCACCGTCAATTCCATGGCCACGGATTCATCGCGGATACGGCGACCCAGGCGGTCCCCCAGGGAGGTGGCTTTTTGCCAGTGCCCCAGGGCAATGGCGGACAGCATGGCATCAAAATCCCGGGCGTCGCGGTATTTCCACAGGGCGATGGCCGCCACCGTCAGAGGGACCAGCAATAGCAGACCGGCCCAGAGTCGATAATCGACCAGCCACAGCAGCACCGCCCCGGGCACGGCCAACAACCAGAGCAAGCCGGTTTGCCTGAACAGCATCAACAGAAAGGGGCGCAGCCCGTGACGGGCCTGAAAGGAGTGGCGCAGTTCGGCGTAGTCCCGGTCTGCCAGACCCCGGGTATCCAGGGGCATGGCGGCACTCATGGCATCATTTTGCAGACGCACGGACTGCAGGCCCTGCGCCTTGAGCAAAGCCATCGCCTCGGCGGCGCTGTTCGCATCCTGAATACCGGATACCGGCTGGCCATCGGCCTCGGCCCGGTAAAGAAAGCGTGCCACTGCCCCTCCCTGGAGATTCCGGGCGTATTACTTGATGTGGGCCAGGATGCCGTCCAGTTCATCCAGGTTGTTGTAGCTGATCACCAGCTTGCCCTTGTTGCCCTGGCCTTGCTGGATCTGCACCGGCGCGCCCAGACGGTCGGACAGGTCGGTGATCAACGCTTTCACGTTGGGGTCTTCCTTCACCGGTGCCGGCTTGGCGGGCTTGGCTTTTTCGAAATCCCGGACCAGTTCTTCGGTCTGGCGCACGGACAGGCCCTTGGCCACCACGGTGCGAGCCGCTTCCACTTGCTTGTTACCCGTGAGGGCCAACAGCGCTCGGGCATGGCCCATTTCCAGGTCACCGTGTTCGAGCAGCTTCTTGACGTCGGATTCCAGGCTCATCAAGCGCAGCAGGTTGGTGACCATGGCGCGGGATTTCCCCACCGCGTCAGCGACCTGCTGGTGGGTGAGCCCGAATTCTTCCTTCAAGCGACCCAGGGCGATGGCCTCTTCCATGGGATTGAGGTTTTCCCGCTGGATATTCTCGATCAGCGCCATGGCAATGGCGGCTTCGTCGGGCACCTCGCGGATTACCGCCGGGATGGTCTCCAGCTCGGCCATCTTGGCGGCGCGCCAGCGGCGTTCACCGGCAATGATCTCGTAGCGCTTTTCACCGAGGGGGCGCACCACGATGGGCTGCATGACCCCCTGGGCACGAATGGACTCGGCCAACTCTTCCAGGGCATCCGGGGACATGTCCCGGCGCGGCTGGTAGCGACCGCGCTCCATGCATTCCACCGGCAGGTGGCGCAGTTCGCCGTCGCGGGGCGGATGCTCCACGCCACTGGCCCGGTCTTCCGCCTGCTGCTGAATCCGCACTTCGTCCTGGTGCTGCTGGTAGGACTCGCTGCTGCTGAGCAGGGCATCCAGGCCCTTGCTGAGACCGCGTTTACGCTTTGCCGCCATGATCTTTCTTTCCTTATGAAGCTGCTGCAGGCTGGGCCTTGAGGGCCTGCTCACGACGCAGGATCTCACCGGCCAGGGCCAGATAACTGACTGCGCCACGGGATTTGGGGTCATAGGTGATCACCGGCGCACCATGGCTGGGCGCTTCCGCCAGCCGCACGTTGCGCGGAATGATGGTGCGATACACCTTGTCGCCGAAGTGGCTGATCAGCTGGTTGGACACATCGTTGGACAGGCTGTTGCGCGGGTCGTACATGGTGCGCAGCAGGCCGCCGATGTGCAGCTTGGGATTGAGGACCGAGCGGATCTTTTCGATGGTATTCATCAGCGCGGTCAGGCCTTCCAGGGCGTAGTACTCGCACTGGATCGGCACGATCACCGAGTCCGCCGCCGTCAACGCATTCACAGTCAGCATGTTCAGTGACGGCGGGCAGTCGATGAGGATGTAATCATAGTTGTCACGGATCCGCGCCAGGGCATTACGCAGACGGAATTCCTTGGACTTCAGATCCAGCAGCTGGACTTCCGCGGCGGTCAGGTCGCCATTGGCGGCGATCAGGGAAAAGCCGGAGTCTTCCGGGGTACCGGTCACCGCCTGCTCAATGGGCACGTCATCGCAGAGCACATCGTAGATGGTGTAATCCGTCTCGAACTTGTCCACCCCGGAGCCGGTGGTGGCATTGCCCTGGGGGTCGATATCCACCAACAGCACTTTCTTGCGGGTGGCTGCCAGCGACGCCGCCAGATTCACACTGCTGGTGGTCTTCCCCACGCCGCCTTTCTGATTCGCTACGGCAAATACGGTGGTCACTGCTGTCTCCTTATGGAGGCCACCCCGGTGGCCTTCAATCGCTGCGCTGTTGTACCACCACCAGTGTCCTGGGTTCATCGAGCCCGGGAATGGTCAGACTATGGTGGTTGCCTTGCCAGTGCGGCGGCATGGTCGCCAATTCCCGCTCTGTGCTGGCCGCTTTCATGGCCAGTACCCGGGTATTATCGGTAATTATCGGCGCCATGAGTGCCAGCATGTCCGACAAGGAGGCAAAGGCACGGCAAATTATCTGTGATGGGCTCTTACCGTACTGTTCCACGCGGGCGTGCACAACCTCCACGTTATCCAGCCCCAATTCACGGCGGGCCTGACGCACGAAGCGGGTTTTCTTGCCGTTGGAATCCAGCAGGGTAAATGCCTGCTGCGGACGGGACACCGCCAGAATAATGCCGGGAATGCCGGCGCCG
This sequence comes from Alcanivorax sp. DSM 26293, assembly GCF_900107995.1. GTDB lineage: Bacteria > Pseudomonadota > Gammaproteobacteria > Pseudomonadales > Alcanivoracaceae > Alcanivorax. Next base: position 21,250 of record NZ_FNUM01000009.1, on the reverse strand, counting down.
GTGCCCACGTCCAGGGTGTCAGTGTCCGCCAGGTAAGGCAGCACGGCCAGGGAATCAAGCAGATGGCGGGTCACCATTTCTGCCGGATCACGAATGGCAGTGAGGTTGTAGGCCTGGTTCCATTTCACCAGCAGGTCCACGTACGCGAGCAGCTGGCGCTGCTGGTCATCACTGAGGGACAGGCCCAGGGCCTCAACACCCCGGGCCAGGGTGTCGGATAAGGTTGTGGAAAGGGTCATGCCTGTTGGGCCGCCTTCTGCTGGTGCTGGTGTTTCTTCAGGTAGATCATCAGCAGGGAAATGGCCGCCGGGGTCACCCCGGGAATCCGGCCCGCCTGGCCCAGGGTTTCAGGACGGATCTCTCCCAGCTTCTGCTTCACCTCGTTGGACAGGCCTTTCACCTGGCCATAGTCGAAGTCGTCCGGCAGGCGGGTGGTCTCTGCCGCCCGCAACTTGGCGATCTCGTCGTTCTGACGATCAATGTAGCCGGCGTACTTGGCAAGAATTTCCATCTGCTCGATCACTGCCGCATCCGGACGCTCGCCCAGCGCCACCGCGTCCGCCAGGGTGGCGTAGCTCAACTCCGGACGCTTGAGCAGATCCAGCAGGCTGTATTCGTGGGTCAGCGGCTTCTCGATCAGGGCGTTCACCGCCTCCGCCTGGGGCGTTTTCGGCTGCACCCAGGTGCTTTTCAGGCGCTGCTCTTCCTTGGCCATGCCCTCACGCTTGGCGTTGAACGCGGCCCAGCGCTCATCGTCGACCAGACCCAGCTCACGGCCTTTTTCGGTAAGGCGCAGGTCGGCGTTGTCCTCGCGCAGCAGCAAGCGGTATTCGGCGCGGCTGGTGAACATGCGGTAGGGCTCCTGGGTGCCCATGGTGATCAGGTCATCCACCAGCACGCCGATGTAGGCCTCGTCGCGACGGGGGGTCCAGGCGTCTTTTTCCTGGCTCAGTCGCGCCGCGTTCAGGCCCGCCAGCAACCCCTGGGCTCCCGCCTCTTCGTAGCCGGTGGTGCCATTGATCTGGCCGGCGAAGAACAGACCGGGCATGTGTTTCGTCTCCAGGCTGTGCTTGAGATCCTGGGGATTGAAATAGTCGTATTCGATGGCGTAGCCCGGCCGGGTGATATGGGCATTCTCGAAACCCCGGATGGAACGCACCGCCTCAAGCTGCACATCGAACGGCAGGCTGGTGGAAATGCCATTGGGGTACAGCTCGTGGGTATCCAGCCCTTCCGGCTCCACAAAGATCTGGTGGCTGTCCTTGTCCGGGTAGCGGTTCACCTTGTCCTCGATGGACGGACAATAGCGCGGCCCGACCCCGTCGATGACGCCGGTGAACATGGGGCTGCGGTCGAAACCACTGCGGATGATGTCGTGGGTCTGGGCATTGGTATGGGTGATGTAGCAGCACACCTGCTGCGGGTGCTCTTCCACCTTGCCCAGGTAGCTCATCACTGGCAGCGGACTGTCGCCCCACTGCTCTTCCATCACGGAAAAGTCCACGGTCTTGCCGTCGATGCGCGGCGGGGTACCGGTTTTCAGGCGGTCGACCCGGAACGGCAGTTCGCGCAGGCGACGGGCCAGGGCATTGGAGGGCTGATCGCCGGCACGGCCACCTTGGTGGTTATCCAGACCAATATGAATGACACCGCCCAGGAAGGTGCCGGCGGTGAGCACCACCGCATCGGCCACAAAGCGCAGGCCCATATTGGTGACCACCCCCACACAGCGGCCGTTGTCCACGATCAGGTCGTCCACCGCCTGCTGGAACAGGGTCAGGTTGGGCTGGTTTTCCAGGGTGGCGCGGATAGCCGCCTTGTAACGGACCCGGTCAGCCTGGGCACGGGTGGCCCGTACCGCCGGGCCCTTGCGGGCATTGAGCACACGGAACTGGATGCCGCCTTTATCCGTGGCACGGGCCATGGCACCGCCCAGGGCGTCGATCTCGCGCACCAGGTGGCTCTTGCCGATGCCGCCGATGGCCGGGTTGCAGCTCATCTGGCCCAGGGTTTCGATATTGTGGGTCAGTAGCAAGGTGGAAACGCCCATGCGCGCGGACGCCAGTGCCGCCTCGGTACCGGCATGGCCGCCGCCGATCACAATCACGCCAAATCGCTGGGAAAAATCCATCTCAACACTCGCCTTGCAGGGGGCCTGCTGTTCAAAATATAGCCAGAAGGGCGCGCTAGTATAATGGCAATGCTTCACGCTGCAAGCTCCGTGCAACCCCGCCTTACTGTAGGAGCGCCGCTGGCGGCGCGATCACAACAGCTAAATTCACTTCGCGATCATCACAAGGCCACCGTAGGAGTTCCTCTTGAGGGACGAACCACGCGTCAGCGTGGAAATCGACCGATAGGGCGATCAGCAATACCCGGCATCACCAGAGTGATTGGTGCACCCGCACGGCCTGCCTCCTCGCCCAAGCTCGGATTCGTCCCTCAAGAGGAGTTATTCGCTTCGCTCACCCTTTCGGCCGCACTGCGCTACGTGCGTTACTTCGCTACGCTCCGTTCCTACAGCGACATTGTAGATATCATGGGGCGCGGCTTCGTCTCACGCCTACGGCTAAAGATGAAAACCTCTTTCATGCAGCGTGCAGCAAGTTGCGTGTAAGCTAGTCTACTATAGAACCCTGACTCTCTTGGCATGGATTCGGCTTGGACTCTCTGAACCTGTTTCTTCTTATCGGCACCGGCCTGATGTTTACCGGCCTGCTGCTGGGCTCGCTGAGTGCCCGGTTCGGGGTGCCATCGTTGCTGATTTTCCTGGTGGTGGGGATGCTGGCCGGCGAAGACGGCATCGGCGGCATCCAGTTTGACGATTTTTCCACCGCCTATGTGATCGGCAATATCGCCTTGGCGGTGATTCTACTGGACGGCGGCCTGCGCACCCGGCTTAGCACCTTCCGCATGGGGCTGAAGCCGGCGCTCAGCCTGGCCACCCTGGGGGTGGCCATTTCCGCCGCCTTGGTGGGGGCCTTTGCCACCTGGCTGATGGGCGTGGACTGGCGGGTGGGCCTGCTGCTGGGCGGCATTATTGGCTCCACGGATGCGGCAGCGGTATTCAGCGTCATCAAGGGCGCCGGGGTCACCCTCAACGAACGGGTGGCCAGCACCCTGGAAATCGAATCCGGTCTCAACGACCCCATGGCCATCTTTATTACCCTGATGCTGGTCGGTCTGCTGGTGGACCCGGCGGCGGACTGGGGTGTGGGCATGCTGTGGACCCTGCTGCAACAGTTCGGCCTGGGCGCCCTGCTGGGCCTACTGCTGGGGGCGGTGATCAGTGAATTGCTGTTGCGGGTACGCAGTAACGAAGGGTTGCATGCCTTGCTGCTGTGCAGTGGTGGCGCCATGGTGTTTGCACTGACCAACCTGGTGGGCGGCTCCGGTTTTCTGGCCATCTACCTGACCGGTCTGGTGGCCGGCAACCGCCGTGGCGGCACCGGCGATAACGTGCTCAAGGCCATGGATTCCATGGCCTGGCTGGCCCAGTCCGGCATGTTCCTGATCCTCGGCCTGCTGGTGACGCCGTCCCGGCTTACCGAAAACCTGCCCTGGGCCCTGGCCGTGGCCGCTTTCCTGATGCTGCTGGCGCGTCCCATCGCCGTGTGGGTGAGCCTGCTGCCGTTCCGTTTCACCTGGCGGGAGGAAACCTTTATCGCCTGGACCGGCCTGCGCGGGGCGGTGCCCATTGTTCTGGCGGTATTCCCGTTGCTGGCCGGCGTGGAGCAGACCTATCTGCTGTTTGATATCACCCTGGTGGTAGTGCTGATTTCCCTGCTCGGTCAGGGTGCCAGCCTGCGATTCGTCGCCCGTAAACTGAAAGTGTCGGTGCCACCCACCACCGAGCCGAAACAGACCGTGCCGCTGGCCGCACCGCGGGACCGCTATCTGATGCAGTTCGAAGTGGAAGCCGGTGCCCGGGCAGTGGGTAAACCGCTGGCTGAGCTCAGTGAAGACAAACGGACACCGCTGGTTCTCTACCGCAATCAACAGGTACTCAGCCTGAGTGACAACCCGGATATCGAAGCGGGCGACCTGATCGCCTGGCTGGCGCCCCTGTCCCACAAGTCCGCCCTGTCCGACCTGTGCCACAAGATGAGCCACGACGAGAAACGCTATTACGGCGATTTCACTGTCCTGGGCCAGACACCGCTGGCCCAGTTAATCGCCATCTATGGCGTGGAACCGCCACCACCGCTATGGCAAGGTCTGACCGTGGCCGAACTGTTTACCAAACAGGTCGGCAAGCAAACTGTGGTAGGTGATACAGTCCGCGTTAGCGGCCTGCGTTTGCGGGCGCGATCAGTGGAAGACGGCAAGGTGGTGCTGGTCGGTTTGAAGCTGCCGGGATAATTCAGTTACGAGTTGAAAGTTTAAAGTTGAAACGCGAACCAGGCTACGCTGTCTTGCAACGCCATGCCCGCGATTAACGGTAAGGACGCGGGTACGACCTCTCAAAACCAGGGGCATATCCCGCGCTTTTGAACTTTCAACTTAACCCAAGGACGACTCATGGCCCGTTTTGACAACCATCGCATTCTGATCACCGGCGCCGGTGCCGGCATTGGCGCCCTGATGGCGGAGGAATTTGCCAAACAGGGCGCCGAAGTCATCGTCACCGCCCGGCGCATCAGCGCTGCCCGCGAGGTGACCGACCGCATCAAGGCCGCCGGCGGCAAGGCCCACCCCTATGTGCTGGATGTGAGCAAGATTGCCTCCATCGCCAAATTCCGCGACAAGTTGCACACCGAAGTGGGCCCGATCACCACGCTGATCAATAACGCCGGGGTGGTGTTTGGCGGTGAATTCGAGACCGTGGAGCTGGAACAGCACCTGAACACCTTCCGGGTCAATACGGAGGGGTTGATGGCTACCACCCATGCCTTTCTGGAGGATCTGATCCAGGCCTACGAGGGCTTTCTGGTCAATATCGCCAGTGCCTCCGCCTTTATCGGCCTGCCCTACGGCAGCACCTATGCGGCCAGCAAATGGGCAGTGGTGGGGTTCTCGGAATCCCTTCGCCTGGAACTGGCGGTGCGCAAGATCAAGCACGTGCACGTGACCAGCGTCTGCCCCAGCTATATTTCCACCGGCATGTTCGACGGGGTAAAAACCCCGCTGTTCTCGCCCATGCTGACCCCGAAGAAGGTGGTGAAAAGCATCATCCGGGGCATGCAGAAAAAAGACGCCTTCGTCATCGAACCGCCCATGGCCAAGTCCGTGGAACTGATGAAGGCCATTCTGCCTCAAGGCATCTGGGACGAAGTCGCCCGGCGCACCGGCGTGTCCACGTCCATGTACAGCTGGAAAGGGAAGAAGTAGGAGCAGGATCTGTCGTCTGTCGTAGGAGTTCCCTTCCAGGGGACGAACCGAGCGGCAGCGAGGAAATCGGTGGGGCTTCTCGCCCCGCTCCCAGAAAGTCGTTCCAGAAACCCGAACCCCCTGATCGCCCTGCGGTCGATTCCGCACTGCGTGCGGTTCGTCCCCTGGAAGGGAACTCCTACAGTGGCTCCGTAGCAATCCCGTTGCTTGCCACTCAATGTCCCGTGAACGCCCATTCACCCTAACGCCCGTCCGCGCCCGCCTTGACAGTCAATGTGTTTACGCTGGAATTCCCCAACAATGCCCGCCCTGTTGCGCTGTCCGTTCCTGACAGTTGAATCGATTTCTGCCTGACGAGGGTAACTGTTATGCCGACTTATAAGGCCCCCGTGCGCGATATGCGCTTTCTGATGAACGAAGTCCTGGACTTCGAGAGCCACTACAAAACCTTCCCGGAAGGTGAAGAAGCCACGCCGGATATGGTCGAAGCCATCATTGGTGAAATGGCCAAACTGTGTGAAAACACCCTGGCGCCGCTGTACCAGAGCGGTGACGAGGAAGGCTGCAAGTTTGAAAACGGTGTGGTGACCACGCCGAAAGGCTACAAGGAAGCCTACGACGAGTTCGTGGCCGGCGGCTGGCAGGGTCTCAGCCACCCGGTAGAGTTCGGCGGCCAGGGTCTGCCCGCGTCCCTGGGCCTGATCAAGTCCGAAATGATGGCCACCGCCAACTGGTCTTTCACCATGTACCCGGGCCTGTCCATGGGTGCCATGAACACCATCCAGATGCACGGCTCCGACCAGCAGCTCCAGGATTACCTGGTTCCCCTGACCGAAGGTCGCTGGGGCGGCACCATGTGTCTCACCGAGCCGCAGTGCGGTACCGACCTGGGCCAGGTGAAAACCAAGGCCGAGCCGCAGAAAGACGGCTCCTACAAGATTTCCGGCACCAAGATCTTCATTTCTTCCGGTGAGCACGACCTGACCGAGAACATTGTCCACATCGTGCTGGCTCGCCTGCCCGATGCGCCGAAAGGCACCCGCGGTATCTCCCTGTTCATCGTGCCCAAGTACCTGCCGGGCAAGATCGGTGAAGACAACGGCGTACACTGTGGTTCCCTGGAAAAGAAAATGGGCATCAAGGCCTCCGCCACCTGCGTGATGAACTTTGATGAAGCCACCGGTTTCCTGATCGGCCCGGAGAACAAGGGCCTGGAGTGCATGTTCACCTTCATGAACACCGCGCGTATCGGTACCTCCATCCAGGGTCTGGCCCACGCCGAGCTGTCCTACCAGGGCGCCCTGACCTACGCCAAGGAGCGTAAGTCCATGCGCGCCCTGTCTGGCAAGAAAGAGCCGGATGCCATCGCCGACAGCCTGATCCACCACGGCGACGTGCGCCGCATGCTGCTCAAGCAGAAGGCCATCGCCGAAGGCGGTCGTGCCATGATCTACTTCGCCGCCCAGTACGCGGACAAGATGATCAGCGCCGCCCAGGCTGACAACGATGAGGAATACCAGAAGTGGGATGACGAGCTGGGCTTCCTGACGCCGATCCTGAAGGGCTTCCTCACCGAGAAAGGTCTGGAAGTGGCCAACGACGGCATGCAGGTATTCGGTGGCCACGGCTACATCAAAGAGCACGGCATGGAACAGATCGTCCGTGACGCGCGCATCTCCACCCTGTACGAAGGCACCACCGGCATCCAGGCGCTGGATCTGCTGGGCCGTAAAGTGCTGCTGCTGACCAAGGGCAAGTGTGTTCGTGACTTCAGCAAGAAGCTGGTGGATTTCGGCACCAAGAACCTGCGTGATCCCAAGCTGCGTCCGTTCGCCTGGAAGCTGCTGAAGATCGCCGCCGAGTGGAACTACCTGACCACCCGCATCATGCTGGTGGCCGCCAAGGACCGCGATATCGTTTCCACCGCCAGCTACGACTTCCTGATGTACAGCGGCTACGCCATGATGGCCTACTTCTGGGCCCTGCAGGCGGGTGTTGCCAAGGACAAGCTGGAAAACGGCGGCAACGAGCCGGCGGAGTTCTACCAGGCCAAGCTGGCCACCGCCGAGTTCTACTTCGATCGCATGCTGCCCTCTGCCAAGGCCCACGCGGATGCCGCGCTGAAGCCCACCAAGAGCACCATGCAGCTGAAGCCGGAACACTTCTCCTTCGATTACGAGTAAGGGGAAGGTCCGACGTCGGGTGTCTGACGTCGGACACTAAAAAAGGGGCGGCCTTCGGGCCGCCCCTTTTTTTGTTGTCACAAAACCCGCGCGGTTTCCCAAGAACGTAGGGTGCACTGAGCCCAAGGCGAACTGCACCGATATGGCGTTTGATGGTGCAGTTCGCCTTGGGCTCAGTGCACCCTACACAATCTGTGGCGGCGGTGAGGAATTCGGCGTTGCGGTTCTGTCATCCGAAAGGAAAGCCCGTCTGCCCCCTTACCCCTTAGTCTCCCTGCAGGAACACCGGGGCCAATCCCCCTTTCCTATCCCACACTTTCCTCTCCGTAGGAGCGTCGCTGGCGGCGCGATAACCAAGCCTTTACGTGAAGGTTTTGATTTTCGAAACTCGCTTCTCGTTTCTCGAACCTTACGAAATCGCGCCGCCAGCGACGCTCCTACGGAAAAATTAGGCACAAAAAAAGCGGCCCCCTTTCGGAGGCCGCTTCTTCAAGACTTACCTTGAACAGATCGGAACTTAGTTGTTCTCGAACTGGTTCATGGTGTTGTCTTTACCGCCGGCTTTCAGCGCAGCTTCACCGGAGAAGTACTCTTTGTGGTCATCACCGATGTTGGAACCGGCCATGTCCTGGTGCTTCACGGTAGCGATGTTGCGACGGATTTCCTGACGCTGAACACCTTTGGCGTAGGCCAGCATGCCTTCTTCGCCGAAGTAGCCTTCTACCAGCTGGTCGGTGGACAGAGCAGCGGTGTGGTAGGTCGGCAGAGTGATCAGGTGGTGGAATACACCCGCTTCACGGGACGCCTTGGCCTGGAACTCTTTCGCCCACTCGTCAGCAACAGCTGCCAGTTCGGTGTCGTCGTACTTCACGCTCATCAGACCAGCGCGGTCGTAGGCGGACAGATCCTTGCCTTCCTTCTCCCAGGCATCGAATACCTGCTGACGGAAGTTCAGGGTCCAGTTGAAGGACGGGCTGTTGTTGTAAACCAGCTTGGCGTTCGGCTCTTGTTCCTTGATGCGATCAACCATCAGTTTGATGTGCTCGACATTCGGGGTCGGAGTCTCGATCCACAGCAGGTCAGCGCCGTTCTGCAGGCTGGTAACACAGTCCAGAACCACACGGTCGATGTTGGAATCACGACGGAACTGGAACAGGCCGGAAGCCAGACGGGTCGGCTTGAGCAGCTTGCCGTTGGACTTGATCACAACGTCGCCGTTGTTGATTTCGTCGGCGGACTCGATGTACTCACCTTCCAGGAAGGAGTTGTACTGGTCGCCCAGGTCGCCCGGCTCGTTGGTCACGGCGATCTGCTTGGTCAGGCCAGCACCTTCGGAGTCGGTACGGGCAACGATCACACCATCATCAACGCCCAGCTCGAGGAAGGCGTAACGAACGGCATTGATCTTGGCCAGGAAGTCGGCGTGGGGAACGGTCACTTTACCGTCCTGGTGGCCACACTGCTTCTCGTCGGAAACCTGGTTCTCGATCTGGATGCAGCAAGCACCTGCTTCGATCATCTGCTTGGCCATCAGGTAGGTGGCTTCCGGGTTACCGAAACCCGCATCGATGTCAGCAATGATCGGCACAACGTGAGTTTCGAAGTTGTCGATCTTTTCGATGATTTCTTTCTGCTTGGCCGCGTCGCCAGCGTCTTTGGCATCGTCCAGAGCACGGAACAGGTGGTTCAGTTCCCAGGCATCCGCCTGCTTCAGGAAGGTGTACAGTTCGCGGATCAGGTCAGCGACAGCAGTCTTCTCGTGCATGGACTGGTCAGGCAGCGGACCGAACTCGGAACGCAGAGCAGCAACCATCCAGCCAGACAGGTACAGGTAACGACGCTTGGTGCCACCGAAGTACTTCTTGATGGAGATCATCTTCTGCTGGCCGATGAAGCCGTGCCAGCAACCCAGGGACTGGGTGTACTTGGAGTTGTCAGCGTCATAGGCCGCCATGTCTTCACGCATGATCTTGGCGTTGTACTTGGCGATGTCCAGATGCGTGTTGAAACGGTTTTGCAGACGCATGCGAACAGCAGATTCCGGATTGATGTCTTTCCAGGTGCTGTTGGCACCAATCACGGAGCTAAGTGCTTCGATGTCTTTGGTGTATGACATGGTGAACCTCTGATTAACAAATTGGTTTATCGATACCGGGAGGGGCAACCCTGCTCATGCCAGACAGAACACATGCCGGTCTACCGATGCGGCGCATTCTAGAGCCAGTCGACCCATAAACATAATCAATATGGTCTATGTTCGGTATTTTTCTGATGAATATAAGGGGTAATTCGTAGTTGGCTCCGCCCCTCTGGCCTGCCGCAACCGGCTCGCCGCGGGTGCCATGACCAACAACCGGCGGCCCGACTTGCCAATCGGCGAGCCGATGTTCAGGGTGGAGGAAGATGCGTTTTTTTCTGCACACACTGCCATTCATCAATGTTCCATCCGGCGGCAGTTACCGCATCGCCCGCCGATTTACACCTTGCACACAGTGACCCGCAGGCAGCTTTGCTACTATGATCTTCCCTTGGCATGGAGAGTGCATTGCCGTTTTCAGGTAATCGTTTTGGTTGTGTTCAGGGATATAAAAATGACGAAGGGGAATCTATGAAAGCGCTTAGCCCGGTGGATCAACTTTTTCTGTGGCTGGAAAAACGACAACAGCCCATGCACGTGGCCGGACTGCAACTATTTTCCTTCCCGGAGGACGCGGGCCCCAAGTATGTCAGTGAACTGGCTCAGCACATGCGTGACTACTGCTGCCCGGTGGCGCCCTTCAACCAACGCCTGACGCGCCGGCTGGGCCAGTATTACTGGACCGAGGACAAGCACTTCGATATCGACCATCACTTCCGCCACGAGGCCCTGCCCAAGCCCGGCCGTATCCGTGAGCTGTTGTCCCTGGTCTCCGCCGAGCACTCCAACCTGCTGGACCGGGAACGCCCCCTGTGGGAAGCCCACCTGATCGAAGGCATCCGCGGGCGCCAGTTCGCGCTCTATACCAAGATCCACCATTCCGTGGTGGACGGCATTTCCGCCATGCGCATGGGCATGCGCGCCCTGTCCACCGACCCGGACGAACGGGACCTGCCGCCGGTGTGGGCCTACGAGCCGAAAAAACGCAGCCGCTCCCTGCCCAGCAACCCGGTGGATGTGGCCTCCAGCCTGGCGCGCCTGGGTGCCGGTATCAGCAAGCAGGCCGCCACGGTGCCGGGCCTGGCCCGGGAAATCTACAAGGTGAGCCAGAAGGCCAAGAAGGACGAGAACTATGTGTCCATCTTTCAGGCCCCGGACACCGTTCTCAACCAGACGGTCACCGGTTCCCGGCGCTTTGCCGCCCAGAGTTATTCCCTGTCACGTCTGAAAGTAATCGCCAAGGCATTCAACTGCACCATCAATACCGTGGTGCTGGCCATGTGCGGCCATGCCTTGCGCGAATACATGATCAGCCAGAACGCCCTGCCGGATGAGCCGCTGATTGCCATGGTGCCCATGAGCCTGCGCCAGGATGACAGCGCCGGCGGCAACCAGATCGGCATGATCCTGGCCAATCTGGGCACCCATATCTGCGACCCGGCCAACCGGCTGCGGGTGGTCAATGATTCGGTACAGGAAGCCAAGGAACGCTTCTCTCAGATGAGCCCGGAGGAAATTCTCAATTTCACCGCCCTCACCATGGCCCCCACCGGTCTCAACCTGCTCACCGGGCTGGCACCGAAATGGCGGGCCTTTAATGTGGTGATCTCCAATGTGCCGGGGCCGAAAGAGCCCCTGTACTGGAACGGCGCCAAACTGAAAGGCATGTACCCGGTGTCCATCGTGCTGGACCGCATCGCCCTGAATATCACCCTGACCAGCTACCAGGACCAACTGGAATTCGGCCTGATCGCCTGCCGGCGTACCCTGCCTTCCATGCAGCGTCTGCTGGATTACCTGGAGCAGTCCATCCGCGAACTGGAGATTGCGGCGGGGATTAAATAACCGCCGCAACAAACGCCTCCTCGTGGCAGGAGCGTCGCTCGCGGGGCAATTGAAACCGTAACGAGACACGAGACGCGAGTTTCGGAAAGCATATCCCGGGAGCGACTTTATAGGGGTTTGCCTTTCGAAACTTGCTTCTCGCAACTCGAAACCCTGATTATCGCGCCGCGAGCGACGCTCCTACATTTGCGTGGAGAGGGTATGACAGCAACCATCAAACAGATTACCCGCGGCGAGCTGGCCTGCTGGGAAGTTCGCCATCGCAACCAGACCCTGGTGATCGCCGAACAGGGTGCACAGGTGCTGGAGTACCAACGGGATGACGAGCCACCGCTGATCTGGCTCAGTGAAGACGCGGCCTATCACAACGGTCAGGGTGTCCGTGGCGGGGTGCCGGTGTGTTGGCCCTGGTTTGGCGGCCTGGATTTCAATCCCACTGAAATCCGCCAGCAATATACGCTGGCACAGCCACCGGCCCATGGCCTGGTGCGCCAGCAGCCCTGGACCCTGAGTCATTCGCACCAGGATGATGAACACATCACCCTGAGCTTCGCCCTCTCCCCCCATGCTGACCGGCAATTTCTGCCCGCGGTGACCCCCACTCTGACCGTGCGACTGGACGACGGCCTGACCCTGTCTCTGATCAACCATAACCACGGTGATGAACCGGTATGGATCAGCCAGGCCCTGCACAGTTACTTTGCCGTATCCGACTGCCGTCAGTTCGAGATTCACGGCCTGGACACCTGCCCCTATGTGGATGCCCTGGATAACTGGCAACGCCACCGGCAGCAAGGCCCGCTGACATTCCGGGGGGAAACCGACCGGCTCTATCTGCAACTGCCCGACACCCTGCATATCGACGACCCCGGCTGGCAGCGGCGGCTGACGCTGACGAGCACTGGCAGCCGGTCGGCGGTGGTATGGAATCCCTGGATAGACAAAAGCCAACGTCTGAGCCAGTTCGCTGACGATGCCTGGCAGAGAATGCTCTGTATCGAGACCGCCCGGGTGCTGGAAGATGCCCTGTTTCTGGGCCCGGACGAACGCCACCAAATGAGCGTCCGCTTTGTGACAACGGCATTATAACTGCCGGTTTAAGCGCCTATAAAAAGGGGTGGTGCTCGCCGAAAAAGGAGGGTAAAGTCGGAAGTGGCTGCGAATTATGGCCGTGGATTGTTTTGGTAGTTGTCTTCCCTGCGTGAAGCTGAAGTTGTCTCCGAACACCGCCCAACATGGTTTGCAAGCAACACCCTAAGTAATAGTTTCGAGGTATAGATTCACATGGCTACTGGTACTGTGAAGTGGTTTAACGAGTCCAAGGGTTTTGGTTTCATTTCCCAGGACGATGGTGGTGCGGACGTTTTCGTTCATTTCAGCGCAATTACCGGCTCAGGCTTCAAAACCCTGGCCGAGGGTCAGAAGGTTTCCTTCGAGATCCAGCAGGGCCCCAAAGGTCCGCAGGCCGCTAACGTAGTTGCTGAATAAGCGATTGCATTAGCAGAAAAAAGCCCGCTTCGGCGGGCTTTTTTTATGTCTGGCGAAAACAAGGCAGCTCCCCCCCTCTCCGTAGGAGCGTCGCTCGCGGCGCGATCCTAGGTTGGCCTATCGCGCCGCAAGCGACGCTCCTACGGAAAAGCTTGATCATTACCTACAGGCTTTTCAGCCGCTAACGCTTTTTCCCCGAGCTCTCTCTCATCACCCTTGAATCCATGGACTCGCTACATCATGGATACAGATTGAGGCAAGGGCGTTGCTCACAACCACATCAGCACTATCTGATCACCGGAGTTATCCGAAACCGAATACCCTGGTTTGAGAATACCGACAGGGCACGACTGCTTTCGCGCAATTTCCTCAACCTGGACCAGCAAGGGGCCTGCATGTCTCTATGCTTTGTGGTGATGCCGGACCATTTTCACTGGTTGTTGGAGCTGTCCGATAAGCATTCCCTTTCGCAAACAGTAGGCATGCTAAAGAGCCAGACTGCCCGAGCCATTGGGCAATCCATCTGGCAGCGGGGGTTCCATGACCACGCGCTCCGACAGGAAGAGGATGCCCTGCAAATTGCCCGCTATATCGTCGCTAATCCGCTCCGAGCCGGTTTGGTAAAAAGCGTCAAAGATTATCCCTATTGGTATGCCATCTGGCTGTAGGATCACATTTTAACCGTAGGAGCGTCGCTCGCGGCGCGATTCCATACGTTGGGCTATCGCGCCGCCAGCGACGCTCCTACGAGGGGGATGCGGTGGTTTTATTCAGGGTTGAAAAAGCGGCTGGTCGAGGAGTTGTTTGCGTTGGCGCCAGTCGGGCATGCGGGCGTCCATGAGGGCGTGGAAGCCGGGGCCGTGATCCATGTGTTGCAGGTGACACAGCTCGTGCATGACCACGTAATCCAGCGCCGTCGGTGGATAGTGCAGCAGGGCCATGTTCAGGTTGATGTAGCCCCTGGCTGACAGCGACCCCCAGCGGGTGCGCATTTTTTTCACCCGCAACACCGGCTGTGAATAACCCTGGCTGGCAAACCAGGGGAACTGCCGGGCAATGCTGTCTTCGAACAGCGGCCGCGCCTGCTTGCGCAGCCAGTTTTCCACCGCCTGCCTTACCGCTGGCTCGCTGTCCGGTTCCGGCACCCGGATCTGCAGGTAACCGCCAGACACCACCACCGCATTGCGCCCGGCGGACACATCCATGGTCAGCGATTGCCCGCGGAACGGAAAGGCCGCCCCATCCTGCCAACGCTGCCGGGGCCGACTGGCCTGGCGCTGTTGCTGATCGGCAATCCACTGGCGGCGGCTATCCACGAACGTCTGCACCATCCGCAACGACGCCCGCTGCGGCGCCCGCACCTGCACCCGGCCATCGTCCAGCACGCGCAGCTCCAGGCTGCGGCGTTTGCTGCGGATCAGTTCGTAGTCAGTCATGAATACAGCGGCAAGCTTCAAGCTTCAAGCTGCAACGCGAAACTGCCGCGTAGCCAAACTGAAGAGAATGGATTCCGCGCCCCACACTTTATGGTCGCGGGCACAGCCTGTAATACAGTCCTACCCTTTCTCGCGCCTTGTAGCTTGAAGCTTGTAGCTTGCAACTCCGTCCCCTCTAGTAGCACGGCATCTGGATCGCGCCGCCAGCGACGCTCCTACTCCTGCGGTTGACCCATCTCTTTTTCCAGCTGCTGCTTCACCGCATCCGCCGGCGAGGCATAGGGTGCCAGCCACTGGTACAACACCGGGATGATAAAGAGTGTCAGCACGGTGGCAAAGAGCAGACCACCGAGGATCACCACGCCAATGGTGAAGCGGCTTTCTGCGCCGGCGCCGGTGGCCAGTACCAGTGGAATGGCACCGAAGATGGTGGAGACGCCGGTCATCAATACCGGGCGGAAGCGCACGATGGCCCCCTGGTAAATGGCCTCTTTCACCGCCAGCCCCTGATCACGTAACTGGTTGGCGAATTCCACGATCAGGATACCGTTCTTGGCCATCAACCCCAGCAGCATGATCATGCCGATCTGGCTGTAGATGTTGAGGCTGTCGCCGGTAACACGGATGGCCAGCACCGCCCCCGCCAGGGCCAGGGGCACGGTGAGCATGATGATCAGCGGGTGTATCCAGCTTTCAAACTGGGCGGCCAGTACCAGGAACACGATCACCAGCGCCAACACAAAGGTGATCAGGATGGCGGCGGCGGATTCCTGCAGCTCTTCCGCCATGCCCTTGTAACCGATACGTGCTTCCAGCGGCAGTCGTTCCCGGGCCTGTTCTTCCACATAGGTCATGGCCGCCGCCAGGTCGTAGCCGTCGGCCAGGTTGGCCGACAGGGTAATGGCCGGCAGCCGGTCCACCCGGCGCAGCTCCGGGGCATCGCCGGTGGTGGTCAGTTCCACCACACTGGAGAACGGCACCAGCTCACCGTTGGCGGCGCGCAGATAGATCGGCAGCACATCATCCGGGCCCTGGCTGTTGCGTTTTTCCGCTTCCAGCAGCACATCGTATTCCCGGCCCCGGTCCACGTAGGTGGAGGCGGTCAGGGTGGCGAACATGGCCTGCAGGGTCTGGCCCACATCCGTGGCGGTGATCCCCAGATCCGCCGCCCGCTCCCGGTCCAGCTTCACGTCCAGTTGGGGTTGGGTCTGTTCGAAATCCGTATCAATGCTGGTCAGCCCCGGGTTCTCTTCCATGGCCTCCATGAGCGTTTCGCTCCAGGCCAGCACCTGGTCGTAATCCGGCCCGGCCACCACCACTTCCAGGGCCTGATCGAAGGCGCTCTGCCCCAGCCCGGGCGGGTTTACCGCGAAGGCCCGCAGCCCGGCCACCTGGGATAATTTGCCGCGCACTTCATTGACGATTTCCTGCTGGGAGCGATCCCGCTCGCCCCAGTCCTTGAGTCGCACAATACTGAAGGCCCGCTCGGTGACACCGCGGAAACCGACGATGGACAGGGCCCGCTCCGCCTCGCCGCTTTCCACCAGCGGCGCCATGATGTTTTCCACTTCCTTCACATGGTGCAGGCTGTACTCCGCGGTGGAACCCTGGGGCGCCGACGCGGGGATAATAAAGACGCCCCGGTCTTCCGTGGGCGCCAGCTCCTGGGGCAACCCCCGGAACACCAGCAGTGCCACCACGCACAGGGCCACACAGCCCACCACCAGCGGCCAGGGTTTGCCCAGGGCCGCCGCCAGACTTCGGGCATAACCGCTGTTGAGTTTTTGCAGGGAACGCTCAAAAGCATTGCCCTCCCCTTGCAGCTCCTTGACGCTGTGCCGGTGCAACCAGCGGGAACAGAGCATGGGGGCCAGACTCAATGCGACGATGCTGGAAATGATCACCGCCGACGCCAGGGTAAAACCGAACTCGCCAAACAGTCGGCCCACGTCGCCACCCATAAAGGAGATCGGTACGAACACCGCCACCAGGGTCAGGGTGGTGGCCACCACGGCAAAGGCAACCTGGCGGGCCCCCTGGTAGGCGGCCACCAGACGGGTTTCCCCCTCATCGATGCGGCGCTGGATGTTTTCCAGCATGACGATGGCATCGTCCACCACCAGGCCAATGGCCAGGATCAGCGCCAGCAGGGTGAGCACGTTGATGGAGAAATCCATGATGCCCAGGCCGATAAAGGCCCCGATGATGGATACCGGAATGGTCACTGCCGGAATCAGGGTGGCGCGCAGGTTGCCCAGAAAGGCGAAGATCACCGCGATCACCAGCACCACGGAAATGCCCAGGGTGACCAGCACTTCCTTGATGGAGGCGCGGATAAACAGGGATTCGTCGTAGTTCACATCCAGGCTGATATCCGCTGGCAGGCTGGTGCGCACCGCTTCGATTTCCGCCTGCACGTTGTCGGAGACTGCCACGGTATTGGCCTTGGACTGGCGGATGATACCCAGGCCGATGGCGGTTTCGCCGTTGGCACGTAGCACGGTGTCATCGCTTTCCACGCCCAGTTCCACCCTGGCCACATCCCCCACCCGCAGCAGGTAATCGCCCTGGCGACGCACCACCAGATCCTCGAATTCGTTCACCGAGGACAGGCGGTTGTCGGCCCGCACGGTAAAGGCACGGGACTGGGATTCCAGCCGCCCGGCGGGCAACTCCACGTTGTTGCTGCGCAGGGCCTGTTCGATATCGGTGACCGTCACCTGGTTGGCGGCCATGCTCTGACGGTCCAGCCAGACGCGCATGGCATAGCGGCGTTCCCCGCCAATGAAGACTTCCGATACCCCATCCAGCACCGCAAAACGGTCCACCAGGGAACGCTCGGCAAAGTCGGTGAGTTCCTGGGGGGCCAGGGTACTGCTGGTCAGGGTGACCCAGATAATGGGCCGGGCATCCGCGTCGGACTTGGCGATCACCGGAGTCTCCGCTTCTTCCGGCAGCCGGTTGAGCACCCGCGACACCGCATCGCGCAGGTCGTTGGCGGCCACGTCCACATCCCGGTCCAGGTTGAATTCCACACTGGTACGGGCGGAGCCCAGGCGGCTGCGCGACTCGATCTTGCGCACCCCTTCCACCCCGGCCACGGCCCCTTCGATGACCTGGATAATCTGGGTATCGATCACTTCCGGGGCGGCGCCGGCGTAGTCCACCGAGATGGACACTTCCGGCGGATCGATGTCCGGGTATTCACGCACCGACAGTTTCATCAAGGCGCTGATACCGAACACCACGATCAGCAAGCTGATCACGGTGGCGAAGACCGGTCGCTTGATGGAGATATCGGAAAGAATCATGCAGCGGCCTCGCTGTCCGCCTGATCGGCGTCCGGCGAGGCGGGTTCCAGCAGGGCCCGCTGGCCCGGCAGCAAGGCTTCCGGGTTATCCAGCACCTGCACCGCCTGACCGCTACCCAGCCGGGAATGGCCGTTGACCACCACATCCGGCTGGCCGGTCAGGCCGCTGGTAATTTCCACCCAGCCATCACGACGGCCACCCAGGGTGACCGGATGGCGTTCGGCTGTGTTGTCGCCCGTAACGGTGAACACATAGCTCTGTGCCCCCTGGGTAATGATCGACTGCTCGGGTACCAGCAGCGCATCACGCTCGGCCAGTTGCACCGACACACGCAGAAACTGCCCCGGACGAATCCGGTCCTGGGGGTTTTCCAGCCGGGCCCGGGCGGTCAGGCTGCGACTCGCCGTGCTCACCCGGGAATCCAGGTCGGTGATAGTGCCTTCGAACACCTGATCCGGAAACGCTTCATTGCGGGCCTGCACCGGCAGCCCGGAAACCAGCCGTGCCAGATAGCGTTCCGGCACCTGGAAATCCACTTCGATATAGCCCAGGTTATCCAGGGTGGTGATGGCATCGCCGGTTTGCAGGTAACCGCCCGCATCCACCTGTCGCAAGCCCACCACACCGGCGAAGGGCGCGCGGATGGTATGGTCATTCAGATTCGCCCGGGCGGCGTCGCGACTGGCCTTGGCCCCATCCAGGGTGGTGCGGAAGGTATCCACTTCAGACTGGGAAATGGCGCGGCTCTTCACCAGTTTCTGGCCGCGCTGGAAATCGTTCAGCGCGCGCTGATATTCCGCTTCGCTGCGCGCCAGCTCGGCGCGGGCATTGCGATCATCCAGGGTGACCAGCACCTTACCCTGTTCCACCTTCTGGCCCTGACGGAAGTGGATCTGCGCCACCCGACCGGGGACTTCGGTGAGGATCATCACTGCCTGGGCGGCCCGCGCCGTCCCCACCGCCTCCACCCGGTCAAACAGGGAACGTTCGATGCTCGGCGCCAGATTGACCACCGTGGGCGGACGCTGCCCCATGGGGGCCGGCGCTGGTGCGAGGAGCCACCACAGGCCAGCACCTACCAGCACCACCAATATCAGGGCGGCGATAATCCGCTTCATGAACGTCTCCAAACGATGATTTGCAACAAACCGAAAAGGAAGCTTAGCGCCCAATTATGCAAGCAATTTGTAGAGGGAGCGTTAAAGTGACAGGTAATTATGAAGGAAATTCAGTTTTAGCGCAGATTGTTGCCACAGGAACGTCGCTGGCGGCGCGATGAAAGAACCGCGAGGTACGAGTTGCGAGAAGCGAAAATCTGCCTTTCCCGGTGTTCCGGTTTTGATTTTCGTCACTCGCTTCTCGCAACTCGAGACTCAGGTAATCGCGCCGCCAGCGACGCTCCTACAGTAAGGAGGCACGACGACCAGCCAATAAAAAGCCCGCCGAGTGGCGGGCTTTTCGGTAGCGTGACGCCTTCAGGCGTTACACCATTTCGGCACGCATCTTCTTCTTGTCGAGCTTGCCCACGGAGGTGCGCGGCAGCTCATCCACGAAGATGACGCGATCGGGAATGCCATAGCGGCTGATGATGCCCTTTTCAGCGTAATCCGCCATCAGGGCCTTGATGCCTTCCTCATCCGCATCGCCGTTCTTGACCACCAGGGCCACCGGGCGCTCGCCCCATTTTTCATCGGGTACGCCGACCACGGCACACTCACCCACGCCCGCATGCTGCAGGATCATGCCTTCCAGGTCGATGGAGGAGACCCATTCGCCACCGGTCTTGATCACGTCCTTGATGCGGTCAACGATCTTCAACCAGCCGTCTTCGCTCATCACCGCCACATCTCCGGTGTGCAGCCAACCGCCGGCCCACAGTTCCTCGGATTTCTCCGTGTCGTGCAGGTACCCCTGGGTCAGCCAGGGCGCGCGAACCACCACTTCACCCTGGCTCTTGCCATCGTGGGGCACATCGTTCATTTCCCCATCGACGATACGCAACTGCACCATGGCCACCGGACGGCCGGTGCGGGTGCGGTAGTCCGCCTGGGTTTCCAGGTCGGCCTTTTCCAGTTCCGGGGTCAGTTGTGCCAGGGTCAACAGCGGACAGGTCTCGCTCATGCCGTAGCCGGTATAGATGTCGATGCCGCGCTCCAGCGCGCCCATGGCCAGGGCCTTGGGCAGGGCGGAACCACCAATGATCACTTTCCAGCCACTCAGGTCGATGCTCTTGGCCGCTTCCGCCTGCAACAGCATCTGGATGATGGTGGGTACACAGTGGGAGAAGGTGACCTTTTTGGTGACCAGCAATTTCAGCAAACTGGCCGGCTCATAACGACCCGGGTACACCTGCTTCACACCCATCAGGGTGGCCATGTAGGGAATGCCCCAGGCATGCACGTGGAACATGGGGGTAATCGGCATGTAGACATCGTCTTCATTGAAGCGACCCTGACCGATCCCGGACATGGTGTTGCGACCGGCAAAGGTATGCAGAACCAGCTGACGGTGGGAGAAGTACACGCCCTTGGGCAACCCGGTGGTACCGGTGGTGTAAAAGGTGGTGGCGCGGGTGTTTTCATCCAGCTCGGGGAAATCATAACGGGCCGGCGCCTTGGCCAGCAGGTCCTCGTACTCACCGGCGATGGGCAGCGCATCGCTGCTTTTCACGCCGTCGTCGTCGAGCAGAATGTAGGTCTTCACCGGCTCGATGCGGTCCTTCACCGCTTCCAGGATCGGCAGGAATTCGCTGTTCACCAGGATGGCGTCATCCTGGGCGTGGTTGATGGTGTAGAGCACCTGTTCCGGGCTGAGCCGCACATTCACGGTGTGCAGTACCGCCCCCATCATGGGAATGGCGAAAAACGCCTCCAGGTAACGGTTGGTGTCCCAGTCCATCACCGCCACGGTGTCGCCGGGCTTGATGCCCTGGGCTGCCAGGGCGCCGGCCAGACGGTGTACCCGCTCTTCAAATTCCCGGTAGGTAAAATCCCGATCACCGTAGGTGATGGTCTGCTCCGGCGCCTTGCCCACGCCGGCTTCGAGAATGCGGTTGATTACCAGCGGCGGCTCCACGGCGGAGGGGGTGCGCTGGATAGTGAGATTACTGCTCATAGTGGCTCCGTTACCTTGTTATTCTGCCGATAAGGGCGGGGCTGAAAGCGCCCATACCTGTGGGTGTAGTGGTCTAATGAATCCGGACACCAACGTAGGGTGGTAAAATCACCACCTTAAGCGAGGTGTCATATGACCAGAAAACGACGATCCTTTACACCTGAATTCAAGCAGGAAGCCGCCAGCTTGGTGCTGGACCAAGGCTACACCGTTCCCCAAGCCAGCACATCGCTTGGTGTAGTCGAGAGCGCGCTGCGGCGCTGGGTTAAGCAGCTTGAGGCTGAACGCCAAGGTGTTACCCCCAAAGGCAAGGCTCTTACCCCGGAACAGCGCCGAATACAGGAGCTTGAGGCTCGGTGTGAGCGCCTGGAACGGGAGAAGAACATTCTAAAAAAGGCTACTGCT
>NZ_FNUM01000021.1 GCF_900107995.1 Alcanivorax sp. DSM 26293 | reverse complement strand
GGGTGACGGCGTACCTTTTGTATAATGGGTCAGCGACTTAATTTCAGTAGCGAGGTTAACCGTTTAGGGGAGCCGTAGGGAAACCGAGTCTTAATAGGGCGTTTAGTTGCTGGGATTAGACCCGAAACCGGGCGATCTATCCATGGGCAGGTTGAAGATGCGGTAACACGCATTGGAGGACCGAACCGACTACCGTTGAAAAGTTAGCGGATGACCTGTGGATCGGAGTGAAAGGCTAATCAAGCTCGGAGATAGCTGGTTCTCCCCGAAAGCTATTTAGGTAGCGCCTCGGACGAATACCACTGGGGGTAGAGCACTGTTTCGGCTAGGGGGTCATCCCGACTTACCAAACCGATGCAAACTCCGAATACCAGTGAGTACTATCCGGGAGACACACGGCGGGTGCTAACGTCCGTCGTGAAGAGGGAAACAACCCAGACCGCCAGCTAAGGTCCCCAAATTCCAGTTAAGTGGGAAACGATGTGGGAAGGCTCAGACAGCTAGGAGGTTGGCTTAGAAGCAGCCACCCTTTAAAGAAAGCGTAATAGCTCACTAGTCGAGTCGGCCTGCGCGGAAGATGTAACGGGGCTCAAACTGGATACCGAAGCTGCGGCAGCAGACTTGTTCTGCTGGGTAGGGGAGCGTTGTGTAAGCCTGTGAAGGTGTGTTGAGAAGCATGCTGGAGGTATCACAAGTGCGAATGCTGACGTGAGTAACGATAATGGGGGTGAAAAACCCCCACGCCGAAAGACCAAGGTTTCCTGCGCAACGCTAATCGGCGCAGGGTGAGTCGGCCCCTAAGGCGAGGCAGAAATGCGTAGCTGATGGGAAACGGGTTAATATTCCCGTACTTCTTATAACTGCGATGGAGAGACGGAGAAGGCTATGCCTACCGGGCGTTGGTTGTCCCGGGGAAAGGCTGTAGGCTGAGGTGTTAGGCAAATCCGGCACCTTAAGGCTGAGAGTCGAGACCACTGGTCCTTTGTGACCGGGAAGTGGTTGATGCCATGCTTCCAGGAAAATCTTCTAAGCTTCAGGTTATAAGGAACCGTACCCCAAACCGACACAGGTGGTTGGGATGAGTATTCTAAGGCGCTTGAGAGAACTCGGGTGAAGGAACTAGGCAAAATTGTACCGTAACTTCGGGAGAAGGTACGCCGCTGACGGTGACGAGACTTGCTCTCTGAGCTATTGGCGGTCGCAGTGAAAAGGCCCCTGCAACTGTTTATTAAAAACACAGCACTCTGCAAACGCGTAAGCGGACGTATAGGGTGTGACGCCTGCCCGGTGCCGGAAGGTTAATTGATGGGGTTAGCTTCGGCGAAGCTCTTGATCGAAGCCCCGGTAAACGGCGGCCGTAACTATAACGGTCCTAAGGTAGCGAAATTCCTTGTCGGGTAAGTTCCGACCTGCACGAATGGCGTAATGATGGGGGCGCTGTCTCCACCCGAGACTCAGTGAAATCGAAATCGCAGTGAAGATGCTGTGTACCCGCGGCTAGACGGAAAGACCCCGTGAACCTTTACTATAGCTTCACAGTGGACTTTGAACCTGCTTGTGTAGGATAGCTGGGAGACTTTGAAGCGGTGACGCTAGTCATCGTGGAGTCGTCCTTGAAATACCAGCCTGGCATGTTTGAGGTTCTAACCTAGGTCCATTATCTGGATCGGGGACATTGTGTGGTGGGTAGTTTGACTGGGGCGGTCTCCTCCCAAAGAGTAACGGAGGAGCACAAAGGTACCCTCAGCACGGTCGGACATCGTGCAACGAGCGTAAAGGTAGAAGGGTGCTTGACTGCGAGACCTACAAGTCGAGCAGGTGCGAAAGCAGGTCTTAGTGATCCGGTGGTTCTGTATGGAAGGGCCATCGCTCAACGGATAAAAGGTACTCCGGGGATAACAGGCTGATACCGCCCAAGAGTTCATATCGACGGCGGTGTTTGGCACCTCGATGTCGGCTCATCTCATCCTGGGGCTGAAGCCGGTCCCAAGGGTATGGCTGTTCGCCATTTAAAGAGGTACGCGAGCTGGGTTTAGAACGTCGTGAGACAGTTCGGTCCCTATCTGCCGTGGGCGTTGGAGATTTGAGAGGAGCTGCTCCTAGTACGAGAGGACCGGAGTGGACGAACCTCTGGTGTTCCGGTTGTCACGCCAGTGGCATTGCCGGGTAGCTACGTTCGGACGGGATAACCGCTGAAAGCATCTAAGCGGGAAGCCTCCCTCAAGATGAGATCTCCCTGGGAACTTGATTCCCCTGAAGGGCCGTTGAAGACCACAACGTTGATAGGCTGGGTGTGGAAGCGTTGTAAGGCGTGAAGCTAACCAGTACTAATTGCCCGTGAGGCTTGACTATATAACACCAAAGCAGTCTCGGCTCCGAGAGCCAGGACCGCAAAGAGACGGTGTCAGAGATTGGACGCTTGCAGCATTGACTAGCAAACTTCTCATTCCCATTTGGCTTTGCCGGTGAGCAGTGTAGTACACCGGTAAGGCAACCTAATTTAGCGATGCCCGCGTGGATAGCTAAACCAGTTTGCCTGACGACCATAGAGTGTTGGAACCACCTGATCCCATGCCGAACTCAGAAGTGAAACGACATATCGCCGATGGTAGTGTGGGGTCTCCCCATGTGAGAGTAGGTCATCGTCAGGCTCTTAAATAAAACAGAAAACCCCCGTCACGAAAGTGTCGGGGGTTTTTTGTTTTATTCAGGATCACG
>NZ_FNUM01000004.1 GCF_900107995.1 Alcanivorax sp. DSM 26293 | reverse complement strand
CGAATCCCTGCGAAACGGCGCATGGACTCGATCTCATACAAGGCATCTTCCATCGCCGGATCACTCAGGTTGTAGATGATCTGCATGACATGAATGCGAAGCATGCTCGATAGCGCATACGGCGGCCGGCCAGTGCTGCCAGAGGCGTAATAAACAGCAATCGTAGACTCCAGCGCCTTCCAGGGTAGAAGCTGATCCAACTTCTCAAGGAACACTTCCCGCCGGGTCTTGCGCTTCTTGTGTTCGTATTCGGCTTCGGCAAAGGTCAGCTGGCTCATGGCATTCCCGGCAAGTGGCTGATAGAAAGTCCTGATTATGGCAAAGTCGGGGAGTTTTTCAGAGGTTCCCTATGCAGTGACTATGAGGGCTGAGGCCCTGCCAGTCTGATCCGGAAGTGTCTGGATGGTACTGACTTGATGAGCGGTCGGGTAGCGTTGGAGCTTTGCTCGCAAAGCAAAGGGGCTTGTCCATTCTTCAGGGATTCGCTTTGCGAGCAAAGCTCCAACGGAGGTGGTGCCCTCCTGCCTGGTGATTCTTCTCAGGTTTAATCAATCGTCCCCATCCTCCCAAATCGCGCAATCGCGTCACTGTCACCAAAATCTTCTTTCTCAAATATCTGCCGCACTTCAATCTGCCCGATGCCTTCATCGGTGGCCGGGTTGGGAAAGCGTTTTGTTCAGGCCAGGGTTTCTTCGCGGGAGCTGGCCTGTATCAGGGTGTAGCCAGTGATCAGTTCCTTGGTTTCTGTGAAGGGGCCGTCGATGACGATGCTCTTGCCGCCCAGACAGTGATCAATAGCTCAATGAAAAACGACCAGTGCAGCACAAAGTTGAGCCACCAGGGCTGGAAGCGAGCGGGTACGGTGAACAGGGCGTAGGGTTGGTCCACGATGGGGGCCAGCCACCAGATGTCGCCTACTACGCTGTCCAGAAGAATGTGCAGCAAGCCACCTACAGAAAAAATCAGGGCGAGAAAGGGGAGCGGTTTTCTTTTCATCAGGCCCATTGCCAACCAAGAGACACACAGCAGGCCGATCCACAGGATAGGCCAGTGGCTGAGGTATTTGTGGTGGTGGGTCTGGCCGTTGTCGATTAAATAAAAGTAAAGCATGTCCAGATCCGGGGCGACGGCGCCAGCCATAGCGGTGAGGGTGACGGCTCTGGGGGAGACCGGGAGGGTGCGGATTTTTTTCAGCAGCTGGCGGGCCAAAAGGTAGCCGGCGGGGAGGTGGGCGATAAACATGCGAATTCCTTTTATCGTTCAGAGGTTTTTTCTTGAGGCCTTGTGGCTGATGAGCTCGTGGATCGCGCCGCCAGCGACGCTCCTACGGCGTAAGCGTAGCGATGACGACGTAGCGCAGGGGGCCGCCGGGGGTGAGAGCGTCGAAGGGGTAGCACGTAATCAGGATCAGCTGCCGGTCGTTGCGGGGGATCTGTAATGGGTGCGCCTGACTGTCGACGACTTCCTGGCTGCTGACCTGGAAGCGTTGCCTGGCGCCGTCGGCCCGTTGAACGGTGAGCGAATCGCCGTTTTCCAGGGTTTCCAGAAAGGCAAAGTGCGTATCCCGGTGGCCGGCCAGCGTCAGGGCCTGGTCACTGCCGATGCCGCCGGCCAGTCGGCCGGGGCCGAAGGCCAGGGCTTCGCCGCTGGTGCTTTCCAGCACATAGAGGGTTTTGCCGGCGGGGGTGGTGAGGCGTGCCACCGGCCAGGTGTCCGCCCAGGGCCAGGGGCGCTGGGGTACGCCCTGGTCCAGGGTGGTTTGCCAGGCGTGGGCAATCAGGTGCTGGGCCAGCCAGGCTTTTCCGTCCAGCCAGCTGGCCCAGCCTGCCAGTCCCAGCAGAGCCGCCAGACTCAATATCCGCAGGCGGCGTTCAAGCCGTGCCATGGGGCAGCCTCCCTTGGCGCAGCCAGAGCAGCAGGCTGACGATCAGCATCAGGCCGGCCAGCCGCCACAACAGCGGTGCCGGTGTTGCCGTGCCGGGCCAGGCCGCAGGGTGTTGTGTGCCATGGGGTGCCTGGCTGCGAACGGTATCGGGCAGGAGTGGCTCGTGGGCCGGGCGGGACACGGTGTCTTCCACGGCGATAAAGCTGGTGTAGCGGCTGATCAGTTGATGGCGCAGGGCCACGTCGGTGATCTGTGGGGCGATGTCCGCTTCCGGGGTGCCCAGGGTGATACGGTCCATCAGGTCGGCGATCTTGCGTCGGGCCCACAGACTGCCGGTGCCCGGGTGGTTGTCGTTGGCAGGCAACGCCACCTGTTGTTGCCAGTGCCGGTCCCGGTAGCCGCTGACGGTGATCTGGTCCGTGGGGGCTGAGAGTTTCATGGCCACTAACAGTGGCTCGCCGGCGTACAGGTCCGGCAGTTTTTGCGGCCAGTGTTCGGCGACGATGCCGTCCGGGAGCGCTACCTGCAGGTTGCGCATCAGCGGTGACTCCAATCGGCGGAACAGGGTGTCCATGCCCTGCTGTACCTGATTCTGGTCGTTGATGTAGGTAAAGCTGCCGCGGCCGAACTGGGCGGCGCGGGTCATGAAGTGGCTGTTGGGAGCGGAGCCAATGCCCACGGTGAACAGGCGCGCTTCGCCGAGCTGTTGGTGCAGGGCCCGGAAGATACCGTGCTCGTTGCCCACGGCGCCATCGGTGATAAAGATCACCTGGCGCAGGTAGCCGTCGCTGGCTTTCTGGCTCAGGGTGGCGCTGAGGGCGGGTAGCATGTGGGTGCCGCCGCTGGCCTGCAGGCTGTCCACGAAGTCTTGCGCTTGTTGGCGGCTGGCGTCGTTGACGGTGGCGGGTTGTTCAAACAGCAGGGTGTGCTGGCTGTCGAAATCGGTGATGTTGAAACGGTCACCGGGCTTCAGACGTTGCAGTGCCAGTTGCAGGCTGGCCTTGGCCTGGCGCATGGGGGCGCCGCCCATGGAGCCGGAGCTGTCGATGATAAACAGGGTTTCCCGGGGCAGGGTGGTCGCCTGGCCGGTTTCCGGTGGAACCACCATCAGCAGGGCATAGTGCTCGCCGTCGATTTGCTCATAAAAACTGGTGGCCAGCGGTTCGCCGGTGTCTTCCAGTTCCCAGTTGAGCAGCAGGTCCCGGTTCATGGGTACCGGGCCGGCTTTCGGGGTGATGGTGTAGCGCCGCCCGTGGCGTTGCGAGTGGATGGCATGGCTGGGGCTGCCCAGGGTGGCCAGGCGGCTGCCGGCATCCAGATCGATGTGGACCGACGCGGTGCCGGCCTCGGCGGTGCCGCCGGGGTTAGCCACCGTATTGCGCAGCAGGGAATCCAGCGGATGGGGTGTTTCCGTGGCTGGGGTGAAGCGCGGCGTCAGGGTCAGTGGCAGGCGCAACTGAAAGCGGTGCCCGTCCACGTTCAGGGTCTGCTGGAAATGGAGTTCCACCTGCACGGTTTCGCCGGGAGCGATATTGGCCACGGCGGTGGTGAACAGGTTGGGGCGTTGCTGGCTGACCAGGCTGGCTTTCTTGCCGCTGGCGCGGGCCTCCCGGTAGGTCTGTTCCGCTGCGGCCTTCCTGTCGATGCGACCGACGATGCGTCTGTCTCCGATGGTCAGCACCATGCCGTCTACGGCGGCGTTCTCCGGCAGCGGGAACAGGTAGCGCCCCTCGCGAAATTGCTGGCTGGGGTTGTGGAAGCGCTGGGTGAGCGTGACCCGCGCCAGCGGGCCGCTGACGGTGATGTGAGCGTCAGTGTCGAGCAGGGTGGCGGCGGTGATATGTGCCCGGTCATCCGCCAGCAGCAAGGCGCCGGTGGCAGCCTCGTCTTGCCAGTCCGCCCGGGCGGTGAGTGTCAGCAGCAGTAGCGAGAAGAAAAACGTCAGTTTCATGGTGGCCTCCTTGTGATGGGGGCCAGCATGGCAAGCCAACAAGGAGGCTTTGTGGGGATTGTGTGGGGAAGTCAGTTACAAGCTTCAAGCCGCAAGCTACAAGGAAAACAAAGTGCAGTTTAACCGTTGTATGTGTGGCTCAGGGTGAGAGCCTCTTGCTTGCAGCTTGCAGCTTGCAGCTTGCAGCTTGCAGCTTGCAGCTGCTTCTACGCTGCATTACGGCGTTTGGCGATGGCGCGCAGTACGATCTGGTACTGGTTGTCACCGTATTCGCGAATGTCCGCCGCCGCTTCCTCGGCATTGCGGCCCACCACATTGATCAGCAAGCGCTTGAATAGCTGCAGGGACACATCGAATTCAGAGGTCTCTTCCTGCAGGGCAATAAAGGTATAGCGCTTCAGGAGAGGGATCAGGTCGATGATGTCGTCAGCCAGGTAGCGGTTGTTGGCGAAACGTTCCGTGGCCAGCTCCACAAAGCGGAATGCCAGCTGATGGGCGGCGGGTAGATCGTTGCCCTGATAGTGCTGTTCCAGCTGCGGCAGCATCTCCACCAGATCTTCGATCTGGCCCGGCATCCAGTTGCTGGCGGCCTGGCCGGCCAATCGCGACAGCAGCATGAACAGGAAGTCGTAAAGGTCGTGGACTTGCTCGTCGCTCACGTCGCAGACCCGCGCGCCCTTGCGCGGTTGCAGCTCGATCAGATGCTGTTTTTCCAGCACACGAAAGGCCTCACGAAGTGAGTTAGTGCTCACATCGAGCTGTTTGGCCAGCTCGTTTTCCGGCAATCGTGCCCCGGGGGCCAGGGTGCCGGTGATGATTTGCTCGGCCAGGTGCTGGGCAATCTGTTCGCTCAGGCTGACGGCTTTCAACGACATGACAACGGTCCTTTTCGGCTTCGGCGAGAATTATCCTCCGAGGGCATTACTATGTCACTAATTGAGTTGTTTGACAATTCAAGAAATCAGGGATAGTCTGACCGTCACATTGAAGACTGTTACTTTTGGCTTGAACTAGCGAGGTATGAGCCATGTTCGAGAGCATGAATGCTGACGTAATGCTAAAAATGAAAAAATACGGCTACCTGACGTTCTGGGCGCTGATGGTACCGCTGGTGCCGTTCTCGGCCTACGTGGGTGTTGAAAGCGGTACCCAGGACTACTGGGCGTGGTTTATGTACATCTTCATCTTCGGAATTATCCCGATTCTGGATTTCCTGGTCGGCAAAGACCCGACCAATCCCGATGAGGCGGTACAAGTGCCCACCATGAGTGAAGAAATCTTCTACCGGGTGTCCGCCATTGCCATGGGTTTTGTGTGGATCGCGGTGCTGTTCTACGCAGGCCACGTCTTCATGACCAATGACTATGGTTTGCTGGGCCAGATCGGCTGGATCGTTTCCATCGGTACCGTGGGCGGCATCATCGCCATCAACCTGGGCCATGAGTTGATTCACAAGGACCCCAAGGTGGAAAACTGGATGGGCGGCCTGCTGCTGTCCACCGTGACCTATGCCGGTTTCAAGGTAGAGCACGTTCGCGGTCACCATGTGCATGTTTCCACCCCGGATGACGCGTCTTCCAGCCGTTATAACCAGTCTCTTTATGACTTTCTGCCGAAAGCGTTTGTGCGCAACTTCAAGAATGCCTGGCGTCTGGAGAAGGAATATCTGGAGCGTAAGGGCAAAAAGAATTTCAGCATTCATAACGAGCTGATCTGGTGGTACAGCATTTCTGCCCTGTTCGCGGTGACCTTCGGGCTGCTGTGGGGCTGGCAGGGTGTGGTGTTCTTCCTGGGTCAGAGCTTCTTCGCGGCCCTGGCACTGGAAATCATCAACTACATTGAGCACTACGGCCTGCACCGTCGTGTGAACGAGAAAGGTCGCTTCGAGCGGGTGACGCCGGCCCACAGCTGGAACTCCAACTACCTGCTGACCAACCTGGCCCTGTTCCAGCTGCAGCGTCACAGCGATCACCACGCCTATGCCAAGCGTCGTTACCAGGTGCTGCGTCATTACGACGAGAGTCCGCAGCTGCCGGCCGGTTACGCCACCATGTATGTACTGGCCATGATTCCGCCGCTGTGGAAGAAAGTGATGAACCCGCGGGTGGAAGCCTACTACGAAGGCGAGCTGGACCAGCTGTTCCGTGAATCCAAGCGGGTGAACAATATCGCCTGAAGGCAATGACGCATTGCAACGGATCACTGATAGCTGAACCCGAAAGGCCCTGGCATTCGCCGGGGCCTTTTCGGTTACGGGCAATGACTTTGGTAAGGGCCTAGTAACCCAGGGTCTTGTTGCGCAACGCCAGCCACCGCTGGTGAAGGGTTTTCAGTGGGGTAATAGTCAGAGGAACACAGAGTCGCTGTTCGTCCAGGGGGTCAAGCGCGGCAAGCTGGCGTAGCAGCGGTTGCAGGTGGCTGTCTTGCAGGTTTGGCAGCGCTATGAATAATTCGCCCTCCTGCGGTGAGGCAGGGTTGGCGGTCAACATGCGGTTATAGCAAAGCGTATTGCTGCGCCATATCAGCATGGAGACTTGCGATGAGCAGCCATAGGCGTAGACCGTAGTGTAGCGCTCAAGGTCCAGGGTGTGGAGTTCTTGCCGGGCTATGAACTGAGGTCGTGGTGGCACCTTCCGTTGGCCAAACCATTTTCCAAGCATCCTGCTTACCTTGCCTCCGCCTTGATATATCGTGTGCGTCCCTTGCTCCGTCGTGGTTACCGGATGATTTGCGTAATACGCAAAATACTAGGTGCGGATTTGCATGGTGTCAATGCCGACAGCTTTGGAAAATCCAGCCATGACAATCGGCGAGATACTCAAGCGTTACCGTCTGAAGATGGGAGAAACACTGGAAGAGGTGGCTTATCGAGCCGGTACTGATCCCAGCAATCTGTCACGGGTGGAGCGCGGCATGCAGCAGCCTTCTGTTGCGCTTCTGGAGGCGTTGGCCAAATCCCTGGACACTCGCGTGTCTGATTTATACCGGGAATATGAAGAGGCGGCATCGGCTAACCGGGTGGGCGAACCTGCCCCTGCGGGTTGGGAAACCGACATGGGGAAGTTGCAGCGTCACTTCCGTGCACTTGATGAAAAGAACCGCCAATTGCTGATCGATTTCTGCAGGCTGCTTGAGAAGAGCCAGTAGCATGACGCCGTGACACAGCGGATAGCGCAAACCAAAAGCCCCGGCAATGCCGGGGCTTTTGCGTTTCTGCAAAGCCACTGCGGGAGCAGATGCTTGCATCGCGAATAGCGGTGCTTCTGTTAACCACTTCCTGCCTCAAGCGGCCTCATTCGCTGCGCTCACCCTTCGGGCCGCACTTCGTGCGTTACTCCGCTACGCTCCATTCCTACAGCGGTAATGTAGAAAGGTTGGGTGGGCTTTTCCTGGTGGGCACGGCCTTGCCGTTGGCAGGGCTCCCCCCGCGCAACTATTAACTATTCACTGTTAACTATTAATTGCTTTTTCACTGTCGCCAGAACATGGGCGTAAATAGCACCAGCAAGGTAAAGACTTCCAGTCGCCCGGCCACCATCAGTACCGTCATCATCCACTTGGCGCTGTCGGTGATGTTGGCAAAGCCACCACCCACCTGGCCGATACCCACGCCCAGGTTGTTGAGGCTGGCCGCAACGGCGCTGACCGCGGTGGTCAGATCCATGCCGGTGAGGGTGAACAGCAAGGTGAAGATGACCGACAGGGTGATATAGACCCCCACAAAGCCCCATACGGCCTGGAGCACCCGGTCGGGTACCGAGTGGCGGCCAAAGCGCAAGGCGAACATGCCATTGGGATAGATCAGCCGGCGCAGCTCGCGGATGCTGTGGTGGAACACCAGGGCGGCACGCACTGCCTTCATGCCGCCGCCGGTGGAGCCGGCACAGCCGCCGATGAAGCTGGTGAAGATCAGCAGGTAGGGAATAAAGCCTGGCCAGGCGGCGGCGTTGGTGCTGGTCAACCCGGTGCCGGTGCTGAAAGAGGCCACCTGGAAGGCGGAATGGCGCAGGGCGTCATCGGCGGTCACATCCACCTCGAAGGCCAGCAGCCCGACAGTGATGAGCGCGGTATAAAGCAGGAACAGGGTCATGAAAAAGCGGAATTCCGGATCGCGCACATAGGCGATCAATGAGCGGCCCCGCCAGACCGCAAAGTGCAGGGCAAAGTTGAGACCGCCGATAAGAATGAACAGGGTGGCGGTCCAGTCGATCCAGGGGTTGTCCCAGTAGGCCATGGAGGCGTCATGGGTGGAGAAACCGCCGGTGGCCACGGTGCTGAAGCTGTGACAGATGGCATCGAAAATGGTCATCCCCGCCGCCCAGTAAAGGACGGCGCAGGCGACGGTGATAAAGAGATACAGCAGCCACAGGGCTTTGGCGGTTTCGGCGATGCGCGGGGTGAGTTTGGCATCCTTCATGGGGCCGGGAATTTCTGCCTTGTACAGCTGCATGCCGCCCACGCCGAGCATGGGCAGAATGGCCACCGCCAGGACTACCACCCCCATGCCGCCCAGCCATTGCAGTTGCTGGCGGTAGAAAAGGATGGATTTGGGCAGAAAATCAATGCCGGACAGAATGGTGGCGCCGGTGGTGGTCAGCCCGGAAACGGATTCAAACACCGCATCGGTGAAGCCCACCGGCACGTCGTTGCTGATATACAGCGGCAAGGCCCCGATGACGCCCAGCACGGACCAGAACAGGGTGACCACCAGGAAGCCGTCGCGGGTCTGCAGCTCTTCCTTGTGCTTGAAGAAGGGCAGCCACAGGGCCAGCCCGAGGAGCAGGGTGATCACGAACGACACCAGGAAGGGGCCTTCGCTGCCTTCCTGATACCAGTAGGACACGGCGACAGGCGGCATCATGGTGAAGCTGAACACCACCAGTAGCAGGCCGAGAATTTTCGAGATCAGTGCAAAATGCATGCGCTGGCGTGGCCTCGGCCGTTAGAAGAAGGTAAACCCGACCTGGAACAGTTTTTCCACGTCCCGGGTGCGGCGTTTGTCGATCAGGAACAGGATCACGTGGTCGTCCGGTTCAATGACCACATCATCGTGGGCAATCAGCACCTTTTCGCCGCGCACGATGGCGCCAATGGTGGTGCCTTCCGGCAGGTCGATATCCTCGATGGCCCGGCCCACCACTTTCGAGGATTTGCTGTCCCCGTGGGCAATCGCCTCGATGGCTTCTGCCGCCCCCCGGCGCAGGGAGTACACGTTGACCACATCGCCGCGGCGCACATGGCTGAGCAGGCTGCCGATGGTGGATTGCTGGGGCGAGATGGCGATGTCGATATCGTGGCCCTGGACCAGATCCACATAGGCCGGGTTGGAAATCAGCGTCATCACCTTGCGCGCCCCCAGCCGCTTGGCCAGCAGTGAGGCCATGATGTTGGCTTCGTCATCGTTGGTCAGGGCACAGAACACATCGGTGTTCTCGATGTTGGCCTTGAGCAGTTCGTCCCGGTCCGTGGCCAGGCCCTGGAGTACCACGGTCTGGTGCAGTTTTTCACCCAGCCATTCCGCGCGGCCAGGACTGCGCTCAAGCACTTTCACGTTGTAGCGGTGCTGGATGCTCTTGGCGAGTCGGTAACCGATGTTGCCGCCGCCGGCAATCAGGACGCGCTTGTAGTTGTGCTCCAGCCGGCGCAGTTCGCTCATTACCGCACGGATATCGTTCTTGGCAGCGATGAAGAAGACCTCGTCGTCCGCTTCGATCACCGTGTTGCCTTCGGGAATGATGGGGCGGCCGCGACGGAAGATGGCGGCAACCCGGGTGTCCACATTGGGCATGTGTTTGCGCAGCTCGCGCAGCTCGTTACCTACCAGGGGGCCGCCGTAATAGGCACGGACCGCCACCAGCTGTACCCGGCCACCGGCAAAGTTGACCACCTGCAGGGCGCCGGGGTGCTCGATAAGCCGCTTGATATAGTCGGTGACCACCTGCTCGGGGCTGATGATCACATCGATGGGCAGGGCGTTTTCGTTGAACAGCTTGTCGGCGCGGCTGGTGTAGTGGGCGGTGCGGATACGGGCGATTTTCGAGGGGGTGCGGAACAGGGAGTAGGCCACCTGACAGGCGATCATGTTCACCTCGTCGGAATTGGTGACCGCGATCAGCATGTCCGCGTCTTCCGCGCCGGCATCCTTGAGTACCGCCGGGTAACAGCCCATGCCGTGCACGGTGCCGATATCCAGGCGGTCGCCCAGTTCGCGCAGCCGTTCCGCATCGGTGTCGATGACGGTGATGTCGTTGCGCTCGTTGGCCAGGTTTTCGGCCAGGGTGCCGCCCACCTGGCCGGCACCGAGAATAATAATCTTCATGGACTACGCTAGCGCCCCCGATTCCTTGCGCAAACACGCCAGATAGAAACCGTCTGGCCCATGATGTTGCGGGAACAGCTGCCATCCCGCGCTCACCATTGTGGCCCCTTCCGGCCGTGGCGTCACATCCCGGGCCTGTGGCTGGCGTTGCAGGAAGGCGCTGACCTGGTGGTCGTTTTCGTCCCGCAGTACCGAACAGGTGGCATACACCAGCATGCCGCCGGGTTTGAGCAGCGGCCATAGTGCATCCAGCATGCGCGCTTGTAAATCAACCAGTGCAGGAATGTCCGACGCCTTGCGGTGCCATTTTACATCCGGCTGGCGGCGCAGGATGCCGGTGGCAGAGCAGGGGGCATCCAGCAGGATGGCATCGAAGGGGGTGCCGTCCCACCAACTCTGCGGGTCGCTGGCATCGCCCTGCAGCAGAGTGATGTCAGCGTTGAGGCGGGCCAGGTTTTCGCGGATGCGCGCCAGCCGCTTGCCTTCCAGTTCCAGGGCGACCACGTCGGCATCCGGGAATTTCTCACAGAGCTGCCCGGTTTTGCCGCCGGGGGCGGCACAGGCGTCGAGAATGCGGCCGCCAGGCGGGCATTGCAGCACCTCGCCGGGCAACTGGGCGGCTTCGTCCTGGACCGACAGGGCGCCCTGCTCAAAACCGGGCAGCTGGAATACCGGCCGTGCCGGGCTCAGGTAGATGCTCCAGGGGGACAGTTCGCCGGGGCGGGCGCCGTCACCCAGGGCGGCAATGGCGCCGGCCCGCTGCTGCTGGCGGCGATTGACCCGCAGGGTGAAAGGCGGTGTTTGCAGGTTGGCCCGGGCCATGGCTTCGGCCTCGACGGGCCAGTCCTGTTGCCAGCGCTTGAACAGCCAGTCCGGCAGGCTGAGCCGGATGTTGGGGCTGGCGTCGGCGACGGCATCGTCAATCGTCAGCTTGCTGGCCTTGCGCAGAATGGCATTGCTGAGCCCGGCGGCCCAGGGGGCTTTGAGTTTGCGACACAGCTGGGGGTAGGCGTTGACGATGGCGTGGGCCGGGCGGTCGCTGAACCAGAGCTCGTAAAGCCCGGACAGCAGGGCCAGCCGCACCGGTTGGGCGCTGGCTTTGAGGGGTTTGCCCAGTTGCTGGTTGAGCCAGTGGTTGAGGGGCCGAAGGTGCCGGCAGACGCCAAAGCAGATATCGCGCATCAGGCCGCCGTCGGCGCCCTGCAGGGGAAAGTCGCGCAGCACTTCGCGCAGGCTTTCCCCGTCGCCTTTGCCGGGCAGCACCCGGTTGAGGGCGCGTACCGCGGTCAGGCGCGGGTCAGACGTTGTCAATGGAGTCACCCAGCGGTTCGCCGACCTTGAACAGATCCGGGTTGCCGCGAAGCAGGTCGGCCACGGCCATGCGACGCTTGCCGGGCAATTGCAGTTCTTCAAGAGTCAGCACGCCATCGCCGGTGGCCACCTGGATGCCGCTGTCGTCCACGTTGAGGATGTGGCCGGGTTCATCGCTGTCCTGGCCGGGCTGGGGGCTTTCGCTGGCTTTCCAGATACGCATGGGTTGACCGTTCAGGGGTACCCAGCTCACCGGAAAGGGATTGAAGGCACGAATGCGGTTGTAAAGCGCGCGGGTGGGCAAGCGGAAATCCAGCCGTGCTTCCGCCTTGCTGAGTTTGTGGGCGTAGGTGACGCCGTCGTCCGGTTGCGCGGTAGCGTTGGCCAGGTAGTGCTCCAGATCGTTCAGTACGGTTACCAGCAGGCGGGCGCCCTGGGCGGCGAGTCGGTCGTGCAGCTCGCCACCAGTTTCGCTATCGCCAATCGGCAGGCTTTCGCTTAGCAACATGGGGCCGGTGTCCAGGCCCGCTTCCATCTGCATGATGGTATTGCCGGTTTCCGTGTCGCCCACGGTGATGGCGCGCTGGATAGGGGCGGCGCCGCGCCAGCGGGGCAACAGGGAGCCGTGCACGTTTAAGCAACCCAGGCGGGGAATATCCAGCACCGCCTGGGGAATGATCAGGCCGTAAGCCACCACCACCAGGGCGTCCAGATTCAAATCACGCAGTTGCTGGCGGATGTCCTCGCCCTTCAGGTTTTCCGGCTGCAGCACGGGAATCTGGTGGCTTTCGGCCAGTACCTTGACCGGGCTTTGCTGGACTTTCTTGCCGCGCCCGGCGGCCCGGTCCGGCTGGGTCAGTACGGCAACCACCTGGTGGTCACTGTCGAGTACCGCCCGCAGGCTGGCGGCGGCGAAATCCGGGGTGCCGGCGAAGGCAAGGCGTAAGGGTTTCAAGGTGAGCCTCGGGTGGTGGTTGTGGTTCGGATGAGTTGAAAGTTAAAAGTTTAAAGTTGAAACGCGGCTCGAGAGCGGTGCCATGGAATCACGGGCTTTGCCCGCGCTGCGAGGTAAGAGCGCGGGCACGGCAAGCAGGCTAACCTGGCACTTGCCCGCGCTTTTCAACTTTGAACTTTCAACTTGCAACTCTCTCAAGCCTGCTGACGGTGCAGTTTTTCCAGCTTCTTCTTGATGCGATCACGCTTCAGCCGGGATACGTAGTCCACAAACAACTTGCCGTCCAGATGATCGATCTCATGCTGGATGCAGGTGGCCAGAAGTTCGTCCGCCTCTTCCTCGAAGGCGTTGCCGTCCCGGTCCAGGGCCTTGATGCGTACCCGGGCCGGGCGCTGTACCTTCTCGTAAAAGCCGGGGACCGACAGGCAGCCCTCTTCATAAGGGGCCAGCTCATCGGTGAGCGGTGTGATCTCCGGGTTGATGAAAACCCGTGGCTGGGACTGATCTTCGGACAGGTCCATCACGATCAGCCGTTGATGTACGTTCACCTGAGTGGCCGCCAGACCGATGCCCGGGCAGGCGTACATGGTTTCGAACATGTCGTCGATGAGTTTGCGAAGCTCGTCATCTACCTTTTCCACCGGCTTTGCTACCGTGCGTAGCCTGGGATCAGGGAATTCCAGTATTTCCAGTTTGGCCATGTACCTTCTCGGAAGTTGCGATAGCACTCGAATTTCGGTTGCTAAATATATGATCGCATTGCTAATATCCAAAAGAAACCGTGTCCGTAAAAACCGGCCCACGGCAGCTCTTGGGGATGAGTCCAATAATGATAAAAGGAATCCGATGATGATGAAATCGGTCCAGCGCGCCCTGGCCTTCGGGCTGTTAGTGTCTTTATCCGGCCTGGCGGCTGCCCAGGTCATGCTCAAAGACGGGCATCCCGGCAAATATTTCGTCAAGAATGGCGATACCCTGTGGGATATCAGTGCCCGTTTTCTGGAAGAACCCTGGCAATGGCCAGAGATCTGGCAGATCAATGAAGAAATCCGCAATCCCCACCTGATCTATCCTGGCGATGAAATTCGCCTGACCTATGTGAATGGCGAGCCACGTCTTTCCGTGAAACGGGGCGTGGAAGAAAAGACCCTGCCGAATGGTACCGTCAAACTCACGCCGAAAGTGCGTGAAATCGCCAATGATGAAGCGATTCCTGCGATCCCCGCCGGTGCCATCGCCGCCTACTTGAAGGAAGGCCTGGTGGTCAGCCGTGAGGAGATTGCCGAGGCGCCGTATATTGTCGGGGGCCGGGACCGTCGGGTGATTTTCGGTGAGGGGGATACCGTTTATGCCCGGGATGTGAAAGATGAATGGGCGGATCTGCAGCGCGGCTACGGCTTTTACCGGGTGGGCGAGCAATATGTCGATCCGGACACCAATGAAGTGCTGGGTTATGAAGCCCGTCAGATCGGTCTGGGCCGTGTGGCCGACCATGATGAAGATATGCTGACGTTGCGGGTTACCCGCTCCAGTGAAGATCTGCGCATCGATGATCGTCTTTTCTCCACCGAGGATCGCCGGGTGCGTTCCGTGCTCTATCCGTCGGCCCCGGACACCAAGATCGAAGGCAAGGTGATTCGCTTCTTTGACCGTATCAGCAGCGTGGCACGTAATGACGTGGTGGTAGTCAACAAGGGGCTGCGCGATGGCCTGAAAGAAGGCAATGTGCTGGATGTGTTCGGTCAGGGTGAAGCCGTCCGTGATCGCCAGCGTGGCGATATGGTGCGGCTGCCCCGAGAAAGAACCGGCTCCATGGTGATCTTCCGGGTCTTTGACAAGGTCAGCTATGGCTTGATCATGGAGTCCACACGCCCCATCTACATGAACGATATCGCCGAGAGTCCGGCAGGTAGCTACTGACAATCCATTTGCGGTAGCGCTCACCGCCGGGGTCCTGGCCCCTGACAACCCGTCAAACGCACACAAGGAGGTGAGCGATGGACGGACAATACAAACGCCTGCTGTTGCAGGCGTTGTTTTCCCCGTCGTCCGCGGCCCTGGGCCGTGCACTCAAACAGCAATCCATCGACAGCACCGCGCTGGCCGATTTTCTGCCCCTGTTGCCCGCTGGCCTGAAAGCACGTCGCAAGCTGCTGGACAATACCGGCTCCCTGGCCGTCCACTACGAGCACCTGCGTGAGCAGGGATGGCGCTGGCTGGCCCTCGGTGATGCGGACTATCCATCCCTGCTTGCCCGGATTGTCGATCCCCCCGGGGTGCTGGCGGTACGTGGCTGTGTGGAAGCGCTCAATGCGCCCGGCCTTGCCATGGTCGGTGCGCGTAATGCCTCTGCGGATGGGCTGGATAACAGTCGCCGCTTTGCCCGGGATCTGGCCGCCGGTGGCTTTGTGATTGTCAGTGGGCTGGCCCTGGGTGTGGATGCTGCGGCTCACCGCGGTGCGCTCAGTACGGGCCGCACGGTGGCGGTGCTGGGCAGCGGGCCGGATCGAATTTACCCACCCCGAAATGCGCTCCTTGCCGGGCAGATCGTGGAGACCGGTGGGGCGCTGGTCACGGAGTTTGCCCCTGGCGCACCGCCCCTGCCCGGCCAGTTTCCCCAGCGTAACCGGGTAATCAGCGGGCTCAGCCTGGGCACCATCGTGGTGGAGGCGGCCATCAAGAGTGGTTCACTGATCACTGCGCGAACGGCGCTGGCACAGGGGCGTGAAGTGTTTGCCATTCCGGGCAGTATCCATAATCCCCTGAGCAAGGGCTGTCACCAGCTGTTGCGTGACGGGGCCAGCTGGCTGGAGAGCAGAGAGGATATTTTCCACGCCTTCGGTGACTTTCGGCGCAGCGTCGAAGCCGCTGAAATCCGGGCGCCGGATCAGCCCGGGTTGCTTCAGCATCTGACCGGCGGCCTCAACTCTCTGGATTCCCTGCAAGCCCGCACGGGATTGCCGATAACCGAGCTGGCCGGGCAGCTTGCCGACCTGGAACTCGAGGGCTGGGTGGAGCGGGTGGCCGGGGGCTACCTGAAGCGCAGTGGCGCGGCCTAGTCCGGGCATGGCAGTGGATTCTCGGATTTGACCTTTTCCGGCGTGGGGCGGAGGGTGGAAGTTCAGAGTCTGTGTTCGAGGTGTGCCATGTTCGAGATCTATGTGCCCCTGTTGCGAGGACAGGGCGAGTGGCGCGCGGTGGAGGCAGTCCATGTTGACGGCAGGCGCTACCGGATTATCGGCACCATGCCGCAGGACGAGGAGTGGGAGTTCCTCCCCGGCGAAGAGGTGGAGTGTGAAACCACGGAAGTGGAGGAGGGAAAAAACGCCCTCGCCGCGGTCCGTGTGACGCGGGTTCCCCTGTAAACCCGGATGCCATTGCGGCTGCGACTTGAGCCGGCCTGTGATGCAAGGTATTTTCCCGTCTTTCTCTCAGGGCGAGCTCGTCATGTATCAGCATCTGCATAGCGCGGCACAGATTATTCAGGCCGGGGGGGTGGTGGCTTACCCCACCGAGTCGGTTTACGGTCTCGGCTGTGATCCCTTTAATGAATCTGCGGTCATGCATCTGCTGGCGATCAAGGAGCGTCCGGTAAGCAAAGGCCTGATTCTGATCGGTGCGGATCTGTCCCAGCTGGCCCCTTACCTGCGGCTGACAGACAGTGAGCATGAGCAGCTGGCCGGGCAATGGCCGGCGCCGCGCACCTATCTGGTCGAGGCCGGGGAGAACGTCCCCGCCTGGGTACGCGGTGCCTTCAGCAAGGTGGCGGTGCGGGTACCGGATCATCCCCTGGCCCGTGACCTGTGTCGGGCGGTGGGCCATCCGATCATCTCCACCAGTGCCAATATCAGTGGCCGCCCGGCGGCCCGCAATCAGTTCCAGGTGGCCCGTCAGCTTGGCGAACGCCTGGACTTTATTGTCAGTGGTGTCTGTGACCGCGCCGCCAAACCCTCTACCATCATTGATCTGGAAAGTGGCCGCATCTTGCGGGCTTAAGCCACGTATTCAAACCGGGAGACGGCATGTCAGAGGTATCACTGCAGGCGGTGAAAGACTACCTGCTGGGCCTTCAGGATCGCATTTGCGAGGAACTGGCCGAGGAAGATGGCAGCGCCACTTTCCGTGAAGAGAGCTGGGATCGGGAGCAGGGAGGCGGTGGCCGCAGTCGGGTGCTGGAAAACGGTGCCGTGATCGAAAAAGGCGGCGTGAACTTCTCCCATGTGTTCGGCAGCCAGTTGCCGCCTTCCGCCACTGCCGCACGGCCGGAGCTGGCGGGCCGCAGTTTTCAGGCCATGGGGGTGTCGCTGGTCATCCATCCGAAGAACCCCTACGTACCCACCAGCCATGCCAATGTCCGTTTCTTTGTTGCCGAGAAAGACGGCGAAGCGCCGGTGTGGTGGTTCGGTGGTGGCTTTGATCTTACCCCTTTTT
The DNA here is from genome assembly GCF_900107995.1 of Alcanivorax sp. DSM 26293. Lineage (GTDB taxonomy): Bacteria > Pseudomonadota > Gammaproteobacteria > Pseudomonadales > Alcanivoracaceae > Alcanivorax. The sequence goes on along the minus strand of NZ_FNUM01000004.1, from coordinate 285,661 downwards.
ATGGCTTCGAAGAGGATGTGGTGCATTGGCACCAGACTGCCAAAACAGCCTGTGATCCTTTCGGTGAAGGCCTCTATGCGGAGTTCAAGCGCTGGTGTGATGATTATTTCCATATCAAGCATCGCGACGAGCCCCGTGGGGTGGGAGGACTGTTTTTCGACGACCTGAATCGTTTTGATTTCGAGACCAGCTTTGCGCTGATGCGCAGCGTTGGTGACGCCTACATTCCGGCCTATCGCCCTATCGTGGCGCGGCGAAAAGACCATGAATACGGTGATCGGGAGCGTCAGTTCCAGCTCTATCGCCGCGGTCGCTATGTGGAATTCAATCTGGTCTATGATCGCGGCACCCTCTTCGGACTGCAGTCCGGTGGGCGCACCGAATCCATCCTCATGTCGCTGCCTCCACTGGTACGTTGGGACTATGACTGGCACCCGCAGCCGGACAGTGCGGAGAGCGAGCTCTACCGGAAATTTCTGATCCATCGGGAGTGGTTATGACGGCCTTGTATTGTGTGTTCGGCAATCCGGTGGCCCATTCCCGGTCGCCGGATATTCATCATGCGTTTGCCGCCCAGCGTGATGAGGATCTGCGCTATGAAAAACGCGAAGCGCCGCTGCAAGACTTTGCCGGGGCGGTGAAAGCCTTTCGTAACGAGGGGGGGCTTGGCGCCAATGTGACCGTGCCTTTCAAGGAGCAGGCCTTCGATCTCTGTGACGCGGTCACCGAGCGCGCCGGCCTGGCGGGGGCGGTGAATACCCTGTGGTGGGATGGCGAACAGCTCCATGGCGATAACACCGATGGGGCCGGCATGGTCAAGGATATCCGTGACAATCTGGGCTGGGACATTCAGGGAAAGCGGGTGCTGGTGCTGGGTGCGGGGGGTGCGGTGCGTGGCGTGATGGGCCCCCTGCTGGCGGAAGCGCCGACGCTGGTGCGCATTGCCAACCGCACGGAAGAGAAGGCGGCGATCCTGGCCCGCGGTTTTATGGATGGAAAGAATCCCCCGGTGCTGGGTAGCGGCCTGGATACCCTCACCGGTCAGTTCGATCTGGTTATCAATGCCATTTCTGCCGGCCTCCAGGGTGACATGCCGGCTCTTCCCGAGGGATTGCTGGCGGCTGATGCCGTGGCCTATGACATGGTGTACGGCAGCGAGCCGACACCCTTTATGGTCTGGGCACAACAACAGGGCGCCGCCGCCACCGCCGATGGCCTGGGCATGTTGGTGGAGCAGGCTGCCGAGGCCTTCGAAATCTGGCGAGGCTGGCGTCCGGACAGTGCGCCGGTGATTGCCGGGCTGCGCTAGCATGATGGCGGACAGTGCGGTGATGAGTGAGGTGATGTTCGCGTCCATGGTCAGCCTGGCCATGGTGCTGGCCACCGTAACATTGCACTACTGGACCCTGGCGGGATTGTCCGCACTGCTCAAACGCTGGCCGGATTTCCGTGGCGAGATCCTGTTGGTGGTTATGGTTATGTTCGTTGCCCACATGGTTGAGGTAACGCTTTATGCCTGGGTCTATCTGATTCTGGACCAGGGCGATACCGCCATGAACCTGGCCGGTGCGGTTGATGGCAGCTTTCTGGATCATCTGTATTTTTCCACCGCTTGCTATACCTCCCTGGGTCTTGGCGACCTGTATCCGCTGGGCACGTTGCGTTTGATTGCCGGGGTCGAGGCGTTGAACGGACTGATATTGATCACCTGGTCTGCATCCTTTGCATTTCTGGTCATGCAGCGACGGTGGCGTTTCTGATTTTTCATGCGGGGCATTGCCGTTTCCCGTGAGAGGTATGACTATGTCCCTGCGCCTTCTGTTGATCGTTTCTTGTCTGTTACCTCTGGTTGCCAAGGCGTCCACCTTCGGTTTTTCCTGGGATAACGATCTGTTTGTGGGCTCCGACGGGCAGTACACCAATGGGGTGCGCATCAGCTGGGTTGGCGATGCGCATGAATATTGCGATCGAAACGGGAGTTTCACCTGCGGCCTGGCGTCGCTGCTGGACCCGCTGCCCGGCATCAGTGTGATTGATGAAAAACATGCGCTGACCCTGAGTCTGGAGCAGATCATGATCACGCCATCGGATATCAGTCGAGAAATGCCCGACTTCAATGATCTGCCCTATGTGGGTTACAGCAATCTGGAGCTGGGCTTGTTCAGTTGGAATGGCAACAGCCTGTTCGGCTATGGCGTGCGGGTCGGCATTGTGGGTCCGGATTCCGGCGCTGAGCAATCACAGAAGGTGGTGCACAAGATCACCGGTTCCGAGGAGCCCCGGGGCTGGGACAATCAGCTCGGTCATGATGCGATTGGTGGCGCCTATTTTCTTCATGCTCATCGACTTTTCAGGTATACACAAGGTTGGCTGGACAGTGAGGTGGGTTATGCCTGGGGGGTGGATGCCAATAATTTTAACGGCACGGCCAGGGCCGGTGGATTCTGGCGGATTGGCCAGAATCTGCCGCGCAACTTTATCCCCGATTACGCGGGAATAGGCACTGCAGGCTCCCTGGTGGGCTTGTTCGATGGGGAAGGGTTTGGCTGGGAAATCTTTTTTGCCAGCTTTGGGGAGTACATCGGTTACTCCTACCTGGAAGAAAACAGCGGCCCCTATGACGTGGAATCCCGGGACGGCATTGTCGGGCTGGTGCTCGGTGGCGGCATCAGTCTGGACAATTTTTCCTTCACCCTGACCTTGCAGGGATCGTCATCACCGATTCGTCAAAGCGACGATATTCTGAGTTTTGGGAATATGTCGTTTATGTGGAAGATTTAGCTACAAGCTACACTCGTTGGATAGGCAAAGGTTGGGAAGTTCCCAAGACTTCGTCATTTCTACGAAGCCGCTGTAGGAGCACCTCTTGAGGTGCGAACCTTGCGAAGCAAGGACATCGACCGCAGGGCGATCAGGGCTATTAGAGCTCGACAGGTTTGCTAATAAAGAAATACGAAGCATGAATAAGCACCGGAATCGCGCCGCGAGCGACGCTCCTACAGCACGGTGCTGTCGCTTGACGCCCCCAGATACCGATCCTTCAACCGCACATAATTCCCGGCCACGTAGGGCAGAAATTCTTTTTCCTCCTGGCTAAGTGCGCGTACCTGGCGGGCCGGTTGGCCGCGGTAGAGGTAACCGCTTTCCAGCCGCTTGCCCGGACCCACCAGCGACCCGGCGGCGACGATCACGTCGTCTTCCACCACGGCACCGTCCATGATGATCGCCTGCATGCCCACCATCACCCGATTACCCAGGGTGCAGCCATGCAGCATGGCCTGGTGAGCGAGAGTCACATCGTCACCAATTTTCAGGGCGAAACCGCCCGGATTGAAGCGGGAGTCGTGGGTAATATGCAGCACCGCGTTGTCCTGAATGCTGACCCGGGTGCCAATGCGGATGGCGTGCATGTCGCCGCGAATCACGGCCCGCGGCCACACGGAGCAATCATCACCCAGCACCACATCACCGATCACGGTGGCATCCGGGTCCACAAATACCCGTTTCCCCAATTGCGGGGCCTTGTCTTCAAAGCGGCGAATCCCCATCACTGTTAAACTCGATAGCCGAATGTGGTCGTCAGGGAGGCCCATGAAACAGCCGCCCACCCGTATACTGATTGCCATACTGATCTTGCTTGGCGTTTTCCTGCTGAGCAAGTGGCTGATTTTCCAGACGCTGCTGCAGCCGGATGAGAGCACTCGCCAGCCTCTGCCAGCGGCGCCAACCGACGCAGGACAAGACACCGATGAGCAACAACCCGCTGATTGACTACCCGGAACTGCCGCCGTTTTCAAAAATCCAGCCGGAGCATGTACTGCCCGCTGTGGAGCAACTGGTGGCCGATGGCCGTGCCCGCATCCAGCAGGTACTGGCGGACGGTAACTTCGATTATGCCCATCTGGTGCAGGCCCTGGATGAGGAAGACGACCGCCTGGGCAAGGCCTTCGGTCCCGCCGGGCATCTCAATGCGGTGGCCCAGAATGAAGCCCTGCGTAATGCCTATAACAGCTGCCTGCCGCTGCTCAGCGAGTATGGCACCGAGGTGGGCCAGAACGCGCAGCTGTGTGCCGCCTACCAGACCCTGCGAGACAGTGATGAATGGAGCTCGCTCAGCGAAGCCCAGCAGAAAGACATTGATAATACCCTGCGCGATTTCCGCCTTTCCGGGGTGGACCTGCCGGACGACAAGAAAGCGCAGTACATGGCCAACTCCAAACGACTCTCCGAACTGACCAGCCAATTTTCCGATAACACGCTGGATGCCACCCAGGCGTGGACCAAGCTCGTGACGGATGAAGCGGAACTTGAGGGCTTGCCGGACAGCGCCAAGGCCGGGGCCGCCGACAGGGCCAAGGCGGCAGACAAGGAAGGCTGGTTGCTGACGCTGGATGCGCCGGTGTTCATCGCCGTGATGAGCCACTGCAAGAATGCGGAACTGCGCAAGGAAATGTATGTGGCCTGGACCACCAAGGCGTCCGATCAGGGCCCCCACGCCGGGCAGTTCGATAACGCGGCCATCATGGATGAGATTCTCAAGCTGCGCCACGAGCAGGCTCAATTGCTGGGCTTTGCCAACTTTGGCGAAGAATCCCTGGCCACCAAGATGGCTCGGGATGTGAACGAGGTGATCCGGTTTCTTGAAGATCTGGCCAAGCGGGCCAAGCCCCAGGCGGAACGGGAGCTGGCGGAACTAAGGGCTTTTGCGGCAGAGCAGGGTGCCGACCAGCTGGAACCCTGGGACATCGGTTTCTGGAGCGAGCGCCTGCGCGAAGCGCGTTACAGCATTTCCGAAGAAGAGCTGCGTCCCTGGTTCCCGGCGGACACCGTGATCAATGGCATGTTTGCGGTGGTCGGGAAACTGTTCGGTATCCAGTTCCGTCAACGTGATGAGGTGGACACCTGGCACGAGGACGTGCGCTTCTATGAACTGGTAGATGACGATGGCAGTGTCCGAGCTGCGTTCTATCTGGACATGTATGCGCGCACCGGCAAGCGTGGTGGTGCCTGGATGGACGATGCCCGTATTCGCCGCCGCCGTGCCGACGGCAGCCTGCAAACCCCGGTGGCCTACCTGACCTGTAACTTCGCCCCGCCCGCAGGCGGCAAACCCGGGCTGCTCACCCACGATGAAGTGGTGACCCTGTTCCACGAGTTCGGTCACGGTCTTCATCACATGCTTACCGAGCAGGATGTGTCCGGGATCTCCGGCATCAACGGGGTGGCCTGGGATGCCGTGGAGCTGCCCAGCCAGTTCCTGGAAAACTGGTGCTGGACCGAGGAAGGCATTGCCCTGATTTCCGGGCATTACGAAACCGGTGAGCCGTTACCGAAAGAAAAGCTGGAAAAAATGCTGGCCGCCAAAAACTTCCAGGGTGCCATGCAGATGGTGCGGCAGCTTGAGTTCTCCCTGTTCGACATGCGCATTCACGCGGAATATCAGCAAGGAATGGATATTTATCAGGTCCTGAAGGAGGTGCGTGAGCAGGTGGCCGTGATACAACCGCCCGCCTTCAACCGTTTCCCCAACAGCTTCGGACATATTTTTGCAGGCGGCTATGCGGCGGGGTACTACAGCTATAAATGGGCCGAAGTGCTTTCTGCGGATGCCTATTCCCGCTTCGAGGAAGAGGGCGAGTTCAACGAAGACACAGGCCGGGCCTTCCGCAGCGAAATTCTCGCCAAGGGGGGCAGCCGCGAACCCATGGAGCTGTTCAAGGCCTTCCGCGGCCGCGAGCCCAGCGTGGAGCCGCTGCTGCGCCATTGCGGTATCAACGGCTGATTTTTACCACAGAGGGCACAGAATTTCTCAATAGAGTCTTTTGTGCCGGTGCTGTTAAGTAGCGAGTGACGAGGAGCGAGTTTCGAAATGAAAAACCCCGCGTCGCCGGGTTTTCGAAACTCGTTACTCGCAACTCGAGACTCAAAGGGTTTTCTATGAAACGCCAATTTATCGCCGGCGCCACCTGCCCGGAGTGTGGGCAGATGGACAAGATCCAGCGTGTCATCGACGGCGACAGGCAATGGATGGAATGCGTCGCCTGCGGGGCGACAAAGGATCTGGATGCCAAGCCTCCAGAGACGACCGATGCCCTGGCGCAACCGGTCACTTTACAGCCGCAAAAAAAATAGGTTGGTGGGCAAAAAAACCACCACCGGCCAGCCTGTGATTGTCGTCAGTAAAAAGGCATAGGGATGTTTGGCCCCCTCCCGGGCCACTGCCCCGCCTTTCCATTTCTGCCCCTACATTTTGCCGAAATCCCTCTCTTTTTTCCTTTCCTGGCGGGCCATGATTTCATGAGCGGGATAGGGTTGCGTGTCTGCGTCAGAAGCCCTTGAAAAATGAACGGAATTCATGAAAACAGGGTGTTTTAGTGAAAACGGCGTAGTCGCTATGAAAAAAACTACGCACTAGGCGTGAATATCTTGGCACCAGGGTGATTATTCGTTATTAGAATGTGTAAAAAAGTAATCTTTCGTATCCGATTTTACATTTAAAATATCTTGGCGCGTGCTAAGTTTCCTCCCGCTGTCTGTTATGTGACCTGTTTCACTGAACAAATGGCGAATTCGGTAATGACCATCCAAAGAGGGAACTTTTCATGCGCATGAACAAGCTTATTCTGGCGTCTGCCATCGCGGCATTGTCTGCTCCGGCCCTGGCGGTCGACGGAACCATTACATTCAACGGCCTGGTAACCGACCAGACCTGTGAAATCACCACCCCTGCCGGCAAAGACTTCACTGTCACTCTGCCGACCGTGTCTGCCACCACGCTGAATGCGGCCGCGCAAACCGCAGGCCGTACGCCTTTCTCCATCAACCTGTCCAACTGCAGCAGCGATGGCAAGGTCGCGACCTACTTCGAGCCGGGCCCCACCGTTGATTTCGACACGGGCCGTCTGGTTAACCAGGCTAACGCTGCCGATGCCGCCACTAACGTTCAGATCCAGTTGCTGGGCGAAAACAGCCTGTTCATTCCTGTTCAAGCCGCCGGTGCCGGTGGTGCGCAGGACAACTCCCAGTGGGTTGACGTGACCGCAGGTGGTGCCGCTGACCTGAACTACTACGCCGAGTACTACGCTACCGGTGCAGCTACTGCCGGTACGGTCAATAGCTCCATCCAGTACACCATCATCTACCAATGATGACGTGATGGCAGCTCCCGTTCCCCGGGGGCTGCCAACTATTTTGGCCGGGTAATTCAATGTTATTAAAAATGAAACTGTTCCTGCTGAGCAGCCTTTTGCTGCTGGCAGAGTGGGCCAGTGCCAGTGTGATTATTGATGGCACCCGTGTGGTTTACCCACAAAAAGCCCGCGAGGTGACTGTGCAGCTTCACAACACAGGTGATTCACCGTCGCTGGTCCAGTCATGGGTAGACGAAGGCGATAAGGATGCAACACCGGATACCACGTCGGCACCGTTCATCATTACGCCGCCTATTTCCCGTGTTGAAGCGGGATCTGGACAGGCATTGCGATTGACATTTACCGGCAGGGATTTGCCCTCTGACCGGGAATCCCTGTTCTGGTTGAATGTGCTTGAGGTTCCTCCGGCACCGGAAAGTGCGGAAGACAAGAACCTGATGCAATTGGCATTTCGTTCCAGACTGAAAATTTTCTATCGTCCTGATGGTTTGTCGGGTCGAGCTAACTTGTCCAGTCACTCTCTCGAATGTGATTTCGAATCAGAGCAAAGAGTGATGCGCTGTTCCAATCCAACGCCGTACCACATCAGTGTTGTCAAGTTGGAGCTCGCCCATGAAAACGGCGAAAAAAATCAAGTTGAACAAGGGATGATGTTCTCGCCTTTCTCATCCCACAATTTCGAAATTGGTTTCAAAAACGATGTAAAGGAAGGGACAAAGGCGGTCTTTACATCGATAAATGATTTTGGCGGCGCGGTGGAAGCCAGTATCGATATTACCCGCCAATAAAAGAATTAACGGCCTAGAGGTCTGGTAAGGATGCCAATGCTGTCGGCGCTATCATTCAAGAAAAGTTTCGCTATCGGTATAGCCATACTGACGGGCGGATTTTGCTGTGGGAATGCCTATGCACAGGAAAAAACGGCGTCTTTTAACTCATCGTTCCTGATGGGCTCAGCCAGGGACATGGATACCTCTCTTTATAGCCATGGCAATCCCGTATCGCCCGGTCAATACCGTCTGGACATGTATGTGAATGGACAGTGGTTTGGCAAGCAGGACATCGTTTTCTCGTCAGTACCCGGGAGAAAAAGTGCAGAAACCTGCTTCACCGTTGAGCAGCTTGCGTTCTACGGCATCGATGTTGAATCCATGGACGCGGCAGAGACGGATATCGAAACGTGCAAGCCGCTCTCGGAGTGGATAGGACAAGCACAATCCCGCCTTGAGATTTCCTCTCTGCGTATGGATCTCACCATTCCTCAGGAGAACATGCGCCGCGAAGCCAGGGGCTATGTCAATCCGGAGCTGTGGGATCGCGGCATTGATGCCGGCTTTATTGGCTATGACCTGAATGCCACTACCATCCGTGCCGACGAGTCCGGTTCCGGCATTTCAAGCAGTGACAACCTCTATCTTGGTCTCAACTCCGGTGTCAATGTGGCCGGCTGGCAGCTGAGACATAACTCAAGCGTATCCAGGCGTTCCGGTGACGGATACGACTGGCAAAAAACCTCAACGTTTGCGCGCCGTGCTTTCTCGGAGATTCGTAGCAATCTGACCATTGGTGACAGCTTTACCAGTGGAGAGCTGTTCGATTCCGTGGCCTATCGAGGCATTAATCTGGCCAGCGAAGACCGTATGCTGCCCGACTCCATGCGGGGATACGCGCCAGTCATTCGCGGCGTGGCGGCAACCAATGCCCGGGTTGAAGTTCGTCAGAACGGCAATCTTCTTTACAGCACCACGGTATCGCCCGGTAACTTTGTCATTGATGACCTTTACCCAACAGGGTTTGGTGGCGATCTGGAGGTGCTTGTCACGGAAGCGGACGGTCAGCAGCGGAGTTTCAGTGTTCCCTATTCCTCCATTGCACAACTGCTTCGAGAAGGTATCAGTCGACATAGCGTTACGGTGGCGCAGCTGCGCAATGACGAACTTGAGGATGAGCCTCTGTTCATGCAAGCGACCTACCAGCGCGGTCTGTATCACGATATTACCGGCTATCTGGGTAGTACCGTCAGCCAGGGATACCGATCTGTTCTGGTGGGCGCCGGTTTGTCGACAAAGCTGGGAGCTTTCTCGTTTGATGTGACCCGGTCGCAGACGGAATTCAGGAATAATGAGGACAAGTTGGGTAACAGTGTTCGCATCAATTATTCCAAAATGCTGAACCAGACCAATACCAACTTTACGCTGGCCGCCTACCGCTACTCCACCAAGGGCTTCTATGGTCTTTCGGATGCCATGTTTGCCAGAGAGTTTGACGAGCAACAGTTGAGTCTGGATGCGCTGAGAAGCCAAAAGAGTCAGTTTCAACTGACATTGAACCAGGCGCTCGGGCGTCGTTATGGATCCTTGTACTTTACCGGGTCCGTGCGTGACTTCTGGGATACTGACGGGGAAACCAAGCAATATCAGATGGGGTATAACAACCGCTTCCGCTCAATCAGCTATGGGATTTCTGCGATTCGGACGACCACCCAGGACGGTGAATCGGATAACCAGTTTGATCTCTCTTTCACCATGCCGATAGGCGGAGGCTACACCGGGAAGTACATTGATGGCGGTGTATCTCTGGATGATGACGGCTACGTGTCCAGCCGTGCCGGCATCAACGGCTATGGCGGTGACCGTAACCAGTACAACTATGGCATGCGGGTAACGGACAACGAACAAAATGGATCCACCGTTGGTGTGAACGGGGAATACCGTAGCCGATTTGCATCCATTAATGGTTCCTACAGCTATAGCGATGATTACCAGCAAGCCTCTGCCGGTGCGCGGGGTGCCTTTGTGGCGCACAAGGATGGCATCACCATGACCCCGCAACATGGCGACACCATGGTGCTGATTGAAGCCAAAGATGCAAAAGGGGCTGGCGTGGTGAGTGCCTCGGGTGTGGAAGTGGATGACTTTGGCTATGCGGTCTTGCCGTACGTGACCCCGTACCGGATGAATCGAATTACCCTGGATCCCAATGGCATTGACAGAAATGTGGAGTTGAAAGGGACCAGTCGTGAGCTGGCGCCCTATGCCGGTTCCATTACCCGGGTGACCTTTGAAACAGAAAAAGGGCTACCGATTCTGATAAAAGCGCACCGACGTGATGGCATCAGTTTGCCGTTCGCTGCCCGGGTCTTTGACACGTCTGGCAATGAAGTCGGTGTGGTCGGCCAGAGCAGCGTCATTTTTGTACGCAGCGAGCAGCGACAAGGGATGTTGACGGTGAAGTGGGGTGGGGAGCAATGCCGGCTGACTTACCAGCTGGGTGATGTGTCCCCGGAACAGGAGTTCGGTTTTGAAAAAACCAATGCGATTTGTCACTGATCGGTTTGCCAGGCTGGCAGGGTACCTGATAGCGGTCGCCCTGCTGTCCTTGTTGAGTATGGCGGGCCATGCCGCCTGTTATGTGTCGTCCGGATTCACCCCTCAGGACGTACAGATGGATTGGGGGCGTGTGTTGATTCAGCCGGATTTGCCCGTCGGCGCGGTGATCCAGACCCTGCAACGGCCAATCACTGGCAAAAATAATGCCGGCTACTGTAATTATGGTGGCTTTTCCAGGGGCGAGTTTGTCCGTAATCCCGCTGCAGTCCCCGGGTTTTCCAATGTCTATCAGACGGATGTGCCGGGCGTAGGAATTCGGGTTTATCGGGAAGCGGGCAATATCTCCACCTACTATCCCCATCAGATCAATTTCAGCGGCAATCGGCAGTTGAACCTGATTGGCGGGTATTTCAAAGTGGATCTGGTGAAGACGGCGGCGGTCACCGGTGCCGGCCCCATTGGGCCACCCGGATTGTTTACCACCTATTATCTGGATGGCTCCGGCATCAACAGGCCGGTTCTGACTTCCACGTTAACCGGGCAGGGGGTCACCATTGTGACGTCATCCTGTCAGGTTGATGCGGGATCCAAGAATATCGCCGTCAACTTTGGCTCGGTGTCCAACCGTGATTTCAGCGGGGTCGGGTCCAGGGTGAATCCAAGAGATTTCGAGATTCGCATGCGATGCCAGGGCGGCAATGTGGCCGGCGTGGATCAGGGGCTCATCAAGGTAAGGTTTGATGGAACCCGGGACGTCTCGAACCTGCCGGGCGTGCTGGCCATTGATGCTGGCCCGGCATCCGCCAGCGGTATTGGCATTCAGCTCAACCAGACCCTGGGTGGCACCGAACAGGTCGTGACTCTGGGTGAAGGGGTTGCCCTTGGGCGCACGCCCATCAACGACTCCGCGGAGTTTGTTCTGCCCATGCGTGCCTACTATATCCAGACGCAGTCAGGCACGGTCGGCGCAGGCACCGGTAATGGCAGGGCCACGTTCACCATTGAGTACCATTAATGGTACTCAATGACATAGCGCATGCTGACGGGCCCCGTCTCCGAAGCGGCAATACGTTCGTGGAGAGACTCTGACCGGCTGATAACCTCCGGTTGGGCGTGACGGTTTCCGGACACCGGCTCGAGATAGGTCCTGCCTATGTGCTGGTCAGCGGACAATGCCTGATTGCCGCAGCTGTCTACAATGACGTCCGTATACCCCACCTGGTTCTGCGTCCCTGGCTGACAAGACGCATAAACAACCGCTCCCTGGAATGAAATCGTATTGCTGGCCATGGCGGCTGAGGCTGAAAGTGCCAGTAGTACGGTAATCCCCGCTCGGCTTGCAGTGTTCATGTTGCCCCCTTCGATCACTATGTAATTATTTTGTCTAAGTGCGAAGGTTTATTTCTAGTACTTTTTCATTGGTTTTATGTAGCGATTGGCGCGCTCTTTTACATTCTCGGCACTCAAAGGTGGAAAATGGCGGATGGCCGGTTACGACATGCCGGTCAGTCGAGCAGGGACTGTTTCAGTCCAGCAACCGTCTTCACCATCTGTATGCGTAGCCATGGCACCCTTTCCATGGCTGGAAAGAACAGATCCCGTCCGCGGGATACCGTGCGACTGTGCGACTGGAAGGCGGGGGTCAGCCAGCGGCTCATACGCTGATAGAAGCGAATCTGTGGTTCCCGTTGACGGTGATAGTGACGCCAGACCTGGGGCCAGGCGTCTGATTCCGCGACCGCCTGGCCAATGGCACGGGCATCGAGCAGGGCCATGTTTGCCCCCTGACCCAGTTGCGGGCTCATGGCATGGGCGGCATCGCCAATGATGCCCAGCCGGTTTTCCCCCCAACGATGCATGATCACATCCCGGTAAGTGGCGGGCAGTAGCTGGTCTTGATGGGTCAGTGGGGCCAGTAGAGTCTCCAGCTGTGGCCACAGCTGGAGCGCCTGGTCACGCCAACCGGAAAAATCAAAATCCCGGTGTTGCCAGTGACGCATCTGCGCCACCGGCAGGCTCCAGAAGAAACTGGCCAGGGGTTGGTTCGGCTGATCCGGGCAGCAACCGGTGGGCAGGATGCCGACCATCTGGCTCGCCCGGTGATAGCGCTGTTGCAGAAGCGGCGCCGCAAATGATTCCACCATGGGCTGAATAGCCCACATGGCGCCCCAAGGGTAAAGCCTGTCATAGCGGGTCCAATCCGTTGGCCGCAGGCGGCTGTGGCTGCCATTGGCGATCAGCACCGCATCAAAAGATAGCCGACAGGGCTCCCCTGCGTTGTCGGCGATTACCGTGGTGTGCGCTTCCGCCACCTCCACGGCGCTGACGGTGCAGCCCATCAAACGCTCATGGGGCAGTGTCTGCAGGTGACAGTCCAGCACATGGCAGAGGCTGGCGCGATGAATGCCTAGACCGTGGCTGTGGTCGTCCAGGCTTCGGTAGGCAGTGTTCATGATGCGGCGACCATCGCGGGTGTGACCGATCAGGGCATCAACGCGGGCGCCATATCCCAGCATGGCCTGGTACAGTCCCATGTCCTTGAGCACTGACAGGCCGGTGGGCTGCAGCAAAAGACCGGCTCCTACTGGTGCCAGCGCCTCGGCCCGTTCGATCAGGGTGATGTGGTGGCCTTGTTCAGCAAGCAGGGCAGCAGTAGCCAGGCCGGCGGTACCGGCGCCGATAATGGCGATGGATTGTGGTTGCATCGAATGAATGTCCCTCCCTGGTAACATCCTGCTCATGCTAACAAGGAAGCGTGCTGTCGGTTGGTATCGGGCTTCAAAAAAAACGGGCCGCGAAGGCGGCCCGTAGCGTGTTGCGTGAAGCGTGTCAGCGTCTAACTCATTTCTCCACAAACGCCCGTTCGATCACATACTCACCCAGTTCCCCGCCGCGGGTTTCCTTGAAGCCCCAGCCATCGAGAATGGCCTGGGTATCCTTGAGCATGGCCGGGCTGCCGCAGAGCATGAAGCGGTCGTTTTCCAGGCTCGGTGTCGGCAGGCCCAGATCCTCGAACAGCTTGCCGCTGGTCATCAGGTCGGTGAGGCGACCCTGATTACGGAAGGGTTCGCGGGTCACCGTCGGGTAGTAGAGCAGCTTGCCCTTGACGAATTCGCCAAAGAATTCGTTGTTGGGCAGCTCGCTCTGGATGGTGTCCTGGTAAGCCAGCTCCGACACATGACGGACCCCGTGGGTGAGGATCACCCGGTCGTACTGGTCGTAGACCTCCGGGTCCTTGATGATGCTCATGAACGGCGCCAGACCGGTGCCGGTGGACAGCAGCCACAGATTCTTCCCCGGCAGCAGGTGATCGGCCACCAGGGTGCCGGTGGGCTTGCGGCTCACATAAATCTTGTCACCCGGCTGAATGTTCTGCAGCTGGGAGGTGAGCGGGCCATCCGGCACCTTGATGCTGAAGAACTCCAGTTCTTCCTCGTAGTTGGCACTGGCGATGGAGTAGGCGCGCAGTAACGGGCGGCCATTGTCCTGTTCCAGGCCAATCATGGTGAAGTGGCCGTTCTTGAAACGGAAACCCGGATCACGACTGGTGGTGAAGCTGAACAGGGTATCGTTCCAGTGGCGTACGCTTGTGACGGTCTCAGTATTCAAATTAGACATAATTAAATCAGCGCTTATTCCAAAATCTCAGTTGGTGGAAATTTAAACGAAACCTGTTTATCGGTAAAATGGGTAATTCCGATGTATTATATCGGCATTGCCGATATGGGCGTTCCACGTCTGACTCTACCGGAGGGAGTGGCCATGAAATTTACCCTGCGTCAGCTTCAGGTCTTCCTGGCCACGGCGCACCACGAGAACATCAGCAAGGCGGCAGAGAGCCTGAGCATGAGCCAGTCGGCCGCTTCCGGTGCTCTCAAGGAGCTGGAGGCCCTCTACGACCTGAAGTTCTTCGAACGGGCCGGCAAGCGACTCAAACTCAATGAGCTGGGCCGCCAGTTCTGGCCCCGGGCAGAGGCGTTGCTGGCCCAGGCCCGGGAGCTGGAGGCCGACCTGCTCAGTCACCGTGATCTGGGCCGTTTGAATGTGGGGGCCACGCTGACCATCGGCAATTATCTGGCGGTGGGGATCATGGCCGATTATATGGCGGAGCAGCCCGGCGCCCGGGTACACCTGGAGGTGGCCAACACGCGGACTATCGTGGAGCGGGTGCTGGCGTTCGAGCTGGATCTGGGGCTGATTGAGGGCGAACTGAACCACCCGGACCTGGAGTTGTTGCCCTGGCGAGAGGATGAGTTGGTGGTGTTTTGTAGCCCGGAGCATGCTCTTGCCGGTAAGGAAGCACTCACGGACCGGGACTTGCGGGAGGCTCACTGGATTGTCCGGGAATCCGGCTCTGGCACCCGGCAGACGTTTGAGCGCGGCCTGCATGGTCTGGTACCGGAGCTGGATCTGGCCCTGGAGCTGGAGCACACCGAAGCCATCAAGCGGGCAGTGGAAGCGGGTCTGGGGATCAGTTGCCTGTCCCGGGTGTGTCTGCGTGAGGCGTTCAGGCGTGGTTCGCTGGTGGAATTGCCGGTGCCCCATCGGGATTTCAGCCGTGACTTCTACTTTGTGCTGCACCGCCAGAAATACCGCAGTCCCGGTATCGAGCGGTGGCTGGAATTATGCCGCGCCCCCGTGCGGCAACCCATTCAATAGGGAGTTGCCGTGAAACAGGAATGGCAGGCCTTCTGGCTGGCGCTGGGCTTTTTGACCCGGATTCCCATGCTGGTGAAGATCGATTATTCCCAGCGTCTGATGAATCGTGCCAGTGTTTATTTCCCCCTGGTGGGACTGTTGCTGGGCGGCCTTTATGCGGCGTTGTTCAGCGCTCTGGTGGTGTTCTGGAGCCCGCCGGTGTGTATCGGTCTGGTGCTGGCGTTTCATTTGTGGATTACCGGTGCTTTCCACGAGGACGGCCTGGCGGACAGTATGGATGCGCTGGGCGGTGGCTACACCGTGGCCCGGCGGCTGGAAATCATGAAGGATAGCCGTATCGGCACCTATGGTGCCGTGGCGCTGATAGTGGCGCTGGGCCTGAAGGCCGTGTTGCTATTGGAGGCCGAGCCGGTCTGGCTGGCGCTACTGGTAACGCCTGCCATTAGTCGTCTGACACCCCTGCTGCTGATGCGCTTTCTGCCCTATGTGACCGACCCGACTACCAGTAAAAGCAAACCGGTGGCGGAAGCCTTCAGCAGCCAGCGATTGCTAATGGCCACACTTTTCATCCTGGGGGTGGCGTTGCTGTTCTCGGTGTGGCTGCCTGCCTTGTTGGCGGTGGGGCTGGTAGCGTTGCTGTGGGGCGTCAGCCTGAAGCGGCAGCTCGGTGGCTATACCGGGGATGCGCTGGGGGCCAGTGTGGTGTTTACCGAGTTGGTGTTGTTATTGGGGCTGACTTTGTAGGGTGAATCAAGCCAGTCTCGAGGTTCGAGAAGCGAGTTTCGAAAATCAAAACCGGTTTTGAACTTCGTTACTCGAGCCTCGCCACTCGTACCTTATTCTTCGCCAGCAGGCTGGCTCCTACGCTGAGTGATTACGGGTTGAGGTATTTCCCCCGCACAATCCCGTCCAGTTTTTCATACGGAATGGTCAGTTCAGGTTGCCCCATGGCATAGGGGGCGATGTGGTAGACGTTGTAGTGCAGCACCAGGCCGTTCTTGCTGAAGTAGGCGTTGTCCGTGCGATCGAAGGGCCAGCTGTCGCGGAAGGCCTGATCCAGGTTTTCCTCATCCAACCATTGCTGGTGGCGGGATCGGGCCAGCTCCCAGAAAGCCTCTTGTTGGCCGGGTTCCAGCAGATCATCCAGTCCCAGCTCTTGCTGGCGGGCCAGGTCCCAATGGAAATACTGCACCCCGGGTTGGCCGTGGGCGCCACCGGTGTACTCGTAACTGTCCAGACGCAGGGTCAGCAGGTCACCGCGGCGACCCTGGCGCTTGATGGTGGCGTTCAGCTCCCAACCCTGTCGGGACGCCATGGCCATGTCCGACGCATCGGCCAGAAACGCATCCACCAGCCCTTCGATGGTGCCGTCATGGGGGCTGCTGCCCTGGTTCTGGACCAGCATGCCGGCCAGCTGGGTGGTGATCGCATCGTTCAGGGTCGGTTGGTTCTCAAAGGTGATCCATTCCAGCTCAACCCGTGGGCAGCCGTCCCCCTGGCATTGCTCGTCGGTCTTTTTCAGGGTGTGAAGAATGCGTATCAGCTCACCGGTATTGCCCGGTACGTTGCCAGAGTGCTGGCTGGTGGTGCCCGCCTTGGCATCAGGGGAATCGCTATCCTGAGTATTGTTATCACAACCTGCCAGCATTGCAGCCGCCAGCAGAAACAGAAATCGGATGCGCATGGGGTCGCCTTTTCACAAAGTTCGGAATGGGGGCATTTAACGGCAGCAGGCTTGCCTTTTGCAACCGGGAACCGGACAGGTTGATGAAATAACGGGCCCGTAACAGGTTCTTTGCTAGCCTGCTATGCTAGCCGGTTTCACAGACACTGTATCAAAGGGAGAAACGCAATGAGCTTCTGGACGGTTTACCTTTCCGGAGAGATCCACACCGACTGGCGCGAACGGATCATTCAGGGTTGTGCCGAGAAAGAACTGGATATCGAATTTACCGGTCCAGTGACCGACCATGAAGCCAGCGACAAGGTAGGGGTCAATATTCTTGGCGCGGAAGAAAAGCGTTTCTGGGAAGATCGGCTGGGCGCCGGCATTAATGGTATTCGGACCCGTAAACTGATCGATCAGGCCGACTTGGTGATCGTGCGTTTCGGGCCCAAATACAAGCAGTGGAATGCGGCCTTCGATGCGGGCTACACGGCGGCATTGGGGACCCCGATGATCATTCTCCACGATGAGGAACATGACCATCCGCTCAAGGAAGTGGATGCGGCCGCGGACGCCGTGGCACGCACTCCTGAACAGGTGGTAGAGATGCTGGAATATATCCTCAACGCCTGACGCACACTCGGGGCCGGGCTGCCCGGCCCGCCCGTTTTACCCCTTTTTTTCATCTCCTCAGGAGTATTCCCGGGATTCTGCTTGTCCTACCGGAAGAGAGAGACCGACAAGCAATACAAGGAGTGCTCCAATGACACATCGTTTACTCGCAGCCGCCGCACTCATGCTGGTAACCACGTCCATTTCCTGGGCGAATACCGAGGGGGTCCCCAATGTGAAGACCCCGGATCCGGAGAAAGTTACCGCCCAGATGGAAGATACCCTGGAAGAAATCCAGGCGTTTACGGTGGAGCAGAAAAACGATGCCATGCGTGCTGCCCGCCATGCGCTGGATGACCTGGACCGGCAGATCACCTTGCTGCAAAGTGAGATCGACAGCCGTTGGCAGGGACTTTCCCAACAGGCACGGCTGGACAAACAGTCCGCCATGGCCACGCTGAAAGAGCAACGTGCAGAGCTGGAGTCCCGTTATCAGGCGCTACAGCAAGCCAGTGCCGACAACTGGGAGGCTGCCAAGGTAAAATTCTCCCGAGGTTGGGACGCGGTTAAACAGAGCTGGCAGGCGCTGAATGCACCTGTAGCAGAAAGCACGGAGAGCCCTGAGGAAAACTGAGGGTCGTGCAGCAAACTGGGAGGGGCTGGCATGCTGACATTGATTCCGTTCGACGATGATCGGGTCGTCGGGGCAAGGATTTCCGGGAAGATCACCCGCCCGGAATTCGATACCGTGGCGGCCGCTCTGGAAGCGGCGCTGGCCAGACACGACAAGGTGCGTTTCTATGCGGAAATGGAAACCTTTGGTGGTGTGGCCATGGATGCCCTGTTCCAGGATCTGAAATTCGGCCTGCGCCACTGGCAGCATTTCGAGCGAGAGGCTGTCGTCACCGATCAGGACTGGATGCGGCGCCTGGCGTTGCTGGCGGACAAGCTGCTGCCCTCCATCGATGTCAAAGTCTTTGCCCGCGATGACACGGCCAGCGCCAAGGCCTGGATCTGTGCGGACTGATCACAGCCTCCTCCTGCCTGTTCGCCAGGCAAAAAAGAAGGGCCGTCCGGCCCTTCTTTGACGCTCCCGCATTGTGTTTCCGGCAGGCTATCCTGCCAGTCCTCGAAATCATCCAGCGCCTGGCGCCAGTCCATGCGGGGTCGGGTTTGTTCCCTGGCGACCTGGTGAGCGCCACCTTTGCGCATCAGCGGATCCATCGCCGCCCAGTTGCGCAGGGGTTTAGGGCCTTTTGCCATGGTTTTTCTTCCTCAAACTAAAGTGATGACATCCTTGGTATCCAAACGGCTCCCTGGCATGTCGGAAGCGGCGGCGATACTACGCCGCAGTTCCCGGTTCCACTAGTGGTGCCAGGAAAAATTGTTGTCAGAATCGTCATGCCCTGCGTCCGTTACCGGTCGTCTTCGTGGTGCTGTCGGCGATACTTCCCCGGAGACATGCCTTCCCAGCGGGCAAACGCCCGGGTGAATGAGCTTTGTTCGGTATAGCCAACCATGCCGGCAATATCTGACAGACCAAGCCGGGACTCACGCAGGTAATTGGTTGCCAGTGTGTGGCGGGTTTGATCAAGCAGGCTCTGAAAAGAGATGCGCTGCGCCCGTAACCGTCTTTGCATTGAACGGGCAGAAATGCCGTTTTCTGCTGCGAGCTTTTCCAGTGATGGCGGCTCTCGGGTGAGGATCTGCAGCAATTGTTTGCGATAGAGACCGATTTCCTCATTCTCCAGGGTCAACTTTCTGAGCTGTTGTTGCGCTTGATTGTCCAGAATGTCATGGAGATATGGGTCGGTTTTGGGGATGGGGGAAAACAGATTCCTGACAGGGAAAACCAGTTTGGGCATTGCCTGGTCGAATAACACATCACAGCCAAAAAACTGTTCATAAAGCGCCCGGTTCGCGGGAGGGGGGCCAACAAATTCAACCGAGGATGGAAATACGGGTTTCTGGTTGATGGCCTGAATCAACTTGAGGGTGGTGCCCAGCCCCAGCTCATCCCATAACTGGCCACTCCAGCCATGCTCAAGAGGCCAACTTAACACCAGATGATCCGCGTCAATATGTGCCTTTACCGGGTTCATTTCTGAAATCAGCACATGGTAGCGCTGCCCTTTGGCCAGGGCATCCATGACGTTGTTGCTGCTCAGAAGCAGGTAACCAACCGGCCCCAGATACCGTAACGAGAAATGGTTAGCCACAGACAGGCCGAAGGCGGAATCCCTTACCGTGCGGGCACCTTTCTCCAGCATCTCTTTCCAGCGATCTTCCGCGATCCGGCTTCCGGCCTTTGGCATTTTGCCCAGCACGTTTTCGGCCGCGATCCCCCTGCTTGTCAGGTGGTCGAAAAGCAAATGTGAGTAGGTGGCATCAATGCAGCGCATAGGGTGTCGTGATTTGCTAAAAGCTGTCCGATTCTGGCAAGACGCTCTGGCGGCATCAAAGCCATATTTGTATACGTCATGTTGCGGATTTGTCGGAGTAGGCTATGCGAATAAAAAGACGTTGCCGGTGGGGCCTGAAGGCGCTTGTCTGGGTTCCGTTTGCGTTTCTGGTGGCATGTGGCGGTGGCAGTGGCAGTGGCGGGACCAGTGCGCCCCCCGTCAACCCGAACAATGATGACCAGGAGCCGGAGGTAGTGGATACCCCTTCACCCGTGGCTCCCCGTTCATCCTGTGAGGGCACGGTTGCCGAAGGAAGACTGGGGCAGGCCGGTCGATGGGTGATCGATGCAGACTGCCGGGTGGTGATTCTTCAGGGGGTGAACCAGATCAGTAAACTGCCACCCTATACGCCAGAAGCCATCGGCTTTGGCGAGGATGACCTGCGCTATATTGCCAGCCAGGGTTTCAACACCATTCGGCTGGGATTCATCTGGAAGGCATTTGAACCGGAACCGGGTCAGTACGATACCGATTATCTGGAATCGTTATACCGTACCGCGCAGGCCGCATCCGATGCCGGTTTGTGGGTGCTGTTTGATTTCCATCAGGACATGTATAACGAAAAATTCAGTGGTGAGGGCTTTCCCGACTGGACCGTGTTTGATGACGGCTTGCCCAACCAGCCCGACCTGGGTTTCCCGGGAAACTACTTCCTGATGCCCGCCTTGTGGCGTGCCTATGATCACTTTCTGGATAACGACCAGGACCTGGCGGGTCGTCCTATGCATGAGGCGTTCGCCGAAGCCTGGCGCCGAGTGGCCGCCCGCATCAAGGATGTCGACAGATTGCTGGGTTATGACCTGTGGAACGAGCCTTTCCCAGGCACTGCGCTGGCGCTCTGTGCCAACCCGCTGGGTTGCCTGCTGAACAATCAGGACAAAAAGCTGACCGCAGTCAGTCGTCTGGCCGCGGATGCAGTTCGGAAAGAAGACGATACCGCGATTATTTTCTATGAACCCTTCGTCACCTTTAACAACGGCGCAGATACCGCACACGGTGGCGTTGGTGAAGACGTCCAGGCTGGCATGTCCTTTCACAATTACTGCCTGGCCAAAACGCCGGGTTTGCCGGGGCTGCCGCTTACCGATCCGGGGTGTGGGATCGAAGAGCAGTTGGTGTTCACCAATGCAGAGAGGCAGGCCAGGGAAAAGAACGATACCCTCATCCTCAGCGAGTTTGGCGCGTCCAATGACCTGGTAACGATTGAGCGGTTGATCACGCTGGCTGCAAAAAATCGTGTGTCCTGGCAGTACTGGGCATGGTGGAATCGTGATGTTTGCTGCGAGCGTCCGGAAGAGGGGATCATTACCCATCCCTCAGACCCGCCACTGCCTGAAAACCTGAATCAGGAAAAACTGGATGTGCTGGTGAGGGCTTACCCGCAGCGTGTGGCCGGGGTGCCGGAGAGTTACGGATTCGATCGCAAGAACAAGGTTTTCCATCTGACCTATTCCACTCAGCGTGCCGACGGGAACGGCCATTTTCCGCCCGGTTCTGTCACCGAAATCTTTGTCCCGGAACGGCATTATCCCGATGGCTATCAGGTGTCTGTGGAAGGGGGGCAGGTGCTTCCCGGATCCGCGGATCAGATACTTCGGGTGGTCAGCTATGCGGGGGTGGGGACGGTGACAGTCAGAGTGACTCCATAACGTTGCGGGGGGGAGGGGTGAGAGGCTCCCTAAATGTCGGCATAGCTTTCTCCCCCTTTCAGCCAGCGCCGCAATAGTGATTCGACATTCTCGGGGTGGCCGCGGAGCAGGTTGTCGGCCACCTCCCGGGCGGGTTCCATCAGGGACTCATCGCGGACCAGGTCGGCAATGCGGAATGCCATGTCACCGGTCTGGCGGGTGCCCAGCCATTCGCCGGGGCCGCGCAACTTCAAATCTTCCTCGGCGATCACGAAGCCGTCGGTGGTGTCGCGCATTACCGCCAGGCGTCGTTTGGCAGTGAGCGACAGGGGCGTCTGGTAGAGCAGCAGACAGTAGCTTTGCTCGCCGCCCCGGCCCACCCGGCCACGAAGCTGGTGGAGCTGGGCCAGTCCCAGCCGTTCCGCATTCTCCATCACCATCAGGGTGGCATTGGGCACATCCACACCCACCTCGATCACGGTGGTGGCCACCAGTAACTGGGCCTCGCCACTGGCAAATCGGGCCATGCGTTCTGCCTTCTCCTTTGCCTTCATACGACCATGCACCAGTTCCACGGTAAGGTCGGGCAGGGCGGCCTGCAGTTCCTCAAACGAGGCCTCCGCCGCCCGCGCCTGGATTTCCTCCGACTCCTCAATCAGCGGGCATACCCAATAGGCCTGGGTGCCCTGCTGGCAGGCATCGTTGATACGCTCGATCACCTGGGGCCGGCGTCCTTCCGGTAGCACCAGGGTATCGATGGGTTTGCGCCCCGGAGGCATTTCGTCGATCACCGAGGTATCCAGGTCGCCATAGACACTCATGGCCAGGGTGCGGGGGATCGGGGTGGCGGTGAGTACCAGCTGGTGTGGCACCTGGATGCCGTGTGGGGTATCGAAACGGCCTTTTTCCCGCAGGGCCAGGCGCTGTTGCACGCCAAAGCGATGCTGTTCGTCGATGATGGTCAGGCCCAGACGATGGAACTGCACCGTCTCCTGAAACAGGGCATGGGTACCGACGACGATAGGGGCACTGCCGTCAGCCAGGGCTGCCTGGGTTTCCCGGCGTGCCTTGGCCCCCAGGCTGCCGGCCAGCCAGTGCACCGGGATGCCCAGCGGTGCCAGCCAGTGGCGGAAGTTGTCCCGGTGCTGTTCGGCCAGCAATTCCGTGGGGGCCATCAGGGCCACCTGGTAGCCGGATTCGATGGCGGCCAGGGCGGCGGCGGCGGCCACCAGCGTCTTGCCGGACCCCACATCCCCCTGGACCAGGCGCAACATGGGGTGCGGGTTGCCCATGTCGCCAAGTAATTCGCCGATCACCCGCTGTTGGGCGCCGGTGAGAGAGAACGGCAGGCTGGCCTGCAGTTGTTCGAATAATGCATCCGCGTGCAGGCGCGGCGCATGGAAGGCTTTCTGGCCCGCCCGTTTCTGCAGCATGCCCAGCTGGTGGGCCACCATTTCTTCCATGACCAGTCGTTTTACTGCCGGATGCTTGCCGTCCAGCAACAGGTTGACCGGATCATCCGGGCGCGGATTGTGCAGTTTGCTCAGGGCGTCGGTGAGCGAGGGCAGGCCGCGTTGATCCAGCAGCGTGGCGGGAATCAGTTCCGCCGGAGGGTGACCCTGAAGGTAATGCAGGGCCTGACCGGCCAGGTTGCGCAGCAGTTTCTGGCTGACCCCTTCGGTGGTGGGGTAGACGGGAGTCAGTGCTTTTTCCAGGGGGGGCAGGGTGCTGCCAATTTGATATTCGGGATGATAAAACTCCAGCCCGGCTGCCCCGGGGCGGGGTTCGCCATACACGCGAATGGGCCTGCCCCGCTCCATGTTGTTCTTCTGCGCGGCGCTGAAATGATAAAAGCGCAGGGTCACCATGCCGGTGCCATCGGCTACCTTGCAGAGCAACGACCGTCGGCGGCCGAACACCACATCGGCCGCCATCACTTCGCCCTCGATGACCACCCCGGTTTCCGGGCGCAGACTGCCGATGGGGGTAATACGGGTGCGGTCTTCGTAGCGAAACGGCAGGTGGAAGAGCACATCTTCCAGACTATGCAGGCCCAGTTTCGCCAACCGTTCAGCCGCAGCGGGACCGACGCCTTTCAGGCGGGTGATGGGCAGGGATGCGAGATTGTCACCGGACATCAGTCAGCCGTTGATTCCTGTGCGAGTAACGAGGTTCGAGTTGCGAAAAGCAAAAGCGGTTCGGTTTTTCGCAACGCGAACCTCGCTTCTCGTTCCTTATCAGCCGGCCAGCCCTTCCTTTGGCACCGCCTGGCGTAGCACCTCAATGGCTTTCGGCCGCGGGAAGCTGTCCCGCCAGATCAGGGCAATGGTCCGCGCCGGAACCGGGGCCTTGAAGGGGCGTACCGCGAACGTGGCCTTGTCGTAGCCATGCTGGTGCAGGGCAGAGTTGGGCAGCACGGTGATGCCCAGACCGCTGGCGACCATGTGCCGCAGCGTTTCCAGGGAGCCGCCCTCAATCTGCACCAGATTGCGCTGGCGCTGGGAATCGATGGCCGGGCACAGTTCCAGTACCTGGTCCCGGAAACAGTGGCCTTCCCCCAGCAGCAGCAGGGTTTCGTCCAGCAACTGGTCCGGGGCGATTTCGGTCTGGGCGGTCCAGGGATGATCGCCGGGCAGCAGCACGGAAAAGGATTCCTCGTACATGCGTGCCCGCACCAGGCCGCCGCCGGAGAAAGGCAGCGCCACAATAATGGCATCCAGGTCGCCCTGTTCCAGCTTGCGCCGCAGCACGTGGGTGTAGTTTTCCTCGATAAACAGGGGCATTTCCGGTGCCGCGGCGCGTACCTTCGGGACCATGGTGGGGAACAGGTAGGGGGCCACCGTAAAAATGGCGCCAACGCGCAGTGGCGAGCCCAGTTGGTCCTGCTGACTCATGGCCATCTGCGTGAGCAAGTCCGCCTGTTCCAGCACCCGCTGGGCCTGGGCGACAATGGGTTCGGCCTGGGGCGTAACCACCACTTCCCGTGGACGACGTTCGAACAGGGGCATACCCAGCTGCTCTTCCAGCTTTTTGATCGCCGCACTGAGAGTGGGCTGGCTCACGTTGCAGGCCTGGGCGGCGTGGCCAAAATGGCGCTCCCGGGCCAGGGCGACGAGATAGCGTAGTTCTGTTAATGTCATGGCACTGATTCGCTTATCCAATTACTGGCCATTGTGCCTAGAAAACATGGCAGTGAATAGTTAACAGTGAATAGTTAATAGCTCGCGAGAAAGGGTCGGAGAGCTGCGGTAATAGCAGACGCGCGCCTACCTTGGACCAAGTGCGTTTTTTCGCTATTAACTATTCATTATTAACTATTAATTGGTTTTTCATTTATGTCCCACATTCTGATTGCCGGCCTGGGAGATCTGGGGACCGGTCTTGCGGAACAGTTACTGGCGGACGGACACCGGGTCAGCGCTATTCGCCGGGGCAGCCGTTGCCCCGCCGGGGTGGAGTTGTACAGTCAGGATCTGTTGGAGGGTGCGGCCCTGTTGCCGCCGGATCCGGTGGATCTGGTCGTCATCATCATGACGCCCTCCGAGTACAGTGAAGAGGGCTACCTGAAAGCCTATATTCGGGCGCCGCAGACCTTGCTGGATGCGTTGGCCGGGCAGCAGCCGCTGCCGCCGGTGATCTTTGTGTCCAGTACGGCGGTGTTCGGTGACGTGGCGGGCGAGGTGGATGAGCTGACACCGCCTCGACCCACCCGGTATAACGGCAAGGTGCTGCTGGCCGCGGAAGAAGAGCTGAGCATTCGCAGCCACTGTACCGTGGTGCGGTTTTCCGGCATCTACGGACCGGGCCGTTACCGGCAGATCGACAAGGCGGCGCGGCTGGCCCGGGGCGAGGAAGCATTGCCGGCCGCCCAGTGGACCAATCGCATTCACCGGGATGATTGTGTGGGCCTGCTCAAGAACGTGGCAGATGGCTGGCTGGCAGGGCAGGAAATGCCGCCGTTGGTGATCGGTACCGACAACGTGGGTGGGCGTAACCTGGACGTGCTGCAATGGTTGGCCCAGCAGCAGGGGCTGACCCTGGCGGTGCCCGACGACGCGCCCGCTGGCAAACGGATTCGCAGCCAGTACATTCGCCAGGGGCATTACACCCTGCGCTATCCGGGTTACCAGGATGGTTACGCTGCCCTGATCAGCCGATAAACGGCGCCATCCACCAAAAACCGGGGAAAAGTGCCAGAAATATCGGTAACCAGTTGAATTTAAGGTTTATTTTTCACTTTTAACTATGAATTATTAACTATGAATTATTCACTGCCCCTAAAGCGGACTTGCCTCCCGCGCACGCGCTAGTAAAGTGTGCGCCTCAAATTTTTCTGTGGCGGGCGAAAACCCCGCAAAAGCCCGTGGTGGGCGCGATGGAGTGAAGCGAATGAGCACACCGGTTGCCGTGGTAATGGGCTCCCAGTCCGATTGGGAAACCATGAAAGAAGCCTGTGACGCCCTGACCCAGTTCGGCGTGGGCTGGAAGGCGGAAGTGGTGTCTGCCCACCGGACCCCTCAGCGCATGTATGATTTCGCCAAAAGCGCCCACGACAATGGCTATCAGGTGATCATTGCCGGTGCCGGTGGCGCTGCGCACCTGCCGGGCATGATCGCTTCCCTGACCCCGCTGCCCGTGCTCGGCGTGCCGGTGAAAAGCCGCACCCTGTCCGGCTGGGACAGCCTGTTGTCCATCGTGCAAATGCCCAAGGGCGTGGCCGTGGGCACACTGGCCATCGGCGCGGCCGGTGCCTGGAACGCGGGTCTGCTGGCGGCACAGATGCTGGCCGCGGGTAACCCGGAGCAACTGCAGAAGATCGCTGACTGGAAAGCCACCCGGGCCGCTGACGTGCTGGCCAATGCTGAGCTGGGTGAAGGCTGATGAATCGCGTGCTTGTTCTTGGTGGAGGCCAGCTTGGCCTGATGATGGCGGAAGCGGCGGCCCGGCTGGGGCTGGTGGTGGATCGTTACGACCCGGAGCGGGCCTTGCTGTTGCCCGGCACCTCGGATCTGGCGGTGCCAATCAGTTGGGAGGAGTGTCTGGAGCGTTACCCGGTCATTACCGTGGAGCGCGAGGCCTTCCCGGAAACCGGTCTCTCTGCGGAGCTGGCAACAAGCGATCGCTGTGTGGCCCGGGGCGCCCTGCAAGTGATCCCGGACCGGTTCACCCAGAAATCCATGCTCGACAAGCTGGGCATTCCCACTGCTCCCTGGGTAACCCTGGATCAGCCGGAAGATCTGGCTGCGGCCGTGGAAAAGTTTGGCGGCGTGGTGGTCAAGGCACGCACCGGCGGTTATGACGGGCGCGGCACCTGGATCATTGGCGAAGGCGGTGATCTGGGCGCGGTGCCTGTCAGCGAACTGGCCGGCAAGGCCATCATCGAACAGAAAATCCCTTTCCGCCGCGAGTTGTCCATTGTCGGTGCCCGCAGCACCCGCGGGGAAACCCTGTTCTACCCGCTCACCCGCAACTGGCATGTGGACGGCATCCTGCGCCTGAGTCTGGCCCCGGCCAATGCCTGTGCCGATCTGCAGAAGCCGGCGGAGCAGATGCTCAAGGGCATCATGGAAGAGCTGGACTATGCCGGTGTGATGGCGGTGGAATTCTTCGAAACCGATGGCCAGCTGATGGTCAACGAGATTGCCCCGCGAGTGCACAACTCCGGTCACTGGACCCACGAAGGCGCGGACTGGTCCCAGTTCGATTTGCATGTCCATGCCCTGGCCGGCGTGCCCCTGCACGCGTTGAATGTGCACGGTCCCACTGCCATGGTGAATCTGATCGGCACTCCCTTCGAAAGCGCCTGGCTGCAACACCCGGGTGTGGTGCACTGGTACGGCAAGGGCGTGCGCCCGGGCCGCAAGCTGGGCCACGCCAACCTGGTGGCGGACAGCCTGGAGGGGCTGCGCGCGGGTCTGGACGCCTGGGCAGATGTGCTGCCGGAAGGGTATCAGGCTGTGCTGGATTCAGAATTGGGGCTGGGCTGAAGCCTGAATGGACGAGCAGGGAGAATAACGCCTGCTCGTGAGTGCTGAGTGCTGAGTGCTGAGTGTCGAGTCACGAGTTTCGAGGAGCGAAAGGCAAACAGGGTTTGATTTTCGAAACTCGTTTCTCGTCACTCGCGACTTTCTCCAATCCCGCCGCCAGGCGCAGGTTCGCTTCACATTTCCGTGGCGCACCTATCGGGTACACTGTTGGTTAAACCTGAAACAGGAATCCGGATGTGGCCTCCCCCCTTGCCATGACACGTTATCGACGACTGATCCTGCTGGCTGTGATGCTGGTTTCCGTGCTGCTCATTGTGGAACTTACCGGGCTGCGCGAGCAGTTTTCCCTCACGGCTCTGCGGACGTTGCTGGAAGCCAATCTGCTGGTGGGTGTGCTGCTGTTTGTGCTGGCGTTTGCCATCGGCAACCTGATACAGCTGCCGGGCTGGCCGTTTCTGGCGGCGGCCATACTGGCGCTGGGCACAGTGGCTGGCGGACTGGTGACGTATGTGGCGGCCTGCGTATCCTGCCTGGTCACCTTCCAGGTGGTACAGGGGGTGGGCGGCAGCGCCCTGCGCGATATCGACAAACCCCTGGCAAGAAAGATCCTCGCCCGGCTGGACAGTCACCCGGTGCGCAGTGTGATGTTGCTGCGGTTGTTGTTCCAGACCATGCCTGCCCTGAACTACACCCTGGCATTGAGCGGGGTGAAACGCCGGGATTACCTGCTTGGCTCTCTGTTGGGCCTCCCCTTTCCCTTGCTGATCTACTGCTTTTTCTTCGACCGCATTGCCCAGGTCCTGCAGCTGGCGTAACAGGCTTCTGGCGTCAGGGGTTGCCTGGAAATGGTTAATGCCGAAGCAGGGCGCTCAAACTGTCCACCGCTTCGGCCCAATCCGCGTCTTCACGAATAGCCTCAGCCAGAAAGCGCGCCTGCGCGTCGTTCCAGAAGGGCGCCTGGTGCAGATGCATGCTGTCTTTCAGGGTGCCAGCGTACTGATGGATGAAGTCTTCGATGGCCGCATCGCTGTTTTCCAGGCCGAGCTGGGCGAACAGGGTGGGCAAGTCGTGGGTTGCGGTATCCATATCGCAGTCCCTCCATAGCGGATGACGTTGTCCCCAGATGGTGCGCTTTTTGACCGCCGTTGTCTTCCCCCGTCGGGATCAGGTTTGTTAACGAAACACGCCCGCAAGTAGCGGGCGTGTTACAGGGCGAATGCGGCTTTTGCCTGGTCAGGCAATATCCATGATGCCGTCCATTTCCACCCCGGCACCCTTGGGCAGGGCAGCTACGCCTATAGCCGCCCGGGCCGGGTAGGGTTGTTTGAAGTGGCGGGCCATCACTTCGTTGACCAGGGCGAAATGGCTCAGGTCGGTGAGGAAGATGTTCAGCTTGACGATGTCCTGCAGGCTGCCGCCGGCGGCCTCGCACACGGCGGTCAGGTTGCTGAATACCTGCTCGATCTGCGCTTCCATGTCGCCGTTCACCAGTTCCATGGTGTCGGGGACCAGGGGAATCTGGCCAGACAGGTAAACGGTCGCGCCGGCCTTGATGGCCTGGGAATAGGTACCGATGGCCTGGGGCGCCTTGTCGGTGCTGATCACGGAATGGTTGGACATGGTTGGTTCTTCACTTGGTTGAGCTGCCAGCGCCATGGCGCTGACAGACGAAATCAGGAAAGGGGCTATGCTTGCACGCAGCAGGCTCGCACGCAACATGGGCGGCTCCTGCCGGCTTGTAGGAGCGTCGCTGGCGGCGCGATTCAACAGTAACGAGTCACGAGAAGCGAGTTTCGAAAGGCATGATCTGACAGGTTGTCGCCTTTCGAAACTCGCTTCTCGCAACTCGCAATATCACCGAGTCGAACGCCAGCGTTTCTGGAGAGAAAGCGCCCCCTGTTGAGGACAGAGGGTTTCTACAATCGGTGAATCCGCACGATGCTGTCCAGGGTGCGCAGCTTCTTGATGATGCGGGCCAGGTGAATCCGGTCCCTGACGGTCATGGTCACGTTGAGGGTGGTGAGTGTGGGATCCTTTTCGGCCATGTCGATGGTGTCGATATTGGAGCCCAGCTCGGAGACGCTGTTGGCCAGGGTGGCAAGCACGCCGCGCTTGTTGATCAGTTCGATGCGCAGGGCGGCGGTAAATTCCTGCTCCACCTGTTTGTCCCAGCTCAGCGCGATGCATTTTTCCGGGGCGTTACGCATTTCTGCAAGCAGGTTCTTGCAGGTGTCCCGATGCACCACGATGCCGCGACCGGCACTCAGATGGCCAATGATGGTATCGCCGGGCAGGGGCAGGCAGCACTTGGCGTAGCTGACCATCAGGCCTTCACTGCCGCGGATGGCCAGCGGGCGACGGTCGTCCTCATGCTGACGTTCATCGTCATCGCGGGCGCCGGCCAGCTTGCGGGCCACCAGCGGCGCCAGGCGATTGCCCATGCCGATGTCTTCCAGCAGGTCGTCCAGCTCCACATAGCCGTTTCCGGCCAGCTCGCTCACCACCCGTTCGATGGGCAGCTCGTCCATGCCGATGTCATAAGAGTGCAGGGCTTTCTCCAGTAGCCGCTCACCCAGTTCCACCGCATCCTCGCGACGCTGGTGCTTGAGGAAATGGCGGATGTTGGTGCGCGCCTTGCCGGTGACCACGAAGTTGAGCCAGGCCGGGTTGGGAGTGGCGTTGGGGGCGGTGATGATCTTCACCGTCTGGCCGGATTCCAGGGGTGTGGAGAGCGCTGCCAGCTTGCCGTCGATGCGGGCGGCCACGCACTTGTTGCCGACCTTGGTGTGTACCGCATAGGCAAAATCCACTGCGGTGGCGCCGCCGGGCAGTTCCTTGATGTCGCCCTTGGGGGTGAACACATAGGCCTCGTCCGGGAACAGGTCCACCTTCACGTTCTCGATGAACTCCATGGAGTTGCCGGCTTTCTGCTGCAGTTCCAGCAGGCGCTGCATCCAGCTCTGGGTGCGGCTGTGGGTGGGTGAGCCGGGCTCATCGTCGGCCTTGTACAGCCAGTGGGCGGCAATGCCGTTATTGGCCATGGCCTCCATTTCCTCGGTGCGGATCTGCATTTCCAGGGGAATGCCGGAGCGCGCCTTGAGGGTGGTGTGCAGGGACTGGTAGCCGTTGGCCTTGGGAATGGCGATATAGTCCTTGAAGCGGCCGGGGATCGGGGTGAAGTAGTTATGCACGGCGCCCAGCACCCGGTAACAGGTATCCACCCGGTCCACGATGATGCGGAAGCCGAACACATCCATGATGTCGGCGAAGGGTTTGTGCTGTTCCTTCATCTTGGTATAGATGCTGAACAGGTGCTTCTCGCGACCCAGTACCCGCGCTTCGATGCCTTCTTCTTCGAGACAGTGTTCCAGGCTGGCCTTGATGGTGGTGAGGATTTCCTTGCGGTTGCCACGGGCCTTTTTCACCGCCTGGCCGATCAGGCGGGCACGCATGGGGTAGATGGCGTGGAAAGCCAGGTCCTCGTACTCCACCCGCATGTTGTACATGCCCAGCCGGAAGGCGATGGGCGCATACAATTCCAGGGTTTCGGTGGCGATGCGGCGGCGTTTTTCCGCGCGCATCACGTGCAGGGTGCGCATGTTGTGCAGGCGGTCGGCCAGCTTGATGAGGATGACGCGGATGTCCCGGGTCATGGCCAGCATCATCTTGCGCAGGTTCTCCGCCTGCTGTTCCGCTTTGGACTCGAACTTGATCTGGGCGATCTTGGACACGCCATCCACCAGCTCGGCCACTTCTTCGCTGAATTCCCCGGCCAGCTGTTCCTTGGAGATGCCGGTGTCCTCGATCACGTCGTGCAGCATGGCAGCCATCAGTGAGGCATGGTCCATGTGCATGTCGGTGAGGATGTTGGCCACGGCCAGCGGGTGGGTGATGTACGGGTCCCCGGTGCGGCGGTACTGCCCCTCGTGCGCTTGCTCGGCAAAATGGTATGCGCGTACGACCTGGGCGATCTGATCGTCGTCCAGATAACTGCGTAACCGTTTTTCCAGGTTATGAATGGTGGGCAAAAGTCCTCGTCACGCCCGGGGCGGAGTAATGATCAGGAATGACTTCAAGCTTAGATTTGGCGAGGGGATTTGTCTATGACAAGGGCGATAGTCACCGGCAATGAATTTTCCGGGTGGGTCGCGGAGGGGAAAAGCGGCAGACAGGGAAATACCGGCAAGTGCCCGGGCGGGCACCTGCCGGAGACGGTATTACTCGCCGAAGGACTGGGTCAGCAGGGCCAGTTCGTCCACGTCAGCGCTGCGGTCAGCGATCGGGTTGTCCACGGATTCGGAGGTCACGTGACCTTCGGCGATTTCACGCAGAGCCACCACGGTGGGTTTGTCGTTTTCCCAGGCCACGCGGGGTTCCTTGCCACCGGTCTGCAGTTGACGGGCGCGCTTGCCGGCTACCAGTACCAGCTCAAAGCGGTTATCCAGTTTTTCCAGGCAATCTTCAACGGTTACACGGGCCATGCTGTTCTCCTACAGGGTGGCGATGCCGATGGCGGCAGCGCCTGAAATTCGCGAGGGGGAGCGATTTTACTGGTGAATTGGTGAGCAAGTCCAGCGCCGCCGGGCAGCCTACCGTTTGCCCAGCAGATTGCTCAGGGTGGCCGCCAGTCGTGCGGATTGCCGGGATGTGATCAGCCGGCGGGCTTCCAGGATGGCTTCCAGTTCGTACAGCGCGCGCTGGAAATCATCGTTGACCACCAGATAGTCGAACTCTCCGTAATGGCTCATCTCCTCCTGGGCACCGTCCAGGCGTTGCTGGATTACCGATTCGTCGTCGGTTTCCCGTCCACGCAGGCGTTCCGCCAGGGTCTCCAGGGACGGCGGCAGGATAAAGATGCTCACCGAGTCCGGCAGTTGCTTGCGGATCTGGGTGGCGCCCTGCCAGTCAATCTCCAGGATCACATCATCACCGCTGCGCAGGGTCTGGGCCACCCAGTCGGCGCTGGTGCCGTACAGGTTGCCGAACACTTCGGCATGCTCCAGAAACCGCCCCTGCTCCACCTGGCGAACAAAGGTGTCGCGGTCGGTGAAGTGGTAGTTCACCCCGTCCTCTTCCCCGGGACGCATGGCGCGGGTGGTATGGGAGACGGAGATGCGCACTTGCTCCAGCTTGTCGACCAGCGCCGCCACCAGGCTGGTCTTGCCGGCGCCGGACGGGGCGGAAATGATATACAGCGTGCCTTTGTCGGCCATAGTGATGACAGTCCTGTTCGCGATCCCGGTAAAGCGCGCATTATAGGCGCAAAGGAAGCGACACGTCATATGCCACTCGAAGCCAGCGCCATGGCAGGGTAACGTGTGCAAGGCTGCGCCGGGCCTGTCACCAGTGACGCCAGGCACTCCCCCCGACAGCGGACAAGGAGAGATTATGAGTGATACCCAGAACGACCCACGCCGACGTCATTCCTCAAAGGTGGTGGACGGCCCGGGCAAGTCGGCTGGCAGGGCCATGTTGCGGGCGGTGGGGTTTACCGATGAGGATTTCCAGAAACCCCAGATCGGCATTGCCTCCACCTGGAGCCAGGTGACGCCCTGCAACAGCCATATCGGCGAACTGGCTGAGCGGGCCTGTGAAGGCGCTGACGATGCCGGTGGTAAAGGGGTGATCTTCAATACCATCACTATCTCCGATGGCATTGCCAATGGCACCGAGGGGATGAAGTATTCGCTGGTGTCCCGGGAGGTGATCGCCGATTCCATCGAGACGGTGGCCGGCTGCGAGGGGTTTGATGGTCTCGTGGCAATCGGGGGGTGCGACAAGAACATGCCCGGTTGCCTGATCGGCCTGGCACGGCTCGACCGTCCCAGTGTGTTTGTCTATGGCGGCACCATCCTGCCCGGCAAGGGCCACACCGATATCGTCTCCGTGTTCGAAGCCATGGGCGCCCATTCCCGCGGTGACATGGACCTGATCGAGCTCAAGCAGATTGAGGAAACCGCCATTCCGGGCCCCGGTTCCTGTGGCGGTATGTACACCGCCAATACCATGGCGTCAGCCATCGAAGCGCTGGGCATGAGCCTGCCTGGCAGCTCGGCGCAGAATGCGGTGTCCGAGGATAAGCGGGAAGACTGCGAGCGGGCCGGTGCGGCGGTATTGCACCTGCTGGAAAAGGACATCAAGCCCTCCGACATCATGACCCGCCAGGCCTTCGAAAATGCCATCACCATCGTGATTGCCCTGGGCGGTTCCACCAATGCGGTGCTGCACCTGCTGGGTATGGCGCGCACGGTGGGGGTGCCGTTGTCACTGGACGACTTCACTGACATCGGCAAACGGGTACCGGTGCTGGCGGACCTGCGCCCCAGCGGTCAGTACATGATGAGCGAGCTGGTGGCCATCGGCGGGATTCAGCCGTTGATGAAAATCTTGCTGGAAGCCGGCCTGCTGCATGGCGACTGTCTGACTGTCACCGGCCGCACCCTGGCAGAGAATCTGGCCGAGGTGGCGCCGTATCCGTCGGACCAGGACATCATCGCTCCCCTGACGGCCCCGCTGAAAGCGGAAAGCCATCTGCGCATCCTCTACGGCAACCTGGCCCCGGAGGGGGCGGTGGCCAAGATCACCGGCAAGGAGGGCACCCATTTTTCCGGCTCGGCGCGGGTGTTCGGTTCGGAAGAGGAAGCCCAGGCACGGATCAATGACGGCACCGTGGTTGCCGGCGATGTGGTGGTGATCCGCTACGAGGGCCCCCGTGGCGGCCCGGGCATGCGCGAAATGCTCACTCCCACATCGGCGATCATGGGCCGAGGCCTGGGCAATGATGTGGCGTTGATCACCGACGGCCGTTTCTCCGGCGGCAGCCATGGTTTCGTGGTGGGTCATGTGACCCCGGAAGCCTTCGATGGGGGGCCGCTGGCGTTGCTGGAAGACGGCGATCGCATCACCATCGATGCGGAGGCCAATACACTCACCGTGGACCTGTCCGACGAGGAACTGGCCCGCCGGCGAGCCAACTGGCAGCAACCGCCGCCCCGTTATACCCGGGGTGTGCTGGCAAAATATGCGCGCCTGGTGGGCTCCGCCAGTGAAGGGGCGGTAACCGACGACTTCTGAGAAGCACGATGCCGTTTTGGGTATGGCGAACAGCGCAAAATTGCGCTGTTCGCGATGCCGGAAATGCGCGCATCATAGGGGGTACTACCCGGGGGTGTCGCCGATGCCTCCGCCAACATTCCCAGCCCCGGATCCGATCTCGTTATGCAAGACAGCCCTATCAGCGCCACAGTGGATTTCGACCGGGACGGCGTTCAGCACGGCTTTCTGAAATTGCCCCATTCCCATGATGGCTCCGCCTGGGGCAATGTGATGATTCCGATCACCGTGGTACGCAACGGCGAGGGGCCGACGGCCTTGCTCTCCGGCGGCAATCACGGTGACGAATACGAAGGCATCACCGCCTTGTTGAAGCTGGCCAATCGTCTGCAACCCGAAGAGATGCGCGGACGGGTGATTATCGTGCCCATGCTCAACCATCCGGCGGTATTGAACGGCACTCGCACTTCGCCGCTGGATGGCGGCAATCTGAATCGGGCCTTTCCCGGTCATCCGGCGGGCACCCTGACGGAAAAAATCGCCGATTACCTCACCCGCTATCTGGTGCCGCTGTGTGATCTGGCACTGGATATCCACTCCGGGGGCCGCACCCTGGATCTGCTGCCCTTTGCCGCCACCCACCGGATGAGCGACCGGGGGTTCGAAGCCCGCTGTCTTGCCGCCGCCACCGCCTTCGGTGCGCCCTACACGCTGTTCATGGCGGAACTGGAAGGCGACGTGCTTTACGACAGCGTGGTGGAGGGCAGCGGCAAGGTGTTCGTCAGTACGGAACTGCGTGGCGGCGGCACGACTACCCCCGAGACTGTCGCGCTGGCGGAGCGGGGGGTGGAGAACCTGCTGCGCTTTGCTGGCATCCTGCCCGGCGATCCGGAGGTGGTGGCCTCCCAGGCTTTGGAGATTCCCGGGAGTGAGTATTACCGGATCAGCGAACATCGTGGCCTGCTGGAATTTGCTGTGGCGTTGGGTGACAGCGTCCGTGCCGGTGATGTGCTGGCCCGGGTGCATTCCCTGGAACGTACCGGTGCCGCTCCGGTGGAATATCGCGCCCCCTGCGATGGCCTGCTGATTGGCCGTCGCCATCCTGCCCTGGTCAATGTGGGCGATACCTTTGCGGTGCTGGCGGTGCCGCGCTGACTGGTACCTCCGTGCACGTTAACAGGGCATAACAAAGCATAAACACCCTTGCCGAAAAGGCGCTGCTAATGTTCAGGTTCTACCAAGAACAACAGGACTGACGGAGCAGCCATGAGCGATACCAAATACGCCCAGAAGGGCATGTCATTTCGGGAAAGCGTTGAACACATGGTCGACCATGCCATCGACATCATGGGGCTCGATGCGGGCATGGGCAATGCCATGAAAGTGTGCCAGAGCGTGGTGCAGGTGTCTTTCCCCGTGGAGATCAATGGAAAGGCAGAAATCTTCACCGGCTGGCGCGCCACCCACAGTGATCATCGGCTGCCTTCCAAGGGCGGCATTCGTTACGCCCCGATTGTGGATCAGGATGAAGTGGAAGCGCTGGCAGCGCTGATGACCTACAAGTGCGCCATTGTCGATGTGCCCTTCGGCGGCTCAAAGGGCGGGCTGGTGATCGACCCGAAAAAATACGAGCGGCACCAACTGGAAGCCATCACCCGCCGTTTTGCCCGCGAACTCATCAACAAGGGCTACCTGAGCCCGTCCCAGAATGTGCCGGCGCCGGACATGGGCACCGGTCCGCAGGAAATGGGCTGGATGGTGGACACCTACAAACAGATGTTCCCCAACGACATTAATTACATGGGCGCGCTGACCGGTAAACCGGTGGAGCACGGCGGGGTCCGTGGCCGCAATGAGGCCACCGGGCGGGGCGTGCAATATGCACTGCGTGAACTATTCCGACACCCGGAAGAAATCAAGCGTGCCGGGCTGTCGGGTTCACTGGCAGGCAAACGGGTGATTGTTCAGGGGCTGGGTAACGTGGGCTATCACGCGGCGCACTTCCTGGAAACGGAAGACGATTGCCGCATTACCGCCATCATCGAACGGGATGGCGCTATCATTAATGAAGACGGCCTCAACGTGGGCGCGGTGCGCCAGCATATTGTGGAAACAGGCGGTGTGAAGGGGTTTGCCGGTGCGGATTATCTGGAAGACGGCATCAAGGCGCTGGAAAGAGCGTGCGATATTCTGATACCGGCAGCACTGGAAGGTGTCATCACCGCCGGAAACGCGCCGCGTATTCAGGCCAAGCTGATCGCGGAAGCGGCCAACGGGCCGGTGACGTTTGAAGCGGATCGGATTCTTCGCGAAAAGGGTGTGGAAATTATTCCGGATGCCTACTGCAATGCCGGTGGTGTGATCGTTTCCTACTTCGAATGGATTCGTAACCTCAACCACGTGCGCTTCGGACGCCTGGACAAGCGCTTCCACGAAGCCCGTGGCCAGCATGTGATTGATGCCATCGAGCAGGCCACCAACACCAAGGTGCCCGAGCATATCGTCAAGGAACTGGCTCGCGGCGCCGACGAGTTCGATCTGGTGCGCTCCGGGCTGGATGATTCCATGCGCCTGGCCTTGCAGGAGATCATTCGTACCCGTAACGAGAACCCGAAAATTGACGATTACCGGATGGCGGCCTATGTGATCGCCATCGAGAAAGTCTCCCGGCATTACCGGGATATCGGTTTCTGAAAAAGGAAAATGGCGCGGGGCTTATTCGATATTCTGGATCTTCTTGTTGGTTAAAAATTAAAAATATTTTAAA
This sequence comes from Alcanivorax sp. DSM 26293, assembly GCF_900107995.1. Lineage (GTDB taxonomy): Bacteria > Pseudomonadota > Gammaproteobacteria > Pseudomonadales > Alcanivoracaceae > Alcanivorax. Next base: position 248,347 of record NZ_FNUM01000004.1, on the reverse strand, counting down.
ATCAGTATCTTATTGTGCTATTTGCATGGTGATTTTTGCTTTGCCCACCATGCTGCCCACCACTTTTAAGCCCTTGATTTAGCTTAATGAGCAAATGCGCGGCGCCTTTTTGTCTGCGCGCAGCTGGTCAAAATTTAACCGATTTTTTAGGTTTATGAGGAGGGTTCTCTGCTCCTGCTGTTGCTACTAGAGTGATGATTGTGGCGTGGTTGTCTATGGCACTAGGTGCTATACTTTGACGAGGCTGGCAAGGGCATGAGATGCGGATATTCAAGAACAGGCCATTCAGTAAGTGGGCATCAAAAGAGGGCTTGAATGACGCCTTGCTGCTTGCGGCGGTTGATGAAATGGAGCGTGGCCTGATTGATGCGAATTTGGGTGGCCATGTGGTGAAAAAACGTGTGGCTGTCGGTGGCCAAGGCAAAAGCGGAGGGATGAGGACCCTGCTGGCGTACAGGGTTGGTGATAAGGCCTTCTTTGTTTATGGCTTCGCTAAAAGCGCACGCGCGAATATCTCTGCTGATGAGCTGAGGGCCTTGAAATATTTGGCAAAAGAGCTGCTGAGCTATAGCGATAGGGCATTGGCCAAAGCGATAAAGAGTGGTGCGTTAATTGAGGTGAAGAGCGATGAGTAAGTCAATACTGGACGCAGTGCATGAATCGGCGAAAGATCTGCACGAAGCGGGGGTAATGAAAGAGGCGACTCTCCGTGAGTTCGATGCGCTCTGTCTGCCGCCTGTGAAAGAGTATACGGCGGTGCAGATCAGGCGTATCCGCACTCGAAATCGCGCCAGCCAAGGCGTGTTTGCTGCCTATCTGAATACCAGTGTGTCCACGGTGCAGAAGTGGGAGCAAGGCCAGAAAAAGCCGAATGGCCCTTCGCTAAAGCTGCTGAATCTGGTGGCGGAAAAGGGGCTGGAAGTGCTGGCCTGAGTGGCTTGTGTGGGGCGCTCTGGTTACTTGATGCCGAGCGTCCTCCAGCGTCCGTGTTGTCTGCGTAAAACCCATCAGCCCCTTTGCCACTGCCTTCATCGGGCGTAATGCCTCTACAGCTAGCTTATGGCTCCAAGATTCTGGATCGCAGCAATACTTGGCAGTCGGGATAGGGGGGGTATGAAAAGACATAATAGTGTCTATTTTTTGTTTTTGTGCAATGATTGGACATCATTGTGTCTGATTTGGAATGATATGACACCGTCCCTGATTGACGATGCCGATGTCCAGCAGGCATTTGCCACCCATCTGCGACGTTTGCGCAAGCAGGCCAAGCTGTCTCGCGATGCGCTAGCTGCGCGTAGTGGTGTGCCAGCATCCACCATCAAGAAATTCGAGCTCACCGGCCAAATTTCGTTCCGGCAGCTGCTATTCCTCTGGCAGAGTCTGGATGATCTACGTCGCCTGTATGCGTTGACTCGCCATTCCCTCAGCGAAGCTGAGTTGCCATCCAGTATCGATGAGGTGTTGAGCGATGACCTTTAAACCGGTCCGCAAGCTGACGGTAACCCGCACGCTGGCAACGGGGCAGGCGGTGACGGTAGGCGTGCTGGCGCAGAACCGGCAGGGCGTCTTTTTTCAGTACGATGCCGATTATCTCGGGCGCTTCGGAAACCTGTCGCCCTTTGGCCTGAAGGCAACCACTGAGCTGCAGCTTGCTCCCAAAAGGCCGCATTCCGGCCTGCATGGCCTGTTCGGCGATAGTCTGCCTGATGGCTGGGGTTCCTTGCTGCAAGACCGAGTGTTCCGACAGCATGGCATTCTCCCTGCCCAGATCACCGCCATGGATCGCCTGGCGTTTGTAGGGGCTTCCGGGATGGGGGCCCTGTCATTCTCGCCGACCTCGGAATACCGGCTTGCCTCAACCGGCGACATCGACCTGGCGAAGCTGGGTCTGGAGGCGCAGGCGTTTTTTGACGGTCAGACGGAAGAGGTGCTGGCGGATCTGGTGGCAGCAGGTAGCTCCGGTGGTGCCAGACCCAAAGCGCAGTTCTACATCTCCCCGGATGAGCCAGATCGCTGCCGCACGGTGGCGAGGCCAGGCGATGAGGCCTGGCTGGTCAAGTTTACCTCCAGGAATCTGCCCCTCGGCCATGAGGAAGGGCTCTGTGAAGCGGTCTATCTGCACCTGGCCGGAAAGCTGGGGCTGGAGCCGCCTGAGTGGCGATTGTTTGAGGCGCCAGAGCAAAGTGGTGCCCGTGCCTGGCTTGGGGTAAAGCGGTTCGATTGGGTAAGCCATCCCCAAAAGGCAGGTCGACTCCATATGCACAGTGCCTGTGGCTTGCTGGATGCGGATTTCCGGACGCCTAGCCTGGATTACGAGGATCTGCTCAAGGCCAGCCGCCATCTTTGCCGGTCGCCAGCGGTCGGCAAGCTGCAGTTCCGCAGAGCCATGTTCAACCTGTTTGCCTGCAACCAAGATGACCACAGCAAGAACTGGGCTTTCCTGCAGGATGATGCCGGCGAATGGGTGCCTGCCCCTTTCTACGATGTGACCTTTAGCCCTCACCCCTACCAGGAGCATGCCACCGCTTATGCCGGTTTCGGCAAGAATCCGCCGCTAAAAGCCATCCAAGGACTGGCGGCGCGGGCTGGGTACGCCAAGTGGGAGCTGGCCCGGAAAGATATTGATGGGATCGTGGATGCTCTCGCTGATTTCGCTGCCGTTGCCAGAGATTTCGGAGTAGATCGTGGTACTGCTGAGCTGATTGGTCGGCAGCTTGATGAGTTAAGGAAGGTGTATGGGGTAAGTCGCTAGTTTGAGGTCATGCCTGTGTATCTTGGTCTTGTCTGTCGTGGTCAGTCTCGGTCTGTTGCTGGGGGCGTTTTTCGAGCTCTAGACGGATTGACTGATCAGTTTTCTTGAAGTGTTGAGCTTTTAGAGTCTCATAATCTGGGCCAGGGGTTTCGTTGGAGAGCCCCCAGCTTTCTAGCTTTGCTTGTAGTTCGGATAGCATGTTTATCTGTTGGTTGATAATTCGATCCCTGGATTGAACAGCATTCACAAGACCTTCGATCTGACTTCCTAGGATTGCTTGTGAGTTGTCTGGCTGAAATAGAGTGGCTTTTCTGGTGTGGGCAGTTGCCATGGCCATTCGCTTTCCCTCCCTCTTCCCCCACTCAAAATCTTTGGCTGATTGATTGATCAGAAACTCGAGCATCTCAGGCACGGATTTTCGGTATTCGTTACGCAATTTTGTGAGTTGGTCGTCTGCTTTTTTGCTAAGAAAAAAGTTGTAATTTTTCTCCCCCTTTTGCTTTGATTCTTGTCGCTTTCTGTGGCGGTCGAGGGCTGCCTCGAATAATCGCATTGCCTCTTTATCTAGGCGATTAACCTGTTGTAGTTGCTGAAACGTGCTGTCGTGTGGAGGGACTGATCGAGAGTAGCCTTTCTTCCGTAGGTAGCTCAGAGCCCATTCGTATTCAGCGGTATCGCCTTGATTCAAGAGCTCGACTATTGACATGACTGCCGTGTCCGTAACGTTATAAACTAGTAGATACTAGTTTATAACTAGTTTTAGATTAATGCAATAGAAAATGTTGAGCTGTAACATCATTGGCGCCGAAGCTACTCTAGTCGCTACAATTTTAGGGTAAAAATATGGGGATTAATTGTGACTAACGAAGATGTTATCTGCTGGGCTCTCAAACTCCGGGATGACCGGGTGTCTGCAATAGACAAGTATTTCCTCATTGCGGTTTGGAGGCGCTACGGGACCAACACCGTCACGGATAAAGTAAAAGATCTAGCACAAAAGATCCAGCTCAATGACCGCTATGTGAGCAGCTCTAGGAATGCTTGGGTTGAGGTAGGTGTGGTTGAGCTCTGCCCTATGCCGGGAGCTGAGAGCAAAAGGGGTAGGAGACAGAAAAGCTTCAGAATCAATATTGAGAGGCTGGCTGCGTTAGTAGAGGGGGATAAGGCTTTTTCACTAAATCAAAATCTGATCAGGGGGCTCTTTTGCCAAAATGAAAGGTTGGGTCGGATTCGGGTGAAAAGGGAAGAGGGGAGCGATGCGCTGACTGTGAACAGCTTGGTCTTGCTCGGGGTGCTTGTGATGTCTGCTGATAAGACAGGGTATGTCAGTGGCTATGGGGAGAAGGCTTTGAGAGAGATGGCGGGACTTGAAAAGTCACAGTTTCGGTATGCGCTCAATCAACTTGCTGAGGTTGGGGTGCTCGGAAACTGGCTACCCGGTATTAGCAGTAAACATCTGTTTGGGAGAAGGCCAGGGGTCTATTGGCTCAATTTAGGGCATTCTTTCTTCGGGGAGGATAGGGTCCATTGTATCTATGTATTCGATCGGTTGGCTTGGAGGCCGCTTGATAGGATATGCGATTTCTATGGCCTTTTTGGAGCAAGAACTTTTAGGAGGCTTGATAAGGAGGAGCTGGCTAAGATTGAGCAAAGAGAGGGATTGCCGGCTGGTTGGAGCGAATATTTCCGGGATAGACCGTGGTTTAAGACTGCAGGGCATCTCGCCTGTCTATTGGCCCAGCATGCATGCCTTGTTCTTGAAAGGAGAGTTGTGGATGAGGATGGCCTTGGTGATGGGGAGGGTGAATCATTAAGTGAGGATTTGGGGCGAGAGCTGGGTACGGAGCATTGGTTTGAGCATATGGCCGAAGACAAGAGGGCGCTGTTGCCTACTGTGTTGGAGTATTTGGTCGATCATGGGGTGAAGAAATGGGCTGATGCGGCCATGAGCCTCTATAAGGAGGCTCTGAAGGGGGCTGATTTGGAGTGTTTTTTGTGTGAGAGCACCAAATTTAGGATTTATAGCTCGTATCAGCTGATCAATGCTGAGACCGGAAGGTTATGGACCCTGGCTATTTTCCCAGGGAGTGAGAAGCAGCTGGAAGAGAGCATATTCCTGTTTCGGGATTTTCAGGGAGGGAAAAAGCGCTGGGAGCGGTTGAATAAAGAGACGGAGATTAAAGATGCCTCTTTGGTTCATATGGGGCTACGAAAAGGTTTCGGCGGTGGATTGTCAGATTAGAGGTTGTCTAAATCCAGAGAGGGTCTTAGGTCTGGCGACTGTGAGTGTCGGGACTTTCAAATGGGGTAGGAAGAGAGGAAAACTGGTTTCAGTGCATCATATATTTCCAGAGTGAAATTTGGTTGCCCTTCAGGGTGAGCCCCTTGATGGCTGCGCTGCAGTGTGCCTTTCTCAGGCATCTCAGCTGTCTGTTATAGATATATAGGTTTTATCATTGAAGTACGCTTGGTAGCCAATGGCTATAGCGTGGTGGAGGCTAATCCGAGTAAGAAATTACGTGTGTGCCTGTTCTTGTGTTCAACAACGAATAGGACACAGACATGGCAACACGACATCCCCACAACCCCAACCTGACCTTAGTGGAAGGCACTGAATGGAACGGTCTTCCGCTGCTGCCCAAGCACTCTCCCTACATTGAGCAGTATCTTGAGAGAATCCTGGAAACCATGAAGAAGGCGGTGGACAGGTATCGACGAACCACGGCTATCCGCTTCGATCTCAGAATCCCTGTCGACTTCCCTGAGCCAGACTCCAGTGTGATATCGAGCTTCTTTGAATCTCTGCAGGCGAAAATCAACGCCCACCAATTGAGAAAGGCCAGGCAGGGACAGAGAGTGCACTCCTGCGAACTCCGATATGTTTGGGCGAGAGAGCAAAACATATCGCGCCATCGCCATTACCATTGTTGCATATTGTTGAACGGAGACGCTTACCGCTATCTCGGGGCATTCGGCTGTAATGGCCACCCGGAAGAAGAGGAAAGGATCGCAGCGGAAAATATGTCGGGAAGAATCCGTAGCGCCTGGTGCAGTGCGCTGAGGCTTCCTTGGGGTGCTGGCCAGTGGCTAGTGCATTTCCCTACCAATGGGACCTACTACATTGATGCGAACTCAGTGACGATATTCGACCGGTATGTGGATCTATTCAGGAGACTTAGCTACTTCGCCAAGGCCGAGACCAAGCGATATGGGGATGGCTCCAATAGCTTTGGATGCAGTCGTCGGTAGTGGTCAGGCTGGTTAGTTTTTACCGCCATGCCGCATCTCATGAGATGAAGGAGATTGCTCATGAGAATCATGCGATTGAAAGAAGTGATGGATACCACCGGCCTGGGACGGTCCTACATTTACAAGCTGATTGCGGACGGGGTCTTTCCAAAGCCGGTTCCGCTGGGTGCCCGTGCAACGGGGTGGGTCTCTGACGAGGTGGAATCCTGGATTCTGGAGAGAATTGGAGAGAGGGATCAGGTGGGGTGATGTTTTTGGTAATGCGATTGCATTGACGCATGTAATGCGGTTGCATTACCATCTGCCTGTCATCCCCCATCGCGCAGGAGGCGGCCATGGCCACCCTTGAAGTTGAATCCACGCTGACAGATCGGTATCAGACCACCGTGCCGGAAACGGTTCGTCGTGCTCTCAAGCTCAATAAGCGAGACAAGATTCAGTATGTCATCCGCCAAAACGGCGAAGTGGTCTTGACCCGCGCTACCAACGAAGGCGATGACCCGGCTCTGGGGTCGTTCCTGGATTTCCTGGCGAGTGATATCGCCGAGCATCCGGAGCACATCCTTGCGGTTGAGGATGCGTTAATGCAGCGTATCCAGTCGCTGACGAAGGGTGTCGAGGTTGATCTGGATGCGTCTTTACAGGAAGACGATGAATGAGTGGGAGGCAATCGACCGCTCTGACTATCAATGGTTGGGCGGTCTTCGCTCACCCATTATTTCTGGAACAGCTTGAAACCCTGGCAAGGCAAGTCGAAAGCCTTAAGGAAAAAAATCCTGAGGGGTTCACCAAGAAAAATGCCACCAAGCGGTTAGCTGCGATTGCCAAGCTGGCTTTCGAGGTCATCCCGCAGGACCCTACAAAACCGGATTTCCGGCAGGGGGGCACGCTTGGTGAGGATTACAAGCACTGGTTCCGTGCGAAGTTCTTTCAGCAATACCGGTTGTTCTTTCGCTACCACGCCTCAAGCAAGGTTATTGTCTATGCTTGGGTCAATGATGAAGGCACCAAGCGGGCGTATGAGAGCTCCGATGATGCCTACCGGGTTTTCCGCAAGATGTTGAAAAGTGGCCACCCTCCCGATGATTGGGATCAGCTTTTGATCGAAGTAAGACGGGATGAGCAGAGTCAGGAAGCCATGCGTTCCCTAGCCGAGCAAGCCCAAAATCAGGACATGGGTTACTGATCTTCTTTGCCGTTGTTTCGAGTTCGCAAATCCTCTTGATGGTGTAGGGTTTTGCCATCCCGAATATGTATAAGAAGAGTTTGTACACCAACCTGAAGTGGGCTGATCGACTAACTGATTCTGTGGAGAATCAGTCCTTTTTGTAAATGACGGTCACTTTGCCGGCAGGTTTGTTCTTGCCTATCTCATAATCAGGGTTGAAAGTGGCGAGGTTATGAGCGGCGATGCCAATCACTGAGGCAAAGCCAGTAACCTGGGTAAAGCCAGTCGGGATAGCGAAGCTGGCTAAGGAGGCCGCTCTGTATTCTGTGTACACGCGGCAACGTAGCCCTTTTTTTTCAATGGCTCCCTCGACTTTATTTACCACGGAGCTGATGTTCTTGACCGCGACAATTTGAAAGGAAGCTTTCTTGGCAATGAGTTCGGAGAGCTTTTCAGTAGTGATGTCTTCGGAGGTGTATTTTTCGATGTCAATATCTTTGCTCATTGAGTTGTCCTAGTTTGAGGAGATGATAAAACGGGCAGATTCGCTGCCCGTTCTAGTCAGCGACTGGGTCTTATTGAAGTATGATCAAAGCTCCGCTATTTGCTGTAGGGCATCTTCATAAGCAAATAGTGTGTCGAAGTTTTCGTTGTAAATTAGGTAGAGGGCGGACTGTATGTTCTCGTGTGGCGTTTCTTCGATGGTATCTTTGAATATGTTGGTATGATGCATGCTTCCGGAAAGCACCATGAAGCTTTCGTCCTCCATTACCACCCAGTCAATGGTTTCAAAGGCCCTGGCTCCTTTGTATTTCTCAAGAGTCTCCTGAGCCAGAGAGAGGGAGTCCTGGTTTTCTTTTTCAATCATCGAGATTTGGTTTTTTATGCTCCGGACCTCTCTTTCGTGATTCTCAATATCGGCTATTGATTGCTGTTTGACACGAGGCCAAACCGTGTAGCTGGAGCCGTTTTCTGTTTTCCTTTCAGTCCAAGAATTACCGCTATCGATATGATTTTGGGCTTTCTTTAATAGTTGTTTTTCTCTCGCTATTTCTGATTCGAGTTCGTTTAACCTTTCCTGCAATGTGATCAGCCTGCTGTCGTTTTTTGCAGCATCGATCATTTCATTTGCTGTATCCCTGTAATTCTTTTCTATGTCCTTGAAATTACAGGTGTAACGAACGACATCTCGGCCCCGTTCGTCCTCAATGACAGACCAGTCTGTGCTCTCACAAAGCTTACGGTTATCCAGGGCCTGGCCAACTTTATATTCAGGGAGTAATTCAAGGCGCCCTTCCCGAATGACGTCTATTTCAGAAGAGCACCCGGATAGGGCTGCCAGGGAAATGCATGCTAGGGCTACTTTGAGGTTTTTCATGATGGTTCTCTTTTAAAATCGTTCCATGATGTGATTGGCTTAAGCACCAACCACAATTAATAGGAAACAGACGATCCAGACGATGAAGTACGCCAGGTTCTGCTTCAGGGCTTGGGATCGTTGGTAGAGATAGACGGGCACCAGCCACACCCATCCACCAAATGTGCTGGTGTCAGTGCCGGCTTTCTTGAGTCTCTTTTCATCCAGGAAAGACAGGGCAATATTGAGTATGAGAGTGATGTAAATGAAATGGCCGCTGGCAACGGCTTGCTCGGCACGGTACTCGCTGCTGTGAACCATGTAGGCCACAAAGTATTCCAGGGTGAGGCCGATCAGTGGGGCAAACGCCAGAATCCATACAACGGTGTTGTTGACTTTGGCGCCGGTTAGCGGCGGTGGGGTCGTATCATCAAAGTGTTCCCGAAGCTGGGTATCTTCGATGTTGGTCCAGTCCGCGAACCCCTTCTTCCAGACGGATGATCCGTGGCGCAGTGTGCCGTTGCTGATCAGGGTGATAAGATCGGTTTCAGAAACGCCCCCCTTCCTTTCCCCGTTGAGTTCGTAGAACCAGATCTCGTTCCCGGTGGTACTGTTTTCCATTGTTCATTCCTTGTAGTGGCTGTCCTTCCATGGTTTTTAGCCAAGCACAGGTCGAGTGCTGTGCCTGGGAAGGGCGGTCTCCCCCAAGCGCTGTGTCCGCTGGTTTGGAAGGTGTGTCTCAGTTTGAGTGTTATGTAATTCAAGACTCGCAAAGTATTGCAATGCTATACCTTAAGGGTCAAGTATTCCGGTACGACAGAGGTATGGCACTGCCGTAGCGTTGCTCTATCAGATTGATGGAGTGGGCGTGATGAGCTTTCCCGAGCGCCTGAAGGCAGCACGGTTGGCGTTGGGTCTGACCCAAGAGCAGTTGGGCGACGAGCTTCATGTGACCAAATCCACGATATCCGCCTGGGAAAATGGCCGTGATTCGCCCGGATTTCGTTTACTGCCGAAGTTGAAGGCGGTCCTCGGTGTATCGCTGGATCATCTGATCTGCGGTGATCAGGTTGAGGGTGCCTCAGAGCTGAAGTCCAAGTATGACGCTCAGGTACGTAATGACGCCGAAGCCCAACTGCTCAAGGGCTATCGGCGCCTGTCCGTTAAGCGTCGCCAAGGTCTGCTGGCCATGATTGATTAGCCTGCCTTCTTCCCGGCTAATTTCTGGCTGAGTTCCTGTGCCGACTGTGGTTGGACATTGCCCGATGGTGTAGCACCCTCCGGCACGAACTCCTCCACAAGCTGCAACCCTTCCTCCTCCGAGTACTCGAACTGAGCGTTGAGCAGGCCGGCATGGGCCACCTTGTCCAGCTCTGCCTGGTGGATGCCCTGGTTTTCCCTGGCCTTGGCCGTTTCTCTAGCGTAGCTGACGGCGTCCTCCATGGATTGCTCAGCGCGCAGTGTCAGATCCACGTAATAGATCGGCGCCCGGTGACTCTGGGTGGTGCTCTTCCCGCGTAGCTTCAATTCCAGGGGAAGGGTGGCCAGGTTGCCGCCACTGATGGCATGGAAGTAACGCAGCCGGGCAGCCAGGGTGCGGATGCTGTTGTAGCCGGTGGTCCGGAACACGAAGCAGCCCAGTTCATCCTCTTCCCCGATCCGTACATACAGCCGCCCGTAGGGCTTGCACAGATCGTGGGCGCCGAATTCGCATAGGTCGGGTGACGGGCAGGGCAGTTGTTCCAGGCCCTGGTCGGTGCGGCGTCGACAGCTCTCACCGTCGCCACTGCACAGGGGCCGGCCACTCTTGCGCTCGAAGAAGGTGTACTCCGCCCGCAGATTCAGGTCCGGATCATTGAAGGGCAGGGTGACGGGAATGCTGCGTAGTTTCTTGCCCTGACCCTCCTGGCGCAGAGCCTCATCCAGTGGGTGCGGTAGCCAGCCCTCCCGGGTCTGGATCTGGGTAGTAATGGTGAATTGGTCGTCTTTCTCCGGCAGACGCTTGCCGTTCTTTTCCACCATGCGGCCAATACTGATACGGCCAATTACGGGTGGAGTAATGGCGAGTCCTTTGATCATGGGAGTCTCCTGTTATAAAAAACGCACAGCCGCCGGGCAGGGCCCGGCGTTTATGCTTTTAGGCTGGCGTGTTGAATGAGGTGATGCGAGAACGATCAGGTGGTGGCCTTGACCAGGAACCGGCGGCTGCCGGCCCGATGCTTGGGGAATTGCTGCAGTAGCGCGGGCTGAGCCTTGAGCAGGGCGTCAGTATCGAGCACCGTACTGTCCTTGCTGCGCTTCCAGCTCACCTGGCCGTCGATGAAGTAAGCCCGAGCGGCGTCACCCATGCGTTGCTGGATGCGTTGCTTGAGCCGGGCTTCCCGTTCGGCCAGACGGGCCAAGCGTTCCCGGATATCCAGCATCTCACTGAAGTCGCCGTTGAGTGCGGTGTCTTCAATGAGATCCAGGGCTTCGCCATCATCACGAGGGTAGAGCGCTCGCAATGACTGGTCGGCGGAGTCGGAGCCATCGGCGTCGGGTGGTGTATCGGTTTCTACCAAGTGCCAAAATGCCCGCTCCAGCTCGATCAGTTGCTTGATGACGGTTTCATCCCGCTCGATGCGGTGTATCTGCAATTCCTGCCCGCAGATCAGCACCGCCACGTCCGCCGCCTGCTTGCCGGTGACGGCCAGCTGATGCTGTACCTGACACTGGATGTACTCCGGTACCCCCTCGGCCCAGAGCCTGGCGCCATTAAGGCCAGTGGTTTTGCATTCCAGGATCTGCACCTCTGGATTGCCCACAACGGAATAATCCAGATTGGCCAGCATCCAGGACTTGTCCGCATCCGGGTGCTGGAGCACGGCATTCACTCGCCGGACCTTGTTGCCCGTCGCCTTGGCATAGGCCTCGGCCACCTTGGGTTCAAGCAGGTTGCCCCAGTACAGCGGGGTATGGATGTCGTCCGGATTAGGAGCTGGTAACAGGCCATCCCGACCGGTCTTGATCATCCACAGCTCCAGGGGCGACTGATACGGGTTGAGCCCCACCGCCGCAGCGGCATCGCTGGCCCCGATACCTTGCTTGCGGACCTTGAGCCACTGTTCCCGGTTCATGCCCTTGGTGGACACCAGGCGCAGGGCCGGACGGGATGAGGGTTTGATAGCGCGGGGTGTACTCATGAGTGACCTCCTTCCAGTTGGGTCAGCCGCTTGGTAAAGCGATCATGGAGATTGATCAGCCGATGGGTCTGGGGCGTCTGATCCGAGGGGATCTCATGACTGCCGCCTTGACTGAAGAAGGTGACTACCAGATCGGTGATCATCTGTTGGATGTCGTCATGGGGTGGCAGATTGCCGTCATTCTCGAGCAGATAGGTGCCCAGCTGTTCGCCCAGGATGGACACCACCTCGTACTCGAACACCCCAGGAAACCCTTGCGGGCCGTACCAGTAGGGTTGCACCTGTTTCCAGATATCGGGGATGAAGTCACACAGGGTGCTGATCAGTTCGATACAGCCATTACCCCAGATCTCCAGAAGCCGGGTACCGCGCTCCTTGTTCAGCATCACCCCTTCATGGAGAAAGGCGCCCCAAATGGCGGCCAGATGCGGGGAGAGGGGAGGCGCAGAGCATCTGGCTTCCGGGCCCACACGGTTATCGTGATTAGGTTCTGTCATGGTCAGGCTCCAAACAATAAAAAGCCCGACCGGCACAGAGCGGGTCGGGCTTTAGTCGAGGGAAAAGAATGAGTAGGGAATCAGTCAGGCCACCAGTTCCAGGGTCTGGCTCAGGGCCCGCTGCTTGATTTGGGCCCCCTTGCCGAACCAGGCGGAATCCAGCCGGTTGTCGGTACTGCGGGCGCGACGTTCGTGGTCCACGAACTCGGTGACGGCATTGAGCAGGCCGTAGGCCGTGTTCTTGGCTGACGGCAACTCCGCGCCGCGACCGGCCCCGTCATACAACGCCATGGCCTTCTTCATGGCCTGTTCGTTGGGCTTCACCAGCATGTCCCCAGAGGAGTAGTTCACATCGGTGAAGACCGAGCGCATGACCTTCTCGGCGGTCTTGCGGGTAATGCGCCGCTCGCTGAGGGCCTTCAGGCGATACATGAAGTCATCCCAGGCGGAGACGGAGATCCCGAGCTGCTTCTTGACAGCCTGGGCATCGAAGGTGGTGTTGTGGCGGACCTTCACCGCCTGGCCGGCGCCATTGAGAGCTACCGCCAAGGTGTTGTTACACACCACTCGGATGCTGGTGAACTGGGCAGTGGTAGCCAGGGTGCCGTCACAGGCGGTAGCCAGCAGCACATAGCCGTTGGTCTGGTCATTGCCTGCCAAGGAGCCTGTTTGCCCGGTGCGGGCCAGTGCCCACAGCTTGCGGCCCCCTTTAAGGACGCCAGCGGTTTCCAGCTCAAAACCAGAGCGCTCGGTGAGATCCCGGTAGAACTCCAGGATCTGCCGGGGTTGAACCACCTTGAAGCGGTTACTCACTACCGAAAGAGGCGCCTGATTGTCTGAGCGGAACAGAACCTTCTGATCCGGGAAGGATGAGATCTGCCCGAGAGCCCCGGCCTCGCTACTAATGAAGCGAACAGGGGTCTCACGGATCTCCCAGTCCATGCCGGCTTCCTGCATCCAGACATTGAGGGGTTGTTGGGCGGCGAGCTGGTTGCCCAGCCCGTGCCAGGGGGTACGTCCTGCATAGGCCATGCTTTCGACAAGATGTGCCATGGTAAATCTCCAAGAATAACGATGAGCCCAAAACGGGCGGCTTAACGAATGAGAAGAGGTGGTTGAGTCAGTGGTAGAGCAAAAGCCGAAGAGTGAAGGCTCAGAGCCAGCCACGCTGGGCTAAGCTGACCCACTCGGAGCGGGACACGACGAAGTGATCCAAGACCCGCACATCGATCAGGGCCAGAGCGTCCTTGAGCCGGGTAGTGATGGTGCGATCAGCCTGGGAGGGCTCACAGCACCCGGAGGGATGGTTATGGGCGAAGATTACGGCAGCGGCATTGCAGGCCAGGGCCTGCTGTACCACCACACGGGGGTACACCGCCGCGCCATCAATGGTGCCGTTGAACAAGGGCTCGAAACTGAGCACCTTATGCTTGTTGTTGAGGAAGATGGCCGCGAAGACCTCGTTCTTCTTCTGGGCCAGGGCCATCTGCAGGAACTGGGCGACATCGGTGGGAGTGGTTAGCGCCTCCCGACCGGTCAGCTCATCCAGAAGAATGGTGGCCGCCGTACTGACAATTTCCTCAGGCTTAACGCAGCCCTGTACGTGGTACAGGCCCTGCTCGTTCTTTACGAAAGTGGGAATATCCATCCAGGCCTCCATAGCGGCATAAAGAAGCCCGCACTGGGCGGGCTTCAGGGGTGTGTGAGTGGTAAGGGGAGAGTGGGACTTACTCGGCATCGAGGCGGAAGCTGTGTCCGCAATCCAGGCATTCCAGGTTGTCGAGATAGGTCTCGTCGAGCTTGGCGCCCAGCGCAGCACCAGCTTCACCACCGGCCACGCCGCCAGCCAAACCGCCAAACACGGCACCGGCGATACCGCCGATGGCGGACCCGGCAGGGCCAAACGCCAGGCCGACCGTAGCGCCCACGCGAGCACCGCTGCTAGCCATGGCAATGCCGCTGGCGGCACCTGCAACCGTGCCTACAGAGCCGCCGACCTTGCGGCCATTCTGCAGGGCGACAACGCGGATGGAACGGCAGGACGGACATTGAATGATCATGAAACCTCCATGAGACAGGGTCAGGAAGGCCATTCCTTCCTGGCTTCATAGAGGTGATATATGGTTGAAAAAATCTGGGATAGTGGCCGCATTTCTCTTCATGCGGGTAGTTGAAGTTTCTGTGTAGTATTTGGATAGTTCGATACTACGCCGATCGCTCTTCTCTATTTAGTTGGCCGATGTTGGTGAGCTGCGGCCTAACATGCCTCTCATCTTCTCGACAGCACCTGCTTGGTGAATTCTCATACGAGTTAGGGCGGGCCTGAATATCGTGCATTTTTCGGTTTTATGATGCTCAAGAAAAGCAGCAATCAGGCGCGGCAGCTCCCGTTTCACTCCGAACAGGTTATTGGCCCCGCCAAGGTATATAGCCTGTTGGTATTCTAGGCTTGGCCAAGGTGGCACCTTTCTGTAGCCGAAGATACCTTTAATCACCCGGAATGTATGTTCACGTTAGTTCGCGCGCTGGTTTGCTGGTCTCGCATTGCTGTGCTGTCTTCCTCGTCGTGGATTGCATTCCAGAACGTTCAGCGATAAATCACTTAGTCTTGCGCTTCTTTCTTTGCGATTCTGGATATTGCAATAACTAGAATCTTGCACAGATTCAGCTCATCCCGCAGGCATCGAAAGTTCAAGGTGGAAGTTTCATCGGCATTCCGGGAAAGATAAATATTCGAAAAACAGCACACCGATTCAATTTTATACAGCGTATCTTCCATGGTCGGACCACACTTCCAAAACCATTTAAATGCAGCTTTATGCATAATGACTGCTTCACAGAGGAGACTTGCGACCTAAGGTTATTGACATTTGGTTGTTCAGCCAAATAAGATCAAGGGATGTCACTACGTAGACAGCCTGTTTATTTGGAGGAATTATGAGTTCTGTATCAATTCAGCCGCGCAAAGTCGCTTTTGATGTCTCGTCAGTGCCACGGCACTGGAATGGCGGTGACCCCGTGCTGACCCGCTTCTTTGATGCCCTCTCAGTGCATTTCCCGGAGGGGGAGCGCTTCTTTATCCAGTCAGTGCGTAACTTCAAGGATCAAGTGACAGATGATCAGCTGAGCGAGGATATTCGTCACTTTATTCGCCAGGAAGGTCAGCACGGGATTGTCCATGATCGTTTCAACGATGTGATGGCCAGCCAGGGCGTGGATGTGGATAAGGTCACTGCGAATCTAAGGACCTTTATTCGCACCACACAAAAGTACCTGCCGAAGAAGTATCAGCTCGCCATGACGGCGGCGTTTGAGCACTTTACGGCAACCCTGGGCGAAACCATGGTCAGCGAGAAGAGCGAGATGTTTAGCGAGGCTGACCCCGTCATGAGAGCGCTATTTCTGTGGCACGGGGTCGAAGAAGTAGAGCACAAGGCCGTGGCCTATGATCTTTATCAGGGCGCAGCAGGTGGAGGCTACTTGACGCGCGCGTCTGCGTTGGTGGTTGCGACCCTGATGGTTCACCTTGTCGTGGCTCCAGTATTTTGGAATATGCTCAAGCTTGATGGCGTAACGCGCCAGCCTGGTGTGATTCTGCGAGGCCTGAACAAGCTTTATGGGCGAAAAGGTATTCTCACAGGCATGCTGCCTGATTTCCTCGCTTGGTTCCGCCCTGGATTTCACCCTTGGGATACCGGTATGCCTGAGAAGGTTGCCGCGTGGTTGGCGGAGTATGAGACTCATGGAGATCCGATGCGGGCATCGGAAACCATTTACGGTCCGGCTCCAGTGAGTGAGGCAGCCTGATGCATGGAGACAAGCAGGATCTCCCCAGTACCGTCGATGTTCCACATACACATCGGCCTGGGCGTCACTGTGGCAGTTCAGCTATCAGAGACCTGCTGGAGTTTCATGGGCTTAATTTGACGGAAGCTTTCTGCTTCGGGCTGGGTGCCGGGCTTGGTATTACTTATGTGGAAATACCAGGCACGGACACCCCGTTTATTGTCCATGTCCGTTCAATGGGATTTGAGGAAACGGTGTTCTCTACACTGGGCGTGCCGTTTCGCTGGGAAACTTGGCAAGATAAATGTGCTGCCGCCGATGCGCTGGATGCCCATCTTGATGCGGGGCGGCCTGCGCTTCTCTTAACTGATATTTTTTACCTTCCTTATTTCAAGAGCAGTACACATTTCCCCGGTCACGCCATCGTCGCCTGGCAGCGAGCCGAGAAGGGCGAGACGATGCTCGTTAGCGATACCGAGCGCCCAGGGCTTTTAGAGGTGCCTCGTGACAAGTTGGTTGAAGCCAGATTCTCCTTGTCGCCACCCTTTATCCATCATGGTTCATTGTTCGCACCCGAAAGTGTTTCGGTTCAGGTGTCTCCCGAGAACGTGCGCAGTGCGATTGTGAAGAATGCAGATAATCTACTGCAAGGAAGCAGGAATCACGGTATTCAAGCGCTAACAACTTGGATCCAGGAACTTCCTCGCTGGAAGGCAGTGGATAAATGGCAATGGTTGCTCCGTTTCGCCTATCAAGTGATCGAGAAGCGTGGAACGGGGGGCAGCGGTTTTAGAGCGATGTATTCAGAATTTCTCGATGAAGCGAGTGAAATTGTTCCTGAAATACATGAGGCAGGCTTGGTCGAGTTGATGCGCGCGAGTGCTGCGGCATGGTCCGCTCTGGCTGATTGTCTGCGAAAGGGGTCTGAAAGTGAAACATTCCCTGAAGAGGCAATAACGGACGCCATTGAATCTGTGCGTGTTGCAGAGACCCGGTATGCGGATGCCGCTTCAACATTCTGATAAAAAGTTGCTAACTATGACAGCTGAGACATCACTCCCGAGAGAACTGCTTGCCGCAAAGGCTTTTTTTGGTTCAGGGCATCCGTTGTTCAGGGTTTTTGGTATCGCAATGGATGACACTACCAAAGATGGCGCGGTAATGAGCATGCCTTGTGTGGAAGAGGTTTGTGATCAACAGGGAAAGCTTCATCGGGGAGCCATCGCTACCTTGCTTGATACGGCATGTGGTTTGGCGATTTTTGTGCGCCTCGGCGACATGCGCCCAATTGCGACAATTGACTTGCGCGTTGATTTCATCGCTAAACCCGAGGCTGGCGAAGGGGTGGCATGTAATGTCACCTGTTTTGCAGTTGAAGAAAATATTGCCTATGTCCGTGGAGAGGCATTTGGGCGTGATGGCGGCAATTTGCTGGCGTCGGTATCAGGCAGTTTTGCGATAGGAACGGCAGGCCCGTCCTTTGATCAATCTGTGAATCCTAGCAATAAGATAGCCCCCTCCAAGAAAAAAACAATCGATGATGAAGGAATCATCAGCTTCGAAACAGAAAGGGTAACCGCTCTCTCTACTGTGGTCGGCGATGTATCACCATACGAAAAATTTCTTGGTATGACGGCTTCGGACGATAATGGCGAAGCAACCTATAAAATGCCGTTTCGCGAGCAGCACATTGGCAACCCTCTGATCAAGACTTTTCATGGCGGTATTATCGCAAGCTTCGCGGAGCTTGTTGCTGGCGCGCACTTAACAGCGAATCAGACTGAACAAAATAAGCCAGTATGTTCAAGTATGACTCTGGATTATTTGCGCCCGGCCTTTGCGGGTACGTTGGTGGCCAAGCCGAACATTATTCGTGAAGGAAAGCGCTTCATTGTGGTTGTTGTGGATGTGTTTCTTGATGGCGCCCAGGTTTCCCGAGGTCGCTTCATTTATAAGAGAGCCTTCGCTTCCAGCTAATCCAATCTATAAACAACCCTCCCCCCTTCCTTTTCTGCCTCAATAGAGGAGTTCTGTTATGTATATTTCACAGACTTTGCGCCGTGCGGTTCAATTAAACGGCCAAGGTACGGCTACCGTTTTTGCTGGTCGGCGGCAAACCTGGCGAGAGTTTGAAGACCGTATCGCATGCCTTGCTAACGGGTTGCTAAGTCTGGGCGTCAATGCGGGTGACAGGGTTGCCATACTGGCATTAAACAGCGATCGCTACCTGGAGTATTTCTATGCAGTGCCGTGGGCCGGTGCGGCAGTGAATCCCGTCAATATTCGGCTCGCACCACCTGAAATCGCCTATACCTTGAATGACTCAGGTTCTAAAGTGCTTTTCGTTGATGACACCTTTGCAGCATTGCTGCCATCCCTACAGCCACAGCTTGAGTCTATCAAGCATGTTGTCTTCATGGGTGAGGGTGAGTGTCCACAAGGGTGTATTGATTATGAATCCCTTGTCGCCAACGCCGATCGAATCCGTGACGCCAATGCTGGCGGTGACGATCTGGCGGGGCTGTTTTATACCGGTGGTACCACTGGGCGGTCAAAAGGCGTGATGCTGAGTCATGACAACCTGGTATTCAATGCCCTAAACGTGGTTGCCGAGATGGGCTATGACAGTGACACCATATATATGCATGCCGGGCCCATGTTCCACTTGGCTGATATGGCCAGCACGTTTGCCGTGACACTGGCTGCGGGGACACATGGCATTGTTCCTCGCTTTGATGTTGATGAAGTGCTGGCTTTCATTGAGCAGGAGAAAGTCACGAACACCCTGTTGGTGCCGACCATGGTCAATCTTCTAGCCTCATCTGGGCGCATCGCCAATTACGATGTCAGCAGCATAAAACGCATGCTGTATGGCGCCTCGCCAATGCCAGAGGCGGTATTGATTAGTGCTATGGAACAAATGCCGACAGTGTCATTTGCTCAGGGCTATGGCCAGACCGAAGCCTCCCCAATCATTACCTCACTCGGGCCAGAACATCACATTCCCGGCGGAGAAAAATTACGTAGCGCCGGTCGCGCAGCACTGGGTGTGGAGGTGGTGGTGCTTGATGAAAATGATCAGGTGGTATCTCAAGGTACGGTTGGCGAAATATGTGCGCGGGGACCAAACGTCATGTTGGGTTACTGGGGAATGGAATCAACAACCGCTGATACCTTGCGCAATGGTTGGCTACATACCGGCGACCTTGGCTACATGGACGAGGATGGATTTGTCTTCATCGTTGATCGAGCCAAGGACATGGTAATCAGCGGTGGAGAAAATATTTTCTCTGTTGAAGTTGAAGGTGCCATTTATAGCCATCCTGCGGTACAGGAGTGCGCGGTAATTGGTATTCCCGATGAACGCTGGGGTGAAGCTGTGCATGCAATCGTGGTGCTGCGTGAAGGAGAGCACGCCAGTGAGGCAGAGATTATCGAACATTGCCGTGAAAGAATTGCAGGTTACAAAGTGCCTCGTAGCGTTGATTTTAAGGCAGAGTCGTTGCCGGTGAGTGGGGCAGGTAAGGTGCTGAAAAACGAACTGCGAGCCCCCTTTTGGGAGAGCAACGGTAAACAGGTTAATTGAGTAATTGATGACCTTGTATTGCGAAATTTATTGGCTTGGAGGCTTCCATGAATCTGGATTTCAGTAATGACGAAAAAGAATTTCGTAAGAGTATCCGGCAGTGGATGAAGGAAAATGTGCCTGATGATATTCGGCGCTGTACTGCCCGAGGAGCGATGCCAGACAAGAATATGCAGCAACGATGGGAGCGTTTGCTGGGCAGTCAAGGTTGGCTCACGTCTACTTGGCCAGAACAATTTGGTGGCCCAGGGTGGAGCGCAACCCAGCGGTATATTTTCGATCAGGAACGCGCCTCGGCAGGGGCTCCGCCAACAAGTCCTTTTGGTGTGGCCATGGTTGGGCCGGTGTTATATACCTTTGGTTCTGAAGCACAGAAGGAACGGTGGTTGCCCGGCATTCAGCGTGGCGAAACGCTATGGTGCCAAGGTTATTCTGAGCCCAATGCGGGCTCAGATCTGGCCTCGTTAAAAACGCGAGCCACGCGTAATGGCGACCATTATTTGGTTAATGGTCAAAAAATCTGGACGACACAGGCCCATTGGGCAGACATGATGTTTTGCTTGGTGCGAACGGATAGCACCGTGAAACAGCAGCAGGGTATTTCATTCCTGCTGATCGATATGAAAACCCCCGGGCTTGAAGTACGGCCGATTTATTCAATTGATGGGCATCATCACCTTAACGAAGTCTATTTTACCGACGTGAAAGTGCCTGTGGAAAATTTGGTGGGTCAAGAAGGAATGGGGTGGACCATTGCCAAGTTTCTTCTTACCCACGAACGCACCACCATTGCCGGTGTGGCGGATATTCACTACGAAATCAATCGCCTTAAAAGTGCTATCGATGCGCTACCAACGGAAACAGATAAGCAGTTGGCGGTGCGTCGGTTGGCTGGCTTGGAAGTCGATCTTATGGCACTGGAATACACCAACTTTCGCACCGTTGCTGCCACAGATGAAGGCAAGCCGTTCGGCCCAGAATCGTCAGGACTGAAAATCAAAGGCACGGAACTACAGCAAAGGGTTTCCCAAGCGATGGTGGAAATCGGAGGTTTGATGTCTTTGCCATGGGATAACGAGGAGCCCATTGGGGAGCAAATTTTTAATCAGGCCAGTCGCCGCTATAACTTCCTGCGTGCGTGCACCATCTATGGTGGATCTAACGAGATCCAGAAAAACGTGTTGGCGAAGATGTTGCTCGGATTGTGAGGTGAAAAATGGATTTCAAGTTACCCGAAAATACCACCATGATTGCGGATACCGCGCGCCGTTATCTTAAAGACAACTATTCATTTGACACCTACATTGCACAGTTGAATGAGAGTAATCACCTTGAAGCGAATCGCTGGCAGGCCATGAATGATTTGGGTTGGTTTGGCCTTCCGTTTGCTGAATCTGTTGGAGGGTATGGCGGCTCATTGCTTGACGTGTGCGCCATTGTTCAGGAGTTAGGAGCCGCGCTTTGTCTTGACCCTTTTGTCGATTTAATTGTTTCCCCCGGCAAGTTATTGGAGTTCGCCAATACGCCAACATCCTTGGCGTTGCTTGATCGCATTATTGCTGGTGAGGCACGTGTGGCTTGCGGTCTTTATGACCGGCATGCCGGTTATCACGTGCTGAACCCTTCCTTGAGGCTAAACGGAGAACGACTTTCCGGGCAGAAGCACGTTGTGTCTGATGGTGGCGTTGCAGACGCCGTGCTCGTCTCCGCTATGTCTGGTGATGAGTTGGTCATTGTCGCGCTACCTTTCGACGCCTGTGACGTTGAAAGATATCGACTGCTCGATGGAAGCCGTGCTGCCAGTTTGACGCTTGATGATGTGCTCATCACAGACGAAATGGTTTTGTGTCGTGGTGATGCGGCAAAGCAAGCGGTTTCTGCCTGGTTCGATTATCTGTGCGCATTGGACTGCGCACGTATGTACGGCGCCTGCCGAGAGGTGTATCAGGCCACTCTGGAATACGCTCGAACGCGTAAACAGTTTGGTAGAACGATTGGCAGTTTTCAGGTAATCCAGCACTACCTTGTTGATGCGTTTATTGATCTCCAGCAGCTGGAATCCATGCTCTTGATGGTGTCAGTAAAAGGAGAGAGCGCAAACGTCGGTGAGCGCGGGCGCGCGACAGCGGCGGCAAAGGCTTACTACGCAAACCGGGCCGTTGGTATCACTCAGCAAGGTATCCAGATCCATGGTGGCGTTGGTGTTACGGAAGAGCTGAACATTGGCCATTACTTCCGTCTGGTGACACATGCATCATTGAGTCATGGCGACCGAGAGCACCACATGTCACGGTTTATTCAGGCGGGGGAGAAGCAAAATGAAGTCGTTTGATTTTATCGTCGTGGGGGCGGGCTCTTCGGGCTGTGTTCTTGCCAACCGGTTAAGCGAGTGCGGCAAGTATTCCGTTTGTCTTATTGAGGCCGGCCCCCACGATAATAGCGGTTTTATTAATATTCCGTTTGGACTCATCGGTCTAATTAAACAAGGAAAGCGAAACTGGGGCTACGACACCGCGCCACAAAGTCACCTTAATAAAAGGCGCCTCTACTGGCCGCGAGGAAAAACACTGGGGGGCAGCAGCTCAATCAATGCCATGGTCTACATTCGAGGCCAACAACAAGACTATGATGACTGGGCAGCGCAAGGCGCAACAGGGTGGGCGTGGAAAGATGTGCAGCCGGTATTCAATGCACATGAAAACAATGAACAATACTCCGCTGACAATTGGCATGGTGTGGGTGGGCCACTGAATGTTACCCGAGTCAGGGATGTTAACCCGTTAACCCCGCTGTTTATTAAGTCCGGTGAAGAGCTGGGTTATACCCGAAACGATGATTTTAACGGGCCGGAACAGAAAGGCTTTGGCCGGTTTCAGGTAACACAAAAAGAAGGGCGCCGGTGGAGTGCCGCGCGTGCTTTCCTGGATCCTGCACGTGGCCGCGATAACTTGCACATCATGACGGATGTGCAGGTAACCAAGGTGTTACTGGATTGCGGCAGGGCGATTGGCGTCGAAATTTGTGATAGTGATGGTGCTCAATCGGTCATTCGTACGAACAAAGAAGTCATCCTGTCCGGTGGGGCGATCAATACCCCTCAGTTGCTGATGTTGTCGGGTATTGGAGAGCGAGAGCACCTATCGAAAATCGGCATCACCTGTTTGCAAGACTCGCCGGAAGTTGGGGAGAACCTTCAAGATCACCTTGATATGACCGTCATGATCAAGGACAAAAGCCGTCAATCAATCGGCATGTCACCGTTTTTTATACCTCGGCTGATTAGTGCCTTCTACCAGTATTTTCGTCATCGGCGCGGCTTTCTTGCCAGTAACGCGGCGGAAGCAGGGGCTTTTGTCAGCCTGCTCAGCGAGCCGGATCGTCCGGATGCTCAGCTACACTTTTTACCGGCTTATCTTCGAGATCATGGACGTCAGTTGACGCCAGGGTTTGGTTGTACGATTCATGTGTGCCAACTCAGGCCTAAGAGTCGAGGACAGATTCGATTGGCCAATAGCGATCCATTTGCTGCGCCTTTGATAGACCCAAACTATCTTTCTCATCCTGACGATATTCTTGTGCTCCGTGAAGGCGTGAAACTAGCCAGAAAAGTGTTTCACAGTCATTCTTTCAGCTCTGCTTTTGGCGGTGATGACGAACCGGCTTCCAGCGTGGAGAGTGATGACCAGATTGACGCGGATATTCGCCAGCGCGCTGAAACAATCTACCATCCCGTCGGCACTTGCCGAATGGGTAGTGATGAAAAAGCGGTGGTGGATGTCCGTCTGCGGGTAAACGGTGTGAAGGGGTTGCGTGTCGCCGATGCCTCGATCATGCCACTGTTGATCAGTGGTAATACGAACGCGCCATGTATGATGATTGGCGAGCGAGCGGCACAATTCATTCTAGAGGATGCGCAATAAAGATCGGCTAGAGAAAAGCTATGATAAAAGGTGTAATGCCGGAGTTGCATGGAAGCAATTCCGGCATTTTTTTGTGTGTCTTTTAGCAAACGGTGGTGACAGAGTCGTCAACTATTCAGAGGTTCCCTAAACCCCCTTGAGCATTATTATGCCGCCGGATTGCTATACAGCTCATGCAGTTGGCCACCTTCAGCGAACAACTTCTCACGCCACAGTTTTTCCAGCCCTTTGGTGTCATGTTGATCAGGGTGGAAATCCGGCTGAATGAACTCAGGAAGGCGCGAAAGGATTTGCGATACAAACCCGTTACGACCTAGCAAAATATTCAGACCTTTAACATTATCGCTGATGTTGCCGAGCTGGCCGTCTTTGACAAGCATCCAGCTCCAGGTGATGCCCAGCATCGGCAGCAAGACGACCATCGAGGCGAGGGCTGCAGCCACGCGCTCTGTACGGCTGTTACCAATAAGCTCATATACGTCGTAGGCAACAGATTTGTGTTCCAGCTCTTCGAGCGCATGCCACTGCCATATTTTGAGCATTTCAGGGTCTGCCTGGCGTACAAAATTCTCGTCTTCAAGCAGCTGCTCGGCGAGAAGCGCAGTAAAGTGCTCCATAAACGTGGTGGCGGCTAGCCGAGTGCTCGGCGGCAACTTCTCTAGTATGGCCAAGCCAATTTTGACAAACCGATCTGGCGACTGCATGTCATAGCCGTACTCGGCGAGAATCTGGTTCAGCCTGTCGTGCTCTCGTCCGTGAATGGCCTCCTGCCCCATGAAGCCCGATATGGCCGCCCGTAGAGATTCGTCCTTAACCTGACCACGAAAGTGTCTAACGGACTCCATGAAATAGCGTTCACCAGGTGGGAAAAAACCGGAGAGCATGGCAAAGAAAGTCGTTGCTGTGGCATTTCCAGCATAAAAATACTTTGGAATGGAATCCGGAAATTGAAAATTGATATGACGCGGTGGAATGCCCACCAGTGCGCCGCTGAGTTTCTTAATGCTTTTTACCGTATTAGACGAGCGCATATCGCCTCCAATCAATAATGTGATAGTTAAAGAGAAAAATGTCAGGCCATGCCCTGATGCGTTTTTTTATTTTTGCTGCTTTGCTGTTTTTTAAACATAATTTCAAGCAAGCGTTGGTAGCCTGTGGGTATCAGTCTCTGTGTGGTGTCCAGCATGACCGCGTCACCGCCTACCAAAACTCTTCGCCGGTTTTTCCGCACGCCTTTCAGGATGGTTCTAGCGGCAGCTTCGGGTGTGGTCATGGCAATTTTTTCGAACATGCTGGCAATCTCTTCTTTGTCGCCCATGTTCATGCTGCCCATGTCTCCCATGCGACTATTACGCGCGATGTTGGTCTTTACTCCACCTGGATGAACGCAAGTCGCGCTGACAAGGCCGCCCGCGATATCCAGCTCTTCACGTAATGATTCTGTAAATCCGCGAACAGCAAATTTTGCGGCGTTGTAGGCTGACTGGGTTGGAACACCGATAATGCCGAAAACGCTGGAGATATTGACGATATGGCCTTCACCTATTTTCTGGAGATGGGGAAGAAATGCCTTTGTACCGTATACGACACCCCAGAAATTGATATTCATCAGCCATTCAAAGTTTTCATAGCTCATGTTCTCGACGGTCTCACCCAGTCCCACACCGGCATTGTTCATGATGAGATTTACTTTTCCGTGTGTTGATACGGTATCTTCCGCGTATTGATAAACCGCATTTTTGTTGCTGACATCAACAACATGAGTGCTGATGTTGACGGCGTAGCCTGCCAGTAATTCGACCGTCTTCTCTAGGCTTTCTTCGCTGATATCAGAGATCGCTAAGTGGCAGCCTTCTTTTGCTAGAGCAATCGCCGTGGCTTGCCCGATGCCCGACCCGGCGCCAGTGATCGCCGCGACTTTTCCTGAAAATGATTTCATCGTTGCGCCTCTATATTGATGTGTTGCTCAGAAGTTTTTGGACGAGATTGCGTTTCGTTTTATGTAGGTTTGTCGTTTCGAATTTAAGGTGGCCATCATTCATTTTTCCATAACGAAGCGCCGGCAGGTCGTGAAGATAATCGTTGAGGTTTTGCCAAGGATCTTTGTTGCCTTGGCGTGGCAGGCGGTCATCAGCACGTTGAATGTAGCCAGAGCGAAGGTTGAGAAAGTTGACATCAGAGCCACACCCTTCCTCGTCGATAGGGGTCACCTTTTCTGCGCCTGTCTTGCGCATATGCTTGAGAAGCCGACAAACAAATTCGGAGGCAATATCTGCCTTGAGGGTCCAGGACGCGTTGGTATAGCCAAAGACCAGTGCCATATTAGGCACTTTTTCCAGCATTAAGCCTTTGTACATCATGGTGTTTGAGAGATTGACGTGCGTACCATCAACACGTAGCTCTGCGCCGCCCAACATTTGCAAATCCAGACCGGTAGCTGTGACGATAATATCGGCAGGTATCCAATCCCCAGATTCCAGTTTTATACCGGTTTTGGTGACATTTTTTATATGATCCGTCACCACGGAAGCCTTGCCTTCACGAAGCACCTTGAACAGATCCCCCTTGGGAACTGCGCACATTCGTTCCTCCCATGGGTTGTAGTGAGGTTGAAAATGCTTCATGTCGATATCCGGCCCCAGTTGTTTGCGAGCAGCGGCCAGCAGTAATCTGCGGATCGCTTTGGGCTTACGAATCGATAGGTTAAATACGGTTCTCTGCAGCAGGATATTGCGTGTGCGCGCCATGCGGTAAACAAGCATTTCTGGCAGTACTCGGCGCAGGTTTTTCGAGATGAGATCTTGCTCAGGGACGGAGGCAACATAAGTAGGGGAGCGCTGTAACATGGTGACATGCGCAGCGCGGTCGGTCATCGCGGGCACCAGTGTTACGGCGGTGGCGCCGCTGCCGATCACGACAACTCGCTTACCCGTATAGTCGTAGTTATCTGGCCAGTGCTGCGGGTGAATTACGTCGCCGCCAAAGCGATTGATTCCAGGAATTTTCGGTGTGTAGCCGGCGTCATAGTTATAATAACCGGTACAGTTGAGGACAAACCCAGCGGTGAAAACTTCTTCTTCACCGGTTTCCTCGTTCAACGCGGTAACCGTCCAGCGATTGAATTCGCTGCTCCAGTCCTCGGCAGTGACTTTCAGGCCAAAATGAATTTTCTTGTGGACCTGATGATGCTCAGCGGTTTCTTCGATGTAATTGCGAATAGAGGGGCCATCGGCAAGCATCTTGGTGTCTGTCCAGGGCCGAAAGTTATAGCCGAGAGTGAACATATCTGAGTCTGAACGGATACCAGGATAGCGAAATAAATCCCAGGTCCCACCAACGCGCTTGCGTCGCTCAAGGATGCCATATCGTAAATCTGGGCACTTGCGGCTCAGATGACAAGCCGCACCGACGCCTGAAAGGCCCGCGCCAATGATCAGCACGTCGAGATGTTTATGTTTCATGGTGTAAGTCTCCGATCGGTGGAGCGTATGTGGATACATTGCGGGTCAAGGTGCTGAAGAAAGTCCAGTACTGCTCCGGTAAAAATACTGTTGCGGTCACCCGCTACCATATGACCCGCTTGGCCGATCACTCGGTACTTGGCATGTGGCACTAAGGCTAATAGTTCCTGGGCTCCTGCTTCGCTGAGTACATCACTGTGATGGCCGCGGATTAGTAATATCGGTAGTTTGAGTCTGCTCGCTGCACGATTGAGTCGCGCTCGACAGAACATGCCTTCATCTCCTTCAGGGATTACCGCGTGATCGAGAAACGCTGGATCCCAGTGCCAATGGAGGCGGCCATTAGCGTCCTGGCGGAGATTTTTTCGTAAGCCCTGTGCGTTTGATGGTGCTTTGCGTGTTGGGTTATAGGCAGCCACGGCATCTTGAACTTGGCTCAATGTGTCGAACCCGTCAGGGTGGCGGCGCATGAACTCAATCACCCTCCGAACGCCTTTGGTCTCAAGCCGCGGGGCCACATCCACTAATACCAGCCCGCGACAGTCCAAGGGGGGCTCTTCTCCAAGGGCTAGCATGGCCGTCAGTCCGCCCATTGATGCACCAACGATATAGGGTGATGAGGGAAGAGACTCAATGATCGCTCGGAGGTCCGTTACCAGCGCGCTGGCGCTGTAATTACCTTCAGGGCACCACTGGCTTTGACCATGACCTCGTGCATCAATGCAGGTAGCACAGTACCCAGCTCTGGCCAGAGCTGTTGCCGTGTGTGCCCAGGCATGGCGTGTCTGTCCGCCACCATGAAGCAGGAGCACCTGCGGTGATTGCGGATCTCCGAACTGGGTCGCACGAAGAACCAACCCGCCGTTTCCAAGAAATTGTATGTCCCTGCCAGACTCAGCCGAGAAACTTGAAGCGTTCAAGTTGAGCTTTGTGGGGATATCGTGAGGATGCATAGTCATCAATAGATATTTATTTGGCTAAACAACCAAATAGTAGCGTCTCATCAGCTGAAAGAAAAGTCCTATTTGTCGATACAGCTGATCACTTTCCTGTGTGGCTTAAGGGTAGGACATAAAAAAGCCCCCACTTAGGAGGGCATGAAAGTGCATAAGCACAAGGGGAAGATGTTAAAAATCCTTCACCGGCAAAAAGGTGAAGGTAAGGTCAACGCCGAGGGGAGGAACTTCCAGCTCGACACCGGCCAAGCCGATGTTAAGGAGGTCAATTTTGGCCGGTATGGTTAGAGGGTCGGGATTGCGGACTTTCAGAATCAGGCGGCCATCGTCAACAAAGCGCAGGGGGCCTTCCAAGGTGACTCCGGTGATAACCTTACTGCGTATGTCATGGCCGAGCTCAATAATTAGCCGTGGCTCTAACTCTGGCGCATCCACCATGAGGTCAAACGTCGTACTAAACCAGGGGCCATCTGGGGTTTCGGTAATATAGCCCGTAATCGGTTGATTATTTTCGTATGCAAGCCGAAGCACCAGGGGGCCGGTATCTAGTGGTATCGTGATTAACCCCAACGCACGAGCTTCCAGAAATACACTGGTCGTTGGGAGAACGGTAGGGAAGACTTTGGCAATGACGGCGCCGGTGACTTCATTTGACGTCATGGGATCGCTATCGATTAGACGGCGATTGACGCGGACATCCGAGTCATAATGGCTTACACCCGCTTGTAATGCACCTGACCCGACAAAGGCAAACTTCTTTTCCGGGCAATCGTCGCCTATGCTGCAGCCAATGTTGGCATTGGTTATTACACCTGACCTGCTTTTTAGCCTAAGCTGCAGGTAGTTGGCGTCGGCAACTGCTCCGCCGTTACCGTCGGGCACAGCGCCTTGCTCGTTGTCATCTATGCTAAGAGTAGCGTTAACATCTGCGACAGGGAGTGAACGCAAGGATACACGTGTGATGCGGTCATCCTCGCCGGTGACTACGAAATGGTTGATTAGGTCGGGCCCCCCTTCTCTAAGTTTTGGCGCTGTAGAGCTAGACTGAGAAATTTGACGTGTTTGTAGTGGGGCTCCATCAATAGAGCATATGGCATTGGTGCCACAAATTGGCGACGCCTTCTCAGAGTGCAGGGTATAGCGGTAAAGCTCATCAACCTGCCATGCGGTGTCTGGGAAAAATTCGATCCGTTGTTCAAGTACTTTGAAACGACCGTTGATGGGATTCCACGCGTTATTGTCAGCATCGAAGTGTTCAACAACAAATGTTTGCTCATTAACCGTTTCGGTGTCGATACTGCGGCTAAAGATAACCCTGATGCTGAAATCCTTAAAGAGGTTTGGTATTGGATAAAGCGGATCGCTATTTTGCCCGCCGACGCATCGACCATTCCGCCAGTTATCGCGATTACCCGTAAGGATGGCACCGGTTAACGCACATGGGTAACCGGGGAAAACGGCGGCGACAATAGGCGCGCGTAATTCATTGGTGTTGCCATTGGGAAGAACGAAGTCCGGTAGACGAATGTCAAGGGTTTGGTCCTGGTTAAGTTGGTTGCCCTGCGTATCTCTAAGCATACTGGACAGGCTGATCTGGATGTCTTTTCCATGTTGAAGGATATCTCCCCCGATGATGATGGTGGCGCCATCGTGTCGCATTGGGTACGTCTTTACTACATCATCAACAGAAACCTGTACAGCACCGTCAAGGAAAACCGAAGCTGGGTTCAATGGTTTGTTGAAGTTCAGGATAACGGGGTCACCAGGTCTTGCATTGGGTTGGAACTTTTCCCCCGGAGCCCAAGACTGCAGCTGCAAAGGCCGAGTGTCTTGGCTTGGGGTAGGCGCTTGGCGCTGGTTTTGATAGGCCTCCATGCGAAATGAGAGTAGGCCAGATGCCTTCTCCAAGCCCAGTACTTCAGGTTCAACAACACTGACCGCATCCAGTACCAGCACACCATCTTTCACAACGGCTAAACCCGCCACCTGCACATTTAGCAGATTCTGGCTGAGAGCCGCATTGGGCTCTTGACCTGCGGCAGTCATTGCTGCATCCATATTGAGCAGGGCATAGCGGGGGAACGATGGGGAATCACTGAATGGATTCGGGATCAGATACCCATTAGCGTCGCTGAGTATCGTGATGGTGACTTCACCGGTTTCCAGCCCGGACGGTATTTCGCCCAGTATATTGACGTCCACGGGGGTGCCTCGGAGTACGGAACCAGCGGGTACTCGCAGTGGAACGGCATTAGGAAAGTTGGGAGCAAAAGCCAGATCTGCAGCTAGATCCCCGCTCAACCCGGTAAATGATTCATCTCCCAGCACAAAGGATTGTACTGGCACCTGATTGATCGGGTTGCCGGTTAAAGTTGACACTAGTTCAGGTTGCTCAGCTCCAAGGCTACCAACTTTTAGAACGGATGTAGCACGGGGAAGTGTGGTTTCCGGAACAAAAGTCCGATTGTACTCCGGCAACTGTTCACCGGTAGTCTGGGCCCGCAGCCCAGCAATCGTTAATGTGTGTTCCACAGGTTTCAGATCCTGGTCAGGATCCAGTGTCAGGTAGCGGCCCTGCAAAAATAGCGATGCGGGAACCAACTTACCGAGGTTGTCACGAAGTTGAACCGATCCGGTTTCGCCATATGCTGTACTGGCCGGATCAACCGTCTGATTAAACGACATCCTGAAGGTGCTCATGTCGTTGGGATGGCTGGCATCATCAATCGACTCTAGCAATGACGGTTGGTCTAGAGGCGTGGCTGAAAGCAGGGTGAAAGAGCCGCTTCCCATGGTTTGCGATGCGCCGGCTTGACTGCCTGCAGTCCGAAACCGAACGCGGGCCACGGAGTTATCATCAATGGCTCCAAGGCCATCATCGTTGACAACCAGATGGTACGCTTCCGCCGGAGCCAGCCGCGATTGAGGATACAGGGCCAGGCCTCTGCCATTGTCTACCACCTGATAGTCAACCATGACGGTATTCCCATCAGTATCACTGACCAGCTGTAGGCGTGAGTCAATGTCATCAATAACCTCTTGCTCAAGTGCAGAGGAAAATCGCAGGATTACTGGCGCGGTAGCTGGAACCTCGGTCTGGCCAGGATAAGGGTAAGAAAAAATTAATGTCTCTGGTGTGCTCCAGGGATTGCTTACATCGCCCTGATCGCCACCGCACCCGGTCAGAAGGGCTGCTATGGCGACCGCCAGACTAATCAGAAACTGGTGGATTGTGATGGGGTTATTATTCATTGCTCTTCTCCTGGTATTAATCGCATGCCTGTTGTTAAAACTTTAGCGACAGGGAGGAAGAAAATACGTTTATTTCACCATCAGCCCTTACCGTTTCATAAGGGGCTGGATCGGTGGAAGAGTTGATGGAGGTCAATTCGAAATCAGCTTCATCCAGCATTTGATACTGGTAAGCGAAGGAGAGTTCTAATGGCATATCTATTATTGGCGCGCTGGACAGACGGTAGCTGGCACCCAGACCGAAAACCTTTTTATCGGTGTCAAGATAGTTAACGTCCTGGGATCGGCTGGATTTTAAAGGTGAGTCCTCCAGGGCTGCGCCGGCAAAGAGTTTCATGGACTCCGACCACTGATAGCTAACGCCAATTCGGGGAATGGTGATGTCGTCAAACGCTAGATTAGCCTGATCGCGAATAGTATCGTCGGCAAACTCGCTTTCAAGCGCAGACCAATTGTGCTGCTCAATGCCTGCCGTCAATTCGAATTTGCCAACGGGAAGCAAAATGGCTGCGCCGAGAACTTCAGGTTGATAGGTATCAATTGTACTAAGCGCTAGGCTCAGGCCTGGTTCAGGGATAACTCCCGGCACAACCACATTGGCATCCACGGATACCTCATAGCTACTTTCCCCCCGCCAGAAAAGAGCCAGCTCCATCTTATCCATTCCAAAAGGCATGCACTCGCTTGTACCGCAAAACATTTCTCCAGAGCGGATATTGATACCTAGTGCCGGTGATAGGGATGGAGAGGCTTCCAGGGAAAGTTTTTCAGAGTCTGTGTTGCCGCCAAGGTCTGAAACTGCTTCCAGGTTGGCTTTGGCCTGGAGGGTAAGACGTGCTGATGCGCCGACGTCAACGCCCCTCAGGACGTTGCTGATAGCGCCACCAAAGGCGAGATAAAGTGGCTGAGATTCATAGCGTAGAAACTGCCCTTTCTGGCTGGTATTGGCCTGATAGGGCAATAGGTTGGATGTGTATTGGTCTACACCCACGTTCAGGCCAAAGTAAATGGGCTTGTCGATGCTGGAAATGCCGGCGACGCGGCTTTTGAAGCCGATTAATAATAGTTCGGAACTGGTGTCAGAGAGGATATCATTCTCTCGCTCCAAAGGGTCTGTTCCTCCCAGTGATTTGGCACGTAATTCCTGGTCGCCATACTGCACAATGACTCCCAGTTCGCCCTCCGGGGAGCGGGCCATGGCGGCCGGGTTGTAGTACACCGACCAGCTGTTGGATGCAAAAGGACTGAATGCCAAGGCAGTGCCGGCATTCATTGGGCCTAGCCCATAAGTGCTCGCTCCGTCGCCAGCACCGCCAATGGCCAAGCCGGGTGAGAGCAATGCTGTAGTGCACGTGAAGAAAAGGAGAGGTAACCGTTTTGTTTTTTTTGCAGACATTTCAGGCTCCTAAAGGGGGCTGTTCTGGTTATAGATGGTGAGTTGTTCTGATTTTCTGTTTGTTTGGTTAAACAACCAATATTGGTCTCAGGCTTAGCTGTCTGTGTCCATGACTGTAATGACGTTGTGCTCTGGCGCTCCGGTAATGTCACACATTAATGCGTGACGCCCAGTCGTCGTCTATGACGAGATGCCGTGTTCTGTTGCTGACCAGGCATGGGTTATCGAGTGGTGTAACGCCTCCTGGGCAGCGCTAAAGCGCACGGTCAACTGGATCTGGAGAGCTCTGCTGGCGTGACATGTACAAGCAGGCTCCACACTTTCTCTGGCACAGTCACTGAGAATTGTTATCTGTTTGTTTTGCCGGAATGCCCTTCTCTGGCAGCTGGGGATGTGGCTCACAGGCTTGTCTCCCGCCGTCGTGTCTGCTGGGAGTGTGCCCGGCCAGTACACTGAACCGGTAGTGATCCATCGGTAAATGCTTGGCTCGCCACAGCATTTCCAGAGAGGTAGAGGGCCGCAGCATTGGCGCGTCACCATGATGGTCGAAGTAATAACTGTTCGACAGCGCGCAGTTGTGGTTAAGGAACACGGTGTTTTGCTGGCGTTTCTGGATATTGCGGAAATACGCGTCATGGACGGACTGACGTATTTCCACTTGGCTGGCTCCACGTCGGTTGGCTTCGCGAATACAGCGAGAGAGGTGGATGGCATTCCCTTCGACCATCTTGAAGTAAGAGGTGCCGATAAGGGCATAGGGACCGAGCATGATGTAAAAGTTCGGGTAGCCCGGAATGGTCAACCCTTCATAGGCCTGGTAACGGTAGTCATGCCAGAAATCGCCCAAATTGATGTTGTTGCTGCCGATGACGTCGAACGAGGGAATATTTCCTTTCTCGAAGGTTTTGTAACCGGTGGCGAGGATCAAGGTATCGATACGCCGTGAGCGGCCGTCCTGGGTGGTGATGCCGCGGGACGTAATACGCTTGATCGGGGTCGTGACAAGCTCAACGTTGTTTCGGGCAAAGGTTCGGAAATAGTCGTTGGAAAACGTTGGCCTTTTGCACCCGAAGCCGTATTTCGGTGTCAGTGCTTGCCACAGGTCCTGGCGGTTGGGCAGCTGTTCGCGCAGGTTGTTTATGCCCGCCTTTTCACACATGCGAACCAGCCAAGGGGCCTGCCGGTAATATATTGCGGAAAGCACCATCAGGGTTTCGCTGACGGTGTCGGTAGCGCCGCGAAGGCTGCGTTGCAAGCCCGGTACGGTTCGGAACAATACCTTGAGCCAGCCAGGCAGAGTCTGATCCGGCTTCTTCAGCACCCAGATGGGGGTGCGCTGGTAGACGTCAAGTTGACGAGCCTGGCGGGCAATTTTCGGAATCAGTTGCACTGCAGTGGCGCCAGTGCCTATTACCGCTACTCGCTTGTCACTAAGATCAAGGTCATCTGGCCAGCGTGCAGTGTGAATGACATTGCCCTGGAACGTATCAAGCCCTTCAATATCTGGCATCTTGGGTGATATCAAACCGCCACAGGCCGAGACAATATGGCGTGCACTAAGTCGCCTGCCATCCGTAAGATCGATCAACCAGACATGGCTGTCGAGATCAAAACGGGCGCTAGCGACTTCGACACCAAAGCGAATCAGTGGGTAGATGCCATACTTGCTTGTTACCTGTCTTGTATACTGGTAAAGCTCGTTTCCCGGCGCAAAAACGCGAGACCAATTTGCGTTTTGTTCGAAGGAAAATGAATAGGTAAACGAGGTAATGTCGACAGCGATTCCCGGATAACGGTTGTCGCGCCAGGTTCCTCCCACATCCTTGCTTCGCTCAAGGATCAAGATATCTTTGATGCCATCGGCACGCAGCTGGATTGCCGCACCAATTCCAGAAATTCCCGCGCCGATGATAATGACTTCATGATCAGGAGTAACGCTGGGACGAGGGTTATGGATTGCAACAGCAGCCATATTCATGATGCAACCTCAACTATGGCGCTATCGCTAGCATTGACCGTTTGGGATGGGGCTTTGCCGACGTTATTGCTGGTCAGATACTTTTCCAGAATTCGGACGATGGTAGGGAAGTCCTGCTTTGCCTCTGGTAGCAAAAAGGTGAATACGGGCCACACGTGCGGCATATCATCGCGCTCCAGAACCTGCACGGGCACCCCCGCATCTCGCGCGCATTGTGCTGCTGCATGGGTATCGTCGCGCAGACACTCTTCGCTACTGACAGTGAAAAGTAGAGGGGGCAAGCCGGTGAAATCCGCGGTGATTGGTGAGGCATACGGGTGAGCGGGGTCCGCGCCGGCCAGATAGATATCCGTTGCCACCTCAATCATGCCATGGGAAAGCATGGTATCGCTGTCGCTATTCGCCTGTCTGGACATCAGGGTGCCTCGCGCATCCGATGCCGGCGAAATGGCGAGGGCGCAAGCCGGCATTTTCAGCAGCTGATCACGGGCACGCAGCAATGTGACTAACGTCAGGTTGCCTCCCGCAGAGTCTCCCGCAATGACCACAGGGCGAGGGTCTGCGATCAGTTCACGATACACATTAAAGGCGTCATCCGTTGCTGCCGGGAAGGGGTGCTCAGGGGCTAGTCGGTAATCCGGAAGAAAGACCCGCGCATTCAGGGCGTGAGCCAAACGGCCACAAAAGTGGTGATAGGTATCAAGCCGCCCGCCGATGAAGGCGCCACCATGCAGGTAGAGTATGGTGATTTGTGGGTCTGCGGTGCCTAGCCAGTGGCCAGCTATTCCTGCAACCTTGCCTCGCTTGAGTCGCACTCCGCGTGGCAGCAGAGAGGGGGCCAAAGGCGCGTTCATCACCCTGCGAAGATGTCTTACCAGTTTGTCCGGGTCGCGTATATCACGCTTCATGCCGGCGCGAAAAAGTAGCTTCAAAATTGTTGTAGGAATGGAGGCCATATTGAATTCCTTGCGTGTTTCGTTTCCACTAATGCGGTTTAATCAGCCAGCATTCTGTAAGCTTCGCCAATCGCGCGGGCGTATAGTCGTGGCGTCAGGCGTTTCAACCGCCAGGCAAGCCGGCCGTCAATTTGTGGCAGCATGTAAAGCTCACCTCGATCAAGGGCACTGAGGGTCTGTCGGGCCACCTGGTCGGCGTTGGTGAGGGCATAGCGGGTCATCGCTGAACGGGCAAAGTCACGGCGACGTTCAGGCAGGCGCCCATTCTCGACGATATTGGTCGGGACCACGGTTGGGCACAGGGCCGTGATTTTTACGCCGGTACCGGTCAGTTCAGAAGACAGCGTTTCGGACAGGGCCAGCACCCCCGCCTTGGTGACGTTGTAGGCGGCCATTTCCGGGGCGGACCCGAATGCGGCAGCAGAGGCCACATTGATGATGCCTCCATAGCCCAGATCGCGAAGCTGAGGGGCAAAATAATGGCAGCCGTGAATAACTCCCCATAGATTGACGTTCATGCACCAGTGCCAATCTTCAAGTGACACCTCGCCGATTGGGCCACCGAGGCCGACGCCGGCGTTGTTGATTACCAGGGTTACCGGCCTGCCGAGCAAAGGCTCGGCATTTTCCGCCAGGTATGCCATCTGTTTTTCATCGCCGACATCACACCCCAGGGCTACCGCGTGAGTACCGAGTGCTCGCAGGCTGATCGCCACCTGTTCGGCGCGCTCTTCATTGATATCGACACACAGTACCGAACCGCCTCGACGGGCAACTTCGTAAGCAAAGCTACGACCGATGCCGCTACCCGCCCCGGTGATGACAGCTGCCGCCTGAGTTGACGGGTGCAAGGGTTTCTTTTTCATGCCTGCCCCCATGCGGGTTCAGGTTGTGGCGTTTCGAATGTACCGTGTACATTGTTGGCTCGGTGGTCTCTGAGCGCTTGATAGGCCTTATGAGGGTCGCCAGTTCTTTCGTAGGCGCGTTTCCAGATCCGGATTACATCACGGTTATCGTCATCCCACGGGTGGAAAGTGGGGGAGAAATAGGGGGGCACGCCAGCGAGTACCTTGGAAAGAATGCCGGGACGCCAGAACAGGACTTTGGTCATTTTGGCGGCGGACCACAAATTCAGAATTTGACGATCCTTGTAGAGCAGATAGGTCTGGTTGCCGATCATAATGGGGAAGCCCAGGGCAATGGCCAGTAGCATGCCACTGATACGCAGTCGGTAACTGCGGTAGCCACCACCACTGGCATCGACGAAGACGTCATAACTGACGCTCTTGTGCTCGGTTTCTTCGACAAAGTGCCAGTAGAGCATGGCACGCAAATCCGGGTGGGTTTCGTCAAACAGCTCCGGGTGCTCAAGCAGTACCGAGGAAATAATGGCCGTGAAATGTTCAAACGCCGCTGCGATGGAGCTCTGCATATCGTCACTGAGGCGGTGTTGGAGTTGCTTACGGATCAGCTTGAACACGCCTTCAACCTTGTCGATGGGAACCCCGTGTTGCACGCCGATGGCGTTCATTTCATCGTGCTCACGAGCATGAATGCGCTCCTGGCGAATGAATTCTTTAGCTGCGTTCAGCACTTCTGGATCGTCAAGCTTGCCAAGCTGCCGTCTTGCAGAATTCATCACCCAGCGTTCACCGTCGGGGACGGCGGCGAGAATGGCATTCATCCAGTGAGTGGACCACGGGTCGTTGCGAAACCAGTGGCGAGCCACGTTTTCGATGTTCATGGGAAAGTGAATGTCACGGGTTACAACCTCGTCGTAACCAATCTTGCGGTTTGCCAGAGCCATTGGATCGCTCCCAAGTAAAGTGCATTCATTGGACTTTATTTGTATGACCAACCAAATTCAAGATTATAAGGTAGACAGCGTGTTTTTATCTGTATAGATCGAATAGTGCCATCGGCCAGGAAGGCTGGGCCGACTTTAAAAGGAATGCTAGAATCAAAGGCTTACAGCATGGGAGTGCCTTGTGGGAAGAAAGAAAAATCAGGTAACGCCGGTGGCGGAGGCGGATCGAGTGTTTGTGCTCGGTGCTGCAGCTCGTCTATTTCGTCAAAAGGGGTTCGATAAAACCACCGTTAAAGAAATCGCCGAGGCTTGTGGCATGCTGCCTGGCAGCTTGCATTACCGTTACCCCTCCAAGGAAAGCATTCTGGTCGACTTGATGCGCCTTGCGCTTGAGCAAGCGTCTACGGCCTTGTCTGAGGCCATTCGGGGGGAAAGTGAGCCGCTTGAGCAGTTGCGTCAGGGGATCAATGCTCACCTTGAGTTGCTGGTTGGTGGGTCGGATATGGTCTATGTCCTCCTTTTTGAATGGCGCTCCTTGCAGGGCCAGTCACGCAAGGAAATGATTGATCTACGAGACAGATACGAACTTCTTTGGTCTGCTATGATCCAATCCTTGTCCTCTCAAAACCTGATTCGTGCGGATGTAGATCGTGATCTTTTGCGCCTTATCGGCTTGGGAGCGTTAAATTGGGTCGCAACATGGTTTAACGAGGGCGGGCGGTATACCGTAAAAGATATCGGTGACTTTGTGTGGGTGGTAATTAAAGACGGTGTGCTCAAGCGCTAGACGATCTATTGAATGAGAAGTCATGACCAGCGCTGATTGCTGACTGTCAGCACGGCTTATGTGCCCGTCCTTTGTCTGTACTGATCAGGAGTCTGACCAAACCAGCGTTTAAACGCCCGTCTGAAGCTGGCAGTGTCATGATAATTCAACAGTGTAGCGGTTGCTTCGACCGAGAGCTGACTCTCGCATAAATAGCTTGCTGCTTGCCTGGATAGCACTTCATCGCGAATCTTTCTGAAGCTGCTGTTTTCTTTCTTGAGCTTCCGTGCAAGGGTGCGTTTGCTCATGAAGAGGGAGGCGGCGGCTTCATCTTCACTCAGTGTCCCGGGTGGTCGGAAAAGCATCATTTTCTGTAGCCGAGTCCGATAGTCCGGTTCAGGGTTCTGAAGGCGCGCAAGCATGGATTCGCACTGCTGAAAGGCCAGATGATAGCTTTCATGATTGGCTGATGCGTTCGGCTTTCGACATAACTCCATTGCTAATTTTAGTTTGAAGTGATTGCAGTCGAAGTAAACTTTGCCTGGTAAATACTCCCGGTACATGTCCTGGTAGACGGGGGCTGGATGGGGGAAATGAACCTCTGATTCATACAATGGGCGACCTACGATGAACTCGCCAATTTCAAAAAAAGCCTTGATCACAGTATCTGCCAAGCAGCGCTCCACGTCGTTGTCCATCGCTACCTGAAAGCTCACAACACATTCCAGATAATCCTCAGTGTTTTGCAGGTTCACCTGAATAAAGCTTGCTCGCGTAGGCAGGAAAGTGTGAACGGCTTGCAGCGCGGTATAAAGGTCGGGGCTGCTGTTAGCAACAAAGCCCATCACCCCATGGGTTGCCGGGGTGAGGCGCCTGCCCAACCGCAAGCCGAACTCTGGTTTACCGGATAGATCCAAAGCATTACGCAAGATCTGCATCTGTTGGGTTGCGGTGAGTCGACTCTCATCTTTGAGTAATTGCGTAACATCCACATCTGTTTTGCGCAGGAGTCGGGGCAGCTCTCGTGCACTCAGACCAAGTTCACGGGCGATAAGGCGTGAGTAGTTCGATGGGATATCAGCATCCACGCTTTGCAAGCTATCACTCTGCGTAGTTATTGCCATTAGCCTCTCCTCGGAAAGTCATTACTGTCTTTAAATGTCCCCGTCCTGTCAAGAAATGTCCTCGCTGGCATGCCGCTATATAGCCAATCTTCAGGTTAGACATAAATACTAGGAGACGCGCTGTGGGAAAAATTATCTTTATTGAACATGACGATACCGAGCATGTGACGGAATTCAGGGCGGGTTCTACGCTTATGCAAGTTGCGGTTGATAACGCCGTGCCAGGTATCGATGGTGATTGTGGCGGCGAGTGCGCCTGTGGTACCTGCCACATGATTGTTGCCGATGAGTGGTTCGGCAATACCGGAACGGTTGGTGACGCGGAAGAACAGATGCTGTCCATGACCCCGGAGCGGGCGAGAACCTCGCGTCTGGGCTGCCAGGTAGAAATTACTGAGGCGATGGACGGTATGACCGTGCATTTGCCTGAATTCCAGATGTAAGCAGGGAGAAAGCTATGTCAACAAAAACAAGCTCAAGCAACAGTTTGCAGACCAAGGTTTTCAACGTTTCGTCGAAAGTGGTGCCAATGCATTTTCAGATTAAAACCATGAAAATGTTGATGAAGGCAAAGAGAAAGGCCGTGGGTTCTCGCTCCACACAAATGGAGTTTGTCGAAACTCCCCTGCCTGATGTTAGCACCTTGGCACTGGAAGATATCGACACCAGCAACCCTTTTCTGTATCGACAAGATCAGTGGCGCGCCTATTTTAAGCGGTTACGAGATGAAGCTCCGGTACATTACCAGAAGAACAGTCCATTCGGGCCTTTCTGGTCAATAACGCGCTATGAAGATATTTTGTTCGTCGACAAGAGCCATGAACTGTTTTCCTCTGAGCCGCAAATTATTCTGGGTGATCCACCGGACGGACTATCGGTGGAAATGTTTATCGCCATGGATCCGCCCAAACATGATGTACAGCGCCGAGCGGTGCAGGGCGTCGTTGCTCCGAAAAACCTTAAAGAAATGGAAGGGCTGATTCGTTCTCGTGCGGCGGAAGTGCTAGACAGCTTGCCTCTGGATAAACCTTTCGATTGGGTGCCGGCGGTGTCCAAAGAACTGACTGGCCGTATGCTCGCTACGTTGCTGGATTTCCCTTATGAGGATCGTCACAAACTCGTTGAATGGTCTGATCGTTTGTCTGGCGCGGCATCCGCCACGGGTGGAGAATTTACCGACGAAGATGTCATGTTTGATGACGCGGCAGATATGGCGAGGGCGTTCTCCAGGCTGTGGCGAGACAAGGAGGCGCGACGTGCTTCCGGCGAAGAACCCGGTTTCGATTTGATCAGTATGCTGCAGAGCAACGAAGATACAAAAGACCTGATCAATCGGCCGATGGAGTTTATCGGGAATCTGGCGCTGCTTATTGTTGGTGGAAATGATACCACTCGCAACTCGATGAGTGGTGGCGTGCTGGCTTTGAATCAGTTTCCCGAGGAATTTAGAAAACTGAAGGCAAAACCGGAGTTGATTCCGAATATGGTTTCGGAAATCATCCGTTGGCAAACCCCGTTGGCGAATATGCGCAGGGTTGCTACCCAGGATGTTGAGCTTCGTGGTCAGACCATCAAGAAAGGGGACCGGGTGTTAATGTGGTATGCCTCGGGAAACCGGGACGAACGCAAGTTCGAAAACCCTGATCAACTTATTATTGATCGCAAGGACGCGCGAAACCATATCTCTTTTGGTTACGGCATTCACCGTTGCATGGGTAACCGCTTGGCCGAGCTGCAACTTCGCATTCTGTGGGAAGAGTTACTGAAACGCTTCGAGAATATTGAAGTTGTTGGCGAGCCCGAGCGTGTGCAGTCTAACTTCGTGCGGGGCTATTCCAAATTGATGGTCAAGCTGACGGCAAAAAGTTAATGAAATGTCTGAGCGGGGTGTCGCCTGAAGCATTCGATTATGTGGTGGTCGGCGCGGGCTCTGCTGGGTGTGCGGTTGCAAGCCGTTTGTCCGAGAGCGGCCGCTATTCGGTGCTGCTGCTTGAAGCCGGACCTGAGAGCCGCGGTAACCCTTTTGTGAACATGCCGTTGGGTTTCCTGCAGCTGATGTTCAGCCGCCGATTCAATTGGCAGTTCAATACCGAACCGCAGCCCCATATGCATGACCGTGTCTTGTTCCAGCCGCGGGGCAGAATGCTTGGTGGTTCTAGTGGCATGAACGCGCAGGTCTACATCCGCGGGCATGCCTGGGACTACGACGAATGGGCGCGGCAGGGCTGTGATGGGTGGTCATACACTGATGTTCTACCTTACTTTCGTAGATCCGAACATTTCGAGCCGAAGCTGAACCCGGCCGAGGTTGAATTTCATGGCCTCGGAGGTCCGCTCAATGTTGCCGAGCGCCGTTACACCAACCCGTTAAGTGCGACCTTCGTTGAGGCAGCGAGGCAGGCAGGGTACCGGCTCAATAGGGACTTCAACGGTAGTGAGCAGGAGGGAGTGGGGTTCTACTACGCTTATCAGAAAGACGGCATGCGGTGCAGTAATGCGCGCGCCTATCTCGAACCCGCCGAGGAGCGTTCCAACCTGACGGTTCGCAGCGGCGCGCATGTTACCCGTGTGCTGCTTGATGGCACCCGTGCCACCGGTGTCGAGTACCGAAGCGCTAAGGGGCTGGTGCAGGTCAGTGCCGGGCGCGAAGTTGTGCTCTGCGGCGGAACGTTCAACTCGCCGCAATTGCTAATGTTATCCGGCATCGGTCCGCGTGAGGAGCTGTACCGGCATGGCATTGAATTGCGTCATGTCCTGGAGGGCGTTGGACAGAATCTACAGGACCATATCGACGTGTTCGTGCGCGCCAGAACGCGCAGCCGCCAGAGTATCTCGATGCATCCTAGCTACTGGCTAAAGGGCCTGGGGGCACTGCTGCAATACCTGATCGGTCGGCGCGGTGTGCTGTCCAGCAACGGCGCCGAGGCAGGCGGGTTCATCCGCTCCCGGCCGGAGGAGGCGATACCCGACCTGCAACTACACTTTGGCCCTATGCTGTACGCCGATCACGGGAGGGACATGAAGGTCGCAATGAGTGGTTATGGCTACATAGTGATGATCTACGGACTTAGGCCATTGTCGCGTGGGCGGATTGGTTTGCACAGTGCTGATCCGTTCACTGCCCCGTTGATAGATCCCAACTACATGGCCGAATCCGCCGACGTCGAGCAGCTCGTTCGCGGGGTACGTCTGGTGCGTAAGATCTTGGCGCAGCCTGCATTCTGCTTGCACCACGAAGTCGAGATGTCGCCAGGGTCGGAGCTGCAGAATGATGAGGACCTGGCCGCATGGGTGCGGCGTAGCGGCGAGTCCGCCTACCATCCAGTCGGAACCTGTAAGATGGGTGTGGATCCGATGGCGGTGGTCGATTCGCGTCTGCGAGTGCACGGCCTGCGATCCTTGAGGGTAGTTGATGCCTCTATCATGCCGACACTGGTCGGCGGTAACACCAACCAGCCGGCA
Organism: Alcanivorax sp. DSM 26293; assembly: GCF_900107995.1. Taxonomy (GTDB): domain Bacteria; phylum Pseudomonadota; class Gammaproteobacteria; order Pseudomonadales; family Alcanivoracaceae; genus Alcanivorax. The sequence continues at coordinate 205,692 of NZ_FNUM01000004.1, read as the reverse complement.
ACCATGATCGGCGAGAAGGGAGCCGCGATGATACTTGAGGATGCTGAGATGCTCAGCAGTTAGGCATCCTGTGCGTGCGCGATCGATATCGCGGCCTCTTGCTCACCTGCGGTGTTGGGATATGAAAATACGCTTCCAAGGCGCACAAAAGAGACAACCTATGGTTAACAAAAAGAAAGATACGACAGTCATCGTTGGTGGTGGACATGCAGCCGGTACGCTCTTGACAGCCTTGCTGCAAAAGAAATATCAGCATGAGGTAGTACTGGTGAGCGATGAGCCTCATCCTCCCTACCAGCGTCCACCTTTGTCCAAAAGTTATCTTGCAGGAGAGGTTGATCAGTCGTCTCTGTACCTGAAGCCGCGTTCGGTGTATGAGAATGCGGGGCAGCAGTTGCGGCTCGGTGTGCGCGTCGAAGGGATCGACCGATACGCGAAAAGCATCAAGTTGTCGGATCAAAGCACATTGAAATACGATCGATTGGTTCTGGCGACGGGGTCACATGTTCGTCGCCTTAAAGCGCCCGGATCAGATTTGAAAGGAATACACTATCTGCATGATATCGCTGACACCGATGCTCTGCGCAATCAATTAGTGCCGGGTAAACGCCTGGTCATCGTGGGCGGCGGTTATATTGGCCTTGAAGTGGCTGCCAGCGCTATCAAGAAAGGTGTTAATGTCACGGTCCTGGAAGCCGCCGAACGCTTGATGCAGCGTGTTACGGGGCCAGAAATGTCCACGTTTTTCTACGCCAAGCACACTGCTGCTGGCGTTGATGTGCGTCTTGGCACGGCGGTAACTGGCTTCGAAGCGGGTGATAAGGGGCGTGTGGCAGGCGTGACCTTGGCCGATGGTGGCAATGTTCCGGCTGATATCGTGCTCGTATCAATAGGTGTCATACCGGAAACTACATTGGCCGAGAACGCTGGCCTACTCTGCGATGACGGTATTGTCGTGGATGAATTTACCCGCACTGATGATCGCGACATCTTGGCAATCGGCGACTGTACCCGCCACCGGAATCTTTTTTTCGAAAAGATGCAACGGCTTGAGTCTGTTGCCAACGCGGTTGATCAAGCGCGTACGGCGGCGGCGACCTTGATGGGCGAGGAGATGCCCTACGATAGCGCACCATGGTTCTGGTCGAACCAATATGACGTCCGCTTACAGATGGTTGGGCTGTCGCAAAATCATGATCAGCGGGTGCTGCGCGGCACCACCAATGATAAGGGATTTGCGGTGTTCTATCTGCTCGAGGGCTCTGTCATTGCTGTTGACGCGGTCAATCTGCCCATTGCTTTCATGGTGGGCAAGCAGTTGGTCCAGCAACGCAAGAGCGTTAGCGCTGACGCATTGAGTAATACGGATATCGAGCTGAAGTCTTTAATCTGAAGCATGCGAAGTGCGATCAGTAACCGGTCATCCTTTCGTGGTATCCCAATAGAGATTCCGGTTTAAAGGAGGGATCCACTGGCATGGCCTCCTTGAGAGCATCGGCTGGGTAAATTGTAGTGAGATAGTTAATTTGACACTACATCTGAATGTACGATCACTCATTGGGGCCTAAGGTGGATGCCTGTGTGGAAAGGAAAATATTATAGAGTGTTGGAGTCTCTTCAGTGGGACGATCCTGGCTGTGCTGGCGATTTTCCATCGTTCGATGACTTGTCGTGAGGGCTGCGATACACTGCTACTCGCTAGGGGTTCGGGCCCCATCTTCAGGTTATTTTTGATGGGCTAACCGTGTTGGGCAACACCTTTTTCGACTTTGTACTTTTATTTAAATCAGCTGGTTAGGCTGTATTTCAGTCCGGCTTCTGTAACCGTACTGAAAGTGTAGTAATTGGTGTAGCCAGCCTCTTCCCTGTCTTGGAAATTCCACTGACTTTGCCCATAAACACCTGTGCATCAGTCGTAGCGATACTCGGGTACCTTTGTATTATTGGCGTATGCTCAACTGAGGATACCCCTGTCTGCCATTATCGCTGCTAGCCAGGGGCGAAATGCTGTGACATATCGAGTATTGGATAAGCGATACGTTGACATAAACATGGCGTGCTGAGATAGCTACCGTCAAACATCAGTCAGCGGTAGATCCCACCTGGGTGGATAAGGGGGCGGTGTCGTTACGCCCGCCCTAGCTCGCAAGTGAAGGGCAAGCGTGTCACACCAAAGCTTCAGATAACGGTCAAACAGCGCCTTGTCCGCAACGATGTGCAGGTCCTGTGCCATGCCGCGCAATAGCCATTGCGTCAACATCATCATCGAGCGCACATCGGTATCTTCCTTGGTGGCCTCCAGGTAGTGATCGGCTGCGTTACCCACGATGAAATAACTGGATGTCCAGACGCGCTGCAAAATGGCGGCGAGTTCCTGATCGTGCTGGCTGGCGGTCAGTAGCTGCATCAACGGGATGTATTCCGGTTGATCAAAGACATTTTTCCAGGCGCCAAAGATCAGCTCTTCCAGTCGGTCCTCAGAGCCGTGCAGCTTGGCAATGGCTTTGCCCAGTTGAATATATTGCTGGCGAATCAGTTGCTCGGCAGCAGCGGCAATCATGGCGGCTTTGCTGTGGAAATGGTGTAGCGGTGCTCCCCGGGAAACGCCAGCGACCTCGATGATGCGACTCACTGTCGTGCCTGCAAATCCGTCCTTCTCAAGACACGTGAGTACCGCCTGGATGATGCGTTCTCGCATGGCATCGCTACGTTGTTCCTGGGTTCGTCGCTGTGCCTTCATGACGTTATCTGCCTGTTGTCGGGTTTGCTTTCTCTGGCGTAGGATGCTGATTCTAAACGATATATAGCTTATGCGCGCGAACGATTAAAAACAAGTTGAACGTACGTATTGTAAGTTATAGAGTTCTTGTCATGTTTATGAATCAACAGTGGAAAACCTGTAATGAGTGACGTGCATGTACCGGCGGCTGTGTCGCCAATGATTCCCCGTACCCTGTTCAATGAAGACCATGAAGCGTTTCGCGCCACCGCTCGACGTTTCTTCGAGACGGAAATTGCCCCTTATCACGAGAAGTGGGAAGAGCAGCAGCATCTCGATCGCGAGCTGTGGAACAAGGCGGGTGAGCTTGGGCTGCTGTGTGCCACCATGCCCGAGGAATACGGTGGCTGCGGCGTTGACCGCCTCTACTCGATGATTCTTATGGAAGAGCAGGCCCGGGTGGGTGATTCGGCCAGCGGCTTTGCGCTGCATTCGGACATTGTTGCCAACTACATCAACAACTTTGGCTCCCATGAACAGAAAAGCCAGTGGTTGCCCAAAATGGCCACCGGTGAAGCGGTCACTGCCGTGGCCATGACCGAGCCGGGTACCGGTTCCGATCTGCAGCGCATCAAGACCACTGCCACCCTTGAGGGTGATCACTATGTGGTGAATGGCTCGAAAATCTTTATCACCAACGGTTACCTCTGTGACATGGCGGTGGTGGCGGTGCGAACCGGGCCGGCGGATCTGGGAGCACAAAGTGTATCCCTGATGATTATCGAGGCGGATCGCGAGGGCTTCTCCAAGGGCAAGCCGCTGAAGAAAGTGGGCATGCGCGGGCAGGACACCTGCGAGTTGTTCTTCGACAACGTCAAGGTGCCTAAGGAAAACCTGCTGGGCGCCGAGGGTATGGGCTTTATTGCCTTGATGAAGGAGTTGGCCTGGGAGCGGATGATGATCGCCATCATCTGTGCGTCGGCTGCCGAGCATGCGCTGGCAACCACCGTGGAATATGTGAAACAGAGGCAGGCGTTTGGCAAGCCGGTGGCGGCGTTCCAGAACACCCGTTTTGAACTGGCCGAGATGCGTTCTGAAATCCAGATTGCGCGGGTCTATGTGGATCGCTGTATGGAGTTGGTGGTGCGCAATGCCTTGTCCCCCGAGGCAGCCTGTGCGGCCAAGTACTGGGTGTCCGATTTGCTCAGTAATGTGGTTGATCGCTGTGTGCAGCTACACGGTGGCTACGGCTACATGCTCGAGTACCCCATCGCCCGCGCCTATATCGACACCCGTGCCAACCGCATCTACGGCGGCACCAACGAAATCATGAAAGAACTCATTTCCCGCTCTATCTAAAGATTTTCCCGGGCTCGCGCGGCAAGTGGGCCCGGGAATGAAAAGAGGAAAGCATCATGGCAGAACGTCGTTTTGATGATCGTGTGGCCATCGTCACCGGTGCCGGGGGCGGGTTGGGCCGCCAGCATGCACTGACCCTGGCCGAGCGCGGCTGCAAGGTGGTGGTTAACGATCTGGGTGGTAGTGCCCACGGTGATGGCAAGTCATCGTCCGCCGCAGACAAGGTGGTGGAAGAGATCCGGGCCATGGGGGGAAAAGCGGTTGCCAACTATGACTCCGTGGAAAACGGCGAGTCGATAGTGCAGACCGCCCTGGATAACTTCGGCACCGTGGACATCGTGGTCAACAATGCTGGCATCTTGCGTGATGTGAGCTTCGCCAAGATGTCGAAGCAGGACTGGGACCTGGTGCTAAAAGTCCACCTGGAAGGCTCCATGAGCGTGACCCATGCGGCCTGGCCGATCATGCGCGAGAAGGGCTATGGCCGCATCATCATGACCACCTCGGCAGCGGGCCTGTATGGCAACTTCGGTCAGGCCAACTACTGTGCCGCCAAGCTGGGACTGGCCGGGCTGGCCAACTGTCTGGCCGAGGAAGGGCGCAGCAAGAACATTCATGTGAATACCATCGCGCCGATTGCCGCCTCGCGGCTGACGGAAACCATCATGCCGCCGAATCTGCTGGAAAACCTGAAGCCGGAAGCGGTCAGCCCACTGGTGGCCTGGTTGTGTCATGAAGACTGTGAAGAGACCAAGGGCATCTTCGAAGTGGGCGCCGGTTACATCAGCAAGCTGCGCTGGGAGCGCACCCAGGGCAACAACTTCCCGCTCGGCAAGGCATTCAGCGTCGATGATGTGGCCCGTCGCTGGGACAAGATCACCGATTTTACCGACGCGGATCATCCGTCCAACGTCAACGAATCCTTCTCGCCGATCCTCGACAACATCAATAATCCGTCTCTGGGCGGCAACGAGTTCATCGATCTGGATGTGGCCAGCAAGGAAAGCGTCGAGCTGGAATCGGCCTATGATGAAAATGATTTGTCGCTGTACGCGCTGAGTGTTGGCGCCGCCCGTGACCCGCTCGATAAAGATGAACTGAAATTCGTCTACGAGCTGGGCGGCAATTTCCAGGCGTTGCCCACCTATGGCGTCATGCCGCAGATCGGCGCGATGCTGAAAGCGGCGAAGGAAGGTGCGCTGACCTTGCCGGGGATGAACTTTGGTTTTGACCGCTTACTGCATGGTGAGCAGTACACCGAGATCAAGCGGCCACTGCCGCCGCATGCCAAGCTGAAACACACCTTCAAATTCAAGAAGGCGCTGGACAAGGACCCGAACGCAGTCGTCACCTTCGCCATTACTTCCACCGACGAGAACGGTAACGAGGTGGCCTACAACGAGATGACCTCGTTCGTGAAAGGTGCCGGTGGCTGGGGCGGTGAGCGTGGCGATTCCGGCGAGATCAATGTGCCGCCCGCCCGCGAACCGGATGCGGTGATCGAGGAAAAAACCGACGCCAACCAGACATTGCTGTACCGCCTGTGCGGTGACTGGAACCCGCTGCATGCGGACCCGGCGTTTGCCAAGGCCTTTGGCTATGACAAACCGATCCTGCACGGGCTTTGTACCTTTGGTTACGCGGGCCGCCATGTGATCAAGGCGTTCAGCAATAACGATGGCCGTTACTTCAAGAGCATCAAGGTGCGCTTTGCCAAGACGGTGTTCCCGGGTGAAACCCTGGAAACACGCATGTGGAAGGAATCCGATAACCGCATCATCTTCGAAACCTGGGTGAAAGAGCGTAACGAGGTGGTGCTGAAGAATGCCGCCATCGAGCTGTTCTCCGAGATTCCGGCAGAGGCGCCGGTGCCGGAGCAGGCTTCCGCCGAGGAAGATTCTGCGCCGCAGGTGGAGCAGGCGGTGACGCCTGACGATGTGTTCGCCGCGGTGGCGACCTACATCGAGCAGAAGCCGGAACTGGTCGACCAGACCGGCACCAGTTTCCTGTTCGAGTTCAGCAATCCGGATCAGCAGTTCTTTATTGACCTGAAAAATGCACCGGGCGCGGCAGGGCCGGGCACGATTGACAAACCGGACGTGACCCTGGCACTGGACAGCGAGCACCTTTCCACCGTGTTTGGTGGCGATCTCGCTGCCGTGCAGAAACTGTTCTTCGGTGGTGAGCTGAAAATCTCCGGCAACGTGATGGCCTCCAACAAGTTGACCGTGTTGCAGGACATGGACCCGAAACTGGCCGAACAGGAACGCGACAAGCGTGTGGCTGACGGTGGTGGTTCACAAGCTGCCGCCGCACCGGTCGAATCGCAGGAGCCGACCATGGCGGATGTGTTCAGTGCCATCGGCCACTTCATCGCCGACAACCCGGACCTGATCGAGAAGACCGGCACCAGCTTCCAGTTTGCGTTCAGCAACCCGGATCAGGATTTCTATATCGATCTGAAGAATGCACCGGGCACCGCCGGGCCGGGGCAACTGGACAAGGCGGATGTGACGCTGGAACTGGATACCAAACATGCGCCGACCCTGTTTGGCGGTGACCTGGCCGCCGTGCAGAAACTGTTCTTCGGTGGCGAGCTGAAGATCGACGGCAATGTGATGGCCTCCAACAAGCTCACCGTGTTGCAGGGCATGGACCCGAAGCTGGTGGATCAGGCGCGGGACAAGCGACTGGCCTCCGGCCAGCCGGACACCGCCGCCGCGCCACCGAAAAAGCAGAAAGAACCGCAGGCGGAAAAAGTGCTGCCGCAGCTGGCGGAAAAATTGTCCGCCATCGGCGGGCAGGGTGGTGTATTGCAGATCAAGGTACAACGCCCTGACAGTGCCTGGTTTATCGACCTGTCCGATTCGTCGCCTGCTGTCTCCAGCGGCGAAAAAGACGCTGCGGCGGTGATGACACTGGACGACGGCAAGCTGGCCGATCTGATTACCGGCAAGGTGGCCTTGCGCGCCCTGTATCAGCAAGGCGACATGCGCGTGGACGGTGATCTGTCGCTGGTACGCAAACTCGAACAAATCCTGTAACACCCGAATTCGGAGAAACGACAATGAAACGTAGAGTGAATGTAATCGGTGTCGGGATGACCAAGTTTGCCAAGCCCGGTGCCAGCGATGATTACCATGTGATGGCAAAGGCTGCAGGCCTCGCCGCCATGAAGGATGCCGGCATCCAGTACAGCGATGTGGAGCAGGCGTTCTGCGGTTATGTCTACGGCGATTCCACTTGTGGTCAGCGCGCCGTGTATGAGCTGGGATTGACCGGTATTCCTGTGGTCAATGTGAACAACAACTGCTCCACCGGGTCGTCGGCCCTGTTCCTGGCCCGCCAGGCCATCGAGGGCGGCTTGGCCGAATGTGTGATTGCGCTCGGTTTCGAGAAAATGGAACGCGGGGCGCTGGGCTCCAAGTTCAATGATCGCGAAAACCCCATGAGTCAGCATGCGCAGGTGATGATGGATGCGCAGGGTTTCAACCAGGCGCCGCCGGCGGCACAGATGTTCGGTGGCGCGGGCCGCGAGTACCGGTGGCAGCACGGCACCAAACGGGAAACCTTCGGCAAGATCGCCGAGAAGGCGCGCCGCCATGCCGGCAACAACCCCTACGCGCTGTTCAACCAGGTGCTGTCGCTGGAAGAAATCATGGCGTCCGACGAGGTGTTTGATCCGCTCACCCGCTTCCAGTGCTGTCCTCCCACCTGTGGTGCCGGTGCGGCGATCCTGTGCTCGGACGAGTTCGCGAAAAAGCATGGCATTGAGAATCCGGTGTATATCGCCGCCCAGGCCATGACCACGGATTTCGCCAGCAGCTTTGACGAAAAATCCATGATCAAGATGGTCGGCTACGACATGACACGCGCGGCTGCAGAGAGTGTGTACGAGCAGGCCGGCATTGGTCCGCAAGACATCAATGTGGTCGAGTTGCATGACTGTTTTACCGCCAATGAGCTGCTCACTTATGAAGGCCTGGGTCTGTGCCCGGAAGGCGGTGCGGAGCAATTCATCTGGGATGGTGACAACACCTATGGCGGCAAGTATGTGACCAATCCATCCGGTGGCCTGCTGTCCAAGGGCCATCCGTTGGGCGCCACCGGGCTGGCGCAATGTACTGAGCTGGTGTGGCAGTTGCGCGGTCAGGCGGACAAGCGTCAGGTAGACGGTGCACGGGTGGCCTTGCAGCATAACCTCGGTCTGGGTGGTGCCTGTGTGGTAACCATGTATCGCAATGACTGAGTACCGTAAAGACTGAACTGTCACATACAGGGTGCCGGCCTGCCGGTTCGCAGGCCGGCTTCCCTGTTAAGGAGGTCCGGGATGAATGCGGTAACGACAAAAAGTAAAAGCAAGGTAGTAAAGGCCAGCTTCTCACCGCGCCGGTCTTGGCTACGCCCACGGCATTGCCCACAACTTCGGCGCCCACTATCACACGCCCCATGGCCTGGCGAATGCCATTGTGCTGCCTCACGTACTCGAATATTCCGCCCCCGCCTGCATTGAGCGCCTGGCCGAACTGGCCCGCGTCAGCGGCCTGGAGCAGGGCGGTGAAACCGATGAAGCGCTGGCAGGAAAATTCATCAAACGTGTCCGCGAACTGAAACAGGAGCTTGGCATTCCCGAGAAGCTGGACGCATTGCGCAGCGAAGATGTTCCCGACATTGCCAGGGCTGCATTGCAGGAAGCGCATTTCAGTTATGCGGTACCGCGCTATATGAATCAGACGGTGTGTGAGGCACTGTTGAAGAAGATGCAGGCCTGAGGTTTTGTGGAAACGGGGACAACGATTTAATCGAACGACATGGCGCGAGTGGCTGGATCTCCACGAGTTCACCTGCGTTGCCCATGCCCAGCTATTAACCACACAGTGGCGGTGGCAATACAATAACGGATGGCCCAATTCGGCCATTGGCGGAGTGCCTCCGGCCCGATTGCTACAGTGACTCTATACTCAAACGAGCGATGAAAAATGGGTGGATTACACCTTCATGGATTGCTTCCTCAGTGAGCCCGTAGAACGATTCTGCTTTCCGTGATAGACGTCGGTGACACGCATGAATCACTAAATCTGGCACCCCTCCGCGCTTCATGCTTTCATGATCAATACCGAATCAGCCATTAGCGCAGCTAATTAGTCATGAAAGAGAACCTGAACGATCTGATCGCCTTTATGGCCGTGGCTCGGGAACAGAGCTTTACCCGCGCCGCCGCCGGGCTGGGTGTGTCCCAGTCCCCTCAGTCAGACCCTGCGTAACCTGGAGGAGCGGCTGGACCTGAAGCTGCTCAACCGCACCACCCGCAGCGTCACCACCACGGAAGCCGGCGACCGGCTGCTGGAACTGGTAGGGCCGGCGCTGGACGATATCGACGCCGGGCTGGCGGAGCTGCACTCGCTCAAGGGCAAACCCGCCGGCACCGTACGCATCACCGCCGATGAATTTGCCGTCTCCACCGTGCTGTGGCCAGCCCTGCAGCCCCTGCTGCGTGACCACCCGGATATCAAGGTGGAACTAAGCGTGGACTATGGACTGGTGGATATTGCCAAGGAACGATTCGATGCCGGGGTACGCCGCGCCGGACTGATTGCCAAGGACATGATTGCAGTACCGATCTGCCCGCCGATCCGCATGGTCGTGGTGGGCTCACCGGACTACTTCAACCGACACACGCCACCGCAAAAACCCCAGGACCTGGTGGCACACAACGCCATCAACCTGCGCCTGCCCACCCAGGGCGGCGTCTTCCCCTGGCTGTTTCAGGTACGCAAGAAAGAAGTGAAAACCCACACGGAAGGACAACTGGTATTCAACAGCATCCTGCAAGTGCTGCAAGCGGCCAAAGACGGCATGGGCCTGGCCTACCTTCCAGAAGCCCTGGCCCAGCCGGGACTGGACGACGGCAGCCTGATCTCCGTGCTGGATCGCTATAGCCACACCTTTCCCGGCTATCACCTCTATTACACCAGCCGCCGCAAGGCCTCCACTGCCTTTGCCATGGTGGTTGATGCCTTGCGCCTTACCTGAGAGCTCTCGAAACCAATCGACCGAATATAAAAAAGGGCGACCAACCTGGCCGCCCTTGATGCTGTCGCGATGTGTTACAAGTGATCCTGATAAAACTGCTGCAGTTTTGCCAACGCCTGATCCACCGCTTGCGGCTGATCGTACAGGTCATAATGGCTGGCACCATCGACCACCAGCAGATCCTTGTTTTTCGACGCCGCACGGCCATACAGCTCGTAGCCATCCCGGTGAGAACCGAAGGCCCCGGTCTTGCTGCCGATGATGACTTGCAGCGGCTGGGTCAGCAGATGCTCAGCCAGATGGAACGCATCGAAGGCCACTGCCGGTGCCAGCCCTGAGAAACGCAGCTTGTTGGGGGAACCCGGCTGCTGCCCGCGCGGCGTGGTGTAGTAATCCACCGCTTCCACCACATCAATATCGGTAATGCCTGCCTGCTCACACTCGTCTTTCGAGTTGGGAATATAGCCGGTGATCAGCGGCTCCGCCCCACGGGCCTCGGCGGTACGCTGCTGGCCAATGGCCTCCAGGGTCTGGATCGCTGCATTCGGGGACATATCCCCCTCGCGCATCAGCCGCCCATAGTTGGCCGCCACCACGGTGCCCACCGCCTTGATACGACGCTCCGTCATGGCCGCATGCACGGCATAACCGCCACCGCCACAAATACCCAGCACCCCGATGCGGCTCTCATCCACAAAATCCTGGGTCACCAGATAGTCCACCGCACAGCGGAAGTCCTCCACCCGGGTCGCCGGGTCTTCCAGAAAACGTGGCTCGCCACCACTTTCCCCCTGGAAGGACGCATCAAACGCCAGCGTCACATACCCAATTTTCGCCAGCCGGGCGGCATAGATCGCACCGGAGGTCTGCTCCTTGCAGCTACTGATCGGGTGCGCACAGATAATCGTGGGGTACTGCCGGGACGCATCAAAGCCTTCCGGGAAGTACAGATTGGCGGCCACATCGACATTACGGTTCTTGAAGCTCACAGCTTTCATGGTCTTACCCTCTTGTGAATCCATTAGGTTGGTCAGTGACTATGGGATTCACGGTAGCAAGCGGGGATTGTTCTGATTAGATGGCAATTTAAGGAAGGGGTTATTAGCTTAGCCAATGAATTAAGGCAGTACTACATTTTCGACACTGCGCTTTACTGCATGATGCAATATCTTCCCAGATCTCTTATTTCGTACCCCAAAGGGGGGTAGGCCAGCTCCATGTCTACGAGCACCTAAACCCCACTCTCAATCGCCAAACTAGACCGCATCATCGCCTTGTCTCGATCTGACGGAGCACCAAAAAGCTTGTGGTAGTCGCGGCTGAACTGGGACGGGCTTTCATAACCGACCAGGTAATCAACGCTGGCCACGTCCTGCTCGCTGAATAGCAGCCGCCAGGCTTCCTGCAAACGCACCCGCTCCTGGAACTGCACCTGGGTTAGCTGGCTGATGGTCTTGAAATGCCGATGAAAAACGCGGGGCTTATATTCGGCATAGCGGTCAGCTCCCCGACTTTGAAAGACTTTTGATAATTCGCATGCATCCAAGTCGTGACCCGACCGATGCGAGTGATGTCGCTGTCTTTCTGCCGATTTGGTGTAACGCCGCCGCCCCCCCCCCAGCGGCGAGCACAACAGGCTCCAACAAATTTCCCTGCGTATAAGCGGCGCCATCTTTTCGCAAGCGGCCAGTATCTTGAGCGGTTATAGATTGACTAAACAACCTGGCTGGCAAAAATGAATCCGAGGCAGAAGCGACAACCTGTGGCGCTAGGGAGCTGGATCAGGTTAAAAGATTATGCATAAGCCATTGGGCGGCGCAGGGTAGCAGGACAGCGATTCGTGGCCACATTTGCTGTTGTGTGATGCAGGCTGCTGATTGTCCAGAGGTGTCCAAGCGAGTCCATCAAAATCCCGATTCTTTGTATAGGTTGTAGTTCAGGGTCTTGGCTTATGGTTGTCGATAGTCAATAAATACAGCCTAAACACACCTGTACATCATAGGTGTATTAAGGCTTCTATGGCGTTGGCTACTCGCTGGTGAGCTATTTTTCGCTCCTCAAAATAATCATACCGATCATAAATCCCCTCAACCCCCTTCAGCTTGTGATTCAAACACCTCTCCGCCACATGGCTCGGCACACCTTCCGCAGCTGCGAGGCTGCGGAAGGTGCGTCGCAGGTCGTGGATGGTGAAGTGTTCCAAGTCGTCCATTTTGTTGGGTGGCTGCACCTTTCGGCCAGGCTCTCGGCCAAATAGCTTGGAAATGGCGCGATTCAGGGTGTCAGGGCCCATGTGGGGGCGTTTGCTGGCCCGCCTGGCAGGGAACACATACGGCGAGCCGCAGGCGTGGCCATGCAGTACCGTTAGCCACTCGATGGCCTGGGTTGGCAGGGGGATGGTGATCGCTGCGCCAGTCTTGCTGCGGTCTTTGGAGAGATCCCAGATTCCGGCCTCGAGGTCGAATTCTTCCCAGCGGGCCTCGCATAGCTCGCTTTTTCTCACGCCTAGCACCAGGAACAAGCAGCAGGCCCGATAGTTGTCTCGACCAAAGCTGCTGATGTGCTCCCGGAAGACCCCAAAGGAATGTTCGATTTCTTCCAGCGTCAGGGTGCGCTCCCGGCTGGCTTCGACGCCGCCGGCGTCGCTGACGGTGAAGGGACTGGCCGGGTTGTTCTGGCACAGGTCCAGTTTGATGCCATGACGAAACAGCTGCTTCATGTACATCAGGGTGTCATTGGCGATGGTGGGGCGGTTGCTGCGCTGAACGCGCTGCAGGACTGCCCGGATATCCCTTGGGGTGACGTCGGCAATCGGGTAGAGGCCGATCACCGGGTGGATTTCTTTCTGGTAGATGCGCTTGGGGATGTTGGGGTGTTTCAGGCGCCGGGACAGATCGGTCTCATGCCAGTCCTGGAAGAGGTCTTTGACGGTGCGGATGTCGGGCTGGACAACTTTGGCCCTTTCCTGGATTGGGTCGGTGCCCGTTCGGATGCCTTGCTTGGTCAGCACAGCGGCTTCCCGGGCGTCACCCAGGGACATCTGGGGGTATTGGCCCAAGGTAATCTCGTGGCGCTTGCCTTGGGCGCTGTAGCGCAGCATCCAGTAGGGCGTGCCTGACTTGCGCACGCAGAAATAGAGGCCGCCACCATCGGTATGCTTCTTGGGGGCCTGCTTTGCCAGGGACTTGATCTGAGTGGCGCTGAGTTTGCTCATTTTGACCTTGTGGCGTTTGAGCCTATAAAAACAGGCTGCCCACCACTTTTTTTTTGTTGATTAAAGAGAAAAATTCTCTGTTATCAATGGTATGCAGGCAGTCTCTTGATGGCTGCCCACCATTTCAGGTCAATATAGGTGTCAGGGAGGGAAAAGTCACGTTTTTGCCCACCATTTTGCCCACCACTTTTGTCTGGATAGTGGTGGATGGCAGTGGATTTCCATGGATTGAGTTTCGAATTTAATTCTTTAAAAACAACGTATTAAATACGATTATGGACTTACCTGGATTTTACTCGATATTCTGGATCTGCTCCCGCATCTGCTCGATGAGCACCTTGAGTTCCACCGCCGCCGCTGTGGTTTCACTGTCCACGGACTTGCTTGCCAGGGTGTTGGCTTCGCGGTTGAGCTCCTGCATCAGAAAATCCAGCCGGCGACCGATGTGGCCGCCCTTCTTGAGGATGCGGCGCACTTCGCTGACGTGGGTCACCAGCCGGTCCAGTTCTTCGTCCACGTCCATTTTCTGGGCCAGCATCACCAGTTCCTGCTCCAGCCGGTCCGGGTCCGGCGAGTCGATCACATCCTGAATGCGGGTACGCAGGCGCTCCCGCTGAGCGTCCTTGATGCGGGGAATGGCGGCTTTGACGATCTCGATCTGGGTACCGATGCCATCCAGCCGGTCGACGATCAGCTGGCCCAGTTGCTCCCCTTCCCGGCGGCGGGTGTCGACAAGGGCTTCCAGGGCCTCATCCAGCAGGGACAGGGACTCGTTCTGTAGCAGCTCCACATCCAGCTGGCGGGTACTGAGAACGCCGGGGTAGCGGAGGATTTCCATGGGATTCACTTGCCCCGGGTGCTGGACGATGTCGCCCACCCGGCGGGACACGTCGGAAAGCTGTTTGACCAGCTCCTCGTTCAATTCCAAGGATGCCTCACTGTCGTCCTGCTGGTAGCGCAGGGTCACTTCCACCTTGCCCCGGGCCAGGGCCTTGCGGCATTTCTCGCGCACGCCGTTTTCCAGGGCGCGCAGCGCATCGGGCAGACGCGGGCTCACTTCCAGGTACCGGTGGTTCACGGCTTTGATCTCCCAGACCAGGCTGTAACCTTCCAGATGACGGTCGGCGCGGGCAAAGGCGGTCATACTGCAGATCATGGGTGAACCTCGAAACAGCTGTTGGGACGGACCCATAGTCTAGACCACAGGGCCCGGTGTGGCCTAATAATGCGCCAGGCAGGCAGACCGGCCCCTGCCTTTGCTACAATGGCGGCCCTTTTGCATTCTAGATACTTCAGGAGTTTCCATGCGTCCTTCCGGCCGAGCCCACGATCAGCTGCGTGAATTGAGCTTTACCCGCAACTACACCGTTCACGCCGAGGGCAGCGTGCTGGTCGCTTTCGGTGATACCAAGGTGCTCTGCACTGCGTCCGTGGAGGAGGGTGTGCCGCGCTTTCTGAAGGGCAAGGGCCAGGGCTGGATCACCGCCGAGTACGGCATGCTGCCCCGTTCCACTCACACCCGTTCCGGTCGCGAGGCATCCCGGGGCAAGCAGGGTGGCCGAACCCTGGAGATCCAGCGACTGATCGGCCGCTCCCTGCGTGCGGCGGTGGACATGAAAAAGCTGGGTGAGCGCACCATCTTCCTGGACTGCGACGTGCTGCAGGCCGATGGCGGTACCCGCACGGCTTCCATTTCCGGCGCCTGCGTCGCTCTGGTGGATGCCTTTACCCACTTGCTGGAAACCAAGAAGATCAAGGATGACCCGCTCACCGGGTTGGTCGGTGCGGTATCCGTGGGGGTCTACAACGACGAGCCGGTGCTGGATCTGGATTATGCCGAAGACTCCAATGCCGGTACCGACATGAATGTGGTGATGACCCAGCAGGGCGGCTTTATCGAGATTCAGGGGTCCGCCGAGGGGGCCCCCTTCACCCGCGAACAGTCCGATACCCTGCTGGGCCTGGCGGAAAAAGGCATTGGTGAAATCATTCAGGCCCAGCAACAGGTGTTAGGTTGGTAAGGACGGACCATGAAGAACTACAAGAAGCACTTTCTGCGTTTTGCCCAGGAGCGTGAGGCGCTCAAATTCGGTGAATTCACGCTGAAATCCGGTCGCAAAAGCCCCTATTTCTTTAATGCGGGCACGTTCAACACCGGAGAGGCCCTGGCCAGGCTGGGTCGCTATTATGCGGACGCCATCGTCGCATCCGGGCAGGAATTCGATATGCTGTTCGGTCCGGCCTATAAAGGCATTCCGCTGGTGGCCGCGGTGGCGGTGGCACTGGCAGAGCACCATGGCCGGGATCTGCCCTGGGCCTTCAATCGCAAGGAAGCCAAGGATCATGGCGAAGGCGGATGGCTGGTAGGGGCACCCTTGCGGGGCCGAGTGCTGGTCATTGATGATGTGATTACCGCAGGCACCGCCATTCGTGAAGTGGCGGCCCTGTTCGAGAAAACCGAGGCGACCATGGCGGGGGTCATGGTGGCGCTGGATCGTCAGGAGTGTGGCAAAGAGCCTTCCGAGGCCGGCAAGGGTCTGTCGGCGATTCAGGAAGTGGAACAATCCCTGGGGGTGCCGGTGGGCAGTATCGTGGCGATGAACGATATTATTCACTGGCTGGAGCAGCAACCGGACAGTGAGCCCATGGTGTACCGTATGCGGCAGTACCGGGAGCGTTATGGAGTGGAATAATAATGAGAAGAATTGCTCTGGTTCTGGTGCTGATGGTGTCTGCGCCTGCCTTGGCGGGTACCGGCCAGCGTGCCAGTGAGCGCATGCCGGAAGGTGCCTATTTTCGGCATTTCAGTGCTGACGGGGTCATGCATCTGAATCGAACCCTGACTAGTGATGCCATTCGCAGCGGTTATCAGCTGCTGGATGAGCATGGCCGCATTCTGGAAGACGTTGAAGGCGTTAACCTGAATGATGAAGAGGCCCGCAAGATGCGCCTTGAGCGCGCGCGCCAGGCCCGTGAAGACAAGGAATTGTTGCGTATGTATGCGGGCCCGGAGGATGCGGTGCGTGCCCGCGATCGCAAGATTGATGCGCTGAACCTCAGCATCAGCTATGAAGAGAACAGCCTGGCCCAGCTGCAGATGAAACTGGATGAGGAGATTGCCGTGGCAGCCCGGAATGAGCGTGCGGGCCGGGAAGTGCCGGAAGTCGTCCAGCAAGCCATTGAGCGACTGAAACGCCAGATTGAGATGACGGAAGAAAAGCTGCAGGAATTTGAAATCGACATTGATGCGGCGAAAAAAGAATTTGCCCCGATCATCCAGCGATTGAAGGAAATCGAGAACGCAGAGTCTTGAACCCGTTCTGCAGAAATCTGCTCCGCAGGCCGGTGATTCGCCGCTCTTGTTCTTCCTGCCGGCGTTGCTTGGCGACAATCCTCCCCCGCCGCTAGTCCTGGTCCCGGAACAGGGTGGGAACCAGCAGTTCCCACTGCGTTTGCCAGTCTTGACTGGGACGGGCCTTGAAACCGGAGCGAACGAACTGGGCAATGCGGCCTTCCACCACCGCCAGTAACAGGTTGGCCGTAATGGTGGGTGTGGCTCGCGTGCGCCTTCCCTCCTTGATTTCCGCCTCGCGCAGCACCTGCTTGAGCTGACTTTCCACCCGATCATAGAATTGCTGGATGCGTTGATGCAGGCGCTCATTTTCGCCGGTCAGGGCATCCCCGGTAAGCAGCCGGGTGATCCCCGGGTTGCGCTCGGTAAAAGCCAGCATCAGGTTCAGGATCTGTTCCACCTGGCTGGTGGCATTGCCATCTTCGGTGATGCGATTGATGCGTGAAAAAATCGCTTCTTCAATAAACTCGATCAGCCCCTCGAACATCTTCGCCTTGCTGGGGAAATGCCGGTACAGCGCCGCTTCGGAGACACCCACTTCCCTGGCCAGGCCGGCGGTAGTAATACGTCCTCCCGGGCCGGCTTCCAGCATATGGGCGAGCGACTGCAGAATCTGCTCTTTTCGCGACGGTTTTTTTTCGGTCATGTAGCGTCGTTCCCTTGTTATATTGTCGACTCTCGCAGAAGCCATGCTTGCCATGGCGACACTTGCCATGTTCGCCATGCAAGCATAGCTGCTACGGGCAACTCAGTTTTTGCTGATCAACGTCCCGATCCCCTGATCGGTAAGAATTTCCAGTAGCACGGCGTGGGAAACCCGGCCGTCGATGATGTGGGCGGTGTGTACCCCGTTTTTCACCGCTTCCAGGGCGCAGCCAATCTTGGGCAGCATACCACCGTGGATGGTGCCGTCCTTGATCAGTTCATCAACCCGTTCGGCGCTGAGGCCGGTGAGGACTTTGCCCTGTTTATCTTTCAGGCCTGCCACGTTGGTGAGCAGAATCAGTTTTTCGGCGCGAAGCACTTCCGCCATCTTGCCGGCCACCAGGTCCGCATTGATGTTGTAGCTGACACCGTTGTCATCCACGCCGATGGGGGCGATAACCGGAATAAAATCGCTGCCGGCAATCAGATCGATAATGGTGGTATCAATGCCCTGAACTTCGCCCACGTGGCCGATATCGACAATTTCTGATGTCTGCAGGGCCGGGTTGTTTTCGTCCTGGGCCTTGAGGCGCATCTTGCGTGCCTTGATCAGTCTTCCGTCCTTGCCAGTGAGGCCGATGGCCTGGCCACCGTTGTGCTGAATCAGGTTGACGATGTCCTTGTTGACCAGGCCGCCGAGGACCATCTGTACCACATCCATGGTTTCCTGGTCGGTGACGCGCATGCCCTGAACAAATTTGGATTCCTTGCCCAGCCGTTCCAGCAGACTGCCGATCTGTGGACCCCCGCCGTGGACGATGACCGGGTTGAGCCCCACCTGTTTGAGCATCACTACATCACGGGCGAAACTGTTTTTCAGTTCGTCGTTCTCCATGGCGTTGCCGCCATACTTGATCACCACCGTGGCGCCGGAAAAGCGCTGAATGTAGGGCAGCGCCTCGATCAGAATCCGGGCGGTATCGTGGGCACTGTTGGTGTCCATTACGTCTCCTTGGGCAGTAGCGTTAGCCGGGAGTTGAAAGTTTAAAGCGCAAAGTTGAAACGCGAAGACAGCACCACGCTAACCGGTAAATATTTTGCTCCGCGTTTTGTGCTTGGTGGAAACGCTGGCAGGGCCTGTCCGAATACGAAACGCCGTGCCCGCGCTTTTCAACTTTGAACTTTCAACTCCTCGACGGCTTGATTCTAACTCAAAACGGTAATTTCAGGGTGTCATCCACAGCCTGCAGATGTTTGCGGAACTGCTCCTTGACCCTTTCCAGGGCGTCTTCGTCGCGGCCTTCAAAGCGGGCTACCAATGAAGGCGTCGTGTTGGAGGCGCGCACCAGGCCCCAGCCATCCGGGAAGTCCACCCGCAAGCCGTCAATGGTGGTGGGACGGCCGCCGGTAAAGTGTTCGGCGCGGGCGGTCAGTGCGTCCACCAGGGCAAATTTGTTCTCCTCGCTCACATCAATGTACAGGGCCGGAGTGGTGAGACCGGTCTTCAGGCCATCGAACACCTGGCCGGCACTGTCATCCTGAAGGGACAGGATTTCCAGCAGACGGGCGCCAGCGTACAGGCCATCATCACAGCCGAACCAGCGGTCGGCGAAGAAGATATGGCCGCTGATCTCGCCAGCCAGGGGCGCGCCGCTTTCCTTCATTTTTGCCTTGATCAGGGAGTGGCCGGTTTTGTACATCATGGGGCGGCCACCGTTCTTGCGGATGATGGCCGGCAGGGCCCGGCTGCATTTGACGTCGAACAGGATGTCGGCGCCGGGGCTGCGTCCCAGAAGATCTTTGGCGAACAACATCAACAGGCGGTCTGGCCAGATGATTTCGCCGCTGTTGGTGACCACGGCGACCCGGTCGGCGTCACCGTCGAAGGCAAGGCCAAGGTCCAGGTTTTCCTGTTGCACGATGCGGATCAGGTCGGCGAGGTTATCCGGGTTGCCCGGGTCGGGGGCATGATTGGGGAAGTTGCCGTCGATCTCTGTGTACAGCGGCGTTACCTCACAGCCCAGTTGCTTGAACAGCTGTGGCGCCAGTTCCCCGCCGGCACCGTTGCCGCAGTCGATGGCGATCTTCAGTGGGCGTGCCAGAACGATATCGCTGGTCACATCGGTCAGGTAGCGGTCAGTGATATCGCGTTCTTCCTCGCGCCCTTTGCCCTCGCTGAAGGCCTTGTTGCGGATGCGCTCCTGAAGGGCGGTGATGCGATCACCATAGAGGGTATCGCCGTTGATAACGATTTTCAGACCATTGTGGCTGGCGGGGTTATGGCTGCCGGTCAGCATGATGCCGCTTCGGGTTTCCAGTACTTCGGTGGCGTAGTAAAGCACCGGGGTGGGCACCAGGCCCAGATTGATCACATCGCGGCCGGATTCCAGCAGGCCCTTGATCAGGGATCGGCTCAGCTCCGGGCTGGACAGGCGTCCGTCCCGGGCTACCAGCACGGTCTGTTGGCCAGCCTCGCCAGCTTCACTGCCGATGGCGCGGCCGAGCAGATAGACGCCCTGGGCGGTAAGGGTATCGCCGGCCACACCGCGGATGTCATAGGCGCGGAAGATACTGTCTGGCAGGGCTTCGCCCTGTTCCTCATCCATCAGCAGAATGCCGTCGTCGCTTTCTTCCACGACGACCAGATCCTCGGATTGCCGTTGGGCTGCCGGCCGATGCGGGCCGCCACGTTTGCGGAGTTTGCCGGCCATGCGCGCCTGGGCGTCATTGACCGTGGCGAACAGGGGGAAGTGAAAATGGTTGCGGGCGCTGACACCGGGTTGGCGGGCCAGTTCGTCGCAGTAACGGACCAGTTCCGCGCAATCCTGCTTGAGGAAGCGGGCCATCAGGCGGTTGACCACCAGCGTGCCAAGTAGCAGCAGTACCACGCCCAGGGCCACAACCAGGGTACTGACCACCATCAGATTGCTTTCGGTGGGCGGCAATGTGAGCGTCACCGAGACGGGGCCGACTCGGGTGTCCACACTGGCACCGGTGTTGCTGCCGGGCTGATTGAACAGGTTGCTGCCGCCGAACTGGACTTGCAACTGGCTGCCGACGGGGGCCAGGTCTTGCAGAAGGCTGGCCAGGTTGCTGAGGGGTAGTTGCAGCAGCAGGGCGCCATTTTGCATCCGCGTGGCTTTCACCAGAATCAGGGTCGGGGGCTGGCCGGCAATGATCACCGGGCCGGGGGACTGACCAAGCCGCACTTCCTTGAGCAGTTCCTGGGCGGTATAGCTGAAATCGTCGGTATTTGCGCCCCGGCGGGGCACCAGCTGAAGGTTGGCATCCGGAACCCACTGGTGATGGCGGGCGTTGAACTCGGCAACGGTGTCGTCGGACAGCGCCTGGTCCACATCGTTACGGCTGGCCAGTAACGACAGCTGCGTCTGATAGTGCTGGATATGGTTGTGTGTCAGCTTGGCAATGGACTGTGCAAGCTGGCTGGCGTTGTCTTGCTGTTGTGCCGCTTCGGCCACCCTGGTCTGATAGAACCAGGTGGCTCCCCCTGCCACCAGGATCGCTACCAGGGTTGCAATCAGTAATGGCATCAGTGGTTTGAAGACGCTGACGTCGGCGCGTTTGTTGTTGTTCTTGTTGTTGCCCATATCCCCTCCGAATTAGACCCGAACCCGTGATTTCAGCGCGGCGCCGGAGGCAAGCCCCTGCCACGCGGCACTACGGTTTTCAGTCGATGATATTCCTTGATGCGGTGTTGCTCCCGGGAATGCCTTTTGACGACGGATTTTCATGCCATTGCTCCACGCTGAAGGCATGGGTTCAGTTGGCTCAGTGGCGGCCGCTGTGGCCGAAACCGCCGCTGCCCCGCTCACTGTTGGTGAAAGTCTCCACCTGTTCCAGTTGCACCTGCATCACCGGCACGATGACCAGCTGGGCGATCCGCTCGCCGGGTTCCACGGTGAAGGGCTGGCTGCCCCGGTTCCAGCAGGACACCATCAGCTCGCCCTGATAATCAGAGTCGATCAGGCCCACCAGGTTGCCCAGCACAATGCCATGTTTATGGCCCAGTCCGGAGCGCGGCAGGATCATGCCGGCATAGCCCGGATCACTGATATGGATGGCCATGCCGGTGGGCAGCAGTTCGGTTTGCCCCGGTTCCAGCAGCAGTGGCGCCTTGACCATGGCCCGAAGGTCCAGGCCGGCGGAGCCGTCAGTGGCGTAATGGGGGAGTGGAATACTGTCGCCCAGTCGGGAGTCGAGCACGCGGTATTGCAGTTTCATGATGGTTCCTGTTGGTCGGGGATCACGCTTCGCGCGCCGGACATCGCGGTCGAGTGATGTCGGGAGTATGGCGCGCCTCAGCGCTAGTCTTTATACCGTATGGCAATCAATTCGATCAGTTGCTTGGCGATCTGCGCCTTCGAGGCCAGTGGCAACACCTTGTGACCCCCGGGCCAGATGACGGTAAGGGCATTGTTGTCGCTGTTGAAGCCCACGTTGCTGCCGGAGACGTCGTTGGTGGCGATCATGTCCAGTTTCTTGTTGACCAGCTTGCCTTGAGCGTAGGCGACCACATCGCGGGTTTCGGCAGCGAAACCCACGGTAAAGGGGCGCTTGGCGTGTTCTGCCACCGACGCCACAATGTCCGGGTTTTTCACCAGTGTCAGATGAATTTCTTCGGTGGATTTCTTGATCTTGTGGTCGGCGGTGACAGTGGGGCGGTAGTCGGATACGGCGGCAGTGGCGACAAAGACATCACATCCTTCCTCCACGGCTTTCATGCAGGCGTCATACATCTCTGTTGCCCGGGTCACGTCCACACGGTCTACCCGGGAGGGGGTAGGCAGATTAACCGGGCCGGCGATCAGGGTCACCCGGGCGCCGGCTTCGGCGGCGGCTTCAGCCAGGGCGAAGCCCATCTTCCCGGAGCTCTTGTTGGTGATGTAGCGCACCGGGTCAATGGCTTCACGGGTGGGGCCGGCAGTGATCACCACATGCTTGCCGGTGAGCAGCTGGTAATCAAACACCTCGGCGGCTTGCTGAAGGATTTCCAGGGGTTCGAGCATGCGCCCGGCACCGACTTCGCCGCAGGCCTGGCTGCCACTGCCGGGGCCAAATATCTTGATGCCCTTCTCCTGAAGGATCAGCAGGTTCTTCTGGGTGCTGGTGTCGGCCCACATCTGCTGGTTCATGGCCGGAGCGATGGCGATGGGGGCGCCGGTGGCCAGACACAGGGTGGCGAGCAGGTCGTTGCCGTGGCCATGGGCCAGGCGTGCCATGAAATTGGCTGAGGCCGGCGCAATCAGCACCAGGTCTGCCCAGCGGGCCAGCTCAATGTGGCCCATGGCCGCTTCTGCGGTGGGGTCCAGCAAGGTGGTGTGTACCGGGTGGCCGGACAGGGCCTGCATGGTGAGAGGGGTAATGAATTCGCAGGCTCCCTGGGTCATTACCACGCGAACCTGGGCGCCCACATCCTGCAGGCGGCGAACCAGATCGGCGGCTTTGTAGGCGGCGATGCCGCCGGTAACTCCCAGAAGAATGCGTTTGTTCACCAGACGATGCATGACGAAATCCTGCGCAGCGATAGCGACGGTTACGGCAGTGGCTTACAGCAGCAAGGGCAAATCACCGGTGCCGTGGAAGCCGGAACCCTGCTATTACATAGGCTGCATAGGGTAGCACTAAGGTATGAGTGCTGCCCACTTCACAATGATATGGAATATCAAGGCGTTACGGGAGAAAGGAAACTCCATGGCAATCACTGACTGGCCCACGGATGAAAGGCCGCGCGAAAAGTTGCTGGTGCGAGGGGCGGAATCGCTGAGTGATGCGGAGCTGCTGGCCATTTTTCTGCGCACCGGGCAGCAGGGCATGACCGCAGTGGATCTGGCGCGAAGCCAGTTGACAGCGGGGGGTGGGCTGCGGGCCTTGCTCGATGCAGGCCCGGAGCGAATGGCCAGGTTGCCCGGCATGGGTGCCGCCCGGCGGGCCCTGTTGCTGGCGGCGCTGGAGCTGGGGCGCCGCTATCTGGCGGAGCCGCTGGAGCGGGGGTTGCCACTGGATAACCCGGAAAAAGCCGGGCAGCTACTTACCGCTCGTCTGCGTGGGCTCCCCTATGAGGTGTTTGCCTGCCTGTTCCTGGACAACAAGCATCGCCTCATTGCCTTTGAGCAGCTGTTTCAGGGCACCATCGATGCGGCGGCGGTTTACCCTCGGGAAGTGGTGCGTCGGGCCATGGAGCATAATGCGTCGGCGGTGATTCTGGCTCACAACCATCCTTCCGGGGTAGCCGAGCCCAGCCAGTCCGACCATGCCATCACGCGCCGGCTGGTGGACGCCCTGGGGTTGATGGATATCCGGGTGCTGGATCATCTGGTGATTGGTGAGGGGGGATGGGTGTCTCTGGCCGCCCGTGGAGCCCTGTAAAGGATCTGGGCAGGGGGCATGCTTGCGGTAAGCCCCTGAATTCTGGTGTACCCGGTGGAATATCCGAGATTTCGCTTGAAACTTGACCGGCAGATTGGTATAAAACGCGCCTTTTCCGGGGCTCTACCGTCCCCCCGCAAGAAGATTTACGGAGCAAGACAATGTCCAAGGTTTGCCAGGTGACCGGTAAGCGCCCTGTAACGGGCAACAGAGTTTCTCACTCGAACATCAAGACCAAGCGTCGTTTCGAGCCGAATCTGCACCACCATCGTTTCTGGGTTGAGTCCGAGAAGCGCTTTGTGCGCCTGCGTGTGACCTCCAAGGGCATGCGTATTATCGACAAGAAGGGTATCGACGCTGTATTGGCAGATATCCGTTCTCGCGGCGAGCGTGTTTAAGGCTAATTAAGGAGCTAACCCATGGCCGGTCCTATTCGTGAAAAAATCCGCCTGGTGTCCTCTGCGGGCACGGGGCACTTCTACACCACTACCAAGAACAAGCGTCTCCATCCTGAAAAGATGGAAACCAAGAAGTATGATCCGGTAGTGCGCAAGCACGTGGCCTACAAGGAAGCGAAGATCAAGTAACGATCTTTTTGCTGCCTGCCTGGCAACGGACATAAAAACCCGGGACTTTGTCCCGGGTTTTTTTATGTCCGGAATTTTTCACAAGGAGAGGGAAAGGCGTGGCATGAGTGGCGCGTGAAGGGCGGAATCGTTGTTCGGGAGAAGACATTTTCAGCAAGATATATACTTACTATCACAAAGTCGCCTGAATGTCTGTCAAGCAAGTGCAATTCTATGCTTTTTAAACGCCGTTCGTCTGTTTTGCAGGCCCGAATGGGGCTTTATACATGCCTTTTGCGACACTCTGGTGCTACGTTTGCACAAACGAGGAGCATCGCAACAAAATGTTACGCAGCAAAATTTGTGATGCAGTTCACATATGCATAGCATTAAAGTAGAAGTTCACTTTTTCGCATATGCATTCACGCAATGTTCATACTAAGGGACGTGCAACGGAGAGCGCTATGAGTACCTTGAATGAAATGTTTCGTTTGTTGATGATCCGCCTGTACACCCAGCTGCCCGGGCGTGCTCGCAACCAGCGTGGCGCCAGTGCGCTGGAGTATATTGTATTGGCTGCTGCCTTGATCATCATTATTGGTGTGGGCATTAACGCTGTAGGTAGCGGTGCGATACAAGACGCCTTCCAAAATTTATTTGATAGTGCAGGCCAAGGTGGTGGTGGCGCCCCAGCGTCCTCTTAGTATCGGCTAGGCCGGAGTTGACCTGATGAATCGGAAAGAGTTCGGAGCAGTAGCTCTAGAGTTTCTGATGCTCTTCCCTTTTGTCATCGCAATGCTTTATGGCGCAGCGGTATATGGATTGACTTTTTTTACCCAGTACCGCATGCAGGCAGCCGTGGATACCGCGGTATCCACGGCGTTGTATGTGGATCGATCCGATATACAGGCCAGTAGCCTTGAGGTTGCAGTAACGCAGCGCGGTAATACTGCGCTGGCTGGTCTGGTGGCGCAGTTGCCGGAAAATTTGAGAGATAAACTGAATACGAATTCAGCCTGCGGGTTGGAAAGCATTGCAGGGGGGGTGCAAGTGCTTAACTGCAGCTTGGTATACCCCAACTATGAAACCAATCCGATAGTGCCGGTGCTCAGTTTTGGTGTGCTGGGGGATTTTCCTCCGCTACCGGCAAGTTTGAGGGTGGAGGCTCGCGCCGCGTTCTGATTGACTGGATGCGGTTCAGCTCAAGAAGCAACATTTGACAGGGATGTTCCGGAGAGAACATGGGATCAAGACTGCTCTACATGCTGCCGGCGTTGGCTGTGGCATTGGTTGCGCTGATACTGGCGCTGGTGGGATTAAGTCGCGACCCGGCACCGTCGCTGGTAGTTCGTGAGGCGTCGCCCGAGGGGCAGGTCCGTGACCAGGAAGCTCCCAGTTATCGGTACTGGGTGGTCACCGAGAGCCTGAATATCGGTGACACCCTCGATGAAGAGGCACTGGCGGTGGTTTCCTCGCCGGCCCCGATTCCCAATGTGCTGACCGCCGATGAAAAGGTGGCAGGCAAGGAATTACGTCAATACGCCCGTCCGGGCGAGCTCCTTTCCCGAAATCACCTTGAACCTGGTGGCACCCTGCCAAGCACCCTGCCCGCAGGGTTTCGTGCCGTGGCAGTGGGGGTCGATGATGTGGTGATGGCAGGTGGTCTGCTGCAGCCCGGTGATCTGGTCGATGTGGTGGTGTCGTTTCAAGAAGCGGACCGGGATGACCCGGCGGCCATGGTGCTGTTGCGGAGCCTGCAGGTGCTGGCGGTGAAAGGGGCCATGGCGGCAGCCAGCAGTGATCAGGACCGCGAGGCCCAGCGTCGCAATAACACCGTGGTGCTGGCTGTGCCCAAGGACAAGGTGCCAACACTGCTGCTGGCTTCTGAGGAAGGCACATTGCGATTGGCGGTACTGGCCAGTGAGGACAAGGCTGCTGACGACAGCGACGAAGAAAAGAAAGCCAAACCGGTTTACTACAAGGATCTGTTCCCGGCGGCCCGCGCACCAGCACCACGGGCGACACCGGGCCAGAAAGTGGAAGTCTATGAGGGATCAGAGTCAAGGAGCACCTATGTGCGTTAAGGGGTTGTGGAAGAGAGCCGGGGCGCGACTGGTTCTGTGGTTCTCCCTGTCGCTTGCCATAGTGGCGCAGGCGGACACTCTGAAAGACACCATGCGAGTGGCTCCCGGGGACCAGAAAGTCCTGAATTTCCCGGAAGCGGTGGCCAAGGTGGCAACCTCGGATCCAACGGTGGCGGCACTGACCGTGACTGGGTCGGAGGAATTGTTGCTGACCGCCAAGGCGGAGGGCTCGGCGGTGATCTCGGTGTGGCTGAGAGGCAAGGCCAAGCCACTGCGCAGCACAGTGGTGGTGGCGACCACGCTGGGATCCTCTCTGCCTTTTGGTACCCAGGTACAGACAGATATCCGTGTGCTGGAAGTCAGTCGCTCGGAGCTCAATCAACTGGGCATGAGTTACAGCAATGTTTTCAATGATGGCCAGTCAGCCGTGGGAATTGCGCCGCCAGGGACCGGGTTTCAGGTGCCAGGGGTGGTGCCGGCCCCTTTGAGTTCCGATGGCTTCAATCTGTTTGGCTTTGGTCCCAATTCGGTTCTTGCCATCAATGCGCTGGAAGCCGGGGGCTTTGCCTATACCCTGGCCGAACCTTCCCTGACCAGCCTGTCCGGGCAAAGCGCCAGCTTTCTGTCCGGCGGTGAATTCCCGGTCCCCATTCGGAGTGACAACACCGGCATACAGATCGAGTTCAAGGAATTCGGTATTGGCTTGAGCCTGACTCCAACCGTGATCGATGCGGGGCAGATTATTCTCAAGGTTGCGCCAGAAGTGTCCGAACTGGATTTTTCTGCGGGGGTGGAAACCGGCGGCGTGGCGGTACCGGGCCTGCGGGTGCGGCGTGCGGAAACCACGGTGTCTCTGGCGCCCGGTGAGACCTTTATCATCAGTGGCCTGGTCAGTCGGAATACCATCAACAACAGTGATCGTCTGCCGGGGATTGGCAATATTCCCCTGCTGGGGGCGTTCTTCCGCTCTTCGCGCATCGAGAAAAGTGACAAGGAACTGGTGATGGTGGTGACCCCTCACCTGGTGACGCCCCAGCAGAGTACGGAGCCGCCAGTGACGTTGCCTGGCGCGGGCTATCACAGCAGTAGTACTGGCTGGCTGGATATGGCCACGGAAAGCCGCCGGGGTTCCCAGCCAATTCGCCACGGCCTGAGCTGGTGATGCTATGAGTGAACATGACATTGTTCTTTCTGTTGTTGACGATGATGGAATCGAGGCCTGGCTGGAGCGGGTGGTGGATGAGCCGTTCCGCCTTGAGCAGGTCAGCCGAAGCGATCTGACCAGGGTGCTGCGCTTGCTGGAGGCCACCACTGCCCATGTGGTGATGGTGGAGATTTCCGAAGCGGATATGGATCAATCACTGGCCATCATCACGGCCCTGACCAGTGCTCGCCCCTGGGTCACCGTTATCACCGTCTGCGCCCGTGCCAACCAGGAATTGCTGCTGCAATCCATGCGTGCGGGAGCGCGGGATTGCTTTGTGGCCGGGAGCGAGGCGGGAGATGTCCGTGACCGCCTGCGCCGGCATCAGTTGTTGAGGGTGGGTCACTATGATGACCAGGTTCGCTCCGCAACCAACAACCTGACCCTGGTCGCGTCAGCCAGCCCGACGGTAGACACCCGCTTTCTGGCACAGAATGTTGCCCTGGGGCTGAACCGCCTGTTTCCCAACGAACGGTGTCTGGCCATTGATACCCAGCCCGCCGAGCGCGGTATTTTCTACCTGGATGTGCACAACGAATACACGTTGGAAAATTTGCTGGCCAGTCCGGAGACCCTTGACGAAACCCTTATCGGTACGGCACTGGAAGAGTATCGGCCGGGATTGCGACTGCTGGCCGGCGGGATTGATAGCCGTGAGCTTGAAGGGGATCGAAGCGCGGATCTGTTTATTGCCCTCAATCATCTGATGCAGATGTTTGATCGTATCGTGATCAATGTGGGCACCCTGGAGAGCCGCCATTGGGTGCGTGCCCTTGGCATTCACGCTAGTCATTTGCTGATCACCATGCAGCCACTGGTGGACCAGGCCCATGCGGTGCGGACCCTGGGCAATGAGTGGCGTTCCCACCTGGGCCGCGACGGCCAGGTTCACCTGGTTGTGGATGGGATGGAAGGCAAGGTCCCGCCGGGACTGGATGAACTGGCAGAGACCGCCGGGGTAAACCTGCTAGGTGGGCTGCCCATGGACTGGCGTCACCGCTTGATGGCCATGAACAGTGGCTTGCCGATTCAGGAGCAATCTCCCCGTTGCCGCTATAGCCGCGGCCTGCAGACCATGGTTAACAAGCTGGAATCACAGCAGGGTGTGAGCGCTGGTGAGAGCTGGTGGCAACGACTGCGTAGCAACGGATAGCAGGAGCGCTTGTGGCGGGACGGATCGACGCAGAATACCAGCAGCTCAAGGATCGCACCCATCGCTGGGTGGTTGAGCGGCTGGATGAGGAAGGCATCGAGGTTGGCAATGCCAGCCGTGATCAGCTTGCGGATTTTATCCGTACGGCGGTGGGGCAGCATATCGCCCTGAACCGGGTGCCTCTCTCAACCCAGGATCTCAATCAGCTGGTCCGCGATACCCTGGACGAAGTGACCGGTTATGGCCCGCTCGAGCCTTTGCTGGCTGATCCGCGCATAAACGACATCCTGGTGAATGGCCCGGACAGCGTCTTTATCGAAGTCTCAGGGGTGCTGCAAAAAGCATCGGTGCGTTTTATCAATGATGACCATGTGGTG
The DNA here is from genome assembly GCF_900107995.1 of Alcanivorax sp. DSM 26293. Lineage (GTDB taxonomy): Bacteria > Pseudomonadota > Gammaproteobacteria > Pseudomonadales > Alcanivoracaceae > Alcanivorax. Next base: position 176,599 of record NZ_FNUM01000004.1, on the reverse strand, counting down.
CGTGTCATTCGTCGTATGCTGGCGCCCCTTGGGCGTCGACTGGATGAGTCCAGCCCCATGGTGGATGCCCGCCTGCCGGATGGTTCCCGGGTCAATGCCATTATTCCGCCGCTGGCGCTAGACGGCCCCAGTATCAGTATCCGTAAATTTACCGGTAACCATCTAAGCGCCCAGCAGCTGATAGACAGCGGCTCTCTCACCGATGCGTGCCTGGATATCATGGTCAAGGCGGTGGAGTCGCGGCGCAATATCATCATCAGTGGTGGTACCGGTACCGGTAAAACCACCATGCTGAACATGATCAGTCAGTACATTCCTCGTCAGGAGCGCATCCTCACCATTGAGGATTCCGCTGAACTGGTGCTTAACCATCCTCACGTGGTTCGCCTGGAGACCCGCCCGGCCAATACGGAAGGCAAGGGCCGAATCAGTGCCCGGGAGCTGGTTATCAATGCCCTGCGGATGCGTCCCGACCGGATCATTCTTGGTGAGGTGCGTTCCAACGAGATCATCGAATTACTGCAGGCAATGAATACCGGCCACGACGGCTCCATGAGTACGATCCATGCCAACAGTACTCGTGATGCGCTGGTGCGTATCGAGACCTTGCTGGCGGTGAGCGGCTACGAGGCCAGCGAGACCGCCATTGGCCGCCTGATTGGTTCTGCCCTGGATGTCATCATTCAGCTGGAAAGATTGCCGGATGGCCGCCGCCGGGTCAGCGAGGTTGTGGCGCTGACGCCAACGGAAGATGACCTCTACCACATGGACTACCTGTACAGGAGTCAGGCATGAGTGCGGTAGAGCTGCTGGGAATGGCGCAGCTGCTCGGCATTATTGCCGTGGTTACTGTGCTCATGCAGCTCGTCTGGTTCCGCTATCGGCAGCGCAGCTTGCTGACTGAGCGCGTGCGGCAACGTTTGCAGCAGCGTATGGAAATCGGTGGTGAACCCGGTCAGGTGCGAGTGGTGGCGGGTCCGCTGGAACGGCTGTTATTGCGGGCGGATATCCGCCTGTCAAGAGTGCAGCTATCACTGCTTGGTATCATTATTTTCCTGATCGTGGTGATGGTGCTGGCTTCTTCGGGTTTCATTGCAGCTGGTGTGGTGCTGGCGCTGATAGCTGCGAGTCTTTGGATGTACTGGCGGTTCCGTTTCCAGCAGCAACGCCGGATGATTTTTGAATCCCTGCCGGGAATCATGGAATCCACATTGCGCTACATGAGCGCCGGCCGTTCCCTGGAGGCCTCGTTAATGGAGTCCTTCCAGGATGCGCCGCCGGTATTTGCGCCGCTGACGTTCAGGCTGCGCAGTGCGATTGAGGCCGGGCGCGATTACACCGGTTTGTTTGATGACTTTTCCCGGCTTTACCAGGTGTCTTCCCTGGTGCTGGTGTCCATTGCGCTGCGCACGTCCGCCCGGTTTGGTTCGTCGATCCGTCCGGTTCTGGAGCAGGTGGCCACCTCGTTACGCTCCCAGCAGGAGCTGCGCCGGGAGTTCCTGGCGTCTACGGCGGAGACCCGGTTTACCGCCGGCGCCTTTACCTTGCTGCCGTTGGGCATGGCTGCCTACATGATGCTGATAAACGAAAAGTATGCCGAGGTCCTGCTGAACACGGACACCGGGCATACCATGCTGATGATCGCTGGCATCTTGCAAGGGTTCGGTGTGCTGGTCATCTGGCGGATGATCCAGGGGGTGGGCCGTGAATAATGTGCTGCTGATCCTCGCCATCCTGCTGTCGGGTCTCTCCTTGTGGCTGGTCTACAAGACCAGGGACTGGGCATTGCGGGCCCGGGTTAACCAGCGTTTGCAGGATAGTGGCAATCACCGTGAGGATGAGGATCGGGGGTTCTGGTTATGGACACTCTCCAGTGCTCTGACGGAGTCATCGATTGCGTCGGGGGATTATCAGGAAATCCGGCAGGCTCTTGGGGGCATGGGGAAAAGCCGTGAGCAGTCCCAGGTTATTTATCTGTTGTTCTGCTGGCTATTGCCGGTACTGGTGGCATTGGTAGGTTTTCTGGTGTTCGGTCTGCTCGGCGGGCTGTTGGCATCGGCGGCGGGCTTTATTGTGCCGCGGCGGGTGATCCGCGGTATGGGGGCCCAGGCAGAGCTGAGACAGAACCTGGAAGCGGTAGAGCTTTGCCACATGACGCGAATGCTGATGGAGGCCGGGCTGTCCCTTGAGCGTGTAATGCGCATTATCGGTCGCCAGGGGCGTCCCCTTTTGCCCATTCTGATCATGCGAATAGACCGTTTTAACCGGCTCATGAAATCCGGCGCGGAGCGAACCCAGGCACTGGATGAACTGGGTGATAACAAGCGTATCCCGGTACTGCGCAGCTATGTGGTGTTGATGAAGCAAAGCAGTCAACTGGGGGCGGGCGTATCTGCCAGCCTGGACCAGATTATTGAAGAAGCCCAGAACGTGGAACGTAACCGCATTCGAGAGGAAACCAACCGGATTGGTGCCAAGATGACGGTGGTGATGATGGCATTCATGCTGCCGGCCCTGTTTATCTTGATTGGCGGCCCGGCGGTGATTTCCATCGCGGATGCATTGGCACGATAACAAAGGGAGTAACAACATGCGTGGCATGGTTTGGGGAGCACTGATACTGCTGGCGGGATGCGCACACCAGTCAGCGCCGGAGTCGGCCCCGGGAACAGTGGATGTGTCGTCAATTGCCTGCAAGGAAGCACTGCAGCCAGAGCAGCGTGTGGATCTGGAGATGGTCGATACCTTGATGGCCAAAGGACGAAATTATGCGGCGTTGGCGCAGCTGGAAAGCAAACCCATGGGCGCCATTGATCACTGGTTGCGTTATGGTCAGTTGCTGGCCGCCTCCGGCAAGCTGGATTCTGCGGAGCAGGTCTACAGAGCATTGGCCAATCGCTGTGATGATGGCCGCAGCCGTCATGGCCTGGGCATGGTGTTGCTCAAGCGTCATGAAATCATTGCGGCGCTGTCCCATCTGGAGCGGGCGCGCAGCTTGGCACCGGCAACCTCCCAGGTGCGAAATGATTACGGCTATGCGCTGATGCTGGTAGGGCGCTACGAAGATGCGGCTTTCGAGCTGAGAACCGCATTGGAACTGGCGAACGGCAAGGGCCCGGTTCGTCAGAATCTGGCGGTAGCCTATCTGATGACGGATGATCATGGGGGGCTGAAAGCGTTACAGTCCAACTACGGGTTCTCGGATGAGGAAATTGCCTATGCCGAGAAGCTCAGTGAACAGTTCGGGAGGACCCGAAAATGAAGAAACTGGCCTTGATTCTGTTGTTGCCGGGAACCTTGGTGGCGGCGGAGCCTCAGCAAGCATACAGCTTTGGTGTTTCCGGACAGGTTGTCACCAATGAGTCTGAAACGGTCACTGACTGGTTGCTGAACCAGCAGCGAGATTCCCGACCGGCAGGCCAGAGTGAGCTGTCTGCTCCGCTTTATGTGGACACCCAGCGCCGTCTGGCAAATTCCTTCCGTACCGCGATTCCGGACAGTTTTGGTGAACAGACCCGAGACGATAATTAACCGTCTCCGGCAGCGCGGGGCCCTGTCAGTCATCACCCCGCTGTTGCTGTTGATCGTCATTGCCCTCACGGTGATGGCGCTGGATGGCGCACGCCTGTACAGCTTGCGCAGCGACATGCAGGCGCAGGTAAATGTGGCCGCCCAGGCTGCAGCCGGTGCGGCTCAGGCATGCGGTGGACAAGCGCCCAGTACCGCGCTTGTCCAGCAACGCGCATTGGCTGCGGCGGTTGCCCAGGGGTTTGAGGGGTCTGATCAGGACCTGAACGTTCAGCTTGGCGTGATTGCGGATGCCAGCAGTAGCGGTGTGGTGGCTTTCGAGCCGGTGAATCTCATTGAGCGCAGTAATGCGGTACTGGTGAGTTACACCCGCACCGAGCCGATTTCCATGTTGTTGCCAAAGTCTGTATTTGGTGGCATTTCTCTCTCCGTGAATGCGGCGGTTCGCAAGGAGGTGGTGGCCACGGTCAGCGCGGCCGGCGGCACTGTCGGTTTGGGCGGTGATGCCACCTTGCTGGGCAGTCTGCTGGGTGTTGTGCTAAATCAGCCGGGTTTTAGTTTGGACCCGACCGACCTCAACAGTCTAGAAAATGCCACTGTGCAGTTGGGCGATTTGCTGACCGCCACTGGCGTCAATGATCTGGTCGACCTTCTGGGTCTTGATGCGTCTGAACTGGCGGCGGCGATTCGTGATGTGGGCACAGCTACCGCGCCAGTTGCGGATCTGCTGGATAGTATTGTGACTGCACAGGGAATAGAGACCATCAAAGTGGGCGACATTATCAGTGTGGTAGAAAATGCTTCCGTCCCGTCGTCCAGTGAGTTCCCGGTCTATGATCTGGTCATCAGCCTGGTGCTTAATCTGGCTGAGCAGCAGCAGGCTGGAGCCGGTGGGTTGTTGTCGTTGCCACTCAATATTAACAACCTGTCCGTCCCGCTTATTGCCGATATCAATACGGTAGACCTGGGCTTGAATGTGGGCGAGCCACCCACGGTGGCTGTTGGTCCGGCTCGTCAGGATGAGGATGGCGAATGGGTGACCCGTTTTTATGCGCCGGACGTGACGTTGCAGCTATCCGCACAGGTGGAGTTGTTGCCGATCAACTTGGGCCCTCTCCTCTCCCTTTCTCTGGCGGATTTAACCGTTCCGTTGGCGGTGAATGCGGGGGGCGGTGAGGGTCAGCTGATTTCCGCTGATTGTGCTCGGGGAACCTCCAACTCGGTAGAGTTTGGCGTCAACCTTGAGCGTGAAATCGCGCGTATTGTAACCGGGCGGCTGACGGCGGCGGGAGAATTGCAGCCAGAGCGGTTGGAAGCGAATGTTGGTAGGTTGTCGCTGCTGTCCGGGCTGCTGCCTCCCATAGAAGGCATTCTTTACCTTAACGCGGAAGTGGACGGAGAGGTTCCGGGCATTGAAGAAACAGTATTTCTGGATCCGCGTTATGATTTGTATTGTGACCCGATTGAGGGATGCGATCAGTCCCAGTACAACGATTTGGGCGATGGTTTGTCCGGCCTGGATCTGGAAATAACGGTTCATGAAGCGTCGCTGCTTCGAAGTAGCTTCGGCTTGATCAATTTGACGCCGCTACTAGACCCTATTCTGGATCCTGTGCTTGAGTTGTTGAGTGATGTCATATCCAGTCTGGCTGAAGGGTTGATAAATCCATTGCTGCGAACGCTGGGTGTGGGCCTGGGTGGCATCAGCGTCAATGTGAGCGCGGCAAACCAGGATGGAATCCAGCTGATCGAGAATATTGCGGTGGAAGAGCCGGAGCAGTGATCTGCTTTCCCGGCAAAGCCACAAATGACGAGACCCCATGATGTTCAGGCTCGTGTGTATTCGCGATACATCGTTTCGGTTGTGACTTTGCCCGCAGGATATTGAGTCTTGCATGCTTTACCGGGAACCACAAAAAAGGCCGCATTGTGCGGCCTTTTTTGTGGTTCCCGGGAATGGAAGGAAGTATCAGTGCGATACCGCGGCCGGCCGATAGCGGGTCAGCTGATCGGCAAACTCCTGCAGGGCAGCAATGCCGGATTCGCGGGCATCGTGATACCACTGCTCCAGGGCTTCCACCATTTCTGAAGAGTTGCGGCTGGTCTGGGACCAGATGTCCTGCAGGCGCAGGCGGAACTGGTAGATGGCATCCAGGGTTTCATTGCTTTCCGTCAGGGTCTGCAAACGTTTTTTCTGGCCCGGCTTGATCAGGCTGATGTCGCGGTGGAACAGGGCGTGGGCGCGGGCATACAGGTCGCGGGTGGCGTCGCAGGCGCGGGCTTGCTCCTGCTTGAAGACCGGCACGATAACCGTCCTGCGGTAGTTGGCCATCACCTGGAAACGGTGCTGCATGATGCCGCGCAGGGCATCCAGGTCCACTTTGCTGGCGCTTTTCTCGAAAGCGGGTTTGGGGGCGACTTTTTTCACCTTGGCCAGGCCCACCATTTCAAACAGGCGTATCCAGGCCCAGCCCATATCAAACTCGAAACGGCGCACTGACAGTTTGGCAGAGTTGGGGTAGGTGTGATGGTTGTTATGCAGTTCTTCGCCACCGATGAGAATGCCCCAGGGAGAAATATTGCGAGATGCATCCGGGCATTCGAAGTTGCGGTAACCCCAGTAATGGCCGATGCCGTTGATAACCCCGGCGGCGAAAACGGGGATCCACATCATCTGGATGGCCCATACGGTGATGCCGGCGGCACCGAACAGTAGCAGATCGATGACGGCCATCAGTGTGACGCCGCCCATGGGAAAGCGGGAATACACGTTGCGCTCAATCCAGTCGTTCGGACAACCCGCCCCGTATTTGTTCAGGGTTTCCTGATTTTCGGCTTCCTCACGATACAGTTCGGCACCTTCGCGCAGCACTTTCTGGATGCCTTTGACCTGCGGGCTGTGCGGGTCGTCTTCGGTTTCGCATTTGGCGTGATGTTTGCGGTGGATGGCGGTCCACTCAAGGGTGTTCTGGCCGGTGGTCAGCCACAGCCAGAAACGGAAAAAGTGCTTCAGCACTGGATGCAGGTCCAGCGCACGGTGGGCGGAATAGCGGTGCAGGTAAACGGTGACGCCAACAATGGTGATGTGGGTCATGACCAGGGTGATCAGGATCAGGGCACCCAGGCTGGGGGCCAGCAGGCCGTTGCTCAGATAATTCAGCATGAAAATCGCACAAGGTAAAAACGGAGATCCTATTGTGCCCAGTCCGGGTGACAGGCAGAAGACGCCGAATAGGTCAAATTCGGACTTTCGGGCCAAGGGTTGGCCAGGGGCGGATGAACGGTAACAACGACAGGGCTGAAGCCGGGTCGGGTGCCGAATCCGCCTGGCCTCTTCAGGTCCCCGGGCGGGTCAGCAAGAGGTGCCCTTGTGCATCCACGGATGCCTGCCATTGCGGAGCCAGCCAGGTTGTTCCTACGGCTTCAGCGATCAGCGCCGGCCCCTGTATGGTCTGGCCGGGGCCCAAAGTGTCGCGGTGATAAATCGCCACTTGCTGATCCACGCCGGGTAGCCGGGTATGCCGGATTGCCTCGCCAGTGCGGGAAGGCAGTGGTGGCTGGGCGGGCGGGGTGCGTATGGCCTGGCTTTGTACCCGAATATTCACCTGCTGCACCGGCAATGCCAGACGGTGACCGAAGCGCACCTCATGGGCGTCGTGAAACAGCGCTTCCCGTTCTGCGACAGTGGGCTGCCAGGGAACCTGTAACACCGACGATTGGCCCTGATAGCACATATCCACAAAAACGTGATGCTGGATCTGCTCGGCACCAACGCCCTCGCGGATCAATTCCGCACTGCCCTGGCGTTGCAGGGTGGCAATGCGTTCCCTCAAGGCGGTATCGTCGGCGCCATCTGGCAACGCCTGGAGCTGTTCGCGCTTGCGAGGGGCGTACACCAGTCCTTCAGCGGACAGCACGCCGGCCCGGCGGGGAACAAGTGCGCTGCGCATGCCCAGATTGTCCGCCAGGGCGCAGACATGCAGGCCGCCAGCGCCGCCAAAACTGAGCAGGGCAAAATTTGCCGGGTCAAAACCTTTCTGGATGGAAATCACCCGGAGTGCCTGGGTCATGTGCTCATTGGCCAGTGCCAGCACCCCTTCGGCGGTCTCTTCCACACCCAGGCCCAGCTGTGACGCCAGTGTTTTCATGGCATGGCGGGCGGCAGCGGTATCCAGTGTCAGAGAGCCACCCAGAGCGAAGTCCGGCTGCAGCCTGCCGAGCACCACATTGGCGTCAGTGATCGTGACTTGATTGCCGCCTCGGCCATAGCAGGCGGGGCCCGGATCGGCACCGGCGGAGTGGGGGCCCACATGCAGCAGGCCGGCATCATCCACATAGGCCAGTGAACCGCCACCGGCGCCAATGGTATGCATGTCCACCATGGGGACCGCCACCGGATAGGGGCCAATATGGCCCTGCTGGGTAAGACGCAGGTCGCCGTCCAGGAGGGCCACGTCGGTGGACGTGCCGCCCATGTCGAACGTCATCAATCGGGGCTGCCGGAGTTGCTCCCCCAGGCGCCTGGCGGCGGCGAGACCGCCGGCAGGGCCGGAAAGCAGCAGATTGACCGCCAGCCCGGCGGCCTGGTCGGAAGCAATGGTGCCGCCATGGGATTGCATGATGGCCAGAGGCGCGGGGTCTGTGGCCTGCTGAAGTCGCTGCAGATAATCTGCCACCTTGGGGGCCAGCCAGGCGTTCAGCCAGGTAGCCATGCCGCGCTCGTACTCTCCCCGAGTCGGCAGAATGGCATGGGACGCACTGACCGGCAGTCCGGCTACCTCCAGGGCCTGGCGGATGCGTTGCTCGTGGGCGGGGTTGAGATAGGAGAACAGCAGGCACAGAGCCACGGATTGGGGCTGATGAGCGAGCACCTTTTCTACCAGTTGCGTCAGGTCCGCGTCACTGAGCGGTATGACTTCCTTGCCCCGGGCGTCGAGCCGGGCAGGGCTGCCTTCAACCTTCACTGTGTCCAGCATCGAGGGCGGTGGCGTCGGTGTCAGGTTATAGAGCTCGGCTCGGTTCTGACGGCCAATGCGCAGAATGTCTTCCAGCCCCTGATTGGTGATCAGTACTGTGCGTGCGCCTTTGCCTTCCAGTGCCGCATTGGTGGCCACGGTGGTGCCGTGAAGGATGGCCAGCTGGCCCGCGGCCATGGCGTCCTTGAGTCCAAGCTCGGCGATACCTTGCAGGATGGCCTGCTCGGGAGCCGAGGGGGTGGACAGCACCTTGTGGATACGCGGCTCGCCGTCGCCGAGCAGCACAAAGTCGGTAAAGGTGCCGCCGGTGTCGACACCGAGCCAGTAGGAAACGGACATAGCAGTTAATAGTGAACAGTGAAAAGTTAACAGCGACAAACAGGGCGCATCTGTTGGCCCCGGTGGTGCTACCATACCCGAAGCGGGTGAATTTTAACTATTCACTGTTAACTATTAACTATTCACTGCTTTCTTCATGCCCGAATTACCAGAAGTGGAAACCACTCTCAGGGGCATTCGCCCCCACCTGGAAGGCCGCATCCTGAGCGCCGTTACGGTTCGTGAATCCCGGTTGCGCTGGCCTGTCAGTGAGGCGCTCTATGGGCTGAAGGATTGTCCGGTGATCGCCTTGCGTCGTCGCGCCAAGTACCTGCTGATTGAGCTGGAGGCCGGACAGTTGATGATCCATCTGGGCATGTCCGGCACCTTGCGAGTGGTGGACGCGGCATTGCCATTGCGCAAGCATGACCATGTGGATCTGCTGCTGGACAGCGGCAAGGTGCTGCGTTTCAACGACCCCCGTCGTTTTGGCAGTGTGTTGTATCAGCCGGGCGCTGAGCCCCATGCATTGCTGGCGGCCCTGGGGCCGGAGCCGCTGGGTGAGGATTTCCATGGTGACTGGCTGTTCCGTCGCTCCCGGGGGCGAAAAGTGGCTGTGAAAAGCTTCATTATGGACAACGCCACGGTGGTCGGGGTGGGCAATATTTACGCGCAGGAAAGCCTGTTTCTCGCTGGCATTCATCCGTCCCGGCCAGCAGGGCGTATTTCACGTGAGCGTTATCAGCGTCTGGCGGATGCCATCAAGGCTGTCCTGGCTCGGGCCATTGAGGCCGGTGGCACCACCCTGAAAGACTTTACCCGCGCCGATGGCCAGCCCGGCTATTTTGCCCAGTCACTCCATGTCTATGGTCGGGCGGGCCAGCCTTGCTTGCAGTGCGGGACCCTGCTCAAGGCCGATCGTCACGGTCAGCGGAGCACCAGCTACTGTCCGCAATGTCAGCGCTAGGGAAAAGCGCATGGCCTGGGCCTGGCCGTTGGTCATGAATTGACCATCCAGGCTATTGCTGGGCTACGAACAAAGGTGTAGATTGTGATGCAATTGTCGGAATATTAACGACTTAGCTGAAACAATGTCAGCGATACTTTAACTATAAAAATACAAGAGGGATTCACCATGAAGCGAGCAAAGCGCCCGGTAGTGGCATCTGTTCTCGCCTCCACCCTGGTGCTGGGTGCAATGACGCCGCTTGCTACCCATGCCCGATCCATGGGGGACGTGGATAATCGCCCAGGCGAGGTGGCCATGATCGGGGATGCCCTGATTGCGCGCCCGATAATGGCGGCATCTACGGCAGTGGGCTTTGTGCTCTACACTGTGACGTTGCCAGTCAGCCTGTTGGGGGGGAATGAGGATGAAGCCGCAGAGAAGCTGGTGAAAGCGCCAGCCCGAAGTACTTTTCTGCGTTGCCTCGGTTGCACACCGGCCCAGCACGATCAGCTTATGGCTGAGAAAAAAACCAAAGAAGCTCAAGAGAACAAGTAAGCCGGTAGGCTGATTAAAAGGAGTTAATATGAGAAAACTTTGTGCCTCACTGGTGTTGTGCGGTATCGGCGTGGTATCTGCCAACGCCAATGCCGAAGGGTATATTGCTCTGGGTTATGCGCAACTGGATCACAGTGATCGTTCCTTTACCGATGGTGAATTCGATACGGGTAATCTTGTCGCCCGTCTGGGTGCGGACATTTCTCCCTATTTTGGTGCCGAGTTGAGACTGGGTACGACCGTCGTCAAGCATGAAGAGACTTTTCGTGGCGCGGACGTGGAGTACAAGCAGGACTATTTTTACGGCGCATACCTGCGCGTGAAATGGGATAACACGACTTCACTGACGCCTTATGCCGCCTTGGGCGTGGCGGGTGGCCGGGAGCGTCTGGACAGCAACGTTATCTCCGGGCGCGATAACTGGAATGATGTTTCCTATGCCGCCGGTGTGGATATGGATCTGACAGACCGCATCGGCATCAACGCGGAATATACGCAATATCGTGATGACGAATACGATATCAGTATTGACGGGCCTTCCGTTTCGGCAGTGTGGAAATTCTAGCCTGCGGCATCTCCTTGTGAGCATCCTGCATAAAAAAACCCGCTTTCGCGGGTTTTTTTATGCATTCATTAAGTGGCAGAGAGCGGTCGGTTAGCCCAAAGATAGGCAGTGATTTTTGTCGCTGCAAAGATCGCTGAAAAGCGTGCCACAGAGGTCGTCGACTTTTTGGTCGAGCGCACCATCATCAAAGGGGTCATCTGCCAGCGGTTGCCACTGCATGGCATTGAGCTGCAGCTGGATATTGCGCAGCAGCATCCGGTAGGGATCTTTCAGGTCATACATATCCAGAATGCCTTCCGCATGGATCAGGGTGTGCATGCCCATGCTCATGGACCACTGGCCGATGCTGAAAGCCAGTGGCGCCAGGCCATGGGCTTCCAGTTCACCGTCCTTGATCGCGTCCTTGACCACCTGTTCCACCATGCGGCCGATGGGTTGGGTTGCTTCCAGTAGTTGTTCCCGGCGACTGGCGGACGCTGCCTGCCAGACCACTTCGGTCATGACATATTGTTCCAGCCGGAAGTGTTCCGGGTAATGCTGGGCAAACAGGGCATAGGCCACGGCAAAGGCCAGCATCTTGTCACGGGTGCTCAGGTCGGAGTCGGCGACGCGCTGGAAGTAATCCCGGCGGGTGGTGGTCAGTTCCGTGCAGACGGCGATCAGCAGATCTTCTTTAGAGGCGAAATGATGATAAAGGGTGCCGGTGGCAAAATTGCAGCTGCGGGCAATGGCCGCCATTTGAATGCCGAGCAGGCCTTCATTGCACAGTTGCTGGCGAGTGGCTTCGATAAACAGTTGTTCGCGTTCTGCCAGCGCCTGTTCGCGCCCGCTCCGTGTCTTCATCATAGTCGGTATCTATCGTGATGCATGGAAACAATGTTGAATAGCATTGCAGGGTGGTTCAAGCGCTTTACGACAGCGCCTCGGCCAGCCTTGCCAATACCCCGTTCAGGTGGTGCATGCCCTTTTCGGTGCAATGCACTCGCTGATCGGTGATCTCCAGCAAGCCCTGTTGCCGGAGTTCCCCCAGATAATGAGTCCATTGTGCCGCAGGAAGCCCCGTGTTGTCCTCTACAGTCTGTAACCGGACTCCTTCCACCAGTCGCAGCCCGTTCATCAGGGCTTCGAATAGCCGGTCTTCCCTGGCCACGGGGTGATACTGGCGACGGGCCTGCTGCGCATCAGCCAGGTAATCTTCTGGCTTGCGGGTTTTCTGATAGCGGTGAATGGTGCCGTGGCGGGTGTCGGTGATCTTGCCGTGGGCGCCGGCCCCGATGCCCAGATAGTCGCCGAACTGCCAGTAATTCAGATTATGGCGGCAGGCGTGACCGTCCCTGGCAAAGGCGGAGACTTCATAGCGTTGGTAGCCCTGGCTGGCGAGCAGCGCAAAGCCTTCCTGTTCAGTATCGGCCATATGGTCCGGACTTGGCTGATCCGGTGGGGAACGGAAGAAGACCGTGTTGGGCTCGATGGTCAGCTCATACCAGCTCAGGTGAGTCGGTTGCAGCGCCATGGCCTGTTGCAGATCGTCCAGCGCCTGTGCCCGGGTCTGACCGGGTAGTGCATGCATGATATCCAGGTTGAAGGTGGTGAAGCCGGCCTCCCTGGCCTGGTGGGCGGCCTGGATTGCGGCACTGGCGTCATGGATCCGCCCCAGGGCCTGTAGATGGGTGTTATTGAAACTTTGCACCCCGATCGACAGCCGGTTGATGCCGGCTTCGCGAAAGCCGGCGAATCGGCCGGCTTCCACGGTGCCGGGGTTCGCCTCCAGGGTGATTTCAGCCTGTTCACTCAACACCAGCCGTTGCCGGATACCCTGAAACAGCTGCCGATAAAAATCGCCGGACAGCAGGCTTGGCGTGCCACCGCCAATAAAGACGGTTTTCACTGTCCGATCCCCGATCAGCGGCAGGTCCTGGTCCAGGTCCGCCAACAATGCCCGCAGATAAGCCGCTTCCGGCAATTCGCCCCGCTCATGGGAATTAAAGTCGCAATATGGGCACTTGCGTACACACCAGGGCGTGTGGATGTAGAGGGAGAGCGGCGGGTTCTTGAGGGGCATGAGGACAGTGAGCAGTTAAAAGTGAACAGTGAACAGCTAAAATTCACTGGGTTCGGGTATGGTAGCAAACTGCTGGGGTGGAGGTGTGTGTCTTTTGACCTTCGCTGTTAACTATTCACTATTAACTGTTCACTGATTTATGCATATCTGGGTAGATGCGGACGCCTGTCCGCGGCCGGTGAAAGAGGTGTTGTTTCCGGCGGCGCAGCGGGTGCAGATTCCCTGCACCCTGGTGGCCAATCAGCCGGTGGCAGTGCCTCGCTCTCCGTTGATCCGCGCCATTCAGGTGGGGCAGGGATTTGATGTGGCGGATAACGAGATTGTTCGCCGTTGTCAGCCGGGGGATCTGGTGGTCACCCAGGATATTCCGCTGGCGGCGGAAGTCGTGGCCAAGGGGGCGGAGGCAGTGACGCCCCACGGGCACTGGCTGGACAAGGATACCGTGCGCGAGCGTCTCAACATGCGCGATTTCATGGAGGAGATGCGTTCAGCCGGTATGCAGACCGGTGGGCCCAACAGCTACTCCAACCAGGACAAGGGGCGTTTTGCCAATGCCCTGGATCGCTGGCTGGCCCGTATTCAGAAGTAGCTTGTCAGGCCGGCCTGGCCCCAGCTCAGGTCGTCGCCACCGTCCCGGCGCACGTCTTCTCCGGCCCAGCTATGTTGCCAGCCCGCGTGCAGGTCCAGAGCCGGCAGTACCTTCCAGCGTAGTTGTACCCCCGCTTCCCGGTGGTTGGGGCCGTTATAGCCTTCACTGGCATAGCCATCATCATAGGTCTGGGTGAGATACAGCTTGCCTGTCCATCCCGGGGCCAGTTCGCGTTGACTGTGCACGGTCAGGGCGTAGAAAGCTCCGGACGCCTGTTTGCTCCAGGTGCCATCCAGTGACAGGGATAACCAGGGCTGGATCGGTGCAGAAAACCCGGCACCGGTTTCCACGTCGTCCGGCCCCTGTGGATGGAACTGCAGGTAGGTGACGTTGAGATAGGGGCTCCAGCGCTCCACGTATGGCGCGTATTCAACAAAGAGATTGTTTTCCCGGTAATCACTGCCGTTGGCCCAGCCTTGCCATACCCCGGCGGTAACGTCCCGGAGGGTCAGATCAACCCCGGCGGTCACCAGAGGATTGCTGTCCAGGTTGTCCCGGCCTTCGGTGACATAGCGGCTTTGTCATTGTGAATGGAAGGTGCCTTCCAGGCCGCTGCCCTGGGCCAGCGAGGTAGCCAGAGCCAGAATGCTGGCAGCGACAGGCTGCTGTTTTGTCATAGTGGCATCCCTGCAACAAGTGAAAACCATACTAGCAGTCAAGCGCGATATACGGGTGAAGGGGTCTATCGACGCTTACTGCAGGGCCTGGATCAATTGGGCCATGGCCTTGCCCCGATGGCTGAGTGCGTTTTTCTCTTCCGCCGGTAACTGGGCGGCGGTGCAGTTCTTTTCCCTTACAAAAAAGTGAGGGTCGTAACCAAACCCCTGGTCGCCCGCCGGTTCCAGGACAATTTCCCCATTCCAGATGCCCTGACAGATCAATGGCGTGGCATCGTCCTCGTGGCGCATCAGCACGATCACCGCCACATAACGGGCGTCACGGGAGACGTCCGGCGCATCCGCCAGCATTTCCACCAGCAGGGCATTGTTCTTGGCGTCGGTGGCGCCAACCCCGGAAAACCGGGCTGAATACACCCCGGGGGCACCATTGAGCGCTTCCACTTCAATCCCCGAGTCATCGGCGATAGCGGGCAGGCCGGTGTATTTGCTGGCATTGCGGGCCTTGATGATGGCGTTTTCCACAAAGGTGGTGCCGGTTTCCTCCGCTTCCGGAACGGAAAATTCACTCTGGGCCACCACCTGGATATCCAGTGGCTCAAGCAGGCGCTGCATTTCGGCGAGTTTTTTGGCGTTGCCGGAGGCGAGAACGATTTTTTCCATGAAAAACTCCTGACGTCGTTAGCGGCGAGGTTCAAGCTGCAGGCTACAACGCGAATCCGGGTTTCGTCTGTTTTGTCATACAGGAGCCGCGCCGAGAATGTGGGCGCGGCTCCGGGGTTTAACCAAAAAAGAACCTACAATCGCGTTGCAGCTTGAGGCTTGCTGCTGCTTTTAAACCGTAACCCGATAAATCGCAATTTCCCCGAACAGATTGGGCCAGAGACGTGCCAGTAAACCGCTGCGATGGTGGCGGTTGATCACCTGGCGTTCCAGGATGCGGATGTTGCTTTTTCGGCAATGGGTTTCGAAATCCTGCACGGTGCACAGGTGGATATTGGGGGTGTTGTACCACTCGTAGGGCAGTGCGGAAGACACTGGCATGCGCCCCTTCAGGCCCAGGTAGGCGCGGACCCGCCAGTGACCGAAGTTGGGGAAGGTAATGATCGCCTCGCGACCCACGCGCAGCATTTCGTTGAGGACCTGATCCGGGCGCAGTACTGCCTGCAGAGCCTGGGTCATTACCACGTAATCGAAGCGGTGATTCTGGAAGTTGCCCAGCCCTTCGTCCAGATCCTGCTCCAGCACGTTGACGCCTTTTTCGAAGCAGGCCGCCAGGTTGTCCTGGTTGATCTCCAGACCATAACCACGGATCTTTTTGTGCTGTTTTAGATGGGCCAGCAGGGTGCCGTCGCCGCAGCCCAGGTCCAGCAGGCTGGCGTCCGCGGGGATCCAGTCGCTGATCAGGTGCAGGTCATCACGCATGGTTGCCTGCCTCCACAGGGTTTACGCCATTTTCCACCTCGTTGGCGACCCTGTGCATGTAGGCGCCGAACAGCTTGGTGTATTCAGGGATGTCCAGCAGGAAAGCGTCATGCCCCTTGGGGGTGTCGATTTCCGCATAGCTCACATCGCGGCCGGCGTGGACCAGGCCGTTGACGATTTCCCGGCTGCGCTCCGGCGCAAAACGCCAATCGGACGTGAACGACATGACCAGAAACTTGCACTCCGGTTTTGCCAGGGCGGTTTCCAGGGAATTATCGAATTCCCGGGCCGGGTCGAAATAATCCAGCGCCTTGGTCATCAGCAGGTAGGTGTTGGCGTCGAAGTTGCGCGAGAACACTTCCCCCTGGTGGCGCAGATAGGATTCCACCTGGAATTCCACGTCGAAGCCGAAATGAAAGCGACCGGCACGCAGGTCGCGGCCGAATTTCATGCGCATGGCGTCGTCGCTCAGGTAGGTGATATGACCCACCATACGCGCCAGGATCAGCCCCTGCCGGGGATAGGTATCGTGGAGGTAATAGCGACCGCCATGGAAGTTGGGGTCAGTGAGAATTGACTGGCGCGCGACTTCGTTGAAGGCAATGTTCTGGGCGGACAGTTTCGGGGCCGCCGCAATGACTACCGCATGGCTGAGCCGATCCGGATAGTCGATGGACCACTGCAGCGCCTGCATGCCGCCCATGCTGCCGCCGATCACCGCGGCCCAGCGGGAGATGCCCAGCACATCCGCCAGCCTGGCCTGGCTGTTGACCCAGTCCTTTACCGTCATCATGGGAAAATCCGGGCCCCAGGGCTGGCCGGTGTCCGGGTTGATGGAAGCCGGCCCGGTGGAGCCGTGACAGCCACCCAGATTGTTCAGGCTCACCACGAAAAAGCGGTTGGTATCGATGACCTTGCCCGGGCCGATGCAGGTATCCCACCAGCCGGGGCGTTTGTCATCCGTGCTGTGATATCCGGCGGCATGGTGATGGCCGGACAGGGCATGACAGATCAGCACCGCATTGGAGGCGTCGTCGTTGAGGGTACCGTAGGTCTCGTAGACCAGCTCATAGGACGAAAGAGTACGACCGCACTCCAGTTCGAGAGCCGTATCAAAGGACAGCGTTCTGGGCTCGACCAGACCGACGGAGTCTTCGGCAGCCCATGGAGCATCTTGGGGGATCGGTTGCGGCATGATGACTCGCTTGCTAAGGATGCCGCAAAGTCTAAAGCCCGCTCGGTAGCCGTGCAATCGACTACCGGGCGGCAGGGCGTGTAATTTGCCTGTGATTCAGGCCAGGGGAGAGAAATGATCCTCTTCGCCCTGATTGCGGATTTCGATGTGATGGTCCAGAGCCTGATGGACGCGATTGCGTTCATGCTTGCGATCCACATCGATAAGAATCAGATAGTTGCCGTTCTTCACGGATTGCAGGTAGGGGGACAGATGGTGATTGGCATGGGAGATGCCGCGCAGTCCTCCGGCCCAGGCGCCGAAGCAGGTGAAGAACAGGGCGGTGAGTAGCCATACGCCCAGATGGGCGTCCACGCCCCAGGGGTCGATAAAGGCAATGGCATAGCCGGCGATGAGACCGATCAGCAGGCCGCGAGTGGCGCCACTGTAGCCGTTGCTCATGATGTCGGTATCTTCCCAGGGGGTGGTGGCATTGATGCCGTGACGATCCAGCTCGCCCGCATCCCGGGCCATCACGTGGATGCGTTCACCACCGATGCCGGCGGTGTCCAGGCGGGAGATCGCGTTGCGAACCTGTTGCAGGTTGGGGACGAGATAGTAAACCCGATACATACGTCTTACCCTCCGTCGTTATATGTTGGGTTCACGCTAAGCCTGCCACAGTGAGGGCCGGGTCAAAAAGTGATCAAGATGGGGTGAAGCATGGCAAAACAGGATCTTCTCGAGCGCCTTTATGCCCAGGTGGCCAACGAGGAGGATGCGCGAACCTGCAAGGACATCAGTGATGCCGCCTGCCGGGAGGTGCCGGGGAATTTCTTTCGCATCATCAGCGCCAATACCCTGACCAAGATCGGCGATCTGCTGATCAACCCGAAAACCGTGCTGGCCTGGTTGATCACGGCGGTGGGGGCCCCCTCGTCCCTGGCGGCATTACTGGTTCCCATCCGGGAGTCGGGCTCGCTGATTCCCCAGTTGATGATTGGCGCCATGGTGCGCCGCTATCCGGTACGCAAGGGGTTCTGGGCACTGGGGGCGGCCCTGCAGGGGCTGGCAGTGCTGGGGATGGCTGCCGCGGTGTGGATGCTGGAGGGCATGCAGGCGGGCCTGATGATTGTGGGCTTGCTGATCCTGTTCAGCATCAGCCGGGGCTTCTGCTCGGTGGCAATGAAAGATGTGCAGGGCAAATGTATTCCCAAATCCCGCCGCGGTCGCCTTACCGGGTTGTCTGCGACCCTGTCAGGGGCCATTACTTTTGCACTGTCGCTGGTGATTTTCCGGGGGGATTCCGATCCCACCATGGCCTTTTACAGTGCACTGCTGACAGCCGCAGGGGTGGCTTGGCTGATCGCTGCCGTGGTGTTCTTCACCGTGGACGAATTTCCCGGGGCCAGCGAAGGGGGAAATAACGCCTTCAAGGAAGCCGTTGCCAGCCTCGGCCTGCTGAAAAACGATGCCCCTTTCCGGCGTTTTGTTATCACCCGGGCCCTGCTGATGGCGTCGTCGCTGGCCTCGCCGTTTCTGGTGCTGGTGGCCCAGGCCCAGGCCTCGCTGCCACTCCTGCTGGGCAGCTTTGTGCTGGCATCCAGCCTGGCCAGTGCCGTCAGCGCCACCGTCTGGGGGTATATGGCCGATACCTCCAGCCGTAATGTGATGGTGCGCGGTGGCGGGCTGGCGGCGCTGGTCTGTCTGCTGGCCGGCGGGCTTGCCGCCTGGGGGCCGCAGACTGATTGGCTTCACTGGCTCTATCCCCTGGCCTTCTTTGTGCTCGCCATCGCCCATGCCGGCGTGCGCATCGGCCGCAAGACCTACATGGTCGATATGGCCGGTGGTAACAAGCGAACGGACTACACCGCCGTCAGTAATACCGTTATCGGCTTTCTGCTGCTGGCAGTGGGTGCCATCAGTGCCGGGGTGGCGATGTTGGGTAATGACTGGGCCTTGCTGGTGCTGGGGATGATGGGAGCGACAGGGGTCGTCAGTGCGAGATTGCTGAAAGAGGTTTGAGGAAGGCAAGCTTCAAGTTACAAGCTGCAACGCGAGATCCGGTCCGCTGCCAACCCGGCAACATACTGCTCCGCGCGGAAAATCCGTTGGGATTGCGGGCAGAAGAGCGTTTCCGTTCGGAATGGCCTGGCCCGCGCCTTGTAGCTTGAGGCTTGTCGCTTGCAGCTCAGCCCTTCTCAAACAACAGATCCCAGACCCCGTGCCCCAGTTTTTCCCCGCGCCGCTCAAATTTGGTTTCCGGGCGCCAGCTCGGCCGTGGTGAGAACTGCCCGGCGCCGGCCAGGTTAGTGAAGCCGTCGGCGTCGTTCATCACGTCCATCATATGCTCGGAATAGTTTTCCCAGTCCGTGGCCATGTGCAGCACGCCACCGGGTTGCAGCTTGCGTTGCACCAAGGCTACCCAGGCGGGCTGGACGATGCGGCGCTTGTGGTGCTTTTTCTTGTGCCAGGGGTCGGGGAAATAGAGTTGCACCCGGGCCAGGCTGTTATCCGGGATGCACAGCTCGAGAATCTCCACCGCGTCATCGCAGTAGCTGCGCAGGTTGCTCAGTCCGCGCTGCTGGATTTCCATCAACAGGGCGCCCACGCCCGGGCGATGCACTTCAATACCGATAAAGTCCTTGTCCGGATCGGCCTGGGCCATATCCGCCAGGGAGTGTCCCATGCCATAGCCGATTTCCAGCACCCGGGGCACATCGCGGCCAAAAACGGTCTGCGGGTCCAGCATGCCATCCGCCCGTTCCAGGCCAAACTGTGGCCAGAGATTGTTCAGGGCGTTGCGCTGTCCGGCGGTAAGGCGGCCTTCGCGCAACACAAAGCTGCGTACCTTGCGCATGACCTTGCCGGTTTCCGGGTCTTTATCCTGTTTGATGAAGTCGAGCATGGGATTGCCAGGTGAGTTGAGCGGGGGGCGATTGTAGCAAAAACCGTGGCCCGGAGGAGTTCACGTCATCTTGATGAACGGAGGGGGATTATGATCCTGCAAGTCATGGTATTGAAAACCCATTCCCCCTGGCGCCGACTCTCCCCCAAGATCGGCGCCATTTTTTTATCGACTGATACCGTCCAGCGGCGAGGAAGCAGACGCGTAGGCCTTACGGGGCATGCGTCCTGCCAGGAAAGCTTCACGCCCGGCTTCGATGGCTTTTCGCATGGCCGACGCCATCAATACCGGCTTCTGCGCATGGGCCACCGCAGAGTTGAGCAATACCCCATCGCAGCCCATTTCCATGGCAATGGCCGCATCCGAGGCGGTGCCGACGCCCGCGTCCACGATGATTGGCACTTTGGCGTCTTCCATGATCAGGCGGATGTTGTGGGGGTTGAGAATGCCCAGCCCGGAACCGATCAGTGAGCCCAGTGGCATGACCGCCACACAGCCCATGCTTTCCAGTTCCTTGGCCACAATCGGGTCGTCATTGGTGTAGACCATGACGTTGAAGCCATCGTCGATCAGTTCCCGGGCGGCCTTCAGGGTGTGCGGAATGTTGGGGTACAGGGTTTTTTGATCGCCCAGCACTTCCAGCTTGACCAGGTCGTGGCCATCCAGCAGCTCCCGGGCCAGCTTGCAGCAACGCACCGCATCCTCGGCGGAGAAGCAGCCGGCGGTGTTGGGCAGGATGGTGTATTTGTCCGGGCTGATGAAATCCAGCAGGTTGGGCTCATCCGCATTCTGGCCAATATTGGTGCGACGAATGGCCACGGTGACGATCTCCGCGCCGCTGGTTTCGATGGCCTCGCGGGTTTCGTCGAAATCCTTGTATTTGCCGGTGCCGATCAGCAGTCGGGAGGAATAGGTGTTACCGGCAATGGTCAGCAGGTCGGACATGGGGGCCTCGGAGTCAGGTTACTGCGAATGGAATAGGGTCGGGCAGTGTCAGCCACCGCCAATAGCATGGACAATCTCCACCACGTCACCGTCTTTCAGGGTGAAATCGCCATGCTGGCTTTTCGGAACAATATCCCGGTTCACTTCCACCGCCAGCCGGCGGCCGGTTAGGTTCAGTTGTGTCACCAGATCCGCAATGGTGGTGCCATCCAGGGTCAGGGTATCGCCGTTGACGGTAAGCTTCATGATAGAGATCAAACTGCCTTGAACAGGGACCAGGCCAGCATCAGCCAGCCGATGATCAGCGCGGTGCCGCCCAGCGGGGTAATGGCGCCGAGCCACTTCTGACCGCTGAGCACCATCACATACAGGCTACCACTGAACACCAGGGTGCCGGCAAACAGTAGCCAGCCAGCGGTGACCATGCCGCTGGCGCCAAATGCCTTGGCCAGTAGCCCGCATAGCAGCATGGCCAGAGCATGGTAGAAATGGTACTCGCTGGCGGTGGACCACACGGCAAGCATGGAGTCGTCCACGCGGGATTTCAGGCCATGGGCACCAAAGGCGCCGAATATAACGGCCAGCGCGCCGTTCAGGGCGCCGAGTACGAGCAGAATTTTCATGCATTGCTCCGCTGTGGCGGTCATGTCGGGTGCCGCCTCGGGTTGCATAGTGTACCGGAATTATCTCGCCGTCGGGATATTCAAGGCCGCTGTAGGAACGGAGCGTAACGGAGTAACGCACGTAGTGCAGTGCGGCCCGAAGGGTGAGCGCAGCGAATAACACCCCTTGAGGTGCGAACCGGATGTAATGAGGCAGCAACGGCTTAAATTTATTGCAACCGTTCTTGTATAAATCTGTCCAGCCCTGTGATTCCTGATCGCCCTGCGGTCGATTTCCACGCTGGCGCGCGGTTCGCACCTCAAGAGGTGCTCCTACAGGGGGCTAGTGGAACGCGTTGGGGCCTGTAAAAAAGGCCCCTCGAAAGGGGCCTTGCATGTGACTTGCTGCGGAGTTACGCCGCGATGGCGTTGCGCAGTTTCTTGATGGCGTTGTTTTCCAGCTGGCGAATTCGCTCGGCGGACACGCCGTATTCGTTGGCCAGATCCTGGAGGGTGGACTTCTGGTCAGCCAGCCAGCGACGTTCGAGGATGTCGCGGCTGCGTTCGTCCAGTGCCATCAGGGCAGAGCCCAGCTGGCGGCTTTCCCGTTCCTGTTGATCCTGCTCGGCCAGCAGATCCGCCGGATCGCTGTTATCGCTGTGCAGGTAAGCGGCCGGGGAAACCACAGTATTGTCATCATCATCACTGGTGGGGCCGTCGAAGCTGGCATCATAGGCGCCCAGCCGGCCTTCCATTTCCTTGACCTGGGCGGCGGTAACGCCCAGATCGTCAGCCACCCGTTGCGCCTCTTCCATACTCAGGCGTCCCAGCTGTTTCTTCTGGCCACGCAGGTTGAAGAACAGTTTTCGCTGGGCCTTGGTGGTCGCCACTTTCACGATGCGCCAGTTCTTGATGACGTACTCGTGAATTTCCGCTTTGATCCAGTGCACGGCAAAGCTCACCAGACGCACACCCTTGGTAGGGTCGAAACGCTTCACCGCTTTCATCAGGCCCACGTTACCTTCCTGGACCAGGTCGCCCAGAGGCAGGCCATAGCCGGTGTAGCTGCGGGCGATATGGACCACAAACCGCAGATGGGCCAGAACCAGGTTGCGGGCGGCATCCAGGTCCTGCTCGTAGTAATACTGTTCTGCCAAACGTTGTTCGTCGTCTGCGCTGAGCACCGGCACGGCATTAACGGCTCGCATATAGGCGTCCAGGTTGTTACCCGGTACTGCCAGCATAAGCGCCTGTGCCTGAGTGGAAGGGGTTGTCATGCGCGTTGTCTCCTCGTTGAAGACCGATGTCTATCCATGTGTGCCATGATATTAGCACTCGGTTGATTGGAGTGCTAATAGGTAAAAAGGTTCCCGGCGATTAAGCCAGTCGATGGGCAAGTATCGAGTCTAGACCGGCCATGTGAACCGGGGATGAACAAGGAATTGGACTCGGACAAAGGAGCAAGGTTCCGGGGGGGAGGCTGCTGTAGGAGCGGCGCTTGAGCCGCGAACATGCTTGCCACAAGCCGTGCCAGGCATTCGCGGCTCAAGCGCCGCTCCTACAGGGGGGCTGGGGGTAGCTCAGAAATTCGGCTCGATATCGCCCAGGTGCCGGCCCACCGCCAACCAGGCGCCCAGCAGCCCGAGGATGCCACTGAAAGCAGGCAGGACGATCAGGCTGGATGCGGCCATGGCGGTGAGTGATTCATCACTATTGTACAGGGCCAGCAATTCGTCGATGGGCCCGCCCAGCCACCACAATGCCACCTGTACCAGGATCACAGCGGTGGCGCCGCCGGCGAAACCGAAGCAGAAACCGGAGTACAGGAAGGGCCGGCGCACGAAGCCGTCGGTGCCGCCGACGATCTTCACCACCACGATTTCCTCCCGGCGGCTTTCGATGGCCAGGCGGATGGTGTTCACCACCACCAGCACCACGGCGGCGGCCAGGGCCAGGGTGAGGGCCGAAATCAGCCGTTCGCCCAGCTCGATCAGGGCGTGCAGACGGCGCACCCACTCCACATCCAGCTGAACCAGATCCACCCCGTCGGCCTCCGCCAGGCGGTTTTCCAGGGCGCGCAGGGTAACCGGGTCGGTCTCATCCGGGTATACCACGATCAGCGGTGGCAGCGGGTTGTCCGGCAGGGCTTCCAGCACCTCGCCGAAGCCGGACAGGGCCTTGAATTCTGCCAGCGCCTGTTCCCGGGTGATGACCTCGGTGCGGGTAATGTTGTCGAGGCCCTGCCAGTCCCGGGCCAGCTGCCGCTGGCGCTGCTCGCTGATGTTCATGTCCAGAAACACGGACAGGTGGGCATTGCCGTCCCAGCCGCGGGTAATGGCACGGGCATTGTCCAGCAGCACCGCCAGACCGGCGGGCAAGGCCAGGGCAATGGCGATCACCAGGATGGTCATGGCACTGCTGGCCCGGGCCGCGTTGAGCCGCTGCAGCGCATCCCGGAAAGAGTCCTGATGGTGCTGGCGCCAGCTGCGGAAGCGGTCCTGCAGGGAGGTGCGTGCACTGTGGGCGCCGGCCACCCGGCGCACCCGCTCCGGCTTCTGGCGGTTGGCCTTGATTGGAGTGGCGTTCCTGGGCCCCTTGTTAGCTGCCATGGTGCCCCCCTTCATCGCCATCGTGGATTAGTCGGCCTTCACGCAGGGTCAGCAGGCGATGGTTGTAGCGGGCGATCAGGCTCAGGTCGTGGGTGGCAATCAGCACGGCCACGCCTACCCGGGCGAAGTCCTTGAACAGATCCATGATCTCCTCAGAGAGGGCCGGGTCCAGGTTACCGGTGGGTTCGTCCGCCAGCAGCAGCGGCGGCTTGTTGACCACTGCCCGGGCAATGCCCACCCGCTGTTGTTCGCCGCCGGAGAGCATGATGGGGTTGAGCTTTTCCTTGTCCAGCAGACCCACCTTGTCCAGGGCGGCGCGTACCCGCTTGCCGATATCGCTGCGGGCGTAGCCGGCGATGATCAGTGGCAGGGCCACGTTGTCGAACACGGTGCGGTCGAACAGCAACTGGTGGTTCTGGTGAACCATGCCGATCTTGCGGCGCAGCAGGGGAATATGGCGGTTGCCGAACCCGTTCAGGTTCTGGCCTTCGATGAACACCTGACCCTGGGTGGGGCGCTCCAGCATCATGATCAGCTTCAACAGGGTGGATTTGCCCGCCCCGGAGTGACCGGTCAAAAACGTCAGCTGCCCGGCAGGGAGCGTGAAGCTCACCTTGCTGAGTGCGTCTTTGCCATTCGGGTAGCGTTTGCTGACCCGGTCAAACTGAATCATGAGAGTCCTTCGGACAGTTATGCTGTTGTAGAAGCGCGTTCACTGTGCCCTGTGGGTATGAGGCGCGAACAAGCCCGGGTTGCGAGGAGCGAGTTGAAAGTAGCGAAAAGCAAAAGGTTCTGTCTTTTCGAAACTCGCTTCTCGAAACTCGCAACTGTCGGGCTTCGCGCCTCAAGCGCCGCTCCTACGGTGCTATTGGCGAAGGGTGTTGCTACCCCGCCACATCTTCAAACAACGCCTGCACAAACTCTTCCGCATGGAAGGGGCGCAGGTCTTCCAGTCGTTCCCCGACACCGATAAAACGAATCGGTAGACCAGTGCGTTTGGCCAAGGCAAACAGGATACCGCCTTTGGCGGTGCCGTCGAGCTTGGTCAGTGCCAACCCGGTCACGCCGGCGGCATCGCGGAACTGCTCGGCTTGCTGGATGGCATTCTGGCCGGTGCCGGCGTCCAGTACCAGCAGCACTTCGTGGGGCGCGTCCGGAATCAGTTTCTTCATCACCCGGGTGACCTTGGTCAGCTCTTCCATCAGGTTGCCGCGGGTGTGCAGACGGCCGGCGGTGTCGGCGATCAGCACGTCGGCGCCGCGGGACTGGGCGGCCTGGACGGCGTCATAGACTACCGAGGCGGAATCCGCGCCGGTGTGCTGGGCCACCACCGGGATGTCGTTCCGCTCGCCCCACACCTGCAACTGCTCCACCGCGGCGGCGCGGAAGGTGTCGCCGGCGGCCAGCATCACGTTCTTGCCTTCCGCCTTGAAGCGGCAGGCCAGCTTGCCGATGGTGGTGGTCTTGCCGACCCCGTTCACGCCCACCATGAGAATCACATAGGGCTTTTTATCAGCGTCGATCTTCAGTGGCTGGTCAACCGGAACCAACAGTTTGCGCAGCTCGTTCTGCAAGGATTCATAGAGAGCATCCGCATCCACCAGTTCCTCGCGGCTGACCTGGCCGGTCAGCGCCTCGATGATTACATCGGTGGCTTCCACGCCCACATCGGCGACCAGCAGCTGGGTTTCGATTTCCTCGAAAATCTCGTCGTCGATTTCCTTGGCGCCTACCAGCAGGTCTGCCAGGCCCTTGCCCAGACCCTTGCGGGTCTTGCCCAGGCCCTGCTTCATGCGGGTCCAGAAGTTGCCGCCCTCGTCACTGTCATCCGCCGTTTGGGCCTGATTTTCAGCCTGCGGAGCCGGGGTGACAGGGGCCGCTTCCGGCTGGGGCGTGGCCGGAGGCGTCGGCTCGGTTCGGGGCTCTCCGGGGCGGGTCGCTTGCGACTCCGGCTCGGCTCCTGTCTCATTCAGTTCGTCGGCATCCACACCGGTAAACATGCGCTTCCAGAAACCGGTCTTTTTTTCTTCCGGCTTCGGGGCGTTGTCGTCGTCGCGGGAAACTTCGTCGCTCATGTTCAGTCTTATCCAATCGCGAAGAGGGTAAATCGGGCCTCTTCCTTTGCAATGAGGCTGCAAGGACAGGGCAGTAAACCGGTATGCTGGCAGCCTGAGTTCGACAGACTGCCGGCCGGCGATAAATAAAATGCGCCCTCCTGCAGGCTTTGCGTTTGTCTGGCGGGCTTGCAGCAGCCTGACAGCGAACGCGCGGCTATCCTAACACTTCGCTCACGGGGGAGCAGCTTCCGGGGGCGACACAATGAGGACAATGCATGAGACAACTCATGGTGGCACTGGCGGCCATTCTCTGGAGTCTGACCGCCCGGGCCGAGCTGCCCACCCATGCCTTTACCCTGGATAACGGCCTGAAAGTGCTGATCCGTGAGGATCATCGGGCACCCGTGGTGACCGTGATGGTCTGGTTCAAGGCCGGCAGCATCGACGAAGCGCCCTATGAAACGGGACTGGCCCATGTGCTCGAGCACATGATGTTCAAGGGCACCGAGCGACTGGGGCCGGGGGACTTCTCCAAACTGGTGGCCCGCTATGGGGGCAGTGACAATGCTTTCACCAGTTATGACTACACCGCCTATTTCCAGCAGTACGAGGCGTCGCGGCTGCCGCTGGCGCTGGAACTGGAAGCGGAGCGACTGGGCAACCTGAAGATCGACGACGACGAGTTTTACCGGGAGTTGCAGGTGGTGCTGGAAGAGCGCCGCACCCGTACCGACGACAACCCCAATGCCCTGGCCTGGGAAAAATTCCAGGCGGTGGCCCGGCCGGGTACCGGTTATGCCCACCCGATCATCGGCTGGCGTTCGCTGCTGGCCCAGTTGCAGCCGGAGCAGGCGCGCAGCTGGTATGACCGCTTTTATGTGCCGGGGAATGCCACCCTGGTGGTCGCCGGTGATGTGACCCGCGATCAGGTAGAGCCGCTGGTGCGCCGCTTCTTCAGCGATCTGCCCGCCGGTACCACCCCGCCGCGGCCAATACAGACGGTCAATCCTGCCGCTGGCGAGCGGCGTCTGGATCTGGCCATGGCGGTGCAAGTGCCCGCCCTCTACATGCTCTATAACGTGCCTTCCCTGGTCACCGCAGAACAGAAGCAGGACTTCTACGCCCTGACCATGCTCGCCGGTGTTTTGGACGGTGGCATGAGTGCCCGCATCGAAACCGATCTGGTGCGCGGTGAGAAGCTGGTGGCCGGTGCCGGTGCCGGCTACAGCGGCATCCAGCGCGGCGATGGCACCTTTACGCTGACAGCGACTCCCAATCCGGGTGTCACCCTCGAGCAGGTAGAACAGGCTCTGCGCGAGCAGATCAAGACCCTGCAGACCACCTTGCCCAGTGAAGATGAAATGGCGCGGGTGCGGGCCGGCGTGCTGGCCAGCCAGGTGTTCGAAAAGGACTCGGTGATGGGGCAGGCCATGGAGTTGGGCATGCTCAGTACCCTGGGTCTGGATATCGAACTGGCCGAGCAATTTGAGGAACAGTTGGGCAAGGTCACTGCGGAAGATGTGCAGCGGGTGGCCCGCCAGTGGCTGATACCGGAACGGCTGGCCGTGGCCCATGTCGTGCCTGCGCAGGAGGAGGAGCAATGATGCGGTTACCAGCAATCATGGGGGCTGCGGTGGCGGTGTTGATGCTCAGCGCCTGCGCCAGCTTCCCGACCACGGAAAAGCAGGTGGCGGCCAGCGAGCCCCAGGCGCCGCAGCTGGATATCCAGTCCTGGCAGACGGACCAGGGCGCCAAGGTCATGTTTGTGCAAAGCGATGCCTTGCCCATGCTGGACATTCGTCTGGTGATGGCGGCGGGCAGTTCCCAGGATGACGGCTTGCCCGGGGTGGCGTCCCTGACCAGTGCCCTGATCGGCCAGGGTGCGGAGGCCTTGAGTGTGGATGACATCGCCCGGGGCTTTGAAGATCGTGGCGCCAGCTTTTCCTCCAGCAGTTACCGGGACATGGGCATCATCAGCCTGCGAACCCTGTCGGCGGCGGAATATCGCCAGCCGGTGGTGGCGCTGTTCAATCAGGTGATCGGTTCGCCCAGCTTTCCCGAGGAGGCCCTGGATCGTCTGCGGACGCGCGCCATGCAGGGGCTGCGCATGGAGCAACAGGTGCCCGGCCCCCAGGTCAGCAAGGCATTCATGAGCACGGTGTTTGCCGACCACCCCTATGGCCAGCCCAGCGAAGGGACGATGGAGAGCCTGCCGAAGATCCAGCGCCAGCAGCTGGTGGATTTCTATAACACCTATTACGCCGCTGGTAATACCGTGATCGCCATGGTGGGTGACCTGTCCCGCAGTGAAGCCGAGGAAATCGCCGCACAAATCAGTGCGGCACTGCCGGCGGGGCCGGCGGCACCGGAGTTGCCCCGGGCCGAGGCACTCAGCGAGCGGAAACGCGAGCACATCCATTTCCCCTCCGCCCAGACCCATATCCTGCTGGGCAACCAGGCCACCTGGCGGGGCAACCCGGATCACGTGGCGCTGCATGTGGGCAACCAGATTCTCGGCGGTGGCGGTTTCGCGTCCATTCTCACCGATGAAGTGCGCCAGAAACGGGGTTATGTGTACGGCATCGGCAGCGGCTTCTCGGCCATGGCGGCGGGCGGTCCCTTCCAGGTGCAGTTCAAGACCGCCAACGAGAATGCCGATGAGGCGCTGACCCTGACCCTGGACCTGATCGACACGTTCGTTGAAGACGGTCCCAGCCAGGCGCAACTGGAACAGGCGCGGGCCAATATCCTGGGCAGCTTTGCCCTGAGCACCGCCGACAACAGTGACATTATCGGCCAGCTCGGCGCCATCGGCTTTTACGGTCTGCCGCTGGATTACCTGCAGTGGTTCAACCGCCAGGTCCGCCAGGTCACCGTGGAAGATATCCGCGATGCCTTCCGCCGAACCCTGGATGTGGACGATTTGGCCATCGTCAGTATCGGCCCCGAGGCACCACAGGTCCTTGAGGATCAGGACAATGAGAACGGCGGGGAGAAGGACGCGGACAGTGGCGAATAGAGGTTCGACTCGCAAAGGCGGCGCTACCAGCAAGGGGCAGGTGCGCATCATTGGCGGAGAGCGTCGCGGTCATCGGCTGCAGTTCGTGGATCAGGGGGGCGATCTGCGCCCCTCTTCGGACCGCATGCGCGAAACCCTGTTCAACTGGCTGCAGTTCGAGTTGCCCGGCCTGCGGGTACTGGATCTGTTTGCCGGCTCCGGGGTGTTGGGCGCAGAGGCCCTGAGCCGTGGCGCCCAGCGGGCCGTGCTGGTGGAAAAAAAACGCGAACGGGCCGCCGATCTCAAACGTCAGTTGTTGCCCCTGTTCGACGATCGTATCCACATCCACAACGCCGATGCCATGCAGTGGTTGGCCAGCAGTGCCTCGCAGTTTGATCTCGTGTTCGTGGACCCACCCTACGATCTGGGCCTGGCGGAACCGGCCTGTGCCGCGCTGGAATCTCACGGGTTGCTGGCGGACAAGGCCTGGGTCTATGTGGAAAGCCGGCGTCACGGAGAGGTGCCTGTGGTGCCGGCAAACTGGCAGCTGTACCGAGAGAAAAGCGGGGGCGATATTTTTGCCCGTTTGTTTCTTCGTCAGACAGTTTGATTCCCATTCGTCGGTTTCTGACGGGGCAAGCGGACCGGCGGCGCACAAATGGGGGTAAATGGTATACACGAGTGTGACTGTGTGATTGATGTCACAGTAGTGGCGATGAATCATAGATATGAAGCCATTGGGGGAGATGGCTGCCAACGACGGTATCACCAACCCGTCACCGGCTCATGGGAAGACGGGGGCAAATATGGAAAAGAACTTGGAACGGATTCAGGTTGCATCAATCGGGTTGGACAAGGATCGATTCTTGCGCCAGTTGCTGGGCTACCTGGCCGAGTCGTTGCAGGAAGTGACCGGTATGGACCAGGCAGAGGGATTTATCTCTCTGGTGGGCCAGAAAATCGGCGACGAACTGAACGCGCATTATCTTCAATCCCTGAAACTGACCAAGCTGGATCGTCACCAGATTGCCGCCGTGCTGGTGGATCTCAAACGTCGTATCGATGGCGATTTTTATCTGATCCATGCGGACGAGCGACAGCTGGTGCTGGGCAACCGTCGCTGCCCGTTCGGTGACAAGGTCATCGGCCGTCCCGCCCTGTGCATGATGACGTCCAATGTATTCGGTGTGATCGCCGCCGAAAATGCCGGCTATGCCCGGGTGGATATCCAGAAGGCCATTGCCAATGGCGATGGTCACTGCCATGTGGTGGTTTCCCTGGATGGTAACGACATGGAGGCGGGGCGGGAGTATTTTCGCTCCGGGGAGTGATGCCACTTTCTGCGGATTGCCGGGCATTGATCGATGCGCTATCCATGCCGGTGTTTGTGGTGCATGGTGACGGTAGCCTGGAATGGCTGAACCGAAGAGCGAGACAGTTGCTGGCCGGCAGTGCTCCGCAGAGCATCAAGAGTCTGTTGGCCTCCCCTTCGCAAAGTGATGCCTTCCTGCGCGTAATGCGTCGCAACCAGTCATTCTCCCACCTGGCACTGCACCTGCGGGCGCCGCTGCAGGACAGCTACATTGCCAGCACCCGTATTGCCCGAGAAGGTGAGTTTCTCGATTGCTGGTTGCTGGAGCTGTTGCCCCGGCAGCTGGTGGTAGGCGGCATGCATCAACTCTCCCAGATGATCCAGCGGACCACGGCGCTGAAAAGAGAGCGGGCGGTAGCGGAAAAAACCGCGCAACTGGCGCTGACTCAGGCGTCCCGGGATTCCCTCACCGGCATTGCCAATCGCCGGGCCTTCGATGAGTGTCTGGCAGCCGCTCTGGTCAAGGCAGACCAGCAGCAGGACTGGCTGTCGGTAATGATTGTGGACCTGGACTATTTCAAGGCCATCAATGACACCCACGGCCACGACCTGGGCGACCAGGTGCTCAAGCGGGTGGCACGGTTGCTCACTGGTGCCATCACCCGCCGTGGTGATCAGGTGGCCCGCATCGGTGGTGAGGAGTTTGGCGTGTTGCTGCCCGGAGCAGATGTGCATGCCTCTTTGAAAGTGGCCTGGCGGCTGGTGATGACGTTGCGTCAATACAATGCCGGTTGCCCGGCTGGCGACAGTTGGCACCCGGTCACCTTGTCCGTGGGGGTGGCAACCCGCTGTCCCGATCAGAGCATCAGCGGCCGTGACCTGATGCGCCAGGCTGACCGGGGCCTCTATCTGGCCAAGGAGCGGGGCCGTGACCAGGCGGTGCACGCGGTCCCGTCCGCGCAGACCGATCCTCCCCTGGCGGATACCCGCTAGGCAGGCAGGCGACAGCCAGACCGGAGAGCGTGACGGGCAGGAACAACGGATGTGTGACAACACACAAAGGCAGGGCGGTTGCCGGCCATTGCGGGCCACCGGAAACAGGAAATGGCGCAACCTGCACTAGTGTCCCATTTTGCGCTGGCGAATACTGTGAGCCTATGCAGGAGGATTTGCCATGAACAATAAAGCGGTTGCGACGTCGCCGAGCGCGCCTAAAAAACTGAATAACAGTGATATCCAGCCCCGCAAGATGGATTTTTCCTTCGACCCGGCCATGCCCCGGTACTGGTTCGATAATGACCAGTTCAAGACCATTTTGCTGACGGCCCTGTCCTGTACCTTCCCGGAAGGGGAGCGCTTCTTTGTGCGCTCCGTGCGTCATTACCAGAAGCAGCTCCGCGATCCGCTGCTGCGCGAGCAGGTAAAAGGGTTTATCGGTCAGGAGGCCCACCACGGCAACGAGCACGATGCCTTCAACCATTTCATGGAATCCAAGGGTGTCCCCACCCGCAAGGTGGATGAGTTCGTCAATCGCGGCATGCGCTTCATGGCCAAGCACCTGTCACCGCAACGGCAACTGGCCAAGACCTGTGCGCTGGAACACTTCACTGCCATGCTGGCGGAGTTGATGCTGGAACATCCGGAATTTTTGAAGGGCATGGATGAGCGGATGTTGCCGCTCTGGTTATGGCATGCGGTGGAAGAAAGTGAACACAAGGCGGTCGCCTTTGATGTGTACCAGGAGCAGGTGGGCAACTACTGGGTACGCACCTCGGAAATGGCGTTTACCACCCTGGAATTCATCAGTTTCACCATTTTCCACTACCATCAGCTGCGCAAGGGCATGGACGACCCTACCGACTGGCGCTCCGTGCGCGGCGGCGTGAACTGGTTGCTCGGCAAACCGGGTTGGTTGCGAAAACTGGGTAAATCCTACCTGGCCTATTACAAACGGGATTTTCACCCGGCCAAGCGCGACAGCACCTTCCTGCGCAAGCAGGGTTTGAAGAAGCTGTCCCGGATGCTGGATCGATCGGATCTGGCCGGCTGAAGGCGAGCGTAACGGGTTCGACAGAGTGGGCCGGGGGATGACCTTGGGCCCGCTGACCCTGCCCGGGTCTTCATGTTTTCCTGTCGCACAGGCGTGTTACGGTGGCAAGACACCACGGAGGTGTTTATGCGCTGGTTTAAGACCCTGAAAGACATGCTTTTCCCCAATCGTGATCCTCACGATGAGACGCCCGACCCGGAGCGGCGGGACTACCACCCGGCCCATGAAGGAGACACCCCGGAGGATCTCCACCGTGGCCGGCATCGTATCAAGGAGACCTTTACCAGCCACTGGGACCTGGACTACATGCCCCGGGAGGAGCTGGAGGACGTGTTGGCGAAAAACCGGGACGAGAAAAAATAATCGTCCCTTCCGGCTATTGCTGGCTGCCGCCGCGCCGCGGGCGAGGAATCTGCTGTTCCTGAAAGCGCCGGGAAACCCGCACCACAATATCGCTCTGGAAAGCCTTCTCGTAATGCACGTCCAGCACGTAGGCCTTGGAGCGCAGGCGAATGGCGAGCATATCGCCGATCTCCACTTCCTCGATGGCAAAGGACACCGGTTTTTTCAGGTAGGCATAGCGGCTGGTGACAATCACTTCCTCAATAATCCCTTTCGCCACGTCCAGGTCTGCATCCAGGCCCACGTGAAAGTCGGTGACGATCATCATATCCAGTTCCCCGGAGTTGCCGGAGGCCACCACATCGGTGATGAAACGGGAGTTGGGAATGGTCACCAGGTTATCGTCCAGGGTCTGCAGGCGTACGGTGCGCAGACCGATGGAGACGATCTCCCCGTACACATCATCAAAGCTGACCCGGTCACCGACCCGGAAGGGGCGGTCGAACAGCAGCAGCAGGCCGGCCACCAGGGAAGCCGCAATGTCCTTGAGGGCGAAGCCCAGGGCCACGGCGATGGAACCACCGGCGGCCAGCATGAATTCCTTGGGGGGCTGCAGCACGCCGATGATCAGCGCGGCGGTGCCCACGGTGTAGAGCACAAAACCGATCAGGGTGGTGATCTGCAGAATCAGAAAGCGCCGGGTGGGCAGCTTTTCGGTGATCTTCAGGCTGGCCTTGCTGATCCCCCAGTTCAGTGCCCACAGCACAAAGCCGCCGATAAACAGCAGCAACAGGGCGTAGATGTTGAACAGCTCAACCACCACCGCCAGATCATTGACGATATTGCCTTCATTCATTGAGCAAATTCTTCCTTGTCAGGTAACTGATCACCTGCTGATACCACAGGGGTTTCAGCCGGTAGCGGCCATCCTCGGATTTATTCAGGAAACCGGCATCAAAGCCGCCCTTGAGCGCGTAGCGCACCACATTGCCAGGCAGGTTGGTCACATGGCTGATTTCCTGGCTGGTCAGATTTTCATGGGTGGCGATGGCGGCATACACGAACAGGGCGTTCTCGCCCATGCTGTCGAGAATGCTGGCTGAAGGAGGCGTGGGCAGCCCCACCAGCACCTGCCGGCCATGGGGTTTTACCGAGGTCAGCCAGAGCCGCAGGGCCACCATGGGATTGCCGCGACAGGCATCCCAGAGCAGGCTGAAATAGCGTTGCTCCGCGTTGCGGACATTGCCGGCTTCCGGCCCCCGGGAAGACAGCAGTACCTCGTCGTAGCGAACCCGATGACCACTGAGATGGTTGCGCGCCAGAATCAGTGAGCGGATATCGGTCTGTCCCCAGCGCTTCACTTTCACCACATTACGGAACTGGTAATCACGGCCGAACACATTGCACAAATAGGCCCAGCTCTGGTTATTGATCATCAGCAGCCAGAACACATTATCCAGCCGCGCATTGACCAGGCTGAGTACGGTGCGCCAGCCTTCCAGGCCACCGATTTCCTTGAGAAAGAAATTCTGGGCCTCGTCCAGCACCACCAGGGTGGGCTGGCGTTCCTCGTCACTTTTCACCAGCGCTGCCGGGCCCTCGTTGGCCAGATCCACATCCAGGGCGTCACCGATCAGGGCGAGGATGGCGTCCGGCTCAATGGTTTTGGCGGGCACCGTGAGCGTGATCAGATTGAGGCCCTTGCAGCTTTCGGCCAGCGCCCGCTCCAGCCGGTCGATGCTGACCGTTTTGCCACACCCCTTTTCGCCGACCACCACCTGGGCATTTTCGTCGGTCTTGTCCTCGTGCCAGCGCTGGATATTTTTTTCCATGGCGGCGACCAGTCCGGTGTCCACGAAGGGCGTCTTGCTGCCTTCCGGCAGACCGGTGGCGAACCAGCGTTCGTAATGTTCATCCACCGGCTGCTCATTGTCGGGGTCTTCTTCGTCATTGTTGATGCGAGTGCGCAGCCGGAAAAGGCGCGCCTTGAAGCGCATGTACCAGTCAAAATCCACCAGCACCCGATCGACAAAACCCACCAGGAAACTGGCCAGGGCAACGGGAAGCAACAGGGGGGCAAACAGCCAGAACAGCGCCGGAGTGAGCAGTTTTTCTGCCAGCGGGTCCAGCCGGGACGGCAGGATGGCCTGCAGGCAACGCTGATAGTCCTGGGGGCGCAGCGCCAGCAGTCGGCCCAGGCCCCAGTAAATGGCCACCAGCAAGATGCCCAGGCAGACGTAATAGAGCAGAGACGGGCCCAGGCTCTCCCAGACCACCAGCAGGGGAAGCCAGGGCAACACCAGCCAGCGGGAAATGAAACGGGCGTGGTCGTGAACCTGTCGGGACTGGTCGCTGCTCAGGTAGGCGTTGGCGCTTTGTGCCACCCGGATGACCAGCCATTCACCGATCAGGCAGAACAAGCCGTAAATGACATAGAGTCGGGCCAGCGGTAACAGCCAGACCAGAATGCGGGTGGAAGGGGTGTCCAGTGGTGCGGTGAGCAGGTCCAGAATCACCCACAAAAGCACCCAGGGAAGCATCGGCGCCAGGCCACTGATCAGACGGCTGGCGTTGCGCAACCAGCGGCGCTCGCCACTGGCACTGACCACGGACTCGTGCAGGCTGAGGGCCCATTGGCGGGTGCGCCGGGCCAGCCGAATCAACAGCATGAAGCCGGCGATACCCAGAATCAGCGCGACACTGTTCTGCACCAGCGGCAGGAAGTGTTTGTCCTTGGCCGTTTCCTGCAAATCCAGGTTGATCACCTGGGCCGTATCCAGCAATCGCTGGCCGATGCGTTCGCCTTCGTGCCGGAGTAATGCCGGAGTCTGCGAGGGGCCGCCCATGGCATCAATCTGGCTCCACAGTGAGCGGCGCTGCCACAGGTCGGCGCGCAACTGGCGAAGCTGACCCTGGATTTCCAGGCGAGTGCGCAGCAGGTCGCGCCATTGCGCGGTGGGCTGGGGCGGAGGGGTCAGGGCCGGGCTCTGGTACCAGAGCTGGTCCAGCCGTTGCAGCGCCTGCTTGGGTGACGGCCCAAGCATGGGAAGTATTGCCCAGGTCTGCTGCACATGCTCGCGGAGCACGTTGGCGGCCAGTCGGGCGGGTTCGGAGACATCCTGGCCGTCGCTCAGTGCCTCCAGGTGCTGGTAGAGCCGGGCCAGGGTTGCGAAAGACTGGCGCTGGGTATCGGGAAGTTCGATGAAGCGCTGGCGCAGGGCATACAGTGTCTGGTCCTGGCGGCCCAGCTGTCCGACCAGGGTATCAATATCGTTTTGCAGGGCCTGACACTTGTTGTCCGGCAGGTTGCGTTTGGCCGGTTTCGGCGCGGGCAGGGCGGCGGTTTCGCCAAGGGGCTGGCCAAGCAGATGGGTCAGTGTTTCAGGAGCGGGTACCTGACCATTCAGATAGCGCTGCAATTGTTGCAGGTCTTCTGCCTGCTGCTGTTTTTCCTGCTGGAGCTGCTCCAGGGTCTGGCCGGCGGCTTCACAGGCAGCAACGCCATTGGCTTGCGCCGCGGCGGACAGGGCCAGAAAAATGACAGCAGCACAGAGCCGTAAACAGGGCGATACCATTCGCAATTCCTTTTCCTCAGCAAGGCCCATTGTAGGAACCGGTAGCCACCCCGTCATCCATTGATATTCCCCATGGGCTATCGACAGGCTATTGACGGTAGCACAGTGGTATAGTCAATAAAGGCTCAATCCAAGGAGACAGCCATGAGCGAACTAACGGTGCGGTCCCTGATGGCCAAACATCCGGCGGCGGTGAAAACCGGCACGGAGCTGACTGAGGTGGTGGACATTCTGCTGCAGCACAAATTCACCGGTCTGCCAGTGGTGGATGATCACAACAAGGTGGTGGGCTTTGTGTCGGAGCAGGATTGTCTGCGCAAGTTGCTGATATCCAGCTATCACTGCGAGGGCAGCCTGGTGGTGGAAGAATTCATGCATGGCGAGCCTCTCACCGTGCATGAGCAGGACTCGGCGGTGAACGTGGCCGAGCTGATGGTCACCCAGAAGCCCAAGATCTATCCGGTGGTGGACGACAAGGGCATTCTGGTGGGGTTGCTCACCCGTGAGCAGGTGTTGCGAGCCCTCAAGGACAGCCGGCGAGGTTGCGACTGACCCGGTCCTGAATCAGCGATGGGTCGCCGGTCAGCAGGAATGCCAGACGCAGGCGCTGTTCCCGATCAGTGATGACCCCTGCGTACAATCCCGCGTCCAGGCCGGGCGCTATCTTTCATGGCAGCTCAAAACAACAACTCGGGAGAGCTGTCATGCGTAATCTGCAAACCTTTCTGGCCGATTATGGCGAGAGTCATCAGAACCCGGTCAACCAGTGGGTTCATATCCTCTGTGTGCCAGCTATTTTTGTTTCCACCCTCGGGCTGTTCTGGCTGTTGCCGCTGGGGCAATGGCTGGGCCTGGAGGGGGCCGGGGCCTATTGGGTCAACGGCGGCACCCTGCTGGCGGCGATCTGCATGCCGTTTTATTTTCGCATGTCCCTGGGCATGACCGTGCTGATGGCCGGCTGGCTGGCGGTGTCCCTGGCGATCATCGTGGCGGTGGATCGCAGCGGCCTGTCCTTGGCCTGGAGTGCGGCAGGGCTATGGCTGCTGGCCTGGGCGGTGCAGGTATGGGGCCACAAGGTGGAGGGCAAGAAACCCTCCTTTGTGGATGATCTGGTGTTTCTTCTGGTCGGCCCCATGTTTGTCAGCATCGAGCTGGCACACAAGCTGGGCGTTGGCCGTCGCCTATCGGCCTGATCGCCCATTGCCCGCCCGTGGCCGGGCGGGCATGATCGGCGGTTATGAATGACAACGCCTCATCGTCACCGGATGTGCCGCTGACTCCTCTGTTTCTCTGGCAGGGTGGCTGGCTGATGGTGATGCCTGCCATCGATAACCAGCCCCACCAGCATGTGGCCGCCTCCCTGTTGGTGGGGTTGAGCCAGCCGCTTCGGGTCACGGTGGATGGCCGCCCGTGCCAGCAACAGGTGGTGCTGGTGCCCCCGGATGTGCCTCAGAGTCTCAACAGTCAGGGGCCGGTGGCGGTGGTTCACCTGGATCCGGATGAGCCGGCCTGGCGGGCCCTGTCCCGTCTTGGTGGCCTGGATGACAGGCAGCAACGCTGGTGCTGTGCCCAGATTGCGGCTCTGGTGCGCAACGGCAGTGAAGAAAACGCCCGGCTCTTTCTCCAGGGCCTGCGGGCGCTTGCCGACCCCCTGCCTCTGGACCCTCGAATCGCTGACGCCTGCCGCCGGATGCGTGCCGCAGAGGCGGTGCCTGCCATGGATGCCCTGGCAGAGCGCGCCAATCTGTCTGCCTCCCGGTTCCGGCACCTGTTTCGTGAACAGCTCGGCGTATCCCTCAAACGTTATCAGCTGCACCTCAAGTGCCAGCGAGCGCTGGCCTTGTGGCGTAGCGGCATGAATTTCACTGAACTGGCGGTGGCCGCCGGCTTCTACGATCAACCCCACCTCAATCGCACCCTGCGCGCCATGTTCGACGCCCTGCCATCGCGGTATGCTCGGGGTCTACCGGTGCAGGTGGTGCACCTGAAAGAATAACGATGGAGGCTCCATGGATTACCAGCATATTTCCACCGATCTGGATGAACAGATTCTTACCATTACCCTCAACCGTCCCGATCGGCTGAACGCTTTTACCCTGCGCATGAAGGATGAGCTGGTCCATGCCTTTGCTGAAGCGGACCGCAATGACGCAGTGCGCGCGGTGATCGTGACCGGTGCCGGCAAGGTGTTCTGTGCCGGCATGGAAATGCAGCCGGAAGAGGGCGGCAATGTGTTTGGCTACGATGAGGCCGAGGGCATGGACCCGCCCCTGGAGCAGATTCGTGATTCCGGTGGCGAAGTGTCCCTGGCCATCTACAACTGTCGCAAGCCGGTGATCGGTGCGATCAATGGCGCCGCCGTTGGCGTGGGGATCACCATGACCCTGCCCATGGACATTCGTCTGGTGGCGGCCAACAGCAAGATCGGCTTTGTCTTTACCCAGCGGGGGTTGACCCCGGAAGCCTGTTCCTCCTGGTTTTTGCCGCGGGTGGTGGGCATCCAGAAAGCCATGGAATGGGTGATCAGCGGTGACATCTTCATGGCCGAGGAAGGCGTGGCCGCGGGGCTGTTCCACAGTGCCCATGACAAGGGTGAAGTGGTGGACGTGGCGCGCTGCATTGCCCGCAAGCTGATCGCCAAGAGCTCCCCGGTGGCGGCGGCCCTGGCCAAGCAGATGCTGTGGCGCAATCCCAACTTTGCCCACCCCATGCAGGCCCATGCGGTGGAGTCAAAAATGATCTACTGGTCCAATGAATTCTGGGACGGTCGCGACGGCTTTACCTCCTTCCTGGAAAAACGCGAGCCGCGTTTCGAAACGGCGATGGCGGATATTCCGCAGCAGTTCGATTTCTGGCATGAGCCGGAGCTTGGTTAACAGGGCGCCCGGAATATTTTCTGCGAAGTCCGTGTTTTGTAGGGGCGCCGCTTGAGGAGGGATAGCAGTTTCGAGTTGCGAGTTGCGAGTAACGAGAAGCGAAAAGCACAACCGGTTTTGCGTCTCGCTTCTCGTTACTCGAAACTCGTTACTCGCTTCGCTTGTTTCGCGCCTCAAGCGGCGCTCCTGCAAAAGACGGGGCGAAATCGGCGTTATCGTTTTTCTTCGCGGTAGTTTGCCGGCGTCATGCCGGTCCAGCGTTTGAAGGCCTTGGAAAAGGCGCTTTCATCGGAAAAGCCCAGCTTGTCGGCGATATCGGCCAGCCGGGTGCCGGCCTGTAATTCCGTCTCCGCCATCCCTTGCAGTAACGCATCACGCAGCAGTTTGAAGCTGCTGCCTTCCTCTCCCAGTTTGCGCACCAGATGGCGCCCGCTCATGGCCAGCTGCTCGGCGACCTTTTCCTTGCCCCAATGGGGATGCTGGCGGAGCAGGTCGCGGACGGTGGCACTGAGAGACTGGCTGCCCAGGTTGTCCAGCAGCTGGTCAGCCAGGGTGCGCAGGTGATGACACAGGGACGGGTTGGCATGGATCAGCGGCATGGTCAGGTCGCTGGCGGGTAGCACCAGGGTGTTGTGCTCCGCCGCAAATCGCACCGGCAATCCGAGCAGGGACTGGTAGCGGCGATTGTCGTCCAGCGCCGGGTGAGCGAAGGTCATGCGGCTGGCCTGTAACTGGTTGCCGGTGGTCCAGCGGGACAGTTGCAGCAGCGCGGTCATGGCCGCCTCCACCCGTTCCGGCTGACGTACGCTGTACTGGGGTTGGTAACGAATCTCGCATTCGCCCTGGTTCACCCGGTAGGAGAAGATCCCCCCTTCGCCGACGATGGGGTAGTAATCCATCAGCGAATCCAGGGCGTCTTCCACGGTGTCGCAGCTCATCAGCACCATCCCTACGGTATCCAGGTGGCCGACCTGCAGGGCCAGCCCGAACTGGATTCCCACCAGTGGATCCTGGGCCTGCTCGCAGAAGCTTTCCCAGATCTCTCCCTGCAATGCCAGGCTGACTCGGTCCTGTTCGCCGACCGCCTTTTGCAGTTTGGCGGGCAAGGCAAAGCCCAGCTGTTGAGCCGCCTGGCTGATCGCCTGGGTAAAGCGCACTGTCACGGTGGGGGTGTGCGTCATGGGGGCGCCATAGTGGTAAGGAGTGATATCCGGTCCCGAATTAACCGTGGCAAGGTCCCGAATTGGCCGTGAGCCTGCAGCCGGTCGACCGTAAAGTAGACATCATACCAAATGCTGAGTCCAACTCGGCAAACCCCGGATCCGGGAAATAATAATAGTTATCGGGACAGCCATGTACGCAGTGATCGGCGCCGGCCCCATGGGCCTTGCCACCGCCAGAAACCTGAGCAAATACGATATTCCTTTCATCGGGTTCGACCTGAACAGCGATGTGGGCGGCCTGTGGGATATCGATAATCCCCACAGCACCATGTATCAGTCTGCCCATCTGATCTCCTCCAAGGGCATGACCGAGTTCAGCGAATTCCCCATGCCGGATGAGGTGGCCACCTACCCGCATCACAGTGAGATGAAGCGTTATTTTCAGGCCTATGCCCGTCATTTCGATCTTTATCGGCACTACGAATTTTCCACGCGGGTGGTGCGGGTGGAACGAGAGGGCGATGGCTGGCAGGTAACCACCGAGCGCGACGGAGAAACGCAAAGCCGTCACTTCCAGGGCGTGTTGATTGCCAATGGCACCTTGCACAAGCCCAATCAGGCCAGTTTGCCGGGCAAGTTCGAGGGGCAGTTGATGCACTCCTGCGAGTATCGTGATGCCTCGGTGTTTGACGGCAAACGGGTGCTGATTGTGGGGTGCGGTAACTCTGCCTGCGATATTGCCGTGGATGCGGTGCACCGGGCGGCCAGTGTGGACCTGTCCGTGCGCCGGGGGTATTACTTCCTGCCCAAGTTTATCGGCGGGAAACCCACCGACAGCATCGGGGGCAAGATCAAGTTGCCCCGGAGTCTCAAACAACGCCTGGATGCCAGGCTAATCCGTCTCATCGTCGGCAAGCCCAGTGATTACGGACTGCCGGAGCCTTCCTACCGGATGTATGAATCCCACCCGGTGATCAATTCCCTGGTGCTGCACCACCTGGGTCATGGTGACATTACCCCCCACGGCGACATCGTCGGGGTGGTGGGCGACACGGTAACCTTTGCGGATGGCCAGTCCCGGGTTTATGACCTGGTGTTGATGGCCACCGGTTACAAGCTGGATTACCCCTTTATCGATGCCGGGGAACTGAATTGGCATAACGCGGATGCGCCGCAGCTGTATCTGAACGTGTTCCATCCCCAGCACCGTAACCTGTTCATGATGGGCATGGTGGAAGCGGCTGGTCTGGGTTGGGAAGGGCGTAATGAGCAGGCGGAAATGGTGGCGCTCTATATCAAGGCCAGAGAGAACAACCATCCGGTGGCAGAGGCGCTGGAACAGAAAGCCACCGCCGAAGCCGGCCAGACGCTGGATGGGGGCTTCGACTATCTCAAGCTTGAGCGTATGGCCTACTACGTGCACAAGGACAGCTATCGCAAGGCGGTTAACGCCCACATCGCCGACCTGAAACAGGGGGTGTGAGGTGGAGGTGCAGTTCAGTAGCGAGAATCTGCTGATTCTCAATGTGATCCTGGCATTTATGATGTTCGGGGTGTCGCTGTCACTCACCGGTGAGGATTTTCGCCGGGTGCTCAAGCGCCCGGATGCGCCCATTGTCGGTCTGCTTGCCCAGTTCGTACTGCTGCCCGCGGCCACCTGCCTGACCACCTGGTTCTTCGAAGTGGATCCGGAAATGGCCCTGGGGATGATTCTGGTGGCGTCCTGCCCCGGAGGCTCGTTCTCCAACATCATGACCTGGCTGGCCCGGGCCAACGTGGCCGTGTCGGTGAGCATGACGGCAGTCTCCAGCCTGGCGGCCATGGTGATGACGCCGTTCAACTTTGCGCTCTACGGCTGGCTCAACCCGCATACCCGGTCGATGCTGACAGACATCCAGCTGGACAGCATGAACATCCTGATCCTGGTGGCGCTGGTGCTGGGCCTGCCGCTGCTGGTGGGAATGATGACCGGCAAACTGTTTCCCCGTTTTGCTGCCAGGGCGGAAAAGCCCATGCGGGTCATCACCTTGCTGGTGCTCTTGTTGTTTGTCGGTGTGGCCTTCGGCAACAACATGGAGGTGTTTCTGGCCACGGCGGATCGCATTGTCATCCTGGTGGTGTTGCAGAACCTGCTGGCCCTGGGCATGGGCGCCTTCGCCGGGGGACTCACCGGCCTGCCCCGGCAGGACCGCCGAGCCATCACCATGGAAGTGGGCATCCAGAACTCCGGTCTGGGGCTGGCCATCCTGTTTACCTTTTTCCCCCAGGCCAGCGGCATGATCCTGATTGCCGCCTTCTGGGGGGTCTGGCACCTGATTTCCGGTCTGCTGCTGGCCTGGTGGTGGTCGCGGGGCCATGACGATCGCCAAAACCGCGAGGAGGCATCATGCAACGACGCATCCTGATCACCGGTGCCGCCGGCTACATTGGTAGCCAGGTCGCCCGTCGGCTGAGCCAGGACCACCATGTGGTCGGGGTGGATATCCGGGCGGATGACAGTGCCGATTTCCCGTTTTTTGTCATGGATATCCGTGACCCGGACCTGAAGCACCTGATCCGTGAGCATGGGATACACCAAGTGGTGCATCTGGCCGCGGTGCTGGAGGATTCCGGTGACCGGGCCCGGGATTTTGATATCGATGTGAATGGCACCCGCAACGTGCTGGACGCCTGTGTGGCGGCGGGCGTGGAACAGCTGGTGGTGACCAGCTCCGGCGCCGCCTATGGCTACCACCCAGACAACCCCGCCTGGCTGGATGAGGAAGACGCCCTGCGCGGCAATCCGGAGTTTGCCTACTCGGATCACAAGCGCCAGGTGGAAGCCCTGCTGGCGGAGTATCGTCAGAGCCATCCGGCACTGAAGCAGCTGGTACTGCGTCCGGGTACCGTGCTGGGCGCCCACACCCGCAATCTGATTACCCGGTTGTTTGAAAAGCCGCGCCTGGTGGCGGTGGCCGGTTCTGCGTCGCCGTTCGTGTTCATCTGGGACCAGGATGTGGTGGAGATCATTCAGAAGGGAGTCCTGGAGAGCAAAGCTGGCTGTTATAACCTGGCCGGAGATGGGGCCCTGAGTCTTCACGAGCTGGGCCGGCTGCTCGGCAAGCCGGTGATTTCCGTGCCCGCCGGGCTGATTCGTGCCGCCCTGTGGCTCGGCAATCGGCTTGGATTGACCCAATACACCCCGGCGCAGGTGAATTTCCTGCGCTACCGACCGGTACTGGCCAACCGACGTCTCAAGGAAGAATTCGGTTATGTCCCGCGCAAGACCTCGGAGCAGGTGTTTCGCTTCTATATGGCCGGCCAACAACCGAGGAAGCAGCCATGAAAACCATACTGATTACCGGCGCCGCCTCCGGTCTTGGCTGGGCACTCTCCCAGCAGGCCTTTGCGCTGGGCCATCGCGTCATCATGACGGATATGAATGCCCTGCAACTGGGGGCGCGGGCTGATGCCCTGGCCAAGGAGGATCCGTCCCGGGTGAGTTTTCACCGGCTGGACGTGACCGACAGTGAGGCAATCACCCGACTGGTGGCCTTGCTCAAGGAAAAGGAAGGTGGCCTGGATGTGCTGATCAACAACGCGGGTATCACCCACCGCTCTCTGGCGGACAAGACCGACCTGGCCGTGTTCCGCAAGGTCATGGCGGTGGACTGGCAGGCGCCGGTGGAAATGGCCGTGGCCTGCTTGCCGCTGCTCAAACGCAGTGGTGGCGGTATCATCAATATCGGTTCCATGGCCGGCTGGATGCCGGTGCTGGGTCGGGCCGGGTATTGCAGCGCAAAAAGTGCCCTGAGCCAGTTTTTCGAAGTATTGCGAGGGGAAGTGGCCCAGTACGGGGTGCATATCCTGATGGTCTATCCCAGCTTCCTGGATACGCCCATTGAGGCCAATGCCCTGGGCCATGATGGCCAGCCCGCTGCGCACCCCCGCTCCATGGTCGGTGCCATGCAGACCCCGGAGTGGATGGCCGAGCGAGTGTTCGAGGCGTACTACCGCAAGAAAAAACGTCTCTTCCCGGACCGCTTCACCTGGTTTGCCAGCCTGCTGTGGCGGCTGGCCCCGGATGTCTATCAGCGCATGATGGTGCGCAAGTTCGCCTCCGAACTGGAACCCCATTAATGGTCGACATGATCACCCTGCCCTGGCTGTTGCTGGGGCTGTTCATCTTCCTGGCCTTCACCACCGAAGCGGCCACCGGCTTCGGCAGTATCGTCATCGCCCTGTCCCTTGGCGCCCTGGTGCTGCCGATCACGGAGATCCTGCCGGTGCTGGTGCCGCTCAATATCGTCATGAGCAGCACCCTCAGCTGGCGGCATCGCCATGCCATTCACTGGCCCACCCTGTGGCAACTGATTCTGCCGTTGATGGTGATCGGGACCCTGGCCGGTTATGGGCTGCGTCCCTGGCTGGGCGACCAGGTGCTCAAGCATGCCTTCGGTGTGCTGGTGCTGTGGTTCAGCGGTCGGGAACTGTGGCGTATGTGGCGCGGTGCGATGGCGACGGTCCATGGAGTCCTGTGGGCCCGAGTGTGGATGTTCATGGCGGGCATCACCCATGGCCTGTTCGCGTCAGGCGGCC
The DNA here is from genome assembly GCF_900107995.1 of Alcanivorax sp. DSM 26293. GTDB lineage: Bacteria > Pseudomonadota > Gammaproteobacteria > Pseudomonadales > Alcanivoracaceae > Alcanivorax. The sequence continues at coordinate 131,766 of NZ_FNUM01000004.1, read as the reverse complement.
CTTTACTGGTCTATGCCCTCAGCGGTCTGTCCCTGGACAAACAACGCTTCCGCGCCACCCTGATTCTGGTATGGCTGGTCCTGAACAGCCTGCTGACCCTGGTGTTCCTGCTGGATGGCAGTCTGCTGCCGGCGGCGCCGCGCATTGCCATGCTGGTACCGGTGGTGGTGGTGGCCATGGTGCTGGGGGAAGTGCTGCACCACCGGGTCGACGAGCAGCGGTTTCGCCGGGCCGTGTTTGTGGTGCTGGCGGTGACCGGCGCGATCCTCGCCTGGCCGGGGAGAGTTCAGCTCGCTGGTTAGGGAGGGTCTGGCAAGTTCCCCGGAAGTCGGCATTTCTACGAAGCCCCTGTAGGAGTACCTCTTGAGGTGCGAACCGCGCTTGCGCGGAAATCGACCGAAGGGCGTTCAGGCCATTCAGAACTCGACAGGTCTATCCAAACACAACCAGCTCACCTCTGACCCAATACGGATTGGATGGGAGCCTGAAGCTCCTCTATCCTCCAAAAGGCAATTTTCCTTTCCTCTGTCATCATGCTATTGGTTTGCTGTCGTCCGTTTTATCTCCAGGAGCTGCCATGTCCCATGTGGAAATTCGCCCTGTCACCGGTTTTGCGGTGGAACCCTGGCTGGATGAACTGGCCGAGTTGCGCATTGAGGTCTTCCGGGATTTTCCTTACCTGTATGAGGGGAATCGGGAGTATGAGCGCCGCTATCTGGATCGCTACGCCCAGTCTGATCGCAGTGTTTTTGTGCTGGCGCTGGAATTCAACCGGCTGGTAGGCGCGGCCACGGCGTTGCCATTGCTGGAAGCGGATGAGGAGTTCCAGGCCCCGTTTCGGCAACTGGGCGCGGAGCTGGGCTCGGTGTTCTATTTCGGCGAGTCGGTGCTCTTAAAGCCCTACCGGGGTGAAGGAATCGGTCACCGGTTCTTTGATCTGCGAGAACAATATGCGGCGGATTTCGGATTCCTGCATACCGCGTTCTGCGCGGTACAACGGCCGGAGGATCACCCCCTTCGCCCGGACGATTACCGGTCGCTGGATGATTTCTGGCGGGGCCGGGGCTATTTCCCCCAGAACCAGCTGGTAGCCCATTTCGACTGGACCGATGTGGGGGAGGCGGCGCCAAGTCGCAAATCCCTGCAATTCTGGTTGCACAGTCTTTAGCGACCTTTCGTGACGTTCAATGACAACCGGCAAGCGGGGCCGGGCATGCGCGCAAGGGATATGGCGGTGAATCCGTGGAACGTGATCTCTTTTCGGGCGGCTTTTTCTCCTGCCGCTGCTCAGGCAATGGTGTGCCCGAACGTATATTTCCGGGTTGCGCTGGTTCGTTTGTCTGGCATTGCCATCAATCTTTCACCCATTTGGGCGATTAACCGTCATTGAATGCCTCCTATACTCGAGACTTCGGGCGTGAATTTCTTGTGAAGGGGGCTTCATGGAGCGGTATTCAAGCACTCATCGCCACTGGGGAGCGCGTCTCGCGCGGCAGGCGATCATCATCGTACCGTTGGCGCTGCTGGCGGTGGGCGTGGCAGTGATCGTAGCGGGGTAGTCTAGGGAACCTCTGAATAACTCCTTGCATGCTCAGCGTGGCCTGAAGCGTGCAAGGAGTTATTCAGAGGTTCCCTAGATCTTCTGCATCAACACCACAGGATTCCCTGTCAGCGTCACTTCCCAGCCCTGCTGCCGGGCCAGCCAGGCGAAGGTCTCCGGCTGCCAGAAGCACACGTGGGTGGGGTCGCGGCGATAATGCCAGTTGGGGAAGGCATCATCGTCGATCAGCCAGCGGGTCATGATGCCCAGCCAGCCGCCCGGTTTCACCAGGCGGGCAAATTGCTGCCACTCCCGGGCAGGGTGATGCAGGTGCTCCACCACCTCCGTGCAAGTCACAAAATCGTATTGCGAGTCCAGTTGTCCCCGGTTCGGGGCATAGATCGGATCATAGGTCTGGCAGGAAAAACCCCGTTCTTCCAGCATCTGTGCCAGTGCCGGGCCCGGCCCGCAGCCAAAGTCCAGGCCGCCATCGCCGGGCTTCAGCCGCTCGCAAAGCGGGTCGGCCAGCTGGGCCAGAAAGCCCCGGTATCCGGGGTCCGCCGGGTTATTGTCATGCAAGTCGTACTGGGCCTTTTCCGTGTCCGCATCGGGCAGTCTGGCCGGGTCTTCAAAGGTCAGCCGACAAGTCTCGCAGCGGAAATAGTCGCGGCTTTCTACCCGGGCAAACGGCCGTGCCGGGCTCTCACAGAGCGTGCATCGCATTTACGCCTCCAGCCACCGCTGGATGCGCGCATAGGTACGGCTTTCCTCAATCATGGTCATGTGCCCCATCTGGTAGAACAGCTCCCGGGTCAGCCGTTCCGCTTCAGGGTAGAGGCGCGTGGCCAGGCCGCTGTCCACGGTCACCAGCCAGTCCCCGCGGGGTTGGGGGTGGCCCGGCTCGCTGACACTGCCGGCGATGAATAACTGCTCCACCTGGGTATCCAGCGGCACCTTGCTGCTGGGACGGGACTCGTCCAGAGGCCGGTCACGCCACTGGTCTTCCAGGACATAACCGAAGCGCAGGTCGCGGATGCCATCGGAGCGCAGGTTGGCGAGCCGCATCAGGGGGCGTGAATACGGTGTGGCGCCGAGCAGACGGTTGGCCTGGTTGCCGGCACGCTCCAGCAGAGCGCCCTGGTGCGGCGACCCCAGGCAGGCCAGATGGGTGACCTTGTCGGTCCAGGCGTCGCCGCGCTGGCGGCCCTGATGCAGGGCGCTGCGGGCCACCAGTCCGCCCATGGAGTGGCCGATCAGAATCACCCGCTGCGGCAGGACGGTATGCGCCAGCAGCCCTGCCAGCTTGCGGCCATTATCGGAAATATGCAGGCCGGTGTTATAGCGCAGGTAGCGGACATCGGCTTTCAGTTCGGTGCGGGCCCAGTGGTTGAAGGCATCTGCCGCCGGGTTGCTCCAGCAGGCATCGTTCATGCACAGGCCATGCAAAAAGACCACAAGTGTGTCGCCCTGAACCGGGCCGGTGGGCAGTAATGTCATCCGCAGGGCATAGGGACTGTTCTGTTCCGCCAGCAGTTGCCCGAAAACCCCGTTGACGATGCTTTGCAGATCCAGGCTGTCGCGCAGTTCCCGGTTCGGGTCCGCCAGCAGGTCGGCCATGCCTGCCACGTTGCCCGCCTGGCGGAAACCGTAGCGAATCAGGTTGTAGACCATCGGTGCGGGGGTGTAATCGTTGCCGCGCAAGCCAAACGGGTTGGCCACAGCACCATGAATATCCTGTACCACCTGGGTGATTTCATTGCCTACACGGGTGACCAGTTGCGCCAGTCCGCCCACATTACGGCCTAATTGTTTCATGGGTTCTCCTTGTCCTGACCGCATCATAGCAGGGAGTGGCCGGCCTGTCGGAACCCCTGGAGTGGGCGTGCGTAAATGGCTGCATCCGCACAAGACAGGCAACGTAATGATTCGTAAAATGGCCCTGCTTTGCGCGTTAATTCTTGGGTTTTGACGTGGGATGGCTTTACAGTCAGGGATGTTCGAATCACTGATACTTCAAGGAGTGAGTCTATGCGTACTTTCGGTAAAGTAATTCTGGCTGCCCTGTTTGCCTTTTCCGCCCTGCTTGTCGGGTGCGACAGTAACGATGGGCCGGTGGAGAAAGCCGGTGAAAAAGTGGATGAAGCAGTAGACTCCATGAACCCGCAAGGTCCCATGGAAGAAATGGGCGAAGATCTCGATAACGCCTATGAAAGTGCGGAAGAATCCGCAGAGAGCATGAAGGACGCTGCCGAGCAATAAAAGCCGCGTTTTCATGTTGAAAAAGCCGCCTTCGGGCGGCTTTTTTTATGGGCGCTTTTGGGCCACCTGGCAGGTCGCCAGCAATGACTCAATGGCCTGTTGTTCCGGTGGCGTTATCAGCAACTGATAGCGCTGTTTGATGCCTTGCCAGTGTTGCCCGTACTGGCACCAGTAGCTGCGGTTTTCCGGTAGCCACTGGTCCGGGCTGCTGGCCCCTTTACTGCGGTTGGCGCTGGCTGACACCGGCAACAGGTTGGCGGGGTCATTGGCAAACTGGCGTCGCAAGCTCTCATCCCAGCGATCACCCCCATGGCCGTGTGCATGGCGCAGGGGGACCCGATGATCGATATCCAGCTCGCTGGCGGAAGTAAAAACGGTGTCGCTGTAAGGGTCATGCCAGCGACCGGTGGCCACGGTGCAACGGTCATCCCGGGTAAAGGTAACCGGCACCTGGCTGGTGGCAATCAGTATCTCTGCGCGGGTGTCCTGGCAGTCCCCATCCTGGTCCAGCCAGTGGGGCCAGTCCTTGCGTTCGTAGAGACCGGAAAAGGCCCGGTTCTGCTCGCGGGCTTCCTGTTCCGCTTGCTGTTGCTGACGATGCAGGGTCAGGCAGGGTTCACGGTGGCAATGATAGCTGCCGGTGGCCCGGTCGATGTGTCCGCCCTGGCTGTCCAGGCCGCCGGGATGGCTGTGGGCAAGACTGGCGATCACGAAAAGCAGGGCAGCGAAAGGGCGGGTGGGCAATGGAGGTCCTGCAAGAAAAGCGATGATCTGACTAGGATATCAGCGTACATACCGGTAGGCGATATCTTACAGTGCAAATTCAGGCAACCATCCGGTAGCAGCAAGATACAAACGGCAACGAGGCAAAACGAAATTCCACTGTGGATAGCACCGGCCCGCCGCTAGAGTGATCCTGCCGGGTTTTGGCCGTCGAATGCGCGTGCCGGAACCGGGTTTATGAGTTGCAGTGCATATTAAGCAGTAGCAGTTGCAGGAGTTTCGGGTATGGCAAGCCAGTCGGAAACGGATCGTTGGCGTCAGCAGGAGTTGGCACTTACCGCCGTGGAGCATCGCCTTCAGGCGCTGGGTGAGTATCTGGCGGTGTATCGCGCCAGCTATGCCTCCAGTGGTGAGGGGCGACATTACGCCAGGGTGCGGATGCTGCGTCAGGACATCGGCCGCTTGCGTGCCTGGTGGTGGTACCTGCATGCCACCCGCAGGGGGGCGTCCTGGTTGCCTCTGTTGCACCGCCTGGTGGACTTGCTGGCGATGTTTGTCAGTCCGGTTCGGCGGGGTGGACGGCGGCGCCATTCTTCCGGGATGTTGCGTCATCTCACCAGTCACAGCCTGATTGAGCGAGCCTACGCGGCATTGGAGGAGGATATGCAAGGGCAGTTGCTCACCGTGCGACTGGCCCAGTACCAACGCCCCACCGATAGTCGTAGCCGGGAAATCAGCCTGCTGCAGCATCAGCTGGAGGAAGTGGCGGCCCTGCGGCGATGCGGGCTGCCTGAGCCGCGCCGGCTCACGGCCATCTGCCATATCCTCTATCGGGTAATGACGGTGCGCCAATGGCTGGGCCTGCAGTTGCCACTGGCCAACCAGGTGGATCGTTGATGTTGGCTGCGAATCGACTGGCTCCGGCACTGGAAAGCTTGCCTCGGGTATTTGCCCTGTCAGACCTGAAGCAATTATTGCCCGGGGAAGAAGATCAGGCTCTGGATGTGGCGCTGCGCTGGCTGGAAGCGGGGGTCATCAAGCAGGTGGCACCGCCCCGCCCGGTTTTCTTCAAGGTCATCCTGGGTGAAGAACTGGACGAGGTGGATCGTTGTCGAGCCTTGCTGCGGGCCTTTCCCTCCCTGGTGATGGTGGCCGGCTCGGTCCTCTGGCGCCAGGGGCTCAGTGCCCAGCGTGATACCTTGCTGGAGTGTTGTGTGTCGGAAAAAGAGCTGAGCTGCAACTTGCCGGGTGTTGCCCTGCGCTGGCGGCCGCCGGCCTGGTGGGTGGCGGTGAGACAGGCCGGCGGTATTGCCGGTGATCATCACGGCGTGGCCATGCTGACCCCGGAAATGGCCCTGGCGGATGCCGCGGCGTTCCGGGATGTGTGGATGCCCGACCGGGATGCGGTGGACTGGAATCAGTTGTCCACGGCCAGACTCAGCGAAGCCACCCAGCAGCTGTTGCCGCTGCGCGACGAGGGCGCGAGCCGTACCGTTTGACGCGCCCCGGCAGACTGGTATTAAATGAGAACCATTATCAGTATTTCAGGGTTCTTCTCCCATGTGGTTTGCCGTTCTGGCCACCCTGGCCAGCGTTGTCCTTTTTTATCTCAGTGATCGCCAGCAGCGCTGGCTGAAGCAACCGCTACCAGCCATGGTGCGCCTGCTGGCTGTATTGCTGCTGGCTGCTGCCACGGCGCTGTGGATACTCAGTCTGGGGGTAGGCGTAGGGCTCTTTGTGGCGCTCTGGGTGTTTGTCCTGCCGGCGATGCTGTTGCCGTTGATGGCCGGTCATTACCGCGACAGCTTCCAGCGGAGGGTGCGCGGATGAGATATGCCCTGGGCACCGTGCTCAGTCTCCCCCTGTCCCTGATGCTGATCGGCCTGCTGGCGGCGGCTCTGCCGATGCCGTGGCAGGAGTGGCTGGTGCTGCAGTTGGTTGCCGCCGTGCTGCTGTGGATGTTGCTGGTGCTGCTGGTGGCGCTGCCGGCGAAGGCCAAACCGATTCTTGTGGCGCTGGGGGTGGCGAATCTGGCCGCCTGGCTGGCCCTTCAGGCCACCCCGCTATATGGAGTCGGGGCATGAAGGGTGAGCGTTTGCGCCGGATGGTCGATCTCCATGCCTGGGTAGGCATGGTCAGTGGTCTGGCACTGTTTGTGGCGTTTTTCGCCGGTGCCATCAATGTGTTTCATCATGAACTGCATCATTGGCAGGAGGCCCACTACGGGGAACCGGCTTCTGTGCCCATGGGCATGGACGGGTTGCTGGAACAGGTCACCGGTCAGTATCCGGATGCCCGCAAGCGGTTGTACCTGCTGCCGGATGCGGAAGATCCGGGGGTCATGTGGTTCGAGTCCTCGGAGGGCGACTGGGTCACCGCCCATGCCACGGACTTCAATGCCGAGGGAGTCCGCGAAGACGTGCCCCGCTCGGCCCTGGCGGATTTCATCAACGAGTTGCATTTTGCCCTTGGCATTCCCAATCCGGGCTGGCCGATCAATATCGGCATGACCTTCATGGGCCTGATCTCGGTGATGTACGGGGTCGCCCTGTTCAGCGGGTTGCTGATCCACTGGCCGAAAATCCGCAAGGAATTCTTTGCCCTCAAGCACGAGGGCAACATGCGTCGTTACTGGAAAAACCTGCATAACGTGATCGGCATCATCAGCTTTCCGTTTCACCTGATCATGTCGGTGACCGGGGCCGCCATGGGCATGTTCACCGTGGTGGCGGTGCTGTTGGGGGCGCTGGTGTTCGGCCCCCAGTTGCGCGGGGTCATCACGGAAGAGACAGAAGTATGGCCGGCGGTGGACAGCCAGGGCGACACCGTGACCATGCCGTTGATGGAAGACGTGTTGTCCGCGGCCCGCAATGAACTTCCGGATCTGACCGTGGACTGGCTGGAAATCCGCGGCTACGGCGATGCCGCTGGCTGGATCGATGTGGCCGGCTCCGTGCCCGGGTATCTGGGGCACCATGCCCACGTGGTCCTGGACCCGACCCTGGGACCGTTACGGGTGATTGCGCCAGAGCAGCGCAGTTTCAACTTTGCCAGCTTGTCCCCGGTTTACTCCCTGCACTTCGGTGACTACGGGGGCTTGCTGGTGAAACTGTTGTACTTCGCCCTGGGGTTGCTGGGCTCCTTGCTGTTTGTCTCCGGCAACATTCTCTGGTGTGAGCGTCGCTCGGACCGCACCGGTCCCGGGCGCTCATCGGCCTTTCTGTTACGTCTGACCCTGGGCGTTTGTGCCGGCGTGGTGATCGGCATTGCCTTCAGTTTCCTGGCCAGCAAGCTGTTACCCCATACCCCGCTGGCGGGCCTGGTGGCCGTGGCGGAACGGGGGGTGTTTGCCGTTATCCTGGTATTGCTGGTGGCCTGGAGTCTGCGCGCGTCGCCGTTGCGGTTCAGTAGTCAGATGCTGCGTATGGCACCATTCTGTTACCTGGCCATTCCCCTGTTGCAGACTGTGCTGGAAGGCAGCCATGCCTGGCTGGAAGCGGATAACCGTCTGGTGAATCTCTTGTTGCTGGCGGTGGCAGCCTGCCTGTGGGTGGTGCGGCGCCAGTTCCGCAAGCGGATCCGTCAGGCTGAGCCGCACCCCCTGTGGGTGGGCAAGGTTTCCGGTGATAACCCCAAGCACCTCACTGAAACCGAGCGGGAAGCCGGTACGGTGGCGTCGGATTCAGCGTCTTGACGTCGATGACCGCAGAAAAAAAGGGCCGGAAAATCCGGCCCTTTTTTATTGGCAGTCCGTTTGTTTGAGACGTGCCGGGACTGTGCAGGCTCAATCGGCAGGCATCTGCTCAGCGGTGTTTGAGGGCGCGACCGGCAAGCGGGAAAATATGCCGATGATTGGCGTGCCCTGGGCCTGAAGAATCGGCGCGATGTCCCGATGCAGAGCGTGATAACGGTAAAAGGGCACTCGCGGGAACAGGTGATGGATGGAATGCAGGTTTTGTCCCAGCCAGAACCACTCCAGCGGTTTCATCCAGCGTGGCATGATCAGGCTGTTGGTATTGCGGTAGCGCTCGCTGACCTTGTAAGGATGGTGCGGGCGATAGGCAAACCAGTAGGCCGTGAAAAGGCCGCCGAGATAGTAGCCAAGCAGAATCACCGCCACGGTGCCGGGCTGGTCGACCATGGCCAGAAAGGCAATGCGCCAGCCCAGCGAGACCACCAGCTCGGCGCTGTAAATCAGCTTTTCTTTCAGTGATGCACTGCCCCAGCTGTGCTGCACAAAAAAGGTATTCTGCACCCACTGAAATCGCAGTCCGGCTGCCAGAAAGCCAAGGGGCCCGCTCTGCATTCCGCTGATAATGAAATCCGGGTCCTTGTCCGGCTGGTTGGTAAAGCGATGATGGGTGAAATGTTCGATGCGGTGTGAGGCATAGGGGATGGCGATGATCGGCGCCACCAGATACCCGCACAGGTCATTGACCCATTTATGTCTGTCGTTATTTCCATGGATGTTGCCGTGGGCCGCCTCATGCAATGGGGTGTAGGACATATACGTCAGTGCCGCGACCAGCAGACAGGCGCCCCAGGCGGGCAGGGAACCACTGGCGAACAGGGCAAGCGTGGCAACGAAGGCGGCTACCACGGCGGCGGTCAGTAACATTGTCGGCCAGGCGGTTTTCCCCATATAGTGCTTGGCGCAGGCAATGGCCTGCTTGTTCAATGCGGCTGAATCCATGGTGTTGCCTCTTGTGGGTATCATCAGCCTCAACACTACGGTGCCGCGACAACAGCCGGAATAGCCACCGTGGCCAATCGCCCTGCATTCGTGGCCAGAGTGTGACCGGGCGGTATCTGCGGGATCGCTAATGCAGCATTCAGATGACAAGTTCCATCCCGTGGCCATCAGTCAGGTCATGCTCAACTTCGCCCAGCGTCATGGCATTGACCGGCAAACCTGCTTGCTGGGCACTGGCATTGCCGAGGCCGAATTGTCCAGCGGCGAAGGGCTGGTGACCCGCACCCAGGAAATGCGTCTTATCGAAAACCTCATGCTGGCCCTGCCATCTGTAGGGGTAGGGGGTTTTGAGCTGGGCCTGCAATACAACCTGGCCACCTTCGGGGTGTGGGGATTTGCCCTACGCACCTGCAAGACCCTGCGCGATGCTGTCACCCTGGGCATACGCTATCTGCCGCTGAGCACCGCCTACTGCCGGATTTCGGTCTGTGAGGAAGGCGATATCTTTGGCGTGATCTTCGACCCGGACCCGATACCGCCCCACCTGCGCCAGTTTCTGCTCGAGCGGGACATGGCCACGGCGATCAATCTGGTCAGGGAAATCACCCTTCAGGGGGTGGCGTTCCAGGGGATTGAGTTCACCGGCGAACCGGATGTGGCGGACTCCGTGGTGTCGTCGCTATGTGGTCTGACGCCCACCTTTCATGCCCGTGCCAACCGGCTCCTGGTCAACCGTGCCGGGGCCAGCCAGCCGTTCCCCGGCTATGATCCGGTGCTTACCCGCATGCTTGAACAGCAATGCCGACAGCGTATGGAGACCGTGGAAAGCAGTGGCATTGCCGGTAAGGTGCGCCAGAAACTGCTCGGCAACCTGGGGCTGGGGGCGACGCTCAATGACATGGCCGGCGAGCTGGCACTGTCTGCGCGCAGCCTGCGCCGCAAACTGGAACAGGAGGGCACCAGCTACCGGGACCTGGTCGAAGAAGAGCGGCGCCAACTGGCACTGCAGTTGCTCAGGAGCACCGCCATGAAAATTGAGGAAGTGGCTGCCCATCTGGGCTACACCGACGCCGGGGGATTTGTGCGCGCCTTTCGGCGCTGGCAGGGCTGTTCACCCAGCGAGTACCGGTCGGAGGGGGCAGGGGAATAGCCGGTCAGGACAATAAAAAAGGGGCGTCCTGAACAGGAAGCCCCTTTTTTAATATGGCACGCCCGAGAGGATTCGAACCTCTGACCTTTGCCTCCGGAGGGCAACGCTCTATCCAGCTGAGCTACGGGCGCAAAACCGGTTGCAGAGGGTTGAACGAGGTTGCTCCGTTCCGACCGTCTGCAGATGAAGAACTTGGGGGTTCAACGGGCGCGAATGATAGCCGGTTGTGGCGTTGGCGTCCATGGATGGGATGCAATGTGGGCGCAGATGCTTATAATCTGCGCGCGATGTGCCATCTGGGCCGTCACCACTCCGCAGTCTGCCTCTTTCGGGTTTCCGGTAGCGCTGCCTTTCCTTACGAGCCCGTGTCCGTGAAACGACAAGCGTATCGGAGGAAACAGGATGAACCTGTACTGGATTGTGTTATTACTGGCAGTGATTGTGGAAATCGCCTGGGCAATGAGTCTCAAGTGGATCCAGATGCAGCCCGGAGTCGCGTCCATCGGCACGTCGCTGGTGCTCACCGCGCTCAATATGCTGATGCTTTCCTATGCCATGAAGGGCATACCGGTAGGCACTGCCTACGCGGTCTGGACCGGTCTCGGGGCGGTGGGGATCACCCTGCTGGGCATCCTGTTCTTCAAGGATCCGGCTACCCTGTCGCGTCTGGCCTTCATGGGGCTGGTAGTGATCGGTATCGTCGGCCTCAAACTGACCGCATCGCCAGCCTGATGGTGCTTTCGGCCTCGCACGTCGGTGCTGTCCATTTTACAATCTTTTCCCGTGATACCCCTGATAAATCGGTACCCTCTTCGGGCAGATGTTGGCCGCCAACTGATGGAGAAAACTGTGCGCATTGCTTATCTGGAAGATGACATGGCTCAGGCTGAGCTTGTCACTCACTGGCTTAAGGAAGCGGGCCATAACTGTATTCACCTGGCCAGCGGGCGCGAGTTCATGTCCCTGTTACGGCGCGACACCTTCGACATCCTGGTGCTGGATTGGGAAGTGCCGGATATGAACGGCTATGCCGTGCTGGAGGAAGTCCGGGCCAGCGGTAACCGCACGCCGGTGCTGTTTGCCACTCAGCGTGACGACGAGTCTTCCATTGTGGGGGCTCTCTCCCAGGGCGCGGACGACTATATGGTCAAACCTACCAAGCAAGCGGAATTGCTGGCCCGGATAGCCGCCCTTGGGCGCCGGGCGGGGGTATCGGATATGGATGATGAAACGGCCCTGACAGTGGGGCCCTGGACAGTGGACCGATCGCGACGGCAGATTTTGCTGGCGGACGAGCCGGTGAAGCTCACCGACAAGGATTATGAGCTCGCCAGCTATCTGTTCCAGAATGTGGGCAAGCTGATGAGCCGTGCCCATCTGCTGGAAAAGGTCTGGGGCATCATGACCCCGATCGAATCACGAACCGTGGATGTGCATATCAGCCGCATCAGACGCAGCCTTCAGATTCGCCCGGAGCAGGGCTACCGCATCAAGACGGTCTACCAGCATGGTTACCGTCTGGAGCCGATTGAGGAATAACGCTATGAGGGTCTGGTTGTGTGCAGCCTTGCTGCTGGGACTGACGACTGCCGCAGCAGCATCGGACGACTGGCATTACACGCTGCGCCCCGGGGATACCCTCTGGAAGGTCTGCCAGCAATTTGCCCAGCAACCGGCGTCCTGTTGGCGAGATCTGGCCAGCCATAATTCCCTGGCCGACCCTCACAGCGTGGAACCGGGCCAGAATCTGCTCGTGCCGATCGCCTGGCTCAAGGAAAAGCCGATCCCGGCCCGCGTGGTTGCGGTGACCGGTGAGGTGATGCTGTATCCCGCCGCCGGCGGCGAGGCCCGACAAGTGCAGAGCGGGGAGCAGGTGGCCTTCGGTGATGCGCTGGAAACCGCCGCCGGCGGCAGTGCCCGCCTGGAGTTCGCTGACCAGTCCGAAGTGGTGATCAAGCCGGCCAGCCTGCTGGTGGTGAATCGCTATCGCCGTTTTCTGGATCAACAGGGCGAGCAGACCGAGCTACGCCTTGAGCGAGGCAATATCCGTAACCGGGTAACCCCGGCAAGCAACGACGATCGCACTTTCAAGGTCTTCACCCCCGGTGCGGTGGCGGCGGTGCGTGGTACCGAGTACTACGTGAGTGTGGATGCCGGTGAAACCACCCGCAACGAGGTGGTGGATGGCCGGGTGGATGTCAGTGCTCGTGGAACCCGTCGTGATGTGCAGGCCGGCTTCGCCACCCTGGCAAGACTGGATGAGCCGCCTATCGAGCCGGTTCCCCTGTTGCCTGCGCCGTCGGTGGAGCTGACCGCTTCCCATCAGGGCGTCACAGCGGTATGGCCCACCCAATCGGATGCGGCCAGCTACTGGCTGGAATGGTATCGCCAGGACGACAAGGCACTGTTGGGGCAGGCGTCCCTTCAGGCGGGCCAATGGCAGCAGGCGCTGCCGGAGGGCGATTATGGCCTGCTGGTACGTGCGGTGGATGAGAATGGTCTGCGTGGCCACGAAAGCTGGACCGATTTCTCCATTGAGGCCCCCCCGGAGCCTGTGGCGGAAAAGGATTCCAAATGGGACCTCTGGGTCTTCCTCGGCGGGGCCGCATTGTTGCTGGCGCTGTAATAGATGCGTTCGCGCCTCAATGCCTATCAGCGTCGCTATCTGGCGGAACACATTTCGGTGCTGTTTCTGGTAGTGGGTCTCTGTGCCCTGCTGAGTATCAGTGGGGCCTTGTCTTTTATTGATCGCTACATCTACGACAACCTTCTCAAAACCCTCCCTGACGACCCCTCCCCGGATCTGGTTATCGTCGGCATTGACGAATACAGCCTGCGGGAAATTGGCCGCTGGCCCTGGGATCGTAAAGTTCATGCCCGGCTGATCAACCGCCTCACCGAGATGGGCGCCCGGGCGATACTGGTGGACCTGATCCTGTCCGAGCCGGACCGCAACAACCCGGATTCCGATCTCGCCCTGGTGCAGGCCATGGCGGCCAATGGCCATGTCTACCTGCCGGTGCACGTGGAGCAACTGCGCGCTGGCGGTCAGCTCATCGAAGTCCTGCCCTATGCGCCTTTTGCCCGGGCTGCCGCAGGTTTGGGCCATGTGGACCTGGAACTGGACAGCGACGGAGTGGCCCGTTCCGTGTATATGCGCTCCGGTATCGGCCAGGCCTGGTGGCCCCATATCACCCAGACCCTGCTGATTCAGGAGGGGATGCTGCCGGAGAACACCTTCCCGGCCAACAAGGGCGAAGAGTTCTCCGGGCTGGCCAATGTGCGCCGTTACCATCGCTATTTACCCTTTGTCAGCGGGCCCAACAGCTATCCGCAGGTATCGGCGGTGGAGCTGCTGGATAACCTGATCCCGGAACAGCTGATCCGTGACAAGATCGTGTTGATTGGTGCCACCGCAGCCGGTCTCGGCGACATGTTGCCCACCCCCATGGCCAGTCAGGGGGAGTTGATGGCCGGCGTGGAGGTCAATGCCAATCTGCTGGATGCCCTGCGCGCGGATCGCTTGATCCGGGAACTGCCCATGAGCAGTGTGCTGGTGTTGGGCACCATGCTGGCCCTGCTGGCGCCGCTGCTGCTGCCCTATGTGCTGCCGCGCTGGAGTATTCCCCTGGTGGGCGGGGTGATTTTGCTCTGCCTGCTGACAAGCATGGTGGTGCTGATCGTGCTGCGCCTGTGGTTCCCGCCCTCCGGGGCCATGGCGGCGGCGTTGATGGCGTACCCGTTGTGGACCTGGCGACGTCTGGAATATTCCCTGTCCTACATGCGTCATGCCCTTGAGCGGTTGTCCGAATACAGTGACCTGAACCAGCGGCTGACACGGCCATCCAGCCTGGAGCAAATGGGGCGCATGTTTGACCAGGTGTTACCGGTACGTGCCTGGCGGCTGCTGGGCGGCGAGAAACCCTGCCGGGGTGGTGACAGTCTGCCGGCGGCCACCTGGAAAGGCGCTCTGGCGCGCCAGTATCGGTTCAAGCATGCCGGCCGCCGCTACGAACTGGACCTGGTCTGGCATAAAGCCCTGCATGCGGACACCTATGATTACTGGGTGCGGGCCATGCTGGTGCGAGTGCGTACCCATGCGCCCACCGTCGGGCCCCGCTATGAAGTGCTGGAAAAACATATCGACCGTCTGCGTCGGGAAGAGGATCGCCAGGAAGCCCTGACGCGGTTCTTCCAGGTAACCCTGGCGCAAATCCGTGAAGGGGTGGTCATTGCGGATGCCTGCGGGGTGATCGTTTACGCCAATCCCCAGGCCTCCTTTCTGCTGGGGCTGGAAATAGGGGCCCTGGATGCGGGGCAGCCCACGGTCACAGACCTGGGCAGAGAGCTGGAACTGCGAGAACACAGTTGGGATGAGCTGCTATGCCAGGCGTTGGCGGAAGGCCGTACCCAGCTGGAATGCCGCAATCGTCAGGGAGCCGATCTCTACCTGGATATGCTGCTGGTGCATGCCGGTGACAATCCGGGGCGGATGATGATTATCTCCTTCAAGGACATCAGCGATGTGAAACAGGCCATGCGGGCCCGCTCTGAAATGCTGGATTTCCTCTCACACGACCTGCGTTCCCCCATGGTATCGGTGTTGGCGCTTACCGAGAAAATGCGTCAGCAGGGTGAGGGTCAGTCCCTCGGAGAGTTTCTCGACAACGTGCAACATTATGCCCAGCGCAACCTGAACATCGCCGAGCAATTCCTCCAGCTGGCGCGGGTGGAAGCGGTGGAATCGGTGGAAATGAACGAGCAGGACATGCTTGATGTGGTGGAGAGCGCCATTGATATGGTGCAGATCCAGGCCCAGCAGGCGGAGATCACCCTGCGCTTTGATTACGACCCCCATCAGGAGGTCTGGGTGCTGGGCAATAACGAATTGCTCGAGCGTCTGATGGTGAACCTGCTCACCAATGCCATCAAATACAGCCATGCGGGGAGTTCCGTGGACGTGCGCCTGTATGCCCGGGAGGAGGCCGTGGTCTGTGAGGTCCGTGACCGGGGAGTGGGCATTCCGCCGGAATTCCAGGAGCGACTGTTCCAGCGCTTTAGCCGGGCCAGCACCAGCGGCGGCGCGCGTACCCGCGGGGCGGGCATGGGGTTGCGCTTCGTCAAGGTGGTGACCGAACGCCATGGCGGCGACATCCAGGTGGACAGTGTGGTCAACGAAGGCAGCCGCTTCACCCTGTCATTACCCCGTATCGAAATACACTAGACCTGTTCGCTGCCGGGCCGGGCAGTCATGGCATGGCGCACCGGTTTTCCCCTGTCGCAGGACTCCCGGCCACAGTCGATACATCAAGCATTTTGTCCCTACGCCCTGAGCGGGTATAATCGCCGGCGCAGCGCCCTCGGGCGAAACACAGAGAATAGAGGTGGAATCGTGAAAAAGATGCTGACTGCCAGCCTGGTACTGGTCGCTACCCTGTTTGCCGCCGGTAGCGTGGCTGCAAAGAGCACCAAGGAAATCTCCCCTTACCCGCTGGGTGAGCGCTCTGTATTCAGCGAGCGAGCCACCGCCGAGCGTCTTGAGCCGGTAGGGTCTGTGTGCGTCGAGGGTGATGAGTGCGGCAGCGCTGCCGCTGCCACAGAAGAAGTGGCCAGTGGTCCGCGCAGTGGTGATCAGGTGCATCAGTCTGCCTGCGCCGCCTGTCATGCCACCGGTGCAGCCGGTGCCCCCAAGACCGGTGTGGCTGCGGAGTGGAGTGCCCGTATTGCCAAGGGCAACGCCACCCTGGTCAAGCATGCCATCGAAGGCTTCAACGCCATGCCGCCCAAGGGTATGTGCATGGATTGCTCTGACGACGAGATCAAGGCCGCCGTCGAGTACATGGTCGAGCAGAGTCAATAATCTTGCTGCGTTCCCTGGGAATCCTGCTGTCGGCCCTGTGGCTGGCAGCCTGTTCCGACGATAGCGCCCCGGCCGCCGCTGCGGATGTTTCGCAGGCGCGCGACGGGGCGCAGTTGTACCGCCAATACTGTGTCACCTGCCACGGCTCCGGCGCACTTGGCGCTCCCAAAGTCGGCAAGGAACATCGCCTCTACTGGTCCCACGAAATCGAAGAAGAAGGTTTCGACACCATCGTCAGCGAGGCCATCGCCGGCATCAACTCCATGCCCCCCCGTGGAGGCTGCTTCGACTGCAGCGACGAGGAAGTCCGCAACGCTGTCATCTACATGCTGCAGCTCAGCGGCGCCAAGTAGACTCCTGATTCTCCCCGTGCCGTAGGAGCGTCGCTCGCGGCGCGATAGCCAGGGGCATTCTGCCCCAAGCTGTTTCGAAGCCGCTGTAGGAGCTCCTCTTGAGGGGCGAACCGAGCGTAGCGAGGCAGCATAGCTTGGCGGGATCGCAAGCTATGCTATTCCTGATCACCCTGCCGGCGATTTCCAGGCTGATGCGTGGTTCGCCCCTCAAGAGGAGCTCCTACAGCGGCGGCGTAGAAAGCGTGGAGGTGTTTGCAAGATACGGGTATCGCGCCGCGAGCGACGCTCCTACGGAAAGGGGGTGGTAAGGTTCAATCCAGTAACGCCCGAAGATTGGCGATGCTGGCTTCTGCCACCGCATCTTCCTTGGCTTCATCCTTCTGAATGCCGATGCCCAGATAGTCGATATCCTCCTGGGGCATTTCGTCCACGAAGCGGCTGGCGGTGGTGTCGATTTTTTCGCCGTACTGTTTGCGGGTCAGGGCCTGGGTCATGGCCAGGGTTTCCCGGGCGCGGGTGATACCCACGTACATCAGTCGGCGTTCCTCGACGATGTTGTCTTCTTCGATGCTGGTGCGGTGGGGAAGGAATTCCTCTTCCACGCCCATCATGTAGACGTGGGGGAATTCCAGCCCCTTGGACGCGTGCAGGGTCATCAGTTGGACCCGGTCGGAGTCGTCTTCTTCCTGTTGCTGCTCAAGCATGTCCAGCAGAACCAGTTTCTTGATGACGGATTCCAGGTCGCTGGCACCGTCTTCTTCGTCTTCCTGCTTTTCCAGCATGCGTTCAATGCTGCGCACCAGTTGCCAGATATTTTCAATATTTTTTTCGCCGATGCGCGGACTGGAGGCGTTCTGCATCAGCCAGCCTTCATAGTCCATGTCGGTGATCAGTTCCTGCACTGCCTGCAGGCTGTTGTGGCCGAAACAGAACTGCCGTTTGGCATCCAGCCAGGCCTTGAACGCCTGCAGCTTCTCGGCAGCCTTGGGGCTCATGACGTCACTGAGGGCAATGTCGTCACAGACATGGTAAAGCCCCTGTCCTCGCTTCAGTGCCCACGTAGCGAGTTTTTCCAGGGTGGCCGGGCCGATCTCCCGGCGCGGAGTGTTGATGATGCGCAGGAAGGCGTTGTCGTCGTCCGGATTCACCAGCAAGCGCAGGTAGCACATCAAATCCTTGATCTCGCTGCGCGAGAAAAAACTTTTTCCCCCGGATACCTTGTAGGGAATCGACAGACTCTGCAGTTTCATTTCCAGAATCCGTGACTGGAAATTGCCGCGATACAGCACCGCAAAGTCCTTCCACTTCAGACCCTGTTGAAGACGGCGGTGGAAGATGTCGCTGGCAATCCATTCGGTTTCCGCTTCTTCATCGCGCAGGGCGGAAAAGCGGATCGGCTCACCGTAGCCATAATCGGACCAAAGGCTTTTTTCGAATTCGTGGGGATTGTTGGCGATGACCGTGTTGGCGGCTTTCAGGATGCGACCGGTGGAGCGGTAATTCTGTTCCAGCTTGACCACTTTCAGGGTCGGCCAGTCCTGCTGCAATTGCGCCAGGTTTTCCGGGCGGGCACCGCGCCAGGCGTAGATGGACTGGTCGTCATCGCCCACCACGGTGAACTTGCCCGCCGGCAGGGTGAGCATCTTTACCATTTCGTACTGGGCGCCGTTGGTGTCCTGGTATTCATCCACCAGCAGGTACTGGATGCGGTTGCGCCACTTTTCCAGGATGCGCGGTTGTTCGCGGAACATGCGCGCCGGCATCAGGATCAGATCGTCGAAATCCACGGCATTACAAACCCGCAGCATGCGGTCGTAACCGCCGTAGGCCATGGCAGCGCGCAGATCCTCATCGGTCTCGGCGGTACTGACCGCTTCTTCCGGCAGCACCAGGGCGTTCTTCCAGTCGGAAATCCGCTTGTGGATCACATCCACCGCGTCCAGATCCCGTTCCGATTCTCCCTGGCGCAGAATCTCTTTGAGGATTTCCTTGCTGTCGGCGCCGTCGAGGATAGAGAAGCCGCTGCGCAGGCCGCAGGCCTTCAGCTCTGATTTGAGAATACGCAGGCCCAGGTTGTGGAAGGTGGAGACAATCAGCCCGCGGGTCAGGTCCCGGCTCACCAGCGACTGTACCCGCTCTTTCATTTCCCGGGCGGCCTTGTTGGTAAAGGTCACCGCGGCGATATGGCGGGCCGACATGCCCCGTTCCTGGATCAGCCAGGCGATCTTGCGGGTGATCACGCTGGTCTTCCCGGAACCCGCCCCGGCCAATACCAGCAGAGGGCCATCGGCGTAATGCACGGCTTCCTGCTGGCGGGGGTTGAGCTTACTCATAGGGCTCCGGAAAAGCTGGGGGGTGACATCGGGCCGCTATGATACCAGCGATGGCCCTGCACTCCAGACACCTTATGTCGGTTATCATGACGGTTTCCCCGGTAACGGTTTTGCCCATGCGTCTGGACTATTTTCTCGCCCACAGTGCCGGCCTCACCCGCAAGGAGGCCAAACAGCTGATCAGTCGCGGTGCGGTCACCGTGGAAGGTGAGGCGCGCCCGAAAGCCAACCTGCAACTGCGGGACGGGCAGGGTGTCTGGCTGCATGGTGAACCGGTGCAATTGCCGGGCCACCGTTATCTGATGCTGCACAAGCCGGCGGGGGTGGTGTGCTCCACGGATGACCCGGAGCATCGCACCGTACTGGACCTGCTGCCTGCGGAGCTGCGCCAGGATCTGCATCCAGCGGGCCGCCTGGATCGGGACACTACCGGTCTGGTGCTGTTGACCACGGATGGCCAGTGGTCCCACCGGCTCACCTCGCCAAATCACCAGTGCGACAAACGCTACCGGGTAACCTGCGCGGATCCGGTCAGCGACGAAGACCTGCAGGCCCTGCGCGACGGCATCCAGCTGCGCGGTGAAGACCGCCCCACGTTGCCCGCCGGAGCGGACCGTGTGGATGCGCATCAGTTGCTGCTGACCATTCACGAAGGGCGTTACCATCAGGTCAAACGGATGCTGGCGGCGAGGGGCAACAAGGTGGTGGCCCTGCATCGTGAGCAGATCGGCGAGATCGCGCTGGATGTGGCGCTGGCGCCGGGGGAGTTCCGGGCCCTGAGCGAGGAAGAGATTCACAGTCTGTAAGGTTTTCCGCAGGAGCGTCGCTGGCGGCGCGATAAACCCGGTAGCGAGTAACGAGTTTCGAGAAGCGCAAACCTGTCCTGCCTGGCATCCGGTTTGGCCTTTCGAAACGCGCTTCCCGCAACTCGAAGCCGATTGGACCGCCCGCTACGCTCCTGCGGAAAAAACGTAAAGGAGGTTGCCATGACACAGCGCCAATTCGATGCCGTCACCGTGGAAACCGTGCAGGGCGATATCGCCAACCAGCCGGATCTGGATGCCATCGTTAACGCTGCCAACGCCGAGTTACGCATCGGCGGTGGGGTGGCCGGTGCCATTCACCGGGCTGCCGGCCCGGGTCTTGAGCAGGAGTGCATCCCGCTGGGCCCCATTCGCCCGGGCGACGCGGTGATCTCCGCTGGTCACAACCTGCCCAACGCCCATGTGATTCATTGTCTCGGTCCGGTTTACGGACGGGATGAACCGTCGGACCAGTTATTGGCGTCCTGCTATCGACAAGCGCTGATGCTTGCGGACCGGAACGGCATCGCCGGGCTCGGTTTTCCGGCGATTTCTACCGGGATATTCGGTTATCCGTTGGCGGAGGCAGCGCAGGTGGCGTTGCAGACGGTCCGTGATACCGCACCAACCCTGGAAACGGTGCAGCGGGTGCGCTTCGTGCTGTTCAGCGATGCCGACCTTGCCGTTTTCGACAGGGCATTAAAGGAGCTGTAGGAGCGTAGCGCAGTCACGTATCGCATTCCGCGCGGCCCGAGGGAAATACCGTGCTGTCATAGCGAAAGAGGGAGGTGTTCGCCATGCGAGCATAGCTCCTACAAAACAGGGAGAGTCAATGTACGCCGTGATTTTTACCGCCACCGTGGGCGATCAGGACAGCCGCTACCGGAAAATGGCCGGGCAGTTACGGGATCTGGCCATGGCCGATTTCGGTTGCACGGATTTCATCAGCGTCACGGAAGGGGAGCAGGAAATTGCCCTCTCCTATTGGCCGGATGAGGTCTCCATCAAGGCCTGGAAACAGCAGGCCGAACACCGGGTCGCCCAACAGCTGGGCCAGGAGGGCTGGTACACACACTACAAGGTGGAAGTGGTGAAAATCCTGCGGGCCTATGACGGTCCGTGAATCTCCGCCAAGGAGCGTCGCTGGCGGCGCGATCACCAGCGACGTTTAAAGCGAAGCCGCTGTAGGAGTTCCTCTTGAGGGACGAACTCGAGCCTGAGCGAGGGAGCGGGCTATGCGGGCATCACCATGACTCTGGCGACGCCCGGCACTCCTGATCGCCATGCGGGCGATTTCCACGCTGACGCGTGGTTCGTCCCTCAAGAGGAACTCCTACAGCGGCTTTGTAGATGCTGCGGGAGCTTGCTTAGTTCAACTGCCCCTGCAATTCCATCACATCCACAGTCCGCTCCCGGTTAAGGGGATCGACCAGGGTGCTGGCATCCTGATAGACGCGCGGGGTCTTGTAGAGCATGGCCACCGCTTTGACATGGCTGGGGCAGACATAACGTTCCGGCATTTCCCGCTGCAGCCAGGCGCGCACTTTCGGGGCCTGATCGGAGCCCATCTTGGGAAACAGGTGGTGCTCCACATGATGGCTGAAGTGGAAATGCAGGGGATCGATCCAGCGCCAGGCGCGCACGCTCATGGAATTGTCCACCGGGTGGTTGTTGTCCATCTGCGGGCGCAGCATGTGGTTGGTGAGAATGTAGCTCTGGCCGATGAAGTTGATGATCATCATCGGGATCAACACGGTGAAGATCGCCAGAGGGCCGGACACAATCGCCAGGGCAATCCACGCCGCCATGCACAGGTAGGACTGGAAGATCGCCTTGCCACGATTGAAGCCTTTGAATTCCTCGCGCTTGCGGGTCTGCATGCGCAGCACCAGCTGGCCGTGGAACATGAAGGAATAGAACAGGAACAGGAAGCTGTACCAGGTACGGCCACCCGGGGCCAGTTTGGTGAAGTTGGCGGTCGCCGGGTGTTTTTCGTAACGGTACAGGGTGCCGAAGGAATCCGGATCCTTGTCGCCCAGGTTGGTATGGGCGTGGTGGGCCACGTTATGCCAGCGGCGCCAGAATTCCGGGGGGACCAGTGCCGGGCCAAAGCCGATCCAGCCGAGGAAGTTCTGCATGCGCTTGCTCATACCCAGCGCACCATGCAGCACTTCGTGGGCCAGCAGGGCCTGGCAGGCCAGGGTATGGCCGGCCAGGATGGCCAGCAGCAGGTTGCCCCACCAGGGCAGGCTCAGCATCAGGATGGCGGCGATGCTGCCGATGATGATGGCGCTCATGGGAATAAACCACAGGGCGCGCAGCGGACGGGCCTTGAAGGTGGAAGGGCCCAGATCCTTTTTCACGGCGTCGCGGATGGCGCGGGCGTCATCGGCGCCGAAATGACGGCTGTAAGCAGGTTCTTGCATGGGTCATGTCCTTGGCGGTTCAGGCCGGGAAATTCGGATGCAGGCATTCTGGTGAACCGGGGTGCCGGAACGAAGTGCAGGGCTGGACAGAAATCAGTCATTTTCGGACAGGGGCAAAAGTAGCGTATAGTAAGCGCATGAATCACGAGCGCTTTATACAACTGGACCCTGGTACCGGCCGTTCCCCGGTCCCCGTCAACTATGTGCGAAACCTGGTGGAACTGATCGCCGAGGTGGGCGTGGATACCCGGCGGTTACTCTCTCAGGTGGGCCTGAGCGAGGATGAGGTCTATAACCCGGAACCCGCCCTGCGGTTCGAGCAATTCCGCAGGGTCATGGTGGGCGCCCGTGAAATGACCGGTGATCCGGCCCTCGGCCTGGCGCTGGGGCAGCAATTGACCCTCACCGCCCATGGCCTGCTCGGCTATGCCGCCATCAGCAGTGCAGACCTGGGCGATGCCCTGCGGTTGCTGGAGCGTTATTTCCGTACCCGTACCCGCCTTTGTGTTCCCCGTATCGAGCCGTCCCAGGAAGGCGTGCGTTTCTGCCTGGTGGAGAGTGTGCCGCTGGGGGATATCCGTGAAACCTACCTGGAGGTGGTGGTGGCTGCGGTGGTGGGTGGCATCCGTTATCTGCTCGGCGCTCGATTCCAGGGGGCGGTGCTGGAGCTGCCGTACCCGGCCCCGGCCCATGCGGACCGCTACCGGGAATTGCTGGCCATGCCAGTGGAGTTCGGTGCCGACGTGGCAGCGTTGCGGCTGCCCAAGGCGCTGCTCAGCGAGCGCTTTACCCTGTCCGACCCGGCGTCCCGGCAGATGGCTGCGCAGAAATGCGAGGAAGAGTTGCAACGCCTGGAAGCGGACCAGGACTGGGCCAGCCGTGTCCGTGCCCGGCTGATGCAGGCGGAGGGCATGCTGCCCAGTCTGGAACAGCTGGCCAGCAATTTTCACGTTACCTCCCGCACCCTGCGCCGTTATCTCAATGCCCTGGGAGTCAGCTATCGGTCCCTGCTGGAAGAAGTGCGTATGACCAAGGCCATGGGCTATCTGCAGGCCAATATCACCGTGCAGCAGGTAGCCTCGAAACTGGGCTACGCGGACCCCAGCAATTTTGCCCGCGCCTTTCGCAAATGGACCGGCCACCCGCCCAGCCACTTCCAGCCGTAAATTTTTTTACCACTCAGGCCACTGAGATCACTGAGGTAAAACCTCAGGGCGGCCAGCTGTGGGGGGAATGGGTGCCTGTAGGAGTTCCCTTCCAGGGGACGAATCGCGTGACGCGATGCGGCAACCTGTCTTCTTCAACAAACCCGGCGCAACCGGATTGGGTTTCCCCAATTTCTTTCGCGCTGACGCGCGCGGTTCGTCCCCTGGAAGGGAACGCCTGCATAAAGGTATTCCCTGGCCTTTTCCCTGTAGCAATCCCTTTCTCATGACGATAGTGTTCCTGTCCGCGTCAGCCGAAAACAGCATCCCATGAGCAATAGCGAACCGGTCCTTCTGGTCAGCCGGCACAACCAACCCCGCGGCAGTTGCCAGCGTGGTCGCATGCAGCGCCAACGGCTGATTCATCGTGCGTCCTACGTGGTGGTGCGTGATCTGGCCGGGCGTGTCTGTGTGCAGCAGCGTGCCGAGGACAAACATTTCTACCCCGGCCGCTGGGACCTGGCTGCCGGCGGGGTGATGCGACCCAATGAAACCGTGCCCCAGAATTTGTCCCGGGAGTTGTTTGAGGAAGTGGGGGTGCAGCGGCACTTTTCCCGTTGGCAGTGGTTTTTCTTTGCCAACCCGCAGCACCAGGTCTGGGGTGCCCTGGCGTCCGTGGTGGTGTGCCCGGATGCGGTGTCCCTCAGTGATGAAGTGGTAGCCGTCAACTGGCTCCCCGCCCGTCAGGCATTGGCACTGGCTGATGCCACGCCCGATACCCGCCATGCCCTGACCTTGCTGTTGTCATCGTCCTGCTGAGCGTTTTCGTCCTTGTGGCCGACAGGCTGGCTGGGTAGCGTCTCTTTCTGATGCAGAAGAGGGTGAGAAAGGTATGTCCCAGCGATTCAGTGTGGCCGGCAAGCGAGTTCTGATTACCGGTGCCTCCAGTGGCTTCGGTGCCCACTTTGCCATTGCTTTGGCCGAGGAGGGTGCCGACGTGGTGCTGGCGGCGCGGCGGGTGGAAAAACTGGAAGCCACCGGCGAAGCGGTAAGGGCTCTAGGCCGTGAGGCCACCGTGGTACCCATGGATGTGAGTGATCACAGCAGTGTGGAAGCC
The DNA here is from genome assembly GCF_900107995.1 of Alcanivorax sp. DSM 26293. Classification (GTDB taxonomy): domain Bacteria; phylum Pseudomonadota; class Gammaproteobacteria; order Pseudomonadales; family Alcanivoracaceae; genus Alcanivorax. Next base: position 107,364 of record NZ_FNUM01000004.1, on the reverse strand, counting down.
GCCTTTGCCGAGATGCCGGCGGTGGATGTGGTGGTCAACAACGCCGGCGTGTCCCATGAGGGGCCCTCCGACGAGCTCAGCGAGGAAGACTGGGACCGGGTGGTGGATACCAACCTGAAGGGCGTCTGGGCCGTGTCCAAGTTTGCCATCCAGCAATGGAAGCGCGATGGCCGTCCGGGAAGCCTGATCAATATCGCCTCCATCCTTGGCCTGCGTGTGGGTGGCCGGGTGGCGCCCTATACCGCCTCGAAGGCGGCGGTGGTGCAGCTCACCAAATCCCTGGCGCTGGACTTTGCCCGTTACAACATCCGTTGCAATGCCATCTGCCCCGGCTATGTGGAAACCGATATCAACCGGGACTTCTTCAATAGTCCGCTGGCGGAAAAAATGCTCAAGCGGATTCCCTATCGCCGCCTGGGACAGATCGACGAGCTGGTCGGTCCCCTGTTGTTGCTGGCGTCGGATGCGTCGTCCTACATGACCGGGGCGGTGATCGCCGTGGACGGTGGCCATCTCTGTAATACCCTTTAACCTGACCGAGGACAGATCATGGATTTCTCCCTGAGCCCGGAGCTGGAAAGCCTGCGCCAGCAAGTGGCCGCCTTTGTGGAAGCGGAAATCATGCCGCTGGAAAACGACAAGGCCAATTACGACGACCATGAAAACTTCAAGGAGAGCGTGGTCGATGCCCTGCGTGACAAGGCGAAAGCGGCAGGCCTGTGGGGGTTTCAGTTGCCGAAAGAGCGGGGCGGTCTGGATGTGGGCGTGGCGGGTATGGCGGTGCTTTACGAAGAGGCCGCCCGCAGCCCGTTCGGGCCGGTGGTGTTCAACTGTGCACCGCCGGATGACGGCACCATGATCCTGCTGAACAAGATTCTTGATGACCAGCAGAAAGCACGCTGGTTGCAGCCGATGATCGACGGCAAGGTACGTTCCGCCTTTGCCATGACCGAGCCCGATGGCGGTTGTGGCTCGGACCCGTCCCTGACCTATACCTCCGCCACCCGGGAGGGGGACAACTGGATCATCAAGGGCCGCAAGTGGTTTATCACGGGCGCAGAAGGGGCCCAGACCTTTATCCTGATTGCCAAGACCAGCGACGACCCGCGCAAGGGCCTCACCGCTTTTCTGTTTGATGCGGACCAGCCCGGCTGGGAAGTGGTGCGGCGTATTCCCATCATGGGGCCGGAGGAGCATGGCGGTCACTGTGAGCTGAAGTTCGATGGCCTGGTGATTCCCGACGAGAATCGCCTGCTGGAAGTGGGCGATGGCCTCAAGGTCACCCAGATCCGTCTTGGCACCGCCCGCCTGACCCACTGCATGCGCTGGCTGGGTCTGGCCAAGCGGTGCATGGAAGAGGCGGCCGGTTATGTGGAAAACCGCATGAGTTTCGGGACCACCCTGGCCGAGCATGAGGGTGTACAGTGGATGCTGGGCGATGTGGCCAAGGATATCGAAGTGGGCCGCCTGCTCACCATGCAGGCGGCCTGGAAGCTGGACCAGGGGGATTTTGCCAAGAAGGAAATCTCCATGGCCAAGATCCATGTGGCCGATACCCTGCACAAGGCCGCCGATACCGCCATCCAGCTGTGTGGTGCCCGTGGCTATTCCAAAGACACGTTACTGGAGTGGATCTACCGCTACGCCCGTCAGGCCCGCCTTGTCGATGGCGCGAGCGAAGTGCACAAAATGGTGCTGTCCCGTTTCTACCTGAAGGAGAAGCGGGAGTTCTTCAAATGGGGTTAATGGTTGCCAGCTAACCCTTCCTCTTCCCCTGTCGCTGCACGCCCTTCCCCTTGGCGTGTTAGGCGGCAGGGCGGGTTTACCTTGAGCAGGTAGCCCTGTTCGGTGCTCCGTCAGTTGTAGCTTCCCCCTCCAATCTCTCCTGGCGGTTTGTTGTGTCTGACGCCGTTAGGTTTGACTGGAGCTTACCCGATACTTGCCCGCCGGGCGGATCACAAATGTCAAATTTGATGGTGCTTGTTTTTTCATAGTTGTGATAGCCTGCAAAAAATTGACGTGATGTGTGTCACGGATTTTGGTCGGTCTCGGCGGCCAGAAACGGGCAAAGTCGCAACCGGTCCCATGGACTGGGCGGCCGTCGTTAACAATAAAAAAGGCGCACTCCTGTGGGGGAAGTTGCGTGGTTGCCATTTAACGGGTTGTGGGGAAATGCATCATGCTGGATCAATACACTAGACAGCTTTATCTGGAGAGGCTTTTTAGGGGGGTGCTTATCATCGTGCCCCTGTCATTGCTGGCCGTGCTGGTGGCGATCCTGATCGCCGGCTGACCCGGCGTCAGGAGCCGGAGTCGGCTCATTAGGTGTCGGCGACGGATTGCCGGTAGCTGAGGGCTTCGCGCAGGTGATCCCGGTCGACGGTGTCGGTGCCGGCCAGATCGGCGATGGTGCGCGCCACCCGGGCACTGCGATGCAGGGCCCGGGCAGACAAGCCCATGCGGGTCATGACATTGGCCAGCCAGTCCCGGTGGGGGCGCAGCAACGGGTCCAGGTCATCGCTGCCCAGTTCCCGGTTCAGGCGTTGCTGACGTCGCCATTGCCGTTGCCAGGCGTCGCGGACCCGGGCGCGAACCATGTCGCTGGTTTCTCCCTGCCGGTCCCCCAGCAGCTCCTTTGCTTCCACGGCGGGCACGTCCAGATGCAGGTCAATGCGGTCCAGTAACGGACCGGACAGTTTGTTCTGGTAACGCTTTGCCTTGTCGCACCGATAGCCACAGCCCTTTTCCGGGTCACCCAGATACCCGCAGGGGCAGGGGTTCATGGCGGCGATCAATTGAAAGCGGGCGGGGAAGGTCAGTTGTTGGGCGGCACGGGCGATACTCACCTCGCCGGTTTCCAGCGGTTCCCGTAATACCTCCAGCACCCGTCGATCAAATTCCGGCAATTCATCAAGAAACAGGATGCCGTGGTGTGCCAGGGAAATCTCCCCGGGCCGCGGGTGGCTGCCCCCGCCCACCAGGGCCGTGGCGGATGCGGTGTGGTGAGGGGCCCGGTAGGGGCGTTGATGAAACTGGTCGGCCGGACGCGGCTGCTTCAGCGAATGGATGGCCGCCACTTCCAGGGCCTGTTTCGGGTGCAAGGGAGGCACCAGGCCAGGCAGGCGGGAGGCCAACATGCTCTTGCCCGCTCCCGGAGGGCCGCTAAGCAGCAGGGAATGCCCACCAGCGGCGGCAATTTCCAGTATCCGTTTGGCAGCCGCCTGGCCGCGGATTTCCGACAGGCAGGCGCCCTGGAACGTGTTGGCTTTGGGGGCGGGGTGCGCGTGCTGTGACAGCAGGCTCTGGCCGGTCAGGTGGGCGGCCACCTGGGCCAACCGGTCACCGGCGACGGTAACGGCGCCGGCCAGTGCCGCCTCGTCGGCATTGTCGCGGGGAACAATCAGGGTGCGGCCGGTATGTTGGCAGGCCAGGGCACAGGGCAGCATGCCGGGGACCTGGCTCAGGGCGCCATTCAGCGCCAGTTCCCCGATGAATTCGTACTGGTTGCCGTCCAGCTTTCCGAGCTGACCGCTGGCCAGCAGGATGCCCAGGGCAATGGGAAGATCAAAACGACCGCCGTCCTTGGGCAGATCCGCCGGGGCCAGGCTGACGGTAATGCGCCGTTGGGGAAACTCAAAACCACTATTGACCAGCGCCGAGCGTACCCGGTCCCGGCTTTCCCGCACAGCGGTGTCGCCCATGCCGACAATGGTGAAGGCGGGCAGGCCCGGCGCCAGATGAGTCTCCACCCGCACTTCCCGGGCCTGGATTCCGAGCGGGGCGCGGCTGTAGAGCAATGCGTGCGTCACGGTTCCTCGCAGAATTCAGGGGTTGCGAGGCAGTGTACGGGGAGGAGGTGGCGGTACGTGTGCGAGGTTGGCGGCGGCAGATGTAGGAAATCGGACTTTCTGTAGAGGCTATGCTTGCATGGCGAACAACGGCAATCGCGAGCAGCTTCGCATGTCGTAGATCCCCTGGGGGGCAAGCATAGCTCCTACGGGAAAATACCGGGCGTCAGGCGTCCGGGTTTTTCTCCAGCTCTGCCACCTGTTTCTCAAGGGCTTCCAGCTTTTCCCGGGTGCGCATCAATACCTGCTGCTGAATATCGAACTCTTCCCGGGTGATCAGGTCTAGCCGGCTGACGGCCTCTGCCAGTACGCTGCGCACATTTCGCTCCACCTCGCTGCGCAGGCCGCCCAGATCGGTGGGCAGGCGCCCGCTGATGTCGGCCATCAGGCGGTCGATAAAGGGTTGGTCGCGCATCTCGAATCTCCATCGGGGGCAGGACCCATGGTTGGCCAGGGCCGCTGGCAATGCGGTCTGTGGCGATGGTCCTTGTATTGGTGGACGGATGGTAGCACGGTGTCCGGGGGCGCGGCACCGGCGGTGCAGGGCAGAGGCGATGCACCAAGTTGGAACTCGCCCCAAGGTGGTGCGCTATAATGGCGCGCCGAACCGATTCCTTGAATCGGAATCGGTGTGTAACTCCCTGAAAATGTATGACTTTCTAAATCTGGCATGGGTCGTGCACTTGTAGGGTCAGAGCGTTCGAGCAAACTGTGGATCGGGAACCATAACGGGGCTCGAAGTGAAACGGACGACACCGGACGCGGTGAAAGCTGAGGAGAATGAAATGAAACTGGTTACTGCCGTAATTAAGCCGTTCAAATTGGATGACGTGCGTGAAGCACTCTCCGAGATCGGCGTACAGGGCATCACCGTTACCGAGGTGAAAGGCTTTGGACGCCAGAAAGGTCACACCGAGCTGTACCGGGGTGCCGAGTATGTGGTGGATTTTCTGCCCAAGGTAAAAATCGAGGTGGCCATCGCCGAATCCTCTCTGGATCAGGTGATTGAAGCCATCGCGAAAGCTGCCAATACCGGCAAGATTGGTGACGGCAAGATCTTCGTTACCACCCTGGAGCAAGCCATTCGTATCCGTACCGGTGAGACCGGTGAGGACGCGATTTAAAGTTTTACCGTGTTGTAAATCGACCCATGCCAGGGTTTAGAGAACACGCTTCCATTTTCGGAGGGTTGCATTGTGGAAAATCAAATTTTTGAACTTCAGTACGCCATGGACACCTTTTATTTTCTGGTGTGTGGCGCATTGGTAATGTGGATGGCTGCCGGTTTTGCCATGCTGGAAGCCGGTCTGGTGCGTGCGAAAAACACCACCGAAATTCTCACCAAAAACGTGGCGCTGTTTGCCATTAGCTGCATCATGTACCTGGTGTGTGGTTACGCCATCATGTACGGCGGCGGCATCTTCCTGGACGGTATCGAAGCCTTCGATCTGGCCGGTGTGCTGAGTGCCTCTGCGGAGAACGGTTTCGACGGTGATTCCGTCTACTCCGGTGCCTCTGACTTCTTCTTCCAGGTGGTGTTCGTGGCGACTGCCATGTCCATTGTCTCCGGTGCGGTTGCCGAGCGCATGAAGCTGTGGGCCTTCCTGGTCTTTGCAGTATTCATGACCGGTGTGATCTACCCGCTGGAAGGTTCCTGGACCTGGGGTGGTGCCGACGTGTTTGGCATGTACAACCTGGGCGACCTGGGCTTCTCTGACTTCGCCGGTTCCGGCATCGTTCACATGGCCGGTGCTGCTGCTGCCCTGGCGGGTGTACTGCTGCTGGGTGCCCGTAAAGGCAAGTACGGTCCTAACGGTGAAGTGCACGCTATCCCCGGTGCCAACCTGCCGCTGGCGACCCTGGGTACCTTCATCCTGTGGATGGGCTGGTTCGGCTTCAATGGCGGTTCCGTACTGAAGCTGGGTGATGCTGCTAACGCACACTCTGTGGCCATGGTGTTCCTGAACACCAACGCTGCCGCCGCTGGTGGTGCTGTTGCTGCCCTGATCGTTGGCCGCATCCTGTTCGGCAAGGCTGACCTGACCATGCTGCTCAACGGTGCGCTTGCCGGTCTGGTTGCCATCACTGCCGAGCCGTCTACCCCGACTCCGCTGCTGGCTACCCTGTTCGGTGCCGCTGGTGGTGTGCTGGTAGTGTTCAGCATCCTGACTCTGGACAAGCTGAAGATCGACGATCCGGTGGGTGCTATCTCCGTCCACGGTGTGGTGGGTCTGCTGGGTCTGCTGCTGGTACCGGTTACCAACGCTGATGTGTCCTTCTCCGGCCAGATCATCGGTGCCGCTACCATCTTCATCTGGGTATTCGTGGCCAGCCTGATCGTCTGGGGCATCCTGAAAGCCGTCATGGGCATCCGGGTTTCCGAGGAAGACGAGTACGAAGGCATGGACATCGCCGACTGCGGCATGGAAGCCTACCCGGAATTCGTGAAAGGTTAATCCTTCACAACGACTTCCTTGAAATGACAGGGCGCCTTCGGGCGCCCTTTTTTTGTTTTCAAAAAAGGGTCGCGGAGCGTTTGCAGGGCGAGAAAGGTCGATTAGGCGTTACGAGGTACGAAGAGCGAGTCACGAAAGCAAAGCCCTGCGTCCGCGAAAGCCAGGTTTTCGCTCCTCGCTCCTCGAGACTCGTATCAGAGGCGTTTGTCCCCTGTGCTATGATGCCCCCTTTTCCGCCAGCTGCCTGCCGACACCATGACCGAAACCACTGTTATCCGCCTACGCAAGAATGAAGAGCGCCGCCTCAAGGCCGGCCATCTGTGGGTCTATGCCAACGAGATCGACACCCGCCATACCTCGCTGCGGGATCTGCCCGCCGGCGTTGCCTGTGTGGTGGAAGACAGCCGCGGCAAACCGCTGGGCCGGGCCCTGCTCAGTCCTCATTCACTGATTGCTGCCCGTCTTTACAGTCGGGATGTGAAGCAGGAGCTGTCGCGCAGCTTCTTCAAGAAGCGCATCGAACAGGCTCTGGCCCTGCGCGAAACGCTGTTCGAGGAACCCAGCTACCGGTTGATCTTTGGTGAAGGCGACGGCCTGCCCGGTCTGGTGGTGGATCGTTTCGGTGATGTACTGGTAGTGCAGACCGGTTCCGGTGCCATGGAAGCGCATCTGGATACCATTGTCAGTGCCCTGGATGCGGTACTCAGCCCCACGCATATCATTGCCAAAAACGAAGCGGCGGCCCGGGAAATCGAGGGCATGGAGCGCTACACCAAGGCATTGAAAGGGGATCTGGTTGACGAAGTGTCGCTCACCGAAAACGGCGCTCACTTTGTGGCACCGTTGGCGGAAGGACAGAAAACAGGCTGGTTCTATGATCACCGCAGTGCCCGCCAGGCCATGGCGCCATTGGCCAGGGGAGCGCGGGTGCTGGACGTGTTTTCCTACTGCGGCGGCTGGGGTGTGCAGGCAGCACTGGCAGGAGCCGAATCCGTGACCTGTGTGGACGCCTCGGAAACTGCCACCGACTATGTGCACCGCAATGCCGAGCTGAACGGGGTGGCGGACAAGGTGGGCAGCATCCAGGGCGATGCCTTTGCCGCCATGAAGCAGCTGATCGCCGATGGCGAAAAGTATGATCTTGTGGTGCTGGATCCGCCGGCCTTCGTGAAACGCAAAAAGGATTTCAAGAATGGCCTGGCCGGCTATCACGCCATCAACGAGCTGGCCCTGCGCCTGATCAAGCCGGGCGGCTACCTGATCTCGGCCTCCTGCTCCATGCACATGCCGGCGGACCGTTTGCTGGAAGTAATCCACAGCAGTGCTCGTCACATTGACCGCAGTGTGCAGGTGATCGGTTATCAGGGGCAGGGGCCGGACCATCCGGTGCACCCGGCCATTGTGGAAACCTCCTACCTGAAAAGCTGGTTCTGCCGGATCAATTTCAGTCTGTAACGGGTGGTTTCTGCGGTGCCTGTCAGGATGAATGCCAGCCACGTGACGCTCAGGCTGGTTGATTAAACGAAAAAGACTCGCCCGGAAACCGGGCGAGTCTTTTTGTTTTCGGGCAAGAGTCTACCCGGCGAAAAGCGCCTGTTTCGCCGCAGCATATTCTTCGGCGAGACGGGCCACCATATCGCCAGTCCTTTCCACCGCGTCGATGGCACCAATCCCCTGACCGCAACCCCAGATATCCTTCCAGGCTTTCTTGTCGGTGTTGCCACCAGAGCCGAAGTTCATGGCGGAGGGATCACTTTCCGGAAGATTGTTCGGGTCCATGCCGGCGTTGATGATGGAGGGCGCCAGGTAATTGCCGTGCACACCGGTGAACAGGTTGCTGTAGACGATGTCTTCCGCGCGGCTGTCCACAATCATCTGCTTGTAGCCCTGGGCGGCGTTGGCTTCTTCGGTGGCGATGAACATGGAGCCGATGTAGGCCAGGTCGGCGCCCATGGCCTGGGCGGCGAGCACGCTGCGGCCATTGGCGATGGAGCCGGACAGGGCCAGCGGGCCGTCGAACCAGGTGCGCAGTTCCTGAATCAGGGCAAAGGGAGACAGGGTGCCGGCGTGGCCTCCGGCACCGGCGGCCACGGCGATCAGGCCGTCGGCGCCTTTTTCGATGGCCTTGCGACCGAACCGGTCATTGATCACATCGTGCATTACCATTCCGCCCCAGCCGTGAACCGCCTGGTTCACTTCCACGCGGGCGCCCAGCGAGGTAATCACCATCGGCACTTTGTATTTCTCGCACAGCTCCAGATCCTTCTCCAGCCGGTCGTTGGAGCGGTGCACGATCTGATTGACGGCAAAGGGCGCGGCGGGCTGGTCTGGATGATCCCGGTCCCAGGCAGCCAATTCCTCGGTAATGCGGTGCAGCCACTCGTCCAGTTGCGACAGGGGGCGGGCATTGAGGGAAGGAAAAGAGCCGATGATGCCGGCTTTGCATTGAGCCAGCACCAGATCCGGGTTGGAAATGATGAACAGGGGCGAGCCCATCACGGGCAGGCGCAGGCGATCAGCGATGGAAGAGGGCAGGGACATGATGGGTTCTCCGCTAATTGATTTACCCTGTAAAATTTACACCGTATAAGTTAAAGATCAAGTCCTCTCTGCCCATGGGGCTGAGCGAATCGGTCAGTGCTCCAGAGAGGGGGGGTTAACGCGCATACCCGCATACAGGGTACGCATGATCTTCTCGCGCAGGGTGTCGCCATCCATGCCGCGCAGGCCGCTGGCCAGTTCCAGGACCACGATGCCGTGCAGGGTGGCCCAGAACATGTAGCCGATCAGCTGGGCGTCCCCCTCCAGCAGGCCGGCCTCAATCATCTCACGCACATAGCCCACCATGGTCTCCTGGGCGCGGAGATTGGCTTGACGCAACTCAGGGTAACGTTCTTCGTCGGGTTGCGTGAAAGAAAAGATCAGTTGGTAGGCCGCCGGGTAGGTCTTGGCAAAGGCCACGTAGGCATCCCCCACGGCCCTGGCCTTGGCTCGGGCATCCGGGGCCTGCTGCACTGCCTGCTCCAGGCTGGCGGAAAAGCGGTGGAAGGCTTCCGCGCGCACGGTAGCCAGGATTTCGTCCTTGTCCTGGAAATAACGGTAGGGCGTCATCGGGCTGACCCCAAGCGTGCTGGCGATCTGGCGCATGGTCACATTCTGGGGCCCCCGTTCAATGAACAGCCGGGTAGCCACATCACAGACCCTGTCGCGGAAAGCGGCAATTTCTTCGTCGGTTTTGGGCTTCTTCGCCAAGGGGGATGCTCCGCTGCCAGGGGGTTGAGCTTACAGTGTAAACGAAGAGCGGGCCGTCACCGAAACCCACTTGCCATATGCCGGTTGGGTGAACAGTGACATCCTCCCTTGGGCCGTTCGGACTCTGTGGTTATGATGCCAGTGTCTTGGCAGGGGAATGGCTGTGAGCCGAATCTTGATTGTGGATGATGAGCCGCGCATCGCGGAGCCGCTGATGTTTGCGCTGGAGCGCGAGCATTTCGCGGTGGACCACGTGCCGCTTGGCCAACAGGCTCTGGAGCATCTCGCCAGCCGGGTGTTTGATCTGGTGGTGCTGGACGTGGGGTTGCCGGACCTGAACGGTTTCGACGTACTCAAACAACTACGCCAGTCCAGCCAGGTGCCGGTGCTGTTTCTCACCGCCCGTCAGGATGAAGTGGATCGCATCCTCGGGCTGGAGCTGGGTGGCGACGATTATGTGACCAAACCGTTCAGCCCCCGGGAAGTGGTGGCCCGCATTCGTGCCATTCTCAAACGACTTGCTCCCCACGGGGACGCGTGCGCCACCGACCTGTGGAAGCTGGACGAAGCCGGTGCGCAGATTTTTTTTCGTGGCACCGCGCTGACGTTGACCCGCTCCGAATTCCGCATCCTTTCCGCGCTGCTGAAACATCCCGGGCAGGTTTTTACCCGGTCGCAATTGCTGGATATTTGCGACAGTGATGAAGACAGTTTCGAGCGCAGTGTGGATACCCATATCAAGACCCTGCGTGCCAAGTTGCGACCGCTGGATGGCGAGAGGCTTATCGCCACCCGTCGTGGCATCGGCTACTACCTCGAGAGCCATAGCCAATGAAACTCGGGCAGCGCTTGCTGGTGTTCTATTTCCTGATTCTGGGGGTGGTGAGCTGGTTTGTGCTCGATCTGGTGTTCGGTCAGGCCAAACCACTGGTGCGCCAGTCCGCCGAAGAAACCCTGGTAGATGCGGCCAACCTGCTGGCGGAAATTGTTGCCGAGGATGCGGAGAGCGGCGAGATCGTGATTACCCCGTCACTGCGCCAGGCCCTGAATCGTTATGCCGGGCGTACACCGGATGCGGATATCTGGGGCCTGAAAAAAGACCGTATCCATACCCACATCTATATCACTGGTCCCACCGGTACCGTGTTGTTCGATTCCCGGGGCAAGGATGAAGGTGAGGACTTCTCCCGCTGGAATGATGTGCATCTGACCCTGCAGGGTCGCTACGGGGCACGTACTACCCGCACGGACCCTGAGGACCCGTCTACCTCGGTCATGTATGTGGCCGCCCCGATCCGCCACAGCGGCAGCCTGATCGGGGTCATCAGCCTGGGCAAACCGGGGCGTGCCATCGAGCCTTTTGTGCAACGGGCGGAACGGCATCTGTTGCTGTATGGCGGTGCGGCCCTGTTTGGTTGCCTGCTGCTGGGGGGACTGCTGGCCTGGTGGCTCAGCCGTCGGGTCAATCGCCTGCGAGGCTATGCGGAGGCGGTGGCCAATGATGAGCGCCCGGCGCCGCCGGCATTTCGTGGCAACGATGAGATCCGCGCTCTGGCCGATGCCGTTACGGCCATGCGTCGTCGACTGGAAGAGCGTGCGCGGCTGGAAGATAACGTCAGCCTCCTGACCCATGAAATGAAAAGTCCGCTGGCGGCGATCCGTGGCGCCGGAGAAATTCTCCAGGATGAGATCCGGGATCCGTCACTGATCCGCTTTACCGATAACGTGATTCATGAAAGTCAGCGGCTCAGCGATCTTCTCGATCGGCTGCTGGCCATGGCCAGACTGGAAAAGCTGGAAAGTCTGCCGGACCGCAAGCGTCGCGTCTCAATTTCCCCGTTGGTGGAAGAATGGCAGCGCAGCCGCTATTCGTTATTGGCAGAAAAACAGCTGGATGTGAGTGTCGCCGGCAGCGACCTTCATGCAGAAGCCGATACCCTCAAACTGGCCCTGTTCAACCTGCTCGATAATGCGCTGCGTTTTGCCAGTGCGAGAACCACACTCGGGGTACAGGTGGAAGGCAACGCACTGAGCGTGACAAACATCGGCCCGGCGATACCAGACTATGCGTTGGCGCGCGTTACCGAGCGCTTTTATTCCCTGCCGGCCCCGGGCCATGACAAAAGCTCCGGCCTGGGCCTGGCGATGGTCAACGAAATTGCCACCCTCCACGGCGGCAGCCTGACACTGGCAAACACCGACAACGGCGTCCGCGCCACCCTGACCATCCCCCAGCACTAACATTTCTACAAACCCGCTGTAGGAGCTCCTCTTGAGGTGCGAACCGCGCTTGCGCGGAAACCGCCCGCAGGGCGATCAGGCCTTTCAGATCTCGATAGATCTTTCCAGAATAGATTGCTACCGGATCGGATCTTCCATCGCATTCGGCTTCGCCCCTCAAGAGGGGTTCCAACGACCAAGGTTTGGAGTTTGTTTTTCCTTGTGGCATCTCACTCCTCGCTCCTCGAAACTCGCTTCCCCACACAATCCCCACAAAACCCTCAACCTGGCTTCGCACACTGGTCTCTCCATATGAGGGAGAGGAACCATGCGACCCAACCTGTTATTGAAAATGCTCACTATCGCCGGCCTGCTGATGGTGCTGGTCATCCCCCTGTTGATGATCCAGGACAAGGTCAGCGACCGTAGCCAGGAAGCCTGGCAGGTAAAACAACAGATCGCCCGTCAGGTCAGCGGCGAACAGCAGATCAGTGGCCCGGTGATTGTTACCCAGCGTGTGCGCAAGCAACTGGTGGAAAAGACGGATTGTCGCCGCGGCGACAGCTGCACGGTGGTGGAAAAACGCACCGTACTGGAGAGCCAGATTCCCGATGCCCTGAATGTGGATGGCCAGTTGCAGACGCAGATGCGTTACCGGGGGATCTATGGCACACCGGTCTATCGCAGCCTGTTGCATCTGAAAGCGGTATTTCCTGCCAATTGGCAACAGGTCAAGCAACCGGAACAAGTGGTGCTGTCGCGGCCATCCTTGCTGGTGTTGCAGATCAGCGACCTTCGCGGCCTGGTGGAGCGGCCGCAGATCCTGGTCAACGATGTGCCTCTGGCGCTGGTGGAAACCGAACAATTGCCCGCCGGGCTGGGTGCCAATGCGGTGGCAGTGCAATTGCCGGATGACCTGTCCGGTGCCTTCACTGTCAAGGTGCGGTTAAACCTGAACGGCACCGAATCCCTGGCGGCACTGCCGCTGGCCAAGGAAACCCGCATTGGCCTGCGTGCGGACTGGCCGCACCCGAGTTTTGAGGGGCTGGTATTGCCCGTGGAAAGAGAAATTAACGCGGAAGGCTTCACCAGCCAGTGGCGCACCAATAGCCTGGCGGCGGCCAGCGCCATTCTCTGTGCCCGCGGTGATGGCGCCTGCGGTGACGCTAACCAGGCGCTGCGGGTAAGGCTGGTGCAGCCGGTCACCGGATTGCTTTCCAGCGAACGCGCGCTGAAATACAGCTATCTGATTGTGGGCCTCACCTTTGCCGCCTTTTTTCTGTTTGAAATATTGCGCCGTTACCCATTGCACGCCATGCAATATCTGCTGGTGGGTCTGGCGCTGGCCATGTTCTACCTGCTGCTGGTGGCGCTCAGTGAGCATATCGATTTTGCCCTGGCCTACCTGGCGGCAGCGTTATCGTGTTGTGCGTTGATCGGCGTCTACCTGATGGCGGTACTGCGATCACTCCAGGCGGGGTGGAGTTTTGCGGTCAGTTTGTTACTGGTGCAGGGGCTCATCTACGGCATCCTGATGGCGGAAGATTACGCCTTGCTGTTGGGGGCCCTGTTGTTATTTGCCGCCCTGGCGATGGTGATGCTGGTGACCCGCAACCTGGACTGGTATGCCTTTGCCGTCCCGGGCAAGGCCGTGGCAAAAGCAAAAGCGGCACAGGCGGAACCGAATGAGCCCTAGTCGCATCGTGCGTTTGCTGAAGGCCAGTCGACGCTATCCCTCCCAGCGTCGGGGTTTGCTGGAACGGGCTCTGCGCCTGTGCCAGCAGGCCCTGGCCGCTAACGCCGGGGATCGTGATGCCCTGCTCTGGCTGGGGATTATCTGGTGGCAATTGGGGGCAATCAATCGGGGCAGAGCCATCCTGAACATAGTAAGAGTCGACGAAGGAGACGTTGGCGGTTGCTGGCCGGAAGAGCTCTGTTGGTCAGGCGAAACGGGGAAAGCGATGTGAAACCAACGGTAACCTTGTGGATATTGCGGTTTTTTTACAATTGGGTTACTACTTAATGCGGACCAGGGGAGCCAAGAAAGGCTCAGGAAGGCCTTGGCCCTTTTTTATTAATCAGGGAGAAACCTATGAATAAGAAAACTTCAGTGTTTGCGGTTGCCGCGCTTGCCGGTGCCATCAGCCAGACTGCCATGGCTGAAGCGCCTTCTTTCAATTACGTGCAGTTCGACTATGTTGTATCCGGTGACTCGGAAATCAGCGAGGGTGGCTTGTCTGAGTCGTTTGATCTTCAGCAAGGTTTCGGGCTGCAAGGCGGTTTCGAAATTGGTGACTATGTCATGGTCATGGGGCGCCATATGTCCCTGGACTATGAAGATGACCTGGGTTTTGCATTGGGTGAAGCTGACAATGCCGCGTTTAACGACATGACGTTTATCGGTGTCGGGGCGCATCTGCCGGTGGCAGACATGGTCGACATTTATGGTGCAGTCGGTTTCAGCCGTCCAACGTTCATTGGTTTTGCCGGTGAGGGTTATGGCCTGGAAGTCGGCGCCCGAGCCAACTTCGAAATGGTGACCGCATCACTCTGGTACAACATGGGTGAGACGGATACCAAGGTCGGTACGGACTCCCTGGATATCGATCCGGAATTGCTGGGTCTCGATGTGGCCATCTCCTTTGCCCCGGACGCGCCTGAGCTGGTGCTGGGGTATGTGGATGCGACCCACGAACTCAAGATCGATAACGATAAACTTGATCTGGATTACGATCACTTCTCCATTGGCGTAAGAAAATCCTTCTGATCGCCCTGACACGGGATCCGCTTGCGGATCCCGTTTTTCTTTATTGGCAAAAAACGTTCTTTCGCTATTTCCTGATCGATAACCTGTTTTTAAAAAAGAGGCCGCGCTCCATCCAGGAGTGCGGCCTCTTTGTTTACAGTGTCGAAGTGTTATTCCGCGAATGATCAACTATCCACGGTTAATTATTCACTGCCTTTCCCATAGGCCCGCAAAAACAACTCCACGACCTGTTCCGCATGGGGCTGCGCTTCGCTGGCCGTCATCGGTGGCTGGTAGCCAATCATGACGCGCATATGCTGGCAGCCCTGCAGCAATGCAAAGAAATTTTCCGATGCCTGTTTGGGGTCCGTAACCTCAAGCTGGCCGGCAGCGTTGGCGCTGCGGATCAGGTTTTCCATGGCAGTAAGCGTGCGCTGCGGGCCCGCCTCGAAAAACAGCCGTGACATTTCCGGATCCTGCGTGGCCTGGCTGTTCATCAGCCGTTGCAGTTTGAGCGTATCCGGGCTGTGGATCAGCTCAAGGAAGCCCAGGCCGATCTTGGTGAGGGTGGTGCGCAGGGGCTGATTGCCATCCAGCTCGAAGATCGGCACTGGTAGCATGTTCTGGCATTTCGCCTCGATGGCCGCGGAAAATAACGTTTCCTTGTCGCTGAAATGGCTATAAACCGTCAGTTTGGAAACCCCGGCTTCCTTGGCCACCGCATCCATGCTCGTGCCCGCAAACCCTTGGGAGAGAAAGAGTGTCTCTGCCACATCCAGGATGGCAGCACGTTTGGCCGGATCCTTTGGGCGGCCACGGGCGGCTGGGGTTGAGGTATCAGTCATCGCACTCACATTTCAATACTGGACGGTTTAGTTTAATAAAATTACTATACTCGACAGTATAGCATAAAGGGAAGGCAACCTCGGTGGCTTTCAAGGTAAACACGGGTTAGCAAAGGGTAGAGGGTAGCTGCCATGTTTCGTTCACTGTTGATACCGGGTCTGGTCATCGGAGTCGTTGGGGCTCTCGGCCTGCAGGGCTGTTCCGATACGGAATCCGGCAAAACCGAAGCACCGCGTCCGGCGCTGGTGGTCCAGCCGCTGACCGCCGGAGCCAGCCAGGACGTATTCCCCGGCGAAGTGCGGGCCCGCTACGAACCGGAGCTGGGTTTTCGCATTGCCGGCAAGATCAGCCAGCGCAAGGTGGACGTGGGCGATCGCGTCAGCAAGGGCGATGTGCTGGCCACCCTGGATACCGATGATGTGAACCTGCAGCTGGATGCAGCCCGTGCCCGCTTTGCCTCCGCCCAGGCCGATCACAAGCTGGCCCGCAGCGAGCTGGACCGCCACCAGGCCCTGCTTGAACGTCAAGTCATCAGCCGCTCCCAGTATGACAGTGTGGAAAGCCGCTTCGACGCGGCCGAGGCCCAGCTGCGTCAGGCCCGCGCCAACCTGAATGTGGCCCGCAACCAGACCGACTATGCCACGCTCAAGGCACCCAAGGACGGGGTGATTGCCCAGCGTCTGGCCGAGGCCGGTCAGGTGGTGGCTGCCGGTCAGCCGGTGTTTGTGCTGGCAGTGGATGGCGACCGGGAAGTGCGTATCGATCTGCCGGAGCAGGACGTGGGTCGGTTTGTGATCGGTATGCCGGTGGCCATCGAGCTGTGGTCCCGCAAGGGCAAGGTATTCCCCGGCACCCTGCGGGAATTGTCCCCGTCGGCGGATCCGCGCTCGCGCACCTTCGAGGCCCGGGTGGCTTTCGATAACGACGACGTGGGCGCCGACCTGGGCCAGTCCGCCCGGGTGGTGGCCAGCGGGGCCGCCGGCAATGGTGTGCTTACGCTGCCTCTTGCGGCAGTGACTGCGGAGGGGGAGAAGCGCTATGTGTGGGTGGTAAACCCGGAAGATGCCAGCCTGATCAAAACCCCGGTGGAAACCGGTGCCTATGGGGCGGAAACCATTCCGGTGCTGTCCGGGCTGCGCGCGGACGCCTGGGTGGTGGCGGCAGGGACGCATTTGCTGCGAGAGGGGCAGACGGTGATTCCCGTGGATCGCCAGAACCGGCAGATTGACCTGGCGGCAGCAGACACGCCGGCCCCTGCCGATGATGCCGGGACGGAAAGCGAATAGGGAGCGCCACCATGTCATTCAATCTCTCGGAATGGGCGCTGAAAAACCGCGCCCTGGTGCTCTACGCCATGCTCCTGCTCGGTGCCATGGGGGCCATTTCCTATGCCAACCTGGGGCAGAGCGAAGATCCGCCGTTCACTTTCAAGTTGATGACCATCAATACCCAGTGGCCCGGTGCCAGTGCGGAAGAAGTCTCCCGGCAGATTACCGAGCGAATCGAAAAGAAATTGATGGAAACCGGCGACTTCGAGCGGATCACGTCCTACTCCCGTCCCGGTGAATCCCTGGTCATGTTCATGGCCCGGGACGAAATGCGCTCCAAGGAAATCAAGGATCTCTGGTACCAGGTGCGCAAGAAAGTGGGCGATATCCGTCATACCTTGCCCCGGGATGCACAGGGGCCGTTCTTCAACGATGAATTCGGTACCACCTTCGGCAATATCTATGCGCTGACCGGCCCGGGTTTCGACTACGCCATCATGAAAGACTACGCCGACCGCCTGCAGCTGGCTCTGCAGCGCGTGGAGGACGTGGGCAAGGTGGAGCTGGTCGGGCTGCAGGACGAAAAGATCTGGGTAGAAATTTCCAACACCAAGCTGGCGTCCCTGGGCATTCCCCTGGTCACCGTGCAGCAGGCGTTGCAGTCGCAAAATGCGGTGGCCGACGCCGGCTTTTTTGAAACCCCCAGCAGTAGAGTGCGGCTACGGGTATCCGGGGAATTCACCAGTGTGGACGATATTCGCCAGTTCCCCATCCAGGTGGATAACCGCACCCTCAAGTTGGGTGACATTGCCACCGTTTATCGCGGCTTCAGTGATCCGCCCCAGCCGCGCATGCGCTTTATGGGCGAGAATGCCATCGGCATTGCCGTGTCCATGAAAGACGGTGGAGACATTCTCAAACTGGGTGAAAACCTGGACAAGGCTTTTGCCGAACTGCAGAAGAGCCTGCCGCTGGGCATGGAACTGCGCAAGGTCTCTGATCAGCCGGCAGCGGTGGAAGCCGGGGTCGGCGAGTTCGTACAGGTGCTGATGGAAGCCCTGGTCATCGTGTTGCTGGTGAGTTTTTTCTCACTGGGCTGGCGTACCGGCATGGTGGTGGCGTTGTCCATCCCGCTGGTGCTGGCCATGACGTTCGCGTCCATGAAGTATTTCGATATCGGCCTGCACAAGATTTCCCTGGGGGCACTGGTACTGGCCCTGGGGCTGATGGTGGACGATGCCATCATTGCGGTGGAAATGATGGCCATCAAGATGGAGCAGGGGTTCAGTCGCCTGAAAGCGGCCGGCTTTGCCTGGAAAAGCACGGCGTTTCCCATGCTCACCGGCACCCTGATTACCGCCGCCGGGTTCCTGCCCATTGCCACGGCGGAATCCAGCACCGGTGAATATACCCGCTCGATCTTCCAGGTGGTGACTATTGCCCTGCTGGCTTCCTGGATCGCCGCGGTAGTGTTCGTGCCGTATCTCGGGGAAAAACTGCTGCCCAACCTGGCCAAGCGGGATGCCAGCGGGGATGTGCACGATCCCTATCAGAAACCCTTTTATCAGCGTTTCCGTGGCGTAGTGGAATGGTGCGTGCGTTATCGCAAAACGGTCATTGGTCTGACCGTGGGTATCTTCGTGTTTTCCCTGCTGCTGTTCAGCCTGGTGCCCCAGCAATTCTTCCCGGCGTCCAACCGGCTTGAGTTGATGGTGGACATGAAACTGGAAGAGGGCGCGTCGCTGGCCGCCACCCAGGAGCAGGCCCTGCGTCTGGAAGCCATGTTTGGCGAGAATGAACAGATCGAGAATTACGTGGGCTACATGGGCAGTGGTTCGCCGCGTTTTTACTTGTCGCTGGATCAGAAGTTGCCGGCAGCGTCGGTGGCCCAGTTCGTTATCCTGACCCGCAATATAGAGGATCGGGAACAGGTGCTGAGCTGGCTGGAGGAAACCCTGCGACGGGATTTCCCCACCGTACGCAGCCGTGTGTCGCGGTTGGAAAATGGTCCGCCGGTGGGTTACCCGCTGCAGTTCCGGGTCTCCGGGGAGCACATTCCCCAGGTGCGGGAACTGGCCCGGCGGGTAGCGGCCCAGGTCCGCGATAATCCTTACACCCAGAACGTGCACCTGGACTGGGAAGAGCCCAGCAAGGTGGTGCGCCTGAACGTGGACCAGGACCGGGCCCGGACGCTGGGAATTACCACTGCCGATCTGTCCACGGCCCTGCAGGCATCCCTGTCCGGGGTGGCGGTGAGCCAGTACCGGGAAGATAACGAGCTGATCAATGTGGAAGTGCGCGGCGACAGTCACGAACGCCACGCTCTGGGTTTGCTCGGCAACCTGGCAGTACAAACGCAAAATGGACGCAGTGTGCCCCTGAACCAGATTGCCACCCTGGAGTATGGATTCGAGGAAGGGATTATCTGGCACCGGGATCGACTGCCCACAGTGACCATCCTGGCGGACGTGAAGGGCGATGCCCTGCCGGCCACCCTGGTCAATCAGATCATGCCGCAGCTGGAAGATGTGCGCGCCGACTTGCCGCCGGGCTACCTGCTGGAAGTGGGGGGCACCGTGGAGGAATCCGCCCGCGGGCAGAAATCCGTCAATGCCGGCATGCCGCTGTTCATCCTGGTGGTGATTACCCTGCTGATGCTGCAGCTGCGCAGCATGCCGCTGTCGCTGATGGTGTTTATCACTGCGCCGTTGGGGCTGATCGGGGTGACCTTCTTCCTGCTGATTTTCCAGAAGCCATTCGGGTTTGTGGCCATGCTTGGCACCATCGCGCTGGCGGGCATGATCATGCGGAATGCGGTGATCCTGGTAGACCAGATCGGCCAGGATATGGATCAGGGACTCAGCACCTGGGATGCCATCATCGAATCCACCGTACGCCGTTTCCGCCCCATTGTCCTGACTGCGCTCACTGCGGTACTGGCCATGATCCCGCTGTCACGCAGTGTCTTCTTCGGCCCCATGGCAGTGGCGATCATGGGTGGACTGATCGTGGCAACGGCACTGACTCTGCTGTTCCTGCCGGCCCTCTATGCCGCCTGGTTCCGGGTCAAGGAAGAACACGCCCCCGCCGGGCACAACGAACGCTGATGAAATGCCGGTCATCACCGGCTTCCCCTTGGCCCCGGTTCTTCCGGGGCTTTTTTTTGGCGAAAACGCCCACGGTTTTTGAAAAGGTAGGGTGCACTGAGCCAGGGTTCAAATCCTTCAGAAAGATCCCCTGTAGGAGCGTCGCTCGCGGCGCGATAACCCGGCGCTGGCGAGTTACGAGAAACGAGTTTCGAAAGTCAAAATCTGCAAGTTGCGAAGTCAGGTTTTCGCTCCTCGCTCCTCGTTTCCCGCAACTGGGCTATCGTGGTGCCACCTCGATAGTCAGCGCCTCGCTCCGCCCCTGATGCGCGGCCCTGACACAGCGCAGGCTGAATGTTCCTTCCCGATCAAACCGCCACGGCAACGTCACCGTGCTGCCCGGTTCACTCAGGCGGGTGTTGGGGTAATCCTTGCGCAGATCCGGCATTAATTTATGTATCAGCGCCTGGTCGCGCAGGGCCGCGTCATCGCCCAGGGCAAACAGGTGCCAGTCATCACTGCGGTTTGTCAGGCGTAACCGCACACTGTGTTGATGCGGGATATCCAGGCGGCTTGGGGTCCAGGAATTGTAAAAATTCACGGACACGATGGGGAAATCTGCCGGGTTTCGCAGTGCTGTGCCCGCCGCCATGGGGATCTCGTCTGGCAGAAAGCCATGGGCCCCGCTACCCTGCGATAGAGACAGCGTGCCGGCCAGCAGTAAAACAACAGGGTATTTCAGTCGGTCAGGCATGGCATCGTGAATGAAGTGGAGGGATCTCTGTGAGAATAAGAATACGTGTTTTGTTGATGGCGTGCCTGTGCGCGTGGATGGCGTCGGCCAGTGCCGCTCCCCTCACCGTGGCCGTGAAGGCCTCACCGCCGTTCAGCTTTCAGAATGGGGATCGCTGGGATGGTGTGAGCGTGGAGCTATGGGAGCAGGTTGCTAAAAACGCGGGTTATGAGTATCGCTTCCGCCCCTATAAAACCGTGGCGGAAATGCTGACGGCGGTGGAACTGGGCCAGGCGGACGTGGCCATCGGTGCCATCAGTGTCACCGCCGACCGGGAGCGGCGTCTGGATTTTACCCAGCCCATGTATCGCGCCGGCTTGGGCATTGCCACCCGCACCGAAGCCAGCGGCTGGATGGCGACCCTGCACGGCCTGTTTTCCTGGAAGTTTTTCTCCGCCGTGCTGGCCCTGGGCCTGGTGTTGCTGCTGGTGGGGTTGCTGGTGTGGCTGTTCGAGCGCAAGAAGAACCCGGAGCAGTTTGGCGGCTCCGCCGGCCAGGGGATCGGCAGCGGCTTTTGGTGGTCCGCAGTGACCATGACCACCGTGGGCTATGGTGACAAGGCACCGGTCAGCGCCGGTGGCCGGGTCGTCGGCCTAGTGTGGATGTTTGTCAGCATCATTACCATTTCCGGTTTCACCGCCGCCATTGCCTCCAGTGTTACCGTTAATCAGTTACAGACCCGGGTGGCCGGGGCCGGGGATCTGCCCAGAGTGGAAACCGCCGTGGTGGAGGCCACCAGTGGTGAGCAATGGCTGGTGGGCGAAGGGCTCAACTACCGGACCTATCCGAATCTGGAGAAAGCCATGCGTGCGGTGGTGCTCGGTGAGGTGGATGCCTTGGTATCGGATGCCCCGGTAATGCGCTACATGCTGCGCGAGCGTGAGGCTTCCCAGGTGCTGGTGTTGCCCAAGCTGGTCCGGGAAGAAAGCTATGCATTTGCCGTGGCCAATGGCAGCCAGCTCCGTGAGCCTATCGACCAGGCCATGCTCGAAATTCTCCCTTCCGAGGAATGGCGCAAGGTACTGAACCGCTACCTGGGTGCCGACCAGTAGCCTCTGACCTCATCCCTCACAGGCCTCAGGCGTCGCTGTCATTGCCAAACAGCGGCGCCAGACTGGCCAGTTCTTCTTCCAGATTCCAGTGCATTTCCCGTGCGGTGACATTCAGCAGCACCAGCGCATTGATGGGGGCATCGGAGGTGCGCTTGCCGCGCAGACGCCGCGTAAAGCAGCGGTTCAATTCATTGAGCGCCGCATAGCGTGCATTCAGTTCTGCCAATGGGTCCTGGCTATCCAGGCGATCCGCCATATGCTGTTGCAGCAGGAAGAGGCTGGCGGAACGCACCAGGGTTTCACTGGCGCTGCTGAGGGGCAGATGGAACCGGGCCATGGGCCGCAGGAAGCGGGTATGGGGGCAGTCACTGAGAGCGCAGATCAAACCGAACAGTGAACTTAACGCCCGCTGCAGCGTGGTGGTCTGCCGGTACTGACGCTGCGGGGTGTCCACTTCCACGGTAACAGTCTGAAACGAGTCACCCAGCGCGGATTCCGGCAACAGAAAAGCCAGATTGAGGGCGATGGGGCAGTAGCGATGTGTCTCCTTGTTCAACGGGCAGTGGCTGCACTGATGATAAGTCAGCGCTGCCCAGGCCGGCGGCGAGAAACGGTCGGGGATGGCGATGGCATCATCGACAAGCTCGATGGGAATGCGTTGTTGAACGCCTTCCGGTGTGGTGAGGGTGTACACATAATCAGGCGGCATGGACGTTGTCAGACTGCTTCAACGGCAGCTTGATGATGAAGGTAGTGCCCGTGCCAGGTGTGCTTTCCACAGTCATGATGCCGCCATGGTGGCGAATGATGTCATGACAGATCGACAGGCCGAGCCCGGTCCCCTTGCCGATGGGCTTGGTGGTGTAGAAAGGTTCGAAGATCTGTTCCAGATGCTCGCCCGGAATCCCGGGTCCGTCATCGGTAACCGTCAGTGTGCACCACGCGTCATCACAGTCCGCGGCAATGGTGATGGTGCCTTTACCCTCAATGGCCTGTGCCGCGTTGACGAACAAATTCATGAACACCTGGGAAAGCTGACTCTCCGAGCCGGGAATCAGTGGCAGGGATTCCAGATTGGCGTGGCTGACATGAATGCGGTTTTTCAGTTCATGCTTGGCCAGGTTCAGTGACGTGGCGATGCAGGTGGCGATGTTGGTCGGAGAGAAGTGTTCCGGCTGATTGTGAGAGAAGTTTTTCAGATCGCGGATAATTTGTTTGATGCGCTCAATGCCCTCGCTGGTTTCGTCAATCAGCGCCGGGTGGTCTTCCAGGATAAAGCGCAGTTTTTTTGCCTCGATCTTCAGGCCCGCCTCGGATTGCAGAAATTGCTCAAATTTTTCTGCGCTGATGCGCTTTTGCAATCCGGTGATCACCTTCGACATGGTGTCCAGGTATTCCCGGGAACGGTTCAGATTGGAAGACAGCATGGCAATCGGATTGTTGATCTCGTGGGCGATGCCCGCGGAGATCGTGCCAAGCGACGCCATTTTTTCCGAGTGCAGCAGCATGGTTTCCACATGGCTGAGTTTCTGGTCTTTCTCTTTCACTTCCTGAATCAGTTGATTGTTCTCGGTTTTGATATCGGTAATGTCCGTACCAAAATAGATAAAACCGTCATCCTCGTCGGAAATATAGGAAAGCGGAAACAGGAACATGTTCATCCAGTAAAGGCTGCCATCTTCCCGCTGGTTGCAGACTTCCCCATTCCAGACTCCGGACGCCGCATGCTTGCATTGCATCATGGGCAGGCCGCTGTCCTGGCTGTCCGGGTGATGGATGCTTTCGTGTTGACCGATCAACTGGGAAAAGGCGTGACCGCTGAGAGACAGAAACTTGCCGTTGGCAAAGGTAATGGTGCCCCGGTTATCCGTGGTCAGCACACAGTATTCATCGATGATCCGCGCCAGGGGGCCGAGCAGGGTCTTGTTGAGTTTGTACTCATCCGCATTCACTTCGATCAAATGCAGCTTGCGTCCGAAACGGTTATCCGTCAGGGACGCAAACTCCGACAACTTGGCTTCCACATTGATGGACGTCCGGTAGGTCTTGTAGAGAAAGAAGATGATGATCAGAAGAATAACGGTGGAAGACACCAGGAAAAGGCCCTGTGCTTCCATGCCGAAGCCGATATCGGCTTTGCCAAGAATGCTTTCCATGAAACGTGTCGTCCTGTATTCGGCTAGCGGCGGTTAGCCCTCGTAGCCAAGACTGCGCAGGGTCTGGCGTTGTTCGCGAACGGTCTCCGCCAGGATGCGGTTTTCCAGCAGGATATCGCGGAACTTGAGGCCTTCGCGAATATTGCCCAGCAGTTGTTCGTCATCCCAGGGCTTGGGAATAAAGCGGAATGCGCCGGCCTTGTTGATGGCAGACATGACCGTTTCGATATCGATGACCCCGGTGAGCAGAATGCGGATGGTATCGGGCTGCAGGTCACGGAGTTCCTGCAGCAACTCCAGGCCATTCAGCTCGGGCATCATGTAATCGGTAATCACCGCATCGAAAACCGTGGTGCGGGCCCGGCGCAGGGCTTCCCGGGGATCCTGGTAGGTTTCCACGTCCCAGTCGGTGTACATGTTGATGGTCCGTTTGAGGGCCTTGAGGATGTAATCCTCATCATCAACGAGCATGACCTGATACATATTCTTATCCTCATTCATGCAGCTCCGGGCGTGGCAAAACCGGGTGAAATAGCAGGAATCGCCCGCCGGACCGTCACCTTTGACGATACCCGCGGGTCTCTGCGCTGACAATTGATGGCAGGTTGAGGAAGGTTCCGGTCATGCTGCCTGTTCTGCCGTTTGTCCGGCATGGACAAAACAGCGGCAAATCAGGGGGAAAACGCCCCGGTAACCGGGGCATTGCAAGGCGTTATGCAGGGAGTCTTCCCCATATGCAAAAAGCGGGAAGGTTCACGAATGGCGCGCTAACGGACGGTGGTAATCGCCTTGGTCACAGAACCGGTGGCAATCAGGCGCTCTTCGCCGCTGGCATTGACCGCCAGGGCTTCCGCCCGCATGGCCGCCAGGGTGCGGCCCAGACGATCCAGCCGGGCGCGAATCACCACGGTTTCCCCTTTCATGGCCGCACGCAGCACACTGCTGTGGGTTTCCACCGTCACCGGTTGCTGGTCGGCGGATAACGACGGCACCACGGCAAAGAAGCAGGCCACGTCCATCAGTGCATAGACGATGCCGCCGTGCAGGGCACCCATGGGATTGGTGGTGAACTCGTTGACCGTAAAACGCACCTCACTGCGACCTTCGCCGGCGCTGAGCAGTTCCAGTTCGCAGGCGCGGTGCAGGGGGTGGGCAAGAACGGAATCACGGACTTCTTCCAGGCGGCTCATGATATCTCTCGTCAGAAAGGGGGCCGTTACTGTGCCGTCTGCCGCCGCGTCTGTGAATGACCGGATGAAACTAAATGCCTTGACCGGGGTCTTCTCTCTTTGCAGAGTAGACCCTCCCCTAACCCACGGCAGGCACCATGAAAGCACTGGTCTGGACATTGCTGCTGATCATCTGCACACACGTGCTGGTGCTTGATGCCATGCATCATGAGCACGATGCCGACGTGGCCGTGGAACAGCTCGATGATGCCCCTGTCCCGCTGGACGTGCTGGATGCCGGCGGGGACCACTGCTGCCAGTGCCATGGCTTCATGGCCAGTATGGAATGCGCCCCCGCCCGTTTGCCTGCACCGCCGGCAACCGTCCTGGCGTTGCGACCCCCCTTGCCGGACGCGCCGGCGGATAATCCGTTTCGCCCTCCCATCGCCTGATCGCCTTTCCGAGCCCGAGTTGCGCCTGAGCGCGACAGATTCCGGATAATCGATCAGGAGCTTTCCCATGGAAAGTCTATCCCCCGTAGTGCGCGGTTGCGCACTGCTATTGCTGCTATGCGCCACTCGGCTGCAGGCAGACACCCCCGCCGGCCAGTGGGCCGGCTGGCTGCAACAACAGATCAACAGCCTGCCCGCCAGCCGTGCCATCAATGCCGAACAGGAACGCTGGCTGGCGGAAAACCGTGATGCGGCGCAGCCGCTCTACAACCCTGCGCTGAACATCGGCTATGAAGACAGCGCGGAAACCACCCGAACCCTGGGGCTCAGCCAGACCCTGGACTGGTCCGGCAAGGCGCGCGCCCGCCGCGATGCGGTGGCGGTGCGCGACACCCTGGCACAACTTCGCGCCGACAAGGCCCGCGCCAGCTTGCTGGCGGACAGCCTCAATGCGCTGGTGGCCTTCGATGCCGCCCGTGCCCGGCTGGCTGCCACTCGCGCCCAGGAGCAGCAGCTGTCCGCACTCAGTGAGTTGATCCGGCGCCGTGAACAGGCCGGAGATCTGGGGCAGGTGGATGCGCAACTGGCCTGGCTGTCCCTGGCCCAGGCCCAGCAGACCCTGGCGGAAGCGGAAAGCGATGCCACGGCGGCGGCGACCCGGTTGCGGCAGGTGTTAGCCAGTGCCCAGCCGGGCCGGCCCCTGCCCGCGGCTCGCCATTGGCAAGCGGTGGCAGTCAGTACCGATACCTCGCAACGGCTGCCGGTTAGCTTTGATCTGCGTCTGGCCCAGCAGCAGCTGGCTCTGGCCGAGCAGGGCGCCACCCTGGCGAGCCGTCAGCGCCGGGCCGATCCCACGCTGGGGTTCAGTGTCGGCCAGGAAGGCGACGACAACCTGTGGGGCGTGGATATCAGCCTGCCGCTGAAAATCTTCAATACCGGTAACGATCGCTATCAGGCTGCCCTGGCCGACAGCGAGTCCCGCCGCGCCTTGCTGGAGAAAACCCGCGCCGATATCGCCGCCCAGCTCGACGGCGCCCTGCGCGATTACCAGCAGCGCCGTGAGCGCTGGCAAACCTGGCAGCAACTGACCGGCGACACCCTGGCCCGCAGCGACGCGCTGCTGGAACGGGTCTGGCAACAGGGCGAGCTCACCACCCAGAGCTACCTGCAGGCTCTCAACCAGCGCCTGGATACCCGCCTGTCCGGTATCGCCCTGCGCGAAGCCATGCAACAGGCCTGGATCGAATGGCTCCAGCAAAGCGCCCAGCTTAATGACTGGCTGAATAGCCTCGCTAACTAACAATGCCGTAGGAGCGTCGCTCGCGGCGCGATCACAAACGTATGGAATCGCGCCGCGAGCGACGCTCCTACGGGAAAATTTGGAAATTTTTTATGAAAACCAAAACACGTTTCAAACAATCCCCACTGGCCCTTGCCCTGCTGGCAACCCTGGCCAGCCCCGTCTGGGCAGAAGAAGACCACGCCCATACCCACAACGAAAGCAACGAAACACAGCAGCATGCCCGGCAGCCGGCACCGGACGGCAATGCCGATCATGATAGCCATGGTCACGGCGACGCGGCCAAAGACACCCATGAGGAAGAAGCAGTCCTGGAGCTAACCGCCGACCAGCAAGCCATGCTCAACCTGCAAGTCATCACCCTGCAACCGCAAACCAACGCCACCCAAACCCTCACGGTCCCGGCAGAAATCATCAGCAACCAGTACCGTACCTGGGTGGTGCCGGTGCGCATCGATTCCCAGGTGCAATCACGCAGCGCCACCCTGGGCCAGCACCTGAAAAAGGGCGAGCCCATTGCCACCCTGTTCAGCCCGGCCATGGCGCAACTGCAAAGTGATTTGCAGGTGGCGGCCGATGCCTGGCGGCGGGTGAATAATCTGGGGCGTCGCACCGTGGGTAATCAGCGCTATCTGGATGCCCAGGGTCAGTACCAGTCCCTGCGCGCCCGCGCCAAAGGCTACGGCCTGGATGATGACGCCATTGCCGCCATCGAAGCGGGCAAGAGTGAAAAGGGCGTTTACACCCTCACCGCCCCGGACGATGGCCTGGTGCTGGAAGATGCCTTCCAGCAAGGCCAGTGGCTCACCGCGGGCAGTGCCCTGGTCACCCTGGTGGATGAATCCGAACTGTGGGCCGAAGCCGCGCTTCCTCCCACCCCCGGATTGCAAATCGCCACCGGCACCCCGGCGCGGGTCATCGTGGGTGACACCACCGTGGATGGCCAGGTGATCCAGTCCGGCCACCGCCTCAACCCGGTCACCCGCACCCTGGCCGTGCGCGTGGCCATTCCCAATGCGGGCCATCTGTTGCACCCGGGCATGTTCGCCGATGTGGCGTTGTCGTTAGCCGCACCCGAGAACGCGCTCACCGTCCCGGAAGAAGCGCTGACCCGTGGCCCCGATGGTGATTGGCAGTTGTTCGTGGAAGAGGAGCCGGGCCATTACCAGCCCGTGGAAATCCAGCTCAACGGCCAACTGGCAAACCGTCGCATCGTCACTGGCATTGAGCCGGGCACCCGCGTGGTCACCCGCGGCGCCTTTTTTCTGGCCAGTGAAATGGCCAAGTCCGGTTTCGACATCCACAACCATTAATTTAATACACCGGTGATGATGCCATGTGCGGCCTCTCTGGAAGGTCCCCTCTCCCTTGAGGGGAGAGGGACAGGGAGAGGGTGAGAGGCTCCAAACGCAGATCAATGATCCAGCGTTGCTCCCCAGTCTTCACATCCAGAAGCGCCGCAGCAAAAAACACCGGCAGGTCCAGGAGACCACCATGTTCAACAAACTAATCGACTGGGCGGTAAACAGCCGCCTCATTGTATTGCTGTTACTGGTCATCACCATCGGCGTGATCGGCAGGCAACTCCCCAACCTGAAACTGGATGCCTTCCCGGACGTTACCAATGTGCAGGTACAGGTGAACACCGAAGCGGAAGGCCTGGCCGCGGAAGAAGTGGAGCAGCTGATCACCTACCCCATCGAGGCGGTGATGTACGCGTTGCCCCAGGTGGACGAGGTGCGCTCCATTTCCAAGACCGGCCTGTCCATCGTCACCGTGGTGTTCGAGGAAGGCACCGATATCTACTTCGCCCGCCAGCTGGTGTTCGAAAGGCTGCAGGCGGCGCGGGAAGATATTCCCGAAGGCGTGGGCACCCCGGAAATGGGCCCCAACACCTCCGGGCTTGGTCAGGTCTATCAATACCTGCTCACCGCCCAACCCGGCTCCGGGGTGGATGCCATGCAACTGCGCAGTCTTAACGACTGGGTGGTGAAGCTGTTGCTGATGCCGGTGGGCGGCGTCACCGATGTGCTCAGCTACGGCGGTGACGTGCGCCAGTATCAGGTGAACGTGAATCCCACCCGCCTGCTGGCCTACGACCTGACCCTGCAACAGGTCATGGACGCCATCGCCGCCAACAACCGCAACGCCGGCGGCTGGTATCTGGATCGCGGGGCCGAACAACTGGTCATCCGCGGCATGGGCTGGGTGGGCAGCGGCGAGCAGGGGCTCGGCGACATTGCTGCCATTCCCCTCAAGGAAGTGGACGGCACCCAGGTGCGCGTCAGTGACGTGGCAAAGGTGAAATTCGGCGGCGAGATCCGTCAGGGCGCGCTCACCATGACCCGCCGCGCTGCCAACGGCGAACCGGAAGCGTTGGGCGAAGTGGTGGCGGGCATCGTGCTCAAGCGCATGGGGGCCAACACCAAGGCCACCATCGATGGCATCAAGGATCGCGAAGCGCGCATCCGCCAGGCCCTGCCCGACGGGGTGGAATTCCAGGTGTTCTACGACCAGGCCGATCTGGTGGAAAAAGCCGTGGGCACTGTGGTCACCGCCTTGCTGCTGGCCTTTGTGTTTATCGTCATCGTGCTGGCGCTGTTCCTCATGAATCTCCGCGCCACCGCCCTGGTGCTGTTGTCCATTCCTCTGTCCATTGGCCTGGCGCTACTGGTCATGGCCAGCCTGGACATGTCCGCCAACCTCATGTCCCTGGGCGGCCTGGCCGTGGCCATCGGCATGCTGGTGGATGGCTCCGTGGTGATGGTGGAAAACATCTTCAAGCACCTGAGCCGGGTAGAGGGCAGCCACGACCAACCGGGCGGCATCGCCCTGCGCGTGAAGGACGCCGCCCAGGAAGTGGCCCGCCCGGTGTTCTTCGCCGCCAGCATTATTCTGGTGGTGTTCATGCCCCTGTTCGCCTTCGAAGGGGTGGAAGCGAAAATGTTCGTGCCCATGGCTATCAGCATCATGCTCGCCATGGCCGCCGCCGTGCTGGTGGCGTTGATCGTGGTGCCGGCCCTGGCGGGCTTCCTGTTCCGCCACGGCGTGGAAGACAAACCCAACCGGCTGATGCAGTGGCTGGAAGCCCGCTACCGCGCCGTGCTGGCCAGGGCCATGCAGGCGCGCAAAATGGTCATCGGCGGCGCGGTAGGGCTGTTCGCCCTGGCGCTGGCCACCACGCCTTTTATCGGCACCGAGTTCGTGCCGGTACTGGAAGAAGGCACCCTGGCCCTGCGCGTGACCCTGGCGCCGTCCTCCAGCCTCGATACCGCGTTAGCCGTGGGCGAAAAACTGGAACAGGAAATCATGACCTTCCCGGAAGTCACCTATGCACTCAGCCGGGTAGGGCGCGCGGAAATCGGCGGCGATCCGGAGCCGGTGAGCAACGTGGAAATCTACATCGGCCTCAAGCCGGTGAGTGAATGGGAAAGCGCCAGCAGTCGTCTCGAGTTGCAGGAAAAAATTCAGCAAAAGCTCGACGTGCATCCGGGCCTGTTGCTCAACTTTTCCCAGCCCATCGCCATGCGCGTGGACGAACTGCTCTCCGGCGTCAAAGCCCAGCTGGCCATCAAGCTGTTCGGCCCGGACCTGGCCGTGCTTCAGGAAAAAGGCGAAGCCATCACCCAGGTCGTGAAAGCCGTGGACGGTGCCACCGACGTGCAACTGGAACAGATAGCCGGGGAAGCCCAACTGGTGGTCACCCCGGATCGTAACGCCCTCAGCCGCTATGGCCTTAGCGTCAATCAGGTCATGGATCTGGTCAGCAATGGCCTCGGTGGCGGCAGCGCCGGGCAGGTGATCAACGGCAACGAACGCTACGACATCTATGTGCGCCTGGAACAAAGCGCCCGCAACAACGCCGAGGCCATCCGCAACCTGCGCCTGAAAGCCGCCGACGGTGCCTGGGTGCGCCTCATGGAGGTGGCGGATGTATCCCTGGTGTCCGGCCCGCCGCAGATCAGCCGCGACGACGTGCAACGCCGCGTAGTCATCCAGGCCAACGTGGCCGGTCGCGATATGGGCTCCGTGGTAGCCGACATTCAAAGCGCCATCGATACTGACGTGGACCTGCCCGCCGGCTACAGCGTGGATATCGGCGGCCAGTACGAAAACCAGCAGCGTGCCCAGCAACGCCTGGCCATGGTGGTGCCCGTGGCTGTGGGCCTGATCGCCCTGTTGCTCTACTTCGCCTTCGGCTCCGTGGCCCAGGCCGCCCTGATCCTGGTCAACGTGCCCCTGGCCCTCATCGGCGGCATCCTCGCGCTGGCAATCAGCGGCCAGTACCTGTCCGTGCCCAGTTCGGTGGGCTTTATTACTTTGTTTGGGGTAGCGGTGTTGAATGGGGTGGTGATGGTGGAAGCCATCAATCATCGCCTGCGCGATGGCGAAGCGCTGGAGACGGCGATCTTCGAAGGTGCCGTCTCGCGGCTACGCCCGGTATTGATGACGGCGCTTACCTCCATGTTGGGGCTGATTCCCATGTTGTTGGCGACGGGCGTGGGCAGTGAAGTGCAGCGGCCATTGGCGGTGGTCATTGTCGGCGGCCTGGTGTCGGCCACGGCGTTGACGTTGTTGGTGTTGCCGAGTCTTTATGGGGTGTTTTCGAAGGAGAAGGTGGGGGAATTACAGCGATAAGCCGTTATCCCCGGCCTTGCGGGCCGGGGATAAGGTCCCGTTTTTCACCCGCGCGCACGTTGAATTTGTAGGATATGGCTTACAGAAATTTGTAAGTAGCTGAGATAAGGTTGTTTTTCCGAAAAGCGGATGCAAGAAAAGTCTGTTGAGAGTGATTTCTGCTTGTAGGGCAAGTCACTGATTGGTAGTCAATTTTTTGGGGTTCTTGGGCCAGGCTAGATCGGAGATATACAGCAAAGTGATATATCGCATCTGCAATTGACTAAACTGTTAGCCATCAGGAGTCTAGATTTGAACCTTAGCGGCACTGCAATCATCGAATGTCAAAAATGCTCCAACGAGCTCGCTATTGATGGTTCGGACATTTGTATGGATGCGGTTAGCTCCGAGGAACGAGGAATGGGGCCTGAGGTTGGTTATGAGGGAGAGCTCGAATGCGAGTGTCCAAAATGTGGTAATAACGTGTTGATTCGCCATAGTGCTTGGGAATACCCAGTCGGTGCATTGAACTACAGCGAAAATGAAGTCGAGGGTGGTCAACTAATCGAAGGATTTAAAGACTTGGACTTTTCTTTTCAAGAAGAGATCTATTCTTTTGATGAAGAATTTGAGCTGTATCTTCCTGAAAAAAAGATAATAATCACCAACCTAGAAACCAGTGTCGATCTCCTACTGGCTGAGCTAGCCCGATCTCCAGATTTAATTTATAGCATAGCCTCAAGAAAGTTCGAGGAGTTGATTGCTCATATCTTCAGTAAGCAAGGATTTTCCGTTGAGCTTACCAAAAAAACGAGAGATGGTGGCCGCGACATAATAGCACTGCGTAATGACCTTGGAATACCAGTTAAGTACCTCATCGAATGC
The DNA here is from genome assembly GCF_900107995.1 of Alcanivorax sp. DSM 26293. GTDB lineage: Bacteria > Pseudomonadota > Gammaproteobacteria > Pseudomonadales > Alcanivoracaceae > Alcanivorax. Next base: position 75,218 of record NZ_FNUM01000004.1, on the reverse strand, counting down.
AAGCACTACGCTAAGAAAAACCCAGTCAGCGTGGAAGTTGCACGTGCATTGTATGGCGTTCAGCTCCAAGAGGGCGCCAATAAGTCTGTCATTGCTACAACCTCCTATTTCACGCGTGACACAAAAAAGTTTGTAACTGCACAAAACACAACAGAGTGGCACATGTCGCTAAAGGATTACCAAGACATTGTGGGCTGGCTGAAAAGCTCTAGTAATGGCTAACAATGCGCTTTTGTCGGAAAAAATTTTTACCGCTTCGCAGCTCTATAATGTCAGCAAATCTTGGCGTCAATGTTTAAGGGGGCTATATGCCATATCCAATTGAAAGGAAGTTGGTTGTAGCAGTTTCATCGAGCGCTCTATTTGATTTATCTGAGTCACATTCGGTTTTTATTGAAAAAGGGCCGAAAGCCTACAAAAAGTTTCAAGAAGAAAATTTAGATAAGGTTCTTGAGAAAGGCGTTGCGTTTCCTTTTATTAAAAGATTTTTGAAAATTAATCATAGGTTTCCTGAGAAGCTGCCGGTAGAGGTTGTTTTATTGTCAAGAAATTCAGCCGCGACAGGAAAAAGAGTTTTTAGATCAATTAAACATTATGATCTTGATATATCTCGTGCAGCCTTCATGGAAGGAAAGTCGCCTTTTGAATATATTCCTGCATTTAACGCATCTCTCTTTCTTTCTGCAAATGAAGAGGACGTTCAAAATGCAATTGATGCTGGGTATCCTGGTGGGGTGGTTTTGCCTAGCAAAACAGTCAGTGATGACGAGAATGACGAACTAAGAATTGCATTTGACTTTGACGGTGTTATTGCTGATGACGAAGCAGAGGCAATATTCAAGGGTGGAGACCTTCCTGAGTTTCATGCATATGAGGTCGCAAATTCTGAAACACCTCACAAGCCTGGACCGCTGGCAGATCTTTTCAAAAAACTATCTTTCCTTCAAAAGCTAGAAGATCGTGAAATTGAAAAAGATAGAAATTATAAAAGAGCGCTAACTACTGCTATCGTAACAGCTAGAAATGCACCAGCTCATGAGCGCGTCATTACAACCCTGGAGGACTGGGGTGTCAGCGCCAATGAGATGTTTTTCCTTGGTGGGATGGAGAAAGATAGGATCTTATCAAAATTAAAGCCACACATGTTCTTTGATGACCAAAAAAGTCATTTGGAATCAAAGGCTGGTGATATACCAATGGTGCATATACCGTTTGGTATTGCGAATGTACAAAATAAACAGGCAGAGGCAGAGGCAGAGGCAGAGGCAGCGGACAGCTAATGCTGCGCGCTGCTTTGGGCATTAAAGTGCTCCCCACAGATAACAGAGCAAACTATGCTTGAAATTCGCTTTCTCTCACAGAACCAATTCAAAGTCGCCGAGGCTAGAGTAATCCTCAAAGATGCTGGAGTATCCGTTGTTCCAATATCTAGTAAAGTTGAGGAATTGCAGACCGAAGACTCCAAGCGTTTGGTCAAGGACAAGGCGATTAAGGCCTTCAAGCAAGTTGGTCGCCCGCTTTTTGTCGAGCATACGGGTCTATACATCAATTATATGAACGGCTTACCAGGTGGTTTGACTCAAATTTTCTGGGATAACCTCCAGGCGGACAAATTTTGTGAAATCTTTGGAGTAGACTCAAAAAACACGCTGGAAGCCAAAACGGTTATTGGATTTATTGATGGCCAACAGTTTTTTTCTTTGAAGGCTCGATTCGAGGGACTGTGGCTCCTAAACCGCGTGGTGATAGATCGTTTCAGTGGGATTGTGTGTTTGTTCCAGATGGCTATTCATCGACCTTCGCGGAAATGGGCGATCAGAAGCACGAAATCTCAATGAGAAGGCGGGCTTTGGACCAATTTTCTGAGTTTTTGAAAAAGCGAGGTATGGTTTAGATGCAGGAATTAGCGGCTGCTATCAGGTCAAAGAAAGCCGTTTTGTTTGCGGGTGCCGGTCTCTCAATGAATCTTGGTTTGCCTTCATTTGGAAGTCTGATCGACAAACTTGCTAGTGAGATGGGGTTCGATGCTGAAGTTTTCCATAGTTGTGGAGATTATCTGGCATTAGCTGAATTCTACTATCAGAAGAAGGGAAGCTTGGGGCCGCTAAGAAGTTGGATGGATACCACTTGGCACTCAAATGATGTCGATCTCGAAGGATCTGAAATACACAAGACCATTGTCGGGCTGGATTTTCCAACGATTTATACAACGAACTATGACCGCTGGATTGAGAAGTCATTCGAGCTGTGGGGTAAAAACTATTGCAAGGTTGCAAGCGTTGCGGATCTCGCTGCAGCACATGATTCCTTGCCACAGATAGTGAAATTCCATGGCGATTTCGACAATGACGAATCTATCGTGCTGACTGAATCTAGTTACTTTGACCGACTGGATTTTGAATCACCTTTGGACATCAAGCTACGCAGCGACGTACTCGGGAAAACAGTGTTATTTCTCGGATACAGTCTATCTGACATAAACATCCGGTACTTATTGCATAAGCTGCAAAAGCAGTGGTCACAATCAACAAATGGTAAAGGGCGTCCGAAATCTTACATTTTTCTCACAAGGCCAAATGTCGTCCAGGAAGAGTTGTTGAGGGCGAGGGGGGGGCACTCCCATTGTTGCGGAATCGGACGATCCCAAAGAGGCAACTTCATCGTTTCTCCGGGAGTTGTTGCATGAGGCGTACGGAAAAACTGCCACGCTTTAACAACGCGCTGTTGTAGTACTAGGAACACTAGAGGATCCGGGGTCGGGATCCGAGGTCTTGCCCCGTGCTTCAGGTGGCAAAAGGCAAGACCTGGTCTCAATGTTGGCTTTCCTGTTTTGGCTGCGGGTCAGACCGTTATCGGTCCATAGAGACAGCGATTCGTTTAAGCACAGACAGTGTTGTTTCTAGTTCTTCCTTACTCATGTCCTTTGAGCATATGGTTGCCCAACCCGACTGCTTTTCATCCAGCTTTAAATATACCGTTTTCCCACGCTCCGACAGGCTTATCAGTTTTGCGCGCTTGTGGCCTGGATTGTCCTGGAAAACCAGAAGTTCATCCTGCTGCATGGCATCAACCAGTCGTTGTACGGCTTGTCGTGTCAGTCCCATGCTTCTGGCTATTTGCGGCACGGTTTGCGGTTCACCCGCGAGGGAAAGCGCCCCCAGAATCTTCCATCGGGCACTCGTAATGCCATACTCCGAGCCCATATCGTCACCTTCACTGACAAGCAGCCCGCCCAGCTTGAAGACTTCAAGTACGATTTCGGTGAACACCGGGCCTTTCTGTGGGTCGTTCATAGGCGTCCCTTCTGTAAATTGACAACATGTTGACAAGCTGAGTGGCTCTTTAGCACAATGACAACATGTTACCAATTTCCCTGCCGGAGGAAACCATGGCGTCTCTGCTTCATCGCCTTGCCGCAATTATTGCCTTCTTGTGCATTGCCACGTTCTTTTCGGCAACCATTCTCGTTGAGCTTTTCGGTAACGGAGAAGCCATCGCAACCCTGAAAAGCCTCATTGTCTGGCCAGGCTTGTTGATTCTTGTTCCTTCCATTGCATTCACTGGCGCGAGCGGGTTCGCTCTGGCTAAAGGCAGAGGCGGAAAGCTGGTACGACAAAAGCAGAAGAGAATGCCGTTTATTGGCGCCAATGGAATATTGGTGCTGATTCCCTGCGCGGTAGTGCTTGATCATTGGGCATCCCTGGGGGCTTTTGATACTGGTTTCTATGTGGTGCAAGGCGTCGAATTGATTGCCGGTGCCATCAATCTCATTTTGATGGGAATGAATATGAGAGATGGCCTTGGGTTGACTGGAAGATTGAGACGGTCCGCGTGAACAAAAGAAATTGGGGGCACCCCCAATTGGCATTTACAAATGCCCCACCTTCACATAAATCAACGCCCCGTCTTCTTTCGTAAACGGCGTATGCCGACTCAGGTGAGGGCTGCGCAGCCAGCTGCCTTTGGGGTAGCTGCCATGCTCGTCATAGAAGGTGCCGTCCAGGACAAGGATTTCTTCTCCGCCCCAATGCTGGTGTGGCTGGAACTGGGTATGGGGCGCCCATTTTACTAGCGCTACATGCTCGCTTTTGAAATCGTGCAGGGGCATCACCGTCAGCCCCTCCACGAGCCCCGGTCGCCAGGGCGTGTTCAGGGTGTCGATCACTGTTGGCTCGGTGTCGTCCTGATCAAACTGATGCAGCTTGACCAGAATCGTTGCGCCTTCCTTGCCGATGCGCGGGGTGTGAGAGGTGCCAATGGGGTTACGCACGTAGGTGCCTGCCGGGTAGTCCTGATGTTCATCCGAGAACACCCCCTCCAACACCAGAAACTCTTCGCCGCCATCATGGGTGTGGGAGGAGAACGCACTGTGCGGGGCATAGCGCACGATTGAGGTGGCCCGTGCTACTTCGTCGCCGATCCGATCCAGCATCATGCGCTCAACGCCGGGCATGGGTGACGCCACCCACTGGTAGTCCGTGGGCCGAATGACGACGCGTTGTTCGAAATCTGCATTGAGTAAGGTAGTCATGATGCGCTCTTTAAAAATGGCGGGTGCCCGTGTCTGCCAGTATAAAACCTGCCGTTTACCCTGGCGCAGTAAAGCGTGTTCTCTGTTTCAAATGCGTGAAAGGATGGGATAAGGGGCTCCTGTGAATTGGCGGTGCTTCCGAATTAAGTTTATGCGTGTGCCTGACTGAAAAATCTTGCGCCTCTGTTTACGCTACCAGTGTCATCGCGCGCAGAGGTACCTCCAGTCGGCAGAGGCATCCTGTGTTATTGTCGCTTTCCCATCCTACCGTGGCGCCAATTTCCTGAGCTCGGTGACGGATGTTGGCAAGGCCCATACCGCGTTGTTGCATTTCCTCTGATAGCCCCGGACCTTCATCACGGATTGTCAGGATGAGTATGCTGCTGTCGTTAGCATGATGAATTCTGCAATCAAGGTGCGCTGTGCCAGTGTCTGCATGCTTGATGATATTGGATGTTAGCTCGCGCAGGATGCGACTGAGGTGGTAGGCCTTGGTCGGGTCTGCAGGGGTGTCGGGTATATCGCCGAGGCCGTTGTAATGAAACTGAATGCCGGCGTGGCTCAGCCGGTTTTCGCTTTCAGTGATGGCGTTGGCGATTAATTCATTGAGTGGAATGATATCCTGTCTGCTCTGATTCACGGTTTCCCGAAGCGACGATAGCGCTTCCCTGGCAAGTGAAGATTTTTCATGTTCGGCTCGGGAATGGAGGATAGAGAGCAGTTTTGCACCCACGTCATCGTGCAGATCTCGGTAGACCTTCTGGCGCTCCTGTTGTGCATGGTTGTAGAGGGCAAGTGCATGGTTTTCTGCATAGCTCTTTTCCAGTGAAGCGGAGATTTCCGCCACGCGGGTTTCCAGCTGACTGTTAAGGGTTTCACTGTGATTCAGGGCGCGCACGAAAGTCCGAACCAGATGGGCGAATATCAGGATAAGGAGGACGGCAAAGCCGTATTGCATGAAGGTGCCCTCCGGTAATCTACCTGGCTGCTGTGCTGCTGCCTGAAAGGCATAGATGTCATGTAGCACTAGCAGGGAGATCACTAGGAAGCCGGGAATCAGTAGAAGTAACTCCTTGCTGCGTTTGCGGATTGCGAGATGGGTTCCGATGACGAGAAGGTAGATCACCAGAGCCAGGTGCATGCCATGAACAAAGGTGATCACCAGGGTGTGCAAGCGCATGGGCATGATGAACAAGACAATACCGGAAAGAATCAAGGCAGCGATGGCGAGAATTTTCAAGCGCGGCCTGTCTAGTTGCATCAGCCGGTAAAGAAACATAAACAGGAAGAAGCCGGACAGGTCCACACAGTAGAAGACGAAGCGTAACCAGGTCCCATGATTTATTGGGGCAAAAGGAACCGCCATATAGAACATTACTGCTGACCAGCTAAAGCAGAGCAGAGAAAAGTAAAGGTAAAGCCGATCACTTCGGCGAAGCAACCAGATGAACAGGGTGAGGCTGCCCATCACAATGCAGGTGACCATGCTCCACTCTGCGATACGAATTTTCTGGAATACAGATTGTTGGTAATGACTTTGCAATACGGTCTGATCGCCGATGATCAGTGGAGACAGAACGGCGTTGGGTTCACCGCTACGAATACGAATGATGAGCTGATTGCCGGAGTCCAGCCAGTAGGCAGCAGGAAGTCGGGTATAGAAAGGATGGTTCCAGCCGGTTGATTCCCTGCCATCCAGACGCTGCGTGCCGGCGACCATGTGTCCGTTCAGAAAGATACTTATATCAAAGACATGGTTACTGACAAGCAAGCTATCACGCTGAGCATCGGGCAAGGAATCCAGATTAAAGCGAAACCAGAATGTGCCATGAATCTGGGAATAAGAGCCCGCAAATGGCAGTGTGGTGTCTTTCCAGTCTCCGTCAGGGAGTTGGCTTGTGGGTTTTTCCGAATAGAGATACTGACCCTGGGTAATGCGGGTGAAGGCAGTATCTGCAGAAAGTAAGCCGGAATACAGCAGTGAAGAGAGGAGGAACCATAGACAGATTGTACGCATTGGGGTGTTTGTTTGTTGTCAGTAGACTGACAATTTACCATGTTTATTCGTAGTGAAGGGAGAATTATTGCGAGCCAGTAGATGGCTACATCTATAGAAATAAGTAAAAAATAAAGAGAACCCAGCAATGGGCATTTAAAATGCCCCTCCTTCACATAAATCAACATCCGTCCTCTTTCGTAAACGGCGCATGCCGAATCAAGCTAGGGCTGTGCAGCCAGTTGCCTTGTGAAGGGTTTGTTAATGTGTCGCACAGTGCAGGCCAAGGAAGGCATGCTTCGGCCCGTATGGGCCCTGCCAGGGAACTTTGCGGCTTGTTGCTTGCCTGAAAAAATATGGCAAACTTGGTGGCCGTGCCGTTGGATGACGGTCGTTACAGTTTCCTTGTTTTCAACCCCTTAAGAGGAAAGAAATTATGCGTATCGTTCTCGTTTCATCATTGCTTGCCCTGAGTGCCGCTGCCGTTGCGGGTCCTGAGTGCCAGGAGAAAGATCGTACAAAATGGATGGATAAGGATGCTTTCGAGCAGAAACTGGTTGACGATGGCTACAAGGTCAAGGTGTTCAAGATCACTGATGGCGATTGTTACGAACTGTATGGCTGGAATGAGGAAGGCAAGAAAGTCGAGATTTACTATGATCCGGTCACCGGCGATACACTGAAGACCGAGATTGAGGACTGATTCAAATGGCTACTGTTCAGGTTTGGGATCCGCTGATCCGGATTTTTCACTGGACGGTTGCTGTTGTCTTTGTCGCCAACTATTTTTTCAATGAAAAAGGTGGCGATCTCCACGTGACTTTGGGTTATACCGCAGCGGGTATGTTGGCGTTGCGGTTTGTCTGGGGGTTTGTGAGCCGTGGTGCCGCACGCTGGTCTGATTTTTTCCCTACACCGTCACTGCTGGTTTCACACTGGCGCAGTCTTCTGCGGGGTGAGGGTTATCGTCGGCTAGGCCATACGCCACTTGGTGCCGTGGTGATGATCCTGATGATGTCGTGTCTGGCAGGACTCGTCACTACCGGATATATGATGGAAGAAACCGACATTTTCTGGGGGGTGGAATGGGTGAAAGACCTGCACTGGGGCTTCGCTACGACATTGCTGGGTTTGGTTGTTCTTCACATCCTGGGGGCGTTGTATGAAAGCTATCGCCTCAAGGAAAACCTCCCCTTGTCCATGATTACCGGGCGCCGTCGCCGCTAGTAGGCATTAGCCGGATTTTACGTGGCGACTAGGTCAATGCGTTCCCGCTGCTTGGGTCGTCCAGAGTAGAATGCCAAACGATAAACACTAATTGACAGTACCCACACACTGGCAGTAGAGCGCAAATGATTAACAGCAAAATATAATTTTTATCGCAATGCTGATACTGCCAAAGGTTTGAACAGCAGACCCATTACCGCTACGCCACCTTCCACGCTGATGCCTCAATGAAGGCGGCCCCATTTGGCTCCATACGACCTGTTTCCCCGTGCCTGTTGCGCGACACTATGAGCATGCCAATCAAGTCAGCCTGCCATAAGGAAAAGCCATGAAAGCGGTTGTTTGCCACCACGGTGACTTTGCGGTCCAGGATGTGCCCGAGCCGGAACCGGGAAAGGGACAGATACTTTTGAATGTGTTGCGTTGCGGCATCTGCGGGTCGGATCTGCATGCCCGTCATCACGCGGATGAACTGGCGGAGGCCACCGAGCGGGTCGGTTACCCGCACATCATGCGCAGCCATGAGCATGTGGTGTTGGGGCACGAGTTTGTGGGCGAGATCGCGGACTACGGCCCGAAGACCCATCGCCGCTGGAAGTCGGGCAAGCGCGTTGTGGCCATGCCCATGCGGCGCAATAACGGAATGGCGCATCTGACTGGCCTGTCCACCCAGGCCCCCGGCGCCTATGCCGAACGGGTGCTGGTGGAGGAATCCCTGGCCTTTCCTGTCACCAACGGTATTTCCGATGACCATGCGGCGCTGACCGAGCCCATGGCGGTGTCCCTGCATGCGGTGAACCGCTCCGAGATAGGCCGTCGTGACACGGCCATCGTGATTGGGTGCGGGCCCATTGGTCTCGGGGTGATTGCCATGCTCAAGGCCAGGGGGGTGCGTCATATCGTCGCCAGTGATCTTTCCCCCACGCGCCGCAAGCTGGCCAGGGCCATGGGCGCCCATGTGGTGGTGGACCCGTCCCAGGGCAGCCCCTATGAGGGTATGGAAAAGCGCGGCTTTATTGTGAATGCGCCGCAGCTGTTCGATATGGCCCTGGATGGCATGGCCATGCTGCGCATGACGCCGTTGCCCTGGGAGCCCCTGTGGCGGGCGGCGGAAGTGGCCGGCGTGACTAACCCGAAGCGGCCGGTGATTTTCGAGTGCGTGGGCATTCCGGGGATGATCGAAAGTATCGTCGCGGATGCGCCGTTACGCTCCTGCATCGTGGTGGTGGGCGTCTGCATGAAACAGGACCACTTCTTCCCGGTGAATGCCATCAACAAGGAAATCGATCTGCGTTTTACCCTGGGCTACATGCCCATCGAATTTCGCGATGCGTTGCACATGATTGCCGAAGGCAAGGTGAATGTGGGGCCAATGATTACCGGTACGGTGGGGTTGTTCGGCGTGGATGACGCCTTTACCGCGTTGGGTAATCCGGAGCAGCATGCCAAGATCCTGATTGATCCGGGCAAAGCCTGAGGAGAGAGTGAGTCGCCACGCTGCTGAAATGAATGCGCGGATGGAGCGGGTTCGACCTGCCCACGGTCATGGATAAGACAATCCCGCGTCGACTCTCTTTTTCAGGGCGTTGAAGCGGGATGGTTTATTTACAGGCAGTGACCGTTGCTGGCGTATCACCAGAAATAAAATATTCCGCCTATGGCGATCGAAGTGAGTGATCGATCATCAATGATGGGGCTGTCGGAAATTCCCTCGCCAAGATAATCCTCTTTTACCACAGCAAGAAAATGCCAGTGTTTTCCCGGTGTCCAGATAGCGGTCAAGGCGGCCTGATAGTTCAGTGAGCTATGTTCGCCATAGACGGGCCGGCCGGGAGCGGTTTCATCGTCGTCAACCCCGTAAAAATGCTCCACCAATTGACCGTCTTGCCAAACCAGTCCCAGTGAGGGCGCGATGGTGACATCTCCCCAGTTGATCCCGCGGCTGACAGTGACACTCGCTTCCAGGCCATCGCTCTCATTGCCGATATCTTTCAGCACGTTGGCAGAGAGTTGATACATGGCATGCTGATAGTCATAAGACAACCCGGCGAAGACGGTGCGCTGTGTCGTATCGATGCCGTTAAGTTCGCCATTGTCCGCAAAGCCTGCGGTGACTTCATAGAAGCGTGGCGTGACGAGCAGCCCCAGTACGCTATTGTCTTTTTTGAAGAGATCCAGGCCTGCATCAAGCCCTTCCACGCTGAAGCGTTTATAACGAAGGGAGAAATAGGGGAGCCCTTCGTGTTGTTCATCGACACCGACAAAAGGCCGTTCGGTGATTGACGTTGTGGCGCCGATGCCAAAGTGGCTGGTGTCATCCAGTGGAGCCCGGGAAAGCGGCGTGTTGATGGCGGTCGGGGCTGCTGCGGCCAACGAAGCGGAAAGACACAGCAGGCTGGCGGCGATGTTACGAATACATGCCGAAGGATATGTGTTGGCAAACATGGAGGCTCCGTGGACGTTAATTGATGGTGGTTGTTGACGGCAGTAGGCCGCCGACGGCTTGCACGGGCCGAGGGTCGCTGCTCTGGCTGATCCAGGCCACCAATCCGATGCGTTGTTGGCCATGGTCGGGTGGCGACGGCAGTGTGACTTTCATCATGGAAGATGACATGGGGTGGTGATGCCACTGCAAAACAACGAAGTCGTGTTGCAAGGTTTTGCCCCGATTCTCTCCGCGTTGTATCGAGGATATCAGGCCGAGGCCGATCCACGCCGTATTCAAGCGTGCGTCATCGGGAAGGGTGCCGTTGAATGTGGCCTGCAAGGTCGGGTGCTGGTAGGTAACAGATAGAGAGCCCACCTTTTTCTGTGACAGGGAATCCTGCCAGTTTCGATGGCGCTGGAAAAATCCGCGCCACTCATTGCCGTTGATAAAAAAGCCGGGTGTGTAGACGCGACTGACATCTTGAAGCTGAGCGTAGCGACGTTGTCGCTCACTGAAGGCCGGGCTGGCATAAGGATCAGCCCAGCCGATGTAATCCCAGTAATCCACGTGAAACGCCAGCGGGATAAACGTGGAAAAAAGGCCATCCTGTTTTCCCAGGGATCGGACAAACCGGTCGGCCGGCGGACAGCTGCTGCAGCCCTCGGAGGTATAAAGCTCAATCAGTGAGACTTGTTGTTCGCCACTGCTGAATGTCAGGGGCATGCTGCCGGCGTTTAGCATGGCAGGCACGAGAAAAAGAAACAGGCTAAGCGGCGCTCGCATAAGAGATGTCCAATGTCATCCGTTAGCCCTTTGATGTCAGTCAGCAGCGTTCGTTACAGGCGGGGTTGGACGAAAGCCCCGAGCGATTCTGGCTGGGGGAAATTTCACAGAAAGAGGGGGGGTGTTCGTGAGCCATTTGCAGCATTTATGTAGGCGCGGGATGAGCGCCCCGGCGGCGGGGCGCTCAGGTTTTTTTATTCCTGGCGGATCCGGCTCTTCCCCCGAATCATATCCACTGCTTTCTCCGCAATCATCATTGCCGGCGCATTGGTGTTGCCGCCGATCAAGGTGGGCATGATGGAAGCATCGATCACGCGCAGGCCTTCAATGCCATGAACGCGCAATTGCGGGTCGACCACCGCCTGCTCATCGGTGCCCATCTTGCAGGAGCCCACCGGGTGGTAGACGGTGTCGGAACGCTGTCGGATGACTTCGCGGATGTCGTCGTCGCTTTTCACGTTCTCAGTGAACATGTCTTTCTTCATCCAGCGCTTGAGTGATGGGGCTTCCATGATTTTCTGCGTGATTTTGTAGCCTTGCACCATGTCTTCCAGGTCCTTAGGATCGTTTAGGAAGGCCGGGTCGATAAGAGGAAGATCGTCCGGGTTGGCGCTGGCCAGTTGCACGCTGCCGCGGCTGCGCGGCCGTAGCAGACAGACATGACAGGAGTAGCCTTGGGTGAAGTGCATCTTGCGGCCGTGATCATCCACCAGGGCGGTGACCATGTGCAGTTGAATATCCGGGGCCGACAGATCCGGCCGGGTTTTCAGGAAGGCGCCGGCTTCGGCGAAGTTGGAGGTCCACAGCCCGCGCCGTTCCTTGCGATAGGTACCCATGGCCATTAGCGCCCGCCACATGCCCGCCGGTGACAGACCAAAAGTGGCCGGGCTGTCGGTGGTGTAGCCGAAAATGAAATCCGGATGATCCTGCAGGTTCTTGCCCACGCCGGGAAGATGATGCACCACGGGGATGTTGTGCTTTTTCAGTTCCTCGCTATCGCCCACCCCGGATAGCATCAGCAGTTGCGGGGACTGAAAGGCCCCGGCGGACAGCAGCACTTCCTTGCGGGCCGAGGCGGTGTGCAGCTGCTTGCCTTGCTTGAATTCCACACCCACGGCACGTTTGCCGTCGAAGACAATGCGCTGAACCTGGGCGTTGGTTTCCACGGTCAGGTTGCTGCGATCCATATGCGGGAACAGGTAAGCCCGGGCACTGCTCCAGCGTTCGCCGTCTTTTTGGGTGACCTGATAGACCCCGGCGCCTTCCTGCTCGGCGCCGTTGAAGTCATCGGTAATGGGGATATCGCATTCCCGTGCAGCGTCCAGAAAGTAGTCCTGGAACGGGTTGCCGGTACGGCTGTCGCTGACCCAGAGCGGACCGTCGGTGCCGTGGTAGTCGTTATCGATACGTTCGTTGTGTTCATTGAGGCGGAAATAGGGCAGCACATCCTTGTAGGACCAACCGTCATTGCCCAGGGCCGCCCAGTGATCGTAGTCCTCGCGATGGCCACGAATATAGACCATGGCATTGATGGCGGACGAACCGCCCAGGCATTTTCCCCGGGGCTGGAAGCCCTGGCGACCATTGAGGCCTTTTTGCGGAACCGTTTCCAGCACCCAGTTGTTGATGGGCCTGGAGAGCATGGCTACCGCACCGGAGGGCACATTGACCAGCAGACCGTCCCCCTTGCCACCGGCTTCCAGCAGACAGACGCGGGTGTCCGGGTCTTCACTGAGCCGTCCGGCCAGGGCGCAGCCGGCGGAGCCACCACCGATGATGAGGTAATCGAACTCGTTGTCCATGCGGGCTTCCTTTTATTGTCTGTTATTCGCGGTGGGTGCCGTTCGAGGATCGCGGCGGTGTTGCTCAGCGGTTTGCGTCAGCGGTATCAGCATGGATCCCTGCGCTCGACAGACAGATTAGCACCGGGGTTTTCCGTCAGTAAGTATTGTTTGTGTGACGGCTGTAGCAGGTCGCGATGGCGGATAGCCGCTGTTATCAGCGGGTAAATTCGAGGCGTGTTTCGCCCAGGACTTCACAGGCTTGAAGGATTCTGCCTTCCAGTTCGATATGGTCGCCGGGCTTCAGATCAATCTGGATGTCCCCCACGGTTTTGCTGTCTCCATGAATGTTCAGGGTTCCACTCTGGCTGTCAGTAAGCGTTACCCCGTTCACGCGGCGTTTGGCTCGGAGGAGGTAAGTCAGGGGTGTGTAGTTACCCCGGCAGCTGACAGTCAGATTGAAGGTGTGCGTGGTCTCGATGGCGCTGTGCAGGATGTCCAGCCTGCAGTCCTGCTCGTCGGCCACAGCGGGCAAGGCGGCAAGTGAGAGCAGGGCGAGTGGCAGGAGCGGAAGGTGCATGGCAGTAAACGGTATCCGGGGACAATAGAGGGTACCCCGAAAACGCGTTGCCGGGTAAGCGGCTGCCGGGCAAGGGAACGTCGCAAGAGCCCGCTGAATGGCGCTTTCTGATGCAAGTTTTGTCATCGTGCCAAGTGCTCCTGCGTATGTTTAGATGAGAGCCATTCTTTTCCCGGGCACGGGCCGTGTGTGTATGCCTCGGGCGTGATGATCAATGGAGATAACAATGAAAAAACTGTCTGCAGCGCTACGTCTGGTAACCGATAACACCCGGGCAACGCCCATGTTGGTACCGACGCGCAGGAGCCTGCGATTCAATCTGGACCCCAGGCGAATTTCCGACTGGCACACTGCCGGTGGGCCGGTGCTGACGGCCTTCCTGAATACCTTTTCCACCGTTCTGCCGGTGGGCGAGCGCTTTTTTATCGACAGTGTGCGGGCCTACCGGGACCAGATTACCGATCCCGAGCTCAAGAAGGCGGTGACCGCCTTCATCGGCCAGGAAGCCATGCACGGGCGCGAGCATGAAGAATATAACGATGCCCTCTTTGCGGTGTCGTCAGTGGCGCCGAAGTTCGAGCGCCTGGTGGAAGGTGTCCTGAAGAGGTTCAACAAATACAGTGCGCCGGTCTCCCTGAGTGGCACCATCGCCCTGGAACACTTTACCGGCCTGCTGGCGGATAGCGTGTTGAGTGATCCTCGGGTGGTGGATGGCGCTGATCCCGCCTATGCCGCCTTGTGGCGCTGGCACGCCCTGGAAGAAACCGAGCACAAGGCCGTGGCGTTTGATGTCTGGACCGCGGTCATGGGCAAAGGGGTTGGGGCCTACGGGCTGCGCTGTTTCGGACTGGGCCTGGCCACGGTGGTGTTCTGGGGGCTGGTGATTCCGGTGTTCCTGGAAGTGCTGCGTGAGCAGGGCAAGCTGACGGACTGGAAGGGCTGGCAGAAGTTTTTCCACTACACCTTCGGTGATATCGGCATGCTGCGTAAGCAGATTGGCAACTACCTGGACTACTTCCGCCCGGGTTTCCATCCCTGGGATCACGACAACCGTGAGTTGCTGCTGCAGATCGACAGCTTTTTGGCGGAGCAGGAAGCGGCCGCCTCCGCCTGACGTTTCCCGCCGTTAAATCATCGGCTGGCATCACGGAGTAACCCTGATGTCAGCCTCTTCCCCTTCTCTCTCTCCCTGCCCATTAACGATGTCTCCTGCCGGTTGCATCGCGAAATATTCTGCGTTTCAGTGGTTGCTGAGAGCCCATGGCAAATGAGGCTTGCGTGTTGGTGCGTTGATGGTCGCCCGGGTCACCTGTTGCCGGGCGACAGGAGGGCAAATGGCGCGCGTGAGCACAGCCCTGGTGATTGTGGCAGCCCTGTGCTGGGGTCTGTCCGGCGGCCTCGGTGGTGTGCTCATGGCCGAAGGCTGGGGCGCCTTGCTGGTGTCTTTCTACCGGGGCACCATCGGACTGCTGTTTGTGCTGGTCTGGCTGGCTCTGCAACCCGCCGGCCATGGCCTGAGGAGCCGCCGACTATGGCTCTGGTCCACCATTGCCGGCCTGGGGGTGGCGGGTAATTTCGCGTTCTATTTTCTCAGTATTTCCCGGGGCAGTGTGGCCGTGGCCGCGACCTTGATGTATTGCGCCCCGGTGTTTGTGTATCTGGTGTCGTTTGTTTTTCGCCTGGAGCAGCCTTCACGGTTGAAACTGGCCGCCATGGCCGTGGTGATGCTGGGTATCGTGCTGTTGACCCGGGTCTACGACATGGGCGGAGACGGGCTGACCATGATGGGTGTGGTTGCCGGTTTACTGGCCGGGCTCAGCTACGCGGTCTTCATTTTCGGATTCAAGTATGCCGCGCCCCATGGCAGTCCCCAGGCGATTCTCTCCATTGCCTTTGCGGTGTTGGTGATGCTGCTGATGGCGCCGGCCAATGCCGGGCAGATTGTGGCAGCGATCCGTTCTCCCGATTGGCCGCTGTTTGCCGGGCTCGGTGTGCTGGGGGCCGGATTGTCGTTTGTCATCTATGTGATCGGCCTCCGGGATGTGCCGCCGGCGGTGGCGTCCATCGTGGCCATGGTGGAGCCGGTGACCGCGTCGTTGTTCGGCGTGGTGATCTTGCAGGAAAGCCTGGCCGCGCCACAGGGGGTCGGTATGGCACTGATTCTGATGGCGGTAACGGCCTTGAGCTTTTATTCGCGCTCAGGCCGTCTGCCGTCCCGCTGGGGTGTCCACGGATCAGGCCGGGCCTGTCAGTGAATTCCTAGGCCCGGTGCTGGCTGTCTCTGGCACGAAAGGGTGCCACCTTGCTGTCGTTGTGACCCTCTGCGGTGTCCATGTGGCGGTTTTCGCCGCGCGCCTTGCGCGACACATAATCCGCCGGCGGTGTTTCAAACAGGCTCTGGTAGCTCAGGTTGACGATGGACTCGGAGGTTTTCGGTAACAGGTAATACATGGCCAGGGCGCCCTTGCCGAAGATGCCCAGTTTGCGTTTGTTCTGGGTGATGACCACATCCAGCAGCCAGTTCACCGCCGTGTCCGGTGACATGACCGGCAGGTAATCATAGATTTTGGTGGGCGCAATCATGGGCGTGCGCACCAGCGGATAGTTGATGGAAGAAAACCGCAGGTTGGTATGGGCATATTCATTGGCGGCCACCCAGGTCCAGCCTTCCAGTGCCCACTTGGAACCCAGATAGGCGGAAAAACGGGCCGGATTGGCCTGAACCCCCACGGTGGACACATTGATGATATGGCCCTCATCACGGGCTTCCATGACGGGCAGCAGGTTCATGGCCAGACGCAAGGCGGCAAAATAATTGAGCTGCATGGTGCGCTCGTAATCGTGGAAACGGTTCACGGTAAATTTGATCGAGCGACGGATGGAGCGGCCCGCGTTATTGATCAGGATATCCACATGACCGTGGTCGGCCAGGGCCTGCTGGCAGATGCGGTCGCACTCATCCAGGTCGGTGAGATCGCCCGGGTAGATAAACGCCCGGCCGCCCCGTTTGCGGATCCCGGTGGCAATGGCCTCCAGCTTGTCCGCATTACGGGCCACCAGTAACAGGGTGGCGCCGGCATCAGCCAGTTTGTCGGCCACGCCTTCGCCAATGCCGGAACTGGCACCGGTGAGCAGAACCACTTTCCCCTGCACCCGGTCGCGAAGGGCCTGTCCGGGGGTCAGCAGGCTCCTGGCGTTCCAGGCCCAGTGGTGGCGGAGACGGCTGAAGTAGGGGCCGATTTTGGGGCGTCTGAACTGGATATCGTTGGCCATGGGGGACTCGCGGTTTGTAGTGATGGTCATCGTGCAGTCATTCTAATCTGAGCATATACTCGGAAAAACTCGGATTTGCTGACCGGAGCGGGGGGCGGGGATATGCGCACAGGAAATTGGCAAGCCACTGATTTTTCGATAAAAAAAGAGCCAAAGCAGGCGCGGTCAAAAGCCTCCGTCGCCGCCATGGTGGAGGCCTGCGCTCGGATTCTGGAGCGCCATGGGTATGCGGGGCTGAGCACCAATGCCATCGCCCAGGTGGCCGGAGTCAGCATTGGATCGGTGTATGAGTATTTCCCGGGCAAGGAAGCCGTGGTGGCGCGCCTGTCCGAGGCGCTGCTGGCGGAAACCACGTCCCTGCTGCATGACCGCCTGGACCTGACCAGTAGCCGCAATGACCTGCCTGTGGCCATGCGCCATTTTCTGGGCGCGCTGTATTCGCTGATGCGCCGGCAGCGCAAGCTGTTACGGGTGTTGGTGTTTCAGGTGCCCTATCTGCACCAGTTACCGGCCACCCGGCAATTGCAGAAAGACTTGCAGCAGGTGCTGCAAACCGGGCTACAGAAGACCCGTCAGCATTATCAGATGAGTGTTCACCCGCACACGCTCTATCTGATGGCGACGTCCACGGCAGGCAGTTTGTTGCATCTGGTATTGATGGCGCCGGCCGGGCTGGATCATGAGGCGATCCTGGATACCCTGGCCAGGAAGTTGTCGGAGTGGCTGATAGCAGGTTGAATCTCTCCCGGGCCGGCTCTGTTATCACGGGCGCCAAGCGAAATGATGATGGCGGATTTTTGGGACAACCCATGAAAGAACTTGAGCAGGCAGAAGACGATTTCGCCCAGCAGGCGCTGGTGGAAGCGGTGGAAAACCAGATCGCCGATGGTCATCCCCGCGAGGCCGGTCTGGTGATCATGGACCTGATTGGTCAGGGCGTCGACCGCGACGATGCCCTGGTGAAGATGGCCGATGTGCTGGCGGCGCAGATTGCGCATTCCATGCAGGAAGACCGCCCCTTTGACGTGAACGCCTACGCCCGCGATCTGCTGCAGCTGGCGGCAGCGGCTACCCCCGAGTAATTGCGGGTCCCCCGCGGAGCTTCCTGCCCGATTCCCCTGTTCTGCCACCATTGCCCGTTCTGACTGGCCGGAAAGGGCGGATCTGCCATGGTAACCCGCCGTTATAATGCTAGGCTTGCGCACCCTGGCGATGCGGCCAGCGAACACACACTGAGGTAATCGTGTCCGATATTGAGATCCCCATTGAAGATTTCCGTCCCCCGTCCCTGCGAACCATGGCCCGGGTGACCGCCCTGCAGCGCCGCTATTTCGCAGCAACGCTGGAAGGGGCGGAAAATGTGGATCCGCAACGACCGGGGCTGTTTGTGGGAAATCACGCGCTGATGGGCGTGCTGGACTCCCCGCTGTTTGTCTACGAGTTGTATCGGCAGACGGGCGTGTTTCCCCGTTCCCTGGGCGATCATTTCCATTTCCCGACGCCGGTATGGGGCAAGCTGGTGACCCGTTTCGGCGCCGTGCCCGGTACCCGTGAAAATTGTCGCCGGCTGATGGAAAGTGGCCAGCATGTGCTGGTGTTTCCGGGCGGCGCCCGGGAGGTGGCCAAGCGTCGGGACGAGATCAACAAGCTGGTATGGAAGAAGCGTACCGGGTTCGTCTATATGGCCATCGAGCAGGGGTTCGACATCATCCCCTTTGCGTCACTGGGCTGTGACGAGGCCTACGACATCGTTTATGACGGTGACGATTTTGCCAACGGCTGGCTCGGCAAACGGTTGCTGGGCAACGACAAGGTCAACTCGCTGATGCGTGGCGGCGACTTGTTTATGCCCTTGGTGAAAGGGATTGGTCCCACCCTGCTGCCCAAGGCGGAGCCTTTCCATTTTTCCATCGGCAAACCCATTCCCACGGCGCACCTGCAAGGCCAGGAAAACGATCCCGCCGTGCTCTGGCAATTGCGTGAACAGGTCTCGGATGCTATCACCAGCATGCTGTCGAGCATGGATGAAGCGCGAAAAGCCCAGCCGCGTCCGCTGTGGCGAAAAGTGTTGGGTGCCCGCAAGCACTGAACAACGACGGCGAGAAAGGGCGAAAAGCAACGCCCTAGCCCAGAGTGAGGAACGGCAGCAGCGTTACCAGCAATAGCGCCAGCACGGCCACCAACAATCCCACCACGCGCATTGGCTGTTCACGCAAACGCCCACCCAGCGTCGGCGCTGTGCCTTCCCGTTGTGCTTGTTCATAGGCTTCTCGCTGGCGGCGGGCACGGTCCTGCTGATAGTCGGCCAGCAAAGCCTTGGCGCGCTCGCGATCTTCAGGCTGGGTCAGCCAGATGCCCCCGGAGGAAATCCCCCACATGCTCGGGGCCGTCTCATAGAACAGGATCTGGTTTTGTTCCAGCAAGGCGCGCACTTCGTCGGCCTCGTCATCGGGAACCCGGCGCAGATTCAGCAGTAAGGTGGTCATGGTGCTCCTGATTATGTGTCCTGGCCTGCCCGGGCGGAAGCGGCATGGCGCAGAGATGTCTACAGGATACATGGCCGCAGGCCCCAATGGTTACCATCGCGAAGCGTTGCTCCCGGGTCTCACTATCAGTTCAGCAAACCGTGTGACACCCAGCCACCCAGATACAGGCCCAGGCCGAATACCGCATGGGTCAGCAGGCTCTGCAGGCGGGCAGCGTTGGGGGCCGGCGTGCGGGAGGCGGCCATGCCGGCTCCCATGCCCGGCTGCATCAACAGAAACGGCGCGGCAACGGTGCCAATACCCACCAGCAAGGCCGGCCCCAGGGTGGGCTGCTCGATCCAGCTTTGTCCTGCTATACCCAGAAGAATTCCCGCGAAGGCCAGGCCGGTCAGATAATGGGCCAGCCAGCCGACGGCCTTTTCACCAGGCATGGCGGGCGATGCGGCAATGGCGGTGTGGCGGAATTGCCCGTGGCGCATATGCAGCAACCAGCGGCCCACCATGGCGTAGTTGGGTGGGGCGACTCCCAGCAAGGGCTGGCGTAGCCAGCTCCAGGCATCCATGACCAGGGTGGCGCAGAGACCGATGACGATCAGGCTGGGTAAAAACGCGATAACGTTATCCATGGGGCTTCCTCAAGATGACTTTGCTGATACTCTGCAACTTGAAGCTGGCTTGAGGTCAAGGTCGTGTTGGATATTACCGAAGTGGTGCGCCGGTCCGGCGTGCCGGCGTCGACGCTGCGCTATTACGAAGAGAAAGGGCTGATCCTTTCCACCGGGCGACGGGGGCTAAAGCGAATCTTTGCTCCCGGCATACTGGATCAATTGGCGCTGATTGCCCTGGGGCGGGCCGCAGGGTTTTCACTGGATGAAATCGGCGAAATGTTCGATGCCGGGGGCGAGCCCAGCATTGACCGGGATGCCCTGTCGGCAAAGGCCGATGAGCTGGATGACACTATCCGCAAACTGTCAGCCATGCGTGATGGCCTGCGCCATGCAGCAAAATGCCCGGCTCCCAGTCACCTGGAATGCGGCCAGTTTCGGCGCTTGATGAATATCGCCTCGGCGCGGATGAAAGTGGAGAAAAAACGCGGCGGTCAGGAACGGTAAAAACAAGGACGGGACGAGGGCACCCAAATTCCATGGGTGCCCCGGTCGGTATCACTTGTTGAAGACTCAGCCCCAGTCACCCAGCCATTTCTTCTTCGCTTTCTCCACCAGACCCCGGGCGTCGTGATTCCACGGATGGAACCTGGGGCTGTAGAACTTGAAGTAGGAGGGCAGCAGCTTGCGGAATACGCCGGGGCGGCCCCACATGTAATTCACCGCACCCAACCAGGATTTCATGTTGCCCAGCTGGCCGTCTTCTTTCATCAGTTGCACCAGGTGCACGGCAGAGAACACCGGGAACAACACGCTGACGATCATCATTTCCGTGACGCGGGTGAACTCACTGCCACCAATGGCCTTGTAGACATCAAAAGCCACCGCCTTGTGCTCGGATTCCTCGATGGCATGCCAGGCCCAGATCGGCGCGATGCGCGGGTCCATCTCTTCCAGGGCGTCGTATTTGAGCAGGAACTCCTCGGCCATCAGCGCGGTGAAATGCTCCACGGCCACGGTGTGGGCGAGCTGCCGTTCCGGGCTCAGATACTTGCGCATGAGATTCATGAAACCCAGGATTTCCCGCTCCAGCCGGGCCAGATCCACCCCGCGTTCCTGCAGGAAACCATTCATGAGTTCGTGCTCACGGGAGTGGTGGGCTTCCTGGCCGATGAAGCCCTTGATGGCTTTCTTCAGTTCCGGGTCGGTGATCTGATCCTGGTAATGGCGCACCGAATCAATGAAAAAACGCTCCCCGGGCGGGAAGCTGGCGGACAGGGCGGCCAGCAGCAGGGTTTTCGCCGGGTCGTTGTCCCACCAGTAGCGCGGCATATCGTTCGCCTCGCTGAAGGCGAACTGGGGGCGACGCACCTTGGGAATCATGTTCTTGGGTGTCTTGCTGGCGACGGTGCGTACGGTACCGATGAGGCCTTTGCGTTTCTTGTCCTGATTGATGGGAACAGTGGCATTCATGGTCGTGCTCCTTGCGGCCGTTTACGGCCCTTCTGTCTTAATATGGCCCATACGGTACTGGTTTCGGGGCAGGGGGCGTGAGATTCTGCACGGACATTGTACTTGTCATCGGTGGCCAAATGCCGCAACGCGAACTCCTGACAGCCACGACTGAACAACTGGCATCGCTCCCGGCCTGGGTGCGTCAGCGCAATCAGTCTGCCACCTACCCGCGTGCCTTCATGGAAGCGGCAGTGGAGAGTGGCGCCTCCCGGGAGCAGCTATTGCAGATTGCCGGTGTTGCCTCCGAGCAGATTGATGATCCTGCCGGGCGGTTGTCCTTGCACGAAACCTGGATGATGGGGGCGGCGGCACTGTCACTCACGGGCAATGGCAGCCTGGGGTTTGCCTCTGGCGACCGCATGCCCCTCACCGCCCACGGCAACCTGGGCTATGCCCTGATGTGCGCCGGAAGCCCCCGTGAGGCCATCACCATTCTGGAACGCTTCTGGCATCTGCGTGGGCGCGGGGCGCGGTTGATGGTAAGTGAAAGCGAGAATCGCCTGTTGATGGAACTGGTGATGGAGCTGCGCGCGCCGGACGCCCTGCGCGACATGCTGATCAGCTCCATGCTGACCAGCATGTATCGGGGCATGGAATTTCTGATACCACAGCTGCCCGAGCAGCGGGAGATCTGGGTGTATGGGCCGGCGCCGGCGGGGTTTGATCGCTGGCGGTCGCTGCTGCCGACGGTCCGTTTCGGCATGCCCCAGGCCGGCATTTCCCTGACGGGGGATATCACCCTGCTGGATCAACCGCTACCCACCGCCAATCCGGAAGCCCTGTCACTGGCACTGGCCCAGTGCGAACGGGAAAGCGCGCTGGTGGATGACGACGATGACATCCTGCGCCGTGCCCGTGCTGCCCTGATCCCGGGTGCCGACGGGTACCCGTCTCCAGAGGCCCTGGCCGATAGTCTGCACCTGACGCCCCGCACCCTGCGGCGGCGCCTGCAGGAACAGGGCTACAGTTACCAGCAGCTGCTGGAAGCCGCCCGCCGGCGGGACAGCTGCCAGATGCTGGCGGACCCGGACCTGGAAATTCGCCGCATCGGGGAAGCCCTTGGCTATGGTGACCCGGCCAACTTCACCCGTGCCTTCAAGACCTGGACCGGCCTGTCTCCCCGCGAATGGCGCAAGCGCCAGGATGATGGCTGATTCAGGCTCCCGGTGCGGGATTGCGGGTCTCCCCTTGATGAAGCGGGAATGGATTACATCAAGGCAACCGCCAGATACAGCATCAGGGCGACCTGGGCGAGGAACAGGCTGGCGCGGACAAATACAAGCGGAAAGCTGGTGCCGATCAGGTGCACCAGGCTTTGCCCGATGCGTGCCGCCACAATGAAGCCTGCCACCGCGTTGACGGTCTCGCTCTGACCCGTGGCCGCGGCAACCAGTACCAGGGCGGCAAACAGGGGCAGGTTTTCCAGGCAATTCAGGTGGGCAGCCTTGGCGCGAATCAGGATGGCCGGGTCATCAACCGGGTTGCCCCGCTCCCAGTGATTGGCGGCTTTATTGCCGGTGAGTACCAGCGGCAGTCGGTAGGTGGCGTAGCTGAGCGCCAGAATCAGCGTCCAGACGATATAAATCAGCAGTGCAGTCATTCCGGTCATGGTGTGGCCCTTTCACGCATAAAAGGTCAGCGTGGAGAGGGGAGGGGCAAGATGGCGTGAAGTGCCCGTTTACCTGTGGGGACGCGATGGCGATCTATGCGTGTCCCCGATTGGCGCCACCCGCTTGAAACGGCAGACTGGCTGACCAAAGGTCGGGTGGCTGCCCCGGGTTGCGTGGCCTATAGTCGTTGGACTCAGCGACCTCGGGAGCCACGCATGACGTTCCAGACTTTTGACGACCTCGGCCAGCAAATTACCCGTATCGATACGGCCATGGTGCACGAAGGGCTGGCGGCCTGTTATCTGCTGGGCGGTGGCGACGAATACGCCATCATCGAAACCGGTACTCACAACACCGTGCCGACCATTCTTGCGCTGCTCAAAGAGCGGAATATTGATCTGGCAAAGGTAAAATACGTGATCCCGACGCATGTGCATCTGGACCACGCCGGTGGCGTCGGTGGTCTGATGCAGGCGTTGCCCGCGGCGACCTTGCTGGTACACCCCCGCGGCGCCCGCCACATGATCGATCCGGCAAAACTAAAGGCTGGTGCCACAGCGGTGTACGGTGAGGCCAAGTTTGCCGAGATCTACGGCGATATCATTCCCGTGGATGAGCGCCGGGTGCGCACCATGGACGACGGTGATGAAGCCACCGTGGGGGATCGCAAGCTGGTCTTCATCGATACCCCCGGGCATGCCCGCCATCATTTCTGTGTGTATGACCCCACGTCCAGGGGGATTTTTACCGGCGACACCTTTGGCCTGTCCTATCCACCCCTGACCACCGCCAAGGGGCCCTTTATCTGCCCGACCACCACCCCGGTGCAATTCGATCCACCGGCCCTGAAAGCCTCCATTCGCACCTTGCTGGCCCTGAAACCCGAGCGAATCTATCTCACCCATTACGGCATGGTGGAAAACCCGCAGCCCCTGGGCGAGCGGCTGCTGACCATGGTGGATGACTATGTGGCGCTGGCGGAAACCGTGGCGGTAACCAGCGATGCGGATGCGCTGGAAAAAGCGTTGATGGTTGCCATGAGGGAGTATCTGTTTCGCAGCGCCCGGGAACATGGCTGCGACATGTCCGACGAGCAGCTGGACGCGGTGCTGGGGCTGGATATCCAGCTCAACAGCCAGGGCCTGGCGGTGTGGCTGCAGTCCCGTTCCCGTTAGCCCGACGATGAAAACCGGCATGCCCTAGCAATGGCATTATTTGTAGGAGCGTCGCTGGCGGCGCGAACCGGAACGAAGTGCATAACCCGGCGTTAGCAATCGCGCCGCGAGCGACGCTCCTACGGAAAGCCGGAAAATGTTTCATTAACGGTAATAGGGTTCCCGGGCGCTCCGTCATCCGATTGTTGCCCGCCATGTTGTTATACTGCGGGCTCTTTTCTCCAAAGCAGGCCTTGTTATGCGCGGTATGAGCCAGGATGTGACCCCCAAGCCCATCGACTGGTCCGTGCTGAAAACCCTGTTTCCCTACCTGCTGGAATTTCGCGCCCGCATTGGCCTGGCGGTGCTGTGCCTGGTGCTGGCCAAGCTGGCCAGTGTGGGGCTGCCGTTTATTCTCAAGCATATCGTCGACGGGCTGGACGCCAAGGATGTCAGTGAGCTGATTACCCTGCCGCTGGGGCTGTTGCTGGCCTACGGCGTGGTGCGGTTTTCCAATGTGTTGTTTGGTGAGCTGCGCGATACCTTATTCGGCCGCGTCACCGAGCGCGCCATGCGCCGGATTGGCCTGCAGGTGTTTCGTCACCTGCACACCCTGGATCTGGATTTTCATCTCAATCGTCGCACCGGCGGCCTGTCCCGGGATATCGAGCGGGGCACCAATGGCATCAGTTTTCTGCTGCGCTTCATGGTGTTCAATATCCTGCCCACCCTGCTGGAAATCGGCATGGTCATCGGGCTGCTGCTGTGGAATTACGATGTCTGGTTTGCCCTGATTGTGGCGGTGTCGGTAGCCGCCTACGTGGGCTTTTCCGTGTTCGCCACGGAATGGCGGCTGGCCTTTATCCGTGAGGCTAACCAGGCGGAGTCCTCCAGCAGCACCCGCGCCATCGACAGCCTGCTCAACTATGAAACGGTGAAATACTTCACCAACGAGGATTTTGAGGCGCGCCACTACGACGAAAACCTGGAGCGCTGGGAGCTGGCCCGGGGCAAGAACCGCCTGTCACTGTTTGCGCTCAATGCAGGGCAGTCCCTGATTATTGCCGTGGCGGTGACCGCCGCCATGGTGCTGGCGGCAGTGCAGGTCACCGACAAGGTGATGACCCTGGGTGACTTCGTGCTGATCAATGCCTTCATGATGCAGGTGTTCATGCCGCTGAATTTTCTCGGTTTCGTGTACCGGGAAATGAAAGGGGCCATGACCAATATTGAAAACATGTTTGCGGTGCTGGACGTGAAACCGGGCGTGGTGGATCGCGATGACGCCACAGAACTGACCGTGGCTGACGGCGAGATCCGTTTCCATGATGTGCACTTCGGTTATGGCGATACGCGGGACATTATTCGTGGCGTCAGTTTTACCGTGCCGTCCAAACAGAAGGTGGCGATTGTGGGCAGCAGCGGGGCGGGCAAATCCACCCTCTTCAAACTGCTGTTTCGCTTTTATGACGTGAGCAGCGGAGACATCACCATCGATGGCCAGTCCGTTCGCCAGGTCAGCCAGCGTTCCCTGCGCCGACAGATCGGCGTGGTGCCCCAGGATACGGTGCTATTCAATACCAGCATTTTCGAGAACGTCCGTTATGGTCGCATTGACGCCAGTGATGATGAGGTGCGAGAGGCCATTCGTCTGGCCTACCTGTCCGACTTCATCGCCTCCCTGCCGAAGGGCGAGAACACCATGGTGGGTGAGCGGGGCCTGAAACTGTCCGGCGGCGAAAAGCAGCGGGTGTCCATCGCCCGTGCTTTGCTCAAGCATCCGCCCATTATGGTTTTTGATGAAGCCACGTCGTCGCTGGACAGTCACTCCGAAAAGATCATTCTCAAGGCCATCGGTGAGATTTCTCATCAACAGACCACCCTGGTGATTGCCCATCGCCTGTCCACCATCATGGATGCGGATCGCATCATTGTGCTGGATAACGGCCAGGTGGCGGAGCAGGGCAGCCATGTTGAGTTGCTGGCCCGGGGCGGTTTGTATGCGCACCTTTGGGAAGTGCAACAGCATGAGAGTGAGTCGACCGATCGATTAATTTGAAGCGTTTGTCCATTTTTTTCAGCTTGTTCCGGGCGCCCGGGCTGGCCATGATGAGACAACATTCAACGTGCACAGGCCATGCCTGTTATCGATCGGGAGCAACTATGTCTGACCCCACCTACACCCCACCTCGCGTCTGGAAATGGGACCAGGCTAACGGCGGTGCCTTTGCCAATATCAACCGGCCCATCGCCGGGCCCACCCATGACAAGGCACTGCAAGTGGGCAAGCATCCCCTGCAGCTATACTCCCTGGCGACCCCCAATGGCGTAAAGGTCACCGTGATGCTCGAAGAGCTGCTGGAAAAAGGCCACAAGGACGCGGAGTACGATGCCTGGTTGATCAATATCCAGAATGGCGATCAGTTCGGCAGTGGCTTTGTGGAGGTGAATCCCAACTCCAAGATTCCCGCCATGGTGGATCACAGCGTTACCCCGCCGCGTCGGGTGTTCGAGTCCGGCAATATCCTGCTGTATCTGGCAGAAAAATTCGGCGAGTTTCTGCCCGAGGAACCGGGCAAGCGTACCGAAACGTTGAGCTGGCTGTTCTGGCAAATGGGCAGTGCGCCCTTGCTGGGAGGCGGCTTCGGCCATTTTTATGCCTATGCCCCGGAAAAGTACGAATACCCGATCAATCGCTACACCATGGAGATCAAGCGCCAACTGGATGTGCTGGATCGTCAGCTGGCGGAAAACGATTACATTGCCGGCGATGAATACACCATTGCCGACATGGCGATCTGGCCCTGGTATGGGGCGCTGGTGACCAACAAGGTCTATGAGGCGGCGGAGTTTATCGAAGCGCACACCTACAAGAATGTGTTGCGCTGGACGGAGCAAATCCGCCAACGTCCGGCGGTGGAGCGTGGCCGTAAGGTAAACCGGGCCTGGGGGGAACCCTCCAGTCAATTGTGGGAGCGGCATGACGCCAGCGACTTCGGGCTGCGCACCCTGGACAAACTGCAAGGTGAGCAATAGCAAACTCCAGGGCTTGCTAAAACGTAGGGTGCACTGAGCCTAAGGCGAACTGCACCATTCAAACGCCGGATCGGTGCAGTTCGCCTTAGGCTCAGTGCACCCTACGCAAGGTGTTACGGTTGGTGTTTTCCGGTAACCCGTTGGCGCGCTGGCCGTGATTCCACTGGTGTGATGGCGCGTTGTCTTGCGTTAATCTCACTCCATGACCACGTCGCCAACCGCTGCCCGTCTGGCACCACTGGCCTGGGCCACTGCCCTGTTGCCGCTGGTGACCATGCATGTCTGCTATCTGCTTTCTGCCAGTGAGCAGCTGGTCCCCTGGTGTCTGCCCTGGTTCGAGGGTTGTACCAGCATTTCCCGCGCGTCCCGTTCCGGCACGGCCTACTTCGCTTTCAAGGCGGGCATGTTGCCTGCCTGTGTCTGCATGGTGTTGTTCTGGTGGTGCAATCGCCAGTGGCTGCGACAGCTGGGGGTGGAGCCCCGGCTCTGGTGGGGGTTGGGGATGCTGGCGGCCCTGCCTCTGGCTCTCTATACGGTGGTGCTTGGCCACGCGGGGGATACGCCCTACCTGCTGCGTCGGATCGGTGTCGTGGGGTTCTTCGGGCTGACCTACCTGGCGCAACTGGGATTGAGCGCCTCCCTGCGTACCACGGCGCTATCCCGGGCGGGCCGCAGGCTGTTCGCCCTGAGCGGGTTTACCCTGCTGGTGGGGATCACGTCAGTGATTCTGGGGATGATCTGGCCGGAACACTACGACAGCATGGACGATGGGTTCGAGTGGGTGCTGGCCGTGCTGATCAACCTGCATACCTTGTGGGTGGCATGGCTATGGCAGCGCAGCGGCTTCTCCGTCACGTTTTCATCGACCCCCTGACCTGATCGCGATCCAGACTACGGCGTCTTTTGTGGGCCGGGCAAATCCAGGGTCGGGCCAACCGGTTATCAGGTGCCGCAAAAAGTCTGACAAACACGCTCTTCCGGTGCGGGCGGCTGTCGATAGTGGTCGTCCGGGTCGCGGTCCCCATAGGGGTCGGCCAGCGCGTTCAACAGTGATGTGGTGACAGCCAGGTCACCTTGTTCAGCGGCGATCAAGGCGTCTTCCACACGATGGTTGCGGGGAATCACCGCCGGGTTGTGATTGCGCATCAGGCACAGGGACGACTTGAGCGGTTTGCGGTTGCGACCCAGGCGAACCTGCCAGCGCTGGTGCCAGTTGATGAAGGCATCATCCTGATAGTCGCGGTGTTCCGGGAAGGTCTCGCGGGTGATATCGCGGAAGGTATTGGTGTAATCCGCCCGCTGGGTTTTCATCCATTCCAGCAGATCGGTAATCAGCTTTTCATCCACCGGGTCATCACCGAACAGGCCCAGCTTCTTCTTCATCATCGCCAGCCATTTTTCACTGTAACGTTGGTTGAAGGATTTGATCACCGCGGTGGCTTTTTCGATGGCGCTGTCCACATCCTCGTCGATCAGTGGCAGCAGGGTCTCGGCGAATCGGCTCAGGTTCCATTGGGTGATGGTGGGCTGATTGCCATAGGCGTAGCGGCCCTGGTGGTCGATGGAACTGAACACCGTGTCTGGATCGAAGCTGTCCATAAAGGCGCAGGGGCCGAAGTCGATGCCTTCGCCGCTGAGTGTCACGTTGTCGGTATTGAGCACCCCGTGGATAAAGCCCACCCGCATCCAGTGAACGATCAGATCCAACTGGCGCTCCATCACCGCATCCAGCAACGCCAGGGCCTTGTTGTCGCTGGCCTGTTGGTCCGGGTAGTGGCGGTTCAGGGTGTAATCCACCAAGGCTTCCAGCAGGGCCGGGTTCTGTCTGCCCGCGGCATACTGGAACGTGCCTACCCGCAGGTGGGATGCTGCCACCCGGGTGAGAATGGCGCCGGGCAGGGCGGTTTCCCGTAATACGGATTCGCCGGTGCGGACCACCGCCAGACTGCGAGTGGAAGGAATACCCAGCCCATGCATGGCCTCGCTGATGATGTATTCGCGCAGCATGGGGCCCAGTGCCGCGCGGCCATCACCGCCCCGGGAAAAGACCGTGCGGCCGCTGCCCTTGAGCTGGATATCCCGGCGGGCTCCGTCCGGTGTCATCTGCTCGCCCAGCAGAATGGCGCGACCATCGCCGAGCATGGTCAGGTTGCCGAACTGGTGGCCCGCGTAGGCCTGGGCGATCGGGTCGCTGCCGTCGATCTGTTCATTCCCGGCCAGAATCGCTGCCCCGGCCGGGCTGTCCAGGGCCTCGCCGTCCAGTCCCAGCTCCCCGGCCAGGGCCCGGTTGAACAACACCATCTGCGGTGCTTTCACCGGCTGCAGGGGGCAGCGGGAAAACAGGTCTTCCGGTAGATGGGTGTAACTGTTGTCGAACTGGAAACCGTAGGGGGGGGTCATTGTGGGCGCTCTGCTAACCATGAGGGCTACAGGTTAACAGGCCGGGCTGGGCGGGGTCATTGGGTGTGAGGGGTCAGTAATCCTCCCGGTCCTCACTGGCCTGCCATAACTGGAACGCCGTTAACCGTTGCGGATGCTCAACCTGCTCAGTGGCCAGTTGTCGCTGTGCGGCAGGGAGAGCCAGCTCCTGGTAGATAAACTGATCATCAAAACCGATACGGGCCGCGTCGGCCTGACGGTTCAGATAAAACAGCTTGTCAGGCCGTGCCCAGTAGATGGCGCCCAGGCACATGGGGCAGGGTTCGCAACTGCTGTAGATCACACAGCCATCAAGCTGGTGGCTGCCCAGCCGATGACAGGCCGCGCGGATCGCCTCCATTTCCGCATGGGCCGTCGGGTCATGCTTGCCGGTTACCCGATTGCAGCCCTGGCCGATGATGGCGCCATCCTTGACCACCAGTGCCGCAAAGGGCCCGCCCAGGCCCCGGCGAACATTGTCCTCCGACAGGGAGAGCACCGTCTTTATCAGGATCTGGTGACTCAGGCGCGGTTCCATGGCGGGAGCTCCGGGGTCTTGTTGCCAGGCTGTCGTTACCGGCGAGTGACCTTGCCAATCACCGTGTTGTCCAGATAGTCCGCCCAGGCCTGTAGCATCTCCCGGCGTTTTTCCAGGTAGGCCTGGCGGTCATTCTGTTCATCGCCGGTCTGGTTGAGCAGTTGTGACTGGATCTGCTCGGCCTGGTAGCCCAGTTCGCCCAGCGCGGTGGCCGCCAGGGTGCGCAGGTTGTCGGTGGACACCGGGGTGGTGCGGGTCACTTTCTTCAGGGCGCCGGTGAGGGTGCTGGCGCCCAGGTGCTTCTTGCGGTCACGGGTACCGGGGAAGATGTATTCCTGGCGGCCGGTGAGCGGTTCCATTTCGCGCAGCAATTCCACCGCCTGACGGGGCAGGGGAACGGTGATGATTTTGCTGCCGTCCGGGCTGTCGGTGCTTTTACGGCGGATGCGCCATTCGCCGGCATCCAGGTCCATGTCGGACCAGCGGGCGTTGACGATTTCGCTGGGGCGGGCCAGTAACCAGACGGTGAGTTTCAGCGCCGCCGTGGTGGTGGTACGGCTCCATTGCCCCAGTACACCGCTGGCCAGATTGAACAGCTGCTCGCGGGTACTGACCAGGAATTCCGGTTCGGTGCCGGAGCCGGTAAGCCGCCGGCGCAGGGCGCTGGTCTGCTGGTAGCCGGCCACGCCGGTGTCGCGGGCATGGGTATAGACCCGTTTGGCGATGCCCAGTACCCGCTTACCCTTGTCGAGATGGCCTTCGGCACCCAGGGCTGCCGCCAGAGACTTCAGATCTTCCGGTGTCACTTCACTGACAACTCGCTTGCCGATACTGGAGATCAGATAGTTTTCCATCTGCCGCTTGGTGCGGCGGAACTGTTCTTCGGACACTTC
Source organism: Alcanivorax sp. DSM 26293 (assembly GCF_900107995.1). Lineage (GTDB taxonomy): Bacteria > Pseudomonadota > Gammaproteobacteria > Pseudomonadales > Alcanivoracaceae > Alcanivorax. The sequence goes on along the minus strand of NZ_FNUM01000004.1, from coordinate 44,364 downwards.
AAACCGGTAGACCCGTTCCAGCTAGTCCCGTGCCACCGCCTCGAAGGTTTCCACCGAGGGGCTGAAGACCTCCCGTTTCTCGCAGCGGGTGAGCGGGTCGGTGCCGTCGGCGATCAGCTCCCGGGCCTCGTCGCGAAGCTGGCGGGCGAAGGCCAGTGTCACCTCCGGGCAGGGGCCCAGGGTGATGACCTTGCTGCGGCCGTCGAACCGGTAGCTGAATTTCCAGGTACGGTTACCGTTGGCCTCTACCAGCAGGTAAAGCCCCTTGTCGTCTCGGAGCTTGTAGTCTTTTTTCAGGGGTTCGGCGTTGCGGACATCCGCGGAAGTCAGGGCCATGGCTCGCTGCAGTCAGGTTATTGTCGTCATCGCGGCAAAAAGCGATGCAAGGTTACAGACAATAAGCTACCCAGCTTTGCCGGTGCGTTCAATTGCTGTGGGGTAAGCGTTGCTGAGGCGGCGTTGCGGTATGTAAATAAGGCCTCCTCACAGCCACGGCTACCTGCGCAAACGCCTGTTTACATGGGGTAGCGGTTCTGCAGAAGAAGCCTGGAGGTGCCTGTGTTGATTTATTGTAAGGAGAGGCGCGCATTCACCCGCGCCATTTGTCAGAGCGTTGACCTGGGGCAATTTGTCATCTGGCCGTTGTGCAAGGATGTGCTAGCCTGAAAAGCATCAACAGCCCCTGATTAGGGAGGGTATGCCCGTGGAGTTCGATCCGTTCCTGCTGGCCCGGCTGCAGTTTGCGGCCAATATCAGTTTCCATATCCTGTTTCCCACTATCACCATCGGCCTGTGCTGGGTGTTGTTCTATTTCCGGTTGCGATACACCTTTTCCGGTGACAAGGCCTGGGAATACGCCTACTTTTTCTGGGTAAAGATCTTTGCCCTGAGTTTCGCCCTGGGGGTGGTGTCCGGCATCACCATGAGCTTTCAGTTCGGTACCAACTGGCCGGGCTTTATGGAGCGCGCCGGGAATATTGCCGGCCCCCTGCTGGGGTATGAAGTGCTGACCGCATTTTTCCTGGAAGCGTCTTTCCTGGGCATCATGCTGTTCGGCAAGGACCGGGTGTCCAACCGTACTCACCTGATCGCCACTGCCCTGGTCGCCGTGGGCACCTCGTTTTCCGCCTTCTGGATTCTCAGCCTCAACTCCTGGATGCAGACCCCGACGGGCTACCGGATCGAGGATGGCGTGTTCTTCGTGGAAAGCTGGTGGGAGGTGATCTTCAACCCCTCCTTCCCCTATCGCTTCGCCCATATGTTCACCGCGTCCCTGCTGACCGCGGCCTTCCTGATCATGGGAATCAGCGCCTGGCGGGCCATGCGCGGCGTGGATGGCCCGGCCACCTGGAAGGTGATGCGCACCGGCGCGCTGATGGCTGCCGTACTGGCACCGCTGCAGGTATTTATCGGTGACCTGCACGGCCTCAACACCCTGGAGCATCAGCCCGCCAAGATCGCCGCCATGGAGGGCATCTGGGAGACGGAAAAGGGTGCCCCGCTGACCCTGTTCGGCTTTCCCGATGAGGAAGAGAAGACCACCCACATGGCCATCAAGGTGCCCAAACTGGCCAGCTTCATTCTGACCCATGAGTGGGACGGTGAAGTGCTCGGGCTCAATGAGTTCGAGGGAGAAGCCCCGCCGGTGGCGCCGGTGTTCTGGGCGTTCCGGGTGATGGTGGGCATCGGCATGTTGATGGTGCTGGTGGGCTGGTGGTCGGCCTGGCGGCTGTTCCGCAACCGGGATGAAAACCGCGACACCCAGACCTGGCTGCTGCGGGCCCTGTCGGTGATGACCTTCTCCGGCTGGGTCGCGGTGCTGGCGGGCTGGTACGTGACCGAAATCGGTCGCCAGCCCTGGATTGTGGATGGTCTGCTGCGCACCTCCGAGGTGGTGGCGGATCACAGTAGTGCCACCGTTGCCGGCACCCTGTTCGGCTATGTATTGCTGTACCTGTTCCTGCTGGTGTCCTACATCGCCACCTTGCGATATATGGCCACCAAGCCGGCGCGTTCCCTGACGCTGACTCCTCAGCAACGGGCCATGAACGATGCGGAAACTGCCGAAGGAGGCGCATGATGGATCTGGGATACTGGCTTCCGTTGTTCTTCGCCGGCGCCATGGGCCTGGCGCTGCTGATCTATGTGATTCTCGATGGCTACGATCTGGGCATCGGCATGTTGCTGCCTTTCGCCAGCGATGACGAAAAGGATGTGATGGTGGCGGCCATCGGCCCGTTCTGGGATGCCAACGAAACCTGGATCGTGCTGGGGGTGGGGATCCTGCTGATTGCCTTTCCCCAGGCGCACTCCATTGTGCTCACCTCCCTGTACCTGCCAGTGACGTTGATGCTGATGGGGCTGATCCTGCGCGGGGTGGCGTTTGATTTCCGGGTCAAGGCCGGCGACAAGCACAAGGCAAAGTGGAACCGTCTGTTTGCCTTCGGCTCGCTGGTCGCGTCCCTGTGTCAGGGCTGGATGCTCGGTGCCTTTGTCACCGGGCTTACCGGCGATGCCACCAGTACGCTCTTTGCCGCGCTGATCGCACTGGCCCTGCCGGCCCTGTACATCATGCTCGGCGCCGCCTGGTTACTGATCAAGACTGAAGGCGAGCTGTTCAACAAGGCGGTGCGCTGGGGGCGTATGGCGGTGTTGCCCATGGGCGGCTTCCTGCTGCTGATCTCCATCGCCACCCCGCTGGTGAGCAGCGCCATTGCCGACAAATGGTTCACCCTGCCCAATGCCATCGGGTTGATGCCCATCCCCATCGCTACTGCCCTGGCCTATGCGGGACTGATCTGGGTATTCAACAGCAAACAGATCCTGCACAACGGCTATGGCTGGCTGGCGTTTGTGGCGCTGATGGTGATGTGTGTGCTGGCCAGCATCGGTCTGGCCTACAGCCTGTTCCCGGATATTGTGCTGGGGCGGATCTCCATCTGGGAAGCGGCCTCGGCCACGGAGTCCCTGCTGTTCACCTTCTGGGGGGCGATCATCGCCTTGCCCATGATCCTGGCCTATACGATCTTTATTTACCGGGTGTTCCGCGGCAAGGCCATGCACCTGAGTTACGAGTAGCGATTCGCCTTGTGAACAAGGCTCCAACGGAGGGGTGCCGTACCCCTACCCAACCGTTGGAGCCTTGCTCGCAAGGCGAAGTTTTTCAAAACAATTTCCATTACCGGAACAGGGATTTCTCTTTAAGGACTTTCTCCAGGTTCTGTCTCTCAATCCCCGCCATATCAATGGCAAACACGCCTTGCAGTAAGTCCCATAATTCTGCCACCGACGCGATCGTGTGCTTTTCACTGCGGCCATCCGGGAACCGCACCGTATAAAGATCATTGAGCAAGGTATGGCGGCGATCTTCGCCGGTGCGCACGGCAATCAGGTTATTCACAAATTTGGACTGGGGATGGCAGGCCACGTACCAGTTGGCCATCTCGAAATCCACGGCGCCCTGTTGCATCAGATCGAAGCGATAGAGCAGGCGCCAGGGCCCTCCGACCTTCACCCACAAGCTGTAACCCTGCTGATCCACGTCCACCCGGAACGGTTCCAGGGGAGTGCGTTGGGAATCACGGCAGTGGAGCTGCAACGGTGCGGTGGGTGTCATGCCGCCGAATCCCACATCGCTGAGATAGTCCTCACCGTCAATCGTTACCAATAGCAGCATATGGGAGCGCGGTGGCCAGGCATCCTCCGGCTGGTTCCAGTACACCCGCCCGGTGATGCCGCGGGCCTGGAAGCCCAGCGTGGTAAGCACCTCGAGAAACAGCAGGTTATTCTCGAAACAGTATCCACCACGACGCTGGTGAATCAGCTTGTCCATCAATGCCGGGCTATCCAGCGGCACCGCACGGCCCAGTAATGGATTCAGGTTCTCGAAGGTGATGGTCTGCAGGTGCAACTGCTGCAAAGCCTTGAGGGTGTTCAGGGTGGGGGCTCTGTCCCCCTGAAAGCCGATCCGCTGCAGATAGGCATTGATATCCAGCGTCATGGTGTGGATCCGGTTGGAAAAAGATGAGCCCAGCATAAAACCTGAACTCAGGTTGATGTAAAGCCTTCTATCCGTTATTTAAATAACAGTGTTTTCTGAAAAAATCAGGACAAAACGATAAACCGGTAGCAGTCGACAAGACGCCTTCAGGGTAGGCTTTTGCAGAACAGGGACGGCGTGGACGCAAGGCGATGAAAGTCTCAGTGGCGACGGACAGGCTCACCTTTACCCCGCTCACCGATGCGGACTTGCCGGTGCTGCACGACTGGCTGGGGCGGGAGCATGTCAGCCGCTGGTGGGGGCCGCAGCGCAGTCTGGACGAGGTGGTGAGAGACTACCATCCGGCCCAGCGCTGTTTCGGCGGCGTCATGTTTTTCCTGATCCGTCTGGATGCAGAGCCACTGGGCTTTATCCAACGCTACGCGCCCATCGAGCATCACCATGAAGGCTGGTGGCTGGAGATTGATGATCCGGGCGTACGCGGGGTGGATGTGTTTCTTGCCAGCGAAAGCCACCTGGACCACGGGCTTGGCAGCACGGCGGTGGCCGCCTTTGTGGACAGGTTATTCGAAGACCCCCAGGTCACCGAGATCATTGCCGACCCGGCTCCGGATAACCTGCGGGCGGTTCACTGTTTTCGCAACGCCGGCTTTATTGCCCGCCAGGTGGTGAAGACCCCGGACGGGCCGGCCCTGTTAATGACTCTCCCCCGGCCCGAATAGCCAGCTCCAGGCAATACGCTGGACACCTATGCCCTGGTGCGCAACACGCCAGCCGGCTACGACTCAAGCCCGGCAATCAACGCATTCACCGCCCGGGCAAACTGCACCGGCGAATCTTCCTGCAGAAAATGACCGCCCACCAGGGTCTGGTGGGGCTGACCCTTGGCGCCGGGAATGCGCTCTTGCATGAACTTGTCGCCACCCCGGGTGATCGGGTCGCCATTGCTGAAGGTGGTCAGGAAGGGCTTGTGCCACTGTTCCAATACTTTCCAGGCGTTACGGTTGGCGTCGCTGGCCGGGTCGTCCGGGGTGACCGGTACCAGCTTCGGAAAGGCCCGGGCGCCGGCCTTGTACTTCTTGCTCGGGAAGGGCGCATTGTAGGCGCGTCGCTCATCCGGCCCCAGCTTTTTGAAGGTGCCGCTGTCGATGATCCGGGCGATGGGAAACACCGGGCTGTAGAGCGCGAAATTCTTCCACAGTTGAAAGGCTTTCGGCACCTTCTGGTCGCCGGTGGGCAGCATGCCGTTGCCGACCACAATGGCCCGAAAGCGCTCCGGATTCTCCGCCGCCAGGCGCAGGCCCAGCAGCGATCCCCAGTCCTGGCACACCAGGGTGATATCGGTCAGGTCCAGCTGCTCCAGCCAGGATTGCATCCAGTCCATATGGCTCTGGTAGCTGTAGGCGTTGAGGTCGGTGGGCTTGTCGGACTTGCCGAAGCCGATCAGATCCGGAGCCAGCACCCGATGGCCGGCGGCGGCGCAGATCGGAATCATGTGTCGGTACAGGTACGACCAGGACGGCTCGCCATGCATCATCAGCACCGGCTTGGCCTCCGCCGGGCCTTCGTCCAGATAATGCATGCGCAGGCCGCCCACGTCCGCATAGTGGGGCTCGAAGGGGTAGTCCAGCAGTCGTTCGAAACGGGAATCCGGAGTGCGCAGAAAATCCATGGGTCATCCTGGTGAAAATGAAAACCCAAGGATGGCCGTTCCCGGCCGCTGGTGACCATGTCTTCCCGGGCCAAAGGGCGTGAAGAAATGAGGAGGGGAAGGGTGACGTAGGGTGCCACTGAGCCTGAGGCGACCTGCACCATGACCACGGTGGTGACGGTGCAGTTCGCCCTAGGCTCAGTGGCACCCTACGGTTTAGCCGGGCTTTGCGGTTATTCGTCCCAGAGACCGTCCAGGGTGTAATCGCTGCCAGGCTGGGCCCAGAAGCCGCCGTCCACGTAGCGGCGGTGACGGTCCAGCTCGGCGATGGCCTGCATGTCGTCCCCGCTGAGCCGCAGGTCGGCGGCGGCCAGGTTCTGTTGCAGCCGTTGCGGGTTCACCGATTTCGGGATCACCGCCGTACCCCGCTGCAGGGCCCAGGCAATCAGCACCTGTGCCGGGCTGGCGTTGTGGTTGTCGGCGATGTCATGGAGGATCGGGTCTTCCAGCAGCACCGGTTCATCCTCGGCCTTGAGGCCGTCCGGGCGGTCGGAGGAGCCCAGCGGGGAATAGGCGGTCAGGTGAACGCCCTGTTGCTGGCAGAAGCGCAGCATCTCTTTCTGCTGCAGATAAGGATGCAATTCGATCTGGTTCATGGCCGGTTTCAACCGTGCCTTGCCGATCAGGTCTTGCAGCTTTTTCACGCTGAAGTTGGAGACGCCGATCTGTCGGGTCAGGTTGTTATCCACCAGTGCTTCCATGGCGGCCCAGGTCGTTGCCACGGGCAGATCATTCAAAGACACCATGTCATCGCCGGACTCGGGAAAGGGCACGCCCTTCTTCAGGGCCACCGGCCAATGCATCAGGTACAGGTCCAGATAATCCAGCTTCAGGTTATTCAGGGTGGTTTCCAGGGCCGGCTGCACATCCTCCGGGGCATGGTCGCTGTTCCACAGCTTGGAGGTAATCCACAGGTCCTCGCGCTGTACGGTGCCGGCGGTGAACACCTCCTGCAGCGCCTGGCCGATTTCATCCTCGTTGCCGTAAATATGGGCACAGTCGATGTGCCGGTAACCCATCTCGATGGCGGCCTTCACGGCCTCGTAGACCTCGCCGGGCCGGGATTTCCAGGTACCCAGTCCCAGTTGCGGCATGGTATCGCCGTTGGCAAATGTCAGTGTTTTCATCACCTGCTCCTGTAGATGCTGTGTGATCGTCCCGGCCGCTTTTGGCAGCCGGAAAGGGGAAAACAAATACCCTACCCACAGAGACCCCCAACAGGTACCGCAGTTCCTGCCGGATCCTTGTCCGATTCTCCGGAATGAGCGCTTGAGCCGCCTGAGCCATTTCGCTACTGTGGCCAGCCTTTCTTTTCTGTACGGCGGCGCCTTTTCTCGTCGCCCCTTGCTTGGAACCTGTTTTATGTGGATCAAGAATCTGGTTGTGTTTGTGGGCGAAGAGGTCTTTCCTTTCTCCGTGGCCGAGCTCGATGAAACCCTGGACCAGAACCGCTGCCAGCCCTGTGGCTCGCAGACCCTGCGCACGGAAGGCTTTGTGCCGCCCCTGAAAGGGCAGGACCCGATGGTCTATGCGGTGGACGGCTTTATCTACTGCACCTACCAGGAAACCTCACGCTTGCTGCCCGGGCCGGTGATCAAGGAGCTGCTCGACGAGAAGGTGGAGCACATCCAGGACGAGGAAGGCCGCAAGGTGGGGCGTAAGGAAAAGGCGGATCTGCAAGAGCAGATCACCTTCGAGTTGATGCCCCGCGCCTTCACTCGCTCCCGTCGTACCTCCCTGCTGATCGACACGGAACGTAAGCGGGTGATGGTGGATGCCTCGTCCGCCAGCCGCGCGGAGGAAGTGGTGGCCTGCCTGCGCAAGGCCATCGGTACCCTGCCAGTGGCCTACCCGGCGCCCAACTCCGCCCCCTACACCAGCTTCAGCAACTGGCTGAAAGACACCAAGCTGCTGCCGGAAGGCTTCACCCTGGGGGATCGTTGCGAGCTGAAAGGCACCAAGGACGAAGGCGCGGCGGTGAAGTTCACCGCCGTGGATCTGGGCCAGGAAGAAATCCTCGCCCACCTGGAAACCGGCATGGTGGCCACCCGTATCAATCTGGCCTGGCAGGATTCCCTGGAGCTGGATATCAACGACAAGCTGGAAATCAAACGCATCAAGGCGCTGGATCTGCTGCAGGAAAATATCGACGCCATGGACGCGGACGATGCGGTGGCCGAACTGCAGGCGCGGATCAGCCTGCAGGGCAATGTGCTGCGCGAGGCGCTGGATGGGTTGTTCGGGTATTTCGAGGTGAATCCGGCCTGATCTGAAGCCGAAATCCCCGCCGTAGGAGCGTCGCTTGCGGCGCGATAGCAAACGCCTTTAATCGCGCCGCGAGCGACGCTCCTACGAGAGGGTGTGCGGTTCAGTCCTCAATGTCCTCGTCGTCTTTCTGGTCCTTGTCCAGTTTGACGATGGAGCCTTCATCACAGTCCGGGGAATGGGTGAAGGTCTGTGTCACGTCCAGGTACCCCAGATGGGACAGGGTGCGGCGACCCAGCAGTACCGGATAGATCATGTCCGAGCGGTCGTTCAGGGTGAACTGCTCTTCGTAGATCGTATTGCCCATGCACAGATTCATCAGCACCACCGGACGACGTTCTTCGCCACCGGCTCCCCGAATGATCACCTTGCGGTAGCGGGGCTTTTCGAAGGTCTTTTCCACCTTTTTACCGCTGGCCTCATCGTGCACATCCACGGTAAAGCGCACCCAGTCGTCACCGTCTTTTTCAAAAATTTCCACATCGGTGGCATGCAGTGACGAGGTCAGTGCGCCACTGTCCAGCTTCGCTTTCAGCTCCACACCCCAGGGTTCGATGGTGGTCTTTTCCACCCAGCCAAAGACCGGACGGTCGGCAGCCAGGGCTTGTCCGGCCAGCAGCAACAGGGCGGGGAACAGGGCAAGTGTCAGGCGAGGCATGGCATCTCCTTGATGATTCAGGTCGAACAGTACGACCGGTAATGGACGGTCCGGTTCCCCGGCTGTCCCGATCAGACCGGGCCGGGGTCGAACTGGTACTTGTCCGGTTCGAACTTGCGGGTGCGCATCCAGTACTGGAACGTGAAGCTGGGCCACAGGGTGCGGTTTTTCCCGAATTCGTCCAGATACCAGCTCTCACAGCCCCCGGAGGACCATACTGCCTCGTCCAGTTGCGCCTGCAGACGCCGGTTGAAGCCCGCCTGCACCTCCGGCTTCACGTCCAGGGAGCCGGCATCTTCACGGAGCAGTTTGTTCACCGCCTGCATCACATAATTCACCTGGGCCTCAATCATGAACACGATGGAGGTATGGCCGAGCCCGGTATTGGGGCCCAGCAGCATGAAGAAATTGGGGAAGCCGCTCACCGAGATGCCCAGGTAGGCTTCCATGCCGGTCTCGTTCCAGGTGTCGCGAATTTCCTCGCCGCCCTTGCCGATGATCTGCATGGGGCCGATGGGGTCGGAGACCTTGAAGCCGGTGCCGTAGATAATGCAGTCCACCTCCCGCTCCACACCTTTGCCATCGACAATGCTGTGGGCCTTCACTTCCTGGATACCGTCGGTCAGCACCGCCACATTGTCCCGATTCAGCGACGGATAATATTCATCGGACATGAGAATGCGTTTGCAGCCGATGGTGTAGTCCGGGGTGACTTTCTTGCGCAGTTCCGGGTCCTTGATATTGCGGCGGATAAAGTGGCGACCATACAGCTCCGCCAGTTTCATGGCGCGCGGGTCCACCGCCAGGCCCAGCACCCGGCTTTCCATCCACCAGTAGATGCCGCCCCGGAACAACTTCTGCGTCATCGGCAGGGTCTTGAACAGCAGCTTTTCAATTTTGGTCATGCGCCGGTCCGGTTTGCTCAGTACCCAGGGCGGGGTGCGCTGATACAGATCCAGCTGCTCGACCTGCGGGGCAATGCGCGGCACAAACTGGATGGCACTGGCACCGGTGCCGACGGCAGCCACGCGCTTGCCGGTGAGATCGTAATCATGGTTCCAGCGGGCGGAGTGGAAGGCCTCGCCCTGAAAGTTCTCCAACCCTGGCAGTTTCGGATAGGCGGGGATACTCAGCGCGCCGATGCCGGACACGAAAATGCGCGTGGTCAGTTCGGTGCCGTCATGGGTGGTCACATGCCAGATCTGCTTCTGCTCGTCGTATTCGGCCTTCTCCACCTCGCAGTTGAAGCGCATATGTGGGGTGACGCCGAACTTGTCGGCGCAGCGCTTCAGGTAATCCCAGATTTCCTGCTGGGGAGCAAACATCCGCGACCAGCGCGGGTTGGGGGCAAAGGAATAGGAATACAGGTGGGAGGGCACATCGCAGGCGCAGCCCGGGTAGATATTGTCCCGCCAGGTGCCGCCGATATCCCCGGCCTTTTCCAGCACCACGAAATCGTCGTAGCCCGCCTCCTTGAGCTGAATCGCCATACACAGTCCGGAGAACCCGGCACCCACCACAATCACCTGATGATCGGCACGAGCCGCCTTGTTGTTTTTGCTCATTGTGCACCTCCCTGGTTATCACCATCATGGCGTAAGGACTCAGACCCGGCCACCGCTGTTGCGCATTGCCAGCACACCGTTACCGACGATAAACAAAGCGGATGCGCCATGACCCGGGCGCGGCCCCGGCCCGCGTCATGACCAAGGTGGTCTCCGCCACGCCGGTTACGATGGGGGTAGAGAACAACGAGGAATTTGCGATGACAGAGAAGCCATCCGCGCCCTCCCTGGGGCTGTTACTGGGAGAAAGCCGGGCCATGCTGGCCTACGGACGCTACCTGCTGCGTGGCCTGGGCCATCGCCAACTGCCCGCCGGCAATGGCCAGCCGGTGCTGGTGCTGCCCGGCTTCGGCGCCAGCGATGCCAGCACCCGCCCCCTGCGCCGGGCGCTGACCCGGCTGGGCTACAGCGTTTACGGCTGGGCCCAGGGCACCAACCTGGGCATGAACAGCAAGCGCAAGGCCATGCTGGTGAGCCAGCTGCAGGCCATCCAGACTCGCCATGGCCAGCCCGTGGCGCTGATTGGCTGGAGCCTGGGCGGGGTGTTTGCCCGGGAACTGGCGCGAGCCTACCCGGACCGGGTCAGCCAGGTGTTCACCCTGGGCAGCCCCATCAACGGCGACCCGGAAGCCAACAATGTGACCACCCTGTTCAACCTCTTTAATCCCAAGCGGCCACCACCGGATCGGGAAGCCTTCGAAGCCCGGATTCCGGCGCCGCCGGTGCCCTGTACCGCCATTTTCACCAGGCAGGATGGCATTGTTTCCTGGCAATGCAGCCAGGAAGAAGACGGCCCGCTTACCGACAATGTGGAAGTGCAGGGTACCCACGTGGGCCTGCCCTGGAATCCCCAGGTGCTGGCGGCCATCGCCGAGCGTCTGGCCCGCAACCCGGAGAAGGGCAATGAGTGAGCTGCAGCCGGGCCGTTACCGGCACTTCAAGGGCAACGAATACCAGGTCATCGGCACCGCCACCCATTCCGAAACCGGCGACACCCTGGTGGTCTATCGCCCGCTCTACGGCGACCAGGCCCTGTGGGTACGCCCCCTGGCCATGTTCACCGAAACCGTGGAGCGGGACGGCAAGGTCCAGCCACGCTTCGCCCGCATCGGCGATTAGCGTCCCCGGCCCCGTTGGAGCCATGCTTGCATGGCGAATGGCTGTCAGGTTTCGCAATGGGTTCGCAGGAAACAAAACCTTATTCGCCATGCAAGCATAGCTCCTACCGCAATAAGGCAGTCATTCGCCGAGATAGTCGTTACAATGGCCCCTCGATAGCGGAGCCCATTGCATGACCACTTTTGCCGACCTCAATTTGCACGAGCGCCTGATCAAGGCCCTTGGCGAACTGGAAATCACCACCCCCACGCCGGTTCAGGCCTCAGCCATCCCCGAGGCACTGGCCGGCCACGACCTGCGTGTGGTGGCCCGCACCGGTAGCGGCAAGACCGCCGCCTTCATGCTGCCCCTGCTTCACCAGCTGCTGCAGCACTCCCGGCCGCGTACCGATACCCGTGCCCTGATTCTGCTGCCCACCCGTGAGCTGGCCCAGCAGACCCTCAAGCAAGTGGAGGCCCTGGGCCGTTATACATTTATCAAGGCCGAGCTGATCACCGGTGGCGAAGACTTCAAGGTGCAGGCCGCCAAGATGCGCAAGAATCCGGAAATCCTCATCGGTACTCCCGGGCGCCTGATCGAGCACCTGGAAGCCGGCAACCTGCGCCTGCAGGATCTGGAAATGCTGGTGCTGGACGAATCCGACCGCATGCTGGACATGGGCTTCAGCGATGACGTACTGCGCCTGGCCGCAGAATGCCGCGCCGAGCGTCAGACCCTGCTGTTCTCCGCCACCAGCGGCGGCAACGCCATGGAGAAAATGGTCGCCTCCACCCTGCGCGATCCCAAGTCCCTGATGCTGGATTCCGTGCGCGACCTGAACGAATCCGTGGTCCAGCAGGTGATCACCGCCGACGACGTGAAACACAAGGAACGTCTGGTGCAGTGGCTGCTGGCCAACGAGACCTACGACAAGGCGGTGGTCTTCACCAACACCCGCGAGCAGGCCGATCGCCTGGGTGGTGTGCTGGTGGCCTCCAACCTGAAAGTGTTTGTCCTGCACGGGGAGAAAGACCAGAAGGACCGCAAGCTGGCCATGGACCGCCTCAAGGCGGGCGGCGTGAAAGTGCTGGTGGCCACCGACGTGGCCGCCCGCGGTATCCATGTGGACGGCCTGGACCTGGTGATCAACTTCGACATGCCGCGCAGTGGCGATGAATACGTCCACCGTATCGGCCGCACCGGCCGGGTAGGCGGCGAAGGCACCGCCATCTCCCTGATTGCGGCCCACGAATGGAACCTGATGGCGAGCATTCAGCGCTACCTGCGGCAGAACTTCGAATACCGTCTGATCGAAGCCTTGAAGGGCAACTTCCTGGGACCGAAAAACCTCAAGTCCAACGGCAAGGCCGCCGGCAGCAAAAAGAAAAAGATGAAGAAAAAAGCCGATGCCAAAAAGGGCAAGAAGCCGGCCAGGAAAAAAGCCGTGGCAAAGAAAAACTCACGGACCAACAAACCGGTGCCGGATACCAACAGCGGTTTCGCCACCGTGAAAAAACGCAAGAATCCCGGGCCGCTGGATTGAGCCATGGCATCCCGGTGTTACGGGAGACGGGATAAATAACGAGGCCGCGCCCGGCAATGGGTGCGGCCTCTTTGCGTTTAGCGGGCTTTATAAAACCCGGTAAAATTCCTGTGCCCCTTCACAGTCTTCCGGTGCCCGTGTCGTCATGCTGTTACGGTAATCGCAAGGAGGTGGCCGTGCCGAACAACCAAGCCGTGGAGACCATGACAGCACCTGCGCTGCAGTGTCCGGATTGCGGCACTCACCTTGCCGAGCCCTCCCGGCAGGCGCGAGGAGCCTGGCGTTGCCCCCGCTGCGACTGCCAGTTAAGCGGGGCCTGGTCGTTGCGTCCCGATTCCCTGCTGGCTTTGACTGTGTCCACGGCGGTGCTGTGGCTGCCGGCATTGATCCTGCCACTGATGCGTCTGGAAAACCTTGGCCTGGATCGTGAAGCCAGCCTGCTCGACTGTGTGGTGCGGCTTATGGAGGGCGTCTACCTGCCCGTCGGCCTTCTGCTTCTGCTGACCCTGGTGATCATGCCGGCGGTGAATTTGTTATCGGCAGGGCGGTTGCTTTGGGCGGCCCGAGCCGGGAGCCCGGGAGGAATGCCGGATCCCTTGTGGATGAGAATGTACCGGCACAGTCGCGAGTGGGCGATGACGGATATTTTCCTGCTCGGCATTCTCATCGCCATGACCAAGCTCGGCGACATGGCCAGTGTCACTCCCGGCCCAGGCCTGTTTTGTCTGGTGGTGGCGGTGCTGTTACGCCTGATTGTGGAAACCCTGGCGCAGCCGGATCAGCTGCAACGGTTGCTGGAGGCTCGCCATGAAACCTAACGCCCCTGCGGCTCAGCAGCGAACCCTGGCCTGGTCACTACTGGTGGCCGCCACCGTGTGGCTGGTGCCCGCCAATCTGCTGCCGATCATGGCGGTCACGGAAGCCGGTCGCGGCAAGCCCACCACCATTGCCGACGGTATCTGGCAGCTGTTTGAAGCGGGCATGCCGGGCATTGCCATCATCGTGTTTGTGGCCAGCCTGCTGGTGCCGCTGTTCAAGGTGTTGGTGCTGGCGGTGATCTACTGGCGTGCGGCCCGGGAGAACAACCCGCTGCTCAGTACCCGGGCGTACCGACTGGTGTACTGGATTGGGCGCTGGTCCATGCTGGATGTCTTTGTGGTGGCGCTGCTGGCGGCGGTGGTGGAATTCGGAAGCCTGGCCCGGGTGGAGCCGGGGCCCGGTGTGCTTGCCTTCGCCCTGGCGGTGGTACTGACCATGCTGTCCGCCCATGCCTTTTCTCCCCAACAACTCTGGTTGCAAGACACTGACGGAGCGGATCATGGATACACCTGAAGTGAAACATTCCCGCTGGCCTTCGCCCATCTGGCTGGTGCCCCTGGTCAGCCTGCTGGTGGCCGGCTGGCTGCTGTACGACCAGCTGTTGCAGCGTGACGTGCAAATCGAAATCACCTTTGAGAATGGTTCTGGCATCAAGCCCGGGGTGGACCTGCGTTACCGGGGTGTGCCGGTGGGAAGCGTGGATGAAATCGTGCTCAGCGATGATCTGAAACACGTGACTGTTCACGCCAACCTGAACCGGGACGCGGAAAAACTGGCCCGGGAAAAAAGCCGTTTCTGGATTGTGGAACCGGAGCTGGGCATCGCCGGTGCCCGCAACCTGGATACCCTGGTGTCGGGCAAATACATCGCGGTGGAGCCCGGCGACGGGGAACCGGAAAAAACCTTCGAAGGCCTGGAAACGCCACCGGAACAGCAGCCCAACCTGGGCCTGAAAGTGACCCTGGTGGCCGATCATCTGGGGTCCCTGAAAAAGGGCCGCCACATTTACTACCGTGACCTGCAGGTGGGCACCATCGGCGACAGCGAACTCAGCCAGGACGGCCGCTTCGTGGAAATCCAGGTCATCATCGAACCGAAATACGCCAAACTGGTGCGCAGCAATACCCGCTTCTGGAACAGCTCCGGCCTTACCGTGGATATCGGTCTGTTCAAAGGGGCGGAAGTGCAGGCCAGCTCCCTGGAAAATTTACTGCGCGGCGGCATCAGCTTTGCCACCCCACCGGAACCGGGCCCCCTGGCGCAAGCAGGGGAGCGATTCGATCTGTACAAACAGCCGGAAGAAGATTGGCTGGAGTGGGCGCCGATTATGAAGTGGCAGTAGGGGAAGGTATGAGGTGCAGGAAGGCTAAGTTATGAATTCTCTCCTTTAGCAATTATCGCTACCCCTTTGTCGAGGTGGCAGAAAATGCGGCAAGGCTAGTCGTCTTTTTCTCCACCTCTCTGGAGAGTCCCCTCTCCCTTGAGGGGAGAGGGACAGGGAGAGGGTGAAACGGCCTTGAAGATCTCTTCCAGAACCGCATCAGTATTCTGCAGGATGTCATTATTCCAGAATCGCATCACGCGATAGCCTTCCGCTGTTAACCAGTCATCACGTTCTTGATCTGCCGCATTATCATTGTGCTGCCCTCCATCGGCTTCAATAATTAGCCGCTCTCCAAGGTGAACGAAGTCAACAATATAGGGGCCTATCGGCTGCTGGCGACGGAATTTCTGTCCATTTAGCCGATGGGCTCGCAGGTGTTTCCATAGCAAGCGTTCGGCGTCTGTCATGTGGCTTCGCAAATTCTTTGCGAAGCGGTGACGGTAGTCCATTACTCTGCCTTCTGTGCTTCCTGCACTTTGTAGCTTCACCCTCTCCCTGTCCCTTATTCGCTGCGCTCACCCTAAAGGGCCGCCCTTCGGGCGTTACTCCGCTGCGCTCCGTTCCCCTCAAGGGAGAGGGGACCTAATAGATAGGGCGAGGTTTAATGATTGGCCGGATCACTTTTCCAGTCCTTGTTGAAGCCCGCCGCCCTACATCATTTTTCCAACCATCTTTAACGGCAAATTCCGCATGGCAAACCCCAGCGGCCCCCAGGGCCAGCCTGGTACCGATGCGTTCTTCGGTTCTTTTTCGATGGCTTTTACCAGAGCCTTGCAGCCGGTTTCCGTGTCCACCAGGAAGGGCGTGTTCTTTACCTTCTCGTTGATTTCGGAACGGATAAAGCCCGGGAAAATGGTGGTCACCTTGATCGGGGAATTCTGCAATTCCACCTGCAGGCCTTCGGCCAGCATGGCCACGCCGGCCTTGGTGGCTGCATAGGTGGTCAGGTTTTTCTTCATGCCGCGCATGGCGCTGATGGAAGAAATCATCACCAGATGGCCGCTGTTCTGGGCGCGGAAAATTTCCATGGCCGCTTCGGTCTGGGCCAGCGCCGCCACGAAGTTGGTTTCCGCGGTTTGCCGGTTGGCATAGAAGTAACCGGTCCCCAGGGGCTGACCCTTGCCCATGCCCGCGTTGATGATGATGCGATCAATGCCCGCCAGTTCGGTGCGGAAGGCATCGAACACCGCAAACACCTGATCGTAATCGTTCACATCCAGCGGTTTGATCAGCACGGTGATGCCCGGATGCTTTTCTTCCAGCTCGGCCTTCAGGGTTTCCAGCCGGTCCATGCGCCGGGCACACAACGCCAGGTTGCGCCCCATGGCCGCAAACAATCGCGCCATCCCTTCGCCCAGCCCGGAGCTGGCACCGGTGATTAGAATATTCTTGCGTGTCGGCATTGTTATCCCCTTGCTAATGGCTGCTGTAGGAGCGCCTCTCGAGGCGCGAACGACAACGTTTGTGTCGCCTGGCTATCCTTTCTGAAACCTGTCGAGCGCTGGAATTCCTGATCGTCCTGCGGACGATTTCCGCGCTGGCGCGCGGTTCGCGCCTCGAGAGGCGCTCCTACAGCAGCTTCGTAGAAATGTTGAGGTTATCAGGTCGCACCTATCGATACGTCACCTGCTCGCTCGGCAGATGCAGATGTTCGTTCACCGAGACTAGCCTTGGCTTGCCGGCATTCACAAGCACCCGGGTCACACTGGTGTTGATCAGGGTGCGGTTCCAGGTGATCAGGGCCTCGTCGGTGAGGCCCATCAATCGCTGGATAATCACGCTGATGGCGCCGCCGGAGGTGAACACCAGGGCGCTGTCGCCGCTGCTCAGGCTGTTGCCGAGACTATAGGTGCTGGCCAGCACCCGCTCGCGGAAAGCGGGCCAGCTCTCACTGTAATCGCCGTCGCCGGTCTGCCAGCGGCGCAGGGCCTGCTCGAAGCGGGCCTGGAAGACCTTGCGCGGGTGATCCTGTTGCGCCAGCCACTGGGTCAGCGCCGCCCGATCGGAGGCCAGGGGCCAGTCCACGGCCAGCAGTTCGCTGTGGTTGTATTCGTTGAAGCCGGTATCTGTGTGCCATTCCTTGGCCAGGCCCAGTTCCCCCAGGGTCGCTTCGGCGGTTTCCACATGGCGACGCATGGTGCCGCAGATGGAGCGGGGCACCCCCAGATCCTGATTCTGCAGGGCGCGGCCAAGAATCCGGCTCTGCTCCCAGCCCATCTCGGACAACTGATCATAATCTTCCTTGCCGAAACTGGCCTGGCCGTGGCGGATCAGGTAGATCACCGGCATCAGGCTTTCTCCGCTTTTTCCAGCTTGCCCTGCAGTCGTTCGGCGCCCTTGAGCATCACCCGGTTGAACACAAACGGCAGGAACCGCTTCATCCAGTAAGCCCGACGACCGCTCTTGTGGGGCAGCAGGAAGAACTGCTGTTTGGCCACGGCTTTCTTGATCGTCTCGGCGATCTGGTCGGCGGTGAGCTCGTCACTGGAAAGCAGCTTGTCCACAGTTTCGATCATGCCCGGTTCCGGGGTACGCATGGACTCGTGCAGATTGGTGCGGAAGAAACCCGGGCACACCACCGTGGTATGAATGCCGTAAGGCGCCAGCTCGAAGCGCAGGGTTTCCGACAGGGAAATCACCCCGGCCTTGGTCACGTTATAGCTGCCCATCACCGGCGCGTGCAGCAGTCCGGCCAGGGATGCGATATTGACGATATGGCCATGGCCCTGGCGCTTCATCATCGGCACGAACACCTTGCAGCCGCGCACCACGCCTTTCACGTTGATATCGAAAATCCAGTCCCAGTCAGCCATGTCGCCGCGATCAATCCGGGCGGCACCGGCCACCCCGGCATTGTTCACCAGCACATCCAGGCCGCCCCAATTCTGCTCCAGCCACTCGCGGGCGTTGTTGAAACTGGCCGCGTCGCGCACATCCAGATACTGGAATTGCAGTTCGCCGGGCAGATCCTTCAGGGCCGCCAGGGTTTCCGCAGCGCGCTCCTGGTTCACATCGCCGATCAGCACCCGGGCGCCATCGCGCAGCCAGGCTTCGGCCATGGCGCGGCCGAGTCCGGAGGCGCCGCCGGTAATCAGGATGCGTTGTGGGGTCTGGCTCATGGTGTGTCCTGTTGTCATGGTGGTTTCGGTCGCGGATTGTGCGTTAACCGGCATCGGGGGGCTTATCCATTGACCGATGCTAGTGACGGCGTTTCAATTAATCCAATGAATCCTCGCAATGATCAAAGATAAACGCCATGCATGTGTCGCGCTTCGATCTCAATCTTTTCGTGGTCTTCGATGCCATCTACACTGAAGGCTCCCTGACCCGCGCCGCCAAGGTGCTCAACCTGACCCAGCCGGCGGTGAGTCACGCCCTGGGGCGCCTGCGCGACCGCCTGGACGACCCCCTGTTCGTGCGCCAGGGCAGCCGCATGGTGCCCACCGCCCGGGCCCGGGCCATGGTCAGCCCGGTGCGCCACGCCCTGGGTGGCTTCCAGCGCTGCCTGAGCGATGAGGGCGGTTTCGATGCCAGCGAGGCGGAGCGCACTTTCGTGCTGGGCCTGCGCGATGGCCTGGAAGGTTGCCTGCTGCCGTCGCTGATGGCACAGCTCATGGAAGACGCCCCCGGGGTACGTTTGCAATCACTCACTATCAGCCGAAAGCAGATGGCTACGGAGCTGGCCAGCGGCCGGCTGGATCTGGCCTGCGACGTGATGCTGGCCCTGCCGGAATCCATCGAGCATGTGCCGGTCCTCAGCGGCCCGCTGGTGGTGATGATGCGTGAGGGCCACGAGCTGGCCGATGACATGGACCTGCCCAGCTACCTGGCGGCCCAGCATGTGCTGGTGTCGTCCCGCCGCGAAGGCCCGGGCCTGGAAGATTTCGGCCTGGCCCGGCAGGGCTACCGGCGCCATATCCGCCTGCGCTGCCAGCACTACCAGGCGGCCATCAGCACCGTGCAGAACACCGACCTGCTGCTCACCCTGCCGGCCACCCTGGCCGGTCGCCTGTCCCGCAAGGGCATGGTGATCAAAGCCTTCCCCGCCGACCTGCCCGGCCTGGAAATGCACCTCTACTGGCACCGCGACCAAAGCGCCGACCCGGCCCACAGCTGGTTGCGGCAGAAGGTGTTGGCGCTATTGAAAGAACAGCAGGAGCAGTTAACAGTTAACAGTGAATAGTTAACAGCGCGCGGTATCGCGCCAGTGTTGCCCAAAGCATAGAGGCCGCGTCCCAGCGATGGGCGCGGCCTCTATGGTTGCAGGCAAAGAAAACCTTTCCCGCGAGCAGTTAACTATTAACTGTTCACTAAAATCTGCCCCGCCCAATACGGGTTTTCTTCCACCCGAATATCCGTGGGCTTCACCGTGTCGCCGCAGTGGCTGCATTGCAGTTGCGCTTCCAGGGGTTCGCCGCACTGGCGGTGGTAGCGAATAAGGGGGGCGCCGTGCTCGCCGGCCAGGTGCTTGTCGCCCCATTGGGCCAGGTGCACGATCACTGGGTAGAGTTCTTTGCCCATGGCGGTGAGCCGGTATTCATGGCGCAGGGGGCGCTCCTGGTAGGCCACCTTGTCCAGCACGCCGCCCTCGGTGAGCTTGCGCAGTCGGTCGCTGAGCACATGGCGGGTGACGCCCAGCCGTTGCTGGAAATCATCGAAGCGGCGCACGCCCATAAAGCAGTCGCGCAGCACCAGCAGCGTCCAATTGTCGCCGATAATGGCCAGGGTGCGGGCCAGGGAGCAGGGCTGTTGATCGATGTCTTGCCAGCGCATGATGAACCTCCGGGTACGTGTTCTGATCATACCGGCTTGACCCGTTCCCAAAAAGAACCGACTATAAGTTCCAAATGGGAACCAACTATGCGCCCTGCCAATACCAGGAGGCAATATGCCTGAATCCGCCGTGGTCGTGATCGGTGCCGGTGATGCCACCGGCGGTGCCATCGCCAAACGTTTTGCCCGCGAAGGCTACACCGTCTGCGTCACCCGCCGTACTGAAGACGCCCTGGCGCCCCTGGTGCAGGAGATCGAACAGGCCGGCGGCAAGGCCCGTCCGTTCGGCTGCGACGCCCGCGATGAAGACCAGATGATCGCGCTGTTCGACACCATCGAAGATGAAGTGGGGCCGGTGGACGTGGTGGTGTTCAACATCGGTGCCAACGTGTTCTTTCCCATCCGCGATACCACCGCCCGGGTCTATCGCAAGGTCTGGGAAATGGGAGCCTTCGCCGGCTTCCTGGCCGGTCGCGAAGCCGCCCGTGTGATGGTGCCGCGCCACAAGGGCACCATCATCTTCACCGGCGCTACCGCCTCGGTGCGGGGTGGCAAGGGGTTCTCTGCCTTCGCCGGTGCCAAGTTTGCCCTGCGCGCCCTGGCCCAGAGCATGGCCCGGGAACTGGGACCGGAAGGTATCCACGTGGTGCACCCCATCATTGATGGTGCCATCGACACCGCCTTTATCCGCGACACCTTCCCGGCCCTGTATGCCAAAAAGGATCAGGATGGCATCCTCAACCCGGAACATATCGCCGACACCTACTGGATGCTCCACCAACAACCCCGCGACGCCTGGACCCACGAAATCGATCTGCGCCCGTGGATGGAGACGTTTTGAACAACGCAACACGCAACACGCAACACGCGACACGCGACACGCGACACCAAAATTCTGCCGTAGGAGCGTCGCTGGCGGCGCGATAACCCAACGTCTGTAATCGCGCCGCCAGCGACGCTCCTACGGAAATTCCTGAAAGGACCAAACCCATGACCCAAAAAATCGAATTCCTCTTCGACGTGGGCAGCCCCACTGCCTACCTGGCCTGGAGCCAACTGCCCGCCCTGTGCGAGCGCACCGGCGCCGAGCTGGTGTATGTGCCCGTTCTGCTGGGCGGCATCTTCAAGGCCACCGGCAACAACCCGCCCGGTGCCGTGCCCGCCAAAGGCATGTACATGATGCGCGACCTTGCCCGCTACTCAGCGCGCTACCAGGTGCCGCTCACCATGAACCCGCACTTCCCGGTGAACACCATCACCCCCATGCGCATCATCACCGCCGCCATCGGCACCCCGGAACAGGATGCGGTGATCACCGCCCTCTACAACGCCATGTGGCGCGAGCCCTGCAAACTCTCCGAGCCGGAAGAAATCACCCGCGTGCTCACCGACGCCGGCCTGGATGCACAAGCCTGGCTGGAAAAAGCCGCCAGCGACGAAGTGAAAGAACAGCTCAAGACCAACACCGAAGCAGCGGTAAAACGGGGCGTGTTTGGCGCGCCGACAATGTTCGTGGGCAACGAGATGTTCTTCGGGCAGGATCGGCTGGATTTTGTGGAAGAAGCAGTCAAAGGCAATTAATAGTTAACAGTGAATAGTTAATAGCGAAAATCAAAAAACAGCAGTCGA
Source organism: Alcanivorax sp. DSM 26293 (assembly GCF_900107995.1). Lineage (GTDB taxonomy): Bacteria > Pseudomonadota > Gammaproteobacteria > Pseudomonadales > Alcanivoracaceae > Alcanivorax. The sequence continues at coordinate 22,919 of NZ_FNUM01000004.1, read as the reverse complement.
ATGGCCGGTGCGGACGTAGCCTGCCTCTGTAGGAGCTATGCTTGCATGGCGAACCGGCGATCCGATTGATAAGGCCGCAAACAGCAATGCCTCCATCGCCGTTTGTGGCCAACCCTTAACCTTCCACCAGTCCCGGCCAACGTCGCGCGCACCCATTGCGATGCCGTGCCTGCAAAATACGCAACTATTTGCTATCGTCGCCGATCTTTTGTCGTTGACGGATGCGGGCTGATGCTGAAATGGGTTTACGGAGTATTATTTGCCGCCTTTGTCGCGATGGTGGTGGGCGGCGCGGTCAGCAAGGCTAGGGATTCATGGCAGGCCCAGCAGCGCGCCATCACCATGATGCAGGAAAGCCAGCAGCAACAACGGCAGAAGGTCGACGAAATCCGCGACCGCATTGCTCGCACCCAGGCCCAACCCACTCTTAGCGACCACGATCGCTGGCTGATTGCCCACCTGCAGAAAACGCTCGGTCGCCTGGATACGGTCGTCGACGGCCAGCAAACCCACTCCACCCAGCTCTATCGCGGCTTACTGCGCACCTGGCTGGGGTATGCCTTTCTGGGTATCGCCATGGTGGTGCTGGCGTTCTGCCTGCTGGTACGCCCCAGCAAGGCGCTTACCCGGGAAGAGAAGCAGTGGCTGGCAAGCAACCCCCGCGACATCCCCGGCCTGCTGCTCGACCCCGGTGCCTACCGCAATAATGCGGCGCCGGTTCGCGGTGGCAGCAACTTCGTCACCGCCCGCATCAAACCGGTCAAGGCCGACCTGTTACGCATCACCCGCAGCCGGGCACTCAAGGGCATGGGGCTGGCCTTTATCATCGCTCCCCAAGGCGGCCTGGCGGTGGAGCTCTACTACATTGCCGATGCCCTGTTCGTGTCCCATATTCCCTTCTCGCAAATGACATGGGGCGGCACCATGCAAGCGTTTACCCTGGCCGGCCTGTTCGTGCTGTTCTCCACCACCAGCAACGCCCGCCTGGACCGACGCCAGCAAACCATCACCCTGCCCGGCGACAACCGCACCCTGGCGTTCAATGAAGTGGAATCCGTCCAGCTCAACCAGGTACTCACCACCGGCGAACGAAGCTTCGTCAACAGCCAGATCCAGCTAAACCTGCACAACGGCGAATCCCTGTCCCTGCTCAGCCACGGCGGCAAGGAACAGATCTACGTGGACCTGATCCGCACCGCCCTGTTCCTGGATAAACCGGCGGTGATCCCGGAAGCCTAGCCACCCAGCCCTCATCCCTCTTCCGTTGGAGCTTAGCTCGCAAAGCGAAGGGGGCGAGATAGGTATGGAGTAAGGGGGTGAATAGCTGGGGGCTGCGGGTTTTGCTTTTTCGTTATCAATTCTCAACTATCAATTATCAATTGCTTTCCCTGCGCGTTTCCTTATACGCAGATATTGTGTAGATTCGGAGCTGGATCACAAATAAAAACCGGTCAGCCAGGGTGGCGTGGCCTGCGAAAGCGAATCGGGGGAAGGGATGCCTGTCTGTTTATCTTTATGCTGGCCTGCGGCTGGCTCCCGCCATTATTTTTCTTCTTTGGCTCGGCGCACAGGGTAAGACCTGCCCTTAATTGCGCGCGGAAGTTAATAACGTATTAGATATTAAAAAAATGTAACAGAGGTGGGCTGATGGGCTTTCAAGATACGAATGATTATGAAACCGTTATTAACTCTTGGAGAAATAATAGTATACGCTTCATGGCCGCATCAAAAAAGAGCGATAAAAAAGGCTTTAGGAAACCCCAGTTGGCCGCAATCCATTCATCACTAGCACACCTGATAAGCTCCCCTAGAACAACAGCAACGATCGTAATGCCAACGGGAACAGGTAAAACTGACACAACAGCAGCCATAATTGTTGCAGGGAAATTCGAAAGAACACTGATAATTGTTCCAACAGACGCTTTGAGAACCCAGACAAAAGAAAAACTCGAATGTCTAAAGACATTAAGGGATATCAATGCGGTAGATGAAAAAATATTAAATCCCATAGTTGAAACGATCACAGGGAATATATCTGTCGATCAACTTGCCCGCTTAAGAGAGGCAAATATTGTTGTGACAACTCCCGCAACGACATCTTTGTTTGGCGAAGAAACTTTGCAGGAGTTCACAAAAATATTTAGTCATTTAGTAATAGACGAAGCTCATCACGCAGCAGCTAGAACATGGAGAGATATAAAAATAGCATTTAATGGAAAGCCGTGCCTTCAGTTCACTGCAACACCATTCAGAGAAGATGGGCAGGATATTGGAGGAAAAATAATATTTAACTATCCTTTGTCTGAAGCGCAAAAGGATGGTTATTTCCAAGAAATAGAGTTTCATTCTGTCAGAGAATACAATCCTGAAAAATCAGACGAGGTAATAGCAGAAAAAGCTGTGAGTCTTCTGAGGTCGGATTTAAGCGAAGGGAAGAATCATATATTAATAGCTAGAGCAAGCACCCAAAAGAAGGCGGGATCAATATACGAAATATACAAAAAATATTCAGATTTAAGTCCAATATTAATACATAGCAATTCTGGAGAAAAAGCAAAAGCATTGGCAGATATAAGAGAAAAAAAGCATAGAATAATTGTTTGCGTGAACATGCTTGGGGAAGGGTTTGATCTCCCTGAATTGAAAATTGCGGCACTGCATGATCAGCACAGAAGTCCTAATATAACACTTCAATTTATAGGCAGGCTCACAAGAACGCAAAGCAAGCTTGGTAGTTCAAAGTTTGTCGCAAATATCGCAAACCAGAAAACGGAAAAGCAGATATCAAATCTTTATAGAGAATCATCGGATTGGGGGAAAATAGTAAAAAATATCAGCAAAGAAAAGATAGAAAGACAAATAAAGAAAGATGAGCTGATGTCGGGGTTTTCAGAGTCACATGATAACTCAGAGATATTTGAGATAAATCCAAACCCTAAGATAAGCGCGATTGCATATAGAGTAAAAATATCAAATTGGGATCCTGATAATTTTAATGATTTAAGTTTTAAAGATTCTTATATTGAGTATAAATCAATAAGCAAAGACAAGAAAATATTAATAGCTGCAATAAGGCACGAACAAAGTCCGGAGTGGGCGAAAACATCAGAAATAAAAAATACCTCGTGGGACCTTCTTGTTGCTTACTATAAAAATGAGCATGAGACGCTTTTTGTTCACTGCTCAGGAAATGAAAAAACAAGAGATAGGTTAATAAAAAAAATTACTAAAGGCTATAAAAGAATTAGAGGGGAGGTCCTGTTTCGTTCACTGTACAACATTGATAGATTGAAAATTCAAAATGTAGGTCTAAATAGAGCGCGAAGAAATCTTAGATTCACAATGCATGTGGGGACGGATATAAAAGAAGTTATATCTGAAATTGAAAAAGGTACTTCGATAAAATCGAATATTTTTTCGACAGGCTTTGAGGAGGGGAAGCCGACTAGCATTGGGTGCTCCCATAAGGGGAAGCTGTGGGAAATGAATGCTGATGGCATAGACTATTGGATTGACTGGTGCGATAAGGTATCAGAAAAAATTAATGACGAAAATATTACCATGGAGAGCATACTCCATAATACAATGCGTGCAGAAAAAATCACTTCATGCTGGCCGAAAAATATAACCTTTTGGGATTGGCCTAATGATATAAAGGTCGAGACAGAAAAAAAGATAAAGCTAATTATAGATAGCAATCCTCATCTTATTGAGGATATTGAAATTAGTGATCTAAAAATAATAGAAGATACGCGTATAGAGATATCAATAACAGCAAATAATGAAGAGCACTATATTAGCCTGATTCTTGAAGAGGATGGATTTAGATACAAAGCAAAGGATATTGATATTACTCAAGGGGTGGACCCCGTGCACCTAGAGGACTTCTTAAATGAGCATCCTTTGTTTTTAATGACCAATAAAGGAGAGATTATTGATGGAAACTACAGATACTTTAGCCCGGCTTCGATAAACACTAAGATCCCACTTGAACAGATTCAAACATGGGACTGGGGTGATATAGATATTTCAAAAGAGTCTATGGGGAAAAATAATAATCAAAACACTGTTCAGTGGTACGCATTTAAAAAAATAGAAAATGATTACGATATCATTTTTAATGATGATGGAAGTAGAGAAATTGCAGACCTGATAGGAATTAAGGAAAGTGGCAATAAGATATTTGTTGATTTGTATCATTGTAAATATATGAACAGAAAGGATAAGCCAGGCGCGAGAGTGTCAGATCTTGATGTCGTAGCAGGGCAGGCAGTCAGGTCGCTAAAATGGGCCCACAGTGCAGACAAAATATTCTCTCAAATGATATACAGGTACCAGAAAAGCATTGCATCGGGATTTGAGCGTGTTTTGAAAGGGACAATTGATGATATTGATGAGCTGCGGCTAAAAAGCCATCATTGCGATGTGGTTGTTAATTTTAACATTATCCAACCTGCGGTAAGGAAGTCTTTGATTACTGACGACCAATTAACAATATTGGGGAGCTGCTTCACTTATATTAAAGACACAACTGGAAATGGCGTTAGGGTCATATGCCAAGATTAAAAAAACCAAACCATGTGCATGGATAATGGGAGAGTAAATGAGGGTTAGGTCTTTCCCCGTGCTCTTCAAGCTCTTAGTGGTCGGTATATCTAAACGAAAATGCCCTTGCTCCAAACGAAGACAAGGGCATTCTTAGTACGTGAGGGTCAGATCTCCCATTTCCCATCGAGTGCGATAAAGTTATGAGAATTGGAATACCTGACCTGGTAGGCCTGATTGAAATGAATAAAAGCTCATTTTGTGGTTGCAAGGCTTCATTCTTGATATCCGCTTTGTTGTCGATTATTTGGGTTGAAAAAGATAACCTTGTGATTTTCTTTGTTCTTCTTTTTGGTTTGTTTGTTGCAGTGAATGAAGTCTTATCTTTTTTAACGGATAGGCCCATGTATTTAATGACATCGCAGATCCCGGGGGAAGGTAAGCTAAGTCTAGAGAGGGTTGTTTCTTTTATTCTTCATCTTGCTGTGATTGTTATCGCTATTGTTATTTATTGAAGGGGCAAAATCGGGGACACTCACATATTGGAAAATTTCTTACATCCGAGATGGCTATTCGCTGACGGGCGCTAATTTTTGTTGGTGAGTTAACTGATGGGTTTTCTTGCCAAGTCTGTGCGTGTCCCCTTTTGGCTGTAAGTCGGTTCTCCAGAATAAGTCGTTGTTCAGAGTGAAGCAGGGGGTAAAGTGAAGTTATTAATGGGGTTGCTTTTCTTGTTTTTTTTGGTGGGTTGTGGTGATGGGGTGGAGGTCGAGAGAGACGCTTACTCTGATCCTGATAAGGTGTTTGATGAAGCCTTGCAGGCCCATAAAGACGGTAAATACGAGGAGGCTCTGAGAAAACATATCTGGTTTCATCAATACGCGCTTGATTACCAGCTTTCTTTATCTGGAGTTAGGCTGTCATATGCCTTGAGCGACTGGCGCTGTTTGGGCACTAAGTACCCTGATGCGTTAGTCGCTTTGGAATACTTTGTTGATAAGGCAGAGGATGAAATCAAAGATGGTGGCGATATTTATTCTGTCTTTCATGATTTTGAATCTATCAATGAGGTTCTCGGCAATGAGGAGCGAACAATTGCTCTCTTTGAGTGGCTAGACAGAAATGATGGGCGTTTGGCGGAGAAGGTTTCCAATTTGGCTCGTCAGGCATTAATAGATGCTGAGAAGTACACCCTGGTAGGGAAATATCTTGACTCAGAGAGAGAGCTGGATATGCAGCTGATGCAGCTGGACGTTGTAAGTAACTTTGATGTTCCGGGTGCTAAGGATGGCGAAATGGAAGCCTATGCGTATGAAAGTTTCTCTGAAGAGATCCAAACTATGGTCGCGATTCTGGCGAAGAATGGCCGCCTTGATGAGATTGAGAGGGTGTCGAGAAAGGTCGAAGAGAAGTGGGATAATGAGGACTTTAGAGCGCAATTGGAACTAGCCCGGCGTGGGGTTTTCCCAGAGCGAAAAAAGAACAACAGTGCCTGCTGTTGCCAGAGTGAATGTGATGATAGTGAATAATGGGAGAGGATGAGGGTCAGAGGATGAGGGTCAGGTCTCCCATTTCCCAAAAGATTTCTTCATAAAAAAATGCCCTTGCTTCCATCGAAGACAAGGGCATTATTTTTTCAACTTTCAACTTTCAACTTTCAACTTTCAACTTTCAACTTTCAACTTTCAACTTTCAACTTTCAACTTTCAACTTTCAACTTAGCCCTTAATCGCCTTCTCCATAAACGGCGGCAACACCAGCGCCCCTTTATGCTGGGCGGCAGTGTAGTACTTCGTCTCAAACCCTTTACCGGTCGCATCCGCTTCGCGGAATTGGCTCACGTCGGTGTTCTTGCCGGCCATGGTGCAGCTCCACCAGCCGCTGGGGTATACCGGCTGCGGGAAGGGCAGGGTCTGGGTGGTGGTGAAGCCCGCTTCGCGCATGTTGGCGTGCAGGTCCTTGATGATGGTATCGCTGTGCAGCAGCGGGGATTCGGATTGCTGCACGATGATGCCGCCATCGGCCAGGACGCGGTGGCAATCGCGGAAGAAGTCGGCCTTGAACAGGCCTTCCGCCGGGCCTACCGGGTCGGTGGAATCCACAATGATCACGTCCACGCTGCCGTCTTCACAGTTGCGCATGTACTGCACGCCGTCTTCGAACAGCAGCTCGGCGCGGCTGTCGCCGTTGGACTCGCACAGTTCCGGGAAGTATTTCTCGGAATAGCGGGTGACCATTTCGTCGATGTCGATCTGGGTGGCTTTTTCCACGCTGGAGTGACGCAGCACTTCACGCAGGGTGCCGCAGTCGCCGCCACCGATGATGATGACGCGCTTGGGGTTGGCGTGGCTGAACAGCACCGGGTGCGACATCATCTCGTGGTAGAGGAAGTTGTCGCGGGTGGTGAGCATGGTGGCGCCATCGATGGTCATCAGGTAACCGAAGGTGTCGGTTTCCCACATCTCGATGTGCTGATACTCGGTCTGCACTTCTTCCAGCTTTTGTTTCAGGCGCAGGCCGAAAGCGGTGCCGGCGGTGTCGAAGTGCTCGTAAAACCAGTTGTCTTTGGTGCTGCTCATGGTGGTTCCTGATGGCGTGGTGTGGGGGCTGACAGGCGTGGAGCTTCTGCCTTCGTCATGCAAGCATGACTTCCCACAAAAACCTAGCCTCTCAGGGCCGGATTGTAAGGCTTGCGTCTCCCATGTAAAGCAGGAAAAAGGGGTGCGAGTGCGGCGCCCCGGCAGGCATAATGCCCCCAGACAACACCCCTTATTTCAGGACAGGTAATGACCGACAGATCTCCCTTGCCCGCCAGCGACATCTATAACGTGGATCGCTGGGGCGACAGCTACTTCCGAATCGACGACCAGGGCCAGCTGTGTGTGCGGCCCAATGGCGAGCAGGGCGGCCAGGCCACGCTGGAAGCGGTGCTGGAAAGCTGCCGGGTGGCCGGGTTGCGGGCGCCGGTGTTGGCGCGTTTTTCCGGGATCCTTCGCCAGCGGGTCAAGCTGCTGGCCGGGGCCTTCCGGGAGGCCATTGAGGGCAACGACTATCAGGGCGGCTATACGCCGGTGTATCCGATCAAGGTGAACCAGCAGCGCCGGGTGGTGCACGAGATTCTGCGCGCCCGCGAAGACGGCGAGCGCATTGGCCTGGAGGCAGGTTCCAAGCCGGAGCTGCTGGCCGTGCTGGCCCTGTCCAACCCGGGCGATACCATCGTCTGCAACGGCTACAAGGACGCGGAATACCTGCGTCTGGCGCTGATGGGCGAGAAGTTGGGCTTTCACGTGCATATCGTGGTGGAGAAGATGTCCGAGCTGCCGGCGCTGCTGTCGCTGGCGGATGAGCTGGGCGTATCGCCGCGCATCGGCCTGCGGGTGCGGCTGATGAGCATCAGCAAGGGCAACTGGCAGAACACCGGGGGCGAGAAGTCCAAGTTCGGCCTGAGTGCGCCGCAGCTGATGGCGGCCATCGAGCATTGCCGTGCCGCCGGGCGACTGGACTGCGTGAAGCTGCTGCATTTCCACCTGGGCTCCCAGGTGGCTAATATCCAGGACATCAAGGCGGGCATGCGCGAAGCGGCCCGTTACTACACCGAGATGCGCGCTCTGGGCGCGGCGGTGGAAACCGTGGATGTGGGCGGTGGCCTGGGGGTGGACTATGAAGGCACTCACTCCCGTTCCTATTGCTCCATGAACTACGGGGTGGGTGACTATGCCCGCCATATCGTGCAGACCTTGCAGCAGCAGTGCGCCCAGCACGGCCTGCCGGAGCCCAACATCATCTCCGAATCCGGCCGGGCGCTGACCGCCCACCACGCGGTGTTGCTGGTGAATATCACCGACCAGGAGCAGATGGCCCCGGTGACGGTGGAGGCGCCGGCGGACGACGACGTGGCCGAGCTGCATCAGTTGTGGGAGCTGCAAGGGTTGCTGGCCGGCGAGCCGGGCAATCTGATCGAGCGTTTCTCGGAAGTGACCGGTGCCTGGCAGGACATTCACCAGCGCTATATTGCCGGCGACCTGGGCCTGGGCACCCGCGCCCGGGGCGAGCAGCTGTATATCAACTGCCTGCTGGCCCTGCGCGGCCGGTTGAACCCGCTGCGCAAGCAGCAGCGCGAGTTGCTCGACAGCCTCAACGAAACCCTGGCGGACAAGTTGTTCGTGAATTTTTCCGTGTTCCAGTCGGTGCCGGATGTGTGGGGGATCAATCAGGTCTTCCCGGTGTTGCCACTGTCCGGCCTGGACAAGCCGGCCACCCGCCGGGCGGTGATCCAGGACATTACCTGCGATTCCGATGGCCGCATCGACCAGTTCGTGGATGGCGAAGGCGTGGAAGCCACCTTGCCACTGCCGGAACAACTCAACGGCCACCTGGGGATTTTCATGGTGGGTGCTTACCAGGAAATCCTCGGCGACATGCACAACCTGTTCGGCGACACGGATTCCGTGGATGTGGACGTGGAAGCCGATGGCGCCATCACCCTGAGCCATGCCATTCAGGGCGACACGGTGAGCTCCGTGCTGCGCTACGTGAACTACGATACCGACAAGTTGTTGGGAGCCCTGGAGCAACATTGTCGCCAGGCGCATTTGAGCGACGGCGAGCAGGAAACCTTTATCGGGCTGGTACGCGAAGGCCTGGCCGGGTATACCTATCTGGAGTGATAGGCGCCAATCTTAAAAGGCGTTTTCCACGAAGCCGCTGTAGGAACGGAGCGTAGCGGAGTAACGCACGTATTTCCGTGCGGCCCGAAGGGTGAGCGTAGCGAATAACGCCTCTCGAGGCGCGAACCGAGCGTAGCGAGGCGACAGAGATTTCCGGGATTCCGCAATGCTATGAATGAAGCCTGTCGAGCGCTGTAATGCCTGATCGCCCTGCGGGCGATTTCCTTGCTGCGCAAGGTTCGCACCTCGAGAGGTGCTCCTACAGGGGCTCGTCACTCACAACTGATTTTTCCAAGCCAGCAAGGAGAGCAACATGCGTTATGAACTCTGTGCCAGCCAGGACCTCCCGCAAGGGAAAAGCCGTGCGATGGAAGCCGGTGGTAAAAAACTGGTGGTGTATCACCTGAGTGATGGTTTTTATGCCACTCAGGCCCGTTGTACCCATATGTTTGCGTCCCTGGGCAAGGGCAAGATCGTCGAGGACAAGTGTGTTCAGTGTCCGCTGCACCGGGCGCGGTTTGATATCCGTACCGGCGAAGTCACCGAGTGGGCCAACTTTCCCCCCGGTGTGCAGTTGTTGAATGTGGTGCGGGGCGAGAAAGCCCTGGAGACCTGGCCGGTCACGGAAGAAGACGGCCACCTGTTTGTGGAGATGTAATGGCAGCAAGGACAGAAGCCCAGCAACGGGCAACCCTGGAGCGGCTGGAAAAGTTCAGCCGTTTTACCGACAGCAGCATCGGCATTCCCTTTACCAAATTTCAGATCGGTGCCGAGGCCATTATCGGCCTGGTGCCGCTGGTGGGTGATGCGGCCGGCTTGGTGTTATCCAGCTATGTGCTGATCGAAGCGCAGCGGGCCGGGGCCAGCAAGAGTGTGAAGTTGCGTATGCTGCGCAATATCGGCATCGACTTTCTTGGCGGGCTGTTGCCGGTGGTGGGCGATGCCTTCGATGCCATCTACAAGGCCAATACCCGCAACACCAAGCTGCTGAAGAATTACCTGGAAAAGCAGCTCGAAGTGGAGCCGCCCCCGCCACCATTCCCCTGGAAGACCCTGATCGGGTTGTCCATCCTGTTTGCCGTTGTCACCGGTGGGCTGACGCTGATTTTCTGAAGCGTGAGCTCCCTCTTGTTGTTGGAGCCTTGCTCGCAAGGCGAAGGCCCGATGAAACGAAAACCTTCGCCTTGCGAGCAAGGCTCCAACGGTTGTGGCGGGGAGGGGAGAAGAGCGCTCAATGCATCGCCTGCCCGAGTTTATCGAGATAGTGGCGCAGCCCGCTGTGCAGTGGTTCGTCCAGTTGTTCGCTTTGCGCCTGCATGGCATTGAGCCACTGGCCCTGGTGATCGTTGTGGTGCCACTGGTGGTAGCAATATACCTGTAGCAGAAAACTCTGCAGAAACGCGGGCTTTTCCAGGTCGCTGTCGTTGGCCAGGGGAATGCGCGGAAATAATTCGTGGAGCTTGCGGGCGAAGGCGCCGGAGGCCATGCCGATCTGCTGGCCTGTGGTGTTGTGCACCGGGGTGCTCAGGTGGCCGCAACTGGGGGAGCGGGCTTTCAGGACAAACCCGCTGAGCGGTTCCCCGAACCGGGAGGCCACGTCTTCCAGGGCGTCGGTGACATCCTGCTGCGGATTGTCCACGCCCTTCACGCGAAGGGTGTCATCCACCTGCACTACCTGAATGGGCGGGCGCGGGACCGGCAGGCCAATGGCCACTTCCGGACAGGTATCGCGAAAACGCAGAAGCGGACCGAGCTGGTGAACCAGGATGGCGTTGTGCTTGTGGTCGCCGTCGTAGCGAACCTTCTGGCCGAGCAGGCAGGCACTGACGCCCACCACCGGTTTCTGCCAGTCATGCTGTGGCAGGGTGAAGCCCATCTTCTCCAGCAAATCCGTTAGCATGGAACACCTCCCTTCTTCCCCGATAAAGGTGACCGAACATGCAGGGCGTTTTTCTCGACACCGATACCCTCAACCCCGACGAGATGGACTTCGCCGCCCTGGAGGCGTTGATGCCCTGGACCTTCCATCCGCTGACCCGTCCGGAGGAGCGGGTGGCGCGGTTGCAGGATGCCCAGGTGGTCATCACCAACAAGGTGGTGCTGGATGCGGCGATCCTGAAAGCCTGCCCGTCCCTCAAGCTTATCTGCATTTGTGCCACCGGTACCAATAATGTGGACCTGGAGGCTGCCCGGGAGCGGGGCATTACCGTGTGCAATGTGAGCGGTTATGCGCGGGCCTCGGTGGCCCAGCACACCTTGACGTTGATGCTGTCACTGGCCACCCGCTGGCATCAGTACGACCGGGATGTGAAGGCCGGTGCCTGGAGCCGGGCGGCCCAGTTCTGTCTGCTGAATCACCCGATCATGGAGCTGGCCGGCAAGACCCTGGGGCTGATCGGCCACGGGGATCTGGGCCGGGAAGTGGCCCGGCTGGCCGAGGCGCTTGGCATGCAGGTATTGGTGGCGGAATCCTTCCGGCGCCATGGTGGCCAGTCCGGGCGGGTGGCGTTGGCGGAGTTGCTGCCGCAGGCGGATGTGCTCAGCCTGCATTGCCCGCTGACGGCGCAGACCGACAAGCTGGTGAATGCGTCCTTTATCGCGCAAATGAAGCCCGGCGCCTTTCTGATCAACACCGCCCGGGGTGGCCTGATTGATGAACCGGCGCTGGCCGATGCCCTGCGTTCTGGCCACCTGGGCGGCGCCGGCCTGGACGTGCTCAGCAGCGAACCACCGCCGGTGGATCATCCGTTGCTGGCGGCGGATATTCCCAATCTGATTATCACCCCGCACAACGCCTGGGGCACGAGAGAGTGTCGACAACGCTTGCTGGACGGGGTGGTGGAAAATATCCGCCAGTGGCAGGCGGGCAGTGCGATCAATGTGGTTAACGCCTCTCCGTAGGAGTGTCGCTCGCGGCGCGATAACCCAACCCCAGAAAAATCGATTTTCCACAAGGCTACAGAGGGCAAGAAGGGGCTTTGTGTTGAGCGTGCTTTTGTCCTGGCTTGGAATCGCGCCGCGAGCGACGCTCCTACGGCCGGGGTTGGGTCAACCTTTCTTCTTCAGCTGGCTGGCCAGCAGTTTGTCCATGCCCCGGAACAACGGTTGCGGCAGTTTGGTGGCCGGGCCGGGAAGGGCGGCGAGTAGCACGCTGCCCAGTTTGCCCATGGGGCGGGCGATGCGCGCCGGGCGTTTCTCGCAGGCTTCCACGATCCAGCCGGCGGCTTTTTTCACGTGCATCATCGGCATGTATTTGTAGATGGCGGTACGCGATGACATGGGCGTGCGCACCATGGGGAAGTACACCACCGTGGTGCTGATGCCCTGATGGCCCATCTCTGCCTGCAGAGAGCGGGTGAAGGATTCCAGGGCGCTCTTGCTGGCCAGGTAGGCAGAAAAAAGAGGGATGGGCACCTGGGTGGAGAGGCTGGAAATATTCACCACATGACCATGGCCCTGGTCGAGAAACCGCGGCAGCAGCTTCAGGGTCATGGCCACAGCGCCGATGTAGTTGAGCTGTACGGTGCGCTGGTAATCGTGCAGGCGATCCAGGGACTGCTCGATGGGGCGACGGATGGAATGGGCCGCGTTGTTCACCAGCGCATCGATACGCGGTTGCTCGGCGAGAATCCGTGCGGCGCAGGCCTCGATGGCCGCGTTGTCGCTCAAGTCGCAGGGGTAGATAAAGGCGCAGCCACCCTCTGTTTCGATGACTTCCTGAACCTCACGCAGCTGTTCTTCCCGGCGTGCCACCAGGCACAGGGTGGCGCCCCGGCGCGCCATGATTTTTGCCGCCTCGGCGCCGATGCCACTGGAAGCGCCGGTGAGTACAATGGTCTGGCCATTCAGTTTCATGCATGCCCCTTGAATGCTGTGCGATGAAAACGCAGACCTTCGAGTCTGCCGCTTCCCGCAGCCGGGGCCAAGGTCCAAAGGGGACGAAGATGTGGTTTCAGAAAACGTTGACGCTGGCGGCACAACGCCGTGGTTGTCACCTGGTGACCCGTGAGGTGCTGCAAGGCTTGCCGGAGCTGGCAGAGGTGAAGGTGGGCTTGCTGCATCTTTTTATCCAGCACACCTCCGCCTCGCTGACCATCAACGAAAATGCCGACCCGGATGTGCGCGGCGATCTGGAGCGGCATCTGAATGTGATGGTGCCGGAAAACGCGCCTTACTATGAACATACCCTGGAAGGCCCGGACGTACGGGTTATATAGCTGGCCCTAATCGTATATGTACATATGAAGAGATATGGACATGAAAGGCCTTCCTGATAGGTCAAATCCAAAATTACTCATTTTGCGCTGACAGCCAGGCGTCAAAGAGAGGCTCTGCCACTGATATGTAATCCCAGATTTGCAGGCTTTTGGCGAGGTCAATAATTTGCTGGTGCGTACACAAGTGGTCTGAGAGGACAGAATATAACGGATGGTCTTGGTTTATTTGGGATAGATAGGAATTCGCCCAGTCCTCAAGCCTCTGGAATTCGACGGAATTTTCGGCTGGCGAGCCGATCGGGTATGGAAGTGCTTGATTGATGACGTTATAGAAAGCCTCTTGGTAGATGGAATCTGCCGGCAACTGCCTGTTAATACAGCATTTTTTAAACTTTTTTCCGCTCCCACATGGGCAGGATGAATTTCTTTGGATGTGCATAGTTCCCTTAACATGAAAATGAGCATTATAGTCCGTGGATGAATAGGCATCAAAAAATGATAGTCCTCACTTTTAAGGTGAGACTTTCATGCAAGATGCTCGTCTACAGGCGTTTGGCTCAAAGGTTAGGGCCTTGCGTAAGGAGAGAGGGCTGTCCCAGGAAGAACTTGCGAGTCAGGCTGGCCTTGATCGTAGTTATATGGGCCATATTGAACGTGGCGAGAAGAACATCACCCTGCTGAAAATTCATCAAATCAGCAACGCGCTTGGTGTTTCCCCGAGCGAGCTTCTTTCGGAACAGTAACACTGCCCATTCATATAAGCTTGGAGGCGGAAATGAAAATCTCTGCCATGGTGGAAGTGGAGTCTGTCGTTAAGGTTCTATGCGACGTATGTGGGTCCTCCGCTTCTTTCCTGCCTGATCTAACTAACTATGAAGTGGTCAAAGACTAGCTTTATAGCCAGGCTTTTTTATTGTGAAATCCAGGCGGTTTCGTATGCGAAACGATCTGGTAGCGGGGTCTACCGGTACCGGTGAACAGGCTATTTCCTGTCTTGCTGGGACGCCCACAAGTCATAGTTGGCTTGCAAAGCAAGCCATGCACGCGCAGTGCCGGCCCCTGCCAATTCAAGCTGTTCAGCCAGATCAGAGCTGATGCCTGCCTTGCCGTTTAACACGCTCAGCATATCGGCACGAGATATTGAGAAACGGCTTGAGGCCTCGGTTACGGATAGACCCAAGGGTGCCATCACCATTTCTTTCAGGACTTCTCCTGGGTGCGGATGGTTGTGCATAACAACCTCACCGTGTCTTGATGGGTTCACCATCACTCCCCCATCTCAGAAGCTGAAGGCAGGGCGAGCTCATCAGCATGAGCACCATGCGCGTCGAGATTTTTCAGCAAATCGATCTCCGAGAAAGGAGGGTTCTCCTTGCGAGGAGGCTTTCTCACCGCATCGCTGTTTTTTGGGCGTTCTACCTCTGGTTTCATGGCTTTGGCTCTTCTGACAAGTACCCAGGAGCGGACAGTATGTGATCAGTCGATCAAGCTGTCTATTACAAGGGGGAATGATCCCCTTGTGGGAAAGGAGATTCTGTAATGCCGCCCCCTTCGTTATCGGCATGCTCATGATAGCCCTCTTCTTCCACTTGGTGTGTGCCGGCGCGTCGTTAGCCGTTACAAGTCCAATATCCGGCTGGCCATGCCGTCCAATCGCTCCTTGGTGGCTTCCCACGTTGGCATTACCTGTGCCATGAGCCGATAAAACCTCTCGCTGTGGTTGTGTTCGGCGATATGGCAAAGCTCGTGCAGGATGACGTAATCAATACACTCTCTTGGTGCCTTAACCAAATGGGGGTTGAGGGTGAGCCTGCCATTTGGTGAACAGCTTCCCCATTGAGTTTTCATAGTCAAAACGCGAATGGGAGGGCGGCCGGGCACCCAGAGTGTCTGCTCCAATAAGGCGTCTAACCGCTTGGAAAAGGTTTCCTTGGCGCGTGCCTTGTACCACTCGGCCAGAAGTTCACGTACCTTCTGAGGGCTTTTTCTTCTTACAGAAACTTCCAGCTTTCCGCGCAGTAGTTTGACGGTTGGAGCCCGATTAGGTGCCTCAATCACCTTGAGAAGATACTGTTTGCCAAGGTAATAGTGGCTTTCACCACTGATGTACTTGCGTGGCGTGGCGTGTTCCATCTGTCTTCGGAAGTCGCGCAGTTGCTCGTAAATCCAGCGCCCTCGTTTCTTTACGGCCATCAGGACAGCGTCGTTACTTGTATTGTGGGGCACCAAGGCCATTACGCGACAGTCAGGATGAACCTTGATCAGGACTTTTCCCGTGGCTTTCGGCCTCTCGATGCGCTCAAAGGAAATGTGCTCGTCGCCGTAGCAAAAATGCAAGCGTTGCCCAGCAGTTCTGATCGGAACTCCCATCAGATTTACATCCCACTCAAGCCGACACGGGTAATCTGCACTACCATCTCCACGATTTTTTTTGCCTGGTCCATGCCGCCACCAATGGCTTTGCACTCCTGGAACATGCGAGGAAGAAGCTTCTTGCGAATATCGGCTTCGATGTTCTGTGGGTTAATGGAGTTTTCCGCAACAGACGCTTCCACAGACTGGTCGACATCAAAGGCGAGCTTCACCCATTTGTCTTGGATTTGTTGGTCCATGACAGCTAAAGCTTCGGGCAATAGTTTCTTGAATACGCCAAAATACGCCTGAGCATGGCGATTACCGGAAAAGGCATCCGGAATATCACTCAACTTGCGGTCCCGGACCTGTTCTTCAAACTCCTGGAACAGCATGTATTGCTTAAGGGGGTGGTCAAACAGTTTCTCGGCTTCTTCAATTGCCTGGCGCAGAAGTTTGGAGAACGCCTCCTGTGCGTAGGGGTCGTCTCGAAGGTCCTGCTCGATCATTCGGGTTACACGAGTCTTGATGATATCGGTTTCATTGCGGGTTTTCTCTTCGCTCCAGTCTTCCGGTTGCGGTTTTTGGCCCATCTTGCCGACTTCATACACACCGCCAGGTTCTTTGACATCTACGCCGACGACATGCTTGTCCAGAAGCTTTTTTACCTGCTCAGCATATTCGTCATAGTCGACCTTTTCGCCGGCATCTCGTTGCACCATTTGGCGCAGGCTGGAGAACTGCTTGACGGTCTCCTTGTAATGGCGGCGATCGTCATCGCTAAAGCTCTTGTCTTCGAAGAAGGTTGCTGATTGCAGGGCCACTTTAAGGCAACTGGCGAAAGCAGTTAAGGCCTCATAGAAGTCTTCACGCACCTTGAGGTTAACATCTACCAATTCACCCTGTTCACCAGCCTTGGAAGACGTGTTTTCCTTAATCTTCGGTACCAATACCTGGCGAAGTTGCTCAATGTCGTTCTTATTCTTGACGCCGTCAAAAATCGCCCAGAGTTGCTTGTATAGCTGTGGCAGGCGTTTGTACTCGGTGCTCATCTGGCTGTAGAGGCCGGCAATATCGTTAATGTCGTAGCCGCCTTGGGTGCGCGAGGCCAGATCCTGATACTTCTGGATAGTGGTATCCAGCTCAGCAAGAATGCCGCGATAGTCGATTAACAGGCCAAACTTCTTCTTGGGATGTAGCCGGTTAACCCGGGCAATAGCCTGAATCAGATTGTGCTCCTTAAGTGGCTTGTCGATGTAGAGCACGGTATTCCTTGGCTCATCGAATCCCGTCAGCAGCTTATCCACCACGATCAGTATCTTGAGTGAGTCATCCTGTTCAAATCGCTCAACCAGGTGCTTGGTGTAAGCCTGATCATCCTGGCTACCCACGTTGTCCTTCCACCACTGGGAGACCTCCGGTGTGGCAGCTTCATCGACAGCCGTATTGCCCTCCCGTGTGTCTGGTGGGCTCATTACCACCGCTGATTCAAACAAACCGGCTTCATCCAGGTATTGCTTATACTTGATAGCAGCAGCCTTGCTATCGCAGGCGAGTTGCCCCTTCAGGCCCTCATCAATGTTTTTGACGAAGTGGTTGGCAATATCCAATGCAATCATCCGGATTCGATCGTCAGCACCATACACCTGACCTTTGCGGGCAAATTTTCTTTTCAGGTCGGCTTTCTGTTCATCTGATAGCCCCTCGGTGATGCGTTCAAACCAGCTATCTATGGCGCGCTCATTCACATCAAGGTCAGGAATGCGCTCTTCATACAGCAGCGGCGTAACAGTTTTGTCTTCCACGGCGCGCTGCATTGTGTAGGCGTGCACGATGGGGCCGAACTTATTGGTGGTCTTGTCATCCTTGAGCAGGGGCGTGCCGGTAAAGGCCACAAAAGAGGCATTAGGCAGGGCTTGCTTCATACGGATATGGTTTTCACCGCCCTGGCTGCGATGCCCTTCATCGATCAGCACGATAATATCCGCGCTAAGATTGACGCACTCAGGGAGCTTGGTGGCGGTGTTGAACTTCTGGATCAGTGAAAAGATGATTCGCTCAGTGCCCTTGCCAATCTGCTCTGCCAAGCGCTTGCCAGAGGTGGCCATCGCTGCGCTCTTGTCTTTCTTGCCCGCCAGCTCGCCACCCGAGGCGAAGGTTTTGCTGAGCTGCGTCTCCAGATCCACCCGATCAGTGACAACCACAATGCGGCACTGCTTCAGGCTATCGTGCAGAATCAGTGCCTTGCTTAGAAAGACCATCGTGAACGACTTTCCCGAACCTGTGGTGTGCCAGATAACACCGCCCTCACGGCCTCCTCCAGGGGTACGGGTATTGATGCGCTCGATCAGCCGCTTGATGCCGAAAACCTGTTGGTAGCGAGCTACGATCTTGCCGGCCTTCTTATCGAAAAGGGTAAAAAACCGGGTCATCTCCAGCAGGCGAGCAGGGCTGAGTAGGCTAATCAGCAGTTGATCCTGGCCGGTTACCGCCAACTCGCCCCCGGCGATCAGGTTTTGATACCACTCCAGGTCGGCTGCAGGGCGATGGTTAAACAAGCTCGCAAGCTGCTCACTCGACAGAACCCTGTTCTTGATAGCAGCCATATCGGCATCAGTAATATCTTCCTCTCGCCAGGCCGACCAGAATTTGGCCGGGGTGTGGCAGGTGCCATAGCGGCCTTCGTTGCCGTTAATGGAAAGCAGCATCTGGCTGTAGGCAAACAGCAAAGGGATTTCGTCGTGCCGCTGATTGCGCAGGCTTTGCGAGATACCCTCGTCAATGGTTGGCCCTTTCTTCGAGCTCCCGTCCGGGCGCTTGGCTTCAATCACCACAAGCGGAATACCATTCACAAAACAGACGATATCCGGACGGCGTGATTCCACGCCACCAGACCGGGTAACAGTAAATTCCTCAGTAACCACGAAGCTGTTGTTGGCAGGGTCGTGCCAGTCAATAAGGGCTATGGTCGGGCTGGCTTTCTTGCCATCAACAAATTCAGTAACGGATATGCCGTACAGAAGATGGTTGTAGAGGCGTTCATTGGCAGTGAGAAGCCCTTCGTTCAAGGCCGGGCTGCATACCTCGGCAATCAGGTTGTCGATGGATTTTTCCGATAGCGGATAGCGTTTTCCTGAAAAGGTGAAAGTGCGTTTCTGTAGCTCGGCACGTAGTTCCTTGCGCAGCACTACCTCATCGGCCTTGCCGTCACGGGCCGCCAGGGCTTTCTCAGGAGAAATAAAAGACCAGCCCAGGTTAGTAAGCAGCGTCAGTGCTGGGAGTTTGGCACTGTATTCTTCCTGGAATTTAATATTCGGTTTTATTTCCACAGGGGGTGATCCTTCCAATCTTCCGGTATGCCCATGGCAAGACGGTATGTATTGGTTTGTGTAATAGGTGTCAGCAGCCTATCTATTTGTACTGCCCACTCATCGCCATTGCCCGATTGTCGCAATAAATAACGCAGCATCAGCAGGATATAGAAAGGCCTGTCATTCCGTGGGGTTACAGGGGGCTGCCACTCTGGCTCCTTTGCTTTATCGGGCCGAATGGCCAGCTCCCGATTCCAGAGACGACTATGGTGCGCACAGACATTACGGACATATGTCAGAGTATGCAGCCAGTCTCCCAAGCGTTTTGGGTGCAGGTTAAAGTAGGCCGCTACAGCTCTTTTATCGGGATTTTTCAATCCTTTGTAAAAGAAGGATAAAGCACCAAAGCTCATGACTTCAGTCAGCATCCATACGGGTAATGTTGGAAAGCCGTTGTATCTTTCTTTGTAATGGCGAACAAACTGATCGGAGGATCGGCTGGCTTCCATTTCCAGTTTTTTTAGCCAATTAAAATGATCAAATTTCGGATGGAAATTGGCGGCGACTGTGTGGCCAAAAGCGCCGTAAGTATGCCCCATGTGGTAGGTGATGCGCGTACGAACAGCCACTTCGACCCGTTCAATGGCGTCCATCACTAGAGCGCGCAAATGCCTGTCAAATTCATATAGCTCCAGTACCTGATCGAAACCTGTCCCGGCAATAAAATGATTTTCTGGCTGGCCGTTCTTATCCCGTAAACGGAAAGGAAACCAATAACCACTGAGGCGGTAGTAACTGATGGCAGACAACTTTAGCAAGGCATCAGCCTGATCGTTAATCACCAAGCCACGGTTTTGCAGGTGAGACAGTTGCTGCTCAAAGGTAAGCGCAGGTTTTTTGTACTGTTCAGGCATGCCTGCCTCCGAAGACAATGCGTTGTAAGCAGGCATAAAAAAACCGCCAAGGTTGCGCGTTACCCTTGCAGGCACTAAGCGTGGCGGTTGTGTTGGTGCGATTATAACTTGCCGGCTTGCGGCGTTGCAATGCGGAACTCGAGCCTGGAGTTAGCCAGCTGAAGCGGGTGCCCGGACAATAACCGGCAGGCCAGACATGAGAAAACCGCCTTTTGAGCGGTTTTCTCGCCCCGGGCAGCAGCCAACTGAATGACCCTGTGAGGGGGGGGTTGTGCCAGAAATAGCCCGGCATCAGATGCATGTTGTCAACCGACGGTTGACGGCACTGCTGAGAGAAATATGTGATTAACCGGTTGAAAAACATCAGCTTTTTACCCGGGAAACGCCAGCAATGATGTCTGCCGGACTAGGCATGGTGGGCCCGTGGTCACCGCCAAGCAGGCCAGAATCGGCGCGGCTGAACAGGGCCTGGAGCACAATATCCCGTGAATCAGTATCCAGGGCGCCTTCATGAATCAAGGCCAAATACAGGTGGGTGAGCTGTTCCCGCTCTTCGGCATCACGTTGTAGATGGAAGGCGCTGAAAGTCAGTTTTGACAACATTCTGATCAGGAACACAGCAGCGGCGGCAGTAGCGCCAAATAAAGCGACACCTTGCAAGCTCTGCAAGCCAAATGGCACAGGCTCTTTATGTAGCCAACCCCAGAAGAAACAGCCAGCTCCCGCGATAGTTGCAACAGAGGTTACGATCAGGAGGCAGGCCCACAGTAACCCTTGAAAATTCAGGTTCCTGGCGCGATTTGCCCAGTAAGTGGCAGGCGCGGCCAGACGCAGCTTTTCCCGATAAAGCTCTTCAAGCTCCTGAACACGACTGACCGCATGATCTGCCATTTTATTAAAGAGCGCTGAATGATCGTCAATGGCCTCGTCCGACCGCTCTTTGTGATGGGTAAACCATTCTGCGGTCTGCTTCTGTATCCGACCAAACCAGCCCTTGAAGTCTTCCTGCGTTCCATCTTTCCAGGAATCGATCTCGTTCCGAAATTCCACTATCTCGGATACCAGCCTGTTGCGCTCATCTTCAAGGTCATTCCTAAGAGTTGTGAATGATTTTTTCTCTGCGTTACGGCGCTTAACAAGATGTGAGCGGTCTTGAAAGTAATACTCATAGGCCATCAATATGCCTGTAAAGGTATTCAGTGATGGCGGATTCCCATGTAGGTGGGCTCGGTTATTGATTATGGCGTCCAAGAAAGCATTGCCTGATTCCTGTGAGTACTCGAAGGCAGCGAGCATGGCTTCTGTGAAAGCATTTCCGCGATATATCCAGTTCTGAGTGGCCCAGTTCGTGAATTGCTGCTTTGATTGCTGGAATTTCTGATTCACCTGATTGATGTTTGAGGGTTTGGGGTCCGAAGACTCTGCTTCCTCAAAGAATTTAAGTTGATCCAGAAAGGCCTTGATGTTCTGGGGGATTGATGGAAGTGCTCCTGTAAGATTCTTCCCAAGCTTTGCTTTTGCCTCGGACCAATATTGTACTTCCGCCTCTAGTAAGGAACGCGCTTCTTCCGAGGTTTTCAGTGTGAAAGTCTTACCAGCCCTATCCCTTATAGATAAATTTATATCCATTAGATGAGTCCTTGTTATTCTATGGGCACGGAAATTCGTGACTTCGCGACAACAACATTGTTCTTAATAGCGTAGCACTCCACAACGTGTTCGCCTTTGAAGTCTGCTGTCTCGTTATTGGACTTGGTTCCAGTATCGACAAATATCTGGCCGCGAATACAATCGCGCCGTTGCGCTTCTTCTCCTCTATTCAGGACTTTCCATTTCAGAGTATACGGGGGTGGAACGTCGCATGAGGTAACTGTGAACTTGAGCCTTCTTTTGGGAGTGATCCGAATGCCCGTGGTTAGCATTGCTCTCAACGCTCCGGCTCTAAATCCATCCTGTTTGATAACATCACAGTCCATGTCTATGCCATAACGAATGTCTATGGAATGTTCATCTTCGATAAATTGCTCGGTATTCCGCCAGGTATGAGAAGATTTTAGTGCATTATCTTGGATTGCAGCAGGGAAAGGACGCCCAAAAACTTTCTTCCATTTCTGATTGGCGATGTTCTCAGTGCCAGATTCTATGGCCTTCAATGTGAGTTTGTAGGCCTTTCTGGCTTTACGTTGGAACTTCTTTCTTACCTTCACATCCTGGTTGCTTCCAAGCGCCTGGTAATGGTCCTGGTTGGGCTGATTCATTAAGAACTCGAAGAAGTCGCGGCAAAGCTCGCCGTAAGAGGCTTCACCCTTGTTGTCATATGTGTCGGTGGACTTCAGAAAGTTATAAGCCAGCGTGTCAATCAGTAACCCACCCATATAAACGCCGTGCTTGTTCTTCCATGCTCTTCCCATCTTGCACAGCTTTCTAAGATTCTTGTTCTTTTGGTCCACAAACTCCTTCATTGCCGCTATTTCATGCCGTGGCTTGGTGGTTCTCCATCTGCCGCCCTTGTGGGTGTCCGGGAATTGATATTGCAGAATGCCATCATCCCCCTGTTCCTCGAAGACGGGCAAAACTTTGTAGTGGTCAACTAATACCGGACAGTGATTTAGGTTTTTCTTCGGCCACCGCAGGGGCGATCCCGCCGTTGTAGCTGTGAGGCCTGTGGTAATTGTAGTAACCCATCAGATAGTCACCGATATCTTTCTTTGCTTCGGGCAAGTTGCGGTAGCCCATCGTAGGCACCCACTCTGATTTGAGGCTGCGGAACAGCCTTTCCATTGGCGCATTGTCCCAACAGTTGCCCCGCCGGCTCATGCTTTGCTGCATTCGATAGCGCCATAACCGCTGCCGGAACACTCGGCTGGCATATTGGCTGCCCTGATCCGAGTGGAACATGAGTTTCTCAGGTTG
>NZ_FNUM01000019.1 GCF_900107995.1 Alcanivorax sp. DSM 26293 | reverse complement strand
GCAGTTCTGCCCGAATACCGCTGAGGCGGATCTGGGTCCGACCACGCCGATCGACTGTCTGACCGAAGCCGGTAACAACTTCGGCAACGTGGAGGAGCTGCTGCTGGGTTCCAACCCGCTGACCGAAGCCCTGTGCCCGGAAACCTCTGCCAATGCACCGATTGATCCGGCGGCCTGCTTCATGGAAGCGGCCGGTGGTGGTCTGCCCGGTGGTGGCGGTGGGGATAACCCGCTTGCGCCGTTGCTGGAGCAGTTCTGTCCGGAAACCGCTGCCGGTGGTGTGGGTCCCACCACGCCCACCGACTGCCTGAGCGAAGCCGGCGCTGGCCTGGCTGCCCTGGAAGAGCTGTTGGGCCCGCTGACTGAGCCGAACCCGCTCACCGACCAGGTATGCCCGGACACGTCCGGAACCGGTACCGTGGATCCGGCCGACTGCTTTATCGAGTCCCTGGACCGAGTCGAGCTGCTCAACTCTGAACAAATCGGTCTGCTGCCCGGTTGTCCGCTGCTGAGTGCCTTCAACGATGAAGGTAATCTGTCGCTGACCCTGGGTCTGGCCTGTCTGGTGAACCAGGAAACCGGTGATGGCCTGTCCCTGGAATCCGGCAACGCCCTGACGGATCTGTTCGAAGACCTGCTGGGTGGCTTGTTCTAAGTCTCACTCAGTACCGCAACAGAAAAAGCCCGGCCTTCGCGCCGGGCTTTTTTATGGTCGAAAACACTGACGAATTTCCAGTCGTAGGGTGCACTGAGCCTAAGGCGAACTGCACCATCAAACGCCGGATCGGTGCAGTTCGCCTTAGGCTCAGTGCACCCTACATGGTCGGTGGCGATGGTCAGTCGGGCGTTCAGCTCTGCCTGCCGCCTGGCTACTGCAGGAGGAAAATTCCGGACACAAAAAAGCCGCCATCAAGGCGGCTTTTCCGTATCAGCCAGCGATCAGCTGTTGCGCTTCGGCAAGACGTCGCGGAGCTTGTCGGCCATCTCGCGAATGGCTTTCTCGGTGGTATCCCAGGCGATACAGCCATCGGTGATGGACACGCCGTATTCCAGATCTTCCAGTTTTTCCGGAATCTTCTGGTTACCGAACTTCAGGTGCGATTCCACCATCAGCCCGACGATGGACTGGTTGCCTTCCAGAATCTGGTTGGCAATGTTCTCCATGACCAGCGGCTGCAGGCTCGGGTCCTTGTTGGAGTTGGAGTGGGAGCAATCCACCATGATGTTGGTGGACACACCGGCTTTCTCCAGGGCCTGCTCGGCCAGGGCCACAGACACGGAATCGTAGTTGGGCTTGCCGCCGCCGCCACGCAGTACCACGTGGCCGTACTGGTTGCCCTTGGTGGTGGTCAGCGCCACACGGCCCTCCGGGTCGATACCCAGGAAACGGTGCGGGTGCTTGACGCTGAGCATGGCGTTCACCGCCACATCCAGGCTGCCGTCGGTGCCGTTCTTGAAGCCCACCGGGCTGGACAGACCGGAGGACATTTCCCGGTGAGTCTGGCTCTCGGTGGTGCGGGCGCCGATGGCGTTCCAGGCAATCAGGTCCTGCAGATACTGCGGGGTGGTCGGGTCCAGCGCCTCGGTAGCAGAGGGCAGGCCCAGCTCGGCCACATCCAGCAGCAGCTTGCGGGCAATGTGCAGGCCGTCCTGCACCTTGAAGGAATCGTTCATGTAGGGGTCGTTGATCAGCCCCTTCCAGCCCACGGTGGTGCGGGGCTTTTCAAAATAGACACGCAACACCAGGTAGATGGTGTCCTTCACTTCCTCGGCCAGGGCCTTCAGCTTCTGTGCGTACTCCATGGCCGCCTTGGTGTCATGGATAGAGCAGGGGCCAATCACCACGAACAGACGGTGGTCCTTGCGGTCGAGAATATTGCGAATCGTCTCGCGGCCTTCGATCACGGTCTGGCGGGCATTGTCGGAAAGCGGCAGCTCTTCCTTCAGCGCATTGGGGGTGATCAGCAGTTCCTGCGAGGCGATATTGAGATCGTCTACCTGTTTATCGGTCATGATGGTCTTTACTACCTGTCGTTGCTGGAGGCCCCGGGCCCCGTATTATGGCGGGTGGCTCTGGCTGACACTCCTTTTGTAGAGGTCCAGCAGTCTAGCCCAATCAGGCGGCCAGAGAAATACGGGGCGGGCTCTGGGGTGGATAGATGGGGGCAATCGGGACGGTCTCAAGCTACAAGCTGCAAGCTACAAGGCGCGGGATAGGTCTCGGGTAATGGAACAGGTTGTGCCCGCGTTGCGGCGTATCAGCGCGAAGTCCGATCCCAGGCGGATACAGTAAAATCTGCCCCGTGTTGCAGCTTGTAGCTTGAAGCTTGCCGCTATAACCCGGCAATCAACGCCTCCACATACGCCGGCACCAGCTCCGTGGCCAGCCCATGCCTGTGTTCGGCAAAGGCGGTCAGCCGCTGGGAGGGCTCCAGGTTCAGCTCCACGGTATGGGCGCCGTGGCGGTTGGCTTCTTCCACAAAACCCGCTGCCGGGTACACATTGCCGCTGGTGCCGATGCTGATAAAGCGGTCGCAGCGGGCCAGGGCCTGGTAGATGCGCTCCATCTCCAGGGGCATTTCCCCGAACCACACCACATGGGGGCGCAGGCACCCCTTGGCGCCGCAGAGCGGGCAGGGCAGGGTCGGCGTCAGCTCGCCGGTGACCTCCACCAGGCCGCCGGAGGACTGACAGCGGCCCTTGAGCAACTCGCCGTGCATATGGATCAGGTTGCGACTGCCGGCCCGTTCGTGCAGGTTGTCGATGTTCTGGGTGACCAGCAGTACCTGGCCGGCGGGAAAGGCCTGTTCCAGCTTTGCCAGGGCCTGGTGGGCCGCATTGGGCTTGATCGCCGCGCTGAGCAGCTGTTCACGGCGCTTGTTGTAGAAATTCTGCACCAGGGCGGCATCGCGCAGAAACGCTTCCGGGGTGGCCACATCTTCCACCCGATGGTTTTCCCACAGCCCGTCGGCGGCGCGGAAGGTCTTGATACCGGATTCCGCCGAGATTCCCGCGCCGGTAAGTATTACAATGTTTTCAGCCATTTATCCGTCCGATCAGTCAGGATTATTTGTTTCATGGATACCATTATTGACCAACAGGAAAATCTCAACTTGCCCCGGCGCGGCAATGTCACACTGCTGCACTTTCACCAGGGTATGGTTCTGCTGGTGGGCGAGGATGCTGTGGGCCTGTACCGGGACCGCGTGGCCATCGACGACCCTCTGGCCAATGGTGTCATCGGCTATGAAACCATTCCAGCCTCCCTGCAACCGGACTGGCAGGATGACTGCGGGTTTGTCCGTGAGCATCAATCCGGCTATGTGGGCCTGAATGGCGGTGGCGTGATTTTTATTCGCCCGGATGGCGTGGCGCTCTATCCCAGCGGCATGCATGCGTTGCAGAATCGGGACATGAGCTGGCTGATTCCCTTTCCGCCACTCAATGCATAATTTTTCCGGCATCGGTAAGCCCGCTGTCGGTGACTGAAGGAGCTGTTCTGTTATGGCAGAAGAAACCACTCGCCTGCGTCTGCGCACTCTCACCGAAGAGGATTACCCCGCGCTGGCGCTGCTCATGGACCAGGTGTACCACGACATCGGTGGGGCCTGGCCGGAAGAGACCATCAAAACCCTGATCCGTATCTTCCCGGAAGGGCAACTGGTGATCGAGGACAACGGCGAGTTGGTGGCCACCGCGCTGACCATCAAGGTCAGGTACGACCGCTTCTCCAACCCGCATCGCTATGAAGACCTGATCACCGACGACAAGGTGCGCTCCCACAACAGGAAGGGCGATGCGCTCTACGGCCTGGATGTGTTCGTGGACAAGGAATACCGGGGCTATCGCCTGGGCCGTCGTCTTTATGAGGCCCGCAAGGAGCTGTGCCGCGAGGAAAACCTGCGTGCCATCCTGGCCGGTGGCCGGCTGCCCGGCTACACCAACTATGCGGACCAGATGCCGGTCACCGAATATATCGAGCAGGTGGAAGCTCGCGCCATCTATGACCCCATCCTGTCGTTCCAGCTCTCCAACGGCTTCGACGTGAAACGTCTGATGAAGGCCTACCTGCCGGAAGACGAAGACTCCCACGGCTACGCCACCCTGCTGGAATGGGACAACATCCTCTACGAACCGGAAGACGACGACGCCGAATGGCCGCGCCGCACCGTGGTGCGCGTAGGGGTTGTCCAGCGCCGCATGCGCGCCGCCCGCGACGTGCAGGATCTGCTCAACCAGGTGGAATTCTTCATCGATGCGTTGTCCGATTATCGCGCCGACTTCGCGGTGCTGCCGGAATTCTTCAGCGCCCCCCTCATGGGCCTGCGTCCGGAACTGAACTCCGTGGAAGCGGTGCGCTTCCTGGCCAGCTTCACCGACGAAGTACGCGACGCCCTGGCCGACATGGCGGTGAGCTACAACATCAACATCGTTGGCGGCTCCATGCCCGTCATCGAAAATGAAAAAGTCTACAACGTAGCCTACCTGATGCGCCGCGACGGCTCCGTGGAAGCCCAGTACAAGATCCACATCACCCCCCACGAACGGCGCGACTGGGTCATCCAGGGCGGTGACAAGTTGCAGGTATTCGATACCGATGCGGGCCGGGTGGGTATCCTGATCTGCTACGACGTGGAATTCCCCGAGCTGGGTCGTATCCTGGCGGACGAAAAGATGGACATTCTCTTCGTGCCGTTCTGGACCGACACCAAAAACGGCTACCTGCGCGTACGTCACTGCGCCCAGGCCCGCGCCATCGAAAACGAATGCTACGTGGCCATCGCCGGTTCCGTGGGCAACCTGCCCCGGGTGGACGCCGTGGACATCCAGTACGCCCAGTCCTCGGTGTTTTCCCCCAGCGACTTCTACTTCCCCCACGATGCCATCATCAGCGAATCGGTGCCCAATACCGAAATGCTCATGTTCGCGGACGTGGACCTGGAAAAACTGAAACTGCTCCACCGGGAAGGCTCGGTAACCAACCTGCGCGACCGTCGCCACGATCTGTATAGCCTGGACTGGAAAAACAAAGGCTGAATCCTGCCAGGGCAGGGCCGTCCGGCCCTGCTTCTTACCTCTATAGCTGTATTTGTAGGAGCGCCTCTCGAGGCGCGAATACCCCCGCCAAAACCGTACTCACATCGGTCAGCTGTGCTCAAACAGTTAGAAGAGCCTGACCCCAGCGCGTACCAGAAAACGACGCCTTCCTCATATCTCCGCCGCTCAGAAAGGACGCCGTTGTAACCCGTTGAGATTTCTGCTTTTATCGGTCGGTATATAAATTTGATAAATGTGATAGGAAGCCGGTGCGTTCATTGGATATTCGAGCGAGCTTCCTGTGCCTGTTCTGTGGAAGAGGAGCCTCAATGAAAATAGTAGACCAATTGGCGCAAATCGCAGAAAGCTCTGTGTTGAGCGCGCTTTCATCAAACGTCAAGAAAGATGACATCTTTGAATTTCAAGAGCACGAATTTTCCGGAGTAAAAAGTGTCGTCATGCTCGTTGGATATGTAAGCCACAACATCGAGGATGGTAGTTGCATTGCGGTGCTCAACCCGGACGAATCAATCAAAGAAGCAATACGACCCAATGTGGGTTACAACTCTGGCATCTTGAAAGAGATTTTCGCTCAAAAATGTGATGCATTAGTTCAAGTTTGGGTTGATGCTTATAAACCTAAGGAAGGTCTGAATAACTCGCTTTTTTCGCTTTTACGATCCTCAACAGGCATCTGCCATCGAATTCAGGCCACAATTCACTCTTGAGTGTCCATTC
>NZ_FNUM01000003.1 GCF_900107995.1 Alcanivorax sp. DSM 26293 | reverse complement strand
AGCAACGCGGTCAACCTGAGAAACTCATGTTCCACTCGGATCAGGGCAGCCAATATGCCAGCCGAGTGTTCCGGCAGCGGTTATGGCGCTATCGAATGCAGCAAAGCATGAGCCGGCGGGGCAACTGTTGGGACAATGCGCCAATGGAAAGGCTGTTCCGCAGCCTCAAATCAGAGTGGGTGCCTACGATGGGCTACCGCAACTTGCCCGAAGCAAAGAAAGATATCGGTGACTATCTGATGGGTTACTACAATTACCACAGGCCTCACAGCTACAACGGCGGGATCGCCCCTGCGGTGGCCGAAGAAAAACCTAAATCACTGTCCGGTATTAGTTGACCACTACAGGGTATGTAAGGCGCTCCAGACTGACACAGTCCCCCGCACGGGTCATCCGTTCAGCTGTGCCAAAGGTAACAAAATACTACCCGGTGTAGACGCTGTGTCTAGCATGAGTTGCGACAAGCGAGTCACGAGGAGCGAAAAGCTGTGGGAAGGGTGCACCGCGCCTCAGTGCACCCTTCCCATTCAGGGGCGAGTGAGGGTTTTCGGGTCCAGCAGCTTTTCCAGTTCGTCCCGGGACAGGTCGGACTGCTCCTCGGCCACATCGATCACCGGGCGGCCACTGGCAAAGGCGTCTTTGGCGATCTTCGCTGCCTTCTCGTAGCCAATCACCGGATTGAGGGCCGTGACCAGAATCGGGTTCTTGCCCACCCCTGCCGCCAGACGCTCTTCATTAAAAGTCATTCCGGTGATGGCCCGGTCGGCCAGATTCCGGCAACTGTTGGCCAGCCAGCCGGTCATGTCCAACAGGTTGCTGGCCACCAGCGGCAACATCACGTTGAGCTGGAAGTTACCGCTCTGGGCCGCCACCGCATTGGCCTGATCCAGGCCCATGACCTGCGCCGCCACCATGGTCACCGATTCGCAGATCACCGGGTTGACCTTGCCGGGCATGATCGAAGAGCCCGGCTGGGTGGCCGGCAGTTGCAGCTCGCCCAGACCATGGATGGGGCCCGAATTCATCCAGCGCAGATCATTACTGATCTTCATCAGTACGACCGCCAGGCCACGCAGGGCAGCGGACAGATTCAGCGGCGCATCCAACGCACTCTGGGCCACAAAGGGATGCGGCATTGGCGTGAAGTCCAGCCCGGTTTCCTCTGCCAGTTGCCTGGCAAAGGCCGCCGCAAAATCCGGGTGGGCATTGATGCCGCTGCCCACCGCCGTGCCGCCCTGGGGGATGGTCAGCAGTTCATCCCGGGCCCGGGCCAAGCGGCTGCTGGCATCCTGCAATTGCAGCACCCAGGTCTGCAGTTCCTGCTCCACCGTCACCGGCATGGCATCCATCAGATGGGTTCTGCCGGTCTTCACCAGCTCCCGGCCTTCCCGGGCACGCAACCCCAACGTGGCGATCAGGTGTTCCAGTCCCGGGAGCAATTGTTCGGTGACGGCCAGTACCGAAGACACATGAATGGCGGTGGGAATGGTGTCGTTGCTGCTCTGCCCCAGGTTCACATCATCATTGGGATGAATCTCGACACCGGCGTCGGCGCACAGGTGCGCAATGACCTCATTCACGTTCATGTTGGTGCTGGTGCCAGAGCCGGTCTGGAAAATATCCACCGGGAATTGGTCCAGATGATGGCCGGCCAGCAAGTCATTACAGGCCCCGACAATGGCAGCCTGCTTGTCCGCTGGCAGCTGTTCCAACCGGAGGTTGGCCTCAGCCGCGCAGCGTTTGATGCGTACCACCGCCAGAATAAACCGCTCCGGCAACGGACGACCGCTGATGGGAAAGTTGTCCACTGCCCGCTGGGTCTGGGCACCCCATCGGGCCGTTTTGGGCACCTGCACCTGGCCCAGGGAATCGGTTTCGATACGGGTCTCGGTATCGTGGCCGCTCATGATGGCCTCCTGGCAATGAATTTTCTCCATCATGGCACGGGAAATAGGTCAGATCATCCATCCTCCCTTCACCACATCATGGCGTTTTCCATGGATACTAGGGCCATGCTGCCAGATACCGATTCTTCCCCGGTGGACCCAACCCTGTTCACCGACCTGCCCTGCCTCCCCGGCGTCTACCGCTTTTTTGGCGAGCAGGATGAACTGCTCTATGTGGGAAAAAGCATCAATCTGCGACAACGGGTAAAGAGCCACTTTGCGGCCCGGCACCGGGATAAAAAGGAAGCCCGGTTGTGCCACCTGACCCGCCGTATCGAGCATCAGGTCACTGCCGGCGAACTGGGCGCACTGTTGCTGGAAAACCGGGAAATCAAACAACGCCAACCCATCTTCAACCGTCGTCAGCGCCGTTACCGGCAGCTGCATACCTGGCGTCTGCAAACCAACCGTCAGGGTTTTCTTGTTCCAGTGTTATACCGGCCGCTGGTAGATAATCATGGCTGGCAACAGGACAGCTATGGTCTGTTTCGCAGCCCCCGGCAGGCAAAAGGCATGCTGGATGGCAAGGTGCGTGAAGCCGGGCTCTGCCCGCGAATCTGTGGCCTGGAAGGGAACGGCAAGGGGGCCTGCTTTGCGCATCAGCTGGGCCGATGTCAGGGTGCCTGTTGCGGCAAGGAAACCGTGGAGAGTCACAACCAGCGGCTACAGACAACCCTGGAAGACCAGCATATCCAGGCTTGGCCTTACCCGGGTGTGCTGGTGATCCGTGAGCAGAACCCGCAACAAACCGACTACCATCTGGTTGATCAATGGTGCCATCTCACCACCCTGCAACATAAGCCGGAACCGATGACCATTACCCCGGATGCGGATGCCAGCTTTGATCTGGACAGTTACCGGATGCTGATCCGTTTTCTGGATCAGGGTGTGGAAC
This sequence comes from Alcanivorax sp. DSM 26293, assembly GCF_900107995.1. GTDB lineage: Bacteria > Pseudomonadota > Gammaproteobacteria > Pseudomonadales > Alcanivoracaceae > Alcanivorax. The sequence goes on along the minus strand of NZ_FNUM01000003.1, from coordinate 423,013 downwards.
ACTATGTGTTGTCGTGATCCTGCCAAGGCCTAGGGGGGTGGCACCTTGGCAATGATTTCGCTGTGCCAGGTGCCGCCCGGCATGGCAATGCGACCGTATTGCTGATCCCCAAAACTGACCTGCCCCACCAACGGCGTGCCGCCGCCGCTCTGGCCGAAGTCCGCGCTCTGCCCCAGCAACAGTTCATTGGCGATGGTCAGGCTGGCCAGTCCATCACTGTTCTGATCACCGGATTTCAGCAGCACCTTGCCATTACGCCAACCGATGCTGCCACTGACATCTGAAAGCCGGAAAGCCGAACTCGGGCTGGAAACCTCTGCCAGCGACAGGTACGCATTGCCATCCAGATTCATGTAGCCATCAAAGCCCAGGACAGCCAGTCCATCAGCGCTCGCTGGATAAAGCACAAAGCGGAACTGGTCGGCTGACAGGTTGAGATCCCACAGGGCCACATTCACCGTCGACCCGCTCAAATCATTCAGGCTTCCCGCCCCCAGTAAGCCGCGCACCTGATAACGGGACAGGGCATCGGTTTGAAGCATGATGCCTGACGACAGCGCCGGAAAGGCCGGGTCTGTTTCTCCCAGCGTCAGATACAGGTCCCGGGCTTCCCAGAGCAGGTCATTATTCAGCAGGCCCACCGCGACCTGACTGGTGGTATCGGCGAACAGGAAATGGGAGTTGTTTTGCCAGTTAGCCGAGGCCGTCGCGCGCACCAGAGGATCGCTACTATTGGCCGCCTCCCAGAACCCCGGTGACTGCACCATCAGCGTCGCGTCTGCCCGCAACCCCAGATTGCTGGAGGGTCCTTGGGGGTAAACCAGGAAATCCGCATCCAGTTTTCCCAGAGTCAGAACCAGGCCCCAATCATAGTTATCCGACCATCCACTGGTCGGGTTGGTGACGGTCAGCTGTTCACTGTAAGCATGCAGGTGACCATTGCGCAGCAGGACCGCAAACGCGGAGTCCCCCAGCCCTACCCGGGTGGGATGAAACACTCCACCGGCACTGGAGCACAAACCACTATCGGGCTGCCCACTGGTAAAGCCGCCCCCAAAACACAGACCTGCCGGACCGGTGTTGTTTTGCAGCACATCCACGATGGCATCCATGGCGAACATGGGGCCGGCACCGTTACCCAGCCGGCGCCAATTCCCCATCTCGATCCGGGTGCGATCCCCGTCCGCATGCCCCAGGCGAAGCTGGAAATCCGTGTCGAAATCCCACTGGGCCTGAATATTCAGACCCTCGGAGCGTGGCGTATTAATGCCAGCATAATCCCAGTTTCCACTCGGCACTGTGCCGTCATAGCCATAGCCGATCCCACCAGCAGACACCCGCACACTGGCGTCTTTGAGACCACCAATCCAGGCGCCGTATATCAGGGGTTGTCGACCGGTGCGATCAAAATTGGTCGGTGCTGCCTTGTACATCAGATCGAACTCCAGGGCGGTATAGGTGTGATCCGCCTCCAGCAACAAACCATTACTGTCGATACCGATGATGCCCGTGGCGGGCGCATGCCCCCCAGCCGGACCGTTGCTAAACCGGTTCTGTATCATCAAATTGCCAATGCTCATCTCCGCACTGCCCGCTCCACCCTGGCGGTATATCCAGTCACCGGTCATGGAAAAATCCAGATTGGCGTGCTGACCATTCCTGCTGAAAATCCCCTGGTTCACCAGCGCCAGGTTGCCCTGCGAATACAACGCGACCTGACCCAGGGAGTGCCCCGCATAAGCCGGGTTGGTCCCGGTTTGCAGGGTGATGCCGTCCAGGGTGAAAAGGCTGGGCTGCCAGTCATACTGCAATGCCAATAGCGGAACGGTCCCGTCGCTTCCCACGTCCAGCTGCAGTTGTGCGCGCAGAGGATTGCCATCTCCCTGCAGGGTAAGACCGTTCAGTTGTGTACAGGCATGCTGGTCTGTGACGCCGCCGCTGCAGGCGCCAGCCGGAGCATTCCCACTGTCTGTTATCCAGTTCAGCTGCTGGGCCTGGAGGGCGTCCGTGCTTTCCAGATTGACGGTGAGTCCGTCCTGGCCACGAATGTCAGCCAGCCCACTGTCATCAAGAGGCGTCATGGCAATGGCTGCGATGGGCAGTGACATTAACGCCAGCATTAACAGGTGTCGGTTATCAGAAGCCATACAGAAACGCCCTCCCGTCAAAACGCATCTGCATGTCCCCGTTGGGGCTCGTGGAATCGCTCATGCGGAATGCCAGTGCACTACCGGGGTTGTTATCGAGCAGGTATCCGGGGGTCGTGCCGTCGTCCACTTCCACGGCCATGCGCCCGATATTCACAAAGGCATGCAGATCCTGATATTCACCCGGCCCCTTGGCAAAGGGATAATCAACCAAAATCGCCGGCAAACCATCCGGATTACACGGGGAAAGCAGACAGTTGCCATCCGCATCCTCAAAGCGACTCAGGTCACGGTAGGGGGAACTGCTGTTACTCAGGAAAGCCCCCTCAAAACGAATATCCTCCACGGCCAGACTGCCGTAAAAATCCTTCATTACTAACCAGTTTCCTTCCCGTGCCACAAATTCAAGTCCGAGCCGGCAAGGATCAGGGGTGCCGCCACAGGCCATGTCCGGCACGTTGTTTTCGTCCACATTGTTGCGAAATCGCAAGGTGAGCTGAACGGCATCGCCACCGCTGACCGACTGCAGTTCATGATCAGCCATGGGTATCATTGACTCTGCTTGCGCTTTTATCGAATAACCGATACTGATCAACACCAACACCATCGGTATTAAAGGATTGAAGTGCTGTGATGAAATTTCCCGGCCAGCCATCGCTTTTCTCCTTCAGCAAAACATGGTGCTGCCGTAGCAGTTTTGTTGCGGCGACAGATTGAACGCCGCGTGCTCGAGAAGCAGGCCGGGTGCTATCAGCAAGGCAATAGCTTCATCAATGCCTCGGTTACCCAGGTTGGCATCAGGGTTGTACACATCGAGCAACTTCACTGATGGCGCATTAAGCCACCAGCCCGTATTTGCGGGCACCGCATAGGCGCTTGAGCATCGCGGCGTAGCATTTCCTGTATTACAAATATCAAAAGCACCCGGCGGCAAATCCTGAGAAGGCGTCAACTTGCTGTACCTTGGGTAAGCAATGGGTTCTCGCTGGAAAGAAAGAAAGAAGTCAGAGGTGTCTTCAAGAGTCAGTTTATGAACGCTGCGAAGATCCGTGTACAGGCTGGCATACACATCATTAAGAATTAAATTGGCGATCCCGTCGATGCCACATGCCAATGGATTCCAGGGGCAACCAATACCAAATAAATCTGTTTCAATATTGTTGATGGCCAGTTCTGCCGCTCTTAGACCCAGGGTTTGCATCCGTGTGCCAGCAAGATCAACAAAGAGCGCATCATTCAATGTGTTGCCGCAATCATCATGACCAATGCTGGTTCTCCCGGTGCACCCTGTTGCCTCCAGACCGAACAGCAAAGCGATTCTTGCCTTGATATCCATTGTCAGGGAAAGTTCAGCGCCCAGAAATCCACTGACGGTATTAATTCCGGAGTGACAACCAATCACGCCCGGGCCTGTCACAGCGCCGGTATCGCAGGTGGTACCGAAGGCGGTATTTTCCTGATTGATGGCATTATCGGTGAAATATCGCCTTCCCAGGCTAAGGGCACCATCCGCTGATTCCGCCCCTATCTTGATGCCGGCAATCTCTCGCAGCGTGGTGGTATCATCATTTTTGACCGCAAACTCTATGTAAGGTCTATCCAGGGTAAACGGGCTGCCAGCCTCACCAATATCGGTGCCGTTTCTGCCCATCAAACTCAGATAATCAATATCAATATCACAGCCTGCATGACCGGAAAGATGGTCATTAATGCCACCACAGCCCAGCTGTAATTTGGAGATATTCAGATTCATCTGAAGTTCTCCATCCAAACCAATACGATAGAACTCAAAGGGCGTGGAGTATTCATTGGGATTGGCGAGTGCACTGCCTGATACCTTGTCGGAAACAATCAGACCCTGGCCGGATATCGCTCTCATCTGACTATCGTCAAGCGGGCTCATTCCTCCCATACTCAATGCAACGGATTGTGAAGAAAAGAACAGCAACGCAACCCACAGGAAACTTATCTTTGCGGGGAATAAAATTATTATTTTTATCATGATGCACCTCTAATTCCCGGCGCCATAGCTGGTGAATTTAAGATAATTGACTTGAAGTCCCTCAATGCGGGCGTCACCGATATTGGCAACATCAGTACGAATTACAGGAAGGTTGCTCCCCCCTGAAACGCCAAAGAAAGTGGATGGATTGACTTTGTTTACGGTGGTGTAATCAGGACCTGAATCGATGCTGTAACTACCGCCATATCCACATTGATAGTCACTCCCATTGCTGGCATTGCAATTGACCGCCTGGCGATAGTAGCGATCCGCAACCGAACCGATTCCCCCTCGTGGGGTATAGTTTCCACAGTTGTTGCCTCCCGGGCAGGAGTACTCATTGGTCCCTGTCCTGATGTCCACCGCGGTAATCATGTATGCGAAGGCATCAAAGTCGTCGCAGCTTTCACATTTGCGAAAGAAAATACCGTCACTGGTGTCGTTGTAGGCATTGCGGCTGGGGGAAGGCGTTGTGGATATCGCCGGGCAGCCCAATCCGCGGCAGGGGTACCAGTCACCCCAGCGTGAGTGGCCATGGGTCACAAAATAGGCATCATCCACGGTATGCGTGGGAGTGGCCCCGGGGGTCTGGGTCAGCAGTGCGGCTCGTGCCGTGATATAACCCGCATCCGTACTGTCTGGCACCACCAGAGAATAAAAATGGTCATGCACGGCTGTATGGGTAGGCACATCAGGAAGACGGGGGATTTCCAGAATGAAATTACCGTCCTGTGAGGGCACGGTATTCAGCGTGAGGGCCTGGTAATACAGTTGCCCCAACGGCACATAGGCATCCACATTTTTGAAATGCAGACCTTCCAGGGCGTCAAATCTTACCGGTTCACCAACGTCATCACTGGCGCTGCCAGTCTGTTGTGCGGCCGAGAAGCGGAAGTCTCCTTTCAGGTAGCTGTGGTAGAGAATGGCAAAGGTTTCGTTACCCGGCTGGGTAAACTGAAAAAGTCGAAAGGCAGAGTTGGCCGCATTACCCCGGATGATGGTCTGGGTCTTCAGCAGGTCGCCGGTTCCCACCGCCAGGTTATTGTTATTGCCGCTACGCCCTACCTCCAGTTCCCCCCAAAAGGAAAGGGTATAATCCGGCTGCGCACTGGGTGCCAGATATTCATAGATGGTCTTGTCCGGATTATCGGGGTCACTGTTGATGATGGTCCCCTCGTAGCTGACGCCACGGGGAGAAAACGCGCGCAACAGGTAAGGGTTATCGTGGGGGGCAAAGTCCGCAATCAGGCCACCGCGGGGGCAACCCAGACTGGAGGCATCACAGGGCGTGCCGAAATTGCCGCCACTTTCATCCCAGTGAAATCCCCCCGGGCCGGCACCGGAGATATTGACGCCATACCAGCGCAGGTCTCCCCGCTGCAGTGTGGTATCGCCCACCGGATCCGACCCCACCTGTTCAAAATAGCTGGTGGGCTTGACCAGCCAGCGAAAATCCTCGAAACCGATCGCCAGTCCGGTGCCAGTGACCTGAGACAGGCTTTCCTCATCCAGGGACTCCATAGCCGCCTGGGCCAGTAATGGCATGGCTGCCAATAGCGTAGCCAGTACACGGGAAAACCGCTTTTTCTTGTGTTTGGTGAGCATCCCCACCTCGCTGTGTTGTTTTTTTTTTATGTACAGCCATTCCGTGACCCATCAGTCACAATCGGAACAAGCAAACTCCATCCGCATATGCATGCCAATGCTCAAAAATTTTTATTATGTTTACTTCCGCCCTAGGCGTTTGATTTGAAAGGGGCTTGGATGCGGAATTTTTACATTGAGCGGTTTAGTCAATAATTTGACTATTCAGTCAACAGGGGCGGCAGGAAGAAGGGGGGGGGGACACAAGGATCATTCCATAGACGCAGGGATCCGCGTCGGGCTTGGGATGCTACTTACCGATACAGAAAGAGGAAAAAATCCGGCCCAGTAAATCATCCGCGGTAAAGGCACCGGTAATTTCTTCCAGGGCTTTCTGGGCAGCGCGCAGGTCTTCCGCCAGCAGCTCGCCAGCGGCATGATCGTGCAATTGCTGCTCGCCATTGTCCAGGGCGGCGAGAGCCTGTTGCAGCGCCGTGATGTGGCGGCGACGGGCGGAAAAGCGGCTTTGCCCTTCACCCTGCCCTGTTCCTTTAAATCCGGCGGCGGCTTTCAGGTGCTCCCGCAGTTCCGGCAAGCCGTCACCGGTGGTAGCGGAGATCACGAAGCTACCGTCATCCCGGGGCCCGGTCGGGATGCCGGACAGATCTGCCTTGTTCAGCACCACCGTCACCGGCAGATCCAGATTTTCCAGTTGCTGCTGGCTCTGCGGAAGCAAGCTGTGGATATCTTGTGGATTAACATCTCCCTCCCGGGAATCCACCATGACCAGCAGGCGGTCGGCTTTTTTCATTTCCGCATAGGCACGGCGAATGCCCTCCTGCTCCACCACATCGGCGCTGTCCCGCAGGCCAGCGGTATCAATCAGGTTCAGGGGCATGCCATCCAGCTGGATGGATTCGCGCAGCACATCCCGGGTGGTACCGGCGATATCGGTAACGATGGCCGCATCGAAGCCGGCCAGGGCATTCATCAGCGAGGACTTTCCGGCATTGGGTTTGCCGGCGATAACCAGGGTCATGCCCTCACGAACCAGGCGGCCCTGATTGGCTTCCTCCAGCACCCGCAGGCATTGCCCGCGTAACTCACGGAGATCCCCGGCCACCTTGCCATCAGAGAGAAAGTCGATTTCCTCTTCCGGGAAATCAATGGCGGCTTCCACATAGATGCGCAACCCAATGAGCTCCTCCACCAGGCGATTCACCTGGTCGGAGAACCCCCCCTGCAGGGAATGCAGGGCGGCTCGTGCTGATGCACTGGTGCCGGCATCGATCAGGTCGGCGATGGCTTCAGCCTGGGTCAGATCCATCTTGTCGTTGAGGAAGGCCCGCTGGGAAAATTCCCCCGCCCGGGCCTGACGGGCGCCAGCCGCTATGCAGGCTGCCACCAGCATATCCAGGATCACCGGGCCGCCATGGCCCTGCAGCTCGACCACGTCTTCGCCGGTAAACGAGTGGGGTGCCGGGAAGGCAATCACCAGCCCCTCATCGATCACCTGGCCCTGGGCATCTTTGAAGCGGGCAAAATGCGCCATTCTAGGGGTCAGTGAGCGATCACCCACCAACTTTCCGGCAATCTCACGGGCCCCGGGACCGGACAGGCGAACCACGCCCACGCCGCCACGGCCTGGCGCTGTGGCAATGGCAACAATCGTATCCTGGGCAGTATTCGACATGGGCTAATTCAGGCAGACCGGCAAAGGAGCATCAGCATAAAACAAAACCGGCCGGGAAATCCCGGCCGGTTGATAAAGAACAGCAGCGCGGGGCTGTTATCCTTCGTTTTCGATCTTGCGGGTAATCGCCCACTGCTGGGCAATGGACAGCAGGTTGTTGGTCAGCCAGTACAGCACCAGACCTGCCGGGAACCACAGCATGAAGACGGAGAACACCACCGGCATCCACTTCATCACCTGGGCCTGCATGGGGTCCGCCGGCGTCGGGTTGAGGCGGGTCTGCAGGAACATGGAAGCGCCCATCAGGATTGGCAGGACAAAATACGGGTCCATCACTGACAGATCGTTGATCCACAGGAAGAACGGGGCCTGACGCAGCTCCACCGACTCCAGCAGCACATAGTACAGGGCAATAAACACCGGCATCTGAACCAGCATGGGCAGACAACCGCCCAGGGGGTTGATCTTCTCGCGCTGGAACAACTTCATGGTTTCCATCTGCGCTTTCTGCCGGTCGTTCTTGTTCTGCTCCTTGATGCGCTGCATCTCCGGCGCCACCTTGCGCATTTTCGCCATGGAGCGATAGCTGGTAGCGCTGAGCTTGAAGAAGATTGCCTTGATAATGAAGGTCAGCAGGATGATGGCCACACCCCAGTTCCCCACACCGGCACCGATGTCGATATCCATGCCAAACACGGACACCTCACCGCTCTGCAGGAACACCAGCAGGGCAAAGATGGGCTGGGAAATAAACCACAGCCAGCCATAGTCCACGGTCATGTTGAGACCGGGGCTGATCGCCTCCAGCTTGTCCTGCTGCTTGGGCCCGGCATAAAACTCGGCGTACAGCACTTTTTCTTCACCGGGAGCCACCTTGACGGTGGGAGAGACGAAGCGCAGCAGGTACTGGCCTCGCTTTTCCAGATGGACGCTGGAGTATTGATTCCGTTGCTGGGCATCCGGTACCCAGGCAGAAACAAAGTAGTGTTGCACCATGGCCAACCAGCCGCCCTCGACCGTCAGGTTCAGAGGCTGGTCCGCCATGTCGTCAAAATCGAGTTTATTGTAGGGCTTCTCGCTATCCCAGTAGGCAGCCCCCAAATAGGTGGGCATGGGGATAAAGCCATGGTTCGCCAGACCCGGGTCATCACTGCCGTCGCGCTTGATCTGGCCATACAGGGCACCGGACCATTCGCTGTTCCCCTGGTTGCGAACAATATGGCTGACGCGAACCAGGTAGCTACCGCGCTCGAAGGTGAAACGTTTGACCAGTTCGGCGCCATTGTCCTGACGCAGGGTCAGATCCACATTCAGTTCCTGGCTGCCCTCATCCAGCTGATAGCTCTGCTCGGCAGTGCTCCACAGCGGACGGCCCGCACTGGAATCGGTTCCGTTCTTGCCGATCAGTCCACTCTGGGCCACATAGGTACGATTGGCATCCTGCTCGAGCAACACGAAGGGCTGATCCGGGGTTTCCGCATGGCGAGGGAACTCCGGCAACGCCAGGCGGACGATATCGCCCCCCTTGGGATCGATTTCCACACGCAGCACATCGGTGCTGACACGGATACGTTCCTGACGGGTGGACTGCTCGCTGGATTCGGATGCGGGAGTTTGAGCCTGTTCTGCGGGAGCAGAAGGAATGCCGCTATCGGCAGTCTCGGCCTGAGGTTCGGGGAGATCCAGCCCGTCGTCATTGCCTTGCGCAGTCTGCGCAACCTCTTCAACGGCGGCTGGCTGGGTCGGGTTGGCATAATCCTGTTGCCAGGCCTGAATCATCAGGTAGGAAACGATGGCAATGCCGGTGATTACTAGGGCGCGCTGGATTTCCATAACAGGCTATTCTGTGGCGTGAAAAACGGGCCGCAGTTTCTCAAGCTTGCCCGCACTTAGCAAGCAGCTTGTCAAAGAGCTTGCCAAGCTGGTCTGTCACTTCTGCCGGATCCGGGCGATCAATGCGTCCGCGGACCAGCAATATAATGTCCAGTCCTGCCAGTTCGTGCTGGCGTAAACGGAATTGCTCCCGGGCTCTGCGTTTGACACAGCCACGGTCAACCGCCCGCTTTGCGCGCTTGCGGCCAATCACCAGGCCCAATCGGGGCAACTGCTGCTGATTCGGACACGCCAACAACAAAAACGCCGCATTGCCCACCTTCCATTTGGGGTGGTCGAATACGGTCTGATATTGGGTTCCGGTAAGAAGTCTGTGCTGGCGGGTAAAAGCCTGGGTTGTCGGCACTGTTACCTCAGCCAGGAGGGCGGAGTAAAACGGTTGGCTCAGGCAGCCAACCGCTTACGACCCTTGGCACGACGAGCGGCCAGAATTTTACGACCGTTTTTAGTCGCCATGCGAGCACGGAAACCGTGGGCACGTTTGCGTTTGAGTACGCTGGGCTGAAATGTGCGTTTCATGGTGTCTTCCCCATGGAATGAGACAGCAATTAGAAGGCCGGCAAGTCTAGGGAAAGGGAAATCCCCTGTCAATCGGCTTTTCAGCCTTGTGCAAAGCGGGCTGGAGAGAACTGTTAATAGAACTTAAATATTTAAATGTTTTTAGTAGTAGTAGTTTTAATAGGGGAAGCGGCTTTTTGTGGATAAGCAATAAAAGCATATATTTATCAATGCGTTGCTTCGTTGATAACTTGCGTACCATTGTGTGTAAGTACTGGGGACGAGCGGGGGACGAGCTGTCATTAAATGTGGGTACAAATTATCCCGGTGGTTGTCCACCGGGTTGTCCCTGTATCCCCGCACAGGGTTATGGCCCTACTTATCCACAGAAATAAAGCCAGAAAAATCCCCGCTGTCCTGTGGATAGTTATCGCCTGGAGGGGGTAGAATGACGGGCCAAATTGCGGTTCGTTGACCGAAATTTCATTCAGTTCATAAAGACGATTCAGGGCCCGAAGTGCCGCTGGACTGTGAGTCCTTTCGCGGTCGGGTTCCTTGTTCTTTCGCGCCTGTGGGCAGAAGAGCAGTATCGTTCAGGATAATAAGGCGTGTGCGTGTCTGAAGAGCTCTGGCAACGCTGCCTGACCCGACTCGAGGATGAGTTGCCGTCACAGCAGTACAACATGTGGATCCGGCCATTACAGGTGGCTGCATCTGCGGATGGCGCCGAGCTGACGCTGTTTGCCCCCAACCGGTTTGTGGTGGACTGGGTACGCGACAAGTACATGGATCGCATCGGTGAGGTGCTGGGCGAATTGCAGAGCGGTGCGCTGCCCCAGTTACGCCTGGAGGTGGGATCCAGCCGTATGCCCACCCCGCCGCCACAGACGTCCTCTCCGGCCCCTGCCAGCGCGGCTGCGCCCTCTTCCGGTCATATGCGTACCCCTGAGCTGGCAGAGAGCAAACCGCAGCCCACGGCGCTGGGCGGGGCCCGCAAACATCGCAGCAATCTCAATACCGGCTTTACCTTTTCTACCTTTGTGGAAGGCAAGTCCAACCGCATGGCGGCGGCTGCTGCCCAGCAGGTGGCGGAGAACCCTGCCAGCCATGGCTATAACCCGTTGTTGTTGTATGGCGGTGTGGGCCTGGGCAAGACCCACCTGATGCACGCGGTGGGTAATGAGCTGCTGCGGCGCAACCCCAATGCCAAGGTGGTCTACCTGCACAGTGAGCGGTTTGTGGCAGACATGATTTCTGCCCTGCGCAACAAGACCATTAATGAGTTCAAGCGCTTTTACCGCTCCGTGGACGCCTTGCTGATTGATGATATTCAATTCTTTGCAGGTAAGGAGCAGTCCCAGGAAGAGTTCTTCCATACCTTTAATGCGTTGCTGGAAAATGGTCAGCAGATCATCCTCACCTGTGACAAATTCCCCAAGGAAGTGGATGGTCTGGAGGAGCGGCTCAAGAGCCGGTTCGGTTGGGGGTTGTCCCAGCCCATGGAACCGCCGGAGCTGGAGACCCGCGTGGCGATCCTGAAAAAGAAGGCGGAAGAAGCCAAGGTGGATTTGCCCAATGACGCGGCCTTCTTTATCGCGCAACGAATCCGTTCTAATGTACGGGAACTGGAAGGCGCGCTGCGCCGGGTGATCGCTCATGTGCGGTTCACCGGGGCGCAGATCGATATCGGCCTGATCAAGGAAGCGCTGAAGGATCTGATTGCCCTGCAGGCACGGCAGATCAGTATCGACAACATCCAGCGGGTGGTGGCCGAGTACTACAAGATCAAGATCAACGACCTGCTCTCACCCCGGCGGACCCGTTCGGTGGCGAGACCCCGGCAAGTGGCCATGGCCTTGTCCAAGGAGCTGACCAGCCACAGCCTGCCGGAGATTGGTGAGAATTTTGGTGGCCGTGATCACACCACCGTATTGCATGCCTGTCGTAAGGTGTTGCAGCTGCGGGAATCCAATCCGGAAATCGAGGAAGATTATCAGAGCCTGTTACGGACGTTGACGTCCTGACGGGGAGAGCCCGGCCCGGTGGCCGGTTCTGTGCATAGTAAAGGAAGGGGCCGGGAGCCTCTGGCCCAAATAACCAGAACGGGAAAGCGCGATGAAATTCTCAATCAATAGAGAACAACTGCTCAAGCCCCTGCAACAGGTGGCCGCAGTGGTGGAAAAACGGCAGACACTGCCGGTGCTGTCCAATGTCTTGCTGGAAGTCGGCGATGGACAGCTTTCCATGACCGGCACCGATCTGGAGCTGGAGCTGGTTGCTCGCCTGCCCCTGGAGGGGGAGCACCAGGCAGGTGAAACCACAGTCCCGGCCCGCAAGCTGGTGGATATTGCCAAGAGCCTGCCGGCGGAGGCCGACATTCGCTTTGAAGTTGATGGCGAGCGCATGCTGGTCCGTTCCGGTCGCAGCCGTTTCACCCTCTCTACCCTGCCTGCCTCCGAGTTTCCCAATCTGGAAGAAGATGCCGCTGGCTCCACGCTGGATATTCAGCCGGGGGTATTGCGGGGTCTGATTGATCGCACCGCCTTCTCCATGGCCCAGCAGGACGTGCGCTATTACCTCAATGGCATGCTGTTCGAGCTGAAGCCGGGGCGTCTGCGCGCGGTGGCCACCGATGGCCATCGTCTGGCCCTGTGTGATGCTGAGCTGGATATGCCGGTGGAAGAAGCCTCGGTGATTCTGCCCCGTAAAGGGGTGATGGAACTGTCCCGTATTCTTGGTGATGCCGGTGAAAATGCTCGCCTGACCGTGGGGCGCAACCACGTCCGTATCGTGGTCGGGGCGATTACGTTTACCTCCAAGCTGGTGGACGGCAAGTTCCCCGAGTACGACCGGGTGATTCCGAAAGAGGGTTCTCGCACCATCATTGCCGATCGGGAAACCCTGCGTCAGGCCCTGGCCCGGGTAGCGATCCTGTCCAACGAGAAATACCGGGGTGTGCGGGTGCAGTTGTCTGAGGGCAGCCTGCGCATCGTTGCCAACAACCCGGAGCAGGAAGAAGCGGAAGAAGAAGTGTCCGTGGACTTCAATGGTCAGCCCCTGGAGATTGGCTTCAATGTGAGCTATCTGCTGGATGTGCTGAATACCATGGCCGGCACCCAGGCAGAGCTGGAAATGGGTGACAGCAACAGCAGCGCCCTGGTGCTGGATCCGGAGAGCAAGGCGGCCCTGTATGTGGTCATGCCCATGCGGTTGTGATCGCTGGCTGATGGCTGATCCCAGGTCTGCAAAAACCCGGCTGCGATGCCGGGTTTTTTTTGGCTTAAGTGTTCTGTGTTCTGTTCCTTTCCATTTAGGCGCTGTGCCCTGCCCCTCTCCCTGGGCTACAATCGAGTGATTCATTTCTGGCCGCAATGACGGCCTCCCTGGTTGTGTAGCGGGTGGATTCCTTTCTATGTTGAGTCGTCTCCAGCTCGGAGATTTTCGCAATTACCGTCAGCTGGACATTGCCCTCTCCCCTTCCCTGAATGTGATCCTGGGCGACAACGGCAGTGGCAAGACCAGCCTGCTGGAGGCCATCTATTTTATTGGCAGCGGCGGCCGGTCGTTCCGTGGTGGCAGGTTGTCCCGGCTGGTCCGCGACGGTGCCCCGGCGGCTACCCTGTATGCGGAAGTTGTGTGCGAAGAGAAGCATCATCGGTTGGGGGTGCGACGTACGCCTGGGGGTATTGATGCCATCAAGCTGAATGGTGAGACGCCCAAAGCCCTTAGTGAAGTGGCCGGACTCTTGCCGGTCCTGGCGCTTCACCCCACTTCCGTGGAGCTGGTTTTTGGTGCCTCGGCCCTGCGACGGCGTTTCATGGACTGGGGAATGTTCCACGTGGAACATGAGTTTATGCCGGTATGGCGCACTGCCTCGGCAGCCCTGAAGCAACGAAATGCCCTGCTGCGTACCGGGCGTCCGAACCCTCGGGAACTGGGGTTTTGGGACCAGCAACTGGCCCAGACTTCTGATAGAATCGAAGGGTTACGCCGTCGCTATTTACAGGCGCTGCAGACGGGGCTGGATACGGTGTTGTCCCATCTGGCACCGGAGCTGAAAATTCGCGTTCAGCTGCAGACAGGGCTGCAAAAAGATGAGAGCTATGCGGATGCGCTGTCTCGCCTGCGCCAGGATGATATCCGGCGTGGGTTTAGCCAGGCAGGGTTTCACCGCAGTGATATTCGTATCGAAACCCGGGGCGTGGTGGCACGAGATCGCCTCTCCCGGGGCCAGGCCAAGCTTGTTGCCTATGGTCTGGTGCTGGCTCAGCTGCCCCTGATCAGTCAGGCGGGTAAAGTCTGTACCTTGCTGGTGGATGATCTGGCGGCAGAGCTGGACGAAGAACACCGTAATCAGATGCTGGGGTTTCTGGCCTCCACAGGTCACCAGACACTGATTACCGCACTGGATCAGCCTCAATGGGAGGCGGTGGTGCAACAGAATAAAGCGTTACGGGCGATCGAGAGCAAAATGTTCCACGTGGAACATGGCCAACTTCGGCCCCTCACCGGGAGTGAATAAGGAAATACCATGGCGGAGAAAAATTACGATTCATCCAGCATCAAGGTGCTGAAAGGGTTGGACGCCGTTCGCAAGCGCCCTGGCATGTACATCGGGGATACGGATGATGGCACTGGCCTGCACCATATGGTCTTCGAGGTGGTGGATAACTCCATCGACGAAGCCCTGGCTGGGTTCTGCTCCGAAATCCGGGTGGTCATTCATCCGGATGAATCCGTGTCCGTCCAGGACAATGGGCGGGGTATTCCTGTGGACATGCACGAAGAAGAAGGCGTGTCTGCCGCTGAAGTGATCATGACCGTGCTCCACGCCGGGGGCAAATTCGACGACAACACCTACAAGGTGTCCGGCGGCCTCCATGGTGTGGGGGTTTCCGTGGTAAATGCCCTCTCCGAAGAGCTGAAATTGACCATTCGCCGTAACGGCCAGGTCCACGAACAGATCTACCGTCACGGTGTACCGGCGATGCCGCTGGAAGTGGTAGGCAATACCGACAGCAGCGGTACCGCCATTCACTTCCGCCCGTCTGCTGAGACCTTCACCAACATCAAGTTTCACTACGATATCCTGGCCAAACGCCTGCGGGAGCTCAGCTTTCTGAACTCCGGCGTGCGTATCCACCTGCTGGATGAGCGTAACGGTGAAGAGGATGTGTTCGAGTATGAAGGGGGTCTGAGTGCCTTTGTCAGCTATCTGAACGAAAACAAGACGCCGCTGAACCAGGTCTTCCATTTCCAGTTTGACCGGGAAGAAGACGGTATCGCCGTGGAAGTGGCCATGCAGTGGAACGATTCCTACCAGGAAAACCTGTTCTGCTTCACCAACAATATTCCCCAGCGGGATGGGGGTACCCACCTGGCCGGGTTCCGGGCTGCCCTCACCCGCACCCTGAACAGCTATATGGAAAAGGAAGGTCTTCTCAAGAAAGAAAAGGCCAACCCCACCGGGGATGATGCCCGGGAAGGGCTTACCGCGGTGATTTCCGTGAAGGTCCCTGATCCCAAGTTCTCCAGCCAGACCAAAGACAAGCTGGTGTCGTCCGAGGTGAAAAGTGCGGTCGAGCAGACCATGGGCGAGCTGTTCCAGGATTACCTGCTGGAAAATCCCCAGGAAGCCAAGGCCATTTCCTCGAAGATCATCGATGCGGCCCGGGCCCGGGATGCCGCCCGTAAAGCGCGGGAAATGACCCGTCGTAAGGGCGCCCTGGATATCGCCGGCCTGCCCGGCAAACTGGCGGACTGTCAGCAGAAGGACCCTGCCCTGTCTGAACTCTATATCGTGGAGGGTGATTCTGCGGGGGGCTCTGCCAAACAGGGTCGAGACCGCAAGAATCAGGCGATCCTGCCGCTCAAGGGCAAGATCCTCAACGTGGAAAAAGCGCGTTTTGACAAGATGCTGTCTTCCCAGGAAGTGGGCACCCTGATTACCGCCCTGGGCTGCGGGATCGGTCGTGACGAATACAATGTGGAAAAACTCCGCTACCACCGCATCATCATCATGACGGATGCGGACGTGGATGGGTCCCACATCCGTACCCTGTTGCTGACCTTCTTCTTCCGTCAGATGCCGGAACTGATCGAACGGGGTTACGTCTACATTGCCCAGCCACCGCTCTACAAGGTGAAGAAAGGCAAGCAGGAGACCTATCTCAAGGATGACCTGGCCATGGAGGAGTATCTGACCACCCTGGCGCTGGAAAAAACCGCGCTTTATCCGGGGGACGATGCCCCGCCTATCAGTGGTGAGCCCCTGGCAAACCTGATTGCGGAATACCGCAATGTGATGAAGATTGTCGACCGTCAGTCCCGGGTGTTCCCCAAGGAAGTGCTGGAGCAGATGATCTACATGCCCTCTCTCAGCGAAGAGGGCCTGAAGGATCAGGCGGCCATGGACGACTGGTGCCAGGTGCTTGGCAAACGGGTGGATGCCATTACCGATGCGACCCAGACCTTTACCATTACGGCAGCCAAGGACGAGGAACGGGGCCTGTATCTGCCACGTGTGCAAGTGCTCGCTCACGGCGTACCCCGCGAATACCGGGTAACTCTGGATTTTCTGCAGTCACCGGACTATCAGAAAATCAAGGCTCTCGGGGAAACCCTGGAAGGTCTGCTGGCCGCCGATGCCTATATCCAGCGTGGCGAGACCCAGCGCTCCATTCGCCACTTCGCGGATGCTCTGGAATGGCTGATGGTGCAGGCCCGTCGTGGTACCAGCTTCCAGCGTTACAAGGGGTTGGGTGAAATGAATGCGGAGCAGCTGTGGGAAACCACCATGGACCCGGAAAGCCGCCGCATGTTGCAGGTCACCATCGAAGACGCCATCGCAGCAGATCAGATCTTTACCTGCCTGATGGGTGACGATGTGGATCCGCGACGGCAATTCATTGAGTCGAATGCCCTGCAGGTGTCCAACCTGGACGTGTAAGGGGTGATGTGGGACCCGCTTGCAGGTAATGGTATTTCGCTTGCAGGCAGGCTCCCATGCAAGGCGAGTCACCAGGTAGGAGTATCGAGTCGCGAAAACCGGAATATTTGACTCTGGATTTTGCCTTTCGATACTCGCTTCTCGTCACTCGACACTGTGGTGACACATAAAAAAAGCGAACCCGAAGGTTCGCTTTTTTTGTGCCTTGTCGGCTGAAACGCGCTGCGATTTATACAGCAAAATCTTCCAGCTTGGCGCCCTTCTCCAGTGCGCCCTGCAGCCACAGCGGACGTTTGCCACGGCCGGTCCAGGTGTTGCTGCTGTCGTTCGGGTCGCGGTATTTCACCTTGGCCGGACGACGCACGCCACTGGCTTTCTTCTTGGTGGCTTTCTTGCGGGTGGCTTTCTTTTTGCCGGCGGTGTCCTTCAGCAATGCTTCCGGAGAAACGCCCAGATCCTTGGCCATCTTCTCAAGTACCGCCTGGGCATTCTTCAGCTCAGCCTTGCGTTTCTTGTCCAGTGCGGATTCTGCTTGCTTGATCAGTTTTTCCAGTTCATCAACGGAAAGTTCATCAAGATTAATGCTCATTGAGTAGCCCTTGTTATCGATGATTAACAGCGGCACAAACTCTAGTTATTTTACCGGGCAAAGGCAATTAAACTCGTGGCAGATAAATAATAAAAAACGATTTGAATCGCATTATCCAGGATAATGCTGGTGAATCCACGTTTCCGCTTCTTCGGTAATCGCCTTGGCCTTTTTTCCATCACTGTGAATCGGTGGGCTGATGCGAAGGGTAATGGTGCCCGGCAGGCGTATCCAGGAACGGGCCGGCCAACAGTTTCCACTGTTATGGCTGATCGCCACCACCGGCACACCGGCCTGGCAAGCCAGCATGGAACCACCGTGATTGAATTTCCCCAGGGTGCCCGGAGCCTGACGGGTTCCTTCCGGGTAAATGACCACGGGAATGCCCTGCCCCAGTCGTTGCTTGCCCTGTTGCAACACGGATTTTAACGCCGCACTGCCATTACGCCGATTGATGGTAATGGGTTTGAGCAATGCCAGACCCCAACCAAAAAAAGGCAGCCACAGTAACTCGCGTTTCAGAACCGTGGCCTGGGGGCTGATCAGCAACTGCATATAGAAGGTTTCAAAACTGCTCTGGTGATTTGCCAGTACCACGAAGGCGCCGGGGGGCAGATTGTCCTGGCCTTCCACCTTTATACGAACGCCATTGAGGTGTTTCAGCAACCACATGGCAAACCGGGTCCACAGGTTAACGAATTGATACCGGCGTCGGTAAGGCAGGAAGGGACCGATCAGAACACAGAAAAAACTGTGGATAATGCCAGCCAGGTTATACAGCACGAAGAAGAGGACGCTGCGGATCTTGATCGACAGCGAGTAATGCGTGTGCTGGGTCATGCCTAATCCTTCAACATATTATCCGTAAAATCGGCCAGAGAATGATAAACGTCCACCTGACCCAGTGTGGCGGGCAAACCCTTGTCCTGTGTTTTTAATCCCTTGCCGGTTAATACCAGTACCGGTTTGCAACCCCGGGCAACCCCGGCTTCCAGATCCCGTAGGCTATCACCAATCATGGGGACGCCGGTGACATCGCCATACTCGGTAACAATCTGGTCAATCAGACCGGGTGCGGGTTTACGGCAGAGGCAACCGTCATCCGGCCCGTGGGGGCAATAAAAGATCTTGCCCATCTCTCCACCGGCGTCACGGACCAGATCCGTCAGACGTTTATGCATGGCATCCAGTGTTGCCACCGTGAAATAGCCACGGGCAATACCGGATTGGTTGGTGGCGACCACTACGGTATAGCCTGCCCGGCTGAGCCGGGCAATGGCGTCAATGCTGCCCGGCAGGGGAATCCACTCGTCCAGTGTCTTGATATAGGCGTCGGAGTCTTCGTTGATGACACCGTCGCGGTCGAGGATGATGAGGTTGTTCATGGATTCTTGCCCAATACCAATCGTGTCCGCAGGAGCCATGCTCGCATGGCGAAAGGGTTTCAGGTTAGCAACACGTTACCGGAAAAATTGAAGGCGTTCCTACGGATAAACAAAGGCCGCTGGAAAGCGGCCCTGTTTTTTTCGCGTGCTTGCCTGAAGCGTGTTGCGTGCAAGCGCCCATTTATTCCTGCAGCAGACTGATATCCGCCACATTCAGGAACAGGTCGCGCAGGAAGGCCAACAGCGCCAGACGGTTATTGCGTACTGCCTCGTCGTCCGCCATCACCATGACGGTGTCGAAGAAGGCGTCCACCGGCTCACGCAGTTCGGCCAGCATTTCCAGCACGCCCTGGTAATTGCCCTTCTCCAGCAGCGGTTCGGACTGCTCGTAGCTGGCCACCACCAGGTTGGTGAGGGTCTGCTCGGCCTCGTCTTCCAGCAATGCGCCGTCGATTTCCTCCGGCGGTGCCTGATCCAGCTTGGCGAGGATATTGGACACCCGCTTGTTGGCAGCCGCCAGCGCCTGGGCTTCTTCCCGGGGCTGGAAGGCAGCGACGGCTTTTACCCGACGATCGAAATCCAGGGGCTTGCGGCAGGCGTCGTCGATGGCCAGCACCGACAGGATCACCGGCGTGGCAATGCCCTGCTCCTGGTAGATGGCCCGGTAGCGCCCCTTGATGAACTCGAAGGCTTCCGCGGCGTCGGCGCGGTTGATGCGCAGCTCCAGCTGATCACCCGCTTTTTCCAGCAGGTACTGCAGGTCCAGGTCCAGCTGGTTTTCGATGATGATGCGCAGCACCCCCAGGGTGGCCCGACGCAGGGCGTAGGGGTCCTTGGTGCCGCTGGGTTTCTGGCCGATACCGAAGATGCCAACCAGGGTATCGATCTTGTCGGCCAGGGACACGGCCATGCCGGTCTTGCTTTGCGGCAGCTTGTCGCCAGCGAAACGTGGCAGGTACTGTTCGTACAGCGCCTGGGCTACCTCGTCCGGCTGACCTTCCAGCCGCGCCAGATAGAAACCCATGATGCCCTGCATGGTGTCGAACTCGCCCACCATCTCGCTGTTCAGGTCGGCCTTGCTCAGTTCACCGGCCAGTTTTGCCTGTTCGGCATCGCCACCAATCTGCTCGGCGATAAGGGCGGCCAGGCCACCAATGCGGGCGCACTTGTCGGCCACGGTGCCCAGCTGCTGCTGGAACACCACATTGGCGAGCCCCTTGCCGTGCTGGGCCAGAGTCTTCTTGCAGTCGTTGTCGTAAAAGAAGGCCGCATCCGCCAAACGGGGACGAATCACCTTCTCGTTACCGTGGATCACCTGTTGGGCATCCTTGGACTGGATATTGCTGATGGTGATAAAACGGGGCATCAGTTTGCCGTCGCCGTCCAGCACGGAGAAATACTTCTGGTGCTCTTCCATGGCGCTGATCAGGGCTTCCTGGGGCACACGCAGGAAGTCCTCATCGAAGCTACCCATCAGGGCCACGGGCCATTCCACCAGCGCGGTGACTTCGTCGAGCAAGTCCGGGTCGATCTGTGCGGCGCCGCCGGCTTCTTTGCCGGCAGCGATGGCCTGCTCTTCAATCATGGCCTTGCGGCGAGCAAAGTCGGCGATCACATGACCGTCTTTTTCCATGCGTTCGGCGTACTCGCTGGCGGTGGCCAGCTCGATGGCGCCGGGGGCATGGAACCGGTGGCCGTAACTGGTGCGGCCGGCCTGCAGATCCAGCAGTTCGAAAGGCACCACCTCGTCACCGAACAGGGCCACCAGCCAGTGGGCCGGGCGCACAAACTGTACCTTGCGTTTGCCCCAGCGCATGCGCTTGGGGATCGGCAGTTTCTGTACCGCCTGGGCAACGAAGTCGGGAATCAGCTCGGCGGCGGGTTTGCCCTTCTCGGTGATCTGGGCTACCAGGCGCTCCCCTTTTCCGGTGTCCTGCCGGCCCAACTGATCCACGCTCAGACCCAGAGAGGACGCAAACCCTTGCGCGGCCTTGGTGGGGTTACCGTCCTTGTCGAAGGCCGCCTGTACGGCCGGACCCTGGCGTTCGATATCCCGATCCGCCTGCTTGTCATCCAGGCCACGCACCAGCACAGCCAGACGACGTGGGGCGGCGAAGCTTTCTACCTCACCATGGTTGAGGCCGGCTTCGTCCAGTTGGCGGACAAACTCTTCTGTCAGCGCCGCACTCAGTGTGGGCAGTGCCTTGGGGGGCAGTTCTTCGGTGCCCAGTTCAATCAGTAAATCCCGGGACATTATTGCTTCCCCTTCTTTTTGTCGGCCTGCTTTGCGGCCTTGTCATCCTGCTTTTTCAATTCCGTCTCCACTTCCTCGCGGATGCTGGCATCCGCCATGGGGAAGCCCAGCGAACGGCGCTTGTCGAAGTAGGCCTGGGCCACGGCCCGGGCCAGGGTGCGCACGCGCAGAATAAAGCGCTGGCGTTCGGTGACGGAGATGGCCTTGCGGGCATCCAGCAGGTTGAAGGTGTGGGAGGCTTTCAGCACATACTCATAGGCGGGCAGCGGCAGGCCCGCCTCGATCAGTTTGGTGGATTCGCCCTCAAACAGGTCAAACTGCTTGAACAGCTCATCCACATTGGCGTGTTCGAAGTTGAACGTGGACATCTCGATTTCGTTCTGCAGGAACACATCGCCGTAAGTGACCTTGCCGAACGGACCATCGGACCACACCAGGTCGTAGACCGAATCCACGCCCTGGATATACATGGCCAGGCGTTCCAGACCGTAAGTGATCTCGCCGGTGACCGGGTAGCAGTCGATGCCGCCCACCTGCTGGAAGTAGGTGAACTGGGTCACTTCCATGCCGTTGAGCCACACTTCCCAGCCCAGACCCCAGGCCCCCAGGGTGGGGGATTCCCAGTTGTCTTCCACAAAGCGGATATCGTGGACCAGCGGATCAAAGCCCAGCATGCGCAGGGAACCCAGATACAGTTCCTGGATATTGTCCGGCGACGGTTTCAGTACCACCTGGAACTGGTAATAGTGCTGCAGCCGGTTGGGGTTTTCCCCGTAGCGCCCGTCGGTGGGCCGGCGTGAAGGCTGCACATAGGCACTGTTCCAGTTTTCCGGGCCAATGGCGCGCAGGAAGGTGGCCGGGTGAAAGGTACCCGCACCCACTTCCATATCCAGGGGTTGTACGACCACGCACCCCTGCTCGGCCCAGTACTGTTGCAGGGCCAGAATCAGGCCCTGGAATGTCATGATGTCCGTCTGCGGTTGTTCCGCCATGCTGAATCCTGTCGTTCGATTTCGATTTGCCCAAAAAAGCAGGCGCCAAGTATACCGGGCCGACCGGGCCGGTGATACCGCTGGCCGGATGACTACTGACAGCAGGGTGTCAGGAGAGAACCGGTAGAATGACGCACCAGGCCGGCTCGGGTAATGTCGAAGGCCAGAGGGACATCACCAGCGTGATAACAGGGAAAGAGCATGCGACGCGCGGAACGCTTGTTTCAGATCGTGCAGATTATCGGTGCCAGCCAGTGGACTACTGCCCAGGCGTTGGCCGAGCGGCTGGCGGTATCGGAACGGACCATTTATCGGGATATCGATCACCTCTCCGCCAGTGGCGTGCCGGTCTATTCCCAGGCAGGCAAAGGGTATGCGTTGCTCGAGGGCTACCAGCTGCCGCCGCTGATGTTCAGCGTGGAGGAATGGCAGGCCCTGCTCACCGGCCTGGCCATGGCCCAGGGCTGGGCGGGCCGGCGCCAGGCGGAAGCCCTGCGGGCGGTGCAGGAAAAACTGGCCATGGCGGTGCCGGCCCAGTTGCGCGCCATGACGCCACCGGTGAGCGCCCCGCCGCTACCGGAGCGGCGCATGCTGGGTGCCCTGCTGGATCCGCTGCAGCAGGCCATCGCCGAACGGGCCAAGGTGCGCCTGCATTACCGGGATCTGCAGGAGCAGCACAGCAAGCGGGTGATCTGGCCCCTGGGGCTGTACTTCTGGGGCCACTGCTGGACCCTGGCGGGCTGGTGTGAACTGCGCGGTGCGTTCCGGCATTTCCGAGTGGACCGTATTGTTATCCTGCAGACCCTGGAAGACAGCTACCCGGTGCGCCCCGGCCAGACCCTGGCGGATTACGAAGCGTCTTTTGACTGTGAAACCACAAAAGAGAAAAGTGATGAACGACCGCTGTCCCTGGTGCGGGGATGACCCGCTCTATCAGCACTACCACGATCACGAGTGGGGAGTGCCGGAGTATGATGATCAGGCCCTGTTTGAATGCCTGAATCTGGAAGGTGCCCAGGCCGGGCTGAGCTGGATTACCGTACTGCGCAAGCGCGAGCATTATCGCCAGGTCTTCGATGGCTTCGACGCGCAGAAGATTGCCCGCTATGACGACCGCAAGGTGGCCGCCCTGCTTCAGGATCCGGGCATCATCCGCAATCGGTTGAAAGTGGCTGCCACCATTGGCAATGCCCGCTCCTATCTGGCGTTGCGCGAAGAAGGTCGCACCCTGAGTGACTTTCTCTGGGACTTTATGGAGGGGCAACCGCAGATCAATCACTTCCGCACACTCAAGGAGGTGCCCCCCTCCACCCCGGTGGCCGAGGCCATGAGCAAGGCCCTGAAAAAACGGGGCTTCAAGTTTGTTGGCCCCACCATCGTCTACGCCTTCATGCAGGCCACCGGCATGGTCAACGACCACCTCACCACCTGCCCGCGGCATCGGGAACTCTTATAACGCCCTAACCTTTATCGTAGGAACGTAGCGAATAGCGTCGCTGGCTGCGTGATCACGGCAGTATCGAGTTGCGAGAAGCGAGTTTCGAAAGTCAAAGCCGGGACAGCCTGGTTTTCGCTTCTCGCTTCTCGTACCTCGCGACTGGGTTATAGCGTATTGAAAAGTTGGTACAGCCCTTGCTCTGTATAAGAAACCAGACAAGGACAGTACGGTGAACAGGCCATGAACAATGTAAAACCCATCGCCATCATCAAGACTGGCAGCACCTTCCCGCAGATCAGCGAGCACTACGGGGATTTCGATGCCTGGATACACCAGGGGCTTGGATCGACCACCGGGGTTATGGTGATTGATGCGGACCGCAGGGGGCGGCTGCCAGACTTGAGCGCGCTGGGAGGCGTGGTGATTACCGGTTCCCATGCCATGGTCACCGATCAGGCGCCATGGATGCGGCAGTTGATGCGCTGGCTGTATACCCTGATCCATGAAGCGGTGCAGGTGCCCGTGCTGGGGTTGTGTTTCGGCCACCAGCTGTTGGCTCGCACCCTGGGCGGTGAAGTGGCGGACAATCCCATGGGGCTGGAAGTGGGCACCGTGGCCCTGCGCCTGACCGCTGCCGGACGCCATGATGCCCTGTTAGGTGCCATCGCAAAACACCCGTGGGCACAAGTGGTGCACCGTCAGTCAGTACTGACTCCGCCACCCGGCGCCACGGTCCTGGCCAGCAATGGCCACGACGCCTGCCAGGCCTTCCGTTACGGGGACCGGGTCTGGGGAGTGCAGTTTCATCCGGAATTCAGCGCCGATGTGATGCGCGCCTATCTGCAGGCGCTGCGTGGTGAGGGGCTGACCCAGCAGCAGGTGGACAGCCACCTGCCGGAAGTGCGCGAATGCGATGATGCCAGCGCTATCCTGGGTCGGTTTGCGCGATTGTCGGCGGTGCAGGTGGCGTAGCGAACCTGTGCCGTAGGAGCGTCGCTGGCGGCGCGATAACCCAACTTTTGGAATCGCACCGCCAGCGACGCTCCTACCAAAAGCCCTGCTTACTCGCCCTGCCCTGAACCAAACACTGCCCCGAGTAAGGCACTGCCCTGCTGCATGGGATTCTGGCGGATCAGCGCTTCCTGTTCACCGATGCGGGTGTAGAGCTCGTCCATACTGTTGTCGATGACGTAGCTCTCCAGGTTCAGATTGGGCTTGTTAGTCAGTGGCAACTTATCGTAGACCGCAAGCAGGCTCTTGTATTGATCATAGAAGCCGGTCTTTTTCAGGTTGTCTTCCACGATCGGCTGGTAGCGTTGACGGAGACTGCTTTCGGTTTCCCCGCGGAAGTAGGATGTGGCGGCGGTATCGCCCCCGCGGATAATGCCCAGGGCGTCGTTGACGCTCATGTTGCTGATGGCCTGCTTGAACACCGGGGCGGCTTCGGCCACGGCCTGTTCGGCACCCCGGTTCATGGCCGTTTCCACCTTGTCCACATAGCTGCCGAAGCCGAATTGGCGCAGGGTATCGGCAACGGGCTGGGCCGCCGCGGGCAGCTTGAGATTGAAGGCTCCGGTCTGGGAAAGCTGGGTGCTGGCCCGGTCGGTGCCCGTGATCAGGGCTTCCTTGATGCCTGCTGCCAGTTTTGAGTCGGTGTCGTAGCCGGCGCTCTTGGCCATCTGGTTGCCCGCGTCTATCCAGGGCATCGCCCCTTCCATGGTTTTGCAGCCGGCCAACACCAGCAATCCCACCAGTACCCAAAGTTGTTTCATGCCACACTCTCCTTATGGTTTGCGGCCAATGCTACTGCATTCCGGGCTGGCTGCTAAACGCGTATTGCTTATTGTAGGAGCGGCGCTTGAGCCGCGAATCATACTTGCGAGGCATTCGCAGGCAGATTCGCGGCTCAAGTGCCGCTCCTACGGATATATCGAGAGTGCCATGACTCACCCCGACTACCGCGAACAGCACAAAAAACGCCTGGCATATATGCCCTGGCTCTACGGTCGCCTGAAAGCAAAACATCGGGCCTGGGCGGAACCCTGGCAGCGGGAGATCCAGCAGCAATTGATGGCACTGGAGACCGTGCGTTTCGGGGAGGCCTGCTTTGTGGCGCCCCAGGCAGTCCTTCTTGCGGAGCCGGGTCGCGACATTATCGTGGCAGATGGCTGCCAGATCGCTGCAGATTGTGTTATCCATGGCCCGGTCCGCCTGGGTGAGCGGGTCAGTCTCAACCATCATGTGACCCTGGATGGCGGGGCCGCGGGCATCCACATTGGGAACGACACCCGCATTGCCGCTTACTGCACACTCTATGCGTTTAATCATGGACTGGACGCGGTTCGCCCCATCCGCGAGCAGCCGGTGACCTCGAAGGGTATCCGCATCGGCCGGGATGTGTGGATCGGCGCCCGGGCTGGCATCGTTGATGGAGTCACTATCGGTGACCACGCGGTGGTTGGCATGGGGGCCGTGGTGACCCGGGACGTGGCGCCCTGGACCATCGTTGCCGGCAACCCGGCCCGCCCCGTGGGCCGACGGCCCGGGGCGCCGGAGCCCGCGCGGCCTGTCGATCCCTCCTGTTGAACACCCCGCCACATAATCGGTAACAGCTTCTTTGTTGAACATTGCTTAGCTATGTTATTTATTAAACACCGTTGAATAAAAAGACAAGTCCGGTGTAGTGTCTGATTGGCGACGTGAGACCGAGCAAACAGGCTTTGCAGCCAATCCTGCAACAGCAGGCAGAATGGGGTCGCTTATGGCACAGTTGAGATCCACCGCGACGGGACGGTTCTGGCAAGGCTGCAACCGTCCGCAAACCCTGCCAATGTGGGCGTGACCGTTCTATGGCGCTCACAGGGGCCGCAAGGAACATGGTCAGCAACAATAAGGAATCCAGGTGGCACGTCGTAACCAACACAGCCGTGAGGAACTGCAAGCGTTGGCCGTTCATGCGGTACGCGAGCTGGTGGCAGAACAGGGACTGGCGAAACTCAGTGTGCGCAAGGTGGCGGAGCGCATCCGCTATACCCCGGGCATGCTCTATCATGTGTTTGCCAACCTGGATGATCTGATTCTCCACGCCAATGCTGCCACCCTGGATGTGCTGTTGGCAGAGATTGAAAGCGTCAGTACAGGCTCACCACAACGGGTCCTGCACCACATGGCCAGTGCCTACCTGGCGCTGGCGAGGGAGCAGACCGCCCTGTGGCAGATGGTATTCATGCATCGCATGCAGAAAGCGGCGCCGGTGCCGGACTGGTATCAGCAGCGTACGGCCAGTCTGTTTGCCCGGGTAGAGCGGCAGATGGCACGGCTGGCGGAAGGTCAGTCAGACAGTGCCATTCACCTGGCCGCCCGCACCCTGTGGAGTAGTGTTCATGGCATCGCGGTACTGGCAGCGGAAAACAAACTGGATGTGGCCGGGGATGTGGATGAGCAGGCCATGCTGGATTCGTTGCTGGAAAACTATCTGAACAGTTGGGCGGGGTAGATCCACGGGAGACGGCTCCTCCAGGAAAAGAAAGGTCCCGCGCAGGGTGCAATGAGTCATGCGAATGGCACTGATTCATTGTGTAGTCACGAGGTACGAGTTTCGAGGAGCGAAAAGCAAAGCCGGGTTTGCCTTTCGAAACTCGTACCTCGTAACTCGCCCAACCTGAATGGATCCCGGCCTCGACGCCAACGGAAAAACCAATAAGGAACGGACAGTGAAAAAAGGGTTGCTCTCTCTACTGGCGTCACGCCGATTCGGGCCTTTCTTCTTTACCCAGTTTCTCGGCGCCTTCAACGACAATGTCTTTCGCCAGGCGCTGATACTGCTGATTGCTTCCGGTGCGGTCACCGCGGTCAGCGTCAACACCCTGAACAACGTGGCCCTGGCCCTGTTCATTCTGCCGTTCTTCCTGTTCTCTGCCCTGGCCGGCCAGGTGGCGGATAAATACGACAAGGCCTCACTGGTCCGCAAGATCAAATTTGTGGAAGTCTGCATCATGTCCGCCGCGGCCGCGGGCTTCTTCTTTGACGCGGTGTATTTCCTGCTTGGCGTACTGTTCTGCATGGGCCTGCAGTCCACCTTCTTTGGCCCGATCAAGTATTCCATCATTCCCCAGCAACTGGACGACAAGGAACTGGTATCCGGTAATGCCCTGGTGGAAATGGGCACTTTCCTGGCCATTCTGCTGGGTTCCATTTCCGGCGTGCTCCTGAAAATGGAGGGTGTGGGCGATGGCGTGGTGGCCGTGGCAGTGGTGGGCCTGGCGCTGCTGGGTTATCTGGCCGCCCGGGGTATTCCCTCGGCGCCGGCGGCGGATGAGACGCTGACGTTGAACTGGAACCTGTGGAAGGAAACCTGGCATATCGTCGGTTATGCCCGGGAAGTGAAATCCGTG
This sequence comes from Alcanivorax sp. DSM 26293, assembly GCF_900107995.1. Taxonomy (GTDB): domain Bacteria; phylum Pseudomonadota; class Gammaproteobacteria; order Pseudomonadales; family Alcanivoracaceae; genus Alcanivorax. The sequence goes on along the minus strand of NZ_FNUM01000003.1, from coordinate 395,195 downwards.
TGGATGTGTGTGCTGGGGATTTCCTGGTTCTGGTTTCTGGGCGCGGCCTACACCACCCAGCTCAAGGTCTATGTGGATGACTACCTGCTGGGTACCGACGGCCTTTATGCCCTGCTGCTGGGGACCTTCTCCATCGGTATCGGCCTGGGCTCCTTCCTGTGTGAAAAACTGTCCGGCAAACGGGTGGAACTGGGCCTGGTGCCGCTGGGCTCCATCGGCCTGAGCGTATTCGGTATCGATCTGTTCTTTTCCTATGCCGGGCTGGAAGGCAGCGGCCAGGTGGATATTGCGGGTTTCCTGCAGCAGGCCGGCGGCTACCGGGTGCTGATGGACCTGCTCGGTATCGGGGTGTTCGGCGGTTTCTACATCGTGCCGCTGTTTGCCTTTATCCAGCACCGCAGCAACCCCAAACACCTGTCGCGGATCATTGCCGCCAACAATATTCTCAATGCCCTGTTGATGGTGGGCTCGGCGGTGGCCGGCATCGTGCTGGTGGGCCTGCTGGAACTGACCGTACCCCAGTTCTTCCTGGCTCTGGCCCTGGCCAATGTGCTGGTGGCCAGCTACATCTATACGGTGGTGCCGGAATTCCTCATTCGCCTGCTGGTGTGGATGCTGACCCACACCATGTACCGGGTGAAGCATCATGGTATGGAACATATTCCCGATGAGGGACCCTGCATGCTGGTGTGCAACCATGTGAGCTATGTGGATGCGCTGCTGCTGGCCGGGGCTATCCGTCGCCCGGTGCGGTTTGTCATGTTCAAGCCGATCTATGACATGCCGTTGCTCAACTATATTTTCCGTACCGGCAAGACCATTCCCATCGATTCCAAAGTCCGTAACCCGGCGATCTACGAGCGGGCCTTTGTGCGAATTCGCGAGGAACTGGAAGCTGGAGAGGTGGTGTGTATCTTCCCGGAAGGGAAACTCACCGACGACGGAGAGGTGGCGGAATTCCGTGCCGGTATCGAAAAGATCGTTGCTGATTATCCGGTACCGGTGATTCCCATGGCACTGTCGGGCCTGTGGGGCAGTTTCTTCAGCCACAAGGGCGGCAAGGCCCTTACCCGGCTACCGCGCCGGTTCTGGTCGCGGATCAAGCTGGCAGTGGGAGAGGCCGTAGCGCCGCAACAGGTCCGCGCTGAGGATCTGCGTGAGCGGGTGCTGGCCTTGCGTGAGCGGCCATAGAGCATGGCTGGCACAGGTTGCGTAATCCATACGCACGGTAACTTGCACAAAAATGAAAACCGAGCACACTCAATAATAAAGCGGTCCTTGTTCCGTCGATCTTGCCCGACCCGGCGATAGCGATAAAACCTCGCCAAGCCTCAAGGACCCGAAACCACAATAAAAACAGGAAACAATCGTGTCTGATTCGCCACTCTCGCCCGCCGCCCTGCGGGCGCGGATACAGCATTTATTATATCAACTGCCGCCGGTACAGCGTGCCGATGAACGCCTGCATCAGGTGGAGCAGGATGTGCTTCAGGGATTAAAGCATCGTCTCGAAGGGCTGGAGTCCCCCGGCAGCCTGGCGGGGGCAGCGGACAGTTTCCAGCAGTTGCTGGAAGTGTCCATGGAGCAGAGCCAGGAGCAGGCCCGTGCCATGCTGGTCAGCCAGATCCTGGCAGGCACCACCGCCGATGAAGCCCGTCTGCTGGCGGCGCTTTCCGATGGCAGTGGTTTCCCCATGCTGACGCTGTACACCGGTGGTCGTCTTTCGCCGGGGGTAGTCCATTATCGCCATTCCAATATCGGCAGAGCGGCCGGCATCCAGTGCACGGATTTTATCGCCTTCTATCTGAGCCGCCTGTTCGCCCGCGGTCTGGTGGTGGCTGCCGGCTTCAGCGAAGCGCGACGTACCGATTATGAATTGCTGGAAGGTGACAGCGATTACCGCAAGGCCGAAGAAGCGCTGAAAGCGCACTCCCCGAAACTGAAAGTCCGTCGTGAAACCCTCCACATGAGCCCGTTGGGCAGCAAGGTGTGGGCGTTGCTGGGCGAAGACGCAGCGAGCGAGGAGTAACCCATGATTACCGATATCAATCTGATTCTGGCGGACATCCAGGCCAACTGGCTGCTTTATCTGGCCATGCCGTTTGTGGCCGCAGCCATTGGTTATTACACCAAGGTGGTGGCCATCAAGATGATGTTCAAACCCCTGAACTTTGTGGGCTGGCGACCTTTCCTGGGCTGGCAGGGCATTGTGCCGCGCAAGGCCGCCACCATGGCCAGTATCGCCTGCGACCTGATGATGGAGCGGCTGCTCAAACCCGAGGATGTGTTCGACAAGCTGGATCCGCAACGGGTGGTAAAGGAAATCCGCGAACCACTGATCCGCTCTGTGGAAGATATCACCCGCGAGGTAGCCGCCGAATACCAGCCCGGCCTGTGGGAGTCCGCGCCGGAATCGGTGAAGAACCTGATTATCCAGCGCATCCAGAATGAAGCACCGCACATGGTCGAGCAGATCATGACGGACATCAAAAGCAACATTACCCGGGTGTTTGATCTCAAGGACTTGGTCACCAGCGCCCTGGTGCGTGACAAGGAGTTGCTCAACCGGGTGTTTCTGGAAGCCGGCCATGTGGAGTTCAAGTTCATCCGCAACTCCGGCATCTACTTCGGTTTTGCCATCGGTATTGTTCAGGCCATTGTCTGGGCCATGACCCATAACATCTGGGTGATTCCGCTGTTCGGGCTGTTCACTGGCTGGTTCACCGACTGGCTGGCCCTGAAGATGATCTTCAACCCGAAACAGCCGGTGCGATATCTGGGCCTGTTCGAATGGCAGGGCCTGTTCCTGCGTCGTCGCAAACAGGTGGCGGCCCGTTATGGGGAACTGGTAGCCACGGAGATCGTCACCCCGGCGGCGGTGATCGGTGCCATCCTTACCGGGCCCATGTCCGACCGGCTGTTTGGCCTGGTGCAGAAACAGGTGCAGAGGACCATGGACGAACAGGCCGGTCTGGCCAAGCCGCTGGTGGTCTTCGCCGTGGGCAGCACCCGCTATCAGGAAATGAAGCGCTCCGTGTCCGAGAAAGTGATGCAGCATCTGCCGGAAACGCTCACCCATATGGAAGCCTACGCCGAAGAGGCCATGGACCTGAAAAACCTGCTGGTCACCAAGATGCAGGAACTCACCGAGGAAGAATTCGAGGGGTTGCTCAGGCCGGCCTTCCAGCAGGACGAGTGGATTCTGATTACCGTCGGGGCGTTACTCGGGTTCCTGGTCGGCGAGTTGCAGGTGCATGTGATGCTCCACTTTGCGGTACCCGTGGGGTGAGTCGCGAGTGACGAGTTTCGAGAAGCGAAAACCGGTTCTTCCCGAATGCCGTTTTTGCCTTTCGAAACTCGTTTCTCGTTACTCGTTACTTGTTTCCCCAAATGTAAGACATTGCCCACTATCCTTTCCCGGAATGCCCTCTAGAATATTCTCCTTTCACGTTGACTGACTGGGGGAACATTCATGCTCAAGGACAAACTCAAAGGGTCCCTGCCCGTACCCAAACTGATCGGCGCCGTCATTGGTGTGCTGGTCCTGGTGGTGGTTGCCAATAAATCGATTTTCTATGCCGAACCCGGCTATGTGTATCACGTTCGCACTATTACTGGTCAGGAACAGGTGGTGTCGGATGTGGGTTACCAGTTCTTCTTCTTCGGTCGCTGGAATTCCTGGAAACGGGCGCTGACCGTTCAGGCGGTCAAAGGCGGCAGTGAAAACCTGGACTATGTGGAAGTGGAGAGCTCGGAGACCTCCGCCGCCCTGCCACCCCAGAACATCATGTTCCTGGACCAGGTGGACGCCAATGCCCAGGCCACGGTGCGGTTTACCATTCCTTCCGACAAGGAAAGTTTCCTGCAGCTGGCCCATGAATACCGGAACCCGGCAAACCTGCTGCGCACGGCGCTGATTCCCGCCTTCAAGGAAACCCTGCAGGCCAATGCGTCGCTGATGAGTGCCGAAGAGTACTACTCCGGCGGTCGTACCGAGTTCAATACCGAATTCGAAAACCAGATGATCAATGGCATCTATATCGTTCGCCGCGAAGAGATCAGCGAAAAGAGAGTGGGTGATGTGAGAGGCAGCGCCAATGTTGCCATGGGCACCCAGCAGCAGGACTACGGCGATGATTCCAAAGTGGTCTTCGTGGTGCGCAAGATGCTGGACGATACCGGCATCCCGCGCCGCAAGTCCCAGCGGTTTATCGACTACGGTGTGTCCGTGGTGGAAGCCCGTATCACCCAGATGGATCCGAACCAGCGCTTCGTCGAGCGTATGCAACTGAAGCAGAAAGCCTCTGCGGATCGGGCCATTGCCCGGGAACAACGGGTGCAGGAAGAAGAGCAGCGACTGCTGGCCATTGCCCGGGGTGAGCGGGAAGTGGCCGAGCGCCAGGCCAAGGCCAAGGTGGACCAGATCCAGCGCACCACGGAAGCGGAAACCGAGAAACAGCTGGCCATTACCGAAGCGCAGAAAAAACAGGAACAGGCGGAAATCGACAAACAGACCGCCCAGGTGAACCTGGAGAAAGCGCGCATCGAGGCGGAAACCCGGCGCACCCTGGCCGATGCAGAGGCCTATCAGAAAAAGGCCGTGCTGCAGGCAGACAACGCCCTGGCCCAGAAACTGGATGCAGAAATCGAGATCCAGAAAATATGGGCAGAAGCCTTCGCCCAGCGCAAGGTGCCGCAATATGTGTTTGGCGGTGGCGACGGGAATACGCCCACCGGCTCGGATTCCGAAACCAAGGCGTTCATGCAACTGCTGACCATGGATGCGGCCAAACGGCTCAACTACGACCGTGATGTGAAGAACTAATCACGCAAACAAACGCCTGCAGTGGTATCGACGACGCTGCAGGCGTGCTTCTTGAGGGAGGCCCCGGCGGCGCAGTCACTTGCTCCCCTTTCCCCGAAGCCGCTACAGTACCGCCATGCTGCAAATCACACCCAACCTGTCCCTGCCGGAACAGGAAATCGATCTTCAGGCAATCCGTGCCCAGGGCAGCGGCGGCCAGAATGTGAACAAGGTGGCCTCGGCGATCCATCTGCGCTTCGATATCCGGGCCTCTTCCTTGCCGGAACGGTACAAGGAACGGTTACTGGCCCTCAGTGACCAGCGCATCACCAGTGATGGGGTGGTGGTCATCAAGGCCCAGCAATTTCGCACCCAGGAAATGAACAAGGAAAACGCCCTGGCCCGGCTGGCCCAGTTGATCAAAGGCGTGACGGTGGAGCAGAAAAGCCGCAAACCGACCCGGCCCACCCTGGGCAGCAAACGGCGGCGCATGGACAGTAAAACCAAACGCGGCAGGACCAAGTCCCTGCGCGGCAAGGTGGATCCGGGCTAAAGAGAGAATCTGACGCCTTCGGCCAGGCCGAGGGCTGTCTTGTCGCCTGCCGCCGTCCTGACACAAACCCTCTTTCCCTTGGCGTCATCGGACCACACTCTTCACGCTCCCCTTTGTTAAGCTTGGGCTCGCTGAGTTCATCACGGAGCCAACACCATGAAAGCCATCACCACCACAGGCTGGGGCCTGTCAGCCAAACTGACCCTGGAAACCGCGTCTGCCCCTGCCCGTTTGGGCGCCAACGATGTGCTGGTGCAGGTACACGCCGCGTCTGTGAACCCCAAGGACTGGAAGCTGAATTACCACGCGGCGGTGGCTTTCACGCCATTGCTGGTGACCAAGTTGCCGCCCTTCTTCGGTGATGATCTGGCGGGTGTGATCATCGACAAGGGCAGCAAGGTGCAGGACTTCGAGATTGGCGATGCGGTTTACGGGATGGACATGCGCCCGCGCACCGCATCACTGGCCGAGTTGACCCGTATCGATCAGAAGCGGATTGCCAAGAAACCGCCGTCGCTCACGTTCCAGCAGGCAGCCTCCATGCCGCTGGCCGCCCAGACTGCCCTGCAAGGCCTGAAAAAGGGCAAGGCGGAAGCCGGCAAGACGGTACTGATCATTGGGGCTTCCGGCGGTGTCGGGACCTTCGCGGTACAGATCGCCAAGGCCATGGGGCTCCATGTCACCGGCGTATGCAGTGGCCGCAACGCGGAGTTTGTCCAGGAACTGGGTGCCGATGCCATCATTGACTATACCCAGGGGGATTACCGGAAGACCGTCGATCCCTTTGATCTGGTCTTTGATGTGACCTCCTACGAATCCCCGCTCACCTGTGATGGGCTGATCGGTGACGATGGCTGGTTTATTTCCACCGGCGGTGATGCCCGCTCCATGTTGATCACCCCGTTCTACCGGGTGTTCGGCAAGCATTGCGGCACCGTGGTGGTGGAATCCTGGACACGGGACCTGGACACCCTGTCGGACCTGGTGGAGAGCGGCAAAGTGCGCCCCATCATCGACAGCGTTTTTTCTCTGGCGGAGAGCCAGCAAGCCTATGAGCGCAGCCGCACGGGCAGGTGTCGGGGCAAGGTGGTGATCGAGGTCGCAACCTGAGGGAAAGGAATTGTTGGAGCCTTGCTCGCAAGGCGAATTGCCCCGGGTGTTCAAGCCCTTCGCTTTGCGAGCAAAGCTCCAACGGTTAGCGGAAGCGGCAGTCAGCGATTGTTACGCCAACCCGGCCTTCGCCGCCCGCGCCGCGTGCAGTTTCCTGTAGCTTTCAATCAGGCGCTGATGTTTCTCCAGGCCTTCCAGCTGCATGTTGGTGGGCGTGAGGCCGTGGAAACGGACGGTGCCATTCACGGATCCCTCCACCGCATCCAGGGTCTCTTTACCAAACATGCGCTGGAAGTTAACCCGATAATCTTCCAGCTCCAGCTCGTCATCCAGGGTGACTTCCAGCACCGCACGCATGGCCTGGTAGAACAGACCGCGTGCCACCGTGTTGTCGTTGAACTGCAGGAACATGTCCACCAGTTCCAGCGCGTCCTCATGACGCTGTAGCGCCAGATGGATCAGCAGCTTCAGTTCCAGCACGGTGAGCTGGCCCCACACGGTGTTCTCGTCGAACTCGATACCGATCAGGGTAATGATGTCCGTGTAGTTGTCGATCTGGCTTTCTTCCAGCCGCTCAGCCAGCTGGCTGAGCTGGTCGTCGTCCAGACGGTGCAGGTTGAGAATGTCTTCCCGGTAATCCAGCGCCATGTTGGTGTTGTCCCAGATCAGGTCTTCCACCGGGTAGACCTCGGAAAAGTCCGGCACCAGGATCCGGCAGGCCGGTGCACCCAGTTGATCGTATACCGCCACGTAGGCCTCTTTTTCCAGATCGTCGAGAATGGCGAACAGCCGCGCGGCTTCTTCATCATTGGTTCCGGAAAAATCCCACTCACAGAATTCTTCGTCCGCCCGGGCGCTGAAGAAGCGCCAGCTCACCACCCCGGTGGAATCAATAAAGTGCTCCACGAAGTTGTTGGGCTCGGTGACTTCCTGGCTGTTGAAGGTGGGCGGTGGCACATCGTTTAACCCTTCGAAACTGCGGCCCTGAAGGAGCTCGGTGAGGCTGCGTTCCAGTGCCACCTCGAAACTTGGATGGGCGCCGAAGGAGGCAAACACGCCGCCGGTACGCGGGTTCATCAGTGTTACGCACATCACCGGGAACTGGCCGCCCAGGGAGGCATCCTTCACCAGCACCGGGAAGCCCTGTTCCTCCAGCGCCTGGATGCCTTCCACAATGCGCGGATACTTGGCCAGCACACTGTCGGGCACATCCGGCAGGGCGATTTCTTCCTCGATAATATGCTTCTTCACCGCCCGCTCGAAAATTTCTGACAGACACTGCACCTGGGCTTCGGCCAGGGTATTGCCGGCGCTCATGCCGTTGCTGAGAAACAGGTTTTCGATCAGGTTGGAGGGGAAGTACACGGTCTCGCCATCCGAGTGGCGGACAAAAGGCAGTGCGCAGATGCCACGGTCCACCCGGCCAGAGTTGGTATCAATCAGGTTGGAGCCGCCCAGCTCCCCGTCCGGGTTGTAGATGCCCAGGCAGTAGTCATCCAGGATGCCTGCTGGCAGCGCATCATTGGGGCCGGGTTTGAACCACTTTTCGTTGGGGTAATGCACGAAGTCGCTGTCGGCAATGTCTTCACCGAAGAACTGGTCGTTGTAGAAGAAGTTGCAGTTGAGCCGCTCGATAAACTCGCCCAGCGCCGAACACAGGGCGGCTTCCTTGGTGGCGCCCTTACCGTTGGTAAAGCACATGGGCGAGGCCGCATCGCGGATATGCAGGGACCAGACATGGGGCACGATATTGCGCCAGGAGGCAATCTCGATCTTCATGCCGAGTTCCTCGAGGATGGCGCTCATGTTGGCGATGGTCTGCTCCAGGGGGAGATCCTTGCCCTCGATAAAGGTGCGGTGTTCGGCGTCCGGTTTCGCCATCAGCAGGGCCTGGGCGTCCTCGTCCAGATTGTCCACTTCCTCGATCTGGAATTCCGGCCCGGTCTGGATCACCTTCTTGACGGTGCAGCGGTCGATGGAGCGCAGAATCCCCTGGCGGTCCTTCTCGGAAATATCCTCCGGCAGCTCCACCTGAATGCGGAAAATCTGGTTATAACGGTTTTCCGGATCGACGATATTGTTCTGGGACAGGCGGATATTGTCCGTGGGGATATCCCGGGCCTTGCAGTACACCTTCACGAAATAGGCCGCGCACATGGCCGACGAGGCCAGGAAATAGTCAAACGGGCTGGGCGCCGAACCATCACCCTTGTAGCGGATCGGCTGATCGGTGATGACGGTGAAGTCATCGAATTTGGCTTCCAGGCGAAGGTTATCGAGGAAGTTGACGTTGATTTCCATGGCGGGGCTACCGGGGTTGCGAAATGGCGGGCGAAGGGTCGCCATTATCCCGGTTTTAAACGCTGTCGTCTTGGTTGTTGAATCCGGGCCTCCTGACAGGGCCGATGCCATGGAAAATATTTTTGCATAACAAGGCGGCAAGTGTGCGACAAAATGCCACATGTCCCCGCCCCGCGTATCCCCATACACTCTCCCGCCGTTATCGGGCCCAGTGCCCTCCCGTCCTTGCCGAATACCCTGGGGAATCGTTCATGCTGTCTTCACCGCGCCAACCGTTGCTTGCCTGCCTGTGTCTGTTGATCTCCGTGGATGCCATCGCGGCAGAGGACGAGGCCAATGTGCTGGCGCCGGTGACCGTAGAGGGCTCCGCGGAAAATGCCGCCGCGGAAACCCCAATCGAACTCCAGCGCGAGCAGGCCCTGACCCCCGGCGCGGTGACCCTGCTTGACACGCAGACGCTCAATGAGCGCAACGTGGTCAGTATCGGAGACATGCTGCGCTATGTGCCGGGCATATGGACCGCTACCGGCGCCACCGGGGATGCCACCTTTCTCTCCAGCCGGGGCTCCAATCTGGATGCCACCAACTTCGATGGCAACGGCGTCAAACTGATGATTGATGGCCTGCCGGTGACCGCTGCCGATGGCAACAACCACAACAGCTTTATTGATCCGATGGCCGCCCGCTATGCGGTCATTGCCCGTGGCGCCAATGCCCTTACCTACGGCGCCAGCACCCTGGGTGGGGCCATCGACTTCATCAGCCCCACGGCCCGTAACACCAACAACCAGATTTCCCTCAGCGGTGGCTCCCACGGCACCGTGCAAAGCCGGATTACCGGTGGCGTCGTGGCCGGCGATAAGGATGCGCTGGTGACCGTGGAGCAGCGCAGCTACGACGGTTTTCGGGATCATCAGGAACAGCAGCGCGGCAGCGTTTATGCCAACACCGGCTGGCAGATCAGCGATACGGTGGAAAACCGCTTCTACTTTTCCTACACAGATAACGATCAGGAGCTTGCCGGTTCCCTCACCCGGGCCCAGTTCGATGAGGACCCCTACCAGGCGGGGGAAGACAACGAGCGCGGTAACTTCCTCAAGAATGTGGAAACCTGGCGTGTGGCCAACCGCACCCGCTGGCAACTCAGTGACACCAGCAATCTGGTGGTGGGCTTTTCCTTCGAGGATCAGTCGCTCTATCACCCTATTGTTGGTGGGGCTGATCCCGGGTTTAGCCTGTTGATCGACAACGACCAGACCACCTTTGGCACCACCGTGCGTTTCGACAAACAGATGGGCAACCATGATCTGCTGCTCGGGCTCAACTACGGGCAAACCTGGGTGAAAGGCGGCAACTACACCCACAGCGGCGGCATCCGCGATGCCCTGACCACCAAAGTGGATAACAAGGCGGACAACCTTGAAATCTTCGCCATGGATCGCTGGCACTTTGCCGAGCGCTGGACCCTGGTCTACGGGGCCCAGGCGGTGACCGGGAGCCGGGAGGTAGATAATGTAAACGTATCCTCCGGTGCACAACGCAATCCCAACGACACCTACGAATCCTTCAATCCGCGCCTTGGGGTGATCTACCAGGTGGCCGATCGCAGCGAGCTGTTCGCCAATGTGAGCAAGCTCTATGAGGCGCCCACCCTGTACGAGCTGGAAGACGAGGTCCAGGCAAACAATGACACCCTGGATGCCATGCAGGGTGTGGTTGGGGAAGTGGGAACCCGGGGTGTGGCACCGTTTGGCCAGGATAACGAGTGGAATTGGGAAGTGGCGGTCTACTACGCCCAGATCGAAGACGAAATTCTTTCTGTTGAGAAGCCGGGGGCTCCCGGCACCAGTCAGGTCACCAATGTGGAAGACACTATCCATGCCGGCGTAGAAGCCCGGGTGGGTGCCAGCTTTGCCCTGGGCGATGGCCGCCACCGCATCGAACCGCTGTTGAGCATGACCTATAACGACTTCACCTTCGATAACGACCCGGTCTACGGCGACAACCAGTTGCCCGTGGCCCCGGACTTCTTCATCAAGGGCGAAGTCATGTACCGCCATGCCAACGGTTTCTTTGCCGGCCCTACCTTCGACATTGTCGATGACCGTTTTGCCGACTTTGAAAACAGCTATGAGGTGGACGGCTACGAACTGGTTGGCCTGCGTACCGGTGTCACCCGTGATGCCTGGGAAGTCTATCTGGAAGGCCGCAACCTGACCGATGAAGCCTACGTGGCCAACCTGACCGTACGGAATGACGCGAACATCAACGATGCCCTTCTTCAGGCAGGCGAACCCCGTTCCGTGTTCGCGGGCATCCGCTTTGATTTCTGACGAGAGGGTCTGCCCATGAATGCTGTCAATTCAGCCGGATCCGGGCCCACCCGCTTCTACCGGGCGGTGTGGCGCTGGCATTTCCTGGTCGGCATGCTGGTGCTTCCCTTCCTGTTTATGCTGGCGTTCACCGGCCTGCTGATGTTGCTAAGCAAGCCGCTGGATTCGGCCCTGAACGCGTCCCTGCAGACGGTTGAAGCAGGGACCAATCCCCTGCCCGCCTCCGTGTTGCTGGAAACCGTGGAGCAACAATATCCGCATGCCGCAGTAAAACTCTACCTGCCGCCCCAGGCTGCCGATCAGTCCGCACGGTTTTCTCTGCAGCCCCATTCCCATGCCGGCCACGGTGGCCATCATGCGCCGGCCACCGTGGTCTATCTGAATCCCTATACCGGACAGATACTGGGTGACCGGGATCCCGCTGCCAGCCTCTATGCGCGTATCAAGACATTCCATGGCTCCCTGTTCCTCGGTGACCTGGGCGATGCCCTGATCGAAATCGCTGCCGGTCTGGCAGTACTGATGATCGTCACCGGCCTCTATCTGGCCTGGCCGAAGGGCGGCCTGCGCACCCTGATTCCTTCCCGGACCGTCAGCAGCCGGGCGGACTGGCGCGGCTGGCACCTGGGCATTGGCTGGCTGATTGCCCTGCCGTTGTTGTTCTTCCTGATCTCCGGCCTGGCCTGGACCAACATCTGGGGTGGCAAACTGGTGCAGCCATGGGGTTCCCTGCCGGGCACCCGCTTTGATGCCACACAGGTGGCCCCGGAGGCCGTCGACAGCCATCACGCCATGAACGAAGCCGGCCTGCATCGCGTGCCCTGGGCGGTGGAGCAGACTCCCATGCCGCAGGGCAGTGCGGGAGATCGGTCCCTGCCACTGGATGATGTGGTGAGTCAGGCCCGTGCACAGGGATTCGGCAATTTCCGTGTGCATTTCCCGCAACAGGACAAAGGTGTCTGGACGGTCTCGGCCACCACCATCGCCGGCGACCTGACAAACCCGATGGACGAGCGCATCCTGCACCTGGATCCCGCCACCGGCCAGGCTCTGCAGGAAATCCGCTTCGCCGACTATCCGGCCATGGGCAAGGCCATGGCCGCCTCCATTCCGCTGCACCAGGGGGACCTGGGTCTGTGGAACTGGCTGATCAATCTGCTGCTGGTGACCCTGATACTGGCGCTCACCGTCACCGGGGCCCTGCTCTGGTGGAAGCGCCAGTCCCGCCGTGCCCCGCCCCGCGCCGAACCGGCCCCGGCACGCACCGTGGCTGTGATCATGCTGGTGGTGGCTCTGGCCTTCCCGCTCTCCGCCGCGGCCTTGCTGGCCATCATTCTGGTGGATACGTTACTGGTGTTACGCAAAGCCGCCCCAGCGGCACCGTAACAGGGGTGGCCCGTCGACGCCGGGAGTGCGCAACGTCCGCCCGGCAGTTCCCCCCTGTCTTTCGCGCACAAACCTTGATCCATATCTACATTCGCCGTTTCGCCCCCTGCTAGCGTCAAGAACCTGCAGCACGGCAAACGGAGAAGGATCATGCGCATCCTATGGGGCCCGGCCTACGAACTGGGCATTCTGGTCATCGACCAGCAGCACAAACGCATCGTGGATTACATCAATGAGCTGGATCGCCTGGCCGACCAGCCGGACGCCCAGCTGGGAGTGGCCCGGGTGCTCTACGACCTGGTGGACTATACCGAATCCCACTTCAGCTTCGAGGAAGCGCTCATGGAGCGGGCCGGCTATGGTGAGCTGGATGACCATCACCATAAACACCGGCAATTCACCTTTCATATCGAATCCCTGTTACGCCGACATGAGCAAGGAGACGCCGTCACCGATGAATTACTGCGACTACTGGAAGGCTGGTTGTTGCACCATATTCTCGAAGAGGATGGCGCCTACGCCGACGAGGTAAGGGATTTTATCAACAGCATAGGCCGGGAGCGGCTGGGCGGCTGGGTCAACGAAACGGTGCGCAAGCATTTCCGGGTGATGTAGGCATGTGACCCAGGCGCATATCCCGATACCAGTCACCCGGACAGCCCATTGCGGCGTCCGGGTGGCTTGGCGGTATCGTCGCTAGTTGCCCCGGTAGGTTGAGTAGCCAAACGGGCTGAGCAGCAGGGGGATGTGGTAGTGTGAAAGCGTTCCATCAACTTCGAAGACAACCGGGATTTCAGGGAAAAACGTTTCTGCATTGCGACGCTTCATCCAGTCACCGGTTTTGAACGTTACCTTATACACCCCCTCCTTAATATTTTTCCCGGCAGGGTATAGGGCGGTGATACGTCCTTGCTCATTGGTTTTTCCAGCGTTCAGTGACACCCACTGGCCATTGTCGTAATACGCCAAGGCCACCTCAATGCCGGGCCCCGGAAGACCATTCTGGGTGTTGAGAACATGTACGCTGAGGGGATTATCTGCTGCGGAAACCGTTACAGAAGTGATCAGTAAAACCAGGGTGGCGAGTGCCTTCTTGAACATGTGAGATCCTGTGGAAATCTGAAAACGATGACTGTCTCACCTGGTAGGAAAAGGATGCGTGTAGATAGGTTCCCAGCTTTTTCCTTTGCCGCCACGATGTTGCCCTCAATGAACGGACAACCTGGCACTCAGGCAGCGCTGGCCGGAAGCTGTCAGGATAGCGGGCCAATTCAACGTACGGCAGTACGACATTGGGGGCCAAGTCTTGGCCCGTGGGAGAAACCTTCTCTAAAGCGTAAACCCATGATGCTGCCCATCTGGCAGCTCAATATCCAGCCGCACTTTACCCCCAGCCGCTTCAATATAACGTTTCAGGGTTGAGAGCTTCAGATCCTGACCGGCTTTTTCCATGCCTGCGATGGTGGGTTGTTTGACCCCAAGCGCTGCGGCCATTTCCGCCTGGGTTTTATGCATCAGGGCGCGGATTTCAGCCAGATGGATATCCAGAAGGATGGCGTCAGCTTTCTTTTTGGCCTTTTCGACAATCTCTGGTTTTTCGGTTTCCAGGATCCGTTGCAGTGTTCTAGCCATTTGAGCCACCTCGGTTGAGTTTCTGGAGATGCGCGGTAAATTCGCGATCAGCCACCGGAATCATCTCGTCGTAGAATCGTTTGTCTTTCCCTGTCTTCTCGCCGGCGCAGAGCAGAATCCCGGTTCGTTCCGGGTCAAAGGCGAAGAAAGCCCGGATGGGATTGCCCCTGCTCTGGACCCGCAGCTCCTTCATGTTCGGGTGAGCCGATCCTTTCACAGTATCGGCATACGGTCGGGACAGGCGTGGTCCCTTTTGTTCCAGAACAAGCATGCCGGCGATGACGTTTTCCCGGTCTGTGTCGTTGAGCGCATCGAACCATTCATCAAACCTGTCCGTGGTTTGAATCTGCCACATTGTCAGTCCTTCATCCTTTAATAGGCTATAGCCTATATAGGTTTTGTCCTATTATCAATATAAAGGGATAGGCGGGCTGAGGGGGGAGACAGAGTAATGGGTTGCAGATAGAGGTTGGTGGCTTGGGTGCCACCAACCTAGGCCGGAGATTCGCACCTCGAGAGGTGTATTCGCTAACGCTCACCCTTCGGGCCGCCCTCCGGGCGTTACTCCGCTTCGCTGCGTTCCTACAGGGGGGTATCAGGCGACGGAGCCGAACACCTGAATGATATTACCCAGCCGGGCGGTAAATTTATCGCCGCTATTCAGTGGGCCGACGCCGGCCGGGGTGCCGGTGAAGACCAGATCGCCGGGTTCCAGGGTGAAGGTCTGGCTGATTTCGCTGAGTAACTCGAAAGTGGGGAACAGCATCTGGCCGGTGTGACCGTGCTGGCGTACCTCGTCGTTGATTTCCAGGGTGACGTTGAGCTTCTGCTTTACGGAGATGCCGCGGGCATCGATGAAGCCGGATACCGGGGCGGCGCCGTCGAAGGCCTTGGCCCGTTCCCAGGGGTGGCCTTTTTCTTTCAGATTGTTCTGCACCTCACGCAGGGTCAGGTCCAGGCCGACGGCGTAGCCGGCGATGCTGAAGCGGACGTTGTCCAGATCGGTTTCCCTGTGAATCCGTTTGCCGATCAGCACCACCATCTCCACTTCGTGGTGCACCTCGCCCTGCCCTTTGGGTAGTTCGAGGGGTTCGTGCAGGCTTACCAACGAGGTGGCCGGCTTCATGAACAGGATGGGGGCATCCGGCACGGCATTGCCCAGCTCCCTGGCGTGGTCCGCGTAGTTGCGGCCCACGCACACGGCCTTGCCCACGGGAATGTCGATGGGCGAACCGTCGATCCAGCGGTGCTGGTAACCGTCCTGATCCACCGGGGTGTTGATTTCATCAAACATCGAACAGCTTCCCCGGGTTCATGATGTTGTTGGGGTCGAAGACGTGCTTCACCGCTTTCATGCAGGCGATTTCTTCCGGGCTGCGGGAGTATTCCAGGTAGGGCTTCTTGGTCATGCCCACGCCGTGCTCCGCAGAAATAGAGCCGTTGTACTTCTCGACGATTTCGAACACCCACTTGGACACGTTGTTGCACTGGGCGAAGAAGTCTTCCTTGGCCAGGTCCGCCGGTTTGAGGATGTTCAGGTGCATGTTGCCGTCGCCGATATGACCGAACCAGACGATTTCGAAATCCGGGTAGGCGTCCTGCACCACGGTGTCGATGTCTTCCACGAAGTCCGGCACTTTCGCCACGGTGACGGAGATGTCGTTCTTGTAGGGAGTGTGCGGCGCAATGGACTCGGAAATGCGCTCGCGCAGTTGCCACAGCTGGTCCAGCTGCTGCAGGGACTGGCTCATGACGCCGTCCAGTACCCAGCCTTCTTCCACACATTTTTCGAAGATGGCCATGGCCTGGTCGCCGGTGGCTTCGGACAGCTGTTCGAATTCCAGCAGACAGTAGAACGGGCACGCGGTGTCGAAGGGTTTGGCCACGCCGTGTTCCAGCACATGGGCCATGGCCTTGTCGGAAAAGAACTCGAAGGCGGTCAGGTCGATGTCCTGCTGGAAGGCGTGCAGGATCTTCATTACTTCCCGGAAGCCGGGGGCGCCCAGTACCAGGGCGGTCAGGTCTTTCGGCTGGCGGGCCAGTTTCACGGTGGCTTCCACCACAAAACCCAGGGTGCCCTCGGCGCCGATGAACAGGTGCCGGAAGTCGTAACCGGTGGCGTTCTTGATCAGGCCCTTGTTCAGGTCCAGCAGCTCGCCCTTGCCGGTGACCACTTTCAGGCCGGTGATCCAGTCACGGGTCATGCCGTAGCGAATCACCTTGATGCCCCCGGCGTTGGTGCCGATGTTGCCGCCGATCTGGCTGGAGCCGGCGGAGGCGAAGTCCACCGGGTAGAACAACCCTTTCTCGTCGGCGAATTCCTGCAGCTGCTGGGTGATGACGCCGGGCTGCACGGTAACAGCGCGGTCGAATTCGTTGAAATCCAGGATCTTGTTCATGCGATCAAAGGCCACCACCAGCTCGCCATTGGCGGCCACCGCCCCGGCGGACAGGCCGGTGCGGCCCCCGGACGGCACCAGGTGCAGGCCGTGGTCGTTGGCGATCTCCACGATCTGTTGCACCTCGTCGATGGTCTCCGGCAGCGCGATGGCGCTGGGGGCCGGGGCCCATACCTTGGTCCAGTCGACCCCGTAGCGCTGGGCGCTTTCCGGGTCGGTAAGGAGGCGATTGCCAAGCAAATCAGTCAGTTGCTCCAGCGCAGCATGGGCATGGGCGGTCATCAACGGGTCTCCTGAACGGGTCGTGCCGGGTGCTTGAGTCGGGCTCATGGGGACATGAAGAGAAGTCCCGCACGGGTTGCTCTCAATTTGAGCGCGCTATGGTACCATACGCGCCCATTTCACAGGCTACCGAGACTTCCATCATGGCCGATACTTCTCTTGAGAAGGACAAGATCCGCGTTCTCCTGCTCGAGGGCATCCACGAAAACGCCGTGGAGAACCTGAAGGCGCACGGCTACAGCAACGTGGAGCTGCTGCCCACTGCGCTGACCGGCAACGACCTGGCAGACAAGATCAAGGACGCCCATTTCATTGGCATCCGTTCCCGCACCCAGCTCACCGAAGAGGTGTTCCAGGCAGCGGAGAAGCTGATCGGCGTGGGTTGTTTCTGTATCGGTACCAACCAGGTAGACCTCAATGCTGCCCTGAAGCGTGGTATCCCGGTATTCAATGCCCCCTATTCCAATACCCGTTCCGTGGCGGAACTGGTGATTGCCCATACCATCAACCTGATGCGCGGCATTCCCGAGAAGAACGCCTCTGCCCACCGCGGCGGCTGGCTCAAGTCTGCCAAGGACAGCTATGAAATCCGGGGCAAGACCCTGGGTCTGGTGGGTTACGGCAATATCGGCGCCCAGGTGTCCGTACTGGCCGAGTCCATGGGCATGAAGGTGAAGTTCTACGACGTGATTCCCAAGCTGCCGCTGGGCAATGCCGAGCAGGTGAGCAGCCTCAACGAGCTGCTGGGCATGAGCGATGTGGTCAGCCTGCACGTGCCGGACACCGCCGACACCCGCTGGATGATCAAGCAAGAGCAGATCCGTGCCATGAAGCCCAAGGGCTACCTGATCAACTACGCCCGCGGCAAGGTGGTGGATATCGACGCCCTGGCGGCGGCCCTGAAAGACGGTCACCTGCTGGGCGCGGCCATCGACGTGTTCCCGGAAGAGCCCAAGGGCAACGACGACGAATTCATCAGCCCGCTGCGTGAATTCGACAACGTGATCCTGACCCCGCACATCGGTGGTTCCACCCAGGAAGCCCAGGTCAACATCGGCACCGAGGTGTCCGAAAAGCTGGCCCGCTATTCCGACAACGGTGCCACCCTGGGCGCGGTGAACTTCCCGGAAGTGGCCCTGCCGGCTCACCCGGACATGCACCGCCTGCTGCACATTCACAAGAACGTGCCCGGCGTGCTCACCCAGATCAACACCATTTTCTCCGAGAATGGCATCAATATCTGTGGCCAGTACCTGCAGACCAACGAGGAAATCGGTTACGTGGTCATCGATGTGGACAAGGCCTACAGCCAGCTGGCGCTGGAAAAGCTGCGCACCATCGACGGCACCATCCGTACCCGGGTGTTGTTCTAGGTGAGTCGGCGTTTCTCGGGGAGCGGCTGTTCGGGTCCTCCCTGAGAACGGTGAAACACTCGACAAAAAGCCGGTGGCGGGCTACCTTGCCTGCTCCGGCTTTTTCGTATCTAACCTATGAGACGACTCAGGAAAGGATGCCTGTTGGTTGCAGGGCTGCTGGCATTGTCCGGCTGTGCCACAAACTCCCTGTTTGTGCCCTACCCCAATCAGGCCCAGCAATGGAAGGCCTCGCTGGCCACCGCTCCGGTGGCGCCGGCGGCCACCGAGAAGCTGGAAAAAGCCGCTGCTGGCGGCGATGGCGTCCTTTATCTGCAGGAGCTGGGCCGGGTCAGCCAGCTCACCGGCCAGCGCGAGCAAAGCCGTGAGGCCTTTGCTGCTGCCATCCAGAAATACGACGAGGAGGATGCCAGTGCCCGTATCCAGGTCTCGTCCCTGGCGTCTTCCACCACTTCCCTGGTCACCAACGACAATGCCCGCGGCTACGTGGCCCCGGACTACGAGCGCATCTTCACCCATGCCTACCAGGCCCTGAATTACTGGGATGCCAACGACCCCACCGGCACCGCTGTGGAGCTGCGTGGTGCGGCCCTGGAACAACGGGTGGCCGCGGACAAGCGTGACAAGGAAATTGCCAAGGCGGAGGAAGCGGCGGAAGAAAACAACGTGGACCTGAGCCAGTTCGATGGCTATTTCCAGGGTATCAATGCGGTGGCCGGGGAAGTGAAGGCCAGTTTCCAGAATGCCTGGTCTTTCTACCTGTCGGCCCTGTTCTGGGAAGCCCACGGCGAATACAACGATGCCCTGGTGGACTACAAGAAGGCCCTGGAGATTCATCCGGAGCTGGACATGCTCAAGGAAGACGTTGAGCGCGTGTCCAATGCCATGAAGGGCCGGCCTGAAAAAGATGGCATGGTAGCGGTACTGTACGAGCAGGGTTTTGTGCAGGCCCGGGAAGAATTCAGCCTGCCCATTCCCACGGTCCACGGCATCTTTTCGGTGGCCTTTCCCACCTATTCCCTGACCAGCAAGCCGCGCCCCAACAGCCTGCGGGTGCTGGACAGCGCCAGCCAGCCGCTGGGGGAAACCGTGGTGCTGGCGGATGTGGGGGCCCTGGCCGCCAAGGACCTGAAAGAGCGGTTGCCGGGCATGCTGGTGCGCCAGACCCTGCGGGCCACCGCCAAGTACAACCTGCAGAAAAAGGCCAACGATGATTTCGGCCCGCTGGGGGCCTTTGCCACCCAGCTGTACAACCTGGTCAGCGAGCAGGCGGACCGGCGCAGCTGGCTGACCCTGCCTGCCTATGCCCAGGCAACACGATTTTCACTGCCCCAGGGGGAACATACCCTTGTATTGAGCACCCCCGGGGGCAATGCTACGTTGACGGTACCGGTGGTTAACCGTGGCCTCACCGTGATTCATGTGGCGGCCGTTCCCGGCCAGCTGATTACCCGCGTGTTACCCGTTCAGGAGGGACCCTTATGACACTGTTACGCCCGATGCTGGCGCTGCTGCTGGCGGCCATGCTGGCGGCCTGTTCGGCCACCAATATGGGCCGCATGGAAGTGGATGAAGACGGCGAGACCATCACCAAGGTCTATTCCAGCAACAGCCTGTTATCCAGCCGCATTTCCGTGCAGGACCTGAAGCAAAAGACCGTGGGCGACCTGCTCTACATACAGGCCACCCTGGAAAATGACTGGAAATTTGAACTGGATTTCCAATACAAGTTCAAATGGTTTGATAAGGACGGTTTCGAGCAGGCGCCGGAAGGCCAGCCCTGGCGGCAGGTGGTGATGGCAGGTCGTAGCCAGAACAGCGTCCAGGCCGTTGCCCCCAACCCGTCCGCCGTACGCTTTGAAATCTGGGTGCGCGAATAATCGTCGCGTGCCTTCCTAAAAGGAACAAGGAGAATCTCATAATGCTACGCCTACTTTCCCTGCTGCTGCTGGGCAGCGCCCTGGCCCTGTCCGGTTGTGCCTCCAAGGTGGATTACGGTGATGCCCAGGCCCGCGAAACCGTGAATACGGATTTCGGTTCCACCGACCTGCAGATGATCGCCGCCAAGATGGTGGATGACATGATGGTGTTTCCGCCCATCGTGCAGATGACCCAGAACCGCCGTCCGGTGGTATTCGTGGATCGCATCAAGAACAAGACCACCGAACACGTGGACACCGAGTCCATCACCGACACCATCCAGTCCAAGCTGATCAACTCCGGCAAGTTCCGTTTTGTGGACATGTCCGTGGTGGATCGTGTGCGTCAGCAGCTGGAATACCAGAGCGATTCCGGCATGGTGGATCAATCCACAGCCGCCGCCATGGGCCGCCAGATCGGTGCCGAGCTGATGATGTACGGTAACTTCTCCTCCATCGTCAAACGCGATGGCAGCACCAAGGACGTGTACTACAAGTTCACCCTCAAGCTGCTCAACATCCAGACCGGCATCATCGAGTGGACTAACGAAAA
This sequence comes from Alcanivorax sp. DSM 26293, assembly GCF_900107995.1. Classification (GTDB taxonomy): domain Bacteria; phylum Pseudomonadota; class Gammaproteobacteria; order Pseudomonadales; family Alcanivoracaceae; genus Alcanivorax. The sequence goes on along the minus strand of NZ_FNUM01000003.1, from coordinate 374,550 downwards.
AGAAATCCGCAAGACTCGCAGCAAGAGCCTGTTCGGGTTGTAAGGACGCTGCACGCAACCGGGGTGACCGGCTGCGTGCAAGCTAACCAGACATGGAGGCCGTTATGACCAAGCACCTGTTCGCTCCGTTATGTTTCATCCTGTTGTTGTGTGCGTCGCTGGCCCAGGCTGCCACGGAGACCGTTTCTGTATCGGCCCGCGGCTACGGCGACAACCCGGAGCAGGCCATGACCAATGCCCTGGTGGCGGCGGTGCGACAGGCCGGCGGGGTCAGCGTGGCCGTGGACCCGAACTTCCGCACCAATGTGCTGCAGTGGGTGGTTCGCCAGCAGGGTGATGTGAGCACCTGGATCGGTACCGAGACCTCGGTGCCAGAGCCGCAGCTGCCTACCCTGGGCAATATCAAGAGTTACCAGGTGCAGTCGGTGAAGCAGGTGGAAGACGGCCTGTGGCAGGCCAACGTGCAGGCGGAGGTGCTTCGTCCCAAGACCCTGGGTGCGGACCGCTCGCACCTGCCTGGTATTGCCATTACCACCTTCGACAGCCGCCAGCCCCGTTATGACCTGGGTGACGTGCAGGTGCCGGCCAGCCAGGTGCAGCGTCAGCTGCGCGATGATCTGGTTACCGCCTTTACCCAGTCCGGTCGTTTCCGGGTGCTGGACCGGGCCAACCTGGATGCCATTGATCAGGAGCAGTCCGTCGTCGCCAGCGGCAGTGTGGCGCCGGAAGAGCTGGCCCGGCTGGGGCAGCGCAAAGGGGCCGATCTGCTGCTGGTAGGCACCATCGAAGATTTCAGCATCGGCGACAGTCAGCGGGAATTCTATGGTGCCAAGTTTTCCGGTTATGAGCCGCGCATCCGGGTTCGCTATCGATTGATCGATACCACCAGCAGCGAAATCCTCTGGGCAGACCTGTTCGACTGGAACCAGTCTGAAGCGTCCATCCGCGAGGTGGCCCGTCAGCTCAAGATCGACGACCGCAACCACCCGGAGCGGCTGGCGGATGAACTCTATCCCGTCATTGCCCGGGCCATGGCCGGTGCCGCCACGGATGTGCTCTATCCGGTGCAGATCATCAAGGTGCAGGGCGATACCGTATTCCTGAGCCAGGGTCAGGGCCGGCTGGAGCAGGATGCCAGCATGCAGGTCTATCGCCCCGCCGGGGAAATGAAAGACCCGGACACCGGCCTGACCATCAAGCTGGAGGGTAACGCCCTGGCCACCCTGACCGTCACCGATGTGCGCCCGGATTATGGCGTCGCTCGCCTGGACGGCCCGGCCAGCAGTCCCCTGCAGGCCGGCGACCGGGTACGCAGTGCCGCTGGCGCAGACAGCCCGACGGCCGGACCCGCCGGGCAGGCGCCCAGCCCGGGCTCGTCGGAAGCGCCGATTCAGTGGTAACAACAAGCCCCCGACAGGGGGCTTTTTTTGGGTTCAGCCGGAGGCCATGTGTCCCGTCCCGACATTTCACGCCCCAACATCCTGCTGGTCTACGACAAGGAATGCCCGGCCTGCCACGCCTATTGCCAGGTAGTGCGCGTCCGCGAAAGCGTGGGTGAACTGCGTATCGTGGATGCCCGGGAAGACAGTGAGGTGATGCGCGAGATCACCGGCGCCGGCCTGGATATCGATCAGGGTATGGTGCTGAAGATGGGCGACCAGCTCTATTACGGCGCCGATGCCATCCATGCCCTGGCCCTGATCGGCAGCCGCTCGGGGATCTTCAACCGTTTCAACTACTGGATGTTCCGTTCCCGGCGTGTCTCGAAAGTGCTCTATCCGCTACTGCGTTTCTTCCGCAATCTGTTACTGAAACTGCTAGGCAAGACCCGCATCAACAACCTCAACCAGCCCGGTCGTGATCGGTTCTGATGCTTGCTGTTGAGAGCCTGCTCTCGTTCGCTTGATCGTGCCGCCTACAGAAACTTCAGCGATATCGGCTTTGCTGCCTTGTGCTTGGGCGCAATCCTTTTTGTATGGAAAAGCGATATCAGGGAAATCGTCTCAGGCAGGGTCGTTACTCCGAGGCGGGAAGGGTTTATCACGTCACTGCAGTGACGAATGGGCGGTATCCTTGGTTTGAAGACGCACAGCATGCGCGAACCATGTGCCGGACATTGCTCTGGTCCGATAAGCAGGGGATGACCTCCTCATTCTGTTTTGTCGTGATGCCGGATCATATCCATTGGCTTTTTACGCTGGAGGGGAAGTACCCACTTTCCACAACCATGAATCTTGTAAAAGGCAGGAGCGGTCGTTTGTCAGGGGGGCGCATCTGGCAAAGGGGCTACCACGACCATGCGATCCGCTACCAGGAATCGATCAAGGATATTGCCCGTTATATTGTTGCCAATCCCCTGCGTGCCGGCCTGGTCAAATCCCTTAGATATTACCCTTACTGGAATGCGATGTGGCTTTGAGGATTGCTGTAGGAGCGCCACTTGAGGCGCGAACCATGTGGTTTTATAGCCTCTCCATTTTGTCATCGTGTCGCAAGCCTATTTCGCGCCTCAAGTGGCGCTCCTACAGGGTGGTTAGCAGGCCGTTCAGGTGGCTGATGTGGCGGTGGATGTGTTGATCTGCTTACGCTTTTTGCTCGCCACCCGCGCCTTGCGTTTCTTCCACCAGATCACTACGCCGGTGATGGAGAGCATGGCCACGGCAATGCCCATGATCGATACGATGATACGGCCGGGCAGGCCGGCGATGCGGCCGGAATGCAGGGGGAACTGCAGCTGGTTGAAGACGTCGGCGGCGGTGCCTTCCCAGGGCACTTCGTCACCGATCAGCTGGCCGTTTTCGCCATCGTAGTAAAGGCTTTTCACTTTCATGCCGCCGCTGTCGTGGTCTTCGCCCGGGTAATAGAAGCGCACCCCGAACACGGCGAAGTTGTCGCTGTAGAAGGTATCGCCGATGGGCTCTTGCCACTGGCGGTTATCCGCTTCGGTGCGCGCTTTATCGAACAGGGCTGGCCAGCTTACCTGGGGTTCCACCGGTTCATGCAGGGCGGTGGGGGTGCGTGTCTCGAAAGGCCCGGGGGTGGTTTCGGAGACCATGGACATGACCGGGTAGAAAATTTCCCGGTACAGGTTCAGGGAGAAAGAGGTAAACGCCAGAATCAGTAGCAGGCCGAACACCCACAGGCCCACGGCCCGGTGCAGGTCGAAATTCAGCTTGTAGGCGCCGGCGCCGCGGCGAATCATCCAGGCAGGTTTCCAGCGTTGCAGCCAGCTCTTGCCAGCGGGCTTTTGGGTACGGCGCTTACGCGGCAGGGTCAGTGCCATGGCGATAAAGGTGTCGAACAGCCACACCATGGCGGCGGCACCCATCAGCCAGATCCCCCAGCGATCAATGCCCTTCCACTCCGGCAAGTGCAGGGTGAAGTGCAGCTTGTAGAGGAAGGACATCAGGTGTTCCGGGTGCAGGGAGATCTTGCCCCACAGGCGCTTACCGACGATCTCGCCGGTGACCGGGTCCACGAAGGCGTGGTCGTAGTCCAGCTCATAGCGGCGGCCCGTTTCCGGATTCACCCTGGCGTCCACCCAGATTTCCGCGTTGTGGCCGGGCTCCGGCTCCAGATGGAAAAAGCTGGCGCGTACCCGGGGGTCGGCCTGCTCCACCCGGTCCACCAGTTCCAGCATGGGCAGCGGTTGCCCTTCACTCTGGCTCTCGAACAGGTGCGGGTTGAGCCATTCATCCAGCTCGTGGTCCCAGGAAATCAGCGCCCCGGTCAGGCCGGCAATAATCAGAAAGCCGGCAATAAAGAGGCCGAACCAGCGATGAAGAACCACCAGAATTGCGCGCATGGGGCACCTGTGACGATCAGAGTAAGCGCCGCAGTCTATCAGTAATAAAAGCAATTCTCATTACGAAAATGAGTCAATGGTTCTGCTTTTCACTGCGCCATAGCGGATAGGGAATCCCGGCAACCCGGTTGATGATAAAGGCCTGGGCGACCAGCAGAGCCACGGCGCTGATCAGCACCGGTAGCTGCTGCAGCTCATGCATCAGGCCCAGGGAGACAATCAGCGCCGTGGCTCCGGCGGGGGGATGGGCGACCCGCAACAGGATCATCAGGGCACTGGTGAAGCCCAGTGAGAGACTGGCCGCCACCACACGAGGCCATTCCACCCCGGTCAGAAACGCGGCGGGGGCATCGTCCAGCCCGCATATCCACAGGGCAGCCCAGCCACAGAGCACGCCGATCACGTGACCGCTGAGCACATTGCGTGGCGAGGCGGCTTCCGCCAGGGGCAGGTGGAACAGCAGAAAGGCGGTGGCCCCCAGGGAGGGAAAGATAAAGGACTGCTGGGTAATCAGTGCAACGATGGCGATCAGGGCAATGCTCAACCCGCCGTTGACCAGATTGAACAGCGCCAGCACCAGGCGGGGATTAAACCGCTGGCTCATCACATCCAGATGCAGTTGCCGCAACAGGCCGCCGACCAGTTGCTGGCGCAGCCGGTCATTCTGTTCACTCATCTCGCGCACTATTCCGGGGCGAATAAAGAGCGCGCATGGTAAGGCTTTGGCGATGGTTGGGCAATTTTGGTGCACGGCAACCGATAGCGCTTTTTAACAACGGCTCATGGGTAAATCCGCTAGCATGAGCGGATCAGAAAAAGGAGATCACCGTGGAAGGCTTTTTCTCTCAGGCGCTGGTGCTGCTGGCGGCGACCCTGTTGTTATTGCCCCTGTTCCAGCGACTGGGACTGGGCAGCATTCTGGGCTATCTGGCGGCGGGGATCGCCGTGGGGCCACTGGGGTTGGCGCTGGTCAGCGGCGGCACCGACGTGCTGCACTTCGCCGAGCTCGGTGTGGTGCTGATGCTGTTTCTGGTGGGGCTGGAACTGGCACCGCAACAACTGTGGGCGCAGCGGCGCCGGCTGGTGGGACTGGGGGCCAGCCAGGTGCTGCTCAGTGCCGCGCTGCTGGCGGGGGCCTTTCTGCTGCTGGGCTTCGAGACCAACGTGAGTCTGGCCATCGGCTTCACCCTGGCACTGTCCTCCACCGCCTTTGTGGTACAGATGCTGGTGGAAAACAATCAGCTGGGTACGCCCCAGGGCCGCTCCGCGTTCTCCATTCTGCTGTTCCAGGATCTGGCGGTCATCCCCATCCTGCTGCTGTTGCCCCTGCTGGCCGGCACCCAGGCCGGTGAGGACAGCCCGCAGTTGCTGGCCGGTCTGGTGGCATTGGTGGCCATGGTGCTGGCGGGCAAGTATGCCCTCAATCCCTGGCTGGGCTGGCTGGCGAAACTGCGCAACCGGGAGTTGATGATCGCCAGTGCCCTGATGCTGGTGCTGGGCGCCGCCGCCCTGATGGAGCACCTGGGCCTGTCCATGGGCCTGGGGGCTTTCGTGGCCGGGGTTCTGCTGGCCAACTCGCCCTACCGGGAGCAACTGGAAACTGATATCCAGCCCTTCAAGAGTCTGTTGCTGGGGCTGTTCTTCCTGGCCATCGGCATGACCATGGATCTGCGCTTGCTGGTCGACAACCCGGGGGACATTGCCCTCTATCTGCTGGTGCTGTTGGGCCTGAAAGCCCTGGTGCTGGCGGTGATCAGCCGGGTACGCGGGGTGGAATGGCGCAACACCGCCCTGTTCGGCATCCTGCTCTGCCAGGGCGGTGAATTCGCCTTTGTGCTGTTCACCCAGGCCCAGGCCCTGAACCTGCTGGACAGCACCCTGGTGGGCCAGCTCAACCTGGTGGTGGCCCTGTCCATGGCCGCCACCCCGATGCTGCTGAAACTGGTCACCCTGCTGTGGCCTGAGCGCAGCAAGAGCACCTCGCGCCCGGACCTGGAAGCGGAAGACATGCCCGACCATCACCCGCGGGTGGTGATCGCTGGCCTGGGGCGTTTCGGGCAGATCACCGCGCGGATCCTGGTGGCACGCAAGATCCCGTTCACCGCCCTGGATTCCGATCCGGACGAGATCGACATGCTGCGCCGCTATGGCAACGAGGTGTACTTCGGTGATGTGACCCGCCTGGACCTGTTACGCAATGCGGGACTGGAATACGCCCGGGTGCTGGTGCTGGCGGTGGACGATGTGGACGACTCGCTCAAGGCCGCGGAACTGGTGCGTCACCACTTCCCTGATGTGACCATCGTGGCCCGTGCCCGGGACCGCTTCCACGCCTACAAGCTTCATGCCCTGGGGGTCGATCAGGTAATCCGGGAGACGTTCGAGTCCGCCCTGCTCAGTACCCGGGTGACGCTGATGCAACTGGGTGTGCCGGAATCCACCGCCATCGATCTGGTGCGCAGCTTCCGGGAACTGGACGAGACACTGCTGCGCGAGCAGGTGGAACACCAGCACGATGGCGACAAGCTGGTGGAAGCCAACCAGCGCGGCCGGGCAGAGCTGGAATCCCTGCTGTCCAGCGGCGACTGATGCGCGTTGCCGAGCCGTTGTCGCCGGGACAGGCGCCGGGCTCGCCGGGTCGCTCAAGCCAGGAGCGCCCCGCCAGCCCGGACAGGCGGAACTACAGCTTCAGCTTGTTCAGCCCACGGCTGATGGCCTGACCCAGGCCGGCTTTTACTACCGGACCGAGCAGCGGCAGCTTGCCTTCAAACTCGATCACATAGTGCAGCTGACTGCCGCCGTTGCCGTTTTCGGAAAAGCGCATGGTGCCCTTGTGGTTCTTCAGGGGGCTACCCTTGCTGATCTTGTATTCGATCAGTTCGTTGGGGACCACCTTGGTGACGGTTTCTTCGAACGGCGGCGCGATCAGGATGCGCATGCGGCGGGTGGAGCCCACGCCGTTGGGGCTGTCGATGCCGGGCTTCACTCGCTTGATCTTGGCCGGGGCGAAAATCACTTCCAGGTTTTCGTGGTCACTGAGAAAGTCGAACAGCTTGTCCACGGAAAACGGGAAGGTCTTGGTAATCTCGATACGCTGCATGTAAAGCACTCCGCTGGGGCCCGGCAGCGGGCCGGGCAAGTCTCACACCGGCATGGCCGGTAAACAGGATGTCGATTCTGACCGCTGCCCCGCAACCTGCAAGGTTAAATCGGGCCATAGGGGGGAAGTGGCCCTGCATAGCTCCTACAAAAAACTAACCCCAGCCCTCGGCCAGCCACCGGGTCACTTCTGCCGCCGATATGTCCCGGCACGCACTGGCGAACTGCCCTGCCCACAAGGGGGAGCAATCACCGCTGCCCTTGGCTTCCGCCGCTGCCCGCAACGGTCCGATGGCGTTGCCCGCCAGGGGGAAGGCCGGGGTCACGTCCGGCATGGGGCCCAGGGCATCCATCAGCCGGTTCACCATGCCCCGGGCGGGACGCCCGGAAAACACTGTGGTCAGGGCCGTATGCCGGGCGCGTTCACTCTGCAGCCACTGCCGGTGCACGGCCTTGGTGGTGGCTTCCGGGCACAGCAGATAGGCCGTGCCCACCTGAACGGCGCTGGCGCCCAGCGCGCGGGCGGCCCGGACCCCTGCCGGGGTGGCAATGCCGCCGGCGGCGATCACCGGCAGGGAAATGGCGTCGCAAATCTGTGGCAGCAAGCTGAAGGTGCCCTGCTGCAGGCTGAGGTCGTCACTGAGGAAATGGCCCCGATGGCCGCCGGCCTCCAGCCCTTGGGCAATCACCCCGTCGGCACCGTGCTCTGCCAGCCAGATGGCTTCTTCTACCGTGGTGGCGCTGGACAGCACCCGGGCCCCTGTGGCTTTTACCCGCGCCAGCAAGGCCGGGGCCGGCAAGCCGTAATGGAAGCTCACCACCGCCGGGCGAAACCGTTCCAGCACCGCCGCGCTGTCTTCGTCGAAGGGTTGCCGGGAGGGGCCGCTGGCAATGGCCGAGGTATCCGCTGCGAATTCCTCATAGAAAGGCTGCAGGGCGTCCACCCAGCGCTGCTCCCCTGCCGGGTCCGGCGCGGGAGCCGTGTGGCAGAAAAAATTCACATTCCAGGGTTGGTTGGTGACGGCAGACAGTTGCGTCAGTTGTTCTTCCAGCCCCTGGGCACTGAGCATCCCCGCCGGCACGGATCCCAGCCCGCCGGCCTCGCACACTGCCGCAGCCAGGCGCCAGTCCTGCACGCCGGCCATGGGGGCCTGGATCAGGGGAAGGTCGGTAGCAAACAGGGCAGACATGGCGGCTCCGGTCGCAGTCACGGGGGGAGCTACGCTAACCGGAAACCGGCTGCCAGGCCAGCGTGGCGGCTAGTCGTTCAATTCCCGGCGTTCCCGTTCATAGTCGTCATAGGGCTTGCTGGCCCGCTCCATGCAGGCATCGTATTCCGACAACGGCACCTTGTCGCACTGGAGGCGGTTGTTGTGCTGGAGGTTGTTGTAGACCGCCTTCTCACTACAGGCGGCCAGCAGTGCGGCGAAGCTCAACAGCAGAAGTCCTTTCATGGGGTCAGGTTCCTTTGTGACTTAATCCGTGCCGGTTTTCTTCAGCGGTGCCTGCCCGCTGACGGCGGCGCTGCCAATCCCGCGGGGATCGCTGGCGGCGGTGACCTCATTGCTGCCCTTGCGCCACAGGATCGCCTGCATGTTGCCGTAATCGCGGCCGGTGGAGACCACATGGTGGCCGCGCAGCATCAGTTCCTTGGCGGCCTCGCTGCCGACAAAGGCCGGCTCCGCCTGCACTTCATCGGGCAGGTACTGGTGGTGGAAACGGACCCGGTTGACCCAGGCATCCACGGGCTGGTCGTTGGCCGCTTCCAGCACGCCCAGCATGACCATGGTGATGATGCGACTGCCACCGGGGGTGCCGAGGATGGCCACGCGGTCGTCGAATTCCACGAAGGTGGGGGTCATGGATGACAGGGGCCGTTTGCCGGGAGCGATGGCATTGGCCTCGCTACCCACCAGGCCATAGGCGTTGGGGCTGCCCGGCTTGGCGGAGAAGTCGTCCATTTCGTTGTTGAGCAGGACGCCGGTGCCCGGTGGCACGAAGCCGCTGCCAAAGGGCAGATTGATGCTCAGGGTGGCGGCGACCCGGTTGCCGGCCTTGTCCAGCACCGACAGGTGGGTGGTATGGAAGCCCTCCTCCACGGTCAGCGGCTCGCCCAGGGTATGGCTGGGGGTGGCTTCGTCCGGGTTGATGCTGCGGGCCCGTTGCCGGGCGTATTCGCTGCTCAACAGCTTATCCACAGGGATATCCACAAAGTCAGGGTCGCCCAGATAGCGGGCCCGATCCTGGTAGGCCCGGCGCATGGCTTCCACGATCAGGTGGGTGTCCGGTTCGCCCTCGAACTGGCTGAGAATATTGAGGGCCTGGCCCATCACAATGCCGCCGGCGGAGGGCGGCGGGGCAGAAACGATACGGGCATTTTTAAAGGTGCTCACGGTAGGTGAGCGCTCAATCACGTCGTAGTTGGCCAGGTCTTCCAGGGTCCAGATCCCCCCGGCCTGCTCCACCCCTTCCACCAGTTTGCGGGCGACCTCGCCCTGGTAGAAACCGGCCTTGCCCTTCTCGGCCAGCAGGGTCAGTACCCGGGCCAGATCCGGTTGTTTGATCACATGGCCAGCGGGGGGCACTTTGCCGTTGTGCAGGAAGAGGGCGGCGGCTTCGGGAAAGCGGTTGAGCACCTCTTCCCGGTAACCGGCCAGTTTGCGGTAGTGGTCTTCCACCTCGAAGCCCTCCCTGGCCAGCCGGATGGCCGGTGCCAGTGAGGTCTTCAGGGGCAGCTTGCCGTAGTTGTCCGCCAGATGCACAAAGGCGGCGGCCTGGCCGGGAATGCCGGCGGCGCTGGGGCCGTTCAGGGCCCAGTCACGGACCACCTTGCCGTCGCGGTCCTGGTACATGGTGGGGATGGCCGCATCCGGGGCGGTTTCCCGGGCGTCCACGAAGGTCTGCAGACCGTCACTTTCCCGGTGCAGCAGCCAGAAGCCGCCACCGCCCATGCCGGCCGAGTAGGGTTCCACCACCGCCAGGGCTGCCGCCACGGCGATGGCGGCATCGTAGGCATTGCCGCCTTTCGCGAGGATCTCCATGCCGGCGTCGGTGGCCAGTGGGTGAGCACTCGCTACCGCGTTCTTGCCCGGCCCGGCGGCCTGGGCGGTGACGGTGATCAGCAGCAGCAAGGGAAGCAGAATGCGCATGGTTCCTCCGTGGATGGGGATATTGTCTGTAGGAGCGCCGCTTGAGGCGCGAATCTGCTTGCGAAAGCCTTCCCGGATCGCTTCGCGCCTCAAGCGGCGCTCCTACAGCGTTGTCAGCGTTATTATTATTGAGTGGCTATTCTGACAACGCGATCCAAGGCTACCGCTTCTGAAAAGCCGCTACCCGCGACTGGTTCCGGTTCGCGGGGTTGGCCTGACTGTATGCAGGGGCTGACTCGCGCTGTCGGGTGGCGCTATCGTTTCTTTCTTTCCTGACGTTTCTGCTCCAGCGCTTTCGCCACCAGCGGCGGTACGAAATTGCTCACATCCCCGTCCAGCAGGGCGATTTCGCGGATCAGCGAACTGGAGATAAAGGACAGGTGCTCCGCCGGGGTCAGAAACACGGTTTCCAGCTCCGGTGCCAGTTGCCGGTTCATGTTGGCCAGCTGGAATTCGTATTCGAAGTCACTGACCGCGCGCAGGCCGCGCAGCAGGATGTTGCCATCCTCTTCCTTGCAGAAGTGGGCCAGCAACTTGGAAAAACCGGTGACCCGGACATTGGGCAGATGGGCCAGTACCTGAGTGGTCAGCTCCACACGTTCTTCCAGGGTGAACAGGGGCCCTTTCTTTTCACTGGCGGCAATGCCGACGACCACTTCATCAAACATCTTGGCGGCCCGTTCGACCAGGTCCAGATGGCCGTTGGTGATCGGATCGAAGGTGCCTGGGTAGATTACGCGGTTGGTCATGCTTGGCTCGCTTTATCGCTGAATACCGTGCCCGGCCGTGCCGGGCACCCACAATGCCCGCAAGCATACCCCAAGCGCCCGCAAAGATGCAGGGTCAGGCCGGTGACGGATCCGCCTGATCATGCCCTTGTTGCTGGTACCAGTGGGCACTGCGGGCAATCACCGCCGCCATGGCGGGGCGAGTTAGCCCCTGCTGCGCCAGAAAGGCATCGGTGGCGGTGGTGTCGAAACGGGTGGTCTGGATGAAGTGCAGGGCCTCCGGCCAGGTGTTCATCAGCCGTGGCATCCCCGGCAGGTGAAGCAGAGCCGCCAGAACCGGAATCGGCAAATGCCGCTGCGGAGGGCGCCGCCCCAGGGTGTCGGCGGCGATGGCCAGCAGCCCCTGCAAGTTGGGCGTGGTGGGTTCCAGGGCCAGTAGCCGTTGCGGCACGTTCTGGGCCCGGGTCGCCTCCGCAATCAGCGCCGCCAGATGGTCCACCGCCACCAGTGGCAGCCAGTGATCCGGGCTGCCGGGGACCATGGCCATCCGCCCCCGCGCCAGGTTATCGATCAGCGAATACAGCGGCTGGGCACTATCCAGAGCGCCGGTATGGCTTTGACCGGCGACAGTCGCGGGCTGCACTTCCACCAGTTCCAGGTCACTGGTGGCGGCCAGGGCCCGCACCCGGATTGCCGCTTCCAGTTTGCTGGCTTCATAGCCGCCCGCCCGGCGATAGACCTGCTGCCAATCCACCTGGTCCGGATCGTCGCCGGTGATGCCCAGCCGCTGAAGATGCTCATGGTTTTCCAGCATGAAGCCACTGATAAACACCAGACGGCTGCCATGGCGGCGGGCCAGCTCCGCCACCGCCAGGCTGCCGGCCACATTGGTGCGCTGGGCGGTCTCCCGATCCAGTTGCCAGGCAAAGCGGGCGCCCAGATGAATGATGGCCTGTGGGGCAGGCAGATCCTCCGGCAAGCCCAGGCCGGGCAAATCCAGATCCCCCTGCACCGCCTGCAGACGCTCGCCCTGCCCGCCCAGGGCATGGACTTGCTGGCGCAGGACGGGGAGCTGGCTGTCCGGCTGGCGCAATACCGCCAGGATGTCGTGATGATGGCTTAACTGAGCGCAGACATGGCGGCCGATAAAGCCGCTGGCGCCGGTGATGAGAATGGTCATGGCAGGTCTCCGTGATGAGGTATGCCACCACCCTAAAGGGTAGAGTATGCTCTAAGGTCAACAGCGGATTGCGAGGCCGCCATGCAGATTGCGGAACTGGAACAGCGCACCGGGGTGAACCGCCATACCCTGCGCTATTACGAAAAGGCCGGATTGCTTCAGGAAGTGGGTCGCCGTGGCAACAATTACCGGGACTATCCGGAAAAGGCGGTGGAACGGGTGGCCATGGTGCGCCAGCTCAAAGCGCTGGGTTTTTCCCTGCGCGAGATACGAGAGGTGCTGGACGCCCTGCGCAGTGACAGCATCGATTGCGAACAAGGTGCTGTGCTGATGGCGGAAAAGAAGGCGGCGGTGGACGAGAAGATCCGCGAATGGAAACGGGTCAGCGCCCTTCTTGGTCGCGAGCAAAAACGGCTGGAAGAGAGTGCCGCCGCGTTGCGGCAGCAAGGACATTGCAACAGATGATGCGTTGTTACGTGGGGCGGCTACGCCGGGCGCAGTAAACAATAGCGTGTGATATTTCTCTTTTTAGCGTTCGTTTTTTCCAGAAGACCGTTTTGGTCAACGAATGGTGTTTTTGGTGAACACCCTTGCCTGACAATGGCGCACAAACACTGGTGATTTCACCGGGCTGTGCTTAGCGTATGGGTCCATTCTTCGTGCGGCTTCAGGAGTAGATCATGGGTGTGTCTCAGGCAGACAAGAAAAGCATGAAAGAAATAAGTTTTGCGCAAGCTCAGCAGGCCGGGCAGGTCTCCTGTGAGGATGCGCTGGCCATTTATGATGCCCTGGAGCCCATTGATACGGACTTCATGCTTGGCGCCTGGAAAGGCGAAGGCTTCGCAACCGGTCATCCGCTGGATGGGGTGCTGGAGCGTTGCCACTGGCATGGCAAGCGTTTTGACAGCGCCGAACACGTGCACCCGCTGGTGTTCCGCAAGGCATCCGGTAAATTGACCACGGTAAAGCCGATGCTGGTAATGCCCGGCCTGGGACTGCTGGACCGGTTGCCGTTTTTGAAGTCAGAATCGGTGGGCAAACTGTTCCAGTTTACCCTGCCGCTGCTGTCCGGGCGCCGCTCTGCCGCCCGCCTGCGCATGATCCACTACCGGGGAAAAACCTCGGCCACCATGTCCTACGACAACCTGCCCATCAATGATGTGTTCCGCAAGGTGGACGACAACACCGTGCTCGGCATCATGGATCTGAAAGGCATGAAGCAGCCGTTTTTCTTTGTGCTGCGTCGCGACGACCGCTAAGTCTTTCTGCCAGAATATCCCCTGAATAATAAGGAACGCCTGTGCGAGACACCGCTCCCACAGGGACGTCGATTCGGGGGAAGCTTATGGCCGATTGGGCACCGCAATACAGCAAGGCCGAGCGAATCCGCCTGTTATTGTTTCATGCCGCCTGGGCTGTGCCCCTTTTCCTGCTGACCGAGTTTTTCTTTTTCCCCTGGTTCGAGCGCTATGTGGAAACGGCCCACTGTCACCACTATGGGTCTCTTAATGGCCTGGAGCTGGTGATCTACAACCTCTTTATCGGTTTGCCGCTGGGGCTCGCATTGGTGGTGCTGGCCATTGAAGGGCGGCACAGTGTTCGTGTGTTGCGACTGGGCCAGTCGCCCTTGCCCGACGAAAAAGTATTCCGCCCTGCCCGCTATGTGTACGGCCACCGGGCGCGTATCAAGCCGCTGCTCTTTTTCCTGTTGGTGCTGTTATTGTGTGGGTTATCGGTGCAGGGGTTTTTCTGGGCGGACGCCATGATCGATACGCTGTCGCCGGATGTTAGCCGGTGTCTGGGCCAGGCGCTGCAAGATGCGTAGGGTGCACTGAGCCTAAGGCGAACTGCACCATCCAAACGCCGAATTGGTGCAGTTCGCCTCAGGCTCAGTGCACCCTACCCTGTCTTCTATTTTAAAATGCGTGGAAAGCGGATCGTGGACAGGGCCGTTCAATAACCACTGTCTTCCGCGTCGCCGCTGAGCCGTTCGCGACGTTCCTGTTCTTCCTCGAACGCCGCCTTGATCTCTGCCAGCACGTCGTCCACGTCGGCAATATGGTCGTCGTCCTCTACCTGGCCGGTGAGTTCGCTGTCCGGGGTCAGTTCGCCGCTTTCATACAACGCCCAGATTTCCTGGCCGTAACGACTGCCGCGTAGTGAGGGCGCGTACTGGCCGTAATAGCGGGTCATGTTGTCCACGTCCCGGTAGAGCATGGCTTCGGCGCTGTTATTGGCGGCGGCGTCCACGGCCTGGGGCAGGTCGATGATCACCGGGCCGTAGTCGTCCACCAGCACGTTGAACTCGGACAGGTCGCCGTGGATGATGCCGGCGCACAGCATGCGCACCACGTACTGCATCATCAGCGCATGATCTTCTTCTGCCTGTTCGGCGGACATCACCACTTCACTGAGGCGCGGGGCCACGTCACCGTCATCGTCGGTGACCAGCTCCATCAGCAGCACCCCTTCGAGCATGTCGTAGGGCTTGGGCACGCGCACGCCGGCCTCGGCCAGTCGGCGCAGGGCATCCACCTCGGCGCTCTGCCAGATTTTTTCCTGCTGTTCCCGGCCGAACTTGGAGCCTTTCTCCATGGCCCGGCTGCGGCGGCTGTTACGGACCTTGCGGCCTTCCCGGTACTGGGCCGCTTTCTTGAAGTTCCGTTTGGCGGCTTCCTTGTAGACTTTCGCGCAGCGTATCTCGTCGCCACAGCGGACCACGAAGATATCCGCCTCCTTGCCACTCATAAGACGGCTGATGACCTCGTCGATGAGACCGTCATCTACCAGGGGTTGTAATCGTTGCGGGGTTTTCATGCCGCACTTATACCCTATTTGGCGTCCGGCTTCCCCTGCTACCTGAGGTATCGGGGTGAAATCGGGAGCGGCTGGAAGGGCAAAGGGCACGACCCTGCCCCGTTGGGGGCTAACGGCGCAAGGTCGGTGCAGGCAGGTCAGGCTTTCAGTTTGTCTGCCAGGGCGGTGGCGTTGCGGGCGCTCATGCCATAGATAGTGAGCTGCGGATTGACGCCCAGACTGGTGGGGAACACGGACCCGTCGATAATGTAGAGGCCGTTCAGGTATTTGTAGCTGCCATCGCTGTTCACCACACACTGGGACGCATCCTGGCCCATGGCACAGCCGCCCATCACATGGGCGCTGCCCAGGCCGGTGATCACCGGATCATAGGCCAGCTTGTTGATGGCCTCTTTGGCCTCTTTCCAGCTTTTGTAATAGCCCGCATGGCTATGGCTGGGCCGGATCTCTTTGGCCCCTGCCGCGAAGTGCATTTCCGCCATGGTCAGGTGGGAGCGCTTGGCGCCTTCCAGCAGATAGGCGTCAACCGGATAGTCGATGACCGGCTCGCCATTATCGCGCAGTTCCACATTGCCGCCCGGGTTGTCGGCGTGGAAACCGTCTCGCAACAGGGCGATGGAGGAGGCCAGGTTCGGCAGCCGCTCGATTTCGTTGCGGGCATCGCCACCGTAACCGCCCATCAGGGCACCGGTGAGGCCCGGGTGCATGGGCATCATTTCCAGCTTGTACCCTGCCGGGCCGTCCACCCCGTGCTTGAACACGAACTCGTCGGAATAGAGGGATTGCGGTGCGCCGTAGTACGGTGCCACTTCCTGGTCATAAATGCCGAAAGTGAAAGTGGTCGGGTGCAGGAAGGTGCGCTTGCCCACCCGGCCCTGGGGGTCCGGTGCGTCGGAACGCATCAGCAAGGCCGGGGTCTGGATACCGCCGCCGGACGCAATCACGGTTTTCGCCTTGACGGTAACGGTGGCGCCGGTGGGCACCTTGTCGTTGTTGAGCGGACGCACTTCCACCCCGGTGACGGTGTCGCCGTCGATAAGCAGGCGGTGGGCCTGGGCGCTGTGGATCAGGGTGGCGCCATTATTCATGGCGGCAGGCAGGGTGGTCACCAGCATGGATTGCTTGGCGTTGGTGGGACAACCCATACCGCAATAGCCGATGTTCCAGCAGCCTTCCACATTGCGCGGGATCACCGCCCATTCCCAGCCCAACGCGTCGCAGCCCTTTTTCAGCACGTCGTTGTTGGCGTTGGGGGGCATGATCCACTGGCTGATCTTGAGCCGTTCCTCCATCTTCCGGAACCAGGGTTCCAGATCATTGCGCAGCAGGTTTTCCACCCCGAAGGTGTCCTGCCAGTACTGCAGGGTTTCACTGGGGGTGCGGAAGGAGCTGGTCCAGTTGACCACGGTGGTGCCGCCCACAGTGCGGCCCTGCAGAATGGTCATGCCGGCATCCTTGGTGGCGCGCATGGCGCCTTCCTGATACAGGTCCCGGTAGGCCTCGCCTTCGTTCAGGGTGAAGTCGTCAGAACTCATCAGCTTGCCGGCTTCGATGAGAATCACCTTGAGGCCGCGCTGGGTGAGAATTTCCGCGCTGACGCCGCCGCCGGCACCGGTGCCGATGATTACCACATCCGCTTCCAGGGTGCGGTCAGCGGAAACGGTACGCCCGTCGATTACATCCCAGCCGTTCTTGATGCCGGTTTTCCACGGGTCGTTAATGCCCTTGATGGGCAGGGAAGACAGATCCTGCATGGCGTTGTCCTTTTATTTTCGGGCTGGTGCAGAAAAAGCGTTGCTGTTCAGGCGACGATTTTTTGTGGGGGGCCCGGGTAGCCGGTGCTGCGCGCGGCCTCGGGTTTCACATACCAGGCCATGAACATGGGCTGGGTGAGGCCCTTGAAGGCCATGCGCGACAGGCCCCGATCACTGGCGGACCAGTGGGCCAGGGTCTGTTGCAGCTCGTCCTCGCTCTGCTCGGCAAAGCTGGCCCAGGTGCCGGTGATAAACCAGCGGGCGGCGCCCAGCTGCATCAGATCAAGAATCTGGAACAGGGTGGCCCGGGTGCCGGGCATGGCCCCGTCCAGCAGATCGTCGTAAGCCTTCATGCCGTCTTCGGCACTGGCGCCCACATCCGTGAGGGCCTTGCCCAGCACGGCGCCGACCAGCGGGGTGAGCAGGTCCACATCCTGTTGGCGAAAATGGCGATACCCTGCCGCCGGGCCGTCATTGCTGGAACAGCCGGTGAGCAAGGTGAGGCTGGAGCCGGTGGCCAGCAAGGCACTACCGGCGGCGCCCAGCTTGAGAAAGCTGCGGCGGTCAATTCCCTGGTCCATAGCACACTCTTATTGTTGTTTGTCGTTATCTGTAGGGGTGGCGCTGGCGGCGCGATTCCACACGTCGGGTTATCGCGCCGCCAGCGACGCTCCTACAGCAAGGTAACGGTAACCCTGTAACCGTCGTTGTTATTTCAAAAAGTACTTGTCGATGATCTTGTGCATGCCACGGCCGTAAGGAGGCAGGATAAACTTGGTGGCGTTGAACTTGCCCTTCTTGTAGATGCCCTTGGCCTGGGAGAAGGTCAGGAAACCTTCCGGACCGTGGTAGGCGCCCATACCGGAATCGCCCACGCCGCCGAACGGAATATCGTCCACGCCCACATGGGAGATGGTGTCGTTCAGGCAGACACCGCCGGAGTGGGTGTTCTTCAGCACCCGGTCACAGTTGCCCTGATCCCAGTCGAAGTAATACAGGGCCAGCGGACGGGGACGCTCGTTCACGTAGTCGATGGCGTCATCCAGGTTCTTGTAGGGCACCACGATCATCAGCGGACCAAAGATCTCGTCCTGGGCGATCTGCATGTCGTCGGTCACGTTCAGCACCAGGGTATGGGGGATCTTCTGGCTGCCGGTGAAATCTTCATTGGCCGGGTTGATCTCGATCACATCCGCGCCCTTTTCACGGGCATCCTTCAGGTAGCCCTGCAGACGGCCGTACTGGCGCGGGTTGACGATGGCGGTGAAGTCCGGATTGTTGAGCATGGTCGGGTAGGACTGGGCCACCTGGGCTTTCCAGGCGTCCACAAATTCCTGCACCCGGTTTTCCGGGCAGAGGATGTAATCCGGGGCCACACAGGTCTGGCCGGAGTTCAGGCACTTGCCGAAGGCGATCCGCTCGGCAGCGTCCTTCATGGGGAAGTCCTGGCCGATAATGCAGGGGCTCTTGCCGCCCAGCTCCAGGGTCACCGGGGTCAGGTTGGCGGCGGCGGCGCGCATGATGTGGCGGCCCACGGTGGTGGAGCCGGTGAACAGCAGGTGGTCAAACGGCAGGCTGGAAAACGCCTGGGCCACATCCACTTCGCCATTGATCACGGCCACCTGTTCTTCCGGGAAGGTGTCGGCGATCAGTTTTTCCAGCAGCGCACCGGTGCGCGGCGTGGCTTCGCTCATCTTGATCATCACCCGGTTGCCGGCGGCCAGGGCAGTAATCAGCGGCACCACCGCCAGCTGGATCGGGTAGTTCCAGGGCACCATGATGCCCACCACGCCCAGCGGCTGGTATTCCACCCAGGTCTTGCCCGGCCAGCTCAGTGCGCTGACGCTACGCTTCTGGGGCTTCATCCACTTGCGCAGCTTCTTGGTGGTGTACTTGAGCCCTTCCAGGGTGATCAGCATTTCCGCCAACTTGGTTTCGTCGGCGGCGCGGGTGGTGAAATCGTTGTTGAGGGCCTCGATCCAGGCATCCAGGTTATACAGCAGCAGCGGCTTGATGCGGCTGATCAGCTCGATGCGCTGCTCCGCGCTGGGGTAAGGGTGCTGGCGGTAGGCCGCTTTCTGGGCAGCAAAGATCTGCTGCATGCGTTCGACGTCAGCATTGTTGCTGTGGAGATCTTTCACTTCGGCGACCATGGTCACTTGCCTCCCGAGGCTTTTCATTATGTATGATGGCAAGGCCGCCAGCCCTGGCTGGCGATCAAAAATTAACCTTGAGTCTGATTTTTAGAGTAATTACTCTAGGAGTCAACCGGCAGTAATAAAATCACTACATTTGGCCCACAATGACCAGCACCAAGGAACGGATCCTCAATACCAGCCTGGCTCTCTTCAATCGGGAAGGTGAGCGCAATGTGACCACCAATCACATCGCCGAGGCCCTGGGCATCAGCCCGGGGAATCTCTACTACCACTTCCGAAACAAGGGCACCATCGTGGCCGCCCTGTTCGAGCGCTACAGCCAGAACTTGCTGGCCCTGCTGGAAGCCCCCCAGGGGCCGCTGACCTGGACCATCAAGACCCATTATTTCGAAGGGCTGCTGGCCTCCATGTGGCAGTACCGGTTTTTCCACCGGGACCTGACCCACTTTCTGCATGCCGACCCGGCCCTGGCGGCGCGCTACCAGGCTTTTGTGGAAGTGGTGCTGGAACGGGGGCTGGTGATTTACGGGGAGCTGCGCAGCAGTGGCATCATCGCCGTGGATGACGAGCAGCTACAGGGGCTGATGGTGAACACCTGGGTGCTGATGTCCTCCTGGGCGGCACTGGTTCACGGCCTGCGCCCGGATGCGGCCGCTGATGAAGCCCTGGACGAATCCCTGATGCGCCACGGCATCTACCAGATCATCTGCCTGGAAGAACCCTTCCTGCGCGGCGAAGCCCGCGAACACCTGGAAGAAATGAAGGCCCGCTACCGGGCGGTGGATACCACCTCGGCGTTGCTGCTCGGCCATGTGCCCGGGCTGGACAGAACCGGCAGCGAATAGGGGCCCTTCCCCTCCCGCTGCCGTTATAAAAACGGTCTTACCACGAGGACACAGAGAACACGGAGGAAAACCTTCTTTTCTCTCTGCCCTCTGTGGTGAATGCGCCAAACTTTACCCCGCTAATAACCCATCCCCCAATCCCTTTTCAGTGCAGGCGTTGATGACCGTTGAATGTCTGGTTGTCAGTTTGCCGATGTCCCTCCCCTTTTTTGCTCGCCATCCCGCCGTTTTTCACCCGCGCGCAAGTTGAATATGTAGGATATGGCTTACATATTTTTGTAAGTTGCTGAGATAAAGTGAATTTTCTGATTTGGTGCTGCAAGAAAGGCGTTGTGCGTGCCTAGCATGGCTGCCAAGCATCAAAGTCCAACAATAAACACCATGGTCTAACATCCAGAACAGCGTGAGCTGAACCGAAAGCCGTCGTGGGCGCGAGTGTGCTAAAGCTGATTAAGCTGACTTTATGGTGTATTGAAATCAGTGCAGCCCTTTAAGGTAGCAGTATCGATAGAGTGGCTTGTACGTCAAAAGAGTATCTGAGCCCGGTTTCAGAAGGAAAAGTATTTATGGATAACGAAAAAAATGTCTACGAAGTTTCTGAGGTGGTGGGGAACCAACAGCCCGATATTCCTGATGGTTGGGCCTATGACATCTATAAAGTTGAAGGATATGAATGGATAGTGGCCTATTCTTCGTCCTCTGAAAATAAGATTCTCTATGTTGATGGGGTCAGGGTGTCGGAGTCTATGGGGGATAAGTTTTCATTTGAAATTCATGGTGAATCTGTGGATGTCATTCGGAGGCTGGGTTACGGATATTACGAGCTGGACATTGTTCGGGGAGGAGACTCGATTGCGTCAGTGAAGCCCAAAAGAACAAAGGTAAAAGGAAAAAAAGCCAATATCATGATAGCGGTTTATATGTTATTTGCCCTTTGGGCTTGGTTCAACTTCAAGGACACTTTGATTGGTTGAAGCTTTTTCAGGAACAGTGGGGTCAGATACCTTTTTAATGTTGCACTCATTCACAGTGCAAGACCTGACCCCAAATTTTTGGAGCCTATTCTCAATCACTCTGTCTTTATGATCAGTGTTATTGGGTCAGGGAAAAGAAGAGGTCAACATATTGAATCATGCGTAAACCGACCGGTTTGTAACTGACTGACTTTTCTGCTTTTATGTTTCGATATGCAAATTTAATAATTGTGATATGAAGCCGGCGCGTTCATTGGATATTCGAGCGGGCTTCCTAATACCTGTTAGCGGTAGTGAATATGGCGAGTTGGAATCTAAAGGAACTTCGAGAGAAGGCCGCCGTTTTTCTTAATGATGCTGAGAAAAAGGAGCTTATTGAGTTTCTCGATTCTTTCGATTGGAAGAGTAAAGCGACGTATTATCATTTGCTTCAGGCAGATGAATGCTTCAAACCATATGCCGAGATGAATGAAGCACAGATAACTAAGAAGCTGTTTTCGCAAGATGATAAGTTTCAGATAGCGACAAGAATTAGGGAATTTTCGCTAGCATCAGCTGTGATGATGGCGAACACGCTACCTGACGTACTGGCGCAAGTCCTTAACGTCGTATCTTTATCGAACCGCCTAAAGGTTAACGATGTGACGTCAGGCAAGGTAATGAAAAGGATGAAGCCGGGTCTCTTGAGGGAGGCATTCGAAACCTTGATCCGCTCTGACGAAAGTAAATATATCAAGGCATTCACGAACACCATAAAGCACATACACCTGGTGAAGCCTAACTACCAACTCTCGATGGAAGACGGATTTTTCCACGGCGTAAATTTCAAGGCGTTTAGCTACAGGGATCAGTTATTTCCTGAAGTTCGTGATGTGGAACTAATTTCGATTGTTAAACGGCATCGAACTCAATCTATCCAGTTCGGTGAAAAAATAAATGAGACACTACGCTAACAAGTGCAGGCAAGGGACGCTCCTGGCGTCGCGCCCCTGCTGCAAGCGTTAAGTGTCGCTATGAAATTGAGTATAGGTTTAGTAATCGCGTTTGCCCTGGCAGCCATGGGGGTGTGGCTTATAGATATGAGAGACTTGGGGTCAGGTCTTGCCCCGTGCCCCAAGCAGTAAAAGACAAGACCTGATAAACGTAAGGCAACCTCGCCTGCCCGCCCTTTTCTTTGCCGAAAACCATCACGGCCTCGCTGTCGCTCGGTTCGCCATGCAAGCATGGGCTCCAACGGGATGGATTCGCCCAGGCTGAGGGGCGAGGCCATGCCTGTCAGCGAAACCCGAACCCCTGCACAAACGCCATCAACCGCTGCTCCAGCCAGTAGCGCTGGGGCGCGTGGTTGATAAAGCCCACATGGCCGCCGTAGTCACTCACCTCCAGGGTCACTGCCGGGCCCAGTTCTTCCTGGCGCGGTAGGGTCTCCGGGGTCATGAAGGGGTCGTCGCGGTTTTGCAGCATCAGTGTGGGGGTGCGGATCTGCAGCAGCTTGGGGCCGGCGGAGCATTGGGCGTAGTAGTGGTAGGCCCCGCGAAAACCGTATAGAGGCGCAATGATCTGGTCGTCGTAGCGCCAGAAGGAGCGGATGCCGCTCATGTTCAGCCGGTGCAGGCGCTTGGCTTCCGGCTGGTTGACCTTGTCCAGGTGGCGTTTCTTGTCGCCGAGCTGAGTCAGCAGGGTTTTCAACAAATGCTGGCGGTACAGTTTCGACAGGCCCCGGTCCAGCCGGTTGGCGCACAGGTCCAGCCGCAGGGGCGCACACACCGACGCCACCGCCGTCAGCTTGCCGTTGTCCCGGTGCGCCAGCCAGTTCAGCAGTCGGCTGCCGCCCAGGGAGACGCCGATGGCGATGCGGTTGCCGGTGGGGTCCTGGTCAAAGACATGCTCGATCACCGCATCCACATCGTCGGTTTCCCCGGCGTGGTAGCACAGGGCGGTGTCGTTGGGCTGCTTGGCGCCGCGACTGTTGATGGCCACCGAACGGACCCCGGCATCCGCCAGGGCCTTCTGAATGCCCCGCATATAGTGGGAGTCACTGCACCCGGACAGGCCGTGGAGCAGAATCACGGTCAACTGCCCGGGATGACGCTCGGGGCCCGCCCAGTCCAGCAGCAGCCGGTCGCCATCCGCCAGCGGTAGCCATTCGCTGTGCCGCTCCACCTCCGGCAAGGCCCGGCCCAAGGGCCCCCACAGGGTCTGCAGATGCGGGTTGCGCAGCCACAGGGGCGGCTGGAATGGGGAGGCTACGATTTCGCCCATGGAATCTCTCACTCGATAGCAGTCTCTTCGACCGGCGCTATGGTAGCCTTTTGATTTTCCCACTGGCACCCATTGTTGATGGAGACCCCATGGCCCGCCGCTTTTACGACGATCAGGAATTCCAGTCCGGCCTTGCTACCGAGCTGGGCGCCAATGCCAGTCATCATATTGGCAAGGTGCTGCGCATGGCGCCTGGCGATGAGGTGGTGGTGTTCAACGGGCATGGCGGCGAATGGTCGGCGCGCATCCTGGCGGTGGGCAAGAAGTCGGTGACCGTGGAGCCGCTGGCATTTGTGGATGAGGATCGCACCGCGCCGCTGGCGGTCACCGTGGCGCTGCCCATGATCAAGGGCGACCGGATGGACTATGCCATCCAGAAAGCCACGGAACTGGGGGCCGCCCGGATTGTGGTGCTGGACACGGAACGCTGCGAGGTGCGTCTCAAGGGCGAGCGGCAGGAAAAAAAGCTGGGCCAGTGGCAGCAAATCGCCATCAGCGCCTGCGAACAGTGCGGGCTCAATCGGCCACCCGTGATTGAAGGGGCCGTGCCACTGTCGGCCTGGCTTGCCGGTGCTCTGCCCGCGCTGCGCCTGATCGCCCACCCGGGAGAAAAACCGTTCTCGCCGGCAGCTCTGGATGGTGTGGACGGGCTGGCTCTGCTCACCGGGCCGGAGGGCGGGTTCTCCGATGAGGAATTGCAGGCGGCAGCTGACAGGGGCTTTATCCCCTTCGCCCTGGGCAACCGGGTACTGCGCGCGGAAACCGCACCGGTGGCGCTGCTGGCCGCGTTATGGGCGTGGCTGGAAAACAGCCGGTGATCATCACCGCAGCGATCTTCAGCCCCGTTGAACTGGTGAGCGGTTGATCGCTGCGGTGGGCAGTCGCTCAAAGTTTATTGAGCGACTCCAGGATATCCAGGTTATGTTCTTCGAATAACCAAAGGTTAAGCATGGCTTGACGCGTTTTTTCGTTATCAATCCACCGGGCCCGCAAGGACAACCCGTGGGACCAGGAGGTGATGCGAACACTCTGGAAAAGGATTTCGGAACTCACGCCATCACCGTACTGTTGATCAATGGCTTCACCAAAAAAATACAGATTAAAGAAATCAGTCAAGTCAACGCCGTAGACATTTTCAATGTCATCGACCAGCGACAGGGTCACGTCGGTCAATAGTTGCCCGATGGCATAGAAATCATTGAAATGAAAAAAGTATGAGTTGGCGTCGTTGATGGCTTCCGGGAAATCCAGGGTGAGGTGCGCGGTCAACGCTGCCGCTGCCGCCCGTCCGACAGACCGGGAACAATCGCCGCTGATAAGATAGAAATTATGCCAGGACTCTGTCACCGGCTGGCCCAGTAAATGGCGATGCAGGTTATCCATGTAGCGGAGCACAAACTGACGGCTTACCGCTTCGCTCCAGCCATTGAATTTGAAATTGCCCTGTTCGATCTCCGGGGCCGCCGTTTCAAGAATGTTCCGGTAAAAAATGGCAAATACGCCGCGATGGTCGCCATAGCGAGTGAAAAGCTCTTCGATTTCACGGATATGGGGCAAGGCGTCAGAAAAGGTCTGGACGTTGTCAGGGTTGCTATGGAATAGCAGAGCCTGATACTCGTCAGCGCTAAAGGTGTGCCGGCAACTGTCTGCCTGTGACAGGGCCGGGGAGAGAAAGATGAAAAACAAAAGGGGTGCGAGGTAGCGGTAATGGCGTTTCATTGATTTTCCTTTTTATTGGTTATTTTTAGTGCCATGGTCCAAATATTCACCCTGGCATCGGGTGAGCGAAAAAAGGATAGGGAGAATGAAAGCCGACGCCTATCGGTCATGGGTTGGGGGGAGACAAAATGACATCAGAACAATGACTGATGGCACAGTTTTTCTTTTCGCAATACCCGTAAAAAAGGTTGTCCCTGGATCCGCCCATACCGAGGATTTTTCAGGGAAAACGCTACTCCCCGGGTGCCAGAAAATACGCCTGCCAAGGCGTCGGAAAGCGCGCCATGACAGGAAAGTTTTTACATTTATTATTGCGTCACCGCGGTTGCGGGCTGTTCGTTGGCCAAGTTCAGATGACAAGGTCGGCCTGGCATGGCCATCACACTGTTAGCGAAGAACTATCATGAAGAAGCAAGAAGGGCTGCTGAAGCAGTGGGATGATGCGCGCGGCTTCGGTTTTATTACCGATCGAAAAGGGCGGGACATTTTTGTTCATGTCAGTGCCTTTGAGGGGAGCCGCTCGCGCCCGAAAGCGGGAGAGAAAGTCCGGTTTCGTGTTGAGCCGGATGCGGCCAAAGGGGTGCGTGCCGTGGACGTGGAACGGTGCTGGCGTCCCGGTCATCTTTTGTTGCCGGAGTTTCTGTTTCCAGTGTTTGCGGTGGCAGCTTTCTATGGTGGCTTGTGGGGGGGCTTGTCGCAGTATGCGTTCCGGTTTTTCCTGATGAGTTACCTGCTGTTGATCGCCGCCGTGACGTTCCTGATATTCGCGCTGGACAAGCGGGCGGCGGTGAATGACCGCCAGCGAGTATCGGAAAATACCCTGCACCTCTTGTCCCTTGCCGGTGGCTGGCCCGGCGCCATGCTGGCCCGCCCGCTATTTCGTCATAAAACCCGCAAGCAGCCATTTCGTACTTTTTTCTGGCTGGGGGCCGTGGTAAATCTTGTTGTGCTGGGTCTGTTCGTTTTCAGCACGCAAATGGCGCCCTTGCGTGACTGGCTGGATGTGCGAGCGCTGGGCGGGTTGATCACCCTCAAGGAATGGGGCTGGATCAGCGGCCAGCTTTGAAAAAAGCAGACTGCCGCTGAGGCTGCTATCAATGCGGCCTGGAGGGTAAGAGTTTTCTGGAAAGACTATCAATAATAACAAACAGGGAAGAACCATGAGACTGCCGGAAGATGTGGAAAGCGTACTGTTTGTCAGAGGGGAAAAGGCCGCCGTGGCTCTGTTGTGTCGGCGGCATGCGATGAGTCGCGGTGCCGCGAAAGCCTGGGTTGCGTCCTGTTCCGTCTGGGGATTGCCTGAGCTAACGCCACCGGTTTCCAAAATAAAAATAGCCGCGGTGATGCTGTCCGCCTTTATGGCCGGCTTGCTGCTGGCGGCTCTGGAACAAGCGTTATGATGGTTTCAGGGCGCACTGAGCGCGAGGAATAACCATGCAAGTGACAAGCCCGATTCTGGCCCCGGTGGTGGTGTTGGTGGCCTGGTCCATGGTCATGTGGCTATGGATGTATGTCACCCGGTTGCCGGCCATGAAAGCCGCCAGCATGAAGCCGGACCCGCTGGCGCCGCGGGGTGAGCAGATGAGCACCCTGCCCGCCAGGGTTCGCTGGAAGGCGGATAACTATAATCATTTGATGGAGCAGCCGACGGTATTCTATGCGGTGGCCCTGTCACTGGCGCTGCTGGGCCAGGGGGATGGCATCAACCTGACACTGGCCTGGGCCTATGTGGGGATCCGCGTGGTGCATTCCCTGTTGCAGGCATTGATCAACAAGATCGAACTGCGTTTCGTGCTGTTTGCTCTGTCTTCTCTGGCGTTGATCGGGCTCACCGTCAATGCGCTGCGCGCCGTGTTCTGATGGCGTTTGATGCTGATCTGGCGCAGCGGGTCCGCGAAGGTCTGCTGGCCGTCAGTGGTGCCCTGCCCGATGAAAAGCGCATGTTCGGCGGCCTCTGTTTCATGATCGCCGGCAACATGTGCTGCGGCATTCTGGGTGACCGCCTGATGGCCCGGGTCGGGCCGCAGGCCCATGAAAGGCTGTCCGCTGAGCCTGGCGCCGGCGAAATGGATTTCACCGGCCGGCGCATGAAGGGCATGCTGATGATTGACGCGGAGACGGTAGCCGAGGAGGCTGCGCTACAACGCTGGCTGACTCACTGTTTTGCCTTCGTGCGCACCCTGCCCCCCAAATAACTGCCTGGAATTGCCATGCTGCAAATCGGGATTGTGATCTACGATGACGCCGAGGTGCTGGATTTTGCCGGCCCCTACGAAGTGTTTGCCACCGCCGCCCGGCTCTGTGATGCCCCGCCCTGGCAGGTGTCGCTGATCAGCGAACGCCATCAGGTGATGGCCCGCGGCGGCTTTGCGGTGCAAAGTCACTTTACCCTCGCGGATCACCCGCCGCTGGACGTATTAGTGGTCAGCGGCGGGGTACATACCGCTGCCATGGATAACCCCGTGTTGCTGGCAGCCCTGCGCGAGGCCGGCGACGGCGCCCGCTGGGTCACATCGGTCTGTACGGGGGCCTTTCTGCTGGCCCGGGCTGGCCTGCTCACCCGCCATCGGGTAACCACCCACTGGGAAGATATCGCTGACCTGCGCCATGGTTTCCCGGCGCTGGATGTGCAGGAAAAAATCCGCTGGGTCGAGGATGGCAATCGTCTCACCTCGGCGGGTATTTCCGCCGGTATCGATATGAGCCTGCATCTGGTGGAAAGACTGCATGGCCGGGAGTTGGCGGACAAGACGGCCCGGCAGATGGATTATGCCTGGCAGCGGTGACGGCTTGGCTCGCCATCCGGGCAAACCGGTCAGGTGACTTAACGATACCGCCGGCTGTACGCCCAATACACGCCGGCCAGTGAGACGGCCAGGGTGGCCGGGGCCAACAGGGCGGTGAAATGCAGCAACCGGAACAGCCAGGTGCCGACCACGCCGCCACAGACGAAGCCGCCAATCAACAAGACGAACAGCAACAGCCGGCGGCCGTTGAGGGGAATGCCACGCAGGCGGTTGCCGAGCATGATGCCCAGGTCGGTGAAGATCCCGGACAGGTGCGTGGTACGGATAATGGAACCGCTGTAGGTGGTCACCATGGCGTTCTGCAGGCCGCAGGCCATGGACGCCAGATAGATGCCCAGATCACTGCCCTGTTGCAGGGACAACATGGCCATGACCAGCAGAGCCGCTTCGATCAGCAATGAGAACCCGTAATGGCGGCCCAGCTTCAGGGCAGTGCTGGTGATCAGTACACCGCTAAGGGCGGCGCCGGCGAGAAAGCTCAGCAGGGTGAACAGCAGGTGCAGGGCCACGGACAGATCAAGATCCGCCAATGCCAGGCCCAGCAGCGAGGAGGTGCCGGTAAGGTGTGATACGGATTGGTGGCTGAATCCCAGCAGGCCCACGGCATTGACGCTACCGGCCAGAAAAGCGAGCAGGAAGGCCCCGACTTCCACCCAGGGCGGTAAACGTGTCAGCAAGGCATCCCCCGATGTTGCCGGTGATCAAGCCCGAAGTGTAGCACGCGGCGCGGAGTCGGGGGCGTGGTGTCTCCGCTTTCGCAGTCACACTTGCTTACCCGGCAGTCAGCGACATTATGGCGTGGATGCCCGGGCTGCTGCCGCCCTTCGTGATGCCAGCCGCGTTACTTTTTCTTGCTCTTCTTTTTGCCTTTCTTGCCGTCGCCTTTCTTGTCTTTCTTCTTGGATTTCTTGTCGCCCTTGTCGGTTTTGGGCTTGATCGGTTTCAGCTTTTTGTCTTTCTTTTTCGCTTTTCCTTTCTTGTCATCCTTTTTGTTCTTGGACTTCTTGTTGTCTTTGGCGGGCTTGCTGGCAGTTGCGCCATCGGTGGCGGCGGTAACGGTCTTGGCAGCCGGCTTGTTTGTCGTTGACGTGGCTGGGTCGAACAGGTCCAGGGCCACGGTGCGGAAGCGGCGGAGGCAGTAGCGTACCTGGCCCAGTGACAGCCCGGATGCTTCCGCCGCCTGTTGCTGGGTGTTCCCTTCATCCAGGGCCAGCAGGGCTTTGGCGCGGGGGCCGTTGGGTGCAGGCTGGTTGCTTTGGGTCTGGCAGAGCTTGCGCTGTTGCGCGGTCAGTAAGGAAGCGGTGGCCACGGATTGTCCCCTCAGTAAAGGTTGCGAGTAAAAGCCAAAAACTCACCTTAGGGACAAGCGTCCAATGTGGCAAAAAAACTTTTTGGCTGTCAAAAAAGTGAAACGATTCAGTCCCTTTTCTGCTGCCTTTCCATCATGTCGGCCTGCAGTATTTCAATCCAGTATCCGTCCGGATCCTTGATAAAGGCAAGGCCCTTCATTTTGCCGTCATCCGGTTTCTTGACGAAGGGGACGCCCAGGCTTTCGAAGCGCTCGGCGGCGGCATAAACATCGGGGACAGTGATACCGATATGGCCAAATCCCTGGGGCTGGTCATTGCCATTGTGGTAGGAAAAATCCGTATCCTTTTCGGTACCCCAGTTATGGGTCAGCTCCAGCATGGCTTCACGGCCAAAAGTATAGGTAAGCCGTTTGGCATCGTCCTGCGGGACCTGACTGGCCT
This sequence comes from Alcanivorax sp. DSM 26293, assembly GCF_900107995.1. GTDB lineage: Bacteria > Pseudomonadota > Gammaproteobacteria > Pseudomonadales > Alcanivoracaceae > Alcanivorax. The sequence goes on along the minus strand of NZ_FNUM01000003.1, from coordinate 345,501 downwards.
CTTCCTCATCCAGGTAGGCGAGGAAGTAGAGAGAGAATTGCATTGTCGGAAAGTCCAGCTTGCGCAACAGGCGCATCCCCAGCACACGGGTGTAGAAATCCAGGCTGACCTGGGGGTCCTTGATGCGCAGCATGGTCTGGTTGAACAGGTAATCGCGGGTGGCGTCGTCCGGGGTGTCACAGAGGCCGTCGGCCTGTTCGAAATGACGGGACATGGGGGCTCCTAATTGGCGTGGGCACAGGTATTTAAAGAATGTCGGGATGGTAGGGAGGGAATGCAAGCCTTGACGGAAAGACGATATCTACAAAGCCGCTGTAGGAGCACCGCTTGAGGTGCGAACCGCGTGCCAACGCGGAATCGACGAAAGGCGATCAGGCGCTTCAGCGTTCGACAGAACCAGAAAGTTTCGATGGGCTTTCTGCGTTTGCCGACTCGCGACCGCTGTTATCGCACCTCAAGCGGTGCTCCTACAGAGAGGGCGGAGCTTGCCTGGGCAAGCTCCTTAAGGTGGGGATCAGGCCGGGGTTTTTTCCACGGTCTTGAGGACTTTCTGCAGGCCGGCCACGGCGCCACCGATGTCGCTGAGGCCCTGGGGCAGCAGCAGGGTGGTGGATTCCTTGGCGACTTTTTCGAAGGCGGCGACATATTGCTCGGCGATGCGCAGGCTTACCGCCTCTTCGCCACCCTCTTCCTTCACTGCCCGGGCGACCATGTTCAGACCTTTGGCCGTTGCCAGGGCGACCAGCTCGATCTGTTTGGCGCGACCTTCCGCCTCGTTGATCTGCTTCATCTTTTCCCCTTCGGAGATATTGATCATCTCCTGCTTCTCACCTTCGGAGCGGTTGATGGCGGCCTGGCGATCCCCCTCAGAACGGTTAATGGCGGCCTGGCGCTCACCCTCGGACTCGGCAACCACCGCGCGACGTTCCCGCTCGGCGCGAACCTGTTTCTCCATGGCATCCTTGATGGACACGGGCAGGTTGATGTCGGCCACTTCGTAGCGCAGTACCTTCACGCCCCAGGGCTGGGCCGCTTCGTCCACGGCGCGCACGACTTCCATGTTGATCTCGCCCCGTTCCTCGAAAGTCTTGTCCAGGTCGATCTTGCCGATCACGGAACGCAGGGTGGTCTGGGCCAGTTGCTGGGCAGCCATGACATAGTCATCCACACCGTAGCTGGCGGCCTTGGGATCAATGACCTGCAGGTACATGACGCCGTCGATGGAGACTTCGATGTTGTCCTTGGTGATACAGCTCTGGCGTGGCACGTCCCGGACGATTTCCTTCTGGGAATGCTTGTAGGCAACCCGGTCGATAAAGGGCATCAGAAAATGCAGGCCCGCCTCCAGGGAGGTCTGATACCTGCCCAGCCTCTCCACCACATACACCTGCCGCTGTGGCACGATGCGGATGACCATGAAGAGCAGAACGATGACGCCGAGGGCGATAAGAGCGGAAATGATTAAACCTGCCATGGAGAGAGTTCCTTGTTATTGGGAGCGAATTGAGAGGAATACGGGTTGGCCACAGGGCTTATTCAGCGGGCGTCTGTGGTCCAGGTGTCCAGGGCTCTACGGTGAGCCAGAGGCCGTCGTGTTGGGTGATGCGCACCATGTCGCCCGGATGCAGGGGGTGAGCGCACTGGGCCTGCCAGCGGGCGCCCCGATAGGACACGGTGCCCACGCCGTTGCTGAACGCCTCTGCGACGGTGGCCCGGGCACCGACCAGGCCGGCACTGTCTTCTTCGCCTTGCCGTTGCCGTTCGGTACCCATCAGTTTGTCGTTGATGACCCGACGTACGAAGACCAGCAGCAGCAGGCTGGTCATTGCGAAAAGGGTCAGTTCCCAGGCGGTATCATCCAGCAGCCCAAGAAACTTCAGGCAGCCCACCAGCAAGGCGGCAATACCAAAGAAAATCACCACCAGCCCGGAGACGGCAAATTCGGCAATGACCAGGGCCAGCCCGGCGATAATCCAGTAACTGTATTCCGGCAGATCCATTTCTGAGCCCCTGTCGCGTGTGCATTATTTTGATGAACTAAGATAGCACGGAAGCGCTCGGCTGTAGGAGCGTCGCTGGCGGCGCGATCACAAACTTTCTATCGCGAGTGGAATCTTTACAGGTTCGGTTATCGTGCCGCCAGCGACGCTCCTACATGAAGTCAAAGATCAATGAAGGCAGAGTTCAGTGCTGATGCCCGCCCACGCCATGGGCATGCTTGTGGGCTTTTTCTTCGTCGCTGGCGTCGCGGATGTCGGTGATTTGCACCACAAAACGCAGGGACTGGCCGGCCAGGGGGTGGTTGGCGTCCACATCCACGGTTTTCAGGCCCACCTTGAGCACGGTGAGCATGCGCGGGCCCTCGTCGGTGGACACCGTGACCACCTTGCCGGGGGTGAGTTTGCCGGCGTGTTTCAGGTATTTGCGGGAAATACGCTGGAACAGGGTGTTGTCGTATTCCCCGTAGCCCTCTTCCGGGCTCAGAGTCACATCCACCTCATCGCCGACAGCCTTGCCAGTGAGGGCGTTTTCCAGCCCCTTGATGATGTTGTTATAGCCGTGCAGGTACGCCATGGGCTCGCCGGTTTCCCGGGAGTTTTCAATTTCGCTGCCGTCGTCGGCGTTGAACAGGCTGTAATGCAGGGTAACGACCTTGCCGTCTTCGATGGTCATGCATGCTCCGGTTGTCAGGCGATGGGAATGGGGGGCAATTGTGGCGCCTTCCCCGCTGCCGGGCAATTATCTCAGTCGTTATGGTTGCCGGGGAGCATGCGTTTCAGGGTGGCGTCCCCGTCGATGAAGTGATGCCACAGGGCGCCAGCAACATGGAGGGCGATCAGGACCAGCAATACGGTCCACAGCACTTCCTTGTGGATGAAGGCAATCTGCTTGGCCAGGTCGGTATTGATCTCTGTCAGCTGGGGGACGCTGAACATGCCGAAGATTTCGATGGTCTTGCCGGCAAACTGGCGCATGGCAAAGCCGCCGAGCGGCATGGCAAGCAACACAGAATACAGCAGGACATGGACAAGACGGGATAGCTGGCGCTGCCAGGCGGCGCCCACAGGTGCCGGGCGTGGGTATAAGGTGCGGGCATACAGTCGAACCAGCACAACGACCAGGATCGTCAATCCCAGGGAAAAGTGCAGCATCTTCCACCATTCCCGCATGGGGTCTCCCTTTGCGTAGAACTCGTGGAGTTCTACCGCTCCCCAGACCATCACCAGCAGCAAGACCACCAGCCAGTGGAGGCCTTTGTGCAATCCATGCCAGTTTGTCGGTGTTGTTTTCATGGTGTTCTCCCGTTTCCAGTAACCGCAGTATGGCGGATAAAGATTAATCCTGGCTTAACGGGGATTCACTGATCCGGGTCAGTGTCCGGGTGCAGGCCCAGACTCTTGCGGTCCTCGCCTTGTGCGATGCGGCCCAGTATCTCCCGGGATTGCCGGTACCAGCGCCGTCGCCCATTGGGCCCCCATTTGAAGCGTTTGTAAGTCCACTGGTACTGGGCCAGATTGCGATCAATGCAGCGCTGGAGACCGGTGTTCATGGCGGTGAGGATTTCCATGCAATCGCAGGCCTGTTCGATCTCCGGTGCCGCTTCGAAGTGCAGATGGATGTCTTGGACGCCGCCCTGACCGCGGATGCAGGACACGATGAACACGTGGGGCCGGTAGCGTTGCACCAGCTTGTCGATCAGTGCGGGTGTGGGCACCTCATAGCCAAAGAACGGCACGCAGGGATTACTGCGGTTGCCCGGGTTATGGTCGGAGAGAATCCCCAGGGTGCCGCCGGCTTTCATGGCCGCCAGGGCCTGTTTCACGCCCTGGCTGTTGGTGGGGATCAGTACCGAGCCGGTGCGTTCCCGGGCGGCCTTGACCATGGCGTCCATCAGGGTGGCGGGATGGGGCTGGTACATGATCAGGGTCCGGTCACGGTTGCCCTTGTCGCCCACATACAGATTACTGATCTCCCAGCTGCCCTGGTGCAGGGACAACATGAGTACCGGCCGCTCACTGGCGCAGGCATCCAGAAAGGCCTGTTCGCCGTGGATATGGGTGATCCGGGACAGGGTTTCTTCTACCGGGCGATGCCAGACATGGCTGAATTCGGTGAGCGTACGGCCCAGTTCCGCCATGCTCTGGCGGCCAATGCGCTTGGCGTCGGCCAGGGTCATGTCCGGATGGGTGGCCAGCAGATTGATCAGAACGACCCGGTAGGCGCTGGCGTAACGCAGCGGCAACAGGGTGATCAGGGTGGCAATCGTGGCCCCGAAGGCGGTGACCAGTGGCAGCGGTAACCAGGCAAGCAGACGGACCACCAGCCAAAGGCGGCGGCCCTGGTATTGTTTACTCATGACGGCAATTCAATTGTCAGGGTCTCGCCATGCTGCGGGACCCGAAATGTCTCGGTATCGATCTGTTGTTCTTCCAGCGCCCGGGCCAGGGCCCGGGGCGGTGCGTCCATGGGCTCGTCGGTGAGCACAAAGGTGCCCCAGTGCATGGCAACCGACTGGCGGGCGCGAATCTCCCGGTGAATTGTAACCGCTTCCGCCGGGTTTATGTGTACTGGCGACATAAACCAGCGGGGTTCATAGGCTCCAATGGGTAACAGGGCCAGGTCTACGGTGCCGAAAATGTCGCCAATTTCGCCGAATAACGGGGCATAGCCGGTATCGCCGGCGAAATAGAGGCTGAAATCCGGAAAGTTCAGCCGCCAGCTGCACCACAGGGTCCGGTTGTGGTCGCCGGGTCCGCGGCCACTGAAGTGTTGGGCGGGCAGACAGAAGGCTTCCACCTGGCCATGGTATTCGCTTTGCCACCAGCCCAGTTCGATGATGCGTTCCACGCCCAGGTTGCGCAGCCAGGATGCGACGCCGGTGGGAGCGAACCAGAGAATCTCCCGGCCAAAGCGGGCCTGCAGCTGCTTGACGGAGGCCCGGTCCAGGTGGTCGTAGTGGTTATGGGACACCAGCACCGCATTGATGGCTGGCAGCTTGTCGATGGTGATCGCCGGGGGGACCGCCCGTTTCGGCCCGGCAAAAGGCAGTGGCGAGCAGCGTTCAGAGAAAACCGGATCGGTGATCAGGTTCCAGCCCCGGTGCTGGAACAGGAAAGTGGAATGGCCAATCCAGGTGAGCTGGGGATGTGGCCCCGGGTTGGCCAGTCGTCGGGCATCCGGTTGCTGGAGCGGGAAGGATTGGTGGCGGGGAAAGCGGCCCCGGGTATCCCATTGCCAGCGCAGGAAGGCACCCAGGCCATGGCGGGGGGTGGCGAAACGATTGCGATACACCCCGGATCGGGAGGGTTCCTCTGCCGCCAGGGCTGCCAGCCGTTCCCGATCGATCATGCGCCGTCCCGCAGTCCTGCCACGGCGCCTTCGATGGCATCCAGATCGGGAATCACCGCCAGATCGCCGCCCACCTGAATATACATGGCCTCCGCAGGGCCGGTATCCACCGGCTCTTCCACCGGATCGTCCTTGGCCACTTTCATCATCCGCGGAATCCCCTGCACGATGACCGCGTAGAAGGTGCTTTTGCCGGCCACGGTGTTGAGGACGGCGATACGGGCATCCTGGCCGATGGTGATCTGCCCGGATTCGTTAAGCTTCTCGAAGGACAGCAGCGGTATGTTCTGGTCCCGCCAGCTCAGCCAGCCCAGCAGCCACTCAGGCCCATGGCCGGGCCGGTCCGGCTGGCGCAGGGGAATGATTTCAGCGACCACGATGTTGGGCACCAGCCAGGGGCGCCCCTGCATGGGGATCAGCAGGCTGGAAATATCGGATGGCAAGCTGCTCATGGTTGACCTCTGAGTGACGTTTCAAGTGGCAAGTTGCAAGTTTGCGGGTCCGCGAAAGGCTGACTGAAACCGGGCCGGCCCTGCCGGTAGCGGTGGGCAGGTGTCATGCCATGGCTGCGGCGGTGGTTGGGTAAACCCCGGGCCCCGCGTTGCCCTTTCCCGCGTGGCAATGTGAAACCGGCAACGTGTTCCTTCATGCAGACTTTAATTCTCTTCTTAACCGTTCCACCAGCTGCAGCGCAAGCTGCTCCGGTGATCCGCTGAAGCTGACACAGCCGGTCTCGCGGACGGAATCGGGCTGGCTGCTGACCGCACAGGTATCGGCACTCTGTGCCCACACCGGGCAACCGCTGGCAGCCAGCCGCGGCGCGGCGATGGCGCCATCGTTCCCCATACCGGAAAACAGGATGGCGCCGCAGGCATTGCCGAAGCCCTCGCTGACATGCTGTATCACCTGATCGATGGAGGGCGCATAGGGGCCCTCCCAGGCCTGGCCCGTGGACTGGATGCGACCGTCGTGGCGGAACTTGACCGCATAATCCACCGGGGCAATGGCCAGTTCCCCGTGACGCAGGGCACTGCCGTCCACGCCCACTTTGCAATCAATATTGTTGTCCCGGCCCAGGACTCCGCACAGGGTGTCCAGAAAGCTGCCATCAATATGCTGGGCCAGCACGAAGGCCACCGGCAGATTGGCCGGCAGGCAATCAAGAAACAGTTTTACCGCCGCCGGGCCGCCCAGGCTGGCTCCCAACACCCAGACCCGTCGGGGCCGGTCGCCCGGCCGAATGGTTTCAAATTCCCGGGGGGTGGGGATTTTTACGGTTGGTGGCCGTTGCGGGATCACGTCCAGACGTTCTTCCACCGCCGGTTTGCCGATGAAATCCACCAGCTTGGTCACCAGTCGCCGTTCCCATTTCGGGTAGCGGGCATCGGTGCGGGCCGGTGCCTGACCATCGCAGAACAGAATCGGCGCGGCGGCCTCTTCCAGCAGATTATCCAGAAAGCTCTGCCAGCGATCTTCGCTGGACAGGTCCACCACCCACAGGTCCAGCGCGCCTTCCGCCAGCCAGCGTTGTTCCAGGGCTTCCGGGTCCGTGTTGACCACCACCTGATACCCCTGGGCCTTCACAGCGCTGGATAGCAGGTGGCCCTGCAATGTGCTGTCGGCAATCACGCCGACCCGGCCCGGGGCGGTCATTCGTCACCGGTTTCCTGCAATTCGCCCAGCAGTTCGCGAATGGTGGAGAGCAGTTCGTTCTCCTGGAACGGTTTGCCCATGTAGCAGTTCACGCCAATATCGAAGGCCCGCTCGCGGTGTTTTTCGCCGGTGCGGGAGGTGATCATGATGATCGGCACGTCCTTCAGGCGGCTGTCGTGGCGCACATGGGTGGCCACTTCAAAGCCGTCCATGCGTGGCATTTCGATATCCAGCAGCATCACATCCGGGCGGATGTCTTCCAGTTTGGCGATGGCATCCATGCCGTCCTTGGCGGTGACCACCTCGTAGCCGTTCCGCTCCAGCAGGCGGGTGGTGACCTTGCGCACGGTGACCGAGTCATCGGTGACCATGACCAGCGGAGTATCGCGTCTGGTGTCGGTGTCCTGGTCGTCTTGCTCAACCGGTTCCTGAGGCAGTACCGGAATATCGGCGACACCCATTGCCGGCACCTGCACGTGGGCGGCACGGATCAGCGAGTGGATATCGAGAATGATTACCACGGAGCCATCACCGAGGATGGTGGCGCCGCTGATACCGGCCACCGAGGCCAGCTGCGGACCAACGGATTTCACGACCACTTCCCGGGAACCCACCAGGTTGTCCACCACGATGGCCACGGTGTGCTCGGTGCTGCGGATCAGCAGTACCGGCATGGGAGTGGTGTGATTGTCCAGATGCGGGCTGCGGGTGCCATGGACGAAGTTGCCCAGGTATTGCAGTTCATAGTCCTGGCCCACATAGGTGTAGACCGGGTTGTCTTCTTCGAAGTAATGCTGCAGTTCGAAGGGGCTGATGCGCACGATACCTTCGATCTGGTTCAACGGGATGGCGTAGGTATCTTCGGCGGCTTTCACCATCAGGGCCCGGTTCATGGCCAGGGTGAACGGCAGGCGGATGATAAAGCGGGTGCCCTGCCCCTTGTGGGAATCGATGGTCACCGAGCCGCCCATCTGTTTGATTTCGCTGGCCACCACGTCCATGCCCACGCCGCGCCCGGAAATCTGGGTGACGGCGGCGGCGGTGGAGAAACCGGCGTGGAAAATAAACTGCTGGATTTCCTGCTCGGAGAGCTGGGCATCCGGGGCGATCAGGCCACGCTCCACGGCTTTACGGCGCACCGCATCCGTGTCGATCCCCTTGCCGTCGTCGGACAGGGTGATCACCACCTCGCCGCCTTCCCGGCCCAGCTCCAGATTGATGCGGCCTGTGTCGGCCTTGCCGGCGCTCTGGCGGCCTTCCCGGGTTTCGATACCGTGGTCCACCGCGTTACGCAGCATGTGCTCCAGGGGCGCGACCACGCGCTCCATCAGGGAGCGGTCCAGTTCCCCTTCCGGGTTGAGCACATCGAAATCCACCCGCTTGCCCACTTCGCCGGAGATCTGCCGGACGATGCGACGCAGACGGGGCACCAGGCGGCTGAAGGGCACCATGCGGGTGCGCATCAGTTTTTCCTGCAGCTCGGTGTTAATGCGGGACTGCTGCAGCAGCAGGGTTTCCGTGTCCTTGGTGCGGTCCAGCAGGGTGTTCTTCAGATCGAGCAAGTCCGAGGCGGATTCCGACAGCTGCTTGGTGATCTGGTGCAGCTCGGAGTACTGGTCCATTTCCAGGGGGTCGAAATCCTCGTCGATTTCGCCCCGGTCCACGCCTTTCTGGTAGTTGGACATGATCTGCGCTTCGGTTTCCGAATCCAGCCGTCGCAGCTGTTCATAGAGACGCTGAACCGTGTTGCCCATTTCCTCCACGTTGAAGGTGAACTCGGAAATCCCCTGTTCTACCCGACCGCGGTTAATGGAGGTTTCCCCGGCCAGGTTCACCAGTGCTTCCAGCACGTCGGCCCCCACCCGCACCATTTCCTGGGGCTGGGCCTGGTTCTGGCGCTGGCGACGATCATCCTGTTTGGGCTGCTGCGGTTGTGGCGCGCTGTCCGCCGCCGGTGCCAGTGTGGTGCCCGTCTCCTCAGCGGGAGAGAGGGAATGGCGCCGGGCACTGCGGGCCACGGATTCCATGCCGCGGACAATCTGGTCATACCAGTTGACCATGGGCTGGAAGTCTTCCTGGGTGGGCGCTTCGCGGCGTTTTTCCAGTTCCAGCAGATAGGTTTCGAAATCGTGGCTGATGTCGCCCAGGGGTTTCAGGCCGGCCAGTCGGGCACCGCCCTTGAGGGTGTGCAGGGCGCGTTTGAGATCGTCGGTGAAATCCTGGCTCTCCGGATGGTCTTTCCAGGAGGTCAGGCAGGCGTCAATGATCTCTGCCAGTTCATCGGATTCTTCCAGGAAGATTTCCAGGATTTCCGGGTCACTGTCGGATTCCCAGTCGCTGTATTCATTGTCGTCGGGTTCACTGGCCGGGGCGGTCGTCTCCGTGACCGCCGCAGGCGCAGGATCTGCCGGTGAGCTGGTGGCCAGGGTGGGCAGGCTGAAGCCGGCCGGGTCGGCCACGTAGTCGTGGATGGCCTGAATCAGCTGGTCGCCCTGGGGAAGCGGCTCGCCAGCCTTGAGCGCCTCGACCATTTCCGCGAGCTTGTCGTGACAGCGATGCAACAGATCCAGCAGGGTTGTTTCAACAGCCAGACGGCTCTGTGCCAGCCCCTCGTACAGGGTTTCCAGTTCATGGCCCAGATCGCCCAGTTCCCGGACTTCGGCCATGCGGGCACCGCCCTTGAGGGTGTGCAGGTCCCGTTGCAGCGACTGCAGTTCGATCAGGTTGTCCTGCTCGCTGATCCACTGTTCCAGGCTGCTGCCGGCGGACTCCAGAATTTCATCCGCTTCTTCCAGAAAGATTTCCACCAGCTCCGGGTCACGCTCCGGTTGAGGGGGCGCCGGCATGCTGGGCGCGTCCTCAAACGCAACGGGCGCGGGACCGGTGTCTGCAGCAAAATCGGAAGGCGTGTGGTCAGCAAGGTCGTCATTGTCCGGGGAGGTAACAACGGTGCCCGGGATGTCGGCAGCCGTCGTGTCGCCACGCAGGAAGGCCTGGATGGCACTGACCAGTTCCGGTGCGCTGTCGGGGGTGCGGCCGGCGCGCAGGCCGTCGATCATGTCGGCGAGCCGGTCATGGCAGCGATGCAGCAGGGCAAACAGTGCCGGATCCGCCTCTAGCTGGCCGGTATTGAAGGCTTCGTAAAGGTTTTCCAGTTCGTGGGCCAGGTCTCCCACCGGCGCCACGGCGGCCATGCGGGCGCCGCCCTTGAGCGTGTGCAGGTCCCGCTGCAGGCCATCCACATTGCTGGCATCGCCCTCTTCCCACTGATCCAGGGTGTGGCTGGCGGATTCCAGAATTTCTTCGGCCTCTTCCAGGAACAGGCTGACCAGCTCCGGATCCATATGGGCCTGATATTCATTGCTGTCGGCCCAGCTCTGGGTATCCGCATCGCTGTCCGCTTCCGGGGTGTCGGCAGTGTGATCAGAGAAGGCGTCATCCCACTGCGGCGCACGAGTGCCGGAGCCGGGGCCATCGTCGTCCGGGCCGCTGCTTTCTGCCAGTTCGTGCAGGGCATCCACCAGTCCCAGTTCCGGGCGCACGGTCTGGCCGGCAGCCAGGCAGTCCATCATGTTGACCAGGGCATCCTGGCCTTCGCCGGCCAGGGACAACATCTGTTCGCTGTACGCCAGCCGGCCGGATTCCACGGCGCTGTAGCAGGCCGCCAGGCCCGCAGCCAGGGCATGAATTTCGCCAAGCCCGGCGGTGGTGGCGCTGTTGGAGAGCAGTTGCAGCTCGTCGCGGAGTTTCACCAGCTCTTCGGTCTGCTGCGGATTCCTGGACCACTGCTCAAGCAGTTGCTCCGCATCCACGATCAGGTCCATGCCTTCGGACAGGAAGACGGAAAGGATGTGCGGGTCCGGGCCGGAATCCCGTTGTTCGGCCAGTCCGTCCCGTTGTTGCTGCAGGGCGGTGATCAGGGCGTCAGCACCGGGCAGGTGGGCCTGGTCGAGTTGTTCCAGGTTGTCGCGCACCAGTTGGTGGGCCTGGCGCAGCAGTTCGGCCTGCTGGCTGCTGGCCCGGCGGTTACTGCTGATCAGGTCGCGCACCAGTTTCTCGGCCGGCTCTGCCACTTCCGCCACCGCTTCGATTTCTGCCATGCGGGCACTGCCCTTGAGGGTGTGCAGGGCACGGTGAACGCTGTCGTCAAGGCTGTGCTCGGACAGGTCCGGGTCCACGGTCTGCAGCCACTCCTCAATCAATGCCAGATTGCGAAGGGCCTCGCTGGCAAAGATTTCCAGCAGTACCGGGTCCGTGCCTTCCTCGCTGGCGCTCTCTGCCGGAAGGTCATCGCCGTCACTCATGTCCGGAATGTCGGCCAGGCTGTCAATTTCGCTGTCGCTGCTGGCGTCCGTGTCGAGCGGCTGGGCGGGTGCGTCCGTTTGCGGGGCGTCGGCCTCGGGCAGGTTGAACTCGATGATGCCGTCCTCTGACGCATCGTCGCTTTCCCAATCAAGCGGCGTGCCCTCGTCGCTGGCGTCGTTGAAGGCGGCCAGATCTTCCACGGACAGGCTGTCGCCGTGGTCATCGCTGCGGTCCGTGAACCCGTCACTGTCTGCGGGCAGGGTCAGTTCCAGGGTGTCGTCGGCCTGTGCGTCATCAGCGGAGGCATCGTCGTCCTGGTCGACGGTGTCAGCGCTGTCCGCAGGGAGGGTGTCGCTACCGGTCTGGCCTGTGATCGCCGGCACCTGATCGATCTGTCCACCGGCGGCCAGGGTATCGGCGGCGTCGGCCAGGGGCTGCACATCGAACGGATCCGGTTGTCGCTGGGTAAAGGCATCCACCAGGGCGGGTACCCGGTTGCGGACTTCCTGCACCAGATCAATGAGTACGGCGGTGGGCTCAATGGTGCGGTCAATCACCCGGTTGAGCATGTTTTCCACGGACCAGCCCAGCTCACCCACGGTACTGGCACCGACCATTCGGCCGGAGCCTTTCAGGGTATGGAAGGCGCGACGGAATTCCACCAGGGACTCTTCATCGCTGGTGTTGGCGGCCCAGCGGGGGAAATACTGGTCCAGGGCTTCCAGCACTTCGCCCACTTCTTCCTGGAAAATCTCGATGATTTCATCATCGATCAGATTGTCATCGTCTTCATCCGCCAGGTTTTCGGTGGTCTCCGGTGATTCTGGCTCCGCGCTGTCCGTGCCCTGGTCTGTGGGCGCCAGGCCGGTAATCTCGAGAGTCGGGTCGTCCTGGTCATCCGCGGTGTCCCAGGTCACTTCGGCGGGATCGTTGAAGGCCGGCTCCAGGGAAATGTCCGACTCCGGATAGTCCTCGGTGTGGTCGTCGCTGTCGCCGATCTGGCCAGTGGTATCGCTGTCGATCTGCACGTCGGCGTCCAGCTCGATGCGTTCCACTTCCACCGGGTCATCGCCGAAGCCGCTGCCCTGATCCAGGGGATAACCGAGCGCGTCCACACTGGCGCGGGCCAGCTGCAGGATATCGTCGGTGGTTTCCGGATCGTCGCTGAGACGTTCCAGGTAGTACTCCACCGAGGTGATGGCATCCGCCAGAGTGTCCATGCTGCGCCAGTCCGGCTTGGGCTGGTCCGCATCAAGCAGTTTTTCCTGAATGAACTGCACGCACTGGCGCAATATCAGTGCCGGCTTGTTGAGCTGGATCACTTCCAGGCCGCCGCGCACGGCACTGAGTCGTTCCGGTACCGGGTGAAGATGTTCCGGGTTCCACTGGGACGCAATGAATTCGACGATACCGTCCTTGGCCTCTTCCAGGCCGGCTCGGCATTCGCGCAGTACCGCTTCCATGGCCTGGCCCACGTGGCCGGGCACGTCGTTCTGATCACCGTTATAGGATTTTCCGCGGCGGTCGCCGCCGCTGATACCGGCCAGGGTCGCTTCCACATAAAGCAGGGCGCCGGCAATATCCATCAGGGTTTCGCGTTCCGCAGGGCGTTTACCGGCAACAATGTCCTCTACCGCGTGGAGCTGTTCTTCCACCAGGGTGCGTGGCTGGCCCAGGCCCAGTACGGCCACGGTGTCGGCCACCTGTTTCAGGGTTACGGTCTGTGGATGCAGCTTGCTGGCATCGCTTTCGCCGTTATGGACGAAGGCTTCCAGGGCGTCCTTGACGGTGGTGATCTCTTCGGAAAGCGCCTTCACCACGGAATTCATGGCTTCGGCATCCGGGCCGGTCATGCGGGCCCGTTCCGCGTTGATCAGGTCATCGGAAGGCAAGGCATCGTCAAGACGGAAACGGGCTTTCACGTCGCGGATGCGCGGACTGTCCGCGTCCGCCTTGGCCACGTAGTACAGCAGGTTCTTGAGCAGTTCCGTGGGCGCCGGACGGTTCAGGCTGGCCGCGCCTTCGCTGACCAGTTCACGCAGGTTGCGGTCCACGTGGCCCAGCATCAGTTTTACCGAGGTGCCCAGGACAATGGCGTCTTCGGAGAGCCCTTCCACCAGGGCATTGCTGATGCTCCACAGGGGAGCGCGAGGAGCGTCGCCGGTGATCTGCTCCAGCTTGGTGAAGACCTTGGCCATGTAGCCCAGGTTCTCGCCCATATTGTCGTTGCGCAGCACACCGAGCAGGGCGATCTGGAACATCTGACGGATTTTCTTGGCCAGCTGGATAAAGCGCGGGTCGTTGAGCAGGTCTTCGGGGATCTGGCCGCGGCCGGTGGCATCGGTGAGATCCGGTTTGAACAGGGCGGTTTCCGACAGCAGCGGTTCGCCACGGGCGGCTCGCAGATCATTGAGCAGGGGCAGGAGTACCACCGGCAGGTCGCGCCGGTTGCTGGCTACCCTGTCGAGATAAGGCGGCAGCTGCAGGATGGCCCGCATCAGGGTTTCCTGGCCATCTCCCACGTTGCCGACCCGGGCTTCCAGCAGCGCCTGAGCCAGCTTTTCCATTTCTTCGGCGAGCAGAGCAGCACCGTAGAACTCCACCATTTGCAGGGTGCCGTACACCTGGTGCAGATGGGCCTGGCAAAAACGCATGCGGGTGGCGTCGTCCGGGGTATCCACGAACGCTTCCAGTGCCTGCTGCGCCTGGTTCAGGGTTTCCTGGATCTCCCCGCGAACCCAGTCCAGAGCCAGATAGTCGTGACGGTCACTCATGACGTCTCCTGTCATACTCAAACCTGCCGTCACTGCGGGCAGGTTTTTTATTATCTACAGCGCTTATCGACAGCGCCGAAAAGCCAGCGTATCGGCGAAATGTATGCGTTCCAGATCCGGATGCTGCCAGTCGGTCACTTCCCCGGGACCGAGTACCAGAATGCCACCGGGCGCCAGCCGTTCCGCCAGTCGGTTGACGATCTGACGTTTCCGCCAGCGGCGGAAGTAAATCAGCATGTTCTGACAGAAAATCAGATCCATGTCGTTCATTGGCGCGGTGCTCAGATCCAGCACGTTGAGCCGCGCAAAACAGATGCGTTCGCGCAGCACGGGCGCCACGGCCAGGGTCTGTTCGTTGCCGCTGGGCTGGAAATATTTCTCCCGCAATTGCGGGTCCACCTGCAGTACCCGGCGCGCGGGATATTCCCCTTTGCGGGCCTTGGCCAGGGTGGGCAGGCTGATATCGGTGGCGGTGATGCCGTAGAACAGTTTGCGATCCGTGTCGTTCAGCTGCTCATTGATCATCATGGCGAGGGAGTAGGCTTCCTCGCCGGTGGAGCACCCCACGCTCCACACATCCAGGTTGGCGCCGTCCGGCTGTTCTGCCTTGAAGCGCTGCACGAATTCTTCCACCAGAGCGTAGGAGCTCGGGTGGCGAAAAAAACTGGTTTCCTGAACCGTGAGCCGGTCCACCAGTACCGACCATTCCATGGCCCGGGATTCGGTGGAGCCCACCATCAGGTGTTCGTAATAGGTGTTGTAGTCCTCGATGCCCAGCTCGCGCATGCGAATGCTCAAGCTGGTTTCGAGAAAGGTCTTGCGCTCGTTGGACAGGGTCATGCCGGTGCGCTCTTCGAGCAGCGCCTGCCATAGCTGGAACTGCTCCGCATCCATGGCGGGCGTGCTTTTGATCGACCAGCGGTCTGTCACGGCAGCACCCATAGCATCACCCCGCTAACCGGCGCGAGCCGGATCAGGAGTGCTCCGGCAGGCGGAAGCCGGCAACGGAATTACGCATCTCCTGCGCCATCTCGGCCAGGTTACCAATGGACCGCGCAGTGGCGGTGGTACCGGCGGAGGTCTGCGAGGTAATTTCCTGGATCACGTTCATGGTGTTGGAAATGTGACCCGCGGAGGCGGCCTGCTGGCGCGCCGCGTTGGAAATGTTCTGGATCAGGTCCGCCAGGGTTTTCGATACGTTCTCAATTTCTTCCAGTGCCACACCAGCGTCCTGCGCCAGGCGGGCCCCTTTTACCACCTCGGCGGTGGTGGCTTCCATGGAGATTACCGCTTCGTTGGTATCGGTCTGAATGGTTTTTACCAGGGTTTCAATCTGCTTGGTCGCAGCAGCGGAACGTTCCGCCAGTCGCTGTACCTCATCCGCTACCACCGCGAAGCCGCGGCCCGCTTCACCGGCCATGGATGCCTGAATGGCGGCGTTCAATGCGAGGATGTTGGTCTGGTCGGCGATGTCGTTAATCAGGGATACGATGTCACCAATCTCCTGGGAGGACTCACCGAGACGCTTGATCCGTTTGGAGGTTTCCTGAATCTGTTCGCGGATGGTGTCCATGCCGTGGATGGTCGCCTGTACCACTTCGGCGCCCTTGTTGGCGATGGCTACCGCCCGTTCCGCTACCGCGGCGGATTCGGCGGCGTTGGCGGATACCTGGTCAATGGAGACCGCCATTTCGTTCACCGCGGCAGAGGCCCCGGCAATTTCTTGGGCCTGGTGCTCGGAGGCCTCGGCCAGATGCATAGCCGTGGACTGGGTTTCCTGGGCCGCAGAGGCCACCTGTACCGCCGAGTTGTTGATCGTTTGTACCAGGCTGCGCAGCTGGTCAATGGAGTAGTTGATGGAGTCCGCAATGGCCCCGGTGAAGTCCTCGGTCACCGTTGCCTGTACGGTCAGGTCACCGTCCGCCAGGTCGCCCAGTTCGTCGAGCAGTCGCAGAATCGCGGCCTGGTTACGCTGGTTCTCGCTTTCCAGTTCGTCCTTCAGTTTTGCTGCCTGACGGTTCCGTTGCGCCATGATCAGGAAGAACAGCAGCACCGCGATGGCGGCAGAAAGGCCACCGAGTGTCACGGACGGGAAGAAGGTGTTGGTGGAGCCTTCGAATTGGGTGTTCAGGTTGCTGGATTCCTGCAGCAGATCCTGGGAACGGCGGAAAATGGTGTCGGCCGCGTTACGTACCTGGAACAGTTCGGGAGCAGTTTCCAGAATTTCGTCCACGGACTGGTTAACGAATTCGTCGAACAGGTCAGCAATTTCAGCCAGGTAATCCAGGGCATCCGGGTCGTTCACCTGGTCAATGCCCATGGCGTCGTCGCCTTCGATCATGCCATTCATGACCCGGCCGAACAGGCTGGCGTCACGACCGAAAGCATCCGCTGCGATCACCGCGCCATCGCCCCCTTCCAGTACCTTGGAGATGGAGCTGAGAATCCGTTCTGCGAGCAGGGACTGACGTTGGGCAAAAGCGATCTGATCCGGCTCGGCACCGGTGGCAACCAGGATCTCTACCACGCCTTCGTATTCCGCTTGCAGGGAAGGAATGGTCTGGGCCAGGGTATCTGCCACTTCGTGCAGATCCAGAACCGTATCTTCCCCGCGCAGGATGGTGCCGGCGTTGCTGTTCACTTCGGACCACAGGCTACTCAGACGTTCTTTCACCTCCGGGTTCTCGACCGGCTCGTCTTTCACATCATCCCAGGCAGACTGGAAGCTCTGTTGGGATTTGGCCAGCAGCTCGAAAGCGTCCGCGTTACCGGCAGCCGCTTCCAGGGCGTTCTTGGCGATTTGCTGGGAAATAACGCGCATTTCCGAGGCCAGGGTAATGTTTTCCTGGGCCTGGTTCGCCGTGGTGGCGGACAGCAGAAAGTTCACCACCGCCAGGACGATAAAGACGGCAAGCCCGATATACAGCGCGATATTCAGCGTGCTGCCTTCCGCGCCCCCCCGCAATTTGTCAAAGATTGCTCCCGAATTGAACTTCATAGTCTGGCTCCTGGCCTGGCGTTCGCTCTTCTTATGTACCCCAAATGCTTGTCTGCGGATCAGCCGGTGCGGGCGACCTGCATAAAGCGTGGATCCTCTGCCAGCCGAGTCAGGCTGAACACGGACCAGTACTCCCCGTCCCGCCGGTAGGCGCCGCGCACAAATGGCGTCACGCTGCTGTCGCTGACCGGCAGTGATTCCACAAATTCATCAATGGGAAAATGTTGCATCCCCAGTACTTCATCCACCGTCATGCCGGTGTACAAGTCGTCCTGGTCCAGCACCAGCAGTCGCCGACGTTTTTCCTGGACCGGTGAACTCTTTTCCAGAAAGCCGCTGAGATCCATCACGGTCATCAGTCGGCCCCGGACATTGGCCACGCCCTTCATCCAGCTGCGTGCGCCGGGAATGCGGGTGTAGGCCGGCACCGAGAGGATTTCGGAAACCTCATCCAGCGGTGCCACGTATTTCTTGCCATCCATCACAAAGCCCACACCGCTCCAGTAGCTCACCGCATCCTGCTGCATGGGCAGGTCTTTGGCCTGCTCACGGCAGCGACGGTTGTAGTCGGCCAGTTGGATATAGGCGGCGGAAGCAGTTGCGCTCATCGTGGGCTCCGGATTAGCCGTCGGCCAGCATGCGGTCGACGGTTTGCAGGAGCACATCCTCGTCCACCGGCTTGGTCAGATAGTCCTTGGCGCCCTGGCGTTTGCCCCAGACACGGTCGGTTTCCTGATCCTTGGTGGTAACGATAACGATGGGAATGTGCGCGGTATCGGCGCCTTTGGTGAGCTGGCGGGTCGCCTGGAAGCCGTTCAGGCCAGGCATCACCACATCCATCAACACCAGTTCGGGCAGCTCGGAGCGGGCCATGGCCACGCCATCAGCCCCGTTGGCGGCCTCGAGTACTTCGTGGCCGTGCTTTTCCAGAATCTCCCGCAACTTGTAGGTTTCGGTGGGAGAGTCATCCACTATCAGAATACGTGCCATCTTATCCTCTTCAGGCTCAGCGACGCTGTCGCTTAACCGTTGATATGCTGTCGAATCGCGCCGAGAAGCTCGTCCTTGGAAAACGGCTTGGTCAGATACTCGTCGGACCCCACTATTCGCCCCTTGGCCTTGTCGAAAAGGCCGTCCTTGGACGACAGCATGATCACCGGGGTGGCCTTGAAGGCACTGTTGTTCTTGATCAGGGCGCAGGTCTGATACCCGTCAAGACGCGGCATCATAATGTCGACGAAGATGATATTGGGTTTGCTGTCGGCGATTTTGGCCAAGGCATCGAAGCCATCGGTGGCGGTGATCACTTCACAACCTGCTTTCTTCAACAAGGTTTCCGCGGTGCGACGGATGGTTTTGGAATCGTCGATCACCATTACCTTGAGGTCTTGGAAATTGTCAGTCATGGAAACTGCCTTTAACCGTGAACCGTTTTTGGCCGCAACTTATTGTAATTTTTGGCCTTTCTAGTAATTCGATGGGCGGGGTGTGTAGCGATACAAGCCCAAGCGAAGTTTTTAACACAGATTCTACAATCAATCTATAAGACCCTATGAAACTTGAGAAAATGCCCCGCGCATCCCTGCATAGCGATAGGCGGCCTGCACTGCTAAGATTCCCCGGCCCGCTTTATTGTCTGTGGAGACCCCATGAGCTTGCGTATTGGTGTGGTGATGGACCCCATCGCCAAAATCAAACCCTGGAAAGACAGCACCTTCGCCATGCTGCTGGAAGCGCAACGACGTGGCTGGTCATTGCTCTACATGGAGCCGGCGGATCTGTATGTGCGCGATGGTCGCACCTTTGCGGCCACTCGGGCACTGTCCGTCACCGACAATAACGACGATTGGTACCGTCTGGCCGATGCCGTGAATCACGATCTGGCCGATCTGGATATTATCCTGATGCGCCAGGACCCGCCGTTCAACGCAGAATACATCTATGCCACCTACCTGCTGGAAAAGGTGGAACGGGAAGGCGTACTGGTGGTGAACCGGCCCGGCAGTGTTCGCGACAGCAATGAAAAGCTGTTTGCCACCGACTTCCCCCAGTGCTGTGCCCCTACGCTGGTGTCCAGCCAGTCCGGACTGCTGCGCGATTTTGTACAGGAGTTCGGTGACACTGTGATGAAGCCGCTGGACGGCATGGGCGGCAGCAATATCTTCCGGGTGCGCAAGGACAGCCCCAATATCTCGGTGGTGATCGAGGTGCTGACCCAGCATGGCAAGACGCCGATCATGGCCCAGCGCTTCGTGCCGGAGATCACCGAGGGTGACAAGCGCATCCTGATGATCAATGGCGAGCCGGTGCCCTATGCGCTGGCGCGGATCCCCAAGGAGGGCGAGTTGCGCGGCAACCTGGCGGCCGGCGGCACCGGCCAGGGGCGGGAGTTGAGTGACCGGGACCGCTGGATCTGTGAGCAGGTGGGGCCTACCCTCAAGCGCAAGGGCCTGTATTTTGTGGGTCTGGACGTGATCGGTGATTATCTCACCGAGATCAACGTGACCAGTCCCACCTGTATCCGCGAGCTGGACGCGATCTTCAATATCAACATTGCCGGTCAGCTGTTCGACATGTTGCTGGAGTTGCGGCAGCCGTCATAGACGATGAGTGCGGGCCGGGGCACACTCTCCGGCCGATCAAAGGCAGTAACAAAAAGAAGAAACCATGGCAGCCAATTCCACCGTCAGCGCATCAGATCGTCTCACCTTTACGGTGTTTCTGGCGCTGGCCTTCCACGGCATCCTCATCTTCGGGGTCAGCTTTGCCCCGGAGAAACAGCGCGCCGCCCCCCATACCCTGGAAGTGACCCTGTCCCAGCATCGCAGCGATGACGCGCCGGACGAGGCGGACTTTATTGCCCAGAGCAACCAGCTGGGTTCCGGTGATTTGGCGGAAAAACAGGAACTGACCACCACCGAGCAGGTGGACTTCGCCGACAACAAACTCGACAACGTGCAGCTCAAGGAAAAGACCACCCGGGAGCGCCGCGATCGCCAGTCCCAATTGCTGGTCATTACCACCGCCCGCGCCAGCGACCGGAAGGTCAACGCGGACCAGCAGGAAAAAACCGACCCGAAACCGCTCAAGGTGGCCAAACAGGAAAACCTGCAGGACCTGAGCCGGGAAATCGCCAGCCTGCAGGCCCGCCTGGATGCCCAGAAACAGGCCTACGCCAAGCGCCCTCGGATTCGTCGCCTTACCTCGGTATCCGCCAAGGCCCACTACGAAGCCCAGTACATCGACAGCTTCCGCCGCGAAGTGGAAGCCATGGGCACCCGCAATTTCCCGTCCCGGGCCCTGAACAGCAATACCTTTGGCGCCGTACGGCTGATGGTGGCGATCCAGAAAGATGGCAAACTGAAGGAGGTGCGTCTGCTGAAATCCTCCGGCCACACCTTCCTGGATCAGGCGGCCATCCAGAGCGTGCGACTGGCCGCCCCCTTCGATCCCTTCACGGCGGAGATGCGCAAGAACATGGACGTGCTGGAAATCATCCGCACCTGGAAGTTCGACAAGAACCAGCGGGTGTCTTCGAAGTAATAGCTGCAAGCCTCAAGCTACAAGCGGCAAGGCGCGGATTGGGGTGTTGCCAGCTTTAAGATCAGTGCCCGCGCACCATTCGTGGTGAATGCGGGCACGGCATCAACGGTAACTATCGGCATGTCCCGCGTTGTAGCTTGAAGCTTGCAGCTCTCCCACCCACCCCGGATACTGTCCCCATGGACAACACGACCCTCAAACACCAGTTGCTGGTGGCCATGCCGCAGATGGCCGACCCCAACTTTGAACATTCCGTCACCTATCTCGTCGAGTACGGTAGCGAGGGCGCCATGGGGCTGACCCTCAACCGCCCCGTGCAGATCAGCCTGGGCGATATCCTCAGCGACATGGACATCGACATCGAAGTGCCGCCCTCGGAGCGGCACCGGGTGGTTGCTGGCGGTCCGGTACAGCAGGAGGCCGGTTTCGTGTTGCACGCTGCCTCCACCCACTGGCAGTCCAGCGTGCCGCTCAGCGACGGCCTGATGCTCACCACCAGCCGCGATATTCTGGAAGCCATCGCCATCGGCGAAGGACCGGAGCAATCGCTGATCTGCCTGGGCTACGCCGGCTGGGAACCCGGCCAGCTGGAACAGGAACTGGTGGAAAACGCTTGGCTCAGCACCCCGGCCAGCCGTGAACTGGTGCTCGACACCCCCTTCGAACAAACCTGGCAAGCCGCCGCAGCGCGTATTGGTGTGGACATGAGCTTGATTGCGACCCAGGCGGGACACAGCTGACATGTCCTTTCGCACCGTAGGAGCTATGCTTGCATGGCGAAAGGTTTTGATCTGGAGCGGTGCTTCCTGAAAGTCCTTCGCCATGCAAGCATGGCTCCTACGGCCTCAATAACCGACTCGTCATATGATTCTAGCGTTTGACTACGGCACCCAAAAAATCGGCGTGGCCAGCGGCAACAGCCTGCTGGGTACAGCCACGCCGTTAAAAGCCCTGCCCTGCAAGAACACTCAACCCAACTGGGACGACATTGCTGCCTTGTTGAAAGAGTGGGAGCCGGAAGAGCTGGTGGTGGGTCTGCCGTTGAACATGGATGGCAGTGAAAGCGAATCCACGGCACGGGCAAAGAAATTTGCCAATCGTCTGAAAGGCCGTTTTGGCATGAAAGTCTGGTTGGTGGATGAACGCTTGAGTACCCGCGAAGCGCGGGAGCGAACCGGAATTCGTCAGGCGGATAGCCGGGTGGATTCCATGGCGGCGGTGATCATTGCCGAAGGGTTTTTGAGTGAGGGTGGCGAAGCGTTGCCATAAAAAAACGCCAGCGCGAAGCTGGCGTTTTTCGTTATCACTGCATTACTGTCTGATCCCTTCCACCGAGATAATGATGTCCACGGTTTCCGATGCTGGACCCAGGTCGTAGGTGATGCCGAAGTCCGCCAGTTTCAGGGTTGTGGAGGCTTCCAGGCCCATGCGGTAGCCGCCCCAGGGATCATCGCCGTAGCCCAGCAGTTTGGCGTCCAGTGTGACCGGTTTGGTGACACCGTGCAGGGTGAAGTCGCCGGTAATCTTGGCGGTTTTTTCGCCGGTCTTTTCAATCTTTGTGCTCTTAAAGGTGGCGGTGGGGTACTCGTCTACCTCGAGGAAGTCATCGCCGCGCAGGTGCTTGTCACGCTCGGCGTGGTTGCTGTCCAGGCTGGCGACCTGGATGGTGGCCTGCACGCTGCTGTTCTCCGGGTTGTCCGCGTCCACGGTGAAGCTGCCGTCGAAATCGTTGAAGCGGCCGTACAACCAGCTGTAGCCCAGATGGGAAATCTTGAACATGACAAACTGGTGAGCGCCCTTTTTATCAAACGCATAGGTGCCGCCGGGTTTATCGGCAAAGGCCATGCTGCTGAGCAGCAGTGCCAGGGCGGGAATGGTGATTTTCTTTGCTAGCGTCAACATAAGCATCGAACTCCGTTTGGATTAAAGGTTGTCAGGAAAGGTTGTCTGGGTCACGGGGCGCTTTGCCCAGCATGCGGCGCAAGGTGTCGTCCCGATCAAGCAAGTGGTGTTTGAGCGCGGCCAGGGCATGCACGCCGGCGAGGATGATGATCGCCCAGGTGGCAATCTCGTGGATGTCTCCGGCAAGATCTTCCAGGCCCTTCTGGTCGCCGGTCATAGAGGGTACGGCAAACCAGTTGAATACATCGATGGCAGACCCGTCGGCGCTGGTGATCAGATAGCCGCTGATCATGGCGGTGAACAGCAACAGATACAGGGCCCAGTGGGTCAGGTGGGCGCTGACTTTTTCCCAGGGCTGATGGGTGGGCAGGGCTTTCGGGGGTGGAGAAATCAGCCGCCACAGTAGGCGGGCGCCCATCACCAGAAACAGCAGGATGCCCACGCTGCGATGCAGGTGCGGCGCGCTGCGGTACCAGTCGTGGTAGTAGGTCAGGTCGACCATGTAAAGCCCCAGCGCAAACATGCCCACCACCGTCATCGCCACCAGCCAATGCAGTGCGATGGTGATGATGCCGAAGCGTTGTGAGTCGTTGCGCAGTTGCATCCCTGTACCCTACCCGATCTTCCTGATGATTGGAGTGTTGCCCGCTAGCCGGGTTCCGCCCTTTACAAAACTTACCGTTACCGGCGACGGCTTTGCCATCCTCACCTTGGCGGGGTGTTACTGCCATCCCAAAAAACTGAACGGTTTGATCACCTGGCCTGAAGGTTTGTCGGGTCCTGGCCTTTATTCTTTCTCCGGCAGGCGCCATGCTTGCAGGGCGAACGTCGGATATCGCCATACACAGAGCAGGAGAGCCC
The DNA here is from genome assembly GCF_900107995.1 of Alcanivorax sp. DSM 26293. GTDB lineage: Bacteria > Pseudomonadota > Gammaproteobacteria > Pseudomonadales > Alcanivoracaceae > Alcanivorax. Next base: position 322,116 of record NZ_FNUM01000003.1, on the reverse strand, counting down.
CTTGAGCTGGGACGAACAACAACTGCAGACACACCTGGGTGCCATGGCCCGGGCCATCACCGAGCAATACGGTGAGCGGGCCCCGCTGCTGGTGGGGATCGAGTCCGGTGGGGCCTGGGTGGCCCGGGCATTGAACGCGATGTTGGCCAAGCCGCTACCGTTGGGGACCCTGAATCCGGCTTTCTACCGGGATGACTTTGATACCCGTGGGCTCAAGCGCACGGTCTCGCCGTCGAAGCTGCCTTTCGAGGTGGACGGGCAGCATATTCTGCTGGTGGACGACGTGCTCATGACCGGCCGCACCATTCGTGCCGCCATGAACGAATTGTTCGATTTCGGGCGCCCGGCCTCGATCGGCCTGGTGGTGCTGTTTGATATCGGTCACCGGGAATTGCCAATTCGTGCCGATATCTGTGGTGAAACTTTGGCATTGCCCCCCCATCAGCGGGTAGAATTACGCGGGCCCGCCCCCCTTGTGGCGGAGATACGAGAGACAATGGCCTAGGCCTGTTATCAGTTTCCTGGGCCGCCGTGTTGCGCCGTAAATAGCGCCAGGCAAGGCGCGAGGAGCGATGTTTGGTTTACCCAAATGAACGACGAGCAACACGGCATGGCGCTATTTACGGCACAACCCGAAGGGCCGGGTCCCTTTTTCCGCAATACGGTGTTGCCGCTCGCTTATGTAGAATAACTACACGGTGCTCACGGCGCCTTGTCTTGCGAAAAAACTGCCACCGGCACGGTGGCCCAGGAAACTGATAACAGGCCTCCGAATGACGCTTGCGCCATCCTCCCGCGTACAACTCACCGACGACGGTAAGTTACGCCATTTCCTGACCACCGAGCACCTGCCCCGCTCTTTACTGGAAGATATTCTCGATACCGCCGCCAGCTTTGTGGATGTGGGTGGCCGGTCCATCAAGAAGGTGCCGCTGCTGCGCGGCAAGACAGTGGTCAATCTGTTCTTCGAATCCAGCACCCGTACCCGCAGTACCTTCGAGCTGGCGGCCCAGCGCCTCAGCGCCGACGTGCTCAACCTGGACATTGCCAAATCCGCCACCAGCAAGGGCGAAACCCTGCTCGATACCCTGCGCAACCTGGAAGCCATGGCCGCGGACATGTTCGTGGTGCGCCACCAGGATTCCGGCGCGCCCTTCTTCATCGCCAACGAAGTGACCCCGGATGTGGCGGTGATCAATGCCGGTGACGGGCGCCATGCCCACCCCACCCAGGCCATGCTCGACATGTACACCATCCGCCACTACAAGGGCGGTTTCGAGGGGCTCAAGGTCGCCATCGTCGGCGATATTCTCCACTCTCGGGTGGCCCGCTCACAGGTTCACGCCCTGAACATTCTGGGCGCCGAGGAAGTGCGGCTCATTGGCCCGAAAACCCTGTTGCCGGTGGATGCCCAGGGGCTGGGGGCCACCGTGTTCACGGATATGGGCCAGGGCCTGAAGGATGTGGATGTGGTGATCATGCTGCGCCTGCAGAAAGAGCGCATGGATTCTGCCCTGTTGCCCAGCGAGAGCGAATTCTTTCGCCTTTACGGCCTCAACAACGAAAAACTGCAGCTGGCCAAACCGGATGCCATCGTCATGCATCCCGGTCCCATCAACCGGGGCGTGGAAATTGCCTCGGAAGTGGCAGACGGCCCGCGCTCGGTGATCCTCAACCAGGTGACCTTCGGTATCGCGGTGCGCATGGCGGTCATGTCCATGGCCATCAGCGGCCAGGAAAGCAGTGCCCAGGGCCGCACAGGAGGTGAGCGTGGCCAGTAGCAAGAAAGCCAATATCCTGATTCGCAAGGGCCGGGTGATCGATCCGGCCAATGGTCGCGACGAGGTTGCCGACCTGCTGATTGAAAATGGCCGTCTGGTGCGCATCGGTGCCAGCCTGGATGCCCCCGGCGCCGATATCGTGGACGCGGAAGGCCACTGGGTGTTGCCCGGGCTGGTAGACGCCTGTGTGCACCTGTCCCTGCCGGGCAGCGGTCGCAGTGGCGACATTGCCAGCGAAACCCGCGCCGCCGCCGCGGGTGGTATTACTCACCTGGTGGCCCAGCCGGACTGCGGACCGGTGGATTCCACCGCCGTGGTGAGGCTGATCCGCGAGCAGGCCGGCCAGGCCGGATTCGCGCGCATCATGCCCATTGCCGCCATGACCCAGGGTCTGGCCGGCGACCAGCTGGCGGAAATGGCCACCCTGGCCAAGGCAGGGTGTATTGCCGTGGGCAATGCGGGCCGCAAGGTCGCCAGCGCCCTGGTGCTGAAGCGTTCCCTGGAATATGCCTCCACCTTCGATTTGCCAGTGATGTTCCGGCCCCAGGATTCCGCGCTTAGCGCGGGCGGCTGTGCCCACGAAGGGGCCGTGGCCACCCGTCTGGGGTTGCCGGGGATTCCGGCGGTAGCGGAGAGCGTGGACCTGTCCCGGGACCTGCTGCTGGTGGAAGCCACCGGTGTGCGTGCCCATTTCCAGCAGATATCCAGTGCTGACTCCCTGCGGTTACTGCGCGCTGCCAAGCGTCGCGGCCTGCCGGTGACGGCGGACGTGAGCATTCAGCACCTGCTGCTGGATGAATCGGCCCTGGAAGGGTTCAACAGCCACTGCCACGTGATCCCGCCCCTGCGCAGTGCGGCGGATCGCGAGGCCCTGCTGGAGGCGGTGGCCGACGGTACCATTGATGCCATCTGCTCCCAGCACACCCCCATTGGTTCTTCCAGCAAGGCGGCCCCTTTCCCGGCCACCAAGCCGGGCATGGCCGGGCTGGATACCCTGCTTGGCCTGGTGCTGCAACTGGTGGACGACGGTAAGCTGGCACTGCCCCGGGCCCTGGATGCGGTGACGGCCGCCCCCGCCCGCTGCCTGGGCATCCTGGCCGGCCAATTGGAAACCGGCCGCCCGGCCAGCCTGTGCGTGCTGGATGCCAGCGCCGAAAAGGATTACGCCGAACACTGGCTGTCCGCCGGCAACAACTCTCCCTGGCGCCGCGCCGTGCTCAAGGGCAACGTGAAGCTGACGGTGTGTCAGGGCAAGGTGAGCTGGCTGACGGACTGATTCAGTGAACAGTTAACAGTGAATAGTTAACAGTTCGCGGGATGGGTTCTTTGTTCCTTAACGCAAGAGGCCGCGCCTGAACGCCGGGCGCGGCCTCTTGCGTTTCAGTGCCCAGATGCCTGTGGGCGCGAGCTGTTCACTGTTAACTCTTCACTGTTCACTGATCTGAAACACCTCCGCCCGCAACGCCTCCTCCCCAATCACGCCGGGGGCCAGGCGCCAGCGTCCCTGGCTATCTTCGAAGACCAATGCGGGGGTGCCCTGCAGGCCCAAACCGATCATCAATGCCGTGTTGTTGTGGATCTGGCTGCGGATGGCGTCGGGGACCCGTTCCAGCGGGCGGATGCCGCCGTCGTCATAGTGCCCTTCGTGTTCAGCCAGTGCCGCCGCCGGATCCGGGGCGGCGAGGATGGCGCCTCCCTGGGTGAAGCTGCGTTTCGGGTGGATCAGGCCGACGATGATATGGCGCACCTGAAGGGAGTTGTCCGGATGCTGGATCAGGGGCTGCATGTTTTCCCAAAGCTCGGCGCAATAGGGGCAGGCCATGTCGGTGAACACATACGCCACCCGCTGGGGAGGGTCGGCACCCTCCGCCACCCAGCTGCTGCTTTCCAGTCGTGCCAGCAGGCTGTCCATGTCCGCCTGCGCGCCCACGGTGGAGAGGGGAAGCAGCAAGGACAGTAGCAGGGTGAGCAATTTCATGGGTGGGGACCATCCAGATGGTGGGTAAGAAAGTGATGCAGACTGGCCCGGGACAGCGGGCCAAAGTGGCGGGCCAGTTCGTTGCCGTCCTCATCAAAGAGTAGTGTCAGCGGTAAACCGCCGTTACCGGCATGGTGACCCAGCGCCATCTGCGGGTCCAGCAGGGGCAGGTCGAAATGGAGTTCGGCCTGGATCAGGTAATCCCGCACTGCCTGGGCGGTTTCCCCCTGATTGGCGAGGACAAAACGGACGTGGGGGTAGCGCGTTTGCGCCTCGGCCAGTATCGGCATTTCTCGCCGGCAGGGGGGACACCAGGTGGCCCAGAGGTTGATCAGGGTCGGCCCCTGGGTTAGCGGCTTGAGAGGAACCGGAGTGCCCTGCAGGTTCTCCAGGGTGATTTCCGGCAGTGGTGTTGCGTCAGGGGTCATGCTGTGAAGTGCGGTGAGAGAGAGCCCCATGGCGACCATTGCCGCGGCGGTGCTGGAGAGTAACGCCAGCCGCAGTGCCGGACGTCGCCACAGACACAGGCCGAAAACGGGCAGGGCTGCCAGGGCCCCAGGCCACCACCAGCCGCCATCACGGATATCTGCCATGGCCATCAAGCCGGAGTACTGATCGGGGTAACGCAACACGAATGCCAGACGTGCCCCAGCCAGGGCAGCCAGGGTGATCAGCCATAGCCATTTTTCCACTGGCTTGCCACGCCATTGCCACCAGATGCTGGCCAGCACGGCGGCGGAGAAAGTGATCAAAGCCACAACCGTGCCCGCCGGCAATGCCAGCGGGCCGATCAGGATAGCATCCAATGCAGGGCCTCTTTACCTGTGTGGGACTCCCTGTCAGCCAGGGTAACGTTGAAACATTTCAGCAACGGCCTTGCGGATCCGGTCGCTGCGACGCTCACTGCTCATTTCGTCATAGAGGCGGTCACGGCTGGTTGCCTGCCAGACCACGTTGTTGGTGGCGGGCTCAATCATTTGTACCACCAGCTTGTATTCCTCAGTGATGTCGCCTTCCACCGGGGTGGTGGTGCCCACCCCCACATTATTGCGGCTGAAGCCGAAACCGAACTGCAGCACCGAGCCGTCATACCGCTGTTCACGTTTGAAGTAGTGTTTCACGTGCACATCGGCCTGTTCGGAGGCGGCGGGCGTCAGGCCCTGTTCAGCCAGGGCACTTTTCAGGGCGTTACGGGCCCGTTGGTCGTCCAGTTCCCGGGGCTGATCCTCGTTCTGTTCCACAAAGGCGTAGCTACGGTACTGGTTCAGGCTCGCGCCTTCCTGGCTATCGATAACCACCGGGCTGACGCAGGCGCCAAGGACCAGACAGAGTGATAGGAAAAACCAGCGCATGATGCTTCTCCCGGTTGGAATGAATGCCTCCCATTATCACAGGGGAGCGGCAGGATACCGTGAAATAGCCGCCCCGGCAGACAGGCTCCGGGGCGTAGCTGCCTTCAGCTTGATAAGTATGACCGTTCTGTGGGCGAAGGGTTCAGCGGTCAGGCCGGCAATGCCTGTTCCAGCCGTGGCCACAGGCCGGTTTCGTTGGCGGCTTCACGGAAAGCCTGCTGGTCCTGCGGGGGCTGGCGCTGATAGACACGGCCGATATCGCGGAGCATGTCCGGGGCGTCCACCACGCTGACGGCCGTGGCGATGGCCTGCCAGCCGTTGCGGGTATCGCGGGCAGCGTCCAGGAATGCCTGCAGCAGGTCACCGCCGTCGCGCAGGCTGATTTCCACCACGGTCTGCAGGCCTTCGCGGTGAAAGCGGCGGGCAAAATCCAGCAGCAAGTCTGTCTTGCCGGATTTGGCCGCGTTACGCATCAACGCCTCGATCACCGAGGGGTTATGACTGCTGGGCAGTTTTGCCATCATGTTGCGTTCGTCGTCGCCGAGGAACTGTGCCAGGTCCAGAATCAGATCCCACTGTCCGCTCTGGTGTGCCGCCTGCACCACGGCTTCCGCCACCTCTTCGCCCTGGCGCAGGGCGGTGTGGGCGACCACTTCCTGATAGTCCCGTTGCATGGCTTTTACCAGAGGCAGGGTTTCTTCCAGCAGGTTCTTGCTGACTGCCGCATTCACCAGATCGGTAATCACGCTGTTATTGCGAAGAGCGGGCAGGTTGACGATCTTGCGATGGTAGCGGGGGTTGATGACGGACAACGCGCGCAGCACCGGCCCCCACAATTGTTGGCGGTGGGCCACACCTACCAGGGAATCCAGGGTGCGTTCATCTTGCTCGGCCATGATGTTGCCGAGCCGGCTTTTCAGTTCTCCCTCCACATGGTCGATTACCCAGATGGCCTTGGGCCAAAGATCGATATTCTCGGTACCGGAACGCACGATACTGGCCAGTCGGCTGTTATCAATCATGCGGATCACGTTACTGAGCTGGGTGGTGTTTTCCATGTAGAAGGCAATGTTCAACAATGCACCATCGTCCTTCACTGCATTCACCACTTCACGGATAGAGGGCGCAGACAGTGCGTCGGCGAAGCGGCCCAACAGCAGGAACTGTTTTTCCTGAATTTGTTTCAGTGCCACCTCGCGGATGGTCTCGGCCGGCAGGCGTCGAATAATTTCACGAATCTTGCGCGGGTCTGCCTGTGCGGCAATCTCGCCGAGAAAATCCGGGGTCAGCCGCCGGGCAACCTTTACGGCGAAGTAAGGATCCATTTCCCCGACCAGGCGAGCGGCCATTTTGGCGCCCACGGCATAAGCCAGCTTCGCCAGTTGCTTGATGGAAAGCCAGCGGGTCCAGCTTGCCAGGTGCTGAAAGCCCTTGCGGTGCTGGTCATACATTTCCTGTTCAATATGTTCACGCAGGGCACGCAGGTTGTTGGTGCCGGCGTCTGCAAGCGCCTGCCAGGTGGCGTCGTTGAGGGTCAGATACTGTTCAAGCTTTTCCAGCTCAATCTGGATTTCCAGGTTCGTGGTCAGGTCGTTCATGTAGGCATCCTTGGTGCGGAACTAGCGAAGGGCGCTGCGGGCAATACTGCGCAGCCAGAGTGGCAAGGCCTGAACGCCGGTATCAATGGCTTTGTTCAGGCGACTCTTTTCGCTTTCCAGGTAATCATCCACCGCCCGGTCAAGATCCTGGGTTACCGGCTCAGGCAAATAGGAAAGAAATCCCACCCGCTGATGCATACGTTCGATGGCATCCTTGTTATTCATGATCGATCCTGTTTTTGTTTGCCGATTCAGGGTGTGCCGTCATCGTAAAATCCCTGTGGAGAACCGATTCGGGAAAACACCGTCATTGCACTGTATCAAACGAGAGCAAACAGAAAGTACACATAACATTAAGCAACTGTGGCATTTTTGTATCGACATTCTTGCCAACATTGTTGACCCCCCGAAACAGTGATACTTAATGACGTTATCACTGAAGGAATCGATAGCGGTTGGGAACGGGCCTGCCATGGAGGCGATGTTGGCTGGAGAAAACAGAAAGAAAAATACGTCGGCCAGAACCCCCTGGGCCGGGCGACTCGTTCGGCAAATGCGACAGGCTGTGGCGCGGGCGCCGGGCGGGCACTATGTGCTGGATCAGGCACGTGCTGTCGAGGATGTGTTGTTCGAAGATTTACAGTTGCGACTGGGTGGCATGGATAGCCGTCATTATCTGCCCGGTCCGGCCGGGACCTCATCCGCTGAGGGAGACGGCCCGGACAGATCCCTGCAGTCGCGCTTTGCCGCGCTGGCAGATCAGTCCCTGGAACAGACCCCGGATAGCGCCATGAACCGGGTTTATGGCCGTATCGTTAACCAGCTTCTCCCCGACGAAGTCCGCATCCTGACGGCCATGTCGGATGGCTCTGATATTGCCATCAGTCATTTGCTGGCTCGGGGAGGTCGTTTCAAAAGCAGCGAGCACCGGGTGATGGCATTTCTCAGTCGCGTGGGAAACGAAAGTGGTGTGATGCTGGCGGAAGCGGTGCCCCATTACCTTGCCCATCTGTTTTCCCTGGGGCTGCTCGATGGCGGCCCGGAAGACACGACCCAGACCGCAAAATATGAGGCCATAGAGAATGGTTCGGAGGTGCGTGCCGCTTGCGAAATGATGCGTAAGGAATCACGGCTTCGACCCGTCTTTATTCGCGAAACCGCACACCTTTCCGCTTTCGGCAAGGCATTCTGGACGGCCTGCTCCGGATAACAACCCGTATCTGAAAGCGTATGGAGTTGTTCAGAGACTCCTAAAAGAAGAACGAAAAGCGAGGAATAATGGAAGCGTATATTAACGAGTTTACCGACAATATCTGGTTGTACTTGTCCATGCCATTGATCAGCGCTTTGGTGGGTTATGCAACCAATGTCATTGCCATCAAGATGATGTTTTATCCGGTGGAATTTTTTGGCAAACCCCCTCTTCTGGGCTGGCAGGGCATTATTCCTCGCCGGGCTGCCAAGATGGCGGCGATCTCTGTAGACACTATCACCACGCACCTGATTACCCAGGAAGAGATTTTTGACCGTCTCGATCCGGATAGGGTGGCCGGTGAGCTGGAGCCGGTGCTCAACAATATGATCGAAGACGTGGTGGATTCCATCATGGGTCAGCACGAGCCAGGCCTGTGGGAATCGCTGCCGGAGATGGTGAAGAAACAGATCTACAAAAGAGTAAAGAAAGAAGCGCCTGGCCTGATTTCCGACATCATGAAACAGATCAAGATCAACATCGCACAGATGTATGATCTTGAGGACATGGTGATCACCAATCTGACCAAGGACAAGTCACTACTGAACCGTATTTTCCAGGAAGTGGGCGCGGCGGAGTTCAAGTTTATCGGGCGTTCCGGGCTCTACTTTGGCGGCATTTTCGGTACCTTCCAGATGATTGCCTGGATTTTCTACAAGGGTTCCTGGTTGCTGCCGGTTTTCGGTCTGGCGGTGGGCTATGCCACCAACTGGATTGCCCTGCAGATGATTTTCAATCCCAAGGAGTTGATGCGTTTTGGCCCGTTCAATGTGCAGGGCCTGTTCATGAAGCGTCAGGATGAGGTGGCGCGGGATTATGGTCGTCTGGTTTCCTCCTATGTGCTGACGCCGGCCAATATTATTGAAGGGATTCTCAAGGGGCCGTATTCGGACAAGGTGTTTGCCATGATCGGCAAACACGTACAAAAAGCGGTGGATGAACAAACCAGTTTTGCCAAGCCGTTTGTTACCTTTGCCGTGGGTACCCAGAACTATCGGGACATGAAGGAATGTGCCGTGTCGGAGTTGGTAAGCCGGTTACCGGAAACGCTCAAGCATATTGAAAACTATGCCAACGATGCGCTGGATCTGGAAAACACGCTCTCTACCCGTTTGCAGAGTCTCAAACCGCAAGAGTTTGAAAGCATGTTGCGCCCGGCATTTGAACAGGACGAATGGATTCTGATTGCGGTGGGTGCGTTCCTTGGCTTCCTGGTCGGTGTCTTCCAGTTGCTGGTAATGTTTTCCTGAGACTGTCCTGGAGTCGGCAATGTCCTTGTTAATGATTGTCTGGATCCTGTTGTGTGTGCTGTGCTTCGCCGCTGGCCTGGTGTGGTCATGGCGACGGGCCCGTCGCCGTATGCGTGCCCGCGTGGAGCAGGTGGTGGATGAGGAAGTTCGCCAGCAGGTCGCCCGGGAAGTATTGCGTCATCTGCAGGATGGCCCCGCGCACAGTAATGGCAAGGGGGAGCCCTGATTCATGCAGGTTACCATTCGAAAGTCGTTTGTTATTGGTGCGGGAGTGCTGTTGATCATCGCGCTGGCCATCGGTGCCTACCTGGCCTGGTGGGTGTGGAAAAATCTGGGTGCAGAATTATTGTTACGTGATCAACAGGCCAGTGTGGTGGTGCCCGAGCCCATGTCAGTGGGCATCGATATTCTGGATGATCTGGATATCGTCATTGATACGGTGATCGATACCACGGTGCCCATCGATCAGACCCTGACTCTGCCGGTCAAGGAAACCCTGGATGTGCAGGTGGGCTTCGATAATGCGGTGCCCATCAGGATGAATGTCCCGCTGAAAGATACCATCAAGCTGGATCAGATTATTCCGGTGGACGGCGAGGTGCGTGCCCGGGTGTTGGGCAAGTGGATCACCGTGCCGATCAAGGGCGAGCTACCGGTGAAAGCGGATGTGCCCATTGATGTGAACGTGCCGGTGGATCAGCTGGTCAAATTGCAATTCAACGCCCCCGCCAAGGTGGATATTCTCGAAGACCTTTCCGTACCACTGAAGGCAGATATCAAAACATCCATTCCCCTGAAAAGTGCCATGCAGGTGCCGGTGCGTTCCCGGCTGCGCGCCAGCGCCACCATCCTGGAACCCGCGGACGCCCTGATTGCCGAGATGGATCTGAAATTGCCACTGCGGGAAGTGGGCCTGTCGTTTGTCAAGGACGGCAAATCTGCCACGGCTGATGAGGGTGACATGACCCCGTCCCGGGGGGAGCAGCCTTGATGGGCCGTTGGGTGCTATGGGGCTGGGTGTCACTTGCGGTTATTGTGGCAGGGCTGTTTCTGGGTTTCGTGCTCTACAGCCGTATCGTCATCGGTGTGGGCCTGCAGGAACAGTTCGCACTGCTGAAATTGCCGGAAAGCCTGATCGTGCAGACCCGGGCGGAGGAAGACGCGGCAATTACCCTGCAAGGGCGGGTGGAAGTGGATGTGCCATTCAAGCACCAGGCCCTGCCGTTACCCCTGCGTGGCACCTACAAGGCCAATCTGGCGCTGGATACCATGGTGCCCCTGCGCATGACCATCGAGTATCAGGACGTGATCTCCATCGACACCACCGTGGCCATCGAAGGGGATACCAAACTGATAGCCGACTGGCTGCCGCGCATTCCCCTGGAGGGCGAGCTGCCCTTGAAGCTGGATGTGCCGGTGTCCCTGAAAGTGCCGGTGGATACCCGTATCCGGTTTGTGTACGACGGGCCGGTGCAGGTGGGGTTCGACCAGACCATTCGGCCGCCGGTGGATACAACCCTTCATACAGCCATCAATCTGGATGAGGAAATCAGCGCACCGATCACCAATGTGTTCGAGGCCCGGGTGATCCCCGATAACCGGGCGTTGCCCATTATCCTTACGGATACCGGGTTGACCTTGCCGCTGGAGAATCTTCGGGTTCGTCCCATGGCGTCCCGGGTGCAAGACGAGACACCCTAGCCGGGATTGGCGGGCCTGGAACGATCAGGACACGGTGACCCCGGGACAGGGCACCGCAGCGGCCTCGCGAATCCTCTCGCCCAGGTAACGGGCGGCTTGCCCGGCGTACTGCCCATCCGCATAAATCAGATGCAGGTCCACCAGCCGTTCAACCCCCTCTTTCAAGGGCAGCACCTTCAGTGCCCCGGTTTCCAGGCCGTCGCCGATCTCGGCCTCGGGGACCCAGGCAAATCCCAGGCCCCGGCGAATGGCGGCGATACGCGTGGACGGGTGCGACACGGTCCAGCGTTGCTCAGCGCCCAGCCAGCCGGAGTCGATGCGGCGGCTGCCGGAATCACGGATCACGATTTGCCGATGCTGGCGAAGATCCTCATGGGTGAGGCTGTCGGCCTGGTTGAGTGGATGGTCTGCTGCGGCCACCGCCACAAAGCGCACCCGCATCAGTGGATCGCCGAAGAACCCCGGCGGTACCCGCCCGCCGATCACCACATCCGCCTCCTTGCGTAGCAGGGCTTCATCGGAGCCGGACAGCACGGTCTCGGTGTACTCCACGCGGGTCAGCGGACTGTGCTGGGCGAACGCATCCAGGGCCGAGAGCATGCAGTGTTGCGGGAACAGGGCGTCAGCGGCCACGCGTACCAGCGGCTCCCAGCCCTGGCTGAGCTGGATGGCGGCACTCTCGATCCGGTTGGCCTCCTCCACCAGCACCTTGGCCTGGCGATACAGCATCTGGCCGGTTTCGGTCAGCCTGGCCCGCCGCCCTTCCAGGGCAAAGGCGCGGACCCCCAGCTCGGTCTCGATTTTCTGCACCGCATAGCTGATGGCGGACTGGCTCTTGTCCAGGGCCTCGGCGGCGCTGGCGTAACCGCCCTCATCCACCACCGCAATCAGGGCTTGCCACTGATCCAGACTGATTTTCGCTGACATATCGAATTACCTGAGCTAAACGTGCAAATTTATCCGGTTTTATATCGCATTTGCTGAATCCAGAATAGCCCTACAGTTAGCAAACAGCGTTCGGCCGTTGCCGACACAGTCATTACAAGGAGTTGGGGTCATGAATATTCTGGTCATCAAAAGCAGCGTCTTCGGCGATAACGGCAATTCTTCCACTCTGGTCAACGAGCAGGTGGAGCGTCTGAAGGCCCAGCACCCGGAAGCGACCATGGTAGTGCGTGACCTGTCTGCAGAGCCGATTCCGCATCTGGACGGCGAGCGGGTTGGCGCCTTTTTTACCCCGGCGGATCAGCGCACTGACGAGCAACAGACAGTGGAAGACTTTTCCCAGGCGCTGATCGCGGAGCTCAAGGCTGCGGATCATGTGGTGCTCGGTCTGCCCATGTATAACTTCGGCATTCCCAGCCAGCTGAAGAGCTGGATCGACCACGTGGCCCGTGCCGGCATCACTTTCCGCTATACGGAAAATGGCCCGCAGGGATTGCTGGATGACAAGCCGGTCACCGTACTGGCCGCCCGTGGCGGGCTGTATGCCGGTACCGAGAACGATACGGTGACACCGTACATCAAACTGTTCTTCGGCTTTGTGGGTATCACCGATGTGTCTTTCGTGTTTGCGGAAGGTCTGAACATGGGTGATGAGAGCAAAGAGCAAGCCATGAGCGAAGCCCGCGCTGCGCTGCAGTGATCCAGGTTGCAAGAGCTATGCTTGCATGGCGAACCTGCCAAGGCACGGCTCCTGCGGTGAGACGGTAATTCTGCAACAAGGAGACAATCATGGGACTGCTGGTTGATGGCAAATGGCAGGACAAGTGGTACGACACCAAGAGTACCGGTGGGCGTTTCAAGCGTTCCGAAAGTCAGTTCCGCAACTGGGTGACGGCGGATGGCAGCGCTGGCCCCAGTGGCGACAGTGGCTTTCAGGCAGAAAGTGGCCGCTATCACCTGTACGTGTCCTACGCCTGTCCCTGGGCACACCGCACGTTAATCGTGCGGGCGCTGAAAGGGCTCCATGAACATATCAGCGTATCCGTGGTGCATCCGCACATGCTGGAGAACGGCTGGGAACTGCGCGATGACTTTGACGGCGCCACCGGCGATGGGCTCTATGGCTTCAGCAAGCTGTATGAGTTGTACCTGAAGGCCGATGCCACCTACACCGGTCGCGTCACGGTTCCGGTGCTGTGGGACAAGCAGCGCGAAACCATCGTCAGCAATGAGTCCGCGGAAATTATTCGCATGCTCAATACCAGCTTTGACGGGTTGGCGGCGGTGCCGGGGAATTTCTATCCCGAAGCGTTGCAGGCGGAAATCGATGCCATTAACGACCCGGTCTATAACCACGTGAACAATGGCGTCTACAAGGCCGGTTTTGCTACCAGTCAGCAGGCCTACGATGAAGCGGTGGTGACGCTTTTCGAGCAGCTGGATGCTCTCGAGCAACGACTGGGCAAGCAGCGTTATCTGGTGGGTAACACCCTCACCGAAGCGGACATTCGCTTGTGGACGACACTGGTGCGCTTTGATCCGGTGTATGTCACCCACTTCAAGTGTGACAAAAAGCGCATTGCCGATTATCCGAACCTGAACGGATTTTTGAAAGAGATTTACCAGCTGCCCGGTGTGGCCGAAACCGTGAATATGGCGCATATCCGCCACCACTATTTCCGCAGCCATCCGACCATCAACCCTCACGGGGTTATTTCCATCGGGCCAGAGCTGGACTGGGATTCGCCCCACGGCCGTGAACGGCTCGGGGAAAGAGAGATTATCAACCAGTGACGAGGGGTGAGTAACGAGAAGCGAATTTCGAAAATCAAAATCGGTTTCGCTCTTCGCAACTCGTAACTCGACACTGCTACATCAGGAGGTTCCCATGGAACGCACAATTCTCAACACCATTCGCGCGCTGGATACATCCGACGGTGCCGGTGTTCGCCTGAAGCGGGCGCTGGGCTACAACCCCATGGTGCGGCTGGATCCCTTTCTGATGCTGGACGCGTTCTCCTCCGATAATCCGGATGATTACATTGCCGGCTTCCCGCCGCACCCGCACCGGGGCTTCGAAACGGTGACCTACCTGATGGAAGGCCACATGAAGCATCGCGATCATCTGGGAAACGAAGGGGATCTGCAGCAGGGTGGTGTGCAGTGGATGACCGCCGGGCGCGGTATTATTCATGAAGAAATGCCGCAACAGCAGGATGGTTTGCTGCGGGGTTTCCAGTTGTGGATCAACCTGCCTGCGGCAGAAAAAATGAAAGCGGCCGGTTACCGGGACATTGCCGATAACGAGATCCCGCGTCTGGACTTGTCCAGCGGAGGCCAGATCAAGGCCATCGCCGGGGAAGTGACCATCGGCAATCAAGTGATCAGCGCACCGGTAAAAGGCGGCAGTACCGATCCGCTTTACCTGGACGTGAAATTGCGTGCGGGTGAAAGGGTGACGGTGCCGCTGACACAGGGTTACAACGCTTTCCTGTATCTGTTCGAAGGTGAGGTCAGCGTGGCGGGTGAGGCAGTCAAGAGCGACCATCTGGCGACCTTCACTGACGGTGACAGGGTCACTCTGGTGGCCGGAGAACACGGTGCCAGATTGCTGCTGCTGGCGGGCAAACCCATTGGCGAGCCCATTGCCCAGTACGGCCCGTTCGTGATGAATACCCAGGACGAAATCAACCAGGCCCTGAGTGATTATCGCGACGGCACCCTGACCGCCGAACCGTCGTTCTTATAACGATGCCCTGAAAGCGAGTGGCGAGTAACGGGTTTTGAAAGGCAACACCTCTATGGGGTTAAGGCTTTCGCGACTCGCAACTCGCTTCTCGCTTTTTCTTTTCTAGCGTGACGCGATCACCCAGACCGCATGCACGATGCCGGGGATGTAGCCGAGAATGGTCAGCACAATGTTGATCCAGAAATGCTTGCCGATCCCCTCCTGGAGAAATACGCCCAGTGGCGGAAGCAGGATGGCAATAAGAATGCGTAACAGGTCCATGCGTCTCTCCTTGAGTCCGAAAGTCTCACTGTAAGATCATTCTTTCATGGCGTCTGCTAAAAAATACAAACTGCAGCACAGATTGCGTTGCTGACACCGTTAATTTCCGCGAAGCTGGTCGTTATTACGATATCCGGGAAAGGAGAGACAGTATGAAAATTCTGGCCATAGCTGGCAGCTTGCGGGAAAAATCCTATAACCGTGGTCTGGTGCGCGCCGCCCGGGCATTGGCGCCGGCGGGCATGGAAATCATCGAAGCGGATATCAGCGATATTCCACTTTATAACGGTGATGACGATGGTGACACCCAACCTGCTCCAGTGCTGGCTCTGGCGGAAAAGGTAAAAGAGGCGGATGCCCTGTTGTTTGCCACGCCGGAATACAATTACTCCATCCCCGGGGTGCTGAAGAATGCCATTGACTGGATGTCACGCGTGCCGGGCGGCATCTTTGCCGGCAAGCCCGCTGCCATCATGGGGGCCTCCATGGGCGGTATGGGCACCAGCCGCAGCCAGTACCACCTGCGTCAGGTGCTGGTGTTCCTGGATGTGCACCCGCTCAACAAACCGGAAGTGTTCGTCTCCGCCGCCCACGAAAAATGCGATGACAATGGCGATCTGCAGGATGAAAAAACCAGAGAAATGATCGGTAAGCAATTGGAGGCACTTAAGGTCTGGGCGGAGCGGCTCGGCGAATAATTAAGACCGTTGGAGCCTTGCTTGCAAGGCGAAGCTTTCAGAGTGGGACGACGGGGGATGCCTCTTCGCCTTGCAAGCAAGGCTCCAACGCGGTTCCTAGAGTTGGCTTTCTCGCCGAATCCATTTGGTGACATCCGGCGCCTGATAATCCGCGAAGCTGTCCAGCAGCGTTGCTGGACAGTTGTGAACCTGCAGGAGATCTCTGTGTTCCTGGCGCAGAAAGCCCTGGCTGACGGCGTGGTCGAGGAAGGTGATCAGGGGGTCGTAGTAACCGTTCACGTTCAGCAGGGCGCAGGGGTTGTGGTGAAAGCCCAGTTGCGCCCAGGTCAGAATTTCAAAAATTTCTTCCAGCGTACCCATGCCGCCGGGCAAGGCGATAAAGCCGTCAGAGCAATCCGCCATGGCCGCCTTGCGCTCGTGCATGGAACCGACTACACGCAATTCGGTGAGATGGTCGTTGCCGATTTCCTTGCGCATTAAGGCATCGGGAATAATGCCGATCACCTCACCGCCCCGTTGCATGACCGCATTGGCGATGGCGCCCATGACACCGACGCTGGCGCCACCATAAACCAGTCCCAGCCCGCGCTTTACCAGTTCGTCGGCCAGATCTTCAGCGGCGGTGATGTAGTCGTTCCCCTCACCGGGGCTGGAGCCGCAATAGACGCAGATTCTTTTCATGGATATTCACCTGATCCCTGCGCCGTAGGAGCGTCGCTGGCGGCGCGATAACGAACCTTGAAGACTGGAATTCCACCACAGAGGGCACAGAGTTCACCGAGGAAAAGATGGGTTTCTTCTCTGTGTGCTCTGTGCCCTCTATGGTGAAAATGCGTTTGATCTAGGTTTGCCATCGCGCCGCCAGCGACGCTCCTACGGCGGGGTATTTAAAAGTATCACTCATCCCGCCACCGCCGTGGGTTTGCTCACCAACCGCTCCGCCGGGAAATGACAGGTGAAGACGCTCCCCTTGCCCAGCTGACTCTTGATTTCCAGTTTGCCGTTATGACGGATCATCACGTGTTTGACGATGGCCAGGCCCAGGCCGGTACCACCGGTCTCGGTGACGCGGCTGTTGTCCGGGCGGTAAAAGCGTTCGGTGAGACGCGGGATATGCGCCGGGTCGATGCCGACACCGTTATCACTCACCGCCAGGTGTGCGCCACGCTCATCCTGCCACCAGTGAATACGGATCTGGCCACCGGCGGGGGTGTACTTGACCGCATTGGTGATCAGATTGCCGAAGGCGCTCTCCAGCTCCGCCGGGTTGGCAATCAGGCGGGCTTCTTCTGGCACGTCCAGCTCAATGCTGTGGCCCTTGTCGGCGCTGATCGCCAGGGCATTTTCGCGCATGCGCTTGAGCATGCCGTGGACAGGGACCGCCTGGCTGAGATTGTCCGCATTGGTGCCTTCCAGCCGGGCCAGCAACAGCAGGTCCGAGACCAGGGCTTCCATACGGTTGGACTGGTTGTCCATCTGGGTGAGGGCCCGACGTAACCGGGACTGTTCCTCCGGCACCGTGTCCAGCAGGGTTTCCAGGTAGCCCTTGAGCACGGTCAGTGGGGTTTTCAGTTCGTGGCTCACGTTGGCCACGAAATCCTTGCGCATCTGTTCCAGATGATGGATCCGGGTGACATCCCTGGCCATCATCAACTGCTCGCCCACCCCAAATTCGGTAATGCGAAATTGCAGGATGCGGTTGTCGTCCACCGGCGAGGGAATCTCCAGCGCCTCGCGGAAATCCCCCTTGCTCAGGTATTCGGTGAATTTCGGATGGCGCACCAGGTTGGTCAGCGGCTGGCCCAGATCCTGGCGGGCGTTGAACCCCATGTAGCGTTCCGCAGCCTGGTTCCAGTATTCCAGGTAGCCGTGCTGGTCAATCAGAATGACCACGTCTTCCAGGGCATTCACCGATTGCTGGGCACGGTGAATGATGCCCTGCAGATTTTCCTGGGCGCGGCGTTCTTTCTGGAAAAGGTGCTCAAGGCGGGTGTAGAACTCCCCCCACAGCCCGATGCTGTCCGGGGGTTCGGTGTGGTCATCGCGCACCAGCCAGCTGTACAGACCAAACAGCTGCCGGGTGCTCCAGATGATGTAGCCCAGCAGACCGACCACCAGTGGCCAGATGTGGCCCACTGCCAGCGCTGCCGCAACGGACAGCAGGATCAAGCCGACTATGCGATTTACTTCCTTGGCCAGACTGGCTTTCATGATCTCGCTTCCACCGCCCCGTTGCGGCTACGTGGGTGCATTCACCGTCACCGATCCGCATTGCATCACCTCTGGGGATTGCGCGCAACGCGCCATGCGGACCGGATCGCTTCAGCTTGCCTTGGCGGATTTTACCGAAAAACGGTAGCCAGTGCCGCGGACTGTCTGGATAAAGCGGTCGTAGCCGAAGGGGGACAGGGCCTTGCGCAGCCGGCGGATATGCACATCGATGGTGCGGTCTTCCACATAGACATTGGCGCCCCACACCTGATCCAGCAGCTGGGTCCGCGAATAGGCCCGCTCCTGGTGGCTCATGAAGAATTCCAGCAGACGGTACTCCGTGGGCCCCATGTCCACCGGTTCATCGTCGGCGCTGATGCGATGGCTCACCGGATCCAGGCACAGGCCTTCCACTTCGATGGCCTTGTCTGCCGCGGTGCTGGAAGCACGCCGCAGTACGGCCTTGATGCGGGAGATCAGTTCGCGGGTGGAAAACGGCTTGGTGATGTAGTCGTCGGCGCCCACATCCAGCCCCTGGATCTTGTTGTCCTCTTCGCTCTTGGCGGTAAGCATGATGATGGGGATTTCGTTGGTGGTCTCATCACGCTTGAGGCGGCGGGCCAGCTCGATACCGGTAACCGACGGCAGCATCCAGTCCAGCAACACCAGATCCGGGCGTTCATCGACAATAATTTCGTGGCCTCGCTGGGCGTTTTCCGCCTCCAGCACATCAAAATCGGCCAGCTCCAGCGCAACGGCCACCATTTCCCGAATGGCGGGCTCGTCGTCAACAATCAGAATACGGTTACGGGACATGGCTTTCCTTCCTTGCCTGTCTGTCTGTGTTGGCCTATTAGATTGCTTTTTTGTGACATCTGTATGACAAATTGGGCGGAAACGGGCGAAAAAGCAAGGGGGGGGAGCTACAAGCTTCAAGCTACAACGCGGATTGATGGGGGAGCTATCCGATGACGTTGGAAGCCGCGCGTCGAGGTGAAAGAGCGCAAGGATAAAGCATGGTTTGAAACCGTCAGATTTGTTTAGCAATGAATCGCGGGCATGGCGTTTCAGAACATGGGAGCCAGCCCGCGTTGTAGCTTGCAGCTTGAAGCTTGTCACTCAGAAGTACTGGAAATACAACCCGACAAACACACACGCCCCGGCCCAGTGGTTATTGAGAAAAGCGTGGAAGCTGGGCCAGCGTTCCCGGTAACGGATCAGGCTGTGCTGGAACAGGAAACTCAGGGACATGCCGGCCAGACCCAGGTACCAGGGCCAGGAAAAGTCCAGCCGTTGCCCCACCATGATCAGGGCCAGCAGAGTCAGCCCCTGGAGGATGGCGATCATCAAGCGGTCCGCATCGCCGAACAGGATGGCGGTGCTCTTGATGCCCAGTTTCAGGTCGTCTTCCCGGTCGCACATGGCGTATTCGGTGTCGTAGGCCACGGTCCACACCAGGTTGGCCACGTAAAGCAGCCAGGCGATTTCCGGCACGGCCCCGGTTTCGGCGGCAAAGGCCATGGGAATGGCCCAGCTGAAGGCAGCGCCGAGAAACAGTTGCGGCATAAAGGTGAAGCGCTTGGTAAAGGGGTACAGCATCGCCAGCCCCAGCCCGCCGAAGGACAGCCAGAACGTCAGTTCATTGAGAAACAGCACCAGCACAAAGGCCAGCAGCCCCAGCCCGCAAAACAACGCCAGGGCTTTCTTGGCGCTGATAGCACCGGTGGCCAGCGGACGGCCTTTGGTGCGTTCCACATCGCCGTCGAAATCTCGGTCGGCAAAGTCGTTAATCACGCAGCCAGCGGCACGCATGATGATCACCCCGAGAATGAAGATCACCACGGTCTTCAGGCTGGGCGTACCGTTCCCGGCAATCCACACCGCCCACAGGGTCGGCCACAACAGCAACAGGGTGCCGATGGGGCGGTCCAGCCGCATCAACTGAATGTAGGGCCAGAGCGACGGGTAGCGTTGTTCAACGAAGGCAAACATGGGACATCCGGTTGTCAGGGGCGGGGGTAAGTTTCAAGTTGAAAGTGGAAAGTTTCAAGGCTCCTTGTAGGAGCACCTCTTGAGGTGCGAAGCCTCGAATGGTCGCGATAACTCTTAGAGTTGAACCGACTCTCCCTCCAGGCAGGGTGACTGCGGTGAAAACCATTTCCTCGCTACGCTCGGTTCGCACCTCAAGAGGTGCTCCTACAGCAGCCCTGAAGAAACGCCAGTAGCGCCCACCTTCTCCCACAGCGCCGGCAGGAAGTATTCTGCCACCAGCAACGGTTCACCGCGTTTGATAAAACGGGACTGGCGCCCCCAGCACACTGGCATGGCTTCTGCAGGGCTCCCAATGCGGGCCCAGACCTGGTCGCGCTGGCAGGTGGGGCGTTTGTACAGTTCCAGGCCCAGGGAGCGGCTGCCCATATGGCCCAGGGAGCGATTGGCACCGGTCAGACTGGTCAGGGGGAGTACGCTGCGGGCGGCCACCACCGGGGTGTCGTCCAGCAGCAGGGTCACTTCGCGGATCAGCGCCGCCCGCCGGGGGGCCAGGTTCAGCAGTTGCCGTTCGTCGGCGCGGGGAAAGCTGATGGCGTGGTAGCCCGGCGCTACCCGGAACTGGCCGTGACGCTTCAGGCGCAGGGTCAGGGAGGCGGGATCCGCCATCCAGTCACGGATACGCGGCGGCAGCACCAGCTGTTCCAGCGGGCGCCAAAGGCTGTCAGGATGCAGGGCGGCAGGCAGCATGGGTCTCTCAACGTCGCAGGCCGCAGGACTATGGCGCAAGCGGTGACTCAGGGCAAGTCGGCGGTCAGCCTGTGTGCAGGCGCTTGCCTGCAAGGGATAATGGCGCTGGGCCCGGTCGATGGACCCCGGCGCCGTGCTTTGCCAGCGCCCAATGTCATTGATTTTTCGGGCGTGCGCCGATAGGTTAACGCCCCCCGAGAAACACCCTGTATGTAGCAGAGTAAGCAAGTACTTACTCCAAATCGACGAGGTTCACGATGAAGAAGTGGGAATGCGTAGTGTGCGGTTTCATCTATGACGAAGCCGAAGGTCTGCCCGATGAGGGTATTGCCCCGGGTACCGCCTGGGATGACGTGCCGGAAGACTGGGTCTGCCCGGACTGCGGCGTGGGCAAGGAAGACTTCGAAATGGTGGAAATCTGAGCCACTGCTACGGTCATTCTGCCCGTTCACTGATTAATTAAGGACTGTTCATGCAACCTATCGTCATCATCGGTTCCGGCCTTGCCGGCTTCAACACCGTCAAGGAATTCCGCAAGCTGGACAAGGACACGCCCATCGTCATGCTCACCAGTGACGACGGCCGTAACTATTCCAAGCCCATGCTGTCCGCCGGTTTTACCAAGGAAAAAACCGCTGATGACCTGTGCATGGCCACGCCGGAGAAGGTTGCCGAGCAGTTCAATGTGGAAGTGCGCACCGACGTGCACGTGGCAGAGATCGATCCTTCCGGCAAGCGCGTGCTGCTGCCGGACGACCACCTGGACTACAGCAAGCTGGTGCTGGCCCTGGGCGCGGATACCTGGACGCCGCCGCTGGAAGGCGACGCCGTGGGCGATGTGTTCTCCGTCAATGACTTGATGGATTACGGCAAATTCCGCACTGCCCTGCAGGGCGCCAAGAAAGTCACCATCCTCGGTGGGGGTCTGATTGGCTGTGAGTTTGCCAATGACCTGTCCAACGGTGGCTATGCGGTGACCCTGGTGGAACCCCAGGGCCGTTGTCTGCCGCTCTTGCTGCCGGAACCGGCCTCTGCCGCCGTGGGTCGTGGCCTGGCGGATCTGGGCGTGACCTTCCACTTTGGCCCCCTGGCCCAGGCGGTGAATCACGGCGACAACAACCAGCTGGTCACCGAGCTGTCCGACGGTACGCGCATTGAATCCGATGTGGTGCTGTCCGCCATCGGCCTGCGCCCGCGCATCGCCCTGGCCAAGGAGGCCGGCCTGGCTATCAACCGTGGCATCATCACTGACAAGACCCTCAAGACCAGCGCTGAAGACATCTACGCCCTGGGTGATTGCGCCGAAGTCCAGGGCCATGTGCTGCCCTATGTGTTGCCGCTGATGGCCTCCGCCCGTGCCCTGGCCAAGACCCTGGCCGGCGAAACCACGGCGGTGAGCTATGGCGTCATGCCGGTCACCATCAAGACCCCGGCCTGCCCGGTGGTGGTGTGTCCGCCTGCAGATGCAGAGAATGGCGAGTGGGAAATCCAGGAAGACGGCAACAACGTTCAGGCCCTGTTCCGCGGCAAGGACGGCAGCCTGCAGGGGTATGCCCTCACCGGTGATGCGGTGAAAGAGAAGATGAAGCTCAACAAGGAACTGCCGCCGTTGATGCCTTAGTAGCTACAAGCGTCAAGCTGCAAGCTACAAGGCGCGTGATAGATTGGCGGTTACCGGCAATGTCTTCCCCCGCGATTCGGGCGCGGTAAATGCGGTTCGGTTTGCATGGCCTGCTCCCGTGTTGCAGCTTGTAGCTTGAGGCTTGAAGCTCGCCCCTGACAGAAAAGGAACGCCCATGAAATTTGCACTGGTTTTGCTGGTCCTTGGCTGGCGTTTGCGCTGGTTGGCCTGGCGTAATGCGGGTTTTCGCAAACAACTGGAAAACCGCAACGTGATAATGCAGTGGCGGACCTTCAAGGGTAAGCCGGCGCGCAGTTTTCATTTCACGCCAGGCAAGGTGGTGTCCTCCGGTGGCCTGCACGACAAGCCCACGGTCACCCTGAACTTCAAGGACGCCAGCTACGCCTTCCGCACTCTGCAGGTGGCGGGCAAGAACCAGATGGCCTTCATGGAAGGCATGCAGGCCGGCGACATCAAGATCGAAGGCGATCCGGGGCAGCTTATGTGGTTCATGACCCTGATGAAGTTCATCATGCCGGGTGGCAAGAAAAAATAGCTCTCCCGGTTCTTCCTGCAAATGTCTCACTGCACGCCCCGGATTCGGGGCGTGTTCGTGTCTGGCCCTCCGCTTCCGTTTTCCCTTTGGTAAATTCGGGTCATCCCGTAGGCTGGTGAAATATTCAGGTTGCTAACCAAGACAGGGAATGGCGATGAAGAAACTGAAAAACGAAAAGGAACTGGTCAAGAAAGCCATTGCACTGGGGGTGGATTACGCGGAGAAGCGCGGTGTGGTGGAATTCGAACCCACCGATTCTGCGGCGGAGAAGCTGGAGTACATCTACCGGCTGCTGGTGCACGACAAGGTGATTCAGCCGTTGCCGGAGGACCAGGTATCTCAGCCCTCCATTCAGCACAAACTCGCCATCTGGGCTTCCAAGCAGACATAACCGGTATCGCTTGTTGCTTGCCGGTCTGTTATAAAAATCCTTGAACTCGAGCCTGTGGGCAAGCATTCCCGCGCTCGATGGAATTGCCTCTCTTCAAAAGGACCTGATATGCGACGCATCGCCCTGTTGGCCATTGCCAGTATCGTTTTGCTACTGACCGCCTGTGCGACAACCACGGAAACCCATTCCACCTGGCAAACCAAAACCGGAGAATCCCACCCGACCTTCCGGCATATGTATGTGCTGGTGCTGGCGGATGACCCGGCGGTTGCTGCCACGGCAGAACAGCAGGTGCGCAAGAGCCTGAATCATCGGGCCGTGGAAGCCACGCTGGCCAGTGAGACCCTGGGCGAGCGAGAGAGCGAACGGGAGGCGTACCGTGCCCAGGTCGAGGCGGCTGTGAAGGCCAGCGGTGCCGATGGCGTCATGGTGGTGTCGTTGCTGAAAGTGGAAGAACGCTCCGAGTATGTGCCGCCCCAGGTGGACTATGTGCCCGTGCCCTCTGCCCCCATGTATCTGGGCTACGGCCCCTATGTGGGCCACAGTTACGGCGCCATCTATCAGCCCGGTTATTACCACAATGCCAAGGACTATTACCTGCAGACCCAGGTCTACAGCGTGGAGCGCAAGCGCCCGGTGTGGCAGGCCCAGTCGCGCAGCATGAATCCGGATAGTCTGAAGAACGGCGCCAAGGGCTATGCCAAGAGCATTGTCTCGCAGCTGGACAAGGATGGTGCCCTGAAGCGCTAGCCGTTATGCCAGAGAGGGCACAGAGCCCGCGCAACACCCCCTCCGCTCTGTGCCCTATCCCGCCAGCCGTTTTTTCAGCACCCAGCCCATCAATATCCCTCGACCCGCCATAAAGCCGTTCATGGCCAGCCACAGGCCGTGGTTCTCCCAGCCCAGGGTTAACGCCCAGAGCACAAAGAAAATCCCCACTGCCAGCAACATGGTGTTGCGCATGGCCGCGCCCCAGGTGGCGCCCACGAAGATGCCGTCCAGCCAGAAGCCGGCACTGGCGGTGAGGGGTAACAGCAACATCCAGGGCAGATAGGTAATGGCCGTGTCGCGGATGCCGGGCAGGTCAGTGAGCAGATGAATCAGTGGCACACCGCCGAGACTGAACGCGATCAGCCCGAGGGCCGCACAGGCCACGGTCCAGCGGCCGGTGGCGCCAATCGCCTGGCGCAAGGCCTGTCGATCATGTCGGCCATGGGCGTCTCCCACCAACGCTTCCGCCGCATTGGCAAAGCCGTCCAGCAGGTTGCTGAGCAGCAACAGAAAGGTGATCAGTACCGCATTGGCGGCCAGCACCGCATCCCCCAGGCGGGCGCCCTGGGCGGTGAAGAAAAAGAAGGTGCTGAGCAGGGCCAGACTGCGCAGGAAGATATCCCGGTTCACCGCCATCAGCGCCAGCATGGCCGCCGGCTGCCACAACCGCTCCTGTCGCGCCGGTGGTCGCAGGGCGGCGCGCAGCCAGAACAGACCGCCGGCCAGGCCCACGTATTCCGCCGTGGCACTGGCGATGGCAACGCCGCGCACATCCAGATGCCAGACCTGTACCAGCAGCACGTCCAGCAGGGCATTGGTGCTGTGCATCAGCACCGTCATCTTCAATGGCACCCGGGTATTGTGGGTGCCAATGGCAAAACCGATCAGGGCAAAATTGGCCAGCGCCGCCGGGGCGCCCAGAATGCGGATGTTGATATAGTCCCCGGCCAGCTTCTGCACCTCGTCGCTGCCGCCCAGCAGCCACAGCCCGGATTCCCGCAGCAGCGGCGACAGGGCAATCAGCCCCAGCCCAAGCACGGTGGACAGCAACAGGGCGCGCAGCAATACCACCCGGGTATCCTTCTCCCCACCCCGCGCCTGGGAGGCAAAGCCGGTGGTGCCCATGCGCAGGAAATTGAAGGAGAAATACAGGAACATGAAGACATTGCCACCCAGCGCCACCGCCGCCAGATAGCGGGGATGGTCCAGATGCCCCACCACGGCGGTGTCCACCAGCCCCAGCAACGGCGCCGTCAGATTGGACAGCAACAGCGGCCAGGCCAGCATCCAGATGCGGCGGTTAATCGATAAGCTCACTCAGCCCTCTTCAACAATCCTTCTACGGAGCCGCTGTAGGAGCGCCTCTCGAGGCGCGAACCGCGTGTAAACGCGGAAATCCCCCGCAGGGCGATCAGGCAATCCCAGGGCTCGACAGGTTTGGATAGAAACCCGATCCTCTCGCTATTGCTCGGGTTCGCACCTCGAGAGGTGCTCCCACAGAGAGACATTGTCATGCTGGTCGCCGCAGCAACGTCAGCACAAACAAACTGCTGGCGGCGACCACGATGGAGGGGCCCACCGGTGTATTGGCAAACCAGCTCACCGCCAGCCCGGCCAACACTGCCAGGGTGCCCAGCACGCTGGCCACCGCCGCCATCTGCGCCGGGGTATGGGTGAGCCGGCGGGCGCTGGCGGCGGGGATCACCAGCAGGGAGGTGATCAACAATACCCCCACGGTGCGGATGGCACCGGCGATCAGCAGGGCCAGCAACAACATCAGCAGCAGCCGGGTGCGCTGTACCGCCACCCCTTCCACCTGGGCCAGTTCCTCACTGACGGTGATGCTCAGCAGGGCCCGCCACTGCCACAGCATCAGCAGCAGAATCAGGATGGCACCGGCCCACAGGGCCAGGGCATCCTGCCAGCCCACCGCCAGCAGGTCGCCGAACAGATAGGCAAACAGGTCCACCTGGATACCCTGCTGCAGGCTGATGGCAATCACCCCCAGGGCCAGGGTGGTGTGGGCGACAATGCCCAACAGGGTATCGCTGGCCAGTTGCTGTTGATGCTGCAGGGCGGTGAGGGCAGCGGCCAGGCCCAGGCATACGGCCACCACAGCCAGGTACAGACTGATATCCAGCGCCAGCCCCAGGGCCGCCCCCAGCAGCGCGCCGTGGGCCAGGGTGTCGCCAAAGAAGGCCATGCGCCGCCAGACCACAAAGGCACCCATGGGCCCGGACACCAGGGCCACGGCCAGGCCGGCGAACAGCGGCGGCAACAGCAGCTCAATCATGGTGGCAATTCCCGTCGTGTTGGTGGCCCGGTTGGGCGTCGCCATGCAGATCATGGTCGTGGTCATGATCGTGGGTATAGAGCGCCAGGTTGGGGGTGCCGGCACCGGGCCCGAACAACTCGTGGTAGGCCGGGTCCCGGCTCACGGATTCCGGGCTGCCGGAGCAGCACACATGGCGCTGCAGGCAGATCACTTCGTCGGTGGCGGCCATCACCAGATGCAAGTCGTGGGAAATCAGCAGGATGGCGCAGCCCAGATCATCGCGGACCGATTTGAGCAGCCCGTAGAGCGCATTCTGCCCGGCCACGTCCACCCCCTGGGCCGGTTCGTCCAGCACCAGCAGGTCCGGCTTGCGCAGCAGGGCCCGGGCCAGCAGCACCCGCTGCATTTCGCCGCCGGACAGCTGCTGCACAGCACGGCGACGCAGGTGGGCCACCCCGGCCTGCTCCAGGGCCGCCCGCCGGGCGGAGGTGGGACCGGGAGCGGCCAGCCACAGGAAGCGGTCCACGGTCAGCGGCAGGCTATCGTCGATCTTGATGTGCTGGGGCATATAGCCCACCCGCAGGCCCTTGCGCCGGGTCACCGAGCCGCTGGACGGCGTCACCAGCCCCAGCACCACCCGCGCCAGGGTACTTTTGCCGGCGCCATTGGGGCCGATCAGGGTGGTGATGCGCCCGGGAGCCAGGGTCAGGCTCACCCCGGACAGCACGCTGTTGCCACCCAGGGTGACTGACACCGCCTGCACATTGACCAGAGGATCCGACATAGCAAAAGGGCCCGAAGAACAAAGGCGCAATGATATACTGCCGGCCTTTCGCCTGCACGAAGCAGGCTTGTTGCAGGAGCGCGGCAGAGTGCATGCGTCGCTGGCGTCGCGATAACCCAACAGTGACGAGTTGCGAGAAGCGAGTTTCGAAAATCAAGATTCCTGGAGCTGGGGCCAGGTTTTCGCTTCTCGTACCTCGCAACTGGGTTTGCTCCTGCACGGTGTTAAACGAGGAAATGATGCGCAGTTTGTGGTTGGTTATGTTGATGATGCTCAGTGCCCAGGCAGTGAGCCAGACCCTGGTGGCCAGTGTGGAGCCGTTGGCCAAGGTGCTGCGCGGCCTCTATGGCGACCAGGTGGAGGTGGTGACCCTGTTGCAGGCCAACCAGAACCCGCATCAGCTGGCCCTGTCCCCCCGCCAGGCCATGCTGGTGCAGCAGGCGGATCTGCTGGTGTGGCTGGGCGAGGCGGTGGAAGCGCCGCTGGCTCCCCTGGTGGCCCGCCGGCAGGGTCCGACCCTGAGCCTGCTGGCCCTGGAAGGCGTCCATCGCCGGGAAGGGGGGGAGGATCACGACCATGGACATCAACATGCCGACCACGCCGATGCCACTCTGGATCCGCACCTGTGGCTGTCACTGGACAACATGATGCGACTGGCCGGAGCGCTGGCGCAGCAATACCCGCAGGGGCTGAAAGCCGGAGAACCGGCACGCTGGCAGCAACAGGCCAAAGACCGCCATACCCGGCACCGGCAGGCGCTGGTCGGGCTGGAGGGAGTGTCCTGGCTGAGCTACCACCAGCCCTGGGGGTATCTCACCGAAACCCTGGGGCTGGCGGAGCCGCTGGTGGTGTCAAAGCAACTGGATGCGGGACCCGGTAGCCGGCGTTTTGTGGCGCTGGCCGGCGAGATTCGCGAGCAGCAGGTCCGCTGCGCCATCCTTGAGCCGGAAGCCCGCGCCGCCATGGTCTCCCGGCTGTGTCCGGATTGCCGGGTGCAGCCTCTGGACCCGCTGGGCCGGGACTACCCGGAACTGGATTATCTGAGCTGGCGGGATCGGCTGGTGGAAGGTTTCAAGGCGTGTCTGCAGGCGGGAGCGGGCTGAAGCTACGAGCTCCGCTCGCTGGATAAGAAAAGGTTGGAAGGTTCCCAAGGCTTCGGCATTTCTTACGAAGCCGCTGTAGGAGTACCTCTTGAGGTGCGAACCTTGCGAAGCAAGGAAATCGCCCGAAGGGCGATCAGGCATTTCAGCACTCGACAGGTTTCAGAAAGAATGGCGGTGAGATTGATCTTTGTCGCCTCGCCAAGCGCGGTTCGCATGTCGCAGATCCCCTGCGGGGGCAAGCATGGCTCCTACAAAAGACTGCCAACCCTCGCAGCTGCTAAAGCTCCCGAATCGGAATCAACGTGGGCGGCGGTGGCGGAGGGGTGTTGTCGCGCAGCGCTGGAGGGCGGACAGATTCGGCCTGGCGCTGACGCAGCTCCTGTTGCTCGTTTTCCAGATACCGGGTGTCCGGGCTGACCGCATTCATGCCCCGGCTTTCATCGCTGGTATCCAGTTCCCGGGGGGACTCCAGATACATGGACTCCAGTTCCTTGCCATCCAGCGGCTGGGCGGGAACCGGCTCGCGGGTTTGCGGCGCATCATCGTCCGGCGGCGCGGAGTCGGGCAGTTGTTCCGCCGCCAGGCTCAGGGCCGGGGCCATTAACAGGGCAATCATTATTTTTTTCATATCCCGATCATAGCGCTCCCGCAGGCCCGGGGGAACTGGCGGATTCGCACCACCCGGTGTCAAGGCGGGTCAATAATTCCCCGTTGGGCTCAGGGCCATTGAGGCGGCACCGGAAAACGGTATGCTGGAGCGCTTAATCTGAAACGGGTGCAGGGCCTGAATGGCACAGCAAAGCAAACCTATCGCAATGGCCTGCTGGGATTTGTCCTGGCTGCTGGACCGTGACAGCCGTCACGGGGCCTTTGCGTCGCTGGAAAAAGTGCTCGATGAAACCCAGCAACGGGGTTTCAATGCCTTGCGCCTGGATCCGTGCCCGCACCTGATTGCCCGCCCCGAGAACGGTGTCCATCTGGACCGCTGTGAATTGCAGGCGCCCGGGTGTGAGCCGGTGGAAGTGAAAATCCGCCACAGCCTCCAGAAACTGCTGCAGTCTGCCCACGAGCGCGGCCTGAAGGTCTGGTTCAGCAGCCGTTTTGTGGATGACAGCCGCGCGCGCCGTTCCTTTGTGCGACGGCCGGAAGACTTCGTCGCGGTGTGGAGCGATACCCTGTCCCTGGTGCAGGAATGGGGTTACCTGGAGGATGTGGCCGGGGTGGATTTCTGCCACCAGTTCCCCGCCCTGCCCTACGCCCATGGCGTCACCCGTCGGGTGTTCAACCGGTCGCCGGACCGGCCGCTGCCGCCGCGCTGGTCCGCCAGCGCCGCCGAACGCATTGAGGAGTATCTGCTGGATATTCCCCGTGCCCTGCATGCCCTGTTCCCCGGGGTGCCCATCGGCCTGAGCACCACCACCCAGATCAGCGAGCAGTTGCGGCAGCTGGATACCAGTGAGCTGGATTTTCTCGATTTCAGCCTGTGGCTGGATGATGATCCGCGCTATCGACTGGCCAGCGGCGAGGCGGTGCCCATGACCGGCCTGGCCCGGCGCCTGGCCAGCCCGGTGAAGCAGCTTCTGCTGGATGCCGGCGGCATGCACTGGCAGCGGCGCATGGAAGACCAGTTACAGCGGCGTATGGCCTTTACCCGTCTGCGGCGTCTGCAGCCGGTGATCGGTGAAGGCTTTGTTCGCCAGCCCCGCCATCTGCGCCGCCTGCCCACCGGCTGGGCGGACCTGCACGAAATGATGGTGGTCTGCGCCCTTACCCAGGGGGTGGAATCCATGACGCCCACCTCCCTGGCCTGCCCGGCCTATGAGTGGCTGTGGCGGGAAGAGGAGTACCTGGCGCACCTGAATCATCTCATCCTGTCCGGCTCGGAGTAATCCCTCGCCCTCTATTTTCACTACAGAGCTCACAGAGTGAATGTAGGAGCGTCGCTGGCGGCGCGATTCACCCAGGTTCGAGTTACGAGGAGCGAGTTCCGAAAAGCGTTTTTACTACAGAGGGCAGAGAGTTCACTGAGGGAAACATTGCGTTATCTATGTGCGCTCAGTGCCCCTGCCGGCAGGGCACTGGCGGTGTGAAAAGTCGGGGGGTGGTTGTGATTTTCGAAACTCGCTCCTCGGAACTCGCTCCTGGCCTCTTACCCCGCCAACGCCGCAATCCGCCACTGAAAAATCCGCGCAAACTCTTCCGGGTCCTTGCTGCCCTGCCCTTCGCTGTGCTCGGACACCGGGCCGGCCAGTCGCGACAACCAGAAGCGCAGGGCGGCCACCGCCAGCGCCTCCAGCAACAGGCTGTCATCCACCTGCCCGCTGGACTCCCGGTAGCCTTCCAGCAGCGCTTGCTCCCGCTCGGCCACCGGCTTGCCATTGCGATCCACACACCAGTCGTTGAGCGTTACCGCCAGATCGTATTCCGGGTAATCCAGGCAGGCGTTGTAGAAGTCCAGCAGGGCGCTGATGCGACCCTGTTGCCACAGCAGGTTGTCGCGGAACAGGTCGCCGTGGATCAGGGTGGTGCCGGTGGGTCGTGCCTGCCAGTCACTCAGCAGTGCCTTGGCCCCCTCGCGGTGGTCGTCTGGCAGCTGGTCCAGGTGGCTAGCCAGTGTCTCCAGCCGTTGACGTTCGCCGGGCAGGGTCTGCAGGGTGCCGGTAGCACATTGATGCAGTTGGGCAAGCAGCGCGCCCACCTGTCGGCAGCGGTCCAGGTCCACGGCAAAATCATGCTCCCCGGGCAGGCGCGGCATCAGCACCGCCGGTTTGCCGGCCACTGTGATCTGGTCCTGGCCGCCATGATCCGTCAGCGGGGCGGGCACCGGCAGACCCTGTTCAGCCAGGTGCGCCAGCAGCACCAGATACGGGGCGAGAGCCGCGTGGGTCAGGGTTTCGAAAACCGTCAGCACTAGTGGCGCAGGTTGCTGGTGGCGATCCTCTGCCTCAATCAGGAAGGTGCTGTTTTCGATGCCATGGCTGGCCGCCCGATAATCCCGCAGTCGGAAGCCGTAACCGTCCAGAACGGCGGCAAGTTGGCGGTGACTGAGCGGGGTATAAACGGACATGGGATTCCTTGTCGGCAAAAAGGCCGCAGATGACCGGACTCTGCGGGCGAGCAATGGTATAACAGGCGCTGATAACAATAACGACGCATCTCCAACAATAACAAAAGGATGACTTGCCATGCGTTACGGGATTCTGTTTTTCGGGTTACTGTTTGCTGCCGCCAGCCAGGCGGACGGGGTGGCGCACTATCAGGACCAGCGTTTCGGCTACGTGGCCGGCAATCTGATGAACATCACCCTGGACTATGACAACCGCGAGCTGACTCCCACCGGGGTGGGGGTGCGTCTGGGGGGCATGATCGACCCGTACTGGGGGGTGGAGCTGCGTGCTGCCGTGGCGCCTTCCGGCGATACCTGGCGGGCCGAGAACAGCCGCAACAAGGTGGATTACACCGTGGATCATATCGGCGCCTTGCTGGCCACCGGCCGGTTGCCGTTCCAGTCACCGGTCACGCTGCCCGTGCTGGATGCCTACGTGGACGAATTTTTCGTGCAGGGCTTTGCGGGTATTGCCGATGTGAAGGTGAAAACCAACCGGCGTCGCTGCAACGCGCTGCGCTGCCGGGATGATGTCTCGCGTAATGATGAGACCAGTCTGGCCTTTGGCGCCGGAGTGGGCGTGCGCACCACGTTCAATCTGGGGCTGACCCTCCAGTACATGCAGTACGTGGACAAGGATTACATCACCGTGACCGGCATCGAAGGCGGTCTGGAGTGGTATTTTTAGTAACGTTTCATGCCGACGGCCTGATGCATGAGCGTCATCGACGGCAGATACAAAGAGGACAATCGATGAATCCTGCAGTATTCGAGCGTGGCGCGGTGCGCGCCCTGATGAGCCTGCCCGGTGCGGTGCTGGACAAGCTGTCCGCCGGCCTGGAAACCCACAGTCGCTCCCATCTGGATTCCCGCCTACGCTTCCTGCTGGCGCTCAGCGCCGCCAAGCCGACGCTGGATAGCGGTACCGTGGAACAGGCCCGCCGCCTGTACCGGGATGTCATCAATCTGCTGGATGTGGCGCCGGTGTCTTTGCCTGTGGTGGTCGATCACCAGGTGCCGCGGGACGATGGCAGCTCGATGCGGGTGCGGCGTTATCGTCCGGCCCTGGCGCCACGAGTGGCGCCGGCAATCCTGTTCATGCACGGTGGCGGCTTTACCGTGGGTGGCGTGGACGAGTACGACCGCCTGTGCCGCTACATTGCCGACCGCACCAATGCGGTGGTGTTGAGTGTGGATTACCGGTTGTCCCCGGAGCATCCCTCTCCGGCGGCGGCGGAGGATTGCCTGGCCGCCTGGCGCTGGTTGCTCGACAACACCGCTGCCATGGGGCTGGACCCGCAGCGGCTGGCGGTGATGGGCGACAGTGCCGGCGGCAACCTGAGCGCCGTGGTCTGCCAGCAGGCCAAACAGGCCGGCCTGACCCTGCCTGCCCTGCAGGTGCTGATCTACCCCACCACTGACGGGGCCCTCAAGCACCCCTCGGTGCAGGCCCTGGGCCAGGGCTTCGGGCTGGATATGGCCTTGCTGACCTGGTTCCGCAGCCAGTTTATTCAGGATCCGGCGATGATGGAGGACTACCGCGTGTCGCCCCTGCGCAACCCGGACCTGTCCGGTCTGCCCCCCGCCATCCTGATCACCGCCACCGATCCGCTGCGGGACGAGGGGCTGGAATATGGCGAGAAATTGCGGGCAGCGGGGGTGGATGTCACTGCCCTGGATTACCCGCAACTGGTCCACGGCTTTCTCACCATGGGCGGCGTTATTCCCGCGGCACGCAAGGCGGTCAATGCCATCTGCGACGCCACCGTCCAGCGGTTGTGATTTAGTTAAAAGTTGAAAGTTCAACGTTAAAAAAGCGCGAGATGGCGTTGTTGCCAAGGGTGAAGGCAGGTGGCCGCGTTGGTGGCTAAGAGTGCAGCATCACAGCGGCGCGTGGGCTTTTCGGTTGCTTCCCATCTCGCTTCGCGCTTTTCAACTTTAAACTTTCAACTTGCTCCTCAAAACTCCCCCACAAACTGATTATAAAACTGCCGTGCCGTACGTCCGGAGCGCACGCCCTTTTCCATGGAAAATCGGCGCGCGCGAACGTGCAATTGCGCCTGGTCTTTTACCGGGCCAAACAGGTGATCGACGATCTCGAAATACTGCGGTTCGCTGATCGGGTAAAAACTCAACGCCAGCCCGAAACGATCCGAAAGGGAAATCTTTTCCTCCACCGCATCACCGTGATGAATCTCCCGGCCCACCACGTGGCTCTGTTCATTGTCTTTCATGTATTCCGGCACCAGATGGCGACGATTGCTGGTGGCGTACAAGCGCACATTCTCCGGCGGCAATTCCAGGGAGCCTTCCAGCACACTTTTCAGATGCTTGTACTGGTGTTCTCCGTCCTCGAACGACAGGTCATCGCAGTAGACGATAAAGCGCTGACTGCGTTCGCGGATATCATCAACGATATCCGGCAGATCCTGCAGGTCGTCCTTGTCCACCTCGATCACCCGCAGCCCCCGCGGCGCAAACTCGTTCAGCAACGCCTTGACGATGGAGGACTTGCCGGTGCCCCGGCTGCCCCACAGCAGCACATGGTTGCAGGGTTCGCCGCGCAGAAACCGTTCCGTGTTCTGCAGGATCTTCGCCTTCTGGGTATCGATGCCGAGCAGATCCTCCAACCGTACCGGATCCGGTCGGCTCACCGGTCGCAGGGTGCCGGAACGGCCCCGCCAGATCGCGGCAGGAATGTTGCGCCAGTCGATGTTGGACGCCATGGAAGCCTCGTGAGAAAAAGTGGGAAAGCAATGACGCCGCCAGGAAAATAACGAAGCCTGACAAACCGGTCTTTCGTTGGAGCCTTGCTTGCAAGGCGAAGAGGCGGCTGTTCTGAAAGGATTCGCCTTGCAAGCAAGGCTCCAACGGTGAAAGTCTAACAAAAGTTTTTCCTCTGGAGCATGCGTGGCCGCTGAACTTTCACTATGCTTGAATCTCCAATGCATGGTCCTCGACGACTATTTCAGGAGATCGTCAATGAAAGCTGTTGCCCTGGTTGTGCCCGCCTTTGCCTTGCTGGCCACCGCCTGCGCCACCCAGTACGACACGGACTACCCGGCCGGGCTGCCGGAAAGCACCACCACCTGCCCGGAAGATCCGCCCCAGGCCTGCACCATGGATTACCGCCCGGCCTTCGGCTATGACGAGCAAGGGGGCATCCTCGGCGAGTACGGCAATGCCTGCGGAGCCTGTGCCACTGACGGGGTGAAATACACCTCCCCCAAACAGCTGCCGCAACCGGCCGCTGCCCCGGACGACAAATAACCTCGAGGTCGCCCCTTGCCCAAGGCCCTGACCCTGCTGCTGGATTTTGACGACCAGTACCGTCGTGATGTGCAACAGAGCCACGCCTTTCTGCACCGCCGCGATCGCCGTTTTGCCCAGCAGCAGGAAGACCAGAAACAACCGCTCACCGTGCCCGCCTGGCTGGCGGCACTGCATGCCCTGAACGGCCAGCGCCGTGAAGCCGGCGCCGACCCGCGCCTGCGTCACTGGCGCCAGGCCCGCTGGGTGTTTGCCGGCCTGGGAGCCCTGCTGGGGGCGGGTTTCATGCTGGGTCTGCTCTGGTATGACGGCAGCCGGCAGATCAACCTGACCCTGCTGATCGGCCTGGTGGCCCTGCAACTGCTGCTGGCCCTGTTCACCAGTCTGCAGGCCTGGCTGGGCTGGCAGCCCTGGGGCAGCCTGCTGGGGGCGCGCCAGGGGGAGGATCCTCTGGCCGCCCTGCGCCCGGCCCTGTGTGCCCGCATCGCCCACACCGGGGGGTTGCTGTTTGCCATCAGCGGTCTGCTGACCTTGCTGGCCCTGGTGGTGGTGCAGGATCTGGCCTTCGGCTGGAGTACGACACTGCAGACCTCCGCCGACGGCTATCACCGGATGGTGGCGGCCCTGGCTCAGCCCTGGCAGAGCCTGTGGCCCGCAGCGGTCCCCTCGGCGGAGCTGGTAAGCGCATCCCAGTTCTACCGGCTTGCGGACACTCCGGCGGATAACCCGGCCTTGCTGGGGACCTGGTGGCCCTTTGTGCTGATGCTGTGGCTGGTGTATGTGCTGTTGCCCCGGCTGGTGTTGCTGATGCTGGCGGCCCTGCAGCTCCGCTGGCAGGCCGGCCGGGCCCTGCGCGCCCACCCGGGCTGGCAGGGGCTGTTCTATCGCTTCGAGACGCCCTGGGTGGAGACCCGTGGCCAGGAAGACAGCCAGCCCGCCCCGGCGGCGGCCAAAACGGACCTGTCGCCCCTGCCGGACAGTGCCACCCTGATCCACTGGGCCGGCGCCGCCATGGACGCCCCCGGCCTGTTGCCCCGCCTCAGCCGCGATCCGGCGCCGCTTCAATGCCGTGCCGGGGGCAACAATTCTCTGGAAGAGGATGCCCGGGTGCTGGAACAGACCGGTGCCCGCAATCAGCCGGTGATCCTGGTTACCCGGGGCTGGGAGCCGCCCACCGGGGAACTCAGCGATTTCATTGTCGATGCCCGCGATCATTGGCCCGCTGCCACCCTGCTGGCCCTGGTGCCGCTGGCGGATGAGCAGGGCACCGCGCTCACCGATGCCGGGCTGCTGGCCCAGTGGCAACGCTTCGTGGATCGTCAGGGCGACAGCCATCTGTTGCTGTGCGCCCCCCGGGAACAGGATCAACCATGAACGAAACGGCCCAACAACTGCCCCGCTTTGCCGTGGTTGGCCACCCCAACAAGGGCAAGTCCAGCGTGGTGGCCACCCTGGCCCAGAACGATTCCATTGCCATCGCCATGGAGCCGGGCACCACCCGCGACAGCCACCGTTACCCCATGAAGGTGGATGACACGACCCTCTACGAGCTGATCGACACTCCCGGGTTCCAGCGTCCCCGCAAGGTACTGGCCTGGTTGCAGGGGCACAGCCTGTCCGCCTCCGATCGCCCGGAAACCGTGGCCGCCTTCGTCACCCAGCATGGGGATGACCCGCGCTATCACGATGAATGCCAGCTGCTGGCTCCCATCGTGGACGGCGCGGGGATCATCTATGTGGTGGACGGCTCGGTACCCTACAACCGGGAACACGAAGCGGAAATGAACATCCTGCGCTGGACCGGCCGCCCCAGCCTGGCGCTGATCAACCAGATCGGCAGCGACGATCACAGTGCCGACTGGGAAGCGGCCCTGGGCCAGTATTTCCAGATCGTGCGTCGTTTTGACGCGGTGCGCGCTCCCTTCGAAAAGCACCTGGACCTGCTGCGCAGCTTCGGGCAACTGGCGCCGGACTGGCGCGAGCCCCTGGATGCGGCGCTGGAATACCTGCAGGCCCTCAAATTTGGCCGCGACAGCCAGGCCCTGGAACATATCGCCGATGCCCTGATCGACATGCTCGGCCATCAGGAAAGTGCCCGCCTGGGCGAGCACGAACCGGCCAAACCGCTGCTGCCCAAATTGCGCCAGCGGTGGCATCACTGGCAGCGCGAACGGGAGCAGCGCCTGCGCCGGTCGGTGGAAGATCTTTATCAGCACCGTCGCCTGCAACGGCAGGAGAGCGACCTGCTCACCCCGGACGATGGCGACCTGTTCAGTGAGCGCACCCGCCAGCTCTGGGGTATCAGCAAGACCCAGCTGGCCGCCGCCGGCTTCGGTGCCGGTGCGGTGGGCGGCGCGGGCCTGGATGCGGTGACGCTGGGGCATTCCCTGGGCACCGGCGCGCTGATCGGTGGTCTGCTGGGCGCCGCCGGCAGCTATTACTACAGCGACAAACTCACCCGCCTGAAACTGGGCCCGCTCAGTGGCGGCTTCCGGGAAGCGGTCTACGGCCCCCTGAAAGACCCCCAGTTCGCCTATGTGGTCCTGGGCCGTGCCCTGGTGCACAGCTACGAAGTCAGCCAGCGCAACCACGCCGGCCGCGACGTGCTGGTGGTCAACGAGGCCGGCGAACACTGGCTCGATCACATGGACCGCAAGGAGCGCCAGCGCCTGCACAAGACCCTGCTGTCCCTGGCCAGCCGCAAATTCGAACCGGGCAAACGCCAACGGCTGATCGAGCAGCTGGAACAGGCGCAACAGGCGTTCGGGCAATGGCAGATGGGGCAGTTTGAAGGCAGTTGACAGTTGATAGTGTACAGTTGACAGCTACGCGGTCTTGATTGGCTGTTAATTGTAGCGCAGGAGGCCGCGCTTAAAGCTTGGGCGCGGCCTCAAGTGTTTTAAAATCGACAAACCGGGCTCGCGCCGCGGTCAACTGTCCACTATCAACTGCCAACTGTATTTTTTTGCATTCCACTCAGTCAGCAAAACCGCCCTGGCAGCAGATTTGTGAAGGCTATTCGTTGCCTTGGTCCCGCACTCTGGGCAAGCTAAAACGACCTTGCGAGGACGTGTGATGCTGCCTGAAGAAATCAAACTCAAGCTGGCCCCCTTGTCCCGGAGTGCCTGGCGGCCCCGGACAGGCCCTGCTGTGCCCGGCGCGCGTTCGAAATTCGGGGGCTTGCCCCTGTTGAGGCCCGACGAGTCCTGGCCCTGTTGTGCCCATTGCCATCAGCCCATGCAGTTGTTCGTGCAGCTGGATTCCGGGGATTTGCCGGCGGAGGCGGGTCAGCCGTTCGGTGACGGGGTATTACAGGTGTTCTACTGCACCAACATGGAAGAAGAATGCGAGGTGCTTTGCCAGGCCCATCTGCCCTTCTCCGAAGCCTCACTCACCCGAGTGATTCCCCGGGATCAGACCGGCGGCTTCGACGCCTTGCCGGTGACCATTCCTGATGCCTTCCCCGAACAGTCGCTCACCGGCTGGAGTCGCCACAACGATTTTCCCGATCAGCAGGAAACCGTGGCCATCAATGATGATCTCCCCGACGGTACCCTCGCCCTGCTCCATGCCCACCGCCCTGCCCCGCGGGCCGGCGACAAGCTGTTGGGCTGGCCGCACTGGGTGCAGAATGTGGACTACCCGACCTGCCCCTGTTGCCAGAAAAAAATGCAATTTATCATGCAGCTGGATTCCACCGACACCCTGCCCTTCTGGTTCGGTGATTACGGTTGCGCCTATGTTTTTCAGTGTGAAAATCACCCTGACGTGATGACCATGACCTGGTCAAGCCGCGCCTGATTTTTGAAAATAAAATTAAAAAAATAAATATGGGAAGCGATGCTTGCGTCGCGAATCCAGCAGTATCTGCGAGGCAGTACCGTCAGCTTTTCAAATAACACCCAGCCGAACCATTAAACGACTACCCACCAATTACCGTAGGGTGCACTGAGCCTAAGGCGAACTGCACCGGTCCGGCGTTTGATGGTGCAGTTCGCCTTAGGCTCAGTGCACTCTACATATCCGCTGGCGTGCTAAAGAATGAGTAACCGTCGTGTGTCCTGCGGTTAACGTACTTTATATTCTGGCTCACTATGGCCCTAATGCCCCCGCTCACGACGGTAACGTTGTGGCGAAACGCCCATCACTTTTTTAAACAATCGCGAAAAATAATAGGGGTCATCATAGCCCAGCCGGGCGGCAATCTGCGCCAGGGTGTCGTCGCTGATATCCAGCAGATAGCAGGCATGGCTGACCTTGATGCGTTGAAAGGCCTGCATGGGAGTTTGCCCGGTCTGGCGTTTGTATTCGCGGATAAAGTGGTAGCGCGACAGCGTACTGGTGGCGCTCACCAGCTCGTCCAGATTGAGACGGCGGGTGAGGGCGGTCTGAAGGTAGCTGTTGACCCGGTTGATGTCCAGGGAGGCGTGGCGGGTGGTGTACTGGCGGCGCATCAGGGCCGCAAAGGCCAGCAGGCTGCGCAGCAGGTTGGCAGCGTAGACCAGGTGCTCCGGCTGTACCCGGGTGGCGGCGGCGAGCAGGGCCTGAAATTCCTCTGCCAATCGTGAATGCACCCCTACCGTTACCCGCTGACGCTCCACGCCCTCCCCGGCAATTTCGTCAAAATACCCTGCGACCTCATCCCCCCCTAAATGCACCCAGTAAATACTCCAGGGATCACTGTCGTCCGCCTGATAGCGATGGGGAAGGCCTTCCGGCAGCAGTAACAGATCCCCGGCGGTTACCGCCAATGTCTGGCCCTCGACCTGCAGCTGGCCCTGGCCTGAGACGCAGTAAATCAGCAGATCATCCGCGGGATTCGCCCGGTACATGCGGTGTCCGCTGGCATGGGGGTAGTAGCCGACGCCATGGGGCAGGCAGCCGCGACAGAGTGGGTGCGCCGTCATGGTGGCCAGCACCGCCGGGGGCACCACGGTGCGCTGGCCACTGGCGGGCAGCGGCCAGCGGGAGGTTTCCGCCGGGTGGTTGTCGGGGTCGGTTGAAGAGCTCATAAGCAGCAATATAGTCCATCTTGGATCAAAAGTGGCTATCTCTATCCGCCGGAGGCTGTGCTACAACGTATTCAGAGGTTCCTTATCGCGCAGACTCGCTTCACGCTGGCTCGCCAGCCCAAACAAGAATGGAGACCCCATGGCTCGTCAACTCCCCATGCTGATCAATGGCGAATTCGTCGCCAGCCAGACCGACCAGTGGATACCGGTTACCAATCCGGCCACGCAAGAGGTGCTGTGCGAAGCCCCGGCGGCCACCGCCGGCGAAATGGAGCAGGCCATCGCTTCCGCCAAGGCGGCCTTTGCCGACTGGAAGGAAGTGCCAGTGTCCGAGCGGGCGCGGTTGATGCTGCGTTACCAGGCCCTGCTCAAG
The DNA here is from genome assembly GCF_900107995.1 of Alcanivorax sp. DSM 26293. GTDB lineage: Bacteria > Pseudomonadota > Gammaproteobacteria > Pseudomonadales > Alcanivoracaceae > Alcanivorax. Next base: position 282,339 of record NZ_FNUM01000003.1, on the reverse strand, counting down.
GAGCACCAGGAAGAGATTGCCGAGATCCTCAGCCAGGAAACCGGCAAGACCTTCGAGGATGCCAAGGGCGATGTGTGGCGCGGTATCGAAGTGGCCGAGCAGGCCGCCAATATCGCCTCGCTGATGATGGGCGAGACCATGGGCAATGTGGCGCGCAGCATCGACAGCCACTCCTGGACCCAGCCGCTGGGGGTCTGTGCCGGTATCACCCCCTTTAACTTCCCGGCCATGATTCCCCTGTGGATGTTTCCCCTGGCCATCGCCGCCGGTAACACCTTCGTGCTCAAGCCTTCCGAGCAGGATCCCATGACCCCCAACCGGCTGGCGGAGCTGTTCCAGCAAGCCGGTGCGGCGCCGGGTCTGCTTCAGGTGGTCCATGGCGGCAAGGAGCAGGTGGATACCCTGCTGACCCATCCCGATATCAAGGCGGTGTCCTTTGTGGGTTCGGTGCCGGTGGGGCAGCACGTGTACCGCACGGCCACTGAGCATTTGAAACGGGCCCAATGTTTTGCCGGTGCCAAGAACCATATGGTGATCATGCCGGATGCGAAAAAAGAACAGGTGATCAGCAGCCTGGTGGGCTCCTCCTGCGGGGCGGCGGGGCAGCGCTGCATGGCCATCAGTGTGGCGGTGTTCGTGGGCGACTCCAAAGCCTGGATTGATGAGCTGAAAGACGAGTTCGCCAAGATTCGCCCCGGCGCCTGGAACGATCCCGATGCCGCCTACGGCCCGCAGATCAGTCCCCAGGCCAAACAGCGTGTGCTGACCCTGATCAAGCAGGGCAAGGAAGAGGGCGCCAACTGTTTGCTGGATGGTTCCGAGTGCACCGTGGATGGCCTGCCGGATGGCAACTGGGTGGGGCCCACCCTGTTTTCCGGTGTGACCCCGGAGATGTCCATCTACCGGGAAGAAATCTTCGGCCCGGTACTCTGCTGCGTCACCGTGGATACCCTGGAAGAGGCGTTGGAGCTGGTCAACAACAGCCCCTACGGCAACGGCACCTCCATCTTCACCGCCTGCGGCGCCGCGGCGCGCAAATACCAGCATGAAGTGGAAGTGGGGCAGGTGGGTATCAATGTGCCGATTCCGGTGCCGCTGCCGTTCTTCAGCTTTACCGGCTGGAAAGGCTCGTTCTACGGTGACCAGCACGCCTACGGCAAACAGGCCGTGCGCTTCTACACAGAAACCAAGACCGTCACCAGTCGCTGGTTCGATTCCGATATTCCGGCGGCCGGGCCAAACATGAGTATCAATTTGAAGTGACGGGATTCTCCGTAGGAGCGTCGCTGGCGGCGCGATTCCAGCGTCAGGTTATCGCGCCGCCAGCGACGCTCCCGGGGCAGGGTCTTGAATGATGAAAAGGTCTTGAAAGGATCAACGCGTGGACTTTTCTTTTAGCGAAGAACAAATCGCCTTCCGCGAAACGGCCAGACAGTTTTCTGAAAAAGCGCTGGCGCCTTTCGCCGCAGAATGGGATGCAAACAGCCTCTTTCCCAAAGACGCCATTCGCGAAGCTGGGGCGTTGGGATTCTGTTCCCTGTACTGCGATGAAGAGCACGGCGGCATGGGGCTGAGCCGACTGGATGCGGCGCTGATCTTCGAGCAACTCTCCCAGGGCTGCACCTCGACCACGGCTTTCATCACCATCCACAACATGGCCACCTGGATGCTCACCCGGTTTGGCAGCGATGCCATCCGGGCGCGCTGGGCGGCGGACCTGATGAGTGGGGAAAAGCTGGCGTCCTACTGCCTTACCGAACCGGGGGCCGGTTCCGATGCGGCCTCATTAAGCACCACCGCGAAAAAAGACGGCGATGACTATGTGCTGAATGGCGCCAAAGCCTTCATCTCCGGCGCCGGCGATACCGATGTGCTGGTATTGATGGCGCGCACCGGTGGGCCCGGAGCCGGCGGTATTTCCTGCTTTGCGGTGCCCGCGGATACCCCCGGCATCAGCTATGGGCGCAACGAAGCCAAGATGGGCTGGAAAAGCCAGCCCACCCGGGCGGTGATTCTGGAAGACGCACGAATTTCTGCCGATTGCCTGATCGGTGAAGAAGGGCAGGGCTTCCGAATCGCCATGGCCGGGCTGGATGGTGGCCGCATCAATATCGCCAGCTGCTCCCTGGGTGCGGCCCAGGCAGCTCTGCGCCAGGCCCAGCAATACGTGCAGGAACGCAAACAGTTCGGCCAGGCCATCGGTGATTTCCAGACCGTGCAATTCACCCTGGCGGATATGGCCACAGAACTGGTGGCTGCCCAGCAAATGGTGCGCCTGGCCGCCTGGAAACTGGATCAGAATCACAGCGATAAAAGCATGCTGTGCGCCATGGCCAAACGCCTGGCCACGGACCTGTGCTTCAACGTCTGCAACCAGGCCCTGCAACTGCATGGTGGCTATGGCTATATCAGTGAGTACCCGCTGGAGCGCTACGTGCGTGATACGCGGGTGCACCAGATTCTGGAAGGCACCAACGAAATCATGCGCGTGATTATCGCGCGCAATGTGCTGAAAGATTTATCGTTTCTGTAAAGGGTCGGACGTCAGAAGTCCGGCCCGTCTCTAAACGCACAAAAATATCCGCTCGGGAAAGCGGCAGGGAGAGACAACCATGAAAATCGGATTCTTCGGTGTCGGTCATATGGGTGGTCCCATGGCCGCCAATCTGGTCAAGGCCGGACATGAGGTAGCGGCATTTGATCTGGTGCCCGCCTTGTTGGCGGCTGCAGTGAATGATGGCGTCAAGGCTGCCGAGAGTGCCGCTGAAGCGGTGCAGGGAGCGGACGTGATCGTGAGCATGCTGCCCTCGGCGGCGGCGGTTCGTGGCTTGTACCTTGGCGCCCGGGATAGAGAAGACGGGGGCGTGCTGCAACACATCGATAAAAGCGCCCTGATTATCGACTGCTCCACCATCGATGCGGACACTGCGCGGGATGTGGCAGGCATTGCCCGAGAGCAGGGCAGGGTGATGATCGACGCCCCGGTCTCCGGTGGCGTGGGCGGGGCAAAGGCGGGCACCCTGACTTTTATCTGTGGCGGTGAAAGCGACGCCATCGAACGGGCCCGCCCGGTGCTGGAATGCATGGGCGCCCAGGTGTTCCGTGCCGGCGACAACGGTGCCGGCCAGCTGGCGAAAATCTGCAACAACATGCTGCTGGCCATCCACATGATCGGCACCGCGGAAGCCCTGCAGATGGGCGCGGACCACGGCCTGGACCCGGCGGTACTGTCCGAGATCATGAAAGCCAGTTCCGGCGATAACTGGTCCCTGGACAAGTACAACCCCTGGCCCGGTGTCATGGAAAATGTCCCTTCATCGAAAGACTATGAAGGCGGCTTCGCCGTGAAGCTGATGAACAAGGATCTGGGCCTGGCACTGCAAGCCGCCCTGAGCACTCAGTCCGCCACCCCCATGGGAAACCTGGCAAAAAGCCTCTACGCCGCCCATGGGAACCATGGCTACTCTGAAAAAGACTTTTCCAGTATCCAGCGGTTTTTTCGCCACAAGGAGTAAGGCAGTTAACAGTTAACAGTGAATAGTTAACAGCGCGCGAGAGAGCGTCACTCCAACTGAAATGAAAAAGGCCGCGCCCAAATCGGGGTGCGGCCTTTTTTGTTTTCGCTGTTAACTGTTCACTATTCACTGTTAACTATCGTCCGCTTGCCAAAGCCGATCCGGCTCATGCCCAAGAAAACGCGGGCGCCGTTTTTTGGCTGCATAAGGTTTATGGCAGGCGTTGTCACGCCGGTTGAACACGAAGAACACATTGCTGCGCGGGTCCGGCGACATGTTGGCGTTGGAGCCGTGCAGGGTGTTGCAGTCGAACAGCAGCAGGCTGCCAGCCGGGCCGGTGGGGGCGTCGATACCATGGCGACTGATCATGGCTGCCAGCGTCTGCTCCGAGGGGACGCCGATCTGCTGGGTTTTCAGTGATTGCTTGTGGTGCTCATCCGGTGTGGGGCCTACACAGGGAATAAAGTGTTTGTGGGACCCGGGGATCAGCATCAGCGGTCCATTGAAGGAGTGATTATCCGTCAGGATGATGGAGGCACTTACCGCATGCATGGCCGGCATGCCGTCTTCCGCATGCCAGGTTTCAAAATCGGAATGCCAGTTGAACCCCTTGCCCTTGAAGCCGGGTTTGTAGTTGATCCGGGACTGGTGCACATAGTGGCCGCCACCGAGAATCTGCTCCACCCGTTGGGTCAGTCGCGGATCGCGGGCCAGGTGTTGAAAGGCCCGGTGCAGGAAATGCACGGCAAACACGGACCGGATCTCATGGCTATCCGGCTCGGTGATAGTGAACGGCTTGCCCCGGTAGTCCTCACGATTGAGCAGCTCGCTCATGGCCTCGGTCAGAGAGGCTACCTCCTCAGGCGGCAGAAAACCGGGCTCGAAAAGAAAGCCGTTTTCCTCGAAATGATCCAGCTGTTGTTCGGTCAGTGGACCGGGCAAGTGGCGGCCTTTGACCGTATTCTCCCGGCGCTCGTGCCAGGGGTGTTCCGGTTGCTGGTGCAGCCGGGTGGGGTAGGGGTCGGCCTGTATCGGGGCCGGGCAAGTCAGGTTCTGCGCTGACATCAAATCACCTCCGCGATCTAATCCACCGTTCAGAAACCGCCTTGCTAAAAGGCGTTCAGTGTCATCATCTCCTGTTGGCGACCTGGGCACTCGAACAGCCGCCATCGGGCCAGACGGCAAAAAAACTGACGCAGTGCATCAAGTCGAGTCTGTTGCTCAAATAATCCGGCAAGCAGAAAGGCCGGGGTGCGTGAAGATAAGGGTTATAACGGGAGTTTCAACCCTTGTGTGGGAAGTTGTCGGGCAATAGCGTTGTCCGTATTGCACATGGTTAACTCACCCTGCCTGGCCCGGGCGATGCGTTTCGTCTCAACGTGGAGATAGCAGTTGGCGAACGCCATGTCTAAGTCCATATCCGCCAGCATGCTTATCAACTAGTAGTCATCGTGCATACGCCACCATTGGTAGGGCTCGCTTTGTGGCCAGCCACCGGGCGAATCTTCCCACTGTTCCTGGCGGCCGTACGGGGTGATATCCAGCAGCCGGAAATGGGTATCGAACAGTTCTCCGCCACGGTCGGTACTGAAGTAGGTGCGGTAGACCAGGTTGTCGTCGTCGCGAATAAACACGTTGATGGCAAACCCCTTGCCGGCGCCGAACGCATCCGCGAAACGACGCTGATGGTCGGTATACCAGGGCGCCTGCCAGTGCATACGCTTTTGCAGTGCCAGGATCTCGTGTTGCGGTGCCGGGGAGGTGAACACGAACGTCGTATCCCTGGCGTTGACGTGGGCAAGATTGTGGCCAATGTTGTCCATCACCATTGAGCAACCCTCAAAGGGGGTGGCGCCGGGCTCAAGCATTGCGCAATAGACAATCAGTTGCCGGCGTCCCTCAAACAGATCCACCAGACCCACCTCACCATGCGGCCCGGTGAAGGTGTAGTTTTCTTCCACGGGCACCATCGGTAACCGACGGCGTTCGGCAGCCAGCTCGTCCTGCATTCGGGTCAATGCCTTCTCCCTGTCAAGCAGGGCCTGTAGAGACGCTTCCCACTCATTGTGGGAGGTGGTTTTTGGTAGTGCCGTTTTTTTCGAGGTCATGAGTGCGACTCCTTTTGTTCCGGGTGGTCTACTTCATGATCGAATGTGCCGCGTCGATTTCGACAAGATCCTGACTCTGGCAGTGTAGGCATTTGGCGTGGCCGGTCAAAGGGCGCTACCGTGTTGAAAAAAGGCGTTAATGCTTTTCGAAGGGAGGGGAAAGCGGTGGCAATGTGTCGGTAAAACACCGGACTGTGATGCAGTGCGAAAACACCGGTGAGCGGCGCAAGGCCACTCACCGGTACCGAAATCAGGCAATATTGTTGATGCGCGGGCCTTCGCGGAACAGCTGATCCAGCTCGCCTTGGTAGTAGGCTTCCACCCGCGGGTTCATCACGGCTTTCCACAATGGCGGCACCATGGCCAGCAACATCATGGCGGAATAACCAGCTGGCAGTTGCGGGCTCTCGTCATAGTGGCGCAGCACCTGGTAACGACGCTTGGCATAGGCGTGGTGGTCGCTGTGGCGTTGCAGTTGGAACAGCACCAAATTGGTCACAAGGAAATTCGAGTTCCAGCTGTGTGCCGGGGTGACCCGTTCATAGCGACCGGTCTGCAGTTGGCGACGATGCAGGCCGTAGTGTTCGATGTAGTTGACGATCTCCAGCGCCAGAGCCGCAAAGAAACTCTGGCCGACAAAAAACAGCACTCCTTGCCAACCCCACAGGACACCGAAGGCTACCGCAAACAGGAAGGAGATGCCGTACCACCAAATCAGCTCGTTATGAATGCTGATGTTGTTCTTGCCCTTGCGTTCCAGGTACTGCTTTTCCAGTTTCCACGCATTCTTGAAATTGCGCACAAACGCCTTGGGCAGAAAATCATACAGAGACTGGTTATAGCGGCTGGAAGACGCATCATCCGGGGTGGACACATGCACATGGTGACCACGCACATGCTCCACCTTGAAGCCGCCGTAGGTCACCGACGACAACAACAGGCCGCCCATCCAGTTTTCCACCTTGGGGTCCTTGTGAATCAGCTCGTGACCCAGGTTGATAGCGATCATGCCGCCAAGCAGGCCGATGGACATGATCCAGCCGAGCATGCCGGCCGAGGAATAGTCATTGCTGACGAACACATGGCCGGCATAGAACAACAGGCCCAGCCAGGCCACGGCCAGCAGCAGGGGCAGGGAGCGGTAGCTCTTGTCCTGGGACAGTTCGGGGACCTGTTTTTCTTCATCCGGGTTCACCGGGTCCTTGCCGACCAGGTAATCCACCACCGGCACCAGAATGAAGAACACCGCCAGAATCATCCAGGCCCAGAGATTCTGGGTGCCCTGCTCACGACCCACCAGCGCGGAAAACGGCACCATGGGAAGAAAGAGCATCCAGCAGGCCAGGTAGCCCCATTTTTTCAAACGCAACAAGGTATCAGGATTGATTTTTTCCAACATGATAATGCCTCGCATAATGCTGTGCAGATCACTGCAAGATGACGTTGAAAGAAAAGAAATAATCGATCAGATCATTCGACGGGATTGACGCATTCCGCTCGGGACGGATTGCCCTTGCAGCGCACCTTGCGCAGCAGGCTCATCATGTCCTTGTTGTAAACGCCCTGGTTGGCCAGATCGATACGGGCCTGGCGAAACATTTCGTCGTAACGAGTAGTTTCTTCATCAGAAATATTGATCCACCACTTTTCATTCACTTCGCCGTCGGCGTTGTTGATGATGCGCATGGCACGATCAAACTGGCCGGCCAGATACTTGCGGGATTGATCGGCAAAATCTGCGGGGAAAAGATCCTTGCGAAGAATCAGCTGTGCACTCAATTGGCCGAGCACCAGATCAATGATGCCGCCGTCCGGCTGCATGCCCTTGTACAGTTCTAGGGCGGAATAACCGAAGATGGGAGCGAAGCAGGTATCCACGGAACCGTTGTTGAAACGGGTGGAGAAGTTGGTGATATCCGACATCACCGGTGACATGCCCACACGCTTGGCCATGTTCGCCTCGGCCACATCGTATTCCAGCACCGCAATGGATTTTCCCGCCAGTTCTTCCACCGTATCGATGCTGTTGTCCTTCACGAACAGATAGGCTGCGCCCATGGGTACCAGGCCGCCAAACTCATAGGGGCCGGACACCAGATGTGGGTTTACCTTGGGGTTACCGCTGGCCAGGATCGTCACCACCATGCGCATAGCATCGTAGTCGGGGATGGCGCCGATGGAATCCATGCTGCCGGTATAGCTGATGAACTGACGGCCACGGATGCCGGTAAGCAGGGCGCCATCGCATTGCTTCGCCTTCAAATCTTCGGCGGCAATTTTCTCGTCGGTATAGGGCTTCAATTCAATGTCCACGCCCCAGCCGAGCGCGGCGGTCTTGAAATCCTTCATGATGCCGTAGAAATCACCGTTGGCACCGACCAGATCGAAAACGCAGAGTGTGCGTTTGTTGCCAATGCTGGCGTGAGTGCTGTTGGCGAAAAGGACCGTGGAAACCACGAGAAAAATAATAAATTGTTTTGCATATCGCATGATGTTCTCCCTGATGAAAGGCAGCCAATACGTAAGGTTTTATTGTGCTTTGTTACCTTCCTGTACCGTTGTCGTGCTCGGGGTTTGAGCAGTGGAGATCGATGCTAGATATGCGACCGGTGCTGGGGTAGGTTGTCTGTAGACAGATTGGGGTCATTTTTTGACAATGCGAATTTTCGGATCTTGCCAGCCATGAACCAGCCGATGGAATGGGCACTGTCCATCAACTATCTCCGCCAGGTGGCAGACCAGCTCACGGAGATGGGGATCGACGTTGCTCCCTGGTTGGCTTCCCATGAGCTGTCGCTGGCCGATCTTGAACAGGCCGATACCAGCGTTCCCTGGGAGGTGGTCCGAGCCCTGTTTCTGGAAGCGGAAGCGATCACCGGAGAATCCGCCCTGGGTCTGATGGTGGGCGAGCGGCTGCGCATCAATAATCATGGCATGGTCGGCTATGCAGCCATGAACAGTGGTTCTGTCCGCCAGGTGGTGGAATTACTGGAGCGGTTTATTCCCCTGCGTATCAACCTGGTCATGGTCAGCCATCAGGTGGAGGGCAACTACCTGAATCTGCAGATACGGGAATTGCTGCCGCTGGGTGAGCTGGGGCCCTTCCTGCTCGGGGCCGTGGTGGTGGCGGTAAAGAACGTGCTCGACTTCATTACCCTGGGCAACTGTCAGGTGGCTGAGGCCAGCTTTACCTTTGACGAAGCCTTCGACCGGGAACTGGTCCGCTCCCTGTTCCGCTGCCCGGTACGCTACAACCAGAACTGGACCGGCCTGTCCCTGCCGCTGGAAGTGGTGGACCAGCCCCTGAGAACCGCCGACCCTGCCGCCTTCGAACATGCGGAAAAACTCTGCGAACGGGAATTGCAGAACCTGGTATCGGATGCGTCCGTATCAGCACGGGTGCGCCGACTGATGCTGGCCAAACAGGTGAACTTTCCCTCACTCACCGTCACCGCCCGCATCCTGCACATGACCCCGCGAACCCTGCACCGCCGGTTGCTGGATGAAGGCACCTCGTTCCAGGAAATCCTCGACGAAGTCCGCCACGCCCTGGCCATGGAATACCTGAAAAGCCAGCACATGACCATTCAGGAACTGGCTTACACCCTGGGCTACGGCGACACCGCCAACTTCCGCCGCGCCTTCAAACGCTGGACCGGCGTAGCGCCGTCGTTTTTCCGGGAGGGGAATGAAAACTGACGAAACAGTCAGGCGCGCTTTCTGGCCACAATAAAGACAGACAGGCTGTCCGGCTGCCATTCATGGTCGATATCAAAGCCAGCCCGAGCCAGCATGGCGAACAACTCGTCCCTGTCGAAGCGACTGACATGGGGCGCAAAACCAAGCGCCTGCATTAACGGGATAAGCAGTCGCCAGTGCAGCTTCATATCGGCGGCAAGTACCGTGTTGGCAACGAAAATACCGCCGGGTTTCAGCAGACTGCTGACTCGGCCGATGGCGGCGTCGGGGTCTTCCAGCAGATGTAAGATATTCAATCCCAGCACGGCATCAAAACTCCCGGGGGCCAGCGGCAGGCTGTCCAGCGTGCCCTGCTGGAAGCGGATATTGCCAATGCCGGCATCAGCAGCTTTGGTTTGCGCGATCTCCAGCATATTTTTGGAAATATCCGTGGCAAGAATGTCCCGCACATAAGGCGAATGGAGGATGGCTGTGCCGCCAGTGCCACAACCGAATTCCAAAACAGACCAATCCGGTTGGAAGTACTCCCGGGTGATGGCCAGTTTTTTCTGGTAGCTGGCTTCGTCCCGAATCGGACTTTTGGCATAGCGGGCGGCGGCCTTGTCCCAGAAAGTTTCCGCGCTTTTCATTGGTTGTGTCCTTCAGGTGCTGGCATGTTCCGTCAGCATTTCCTGCAAACGGCGCTCCAGTGCGGCATGAAAGGCATCAACGGCATTAGGGTCATCGTCGCTACAATTGCCGGGCGGTGACATTGGTGCATTCAGGTAATGAACCAGTTTGGCGGGCCTGGGAATGGGGGTGCCGAACTTGCCAAGGATAACCGGGGCGGCCAGCCTGTAGCGGTTGTACACCCAGTCGGTCACCGGGTTCGCGATCACATGATAAATGTCGTCCGCCGCCGGGCAGGCGGACAGCACCACCGGCGCGCCGGTACGCATGGCCAGCCGCGCAAACCCTTTCCGGTCACGGATATTCAGCTGGTACTTCTGGCTACTGGGCCGCAGCGCTTCACGCATGCCCCCCGGCGCCACCAACACCAGCTCGCCATCGCGCAACAGACTTTCCGCGTTGTGCTGTGAACCCTCAACGAAACCGTAGGCGGATGCCAGATCCCGGACCACCGGAATCTTGAAGATATAGCGATCACCCAGCAGCCACACATCACGACCCAGGCGTTCCCGCACAGCGGCAGCCAGCAGGCCGCTGTCATAGGTGGCCAGGGAATGGTTTACCACAATCAGCGCAGGGCCACTGGCCGGGATATGCTCCAGGCCTTCGACGCGGTGCTCGTGATAGCGGGCGGCGCGGTTCATGACGGTGTCTGCGATATTGATGATGTTCATGGTGATGGACCGGTTTGAGTCTGTTTGTGTGAGATGGTGGGCTAGCGCTTGACATAATGCGGTGGAACGTCAGTGCTGTTCGTCTTCAAAAAATTGTTAGATTTATTAAAGTAATCATAATAAATGATATAGACAGGCCAAAATATATCGCGAATCTCTCGGTCATCTACCAAGAAGTGATGAACCCCTAAACTATCGCCACATCTTCCCAAACCACAGCGGAACCCTTCTAGCTCTTCAGTTCGCTTACTCAGGTCGGAACCAGCATCTTCGAAATGCTTTGCGTTATTACAAAGATCGCGGATAATTTTGTACTCCGTCATCTCATGAAGCCGGGCATGCAATTCCTCTTCTCGCGATCTATCAGAGACAGGTTTATTCCGATAGCGCCTGGGTCCGCCAAGGCATATCCACTCTCGTAGGTGGTAAAGCGGAAATATAGCCGTGTAGATCCCATCTGCCGTCGGGTTATCAAAGAATGCCACCAACTCCGTCTGAAGTTTCTTATAGAGATACTCGGGGGAGTTGTATGAGAATAATCCTGCCATATAAACCTAACGCTGAAGGCAGCGGCGCGTCTTACGCGTCCGATGACCTGACTTGTTATCTACCGACCTTGCTTCCCAATGCTGAGATGGCCTTCTTGGCATCCTCTAACTTTTGCTTTTTCCGTATTGCTTCCAGCTTCTCGTCAAGAACAAGTTCAATCCCAACTTTCACTATAGGGAAAGCAGCTAGGCATTCTGACTCGCCTAGCTCGTGTATTCCCTTGCTCAATATTGCGTACATGGCTCGGTTTTCGACCAAAAACTTGGGAAGGAGCTCTTCAAGCATCTTTATTTTTTCGTTCATTTTGGCGCTCTGAAAAGCGGCTTCATCCCAGGAGTCAAGGTGTTGAGCTTCCACATGTGCCTCTTCGATTAGAGACTCGAAGATTCTTCTTAAATAAACAAAAGAACCAATCCCAACTCCGTGAGCTGCAAGCCCGATTGCTTTAGTGAATTCCCGATAATAATTTCCACTGAGGGTTTTCGAGTACTTTTTTATATCGTAGACGTTGAGAGTTGCAACAGACGGCGTTTGACCAATTTTCTGGAGTGTCGTTCCAGTCGCGAGAATGATAAAAGTGAGATTGTGGCTGGCATCTCGAGTGCATGCTACTTGGACAGAGAAAATTCCTGCGTCCACCCATTTTTCGTTTCCGTAGCTGATATGCCTCCCATTCGGCCAATACCGCCTGAAAATGCTGTGTGAATTACAGCCTGGGCAATAAGAATCAAAGGTCCCATCGTAGTATTTGACCTCCCATCCTTGATCAAGATCTGGGTCTTCGTATTCGACCGTCTCATACAAAGGGAAATCTATAAAAAACTGTTCTGGTGTTGGGTATTTCTTATTCTCTGCCAAGACACTCCCCTTTATAGATAACGCTTGTAACACTTGACCGAAAAAGCGTAGCTTTTTGGGGTCAAGTGCTTACTCTTGTTAGCTACACTAGAGTCTGTATCCAGTGTATTGAACTTGTCCTATCTTCTGAACATCAAAAAATAGGTAACTTCTCTCTGTATACTCAGATATTTCAACGTTCAAGAAGTCTTTTTTAGCTTTATTTAACGAATCCTCGATGTAGTCTCTAGTTGCATGTACATCGGGTGCTCTTTCATCTTTGCGTATGTCATAACTATAGACAGCATCATCTGTGGAGATTTGCAAATCCACAATCTCAATTGGGGAGCCGTCATGTGCGCTCTTAACTGTTTTCACTTGAACACTAAATACGGTGATTGAACTTCCATTTACTTTGAGTTTCTTCTTTTTTGGCATAAAGCCTCCTTGTATAGCTAACAGCGTATTAATTAGAACGTTCCGCATAACCCGGTTCCGTATAACTCTGGAACCGTACCCCCTGGATCCGAAAGAAAATCCTGCCATAACAATGGGTTGGGATGCTATAGCCAATCTCTTACACGGAGTTATAAGGAGCGTTCTATATAACTCCTGACTGGTATTCTCACAGCCGATGGCAGCAAGGTGTTTGATTATGAAGAAGATTCTAAAGGTCGAAGTGAGTAGGCTAGGCCGTTTCCGCTGAAAACCAAAAAGCCCGCACAGGACGGGCTTTTTGTTGGCAAGTCATCACCATCAAGCCGCTTGCGGTTTGTCGTGCATCCGGTTGGCCCGTCGGAAGGTGCCAAGATCATTGAATCTCACCCCATTCTCCTTCAACACCACATGGGCCCGCTTGGCGGTCATCTGCCGTACGTAGAAGGGGTCGCGGATCACGAAGTGGTGGATGGCGTGGGTGCTGCCGAAGTTGAAGCAGAAGGCCTGCAGGGGCCACAGCCACCAGACGTTCAGCACCTGGCATTGTTCGGTGATCTTGCCCGGTTCGTTGTCGCCGTAGTAATGCATGTTGGACGAGATGAAGTGCAGGCAGAAGGTGCGCAGCATGTTGGGGGCGATGAGTACCACCACCAGCGGGGTGATCCAGGTGAATTGGGCGGTGACCACTTCCGGCCACGGGATGCTGATGCCGGCCAGCCAGGCGGCGCCATTGAGCAGGTGGTAGAGCACGAAGAAGTGCCAGATGGCGTGGACGATCACGCCCAGGGGGTTGTAGCTCACCAGGCCGATGAGGCGGAAGTTCTTCAGGTCCTTGCGGGTGATAACACCGCGGCGGTAGAGCTTCAGGGGTTCGGTCAGGTATTTCACCGCACGAAGATAGACGGCCAGCATATTGTCGCCCACCATGATCAGGCGCTTGAGTCCCCACTTTTCGCCATTGGTGATACCGCGCTCTTCCAGGTCGGTCTCGCTGCCGGAATGCTTGTGGTGATGGAAGTGCAGGTGGCGGCGCACCCAGGGGTTGATGGTGGTGGGGCGCCACAGGTACACGCCGAGCATCATCAGGTGATGAACCAGCTTGTTGTTCTTGAAGTACATCCAGTGGATCAGGTCGTGCTCCAGTTCATGGAGCAGTGACGTCCAGAAGGCGGTCAGCAGGATCACCGCCCAGGCGGGCATGATGCCTTGCAGGTAAAGCACGGCGTTGAGGCTGCAACCGGCAATCGCCAGGGCAAAGATGCCGAAGCCGATGGCGTTCTGGTGCTTGAGCCAGCCGTGCCGTTGCCGTATATCATCACTGATAGCGATGATGTCGCGTTGTATCTTCTTGTCTGTCGCGGACTTGCCGCGGGCAGGTGCAGTTGCCATGGGAAACCTCCATTTCTCGATGGCAACGACTTTAGGCAAGGCCGGCCAGGAAAACTCGGCTTTGCCCGCCAACCGTTTGACCGGGGACGCCAATGTCAGAAAAAAAACAGGCGGCAGCGCTGCTGATGGGGCCGCTTGTGCACTTGTTGCACGAGCGGGGGCTGGACGGCGACGCCATTCTGCGTCGCCACGGGCTGGACCCGCAGATGGTGCAGGATCCGGAGGCCCGGCTGGATGCGGCGGTGTCCACGGCGCTGCTGGATGATTGCCTGCAGGAGCTGGGCGATCCGGGCATGGCCATCGAGGTGGCCCGCCATGCCCAGTACAACACCTTCGGGGCCCTGGGGCTGGCGGTGGCGGCGGGGGGCGATCTGTACAGTGTGCTTAACCGCATTACCCGCTTTCATCGCCTGATCAGCGACCTGGTGCGCACCGAGCTGACCGTGGATGACGCCACCGTGGCCCTGCAGTTTTCCTCCAACACGGATCACCAGCCCCACCCCCAGGCCATCGTCTTTGTCATGGCCACCATTGTTCGCCTGCTGCGGATTCGCATTCACCGTGACCATAACCCGGTAGCGGTGTGCGCGCCGGAGTGGCTGGAGCCGGGGTTACGCCAGGTCATGGCCCGCTATTTTCGTTGTCAGGTGTCGGTGGCGGATCACTACAGCCTGGCGTTCGACAAGGACAACGCCCAACACATGCTGGCGGCCAGTGATGTGCAGCTGGCCGCCATGCTGGATGCCACCCTGGCCCAGCGCCTGGCTGCCAGTGAGCAGGCGGCCTTGGCCAGCCGGTTGGCACTGTGGATCGAGCAGCGTTTACCGGATGGCGAGCCCGCCCAGGCGGATGCGGCGGCGGAATGCTGCATGAGCACCCGCAGCCTGCAGCGGCGGCTGGCAGACGAGGGGCTGAGCTGGAAACAGTTGCTGGAGGATACCCGCAAGACCCTGGTGGAACGCCACCTGCGCACTCCGGGGATGACGGTGACACAGATGGCGTTTCTGTTGGGGTTTTCCGAGGTGAGTGCGTTTTCCCGGGCGTTCAAGAAATGGTACGGGGTGTCGCCGAGCCAGTTTCGGTGATGTGGCTCGTAATCGCCGATCTGTAGGAGCTTGCCTGCAAGCGATGGGTGTCGGGTTCGCCATGCAAGCATAGCTCCAACGGCCAGTCAGGCCTTGCCGGTGCGTTCGCGGTGGGGGCAGCCCGGCCAGCAGCAGGGGCGGCGTTTGCCGGCGGTGAGGTTTTCCCGGGCACGGGTAATGCGCCCCTGCCGGGTTGCCTCTCTCTTGGCATCTTCAATCCAGCAGATCCATTCGTTGCGGGCCAGCGGGGTGATGTCTTGCCATTGTGCCAGCATGGCGCTATCCGCCTGGAGGGCTTGGCGAAGGTCATCCGGTAGCGCGTGGACCACGCCGCCGCTGATGGTCTGGTTTTCCATGATCCGGATTCCTTGTTAGATCAACGTAGCGACCATAGCAAAAGGCGGTGGGCGGCCACTATGACGTGAGTCGCTGAGTTTGGTTCTTCCAGCGATTACCTGTCGTGTGGGGCCTGGGCGGGGTGATGGTGCAGTGCGCCTGAGGCTCAGTGCACCCTACCCAGAGACTGGAAGGGGTGGGCCTCTTCCAGTTCGAAGGCCAGACCCAACAGCAGGGCCTCTTCGCCGTTGGCGGCAGAGAACTGCACGCCGATGGGCAGGCCATCGGCCGTCTGGCCCAGGGGCAGGGAGATGCCGGGGCCGCCGGAGGCGTTGTTGGCGGGGGTGAAGGTGGTGTAGCGCAGCAGCCGTTCCAGTTGGGTGTCGAAGGGCAGGTCGGCGCCCAGGTAGCCGATTTGCGGGGTGGTGTGGGCCAGTACCGGGCTGAGGATCACATCGTATTGCGCAAAGGCGGCGGCGTAGCGCTGCCGGGCCAGACGCAGCTGGCGCAGCATGCCCGGGGTTTTCAGAAAACGTTGCTGGTAATAGTCGGCCAGGCCACGGGTGAGCGGGTCCAGCTGGCCGGCATCAAAACCCTGGGGGAACAGGGCCTTGCCGCCCTTGCTGACCAGGAAGCCGAGCATGGCCCAGTAGAGCAGAAAATCTTCCACGAACCGGGCGGGCAGGTCGATGCGGGCCTCTTCCACGGTGTGTCCCAGACTTTCCAGCAGGCGGGCGGTGTCTTCCACGGCGCGGCGGGTCTGCGGGCAGGTGGCATCCCCGGTCACCGAGTCGATCATCATGCCCACGCGCAGCCGTTGCTTGCCCGGGCCGGTGACCTGGCCGATGGGTTTGAGCTTGCGGTTGCGGTAGTAGCGTTCCGCTTCCATAAAGAAGTGGGCCGTGTCGCGGACGCTGCGGGTGAGCACGCCATCGTTGACGATATTCACCGGCAGCACCTTGGCGGCTTCCTGGTCGATCAGGCGCCCGCGGGTGCCTTTCAGGCCCACCAGGCCACAGCAGGCGGCGGGAATACGGATGGAGCCGCCACCGTCGTTGCCATGGGCGATGGGCACGGCACCGGCGGCCACCAGGGCGGCGCTGCCCCCGGAAGACCCGCCGGCGGAGTAGTCGCTGTGCCAGGGGTTGCGGGTGGCGGGGACGCCTACCTGTTCGGTACTGGCGGTGAAGCCAAAGGCGGGCAGGGTGCTCTTGCCCAGCAGGTTGAAGCCCTGGGCCAGGTACTGTTTGGCGATGCCGCTGGTTTTCTTCAGTGGCGCCTGACCCAGGGCGCGGCTGCCGTGGCCGGTGGGCAGGCCGCGCAGGTCCAGGTTGTCCTTGATCAGGCTGGGCACACCGGCGAAGAAGCCGCTGAAGCGTTTGCTGTCGGCGCGCTGGCGGGCGGCGTCGAAGGTGTCCAGGGTGAGCCCTTTCAGGGTGGGCTCCACGCGCTGTAGCCGGGCGATGGCCGCCTCGGTGACCTCCCGGTTGCTGACCTGACCCTGGCGTAATCGCTCGGCCAGGGCGGTGGCGTCGTCGTGCCCGAGGGCGTCGTCGCAGAAGGCGTGGAGGGGGTTGCTGGCCATGAGTCTCTCCCGGCTAAAAAGATGCACGATCGTACCATTAATGATCGGTGCGAAGGGGCCAATTGTTATTTTACGGCGCTGACCGAATCCGGGTTTTAGCACGACGGATGGGTCAGGCGGAATGCTTCCCTTTGGCGCCCTGCTCGCAAGGCGAACTCCTTGATCCCTCTCCCGGCTCCTTCGCCTTGCGAGCAAGACTCCAACGGGAATGGCAACGGGTTCCCTTCGTTGGGGATCGCGCCGCGAGCGACGCTCCTACGGGAGGGCTAGCGGGCACGCTCCACGCGCTTGTGCTGGGCCAGCAGGTGGCGGGCCAGGCTGGTGAGCTCGGCAATGCTGCCGACCACGGCGTCCGGGCGATGAGGGTGCTTGATGGTGTTGGGGAAGATCTTGTCCAGCCAGGCCTGATCCCAGCCGGCGCCGTTGTAGAAAATGGAGGTAACACCGGCTTCCTTGGCGGCGATCACGTCGGTGGTGCTGTCGCCCACGTACCAGCAGCTTTCCGAGGGGGGAAGGCCCAGTTTTTCCATGGCCAGTAGCAGCATTTCCGGGGATGGCTTGCGCTTGCTCACGTCGCTGCCGCACACCACTACATCGAACAGGTCTTCCCAGCCGGTACCGTCCACCAGGGCCAGTTCGTGTTCCAGAAAGTCCCGTTTGCGATTGGAGATCAGGCCGACCTTGATGCCCAGTGCACGGATACGTTCCAGCTGCTGGCGGATGTCGTCTTCCAGGGGGAACACTTCGTCCACGTATTTTTTATAGGCCTCGTCGAAGGCCTGGTGGGCACGGCCCTTGGCATCCTGATCGCTGCCGAACAACACTTCGAAAATATCGGTGCGGGAAATCTTTCGCTGGGCAACGATCTTGGGATGCAGGCGTTTATGGTCCTTCACATAAATGAGCAGCTTGGCGTCTTCGATGGTCTTGGAATCATCCGGGTCCAGCAGTCGGTCCCACAGGTCCAGCTCCTTGAGGTGGGGCAACACATCGTCCACGGCGTGGTACATGGCATCGTGGGTGTCCACCAGGGTAGCGTGCCAGTCGATGAGGATGGCTTCGGGTTTCGCATGGGGCAGTTGCAGGATGCTCATGGTGCTCTGTCCTTGCCGTTCATAACGTATTGTTAGCACATAACCTGTGGCGCTGATGTGAACCCGTGGCGGATGGGTGCTGGTCAGGTTGCTGGCCACCCGTATAGCATCCCTACTCAAGGTGGCATTGTTCAAGTTGGTTGGTGCAAGGGAGAGAGAGCATGGGATGGGTTGCAGGGAAGAGAGTGCTGAGCGGGATGGTGTTGGTCGGTGGCCTGTTGGTGTCGGGCCTGACGCTGGCCGGTGAGTTACCGTCGGCGGAGGCGATTCGCGCGGCACTGACGCAGGCCCATGAGCGTTATCAAGGGCTGGACGAAGGCGCCAACGCGGATTATATCCCGGCCCTGGCCAAGGTGGATTCAGACATTTTCGGCATTGTGCTGGTGACGGTGGATGGCCGGGTGTTCAGTGTCGGCGATGTGAAATCCGAGGTATCGATCCAGTCCATCTCCAAAGTCTTCACCATGGCCTTGGTGATGGAAGAGAAGGGCGTGGCGGCGTTACCGGATACCATGGGGGTGGATGCTACCGGGCAGCCGTTCAATTCCATCCATGCCATCGAGCAGTATCGGGGAGCGGAGATGAATCCGCTGGTCAACGCCGGGGCGATTACCGCCACCAGCATGGTGCAGGGGCGCAATGCCGATACGGTATGGAAAAAGATTCTCGGGTTTTATAACGATTTTGCCGGTCGGAAGCTCACCGTGCAGGACGACATCTATGCCTCGGAGGCGGCCACCAATCAGCGCAATCAGGCCATCGCGCATCTGATGCATGCCTACGGCCATCTGCAGGGCGATCCGGTGCAGGCCACGGATATTTATACCCGCCAGTGTTCAGTGGGTGTGAATGCCCGGGACCTGGCAGTGATGGCGGCGAGCCTGGCTAACGGCGGGGTGAATCCGGTGACCGGCAAGGCAGTGATGACAGCGGCCAATGTGCCCGAGGTGCTGGCGGTCATGGCCACCGCCGGTTTGTATGACGATGCCGGCAAGTGGCTGTATGCCACCGGCCTGCCCGCCAAGAGCGGGGTGGGCGGCGGCATTATTGCGGTGTCGCCGGGCAAGTTCGGTATCGCGGCCATTTCCCCGCCACTGGATGCGGCGGGCAACAGTGTCCGTGGCCAGAAAGCCATTGCGGATATCTCGGCGGCGCTGGGTGGCAACCCTTATGAAGTGGTGCCGTATCAGCGGTAACCGGGTGATGAGGGGAAAGACCGGGCCTGAACGTAGGGTGCACTGAGCCCAGGCGAACTGCACCAGCCCAACGCTTGATGGTGCAGTTCGCCTGGGCTCAGTGCACCCTACACATTATCTTGCGTTGTTCGTCTCAGAGTTCGCCGAGCACGGTTTCGGCGCTGCTTTTTTCCACGCCTTTTTCATCCACACCCAGGTATTCCACCACGCCGTCATTGGCGATCAGGGCGAAGCGTTTGCTGCGGATGCCCATGCCGCCACCGGTGGCATCCAGTTCCAGGCCCAGGGCTTTGGCGAATTCCGCGTTGCCGTCCGCCAGCATGGTGATGTGCTCGGCGTTCTGGTCTTTCTGCCAGGCATCCATGACGAAGGCGTCGTTGACTGCCATGCAGGCGATGGCATCGGCTTTTTCCAGAATGGCATCGGCGTTGATCACGAAACCGGGCATGTGGGTGTTGGAACAGCCTGGGGTGAAGGCGCCGGGTACCGCGAACAGGACCACTTTGCGGCCCTTGAAAAAATCCCCGGTGTTCAGGTCTTCCGGGCCTTTGGCGCCGTTGGTCTTGATGGTCAGGGTGGGAAGGGTATCGCCGACTGCAATGGTCATGATGGGCATCCTTTGTTGAAGAGCCTGTTTGAGGTCTATACGCAGCCGCGCCGGAGTCAATTTTTTCGTCAGGTCGTGATTGCGATTGTGCCGTGTAGTCACTCTACATAAGAAAGCGCAATCGCGGGCTGGCGGAAAAAGGGGCCCGGCCCTTCGGGTTGCTGCTCAAAATGGCGCCATACTGTGTTGCGAACCTTGAACTTGACCCGTCAGGCCCTGCGGTCCGCGCCTTGCCTGGCGCCATTTTGAGTAGCAACGCGGTTGCGTATAGACCTCAAACAGGCTCTTTAAAGTGGATGTCCACTGTAGCAAAGACGCGGTGACAGAAAAGGGGGAGGCGGGGCAGAAACAAAAAACGCCCCGTTAAAGGGGCGTTTTCTGTGAGGCTTGGTAGCGTATTAGCCGAGCAGACCCAGCAGGCCACCCAGTACCGGACCCAGTACCGGGATGGTGGTCAGGGCATCATTCAGCGGGGCCAGCAGGTTGCTGGCTTCGCTTTCACCCAGCAGGGATACCAGCAGGTTACCGACCAGATCGCCGACCAGCGGCAGTTCTTCCACCAGGGCGGAGACGGTATCCAGCAGGTTGCCGTTCTGGTCCAGGATGCCGTCCAGCAGGGAGGCAGGATCACCGCTCATCAGACCGCCCAGCAGGCTGCTCAGCAGCTCGCCGAGAACCGGAATCTGTTCCAGCATGGCCAGGTCCGGGGTCAGCATGTCGCCGCCAGCGCCGCCCTGCAGGGTGGTCAGGATCTGGTTGAGCAGGTCGCCCAGTACCGGAATCTCGTTGAGCATGTCGGTGCCCGGCAGCTCGCCGCCGGTGCCGGCACCGGTGAGGGCGGCCAGCAGTTCGTTGAGCACGTCACCCAGTACCGGAACCTGCTCCAGCAGGGCGGTGAACTGCTCCAGCTGGTCGGCGGAGTCGGTCAGGCAGTCCAGCGGGTTGGCGGCGTCACAGGACACAGCACCCAGCAGCTGGTTGACCACATCGCCCAGTACCGGCACGTTGGCCAGCAGGTCGGTCACCATGGCCAGTTGCTCGCCTTCCAGGGCGCCCATCAGGGCTTCCAGGCTCAGGGCGTCGGTGGGCAGGCCACCGCTGCCACCACCGGCTGCGCCATTGAGGATGTCGCCCAGTACCGGGATTTGCGTCAGCAGGTCAGGCAGGGATTGCAGGTCACCGAGGGTGTCGAACAGGTCACCGCCGTTACCCAGCAGGCCGGCCAGTTGTTCACCCAGTACCGGAATCTGTTCCAGCATGGCGGGCAGTTCGCTCAGCAATTCCATGTTGCCCGGCTCGGCCAGGCCAGCCAGCAGGTCTTCCAGGATGCTCGGATCCAGGGGGCTTTGACCCAGCAGTTCGCCGATGGGGCCCAGGTTTTCGCCAGCCGCCAGCAGGCAGGTGAACGGGTCCGCGCCTTCCGGGCACAGTTCGCCCAGACCGCCGGTCAGGTTGAGGATGGAGCCCACGCCGCCGAGCACTTCGGTGAAGCATTGATCCGGCGCAAATTCCTCGGCCTTGGTGGCAATGGGGCACAGGGCCAGGGACAGGCTGTTCACGGTGCCGATCAGGGGTTCGCCCATGGCCAGGTTGTCCGCGACCTGGGTCAGGCAGAGCTGGGGATTGAGCGCGTTGTCGCAGCCCAGGTAGCCCAGTACGCCGGCCAGGGTGCTGTCCGGAACGGTGCTAAGGGCAACTACCACACACTCAAGCGGGTTTTCAGCGCCGGCACACAGCTGCTGGCCGATGGGGCCGCTGCTATCCAGGACGCCGCCCAGGGTGTCGATCAGATAAGGAACGCTTTCTTCCAGGCAGGTCGGCAGGAAAGTGGGTTCGCTCACACTGCCGAGCAGGTCGGTGTCAGTGGCGGCAACCGTGTTGGCGCAGAGCAGGCCCAGCACGTTGTCGTTGCCCAGGGAGATGTTGGTCAGCGCTTCGTTTTCGCAGGCCAGCACATCAATGGCGCCACCCAGCTGGGTGCCGAGCAGGGTCTGCGGGCAGACGGAAACGGTAAAGTGGTTGTTGGTGTCGATCAGCGTCAGAAGCTGTTGGCTCTCTTCGTCGGTGAGCGGCGGGGTCTCATCGTCGCCACCGTCTTCCCCCCCGGTGTCGCCACCGTCGGTATCACCCTCGTCTTCACCGCCAGTGTTGCCGGTTTCTTCGCTGGTGTTGCCGTTATCGTTGGTCGGGTTGCTGCCACCACCGCCGCCGCCGCAGGCGGCCAGGGTGACGAGCAGGGAGCTCATCAGCAGGATTTTCAAAAGATGTAGCATGGGTACTTCCCCCTTAATCTTCCATGAACACAAAGTGTGTATGACAGGCGTATCAGCGCGATCCACCCATGCGCGCACTATATAAAATTCATTGCGGTGCCAATGTTGGCTAAAAATGTCGTTTTGTATCTGGTATTGCAGTGTTTTGTAATGCACAACAGAAGTGCTTGAATGGGGTGCCCGCTAAGTGGCTGGGATATCAACGGAAAGGAGGCAGATATGGCGAAGACAATTGTAATTACCGGCGCAAACCGGGGCATCGGCCTTGCACTGGCCCGGCACTGGAAGGCCCGTGGGGACAGGGTGCTGGCGGTATGCCGTCAGGCGTCCACGGCGCTGATAGACAGTGGGGTGGAGGTCATTGACGGGGTGGATGTGAGCACCGCAGACGGGGTCAGCAACCTGACCAGTGCCCTGGGCGATACTCCGGTGGATATTCTCTACAACAACGCCGGCATCATGCTCAGTGAGACGGTGGACCAGATGGACTTTGAGCAGCTTCTGGACCAGTTCAAGGTCAACACCCTGGGCCCGCTGCGGATGACCGTGGCATTGCTGGGCAATCTGCGTGAGGGCAGCAAGGTAGGATTGATGACCTCGCGGATGGGGTCCATCGCCGATAATACCTCCGGCAAGAAATACGGCTACCGCATCAGCAAGGCGGGCCTCAATGCGGCGGGTAAATCCCTGGCGCTGGACCTGCACGATCGCGGCATTGCCGTGGCAATCTTGCACCCCGGTTGGGTACAGACCGATATGACCGGCAACAGCGGTAATCTGACCGTAGACGAAGCAGCGGCCAACCTGATTGCCCGCATGGATGAACTGAACCTGGAAAACAGCGGCACCTTCTGGCACTCCGACGGCAGCGTGTTGCCCTGGTGATTTGATCGTGAGTGCGGCCAGATCAGGAAATATTTTTCCAAAGAGGGCAGAGAGGTGTGTGCTCTGCCATTTTGCGAAGGGTGTCTTTTGCAGGAGCTATGCTTGCATGGCGAAGGCTTGGGAGCGCAATGGGAGCATAGCTCCTGCAAGGCGAGCCGGCTTGCGGGTCTCGAGCACGCCGGCCCTCTACGAAAAAATCAGTCCAGCAGAAACGCATTTTCGTATAACGCCGATAGCCCTTTCTCCCGGAAAACCGGTTCGTGGTCGAGAATCATTTTTCGGGAGAGTGAGGTTACCCGGTAGTGATCGCCGTACCGTGTTTCCACTTCCTCCTGGTCCACCGAAAACGGCGGCCCCGCCATCTGCTGTTGATCATATTCCAGCGTGATCAGTAACTGCCGCGCCTTGTGGGTCAGCGTCTGCAGATGGCGGGCATACCGTGCGCGCAGTGTGTCCGGCAGGGCGATCAGGGCGGCGCGGTCATAGATCGCATCCACGGCGGGAAGATCATCGGGCGTCAGCAGAAAAATGTCGCCCTGAAAGACGGTCAGGTCACCCTGCCGGTAACGCTTGCCACCTTGCCAGGGGGTGATCTCCGGTTGGCGGTTCAGGGACGCGAACAGGTCGGTGACGGCTTTCCCGGACAGCTCCGCGCCGATCACGCTGTAGCCCTGCTCCAGCAGATAGCCAATATCCAGTGTCTTGCCACACAAGGGCAGAAAAAGGGTCTGCCCGGCTTTCAGTGACAGCTCGCCCAGGTACCGTTGCAAGAGTGGATGGACCTGGGGCAGGTGAAAGCCCAGTTCCCCGTTGTGCCATTTCTGATGCCAGAATGCCGGATCCATGGTGTCGCCTTGAATGTCAGAGTCAGTGCTGTTTCGGTCAATCTTGCCACGATGCCCGGTTATTGTGCGGGAACAAACCCTGCTTGTATTGCTACTAAGAGACTCAGTCCGCATCGTTTAGCAGAAACCGTAACGTCCCATTCAGAGACTTGCCAAGGAGAGCAGGCCATGACGCACGCTGTGCGCTTTCAGCATCCCCGTTATACCATCCGCCGCAAATTCTTCCGGCTGTTTGGTGATGCCTTTCATCTCTACACGGACACGGGCGAGCTGGCGCTATATTCCAACATGAAGCGTTTCCGCATCCGCGAGGATATTCGCCTGTATGCGGATGACACCCAGGAGCAGGAGCTGCTGCGGATTTCCACGCGCAGCATTTTTGATTTCGCCGGTGCCTACGACGTGCATGATTCGCAACGCAATGAGCATGTGGGTACGTTGCGGCGGGCGGGTTTCAAGTCTTCCTTCCTGCGCGATCACTGGACCTTCCTGGATAGCGAGGGTCGGGAAATTGGCACCCTGGAAGAAGACTCCATGCTCAAGGCGCTGGTGCGCCGCTATATCGAATTTCTGGCGTTCTTCTTTCCGCAGCATTACCACGCCAGTGTGGCCGACAAGCCCGTGGCGGAATATCGACAGCGATTTAACCCTTTCATTCTCAAACTGGATGTGGATTTCAGTGCCGACCGGGACGGCCGGTTGGACAAACGCCTGGGGATTGCCGCCGGGGTGCTGTTGTCGGCGATCGAGGGTCGGCAGGAGTAAAGAGGTTCATCGCCGCTTAGAGGAAACGGAAGCGGCCACCGACCGTGTAGGGTGCACTGAGCCTAGGGCGAACTGCACCGATTCGGCGCTTTGTGGTGCAGTTCGCCTTGGGCTCAGTGCACCCTACATTTGGAAAGCCGTGGGGTTTGCGGCCATAAAAAATTCCGGACAGGGGAGACCCTGTCCGGAAAGGGTTGCTGTCATCAGTTGATTCATTGGCGCCGGCGCAGCCCGCCGCCGACCAGCAGGATCAGGAAGGGCAGCAGGGTACCGATGCCGAAGGCGCCGCCACTGCCGCTGCCGCCGCTGTAGGAGGGACGGTTCGTGGTGTACATGGGCTGTGCCTGGTCCACCCGGTTGCTGGTGGGCGCGTTGGCCTGCCGCTGGGCCTTGGCGAGTTTTTCGATTTCCCGGCGTTTGGCATTGCGACGTTCGATGCCGTACTCCTCAAAGACTTCGTCGCGCAGCACCACCATGGAGGTGTAGTTGGTGACCAGGCCGTATTCCAGGCCCAGGTCGACGATGCCCTGCTGCAGATCCTTTTCTTCACCGAAATAATTGATCTCCCGTTGCATGTCCTGAATGGTGGCGTAGGCCCACAGGCGTTCCAGTTCCGGGTTGTCGCCGCCACTGGCGGGGAAGTCGAAACGGGTCTTGTATTGCTTGTCCTGGCCGGCCACGTTGGCGCGCAGGGTGACATTCGCCGGACCATCGCCCCAGTAATGGCCGAGCAGGACGATCTGGCGACCTTGGTAGATGCTGCCGATGCGCTGCGGTTGCAGGTCGGCGGTGCGCACACCATCGATGTCTATCTCTACGTCATTCATGGCCTGGTGGGTGAGCTTGGCGGTGGCGTTCAGAATCTGCCCGGCGATGTCGTCGCTGTTGGAGACGCTGAGGGCAAAGCCGTTGCTGGCATCCGTCATGGCGGTGAGCATGGGGCGGTTGGCGCTGTTACCCATGACAAAGGTGAATAACCGAACGTCATGGCTTTCCAGCAAGTCGATAAAATCTTTTTGTTGGGTCTTGCCCACGTTGGCCACGCCATCGGTGACCAGCACGATGCCGGTGGGACGGTCTGCGTCCAGCGGTTTCAGGGCCAGGCTCAGGCCGCCGAACAGGTTGGTGCCGCCACGGGATTGCAGCTGCATGACTTTCTGCGTGTAGCGACGAATGCTGTCCGGGGTGGCATCCACGAAGCCATTAGTGAGTTCTTCGGCGCGGTCATCAAACAGCACGATACGGAAACGGTCTCCGCCGCGCAGTTTGCCCAGGGCCTGGCTGACGCCGTCGGCCAGGGTGGCAAGTTTGGCATTCATGGAACCGGAGATATCCAGCACGAACACCCAGTCGCTGCCGGTGGTGATTGGCGGCAGGTCGTCACCGGGGGTGATGCTGAGCATGAAGGTGCCGCGGTCTTTCCCCGGGGCCTTGTAGGCAACCAGATCCACGCTGCCGGGCAGGTCTTGCTGGTGGCGCCAGTAGACGACGATGTCCTGATTCAGGGTAAAGGCATTGGTCGGCTGGCCATTGGCAGCGGGAGGGGAGAAGTTGGCACTTTCACTGTTGTCGTCTTCCTCGCTGACAACGGTTGCGGTGCGATTATCCAGTTTTACCTGCCAGTGTTGCGGGCCCAGTTGCTGGATCTGTGCCTGGGGATGTTTGGGCAGGCGAAGGGCGTCCACCGGGTAGCCGCTGCGCAGGTTGAGGGTGAAACTGAAATGTTCCTCGACACTGTCGTTGGCGGTCCAGAACGCCAGCTTTTGTTCGTCCACCCCGCCTTCTTCCAGCGGGTACACATAGCGACCGATGCCGGTATCCACAAAGGCCGGCTGCATGTAGACCAGCCGCACCCGGGTGTCCTGGCCGGCACGTACCGGTTGCACCCGCACATCGAGGGCCTTGTAGCTGTCCTTCTCGGTGAGTCCGGCTTCGCGGCCAGCGGCTTTTTCCTTTTCATAGACTTGGCGGGCCTGCTGTTTTTCCAGCACCTCGCCGATTACCGGCTTGCCGTCGATCCACACCGTGAACTCGGCCACGGTGCCGCGCTCCGGGACCGGGAAGCGGTAGTAGGCTTCCAGGTCCTGGTCATTGGGATTGTGAAAAACCTGCTCCACCTCGGTGATGGCGTAGCCGTCTTCCACGTCCACGGTGACATGCTGTTCGCGAATTTGCAGTGGTGGCAGGCCGCTGTTGGTTGGCGTCATCAGCCCCGCGGCCAGGGCCGGGGTGGTCAACATGCTGCCCAGCAGCAGTGCCAGGCCGGCAAACAATCGGGTCAATCCGTTCCTGAAACCCATGATGGTTCTCCTTGTTATGGATCATGGGATTCGTTTTACCGGTGGCGAGGCCATTTGTTAAACAGTGTTCATTAACAATTCATGTCGCGGGGTGTTCAATAGCGAACCGGCCCGGGGCCGGCGCGCGAGGTGCCAGGCCGCGGTACCGGCTCAGCGTGGTAGTTGCTGGCGGGTCTGAGCGATCAAAGAGGCAAAATCCGGTCGGGCGATGATCGCCAGCACCAGGCTGAAGATGCCATTGAGAATGGCCAGATGGGCATCGGCCTGCATCAGGCAGAAGGCGATGACGAGCATGGCAACAACATCGAGCAGTCCCAGCAGGATGAACATGCTGGTCTGCACTTTCATGGCGGCAGTCTCATCGTCGCTGCTGGCAGGGAGGCCTTGCAGGGGGCGCCTTGCCATGGCTTCCGGTGACATCAGCAGATTGCGCAGCGGTCGGGCTACCACCAGCGTCAGCGCCATGGCGCCGATAGCGCCCATGCGCAGCGTGTCGGTGGGGACCAGCTCCATGGGCGCCTGGTACTGGCCGAAGCCGATCATCAGGGCGATGGCGATGCCGATCATCATGGGGGCGGCGAGCACGGTGAACCAGAGCAGGTTGAGGCGTGGCACCGCCGGGTGCGAAGTAGCGGACATGATGTCTCCTTATTATTGTTATTGATCCTGGAACCAGCGAGCCTTTCGCCGGCCTCTGCAGGATCTATGCTGGCATGGTGACCGTGCCCAACACCCCATTCGCCATGCAAGCATAGCTCCTGCAATTAGTACTTAGTCTCTAAAATTATTGAACTGCAGCGGCGTTTCAATTTTGGATTCGCGCAGCAGCGCCATCACCGCTTGCAGGTCATCCCGTTTCTTGCCGTTCACCCGCACCTGGTCACCTTGAATAGAGGCCTGCACCTTGAGCTTGCTGTCCTTGATCATCTTGACGATCTGCTTGGCGAGGGGCTGCTCGATGCCCTGGCGGAAGGTCAGGGTCAGCGAGAAGGTCTTGCCGCTGTGCTCGGGTTTTTCCGGACGGTCAGCGCCGGCGACGCTGATGCCCTGTTTCACGGCCGCCTTGGCAAACAACTCTTCCAGCTGCTGCACCTGAAAGTCCGATTGGGTTTTCAGGGTCACATCCAGACCATTCTGTTCAATGCTGGCTTCCACGCCACGGAAGTCGAAACGATTGGCCAGGTCACGGTTGGCGTTTTCCACCGCGTGGCGCAGGGCTACTTCATCAATTTCAGAGACGATATCGAAAGAGGGCATGATCAGTCCGCACACATATTCCGTTGTAAGAAGGTTGCGATTATAGTCTTTTTTGGTCTGCGCGTGCCCATTGGGGTGGCGCCGGGCTTTACCGTTCAGGAAGAACGGCAAAACAACATCATAACCATCGCGAGGGAACGTAATGAGTCAAGCCAATGCAATTGTCGTACTGTGCCCAAAACGTCCGGATCTGGCCGGCCAGCCATTGCTGGGGCATGTGGGCTGGGGGTTTGAACTGCCGGACGGGCAGTGGATGGTGGGAGCCGTGGAAGGTGACGGCTGGAGCAACGGGAACGGCATGAACGGTTTCTGGTCACGCCGGGTGCCGGGCGAACGGCAGGCCACCCAGGTCTTTGCAAACATGGTGCATCAGGGCGCCGAGTATAATTATTTCAAATATCTGACCATGACTCATCAGGTATGGCCTGATCCGGATGCGGCACTGCGTGTCATGGCCTGGGTCAGTGCTCAGCCTTATCAGCTGTTCGGTCGCAACTGCATGAATTCCACCTACGATGTTCTCCGTGCCTTTTCCCGGGGGGGACATTTCAATGGCAAGATCCTGCCGAATCCGGACTTCAACTGGATTCCCAATGGCTGGTTCAATGCCATCCAGGTGCCACAGAGCGATTACCACCACCTCCCTCCTGCGTCCCAGCCCGTTCAGGCGTTTGCGGCCGCCCAGGAGGATCTGCAGGCAGCGGCGGAATGCCCGGACTGGCGTAATCCGGAATCGGAAAACTATCTGCCCGTCGGGGAGGCGCCCAATGAGGCTGTGGAGGCCGTGGAGGTGCCGCCTCCGGTGAATGCAGCGGGCGTGGGCGGATAAATTGGCACGTACGCTTTATATGCAATAAATGCCATTTTGGTTAGAGTTGGGTGCGCACACCGGAGTGTGCGTATCCAACTCTGCCAGGAGGCAAACATGTCACTCAAGGAACGGTTGTCCGCAGATAATCTGCTGGATTCTCTCCCGGTTTCCCGGGATCTTCTCACTCGTCTGGGCGTACTCGGCGCCCAGGTTTCCCGCAAGATCGCCATCGATCAGGTCAGCGTGCAAGACGGCACGCTCAATAACCTGCGCGTGGACAAGGTCACTCTGGGTAGCGCCAGCATTGGCAACCTGCACGTGGAAAACACCCAGGCCTCGGTCGATAGCGCCAGAGCCGTGCTCAATCAGGTGCGTACCCTTGTCGAGCTGGGTTTTCGACTCGATTGGAAAATTGATCTGGGCTGGCTGGGCAGCTGGGATGGCAGCGAGGATATGGGCAGCCTGGATATCCCGGTGGATCTGGGCACCATCACGGTGCCGGACCTGGGCAATATCGACCTGCAGATTCCGGCCATTGATATCCCCGGTCTGGTGGCGCAGATGAAACCCATCGACCAGCTCAACCTGGGCAACCTGGATCTGTCCGGTATTCGCCTGGATAAACTGGGCCTGCCCAGCGCCGGGTTGTCCGTGTCCGGTATGGGTATTGGTGAGCTGTCGCTCAGTTCCCTGTCGGTGCCGGGTGCCAACGGCGAAGCGATGCGGGTGAATCGTGCCGCGCCCACCGAACAGCTCACTCTGCCCGGTGCCAGCCTGGAAAACATCAGCATCCCGTCTGTGACCATGCCAGCGGCCACCAGCCAGGCATTCAATGTGGATGCCACGGCCTCGGATAAATCCCTGGGGGTGGATCTGGGCATCCTCAAGGTGAGTATTGCGGTGACCCCCACGGTGCATCTGAACGTGGG
Source organism: Alcanivorax sp. DSM 26293 (assembly GCF_900107995.1). Classification (GTDB taxonomy): domain Bacteria; phylum Pseudomonadota; class Gammaproteobacteria; order Pseudomonadales; family Alcanivoracaceae; genus Alcanivorax. The sequence continues at coordinate 252,493 of NZ_FNUM01000003.1, read as the reverse complement.
CAGCATGACGCTCAGTGATGCCAAACTCGGTGCGACCCTGGGCAAGGTATCGCTCAACGACATCAGCCTGCCGGTGGCCCTGGAGGGTATCAGCGGCGGCGAGCTGGGGCTGAACAGTATCAGCGTCAATAAACTCACATTCTGAACAGGGAGGTTGTCATGACATTGAGCCACAAGGAATTCGAAAAACGCTGGGAGCAGGCCCACCGCAAACAGCAGATCACACAGAAAAAGGCGTCCATTGCTCCACTGGTGCATCTGTCGGTACTGACGATCCTGGACAACTACATGCACCAGTTGCACAAGGCCGTAGATGGCCATGCGCTCAGCAAGGAAGAGTGCGACGCCGTCTGTAAAAAAATCGCCGAGCTGAAACCGCTGGCGAAAAAGGCGGATGCCAAGGCGGCGAAATACCTGAAGGTGTGACCCGCGGTTTATCTGTCACCGTTGTGCCTGCCGTCACCGGGTCTGCGCACTTTGCAGCCCGGTGACAACCCGGTAGGGTCGAAAGAACGCTGTCTTGTTCAGGGGAATTTCGATCATGCCGTTCCAGCCCGATGTACACCTCAACCTGAATGTCCGTGGCCTGGGGGTGTCTGCCACCCTGGCCATCAATGAGCGCAGCAATGCCCTGCGTCAGCAGGGGCGTCAGGTCTACAAGCTGGGCCTGGGGCAGTCGCCGTTTCCGGTTCCTCCCTCGGTGGTGGACGCGTTGCGTCAGTTTGCCGGCGAGAAGGATTATCTGCCGGTGAAAGGCTTGCCGGCGTTGCAGGAAGCCATCGCCAGTCATCTGGACCGGGAGCACGATGTGGCCTTCCGGGGCGAAGACATCATGATCGGGCCGGGCTCCAAGGAGCTTATGTTCATCCTGCAGCTGGTCTACTACGGTGACCTGGTGATCCCCACGCCGAGCTGGGTGTCCTACGCGCCCCAGGCCAGCATCATCGGTCGCCGCGTGCACTGGCTGCCGACCCACCGGCACAATCACTGGAAGCTCAGTGCCGATAGCCTGGATGCCCTGTGTCAGAGTGACCCGGGTCGTCCCCGCCTGGTGATCCTCAATTATCCGGCCAATCCCCACGGCTATACCTTTACCGACGATGAGTTGCAGGAAATTGCCGAGGTGGCCCGCCGTCATCGACTGATTCTTCTCAGCGATGAAATTTACGGGCGCACCCGCTACGACGGTCAGCACCGATCCATTGCCCGTTACTACCCGGAAGGCACCATCATCAGCGACGGCCTGAGCAAGTGGTGTGGTGCGGGAGGATGGCGTCTGGGGGCCTTTGCTTTCCCGCCCAATCTGTCCTGGCTGCGCGATGCCATGGCCACCGTGGCCAGCGAAACCTATACTTCGGTGGCCGCGCCGATCCAGCATGCGGCAGTGAGTGCTTTTCAGGGTGGCGCTGACATTGATGACTACCTGTTTCAATCACGGCGTATTCTGAAAGGATTGGCGGCTTACCAAGTGGCTGCCTATCAGCGGGCCGGGCTGGACCTTGCCATGCCCGATGGCGCCTTTTACCTGTTCCCGGATTTCAGTCCGCTGGCAGAACGCTTACACCAGCGGGGGATTCATGACAGCGCGGCGCTGTGTGAAGCCTTGCTGGAAGATACCGGTGTGGCCACCTTGCCGGGCGACGCCTTTGGTCGCCCGGCGGGAGAACTGACCTTGCGTCAGGCCTTTGTGGATTTTGATGGCCAGGCGGCCCTGGATGGCGCAGCCAAGGTGACGGCGGAAGCTTCGTTGGGCGATGATTTTCTGCGGCAATATTGTGGCAACTGCACCACCGCCATGGACCGTATTGTGGACTGGTTGGCGTAGCCTTTTCTTTCTTTGTCGGAGCCATGCAAGTATGGCTCCGACAAAAAATCATAAGGTATATATGGCAGCGGGACATGTATGTCCCGTTTGTTTAAGTAAAAGAAAAAATAGCGGTTTTCGCCACTTTCTGATTGTTTTGGTCAGGTGCTTTGCTCGCTTTGTGTAGAGCCTGGGCGTCACCCATGGAACACTCGTTTTCCCAACCCTTGCGGTTAAACGAATAATGAGGAGGTGCGCCATGGGTGCGGTATTGGACAGTGAAAACCTGAAGCAGTCACAAAGCTGGGCTGGCGTCGCGGTGGATCGACAGCGACGGTTTTTCGAGACCGGCGCAACCCGAAGCTATGACTTTCGCGTGCGTCAGCTGAACAAACTGAAGGACGCCATTGTCCAGTATCAGGAAGAGATTCAGGAAGCGCTCAAGGTGGATATTGGCCGCCCGCCCTTCGAGGCCTATATCGAGATCACTACAGCGATTGAAGATCTCAAGCACACCCTCAAGCACCTGAAAAGCTGGATGAAGCCAAAAAAAGTCGGCACATCAATGTGGGCCCAGCCCGGTCGTAGCCGCATCGAGTCCACCCCCCAGGGCGTGACCTTTTTGATGGGGCCGTACAACTATCCCTTCCTGTTGCTGGTGCAGCCTCTGATCGGTTCCATCGCGGCGGGTAACACGGCCATTCTCAAGCCGTCATCACTGAACCCCACCGTGGCGAATGTGATTGAGAAAATGATGAAGGAATGCTTCAGCGAGGAATACGTGGCGGTATTCAAGGGAAGCACCGAAGTGACCAATGTGCTGCTGGAAGAGCGCTTTGATCATATTTTCTTTACCGGCAGTCCCCGTGTCGGCCGTATCGTCATGGCGGCAGCAGCGAAGCATCTCACCAAGGTCACCCTGGAGCTGGGTGGCAAGAGCCCGACCATCGTGCACAAGGATGCCAACCTGAAAGTGGCGGCGCGGCGGATTATTGCCGGCAAGATGCTCAACGTGGGACAGACCTGTATCGCGCCGGACCATGTTCATGTCCATGCGGATATCCGCGATGCCTTTGAGAAGGAAATGGTGAAGACGCTCCGGGATTTTTATGGGGATGCGTCGAGCCAGAATCCGGATCTGGGCCGTATGATCAACGACCGGCATTTCCAGCGGGTGGCCGCACTGATCGATAAGGCCCGGGTGCTGGTGGGGGGCCAGACCGATGCGGGACAGCGCTATATTGCGCCGACGCTGTTGAAAGATATCTCCATGGACGATGCCATCATGCAGGAAGAAATCTTCGGGCCAGTGTTACCCATGTTGACCTACCAAAGCCTGGAAGAGCTGATCGGCAACCTGAAGAAATTGCCGGAATATCCGTTGGCGCTGTATCTGTTTACCAGTAGTGATCAGGTGGAGCGCCAGGTGCTCGATAGCACCCAGTTCGGTGGCGGATGTATCAACAATACCGTGATGCATGTGGCCAACCCGAACCTGCCGTTTGGTGGTGTGGGGGAAAGCGGTATGGGCGCCTATCACGGCAAGAACTCGTTCGATGCCTTCTCCCACAAGCGCAGCATCCTCAAGGCCACCACCCTGTTCGATATCAAGTTTCGCTACGCCCCTTACAAGGACAAGGTGAACATGCTCAAGAAGATGATCAAGTAACGTCGGCGGCGTATTGGTGCCGTTCGCCTCAGGAACTGCACCATGGCGCTCGGCTTAACGGGCGCCAAAACCTCCCCAGGAAAACGGAATCTGATAGCGGGTCATCAGCCCGCCCACGGTAATCAGCACCCGCACCATGGCCACGAAGGCATCCGGCATCACCAGCCGCAGGCGGCGAAATTCGTCCAGCAGGGTGCGCAGGTTATCGGCCAGGGTGGTGTCGCTATCCTGGCGGGCGGAGACCAGGGCGGCGGACAATTTTTCCAGTCGTTCCTCGCTGAGCCCACCAAAGCCGGCCGCTTCGAATAGCGGCAGCAAGGGGCCATCGCCCATGCCCAGCAAGCGCATCAGCAATGCGGTGTAATGCTGGCGATCTGCGGCGGCTACCTGCTCCACGGCACCGAAATCCAGCACCGCCAGGTCGCCCTCCGGCGTCACGATAAAGTTGCCCGGGTGCGGGTCCGCATGAAAGAGGCCGAACTCCAGCACCTGCTGCATCATGCTCGCCTGCAAGCGTTCCAGCAGGGGAATGGCCCGCGCTTCATCCTCGCGCAACACCGTGGAAAGGCTCTGCCCCTCGATCCACTCCGTCACCAGCATCTGTGCGCTACAAAGGGTGGGATAAACCCTCGGCACCTTGATGCCGGGCAGGTGGGGCAGTTCGCTGAAATCCCGCATGTGGACCATTTCCTGGCGGAAATCCAGCTCCCGCTCGGTGGTGGTGATGAGCTGGTTGATGATCTGCTCCACATCCACTTCCCGCAGCAGTGGCTTCAGGGCCTTCGCCAGCAAACGCAAGGCCGCGGCATCTTCGGCAAACTCCTGGCTGACCCGGGGCTGCTGCAGTTTGACCGCCACCTGGGCGCCGGATTTCAGGGTGGCGTTATGCACCTGGGCGATGGAGGCGGCGGCCATGGGAATGATATTGAAGGCACTGAAGGAGTCCGCCCAGTCATGCCCCAGCTGGGCTTTCAGCCAGGGCTGGATGTCATCGAAGTGAGCCTTGGGAGCGTTTTCGCGCAGATGGGCAAAGGCATCGATATAGGGGGCAGGCAGCAGGTCCGGGCGGCAACTGAGAAACTGGGCAAACTTGATCCAGGCGCCGCCGTTATCCCGGAACAGGGTTGCCAGGCTGTCCGCCACTTCCTCATGGAGCGGGTACAGCGCCTGCTCGTCGCCACTGCCCAGCACCTTGCGGTGTTTCCAGACCACTTTCTGCAGGCCGGCCGCGGTGGCCAGTACCCGCTTGTAGCGTCCACGGGCGTTCCACAGCATGCGGGTGGTTTCACCGAGTGTCTGGGGCTGGTCGGGCGTGGTCGATTCCATGGGGATCCCTTTGCCAATGCGATATTGGCAGCATAGCAAAGGTGGTCCTGTGATGTGATAAATCCGCAATGACAGGGGAGAGGGGCCCGTCCTTATCCATGGAGGGCCCCCGGGTGTGACTAAAAATGAGCAAGGCGACGTTTAGAACTTGTAGGCAGCGCCGACTTCGAGGGTTTGCCGAACGACTTCAATCGTCGCATCAGCACCGAAACTCGAACCGCTCTGAGCAGGAATAGCGGTGAAGTCGAAGTCACCATAATCGGCGTGTCGGTACTCTGCTCTCAGCACCAGGTTATCCGACAGGAAGTGTTCCGCCCCGAAACCCAGGGTCCAGCCGGTCATGCGCTCGTCATCACTGAAACGCTGGAGACCGTCTGCCGGGTTGCAAACGTTGGTATCGGCGGGGCAGGTGCTTGTCGTTTCGACTTCAAGCTGGGATACGCCCAGGCTGCTGTAAACCATGGTGTTGTTATTCACCATGTAGCCGCCGCGAAAGCTCAGGCCCAGCGCCAGATCATCAGTCTCGACCTCGGAAAAACTGGTCGGGTTGGAGTCGGGGTCTCCCAGCCCGGGAATCCGGTTGCGGATTTCGTCGCTGGCATCGCTCATCAGCGCCGAGAATTCAGCACCCAGCACCCATTTTCCCTGTCCGACTACCCAGTTATAACCGGTAAAAAGACCATAGCTGGTATCTGAGTCATCCAGTGATTCGGTGGGATCAGAAAATGGCGCAATAAGGTTGCCGTTGGGCTCGAAGGTTCGTTCGGTTTTCCAGTCCATATCCGTGCTCTGGTAACCGAGCGATACACCAGCGTAAAAACCGCCAGGGTTGGTCTCAGCCAGAGCTGGTGTTGACAGGACAGCAAGTGACAATGCGCCGGTCATGGCAAGCAAGTGTAGGTTTTTCATTGGTTCCGTTTCCCTTTTATAGTCCAGCAGACATCTTAGTCCATATGCGACTATTTGTGTAACTATCGAGGATATGATGCTCCTGGGGAATTTGGGGCAGGGAGTGTGTTTTTTAACGTGATATTGACGCAGACACTGTCGCGTTTAATAAAAACTATCACCGTATTTGGCAAACTAAACTGGCCAAGGTGACCTCTAAGGGACTACAACAGAGTAATAAATACGCCGAACCCACCCATAAGGAAGGAGAGCGCTATGACAGAGAGTAAATGCCCGATTAAACACGCGGCAGGGGGTGGCACCACAAACCAGGACTGGTGGCCCAACCAGCTGCGTTTGGACCTCCTCAATCAGCATTCCTCCAAGTCCAATCCCATGGATGAGGACTTTGATTACGCCAAAGCATTCAACAGTCTGGATCTTGATGCAGTAAAGAAAGATCTGGATGCGCTCATGACAGATTCCCAAGACTGGTGGCCGGCGGACTTTGGTCACTATGGTGGTCTGTTTATCCGGATGGCCTGGCACAGTGCCGGTACCTACCGTATCGGTGATGGTCGCGGCGGCGGCGGTCGTGGCCAGCAACGGTTTGCCCCCCTGAACAGCTGGCCGGATAACGTGAACCTGGATAAGGCGCGCCGCTTGCTGTGGCCGATCAAGCAGAAATACGGTCGCAAGATTTCCTGGGCGGACTTGATGATTCTCGCCGGTAACGTGGCGCTGGAATCCATGGGCTTCAAGACGTTCGGTTTTGCCGGTGGCCGTGAAGACACCTGGGAGCCGGACCTGGATGTGTACTGGGGGGCGGAAAAAGGCTGGCTGGATGGCGACAAGCGTTATTCCGGCAAACGGGACCTGGAAAACCCCCTGGCCGCGGTACAGATGGGCCTGATCTACGTGAATCCGGAAGGCCCGGATGGCAACCCGGATCCGAAAGCCGCTGCCCATGATATCCGCGAAACCTTTTCCCGCATGGCCATGGACGACGAGGAAACCGTGGCCCTGATTGCCGGCGGGCACACCTTCGGCAAGGCCCATGGTGCCGGCGACCCGGACAAGATTGGTCCCGATCCGGAGGCTGCAGGCCTGGCGGAACAGGGCATGGGCTGGCACAACCCGGTGGGTACCGGCAAGGGCGACGACACCATGGGTGGCGGCCCGGAGGTGACCTGGAGCCAGACGCCGACCCAGTGGAGTAATTACTTTTTCGAAAACCTGTTTGGGTATGAATGGGAGCTGACCACCAGCCCGGCCGGTGCCAAGCAGTGGGTGGCCAAGGATGCGGATGAAGTCATTCCGTACGCCCAGGATAAAACCAAAAAGCACAAGCCGATGATGCTGACCACGGACCTGTCGCTGCGTTTTGATCCGGACTACGAAAAGATTTCCCGTCGCTTCTACGAGAACCCGGAGGCATTCGCCGAGGTATTCGCCCGTGCCTGGTTCAAGCTCACCCACCGTGACATGGGTCCCCGTGCCCGCTACCTGGGCCCGGAAGTGCCCAGCGAGGAGCTGATCTGGCAGGATCCGGTGCCGCCGGTGGATCATGAACTGGTCAACGATCAGGACGTTGCCGCACTCAAGGGCAAGATCCTGGAGAGTGGATTGTCCGTGTCCGAACTGGTGTCCACCGCCTGGGCCTCTGCCTCCACCTTCCGTGGCGGCGACAAGCGTGGCGGCGCCAACGGGGCGCGCATTCGGCTGGCCCCGCAGAAGGACTGGGAAGTGAACCAGCCGCAGCAACTGGCCAAGGTGCTGAAGACTCTGGAAGGCATCCAGAGTGACTTCAACAGCGGCAACAAGGCGATCTCGCTGGCAGACCTGATCGTACTGGCCGGGGGTGTGGGTATCGAGAAGGCGGCGAAAGAGGCCGGCCACGATGTGACCGTACCCTTCCATCCGGGACGGACCGATGCCACTGAGGAGCAGACCGATGTGGCCTCCTTCGAGCCCCTGGAGCCCGCAGCAGATGGTTTCCGCAACTACCAGAAAGGCAAGTTCAGCATCGGTGCGGAACACCTGCTGGTGGACAGGGCACAGCTGCTCACGCTGACGGCACCGGAGATGACCGCACTGGTGGGTGGCCTGCGTGTACTGGGCGCCAATCACGACGGCAGCCAGCACGGTGTGTTCACCGACAAGCCGGGCACGCTGAGCAACGACTTCTTCGTCAACCTGCTCGACATGGGCACGGAGTGGAAAGCCACCTCCAGCGATGAAGAGGCGTTCGAAGGCCGTGATCGCGACAGCGGCAAGGTGAAGTGGACCGGCACCCGGGTGGATCTGGTGTTCGGTTCCAACTCGGTACTGCGTGCCCTGGCCGAGGTCTATGCCTGTGCCGATGGCCAGGAGAAGCTGGTCGACGACTTCGTGGCGGCCTGGACCAAGTTGATGGAGCTGGATCGCTTTGATCTGAAGCAGTAATCAATCCCTGTCCGTCGAACGCAACGGTGCGCTGGCAACAGTGCACCGTTTTTCGTTGGAGCCTTGTTCACAAGGCGAAGGGGAGAATGAATCCTGGCGCCTGCTGAAACCTTCGCTTTGCGAGCAAGGCGCCAGCGGCAGAAAGTCAGGTCGGCGCCACCTCCAGCCCCGAGTAACCGTGCCGACTTTCAGGCCGCTGCGTTACTGAAAGAGAGGGGTGGAAAACAGAGAATCTCCAACGGCAGAGGCATCCTACTGATGGTACTCTGCGTGGAGTCATTGCTGTCGTGAGCCGTTATGCCATCCCTGCGCTGGCTGGAAAAATATCGTCCGCACAAATTGCCGTTCCGGCGTCATGTTACCCGCGCCTCGGTGGCGCTCATCTACCGTGGCGCCAACGTGCGCGAAGGCGAGCTGTTCTTCATTCAGCGGGCCCGCCGTGAGGGTGACCCCTGGTCCGGCGATATGGCGTTTCCCGGTGGGCGCCTGGAGCGCAGCGATACGTCCAGTCGCCACACCGCCATGCGCGAAACCCTGGAAGAAACCGGGCTGGATCTGTTTCAGCAAGGCGAGTATCAGTCGCGGCTGTCGGATCTGCTGACCCGGCACCACAGCCGCTGGAGCCCCATGGTGGTGACGCCCCATGTGTTTGCCTGGCGGGGAGACAACGTCATGTCACTCAATCACGAAGCACAACGGGGAATCTGGATTCCCCTGGCGTATCTGGGCAACCCGGCACACCGATCCACGCTGCAGATACGTACGCCACTGGGAAGAATGACATTCCCCTGTTGCCGTTATCAGGGCTACTGTATCTGGGGGCTGAGTTACAGCATGCTGCAGGAGTTTCTGCGCAAGCGCGAGGAAGGGTAGGCAAGTGGCGTTGGCGGGAGGGTCGTGATACGGGTAGCCCGTAAGGCAGATAAAAAAAGGGCGCGTCCCGAAGGAGGCGCCCTTTTTTGTTACCGGAACAATCGCTTACAGAGCGACGATGTTCTCAGCCTGAGGACCTTTCTGACCTTGAGTCATGGTGAACTCAACTTGCTGGCCTTCGGCCAGGGTCTTGAAGCCGGAGCCCTGGATGGCGCTGAAATGTGCGAACACATCCGGACCACCTTCCTGCTCGATAAAACCAAAACCTTTAGCTTCGTTGAACCACTTAACGGTACCTTTCACTGTAGACATAATACTAATCCTGAAAATAATGATATTTCGCCGGTGAGGGCGTGTGTAGCTGAAAAATGGAAACTTGGACTTGTGGACTGCAGGACGAGTTATACGAATAAAACAGCGAAATGTAGTACTTGATTCAAGCGTAATTTTTTAGCTATCGGCTACGTTACAGGGCGCGCCGCTCCCTGTCCAGTTAAATATCACCGCCTCTGTCACCTCGCCAGAGGCGACAAAGACCGGGGCAAGGTGAGAATCCGCTATACTCCTGCTTTTTCATAGCGGAGCACTGTATGAGCGAGCACATGGAAGGCGGCAAACACCGGACGCCACTGAGCCAGCGGATCGCGCAGACTCTGTTGCGTCTTGCTGGCTGGCGGGCCGGGCCCTTCCCGGATATCCAGCGGGCAGTGATTGCCGGCGGTCCCCATACCTCAAACTGGGATGGGGTCCTGGCCCTGGTGAGCCGCTCGGCCTTGCAGAAAGACGTGAATGTGATGATCAAGCACAGCCTGTTCAAGGGCCCGCTGGGCTGGCTGTTGCACAGGCTTGGCGCCTGCCCATCGAGCGCGGCAAGGCCGGCGGCATGGTGGAGCAGACCGTGGCGCAATTCCGTCAGCGCGACAAACTGTTGATCGCCGTCACCCCGGAAGGCACCCGCAGCAATGCGGAGCAATGGAAGCTGGGCTTCTACCACATCGCCAAACAGGCCAACGTGCCGATCATCCTGGCGCTGGCGGATTACCAGGCGAAGACCTTCTCCTTCCCGGTGGTGATTTACCCCGGTGACGACATGGAGGCCGACCTCCAACAGATTTATGCCCACTTCGCCAGCGCCACGCCGAAACATCCGGGCAAGCTATCCGTTCCCGTGAGAGAGCATTATCGGAAATAGTGTTGCCGGTTGGAATTCACGCCCCGGACAAATAGTCAGCGAATATTCTCAAACATCTTGTATTTTCGTGGCCCGGATATCAGTACCAGCCCGATCGTATAAAGAATCCAGCTCGCATAAATTTCTATTTCAACATTCTTGCTGTCAATGCTCGCCATAGAAAGCGCGATAGCGCAAATAACCAGCCCCCAGCCGAACAGATAGACTTTCATGGTGCTTCCTCCCCCCACGGAGTGATCGCATTTCAAAGCTATTGCATTGGGTGATTTGAGACTGGAAATTTAGGTGCAGATTGAGGTTTCAACAATCACAAAAAGGGACATTCCGACCAGTGAATGTCCTTATTTGCTACAACCGTTAAATAGTTAAATGAGAGATGCGAATTTTTACGGTAACGGACATTTGTTTGTAGACAAAATGCCATTGAAATGACGATTTTCTGAAGGGAAGAGAAGCAATAAAAATCATTCCATTTCAGCGTTTATTTTGCAGGAATGACGGTGTCGCCAGGTAAAGGCCGGACTAGGTAATTTTTACATCATTTAGATTAACGATTAATCATTAATTAACTATCCTTTGGTTGTTGTATTTATAAGAATCACAATCATTGGGGGCTTGTAAAATGATAGAGAAAACCATGTTTGAGAATGACGAGCTTGTTGGCGAAGTACGAGCCGTCATGCGTCAGCGGTTGCAGCGTTTGGGGGCAGGGGCTTATGCGTGTTTGTCAACGGCGGAAGGTCAGCTGGCGGTAACCACACTGGATGATCAGGATAAGGGGGCAAGATACTCCGCGCTTTCCAGTGCGCTGCTTGGTCTGTGTGAGACCTTCTGCAAAGAAGCCATCGGTGAATCATCCGGTGAAGCCTGCTTCTCATCCGGTAAAGGTCACGCCGTTCTTATGCGTATCGAGTTAAACGGGCAGCTTTATCAGCTATGTGTTGTTAGCAGTACCGGCAATAACATGGCATCAGTGCTTCGTGAAACCCGGGATATGGGGAGTAGTGTAAAGCGCCATATAGAAAGTGGATCAACGAATACAATGCCGGACTAGACGCATTGACACTCTGGATGATCCGAGCGGGGATTCAGTGCGATAGTCAGGCCGGGTATGTGTACTAGAAAGCTCAGGGGATTCGGTCACTAAAAAAATCGCCGCCCAGGTGGCAATTCCGGATAAATGGCTAGCCAATACTAAAGGCCGCGAATTGCCACCAAAATCCGCAACAGCTGCTTGATGCTGTCTTCTTCACGAGCATCCACACTAAGAATTGGTGCCGATTTGGCGTAATGGGCAGCGATTTTTCGCAGTTCGTTCAGTGACACCTGGCCGCCAATATCCGTCTTGGTTACACCAATCGCAAACATCAGGTTGGCATCCAGCGTGGTGAGTGAACTCAGCCAGGCATGGGCGTCGTCGTAAATCGTCTCGCGAGAACCGTCCAGGAGCAACATCACACCCAGTGCCCCAGGCACAAGAATGTCTCGCATGAACGATAAACGGTCCTGGCCGGGGAGCCCGTAAAGATGAATGATGGAGCCATCCATCCGTAGAAAGCTATAGTCCAGTGCCACTGTGGTAGTGGTTTTTTCTCCCATGGATTGGTCCAACGGCGCTTCCGTTGAGATTGGCACTTCATGAGAAAGCGTCTGGATGGCGGTGGTTTTCCCTGCGCCAACCGGGCCGCCAAATAGCAATTTGTTATAATTCAACATCACTCCCCATGGATGTTAGTCAGAGTCATGGTCACATTCCCAGCCAGTTTTTCAGCATGGTTAACATCTTGTCCGGGCGTAGTTTCTTCGCGTTGTCAGTCGTCTTGCTTTGAGCGCTAATTTCTGTCTGGGTTTCATTCAACAGGCCTGCCACATAGCATGCATACAGAAAGGCGTTAACGACCTTCGGTTGAGCCGCTGCCTCCAGTTGGTCCACGGAAAGCGTTGAGTTGATTAGCATTGCGGATAACGCAGCGATTTCTCCGCCATATCGCCGACTCTTTATGTCCGGCCACGCTGAAAGTGACAGGCCCTGTGAGCGATTGAAGTGCTGGAAATCCGAGTTCACGAGGCCACCGAAAATAAGGTTTTCTATGCTGGTAGAGACTTCTGCCAACTTTTCTTCGGTGCGGCTTTTTCGAGTGATTCGTATGCTCTTGTCCAGTACAAGCGCTTCAGCGATGGCCAGTAGATCCCGGTGTGAAACGGCCCTGAAAAAGCCGGTTTCTTTATTCATGAAGGCACCATTTGTGGCGGTATAGACATAGCACCGCTCATTTTCCCTGGCCAAATCGTGGATGATGCCGCCGATGCTAGAGTCTGGCGAGACGCTTTGCTTTTCAGAAAGCAAGCGTTCAAATTGCTGGAAAAATTCCATGGCGGGCTTGCCGCTCTTGATCACGCTTTCCCGTAACGCCAGATCCACATCAATATCGCCGTCATCGCACACCCAGAGAACCGGAAGATTTTTTCGGCGAGCGATATCGGCCACACGGCAACCAAAGGCATCCTGTCGATTCGCCACAACCAGGTCTACACCGGTTCCCTGCCAAAACTCAATATTCAGGAATTTACCGCGTCCACGAAAAAGATTGGCCACGATATTGAGTTTTTTGACGACATCGTCATCGCATCCTGCGTGAGCAACAGTGAATCTGGCCATCATGGTTCCTTTGCGAAAAGCATAGTCAGGCAGCGTTTTATGGCCGCGTTGGCGGGACGAAAACCATGCGGCTGCACCAGAGACGCAGTCGCCACAAAAGATTGTTTCGCCGCTGCTGCGACAGGGGAAGCATGGATTGCACCATGCTCCCTGCGGGCCGTGAAAATCGGCCGCATAACGCGAAGTTAGCCTTGTTTAACTGAAATCGACGTTCTTCTCATGGTTGCGAAGCGAGTGGCGCGCCATTGCCAGATTCGATTTGGCACGGTCAAGAACCAGATACAGGAAAAGACTCGCATTGGTTTCCAGAGGGCGGATCAGGTGATACTGCTTGGAAAGCGTGATCAGAATATCTTCAACTCTGTCGTTCAGTTTCAGGTTGTTCGCCACTTTCAGCTTGGCTTTCACTACCTCCGCATTCCCGGCAGCGGCCACCTCCAGGTCAATGGCATTGCCATCGCCGGCCATTAGCATGCCGGAATCCATGTCGACCAAGGCACAGGCCATGTAGCCATCGATATCCTTGAGCTCTGTAAAGTCTACTTTTGCCATTCTTTTCTCCAGTTTTTGAGGATTTGTTGTTTTCTTTTGTGTTGACTATTGAGCATTACGGTTGAGTTGTTCTTATCAGTGCTGCCCTTCAACAGGGGCAGCAGCGCCAGTCGCAGGCAATATGCAACCTGTCCAGAATGCCTGGGGTGAAATTGGGAAATTTCTATGGGGGTGGTTCCAGTGCCTTCTGCAGTGCCATAGTCAATGTTGATGGCTCTTGTATTGTTGTTTTTACACGCAAGCCGATCCCCGTTTACATGACCAGTGCCATCCCCGTGGTGTAAAGAACCCAGCTGGCAAAGATTTCCATTCCCATATTCCCGCCCTGGAATGTTGTCAGAGCAATAAGAAATGAAACGATGACCTGTGCCCAACCGATGACATGCACTTTCATAAGAATTCCATTCCTGATGAAGCCATGTGTTGATCAGTAACTATGCCGTTTCTTGATGTAGAGAAATGTAAGTTTTGATGACAGGATGCAGCAATAGCAAAAACGGACATGCCGGTTTACCGATGTCCTTTTTTGCTGATTCAAGACTGGCATCCGTGATGCGCTGCTTCATCGGTAATAGAGGGGATTGCGTCCTTAGTCTCTGGAACTACGGGGCTTGTGGCGGACTCGCGTCTGCCTGATGGGGGTGCGTGGGCGGACCCCGGCGAAGAGCAAGCAGGGCGGTTTTAGAGAGGCTATTTTACGTTCTTTTTCGTTTTGGGATTGTGCTGGGTGGGCCGGAGAGGGGAGGAGCAAAGGCTAACGCGTTTGGCCATGTGAAGCTGCCCGGAACAGTTTTCAGCAGAATTCCATGGCTTCAGGGTATGCTATGCAGGGAGGACGTCCCTTCCCGATATTGGTTGAGAGAGAATGATTAACACCAAAATATACAAGGCCATTTATGGACTGGCTGAAGGTCTGGTGGAAGCCGACAGGAAAGGCGACAGCGCGGAATTCTTGTCCCTGTACGGCCGTTTGGAAGCCATTTGTCTCGATAATGACGGCACCGACAAGGATCACCCCGAGCAATGGGAAACGCTGGCTGACTTCACCGAAGACCTGGAGACTGCGCTGGTGATCTACGAAAAAGCCCGGGAAAGGGCGCTCGTGATCAATGCCAAGGACCATCTTTCATCCATCGGGCTCTCCATGGCCAAGCTGCAAGTCGATCTGGGTCACTATCAAGCAGCGATGAAAAATCTTGAGAAGGCCAGGGCGGCTGCCAACAAGATTGAAGATAAAGCGCTTAAAGCAGAAATTGATGGGTTTCTCGAGCGTCTATCAGTGGAGCCGGAAAAATCCGGATTATAGACCGGGACGTTATCCCGGAGAGTCACCCATCGCCATGGATACAGGGGATACCAAAAGCCAGTCCCGTGCAGCTCCCTTCTGAGCAATCGCTGCCATTTTGGTGAATTCCCCCTTGGGCAGTAATCCAGTGATCGCTTTACCAGTCATTGGGTGAGCATATTGCCCCTTTACGCCGCCTGTCCGGCCTTTCTGATGGACATGTCTGTCGCACTTTTCTTCCCATTCCGAATCCGGATTCTCTGCAATCTGCCGGCTGAGTGACGCTGTGTCGTTGTCGTGATTTGTGCTTTTTGAAAGCGGCGGTTAACTCTGTTGGTTTGTAAAAAATAAAATTCGCGAAATTAGATTCAGGACGTTAGTGCCTTTCGCAAGATGTTGAAAATAAATCAAAGATGAAGACACCTTGACACTAGAGAACAGCCGTCAACGCCGTTGTATTGAAATGAATATTTTTTTACCTGTATGTGCTGATCTAGCATCGCCTGATTGAGAGAGGGTTTTGTCCCCTTTGTTGGAAAAATAAAAAATAATAAAAAATGCAAAAAAGGGATTATTTTTGATGCTTCACGCCAGGGATAAGATGGTTTTTGTGCTGTCAATGGTCGTCCTTGTTGCCCTGATTTGGATGCAGGAAGCAAGAGCGGATAGCACAGAAACCATCCAGGCTTATGATTTCTGGAAGCTTATTCTTGTCGGTGGTCCGGAGGGGGGTAGCAAACCCTCTTGGATACAATGGGGGTGATTCGCGCTATCAAGGAAGATGCGCACGATTTCATCCACGAGGTTATGAAAAGGATCCGGGTCTGCGCGTCTGGTCGCATAGCATTTGTCCCGGCTAAGACGCGAGAAAAAATCTGAAGGGCCGAGTGAAGGGGCAGACTGTACGTGATGCTGTTCAAAACGCCTAATCAGGCTAACTTCCCCAAAAGCTGCCTACATAGCGTGGAAATATGAATGTGAAATCTGCCATGCGTGCGGTTTATACCACCAACAATATCAATGGCAAAATCCACGTTGGGGAAAAGGATCTTCCCTCTATCGGGGAAAGGGACATTCTTGTTTACATGCACGCGGCCAGCATTAATCCCATTGATTGGCGGTTTATTGGTTTTATAGCGCCATTCTATCCGTTTTCAATCACTCTCGGTCACGATGGCGCGGGTGTGGTGGTTGCCGTTGGGAAGAAAGTGTCCCGTTTCAGCGTGGGAGACAAGGTATACGGCCTCAAGGTATATGCCTTTCGAGGCAGCTTTGCGGAGTACTTTGCCCTGAACGAGAATTGCGCCGACCGAATTCCGGATAACATCTCGCTGATTGAAGGTGCCGCCTTGCCCCTGGTGGGGCTTACTGCCATTCAGGCTTTGCGCTGGGCAAGGCTCGAACCCGGCCAGCATGTTCTGGTGATTGGTGGTTCAGGAGGTGTTGGCCATATTGCTGTGCAAGTGGCAAAGGCCCAGGGTGCCAGGGTGACCGCGGTGTGTAGCACCCGGAATGTGGCATTCGTCAAGTCGTTGGGTGCCGATGAGGTCATTGACTATACCTGGCAGGACGCGCTGGAAGTGGTCAGAGGTGTGGATGTGGTGCTGGATACTGTCGGCAAACTTTCGCATCGCCAGTGCCGGCCTCTACTGAATCCGGGTGGCTGTTATGTGACGACGTTTCCCAACTGGAAGAGTATCCCCGAAGTGTTGTTATCATGCACGATTGGGAGATTTTTTCGCAACTGCCGCCTTTCCTGGTTTGTCATGCTTAATGGCAACCGAAAAGACATGGAAACCTTGTCGGCATTGGTGCGGGAAGAGAAAGTCGTTGTTGCAATCGATACCTTGTTCGAAATGAAAGATATCAGTGCCGCCTTCGAGATCAGCAAACAATCGCGCACCGTCGGTAAGAATGTCGTTCTGATAAATGGTGGCGAAAAATAGAGATGGAATTCATTCATGAGTGGCTGTCACCGGTTTTCCCGCAAATCAGGTTTGTCCATCTGCTCTCAGTCATGATCTGGCTCTGGAGTGCATCTATTGCCTACAGTTTCCTGTTGGTGACTGCCTGGAAGGATTGGCGCCGTGATCCGGCCAATAGTGAACTACGGAACCGGCGTAATTGGGTCTTCTTTCACTATGAAAGGGGGCTGGTGCTGGAGCACTCTGCCATGCTGGTCGCCCTGTTTTCGGGCGCCCTTCTGGTATGGATCAGCGGGATGGATATTGTTGCCACGCAATGGCTGTTGATCAAAATTATCATTGTCATGGTTATTCTGGTGCCATTGGAAATCATGGATTCCTGGTTGGCCCATTTTGGCGGTAACAAGCGGGGTCTAAAACAAAAAGGGGTCAGTGATGAAAAATTCGAAGCCTATATGAAGCTTAATTGGCTGTTTCTGAAAAGATCCGCCCCAATCGCCGTGGTGGCAATCCTGATGACTTTATACCTGGCTGTGGTAAAGCCGGATTTCCTCTCTCCCTCGCCTATTGTCTAATTCCTGTGTGCCTTCTCCTCCCGCCCCCTGGTCCGCGGCCGCCATATTTGTACGCCGCCCGGGACCAGGTATTCAGAAACGGTTCTGAACCAGAGCAGCCCCTTGATATTGCCATTGAGTCGGATCTTCCCCTGACGCATGCCAACAAAGAACAGCCGCTGATTATCCAGCAGCTGTATCAGGGTGGTTGCCCCATAGTCGGCATCCTGGAAGCGCACGGCAATATCACAGCGCTTACGTAAACCGGAACCGCTGCGAACGCGATTGGGGCTGAAATGAAACCAGCGGGCAATGCGCCCGTCATGGGTGCGCCACACCATCATGATGTTGCGTCGCTGCAAGTCCTTGCGAAATGCCGGGTCGCGCCATGCCAGCCAGCGCAGCCGCAGGGCGACACAGAACAGGATCAGGCGGAAGGCCAGGTGTTGTTTTCTTCTGGCCAGCCAGGCACGAGTGCGCAAGCCGATGCGGTGTGGTGGGGCTGGTGGCATTCTTGTTCTGATGTTTGTTGTGATGAATGAACCTTAACAGTTGGAGTCGAGGAGGCATACGTGTTGGTCAGGAAAGCTGACCATCTTGCGCAGAGACATGGCAGAATTGAGATGCATTGCATTTGCCGGGTGATGGGTCACTAAGGCGCGCACTGTCGTGCTTGGATCAAGGAAAAGGCAACGGAAGCTGGTCGTCCAGCTCGGGAGCCCCCGGGCCACCGTCTTTGAGCGGCCTAATGACGGTAAGGAATTGGCGTGCACCCCTTCTCTCGATTGAATAACAGCAGGATCGCCTGAGCCATGGAAAAAGACTGGAAACTGGATATCGTTTTTTCCGACAGTGTGGCCATCTTCCGTGGGCATGTGGGGCCGAATAATCCGCACAGCCACTGGGCGTCGCAACTCACCATTGCCCTGGAAGGGGAGCTGGAATTTGAAGCCGGGAATTCCGGGCGGCGCCATGCCCGGGCCGTGTTCCTGTCGTCCAAGGTGAAGCACCGGTTATTTTCCGGTTATGTCTGTTCTATTTATTTTGATCCGTTAACCGTCTCTCCGCTCAAGGCTCTGGGCCAGGCGAGCGGCAAGGATTGGCGGGTGTTGACGGAGGGTGAGCTGCCCGCGCCGCTGCGCGAGCTGTCGGCGAGCAGCGATCTGCATGCCCTGCTGGCTTCGGATCTGCTGGTGGGTGCGGAGTCGGACGCGGCGCTGGATCCCCGTTTTCGGGATATCGTGGATGCCATCACCACGCAGCTGCGCGCCGGTGAGGACCCGGACCGTGATGCGCTCGCAAAAAAGGCGAACCTGTCTCCCAGCCGTTTCTCCCACTGGTTCGTGGAGCAGGCAGGCATTCCCCTGCGCAGCTACAAAAAATGGCTCAAGCTGAGGATGGCCATGGATGCGCTGCTGGACGGGATCAATCCCATGGATGCGGCCATGCAGGCGGGTTTCAGTGATTTGCCGCATATGAGTCGAGCCTTCGCCGAGTCCTTCGGCCTGACCTACATGGACGCCCTGCACGCCTGGCAACAGGCTCATCAATCGTAGCTGTTTCGTTCAATACGCCTCCTGCCTTCATCGCTAGTCTTGCCCCATACGGTGACCGTCATCCTTGTGGAGAAACGGGTCTTCGCCATTACGCATGAGAAGGGGCAGGAACGCGCATGAAAGTCACAGAACGATTTGTCGATATCGAGGGGCATCGGCTGGCATGTTTGGCCGTCAATGAACACCTGGTGCAGCCCGGTGAACCCGCGGTGGTGTTCATCCATGGGGTGTTGGCGTCGGTGAACTTCTGGCGGACTGCCCTGCCGGCGGACTACCGCGACAACCGCCCCTGGTATGCCTTGAGCCTGCCTGCCCATTCGCCCTCCACCGTGCCGGCGGATTTTCATCCGGATCAGGTCGATGACGACTGGTTCTACCGGATTATGAACGGCGCCCTGGAACAGCTACTGCAGGGCCGTAAGGCCATCGTGGTGGGTCACTCCACCGGAGGCTTCGTGGCCCTGAATCTGGCCATTCAGCACTCGCCCTTGCTGGCCGGTTTGGTCAGCATCGCGGGTTTTCACAGTGGCCAGTGGGGCGGAGTAGAAGGCCTGCTGGTGAAACTGGCTGCGCAGGGCCAGTGGGGGCGACCGTTGTTTGCGGCCAATATCGCCATTGCCCGGCATAGCCGCTATGTGCAGCAGACCTTTGCGAGTTTGTTGGCCCGCGATCGCAACGCCTTCCTGCGCCACCCCATGAGCCAGGCCATGCTCGACAATATTCGCGCCGATACCCGGGCGCAGGATGCCCGGGCACTGTATTGCTTGTTCAATGGCATCAGCAGGTTGGAAATCGGCCATCGGCTCGATGCGATACGCGTGCCTTGCCATCTATTCGTGGGCACCCACGACCCGGTGGTGCCTGCGTCTCAGTCGGTACTACTGGCGGATCGTGTGCCCCGCGCACGCACCGAGGTGTTCTGGAATGTGGGCCACATGCCGTTCATGGAAAGCACGGAGCAATTTGGGCGTGCCCTGGATCGGGCCATTGCCGCCATCACCCAACAATACAAGGCGACGGCCGCCGCTGCCTGAGCCGAGGAGAGAGAATGAACTACCCCGAATATCAGGCCGACTTGCAGCGCATTCACGAATCCGAAGTGTACGGACAGGCAGTGTTTGATACCGCCGCCCGACTCACCCGCAACCCGGAGCGCAAGGCAAAATGGCTGGCACTGAAGGCGCTGGAAGCGCACACCCTGCAACGCTATCTGGATTACATGGCGAGCACCGGCCAGACGGTGTTGGAGCCTAAAGGCTGGGCAGTAAAAGGCCGCGCGGAGGGGGCTGCTCTGGCCGTCATGCCCTGGCGTCTGGCCATGACCCTGGTGCGTAACGCCACGGGGCCCTTCCAGGAAAAGTTTCTGCGCCTGAAGACCCACGCGCAGAAGCAGGAGCAGGACTTCTTTGCCTATGTGTACGCCCATGAAAAAGCCATCGAAGCCTTTGCAAAAAAAGAGCTGGCCCGTGAGCCGGACAGCCTCAAGGGGGTGGAGAGCCTGTTGAGGGGCAAGTAGGCAAGGCCGGGGTTTATTGCTTTTCAAATCCCGTCATCGGTATTTTGTCTTGCAGGGCGATGCTGATGTCGATGTATGACGGGTGCCGTGGCAAAGGGATGCAGGGTCAGGGAATCGACCGCAATAAATCAGGCTGACAGGGAAAAGTGGCAATGACTACCCCAGGAAAATCCAGGTTCAGGCAGTCCGGGCGTTGCAGGACAGCCCTGCTGTTGATGGGGGTCATGGCCATCAGCGTCATGCTGGCGGTAGGGCTTTATTTTGCCGCCGTGCCGCAGCAGCCTTCCGCCTTTTATCAGCCGCCACAACCGTTGCCAAAGGCGCTTCCGGGGAGCGTGATTCGGCAGGCATCCTCCCACGCCAAACTGCCGGAAGGGGCCAGGGCCTGGCGGGTCATGTATCTGTCCACGGATGAACAGGGCAAGCCACTGGCGGTGACCGGCACCGTGGTTGCCCCGGACAAGCTGAGCAGCACGCCGCGACCGGTGGTGGCCTGGGCCCATGGCACCACCGGCATTCGCCCGGAGTGCGGTGTCAGCCATACCCGCGATCCCTATCAGCAGACCCCGGATGTGGCCGGCATGCTGGCGCAGGGGTGGGTGGTGGCCATCACCGACTATCCGGGGCTGGGCACGCCGGGCATCCATCCCTATATGGTGGGCAGAACCGCTGCCCACAGTGTGCTCGACATGGTGCGGGCCGCGGAGCAGATCCCGGAGAGTGGGGCTGGTTCGTCATTCGTGGTCTGGGGCGCGTCCCAGGGCGGCAACACCGCCTTCTGGGTGGGGCAGCTGGCCGCAGACTATGCCCCGGAACTCACACTGAAAGGTGTCGCCGCCTCGGCGCCGGCGCTCAATCTGCGCAAGATCGCCGCCTATAACCAGGACAAACCCGCCGGCGGTATCTTCATGGGCATGGTGTTTGCCGCCTGGGATCAGGTGTATGCCGAAGCAAGCCTGCAGGCCATTCTCAAACCGGATGCCGCCGACGCCTTCCAGCGGATGATTCGCCCCTGCTTCACCGCCCCGGCCGGTTTCCTGCCTGCACTGGCAGACCTGCGCACCCCGCAGGAGTACCTGGCCGTGGATATCCTTGCCACACCACCCTGGCCTGGGCTGTTCGACCACAACAGCCCCGACGGACCGATTGCGGTGCCCATGGTCATAGCCCACGGCACCGCAGACGCTCTCATCCCCATCGCGCTAAGCGAGCAGGCAGTGAGCCGACGCTCCCGGCGGGGAGAGACTATCCAGATCATTCGACTGCCTGGCGTAGGCCATGATGCCCGGGATGAGAGTGCTGGTTATTTGATGACGTGGGTTCAAGAGCGTTTTGAGGGGCAGGGCCCAACGCGTTGAGCAACGCGGCTAGGTCGCAAAGCCATCATAGTTGCCAGCATCCGAAAACGGGTGCAGCTGCTGCTCTGCGCATTTTATTGGCCGCGCTGGCGAGCCTGGTGGCCCGCCAACCGTTACCCAGCTTCAGGGCTTCTCTTCGACAATGATCGCCATCACTGGCTGGGTTCCCGTATTGGACACCTGGTGAGACCAGGCCTCGTGCCACATCACATGGCCATCCGGCACGGTGACATCCATGGCGTCGCCACCGGGCAGGGTAATACGCAGGGAGCCACCTTTCTGAAAATAGACGGTTTCATCGCGGTGGTCATGCGGGCAGTCTGATTCGCCCGGTTCGAGCACCATTTCCAGTACCAGCACCTGGTCATTCTCCAGCAATACCCGGTACTGATCCGGGGAGGTCACGTGGGCGGCGTTGTGCTGTACATGGCTGGCGGTGGTGCAACCGGTCACGTTCAGGGCCATGCCAAGCAGCAAGGCCGGAGTCGCGTATCTTTTCATCATGGTTGCTCCCTCAGGCTGCCGGTAGGTGGGTGTCGAGATGTTGCTGGAAACGCACAAAATCGTTTTCTGCCTGGGCATTCTTCATCACGTCGAAGCAGGCAAAGGTATCCAGCGGTGTCATGCCGAAAAAGCGGAAATTCATGTGCATGGGGAACAGCAGGTCGTCGACGCCCTTGCCCTGAAACAGGTATTCCTGTGGATCGTCGA
Organism: Alcanivorax sp. DSM 26293; assembly: GCF_900107995.1. Classification (GTDB taxonomy): domain Bacteria; phylum Pseudomonadota; class Gammaproteobacteria; order Pseudomonadales; family Alcanivoracaceae; genus Alcanivorax. The sequence continues at coordinate 230,180 of NZ_FNUM01000003.1, read as the reverse complement.
AGGCTTCTTGCGGGGCATTGAAGGTCAGCGAGAGCATGTAGCGCTTGCCGTTAAGGGTGCCGCCGGCCCCGTAGTTGGCCTTGGGGGCGGCTTCGGTGCGGCCATCGCCATGGCACAGGGCTCCGCCCATGCCGGCGGTGTAAACCTCGTCCATGTACTTCTTGAACACCCACGGCACTCCCATCCAGTTCACCGGGGTCTGCAGCAGGATCACATCGGCCCACTGGTGGTGGGCCAGTTCCTGCTCCACGTCCCAGCCCTTGTCGACTTCCACAATGCGGATCTGGTGGCCATTGGCCTGGAGTTGCTCGCTGGCCCGTTGCACCAGTGACGCGTTGAGTTTGCCCTCGGCAAAGGGGTAGGGGTGGTGGGCATTAATAATCAGGATGTTGCTCATCAGAGTCTCCATGAAACAGGTGAAGGTGACAGCGGGTTGCTGGTTACCAATCTATTTCAGGTATACTATTTATACCTGTTGGCGTGGATCAATTAGTATCCTTTTGGAAACCTGGTGCTTAGGGCGGTGAAAAAATGAAAAGTCGCATCGAAACAGATGGTTATGGCAGGAAAAAAGTCATCGATGCCTGCATGGAACCCTGCGCCATCGAGCGGGGCATGCGCATTATCGGCGGCAAGTGGACCGGCTCGCTGATCTATCACCTCAAGGATGGCCCGGTACGCTTCAATGATCTGAATCGCCTGCTCGGCGGCGCCACCAAGAAGATGATCGACCAGCGGCTCAAGGAGCTGGAGGCCCGCGGGATGGTGCTGAGAACGGTGATCAACGACAGGCCTATTGCCGTGACCTATGAGCTCACCGAGCTGGGGCGCAGTGCGCTGGATATTCTGGAAGATCTGCGGTTGTGGTCGGAGAAGTATGATATTCGGTAGGGGGAGCGTACTCCCCCCTTCTATCACTGTCGCTCAAAATGCGGCATGTCACGTGCCGCCCGATAAAGCGGCACGGCAATTTGCGAGAACAGCGCCAGCCCCCAGAGCAGGTTGCCGATAATCGAGGGCACGAAAGGATGCACGGCCAGCACGACCAGGGCCATGACAATACCGAATAGCCGCAGAGCCGGGCTGTGACCGCGGCAGGCATGGCTGTCTTCCGCCACGAGCCGCTGCAGTATCCATAGCGCGGCGAGAAAGACGGCGAGACCCACCGAGCCGAGGGCACCGTAACCCGTCGGGTAGGGCTCCAATAGGCCAACATACACTTCGCCGGCCAGCGCCACGCCAATCGTCACCGCGCTCCACAGGATGGTAATGTGCGCCAGCCAGTATCCCACCAGGACACCGATGTCGCGGCTCTTCGGTTTGGCGTTGCCGGCGCTGTCGAAATAGACCCAGGCCAGCGCGAAGAGCGACAGGCCGCCCATGGCCACATTGAAGAAGGTGCCGGCGCCGATTTTGTAGACTCCTTTGTCGGCCAGAGTCAGCACCAACTTGAAGAAGCCTTCTCCCAGCAGGATCAACATCAGCAGGCCGAAGCGCTCAGAGATATGCCCGAGGCGCGGAACGAATCGGGCGAACCGCAGTGTCCCGATCCGCGGCAGCATGTACTGCAGCTGGATCAGCGCAACGCTGGCCCCGAACACCCAGTAGGCCAGGGGTTTGGGCAAAAACGCGGACAGCGCGAACAGCCCGGCCAGCACAAAGAAATTCCGTCCCTGCTCGTGTGCCAGTGTATCGGTGGCGTCGCCAACACAGCGCGCCCGCCAGTACAGATAGGCGGTGATAGTCCGGTTCAGTGCGTAGCCCAGCGCAAAATAGGTCCACCCCTTGCCGGCCACGTCAGGAATGGCGGCGGCGATGAACATCATGGTCACGATCTGCAGCGCCATGGCAGCGCGATGGGGCATGTCCGTGGAGATATAGAGGGAGTTATAGACGGAGCTGTCCGCCCAGGCATAGAAAATCGCCAGGAACAGCCCGGTAAATACCCAGAAGCCCTGCCAATCCATGTGGTGGGAGAGGTAGTTCCCCAGAATGAAGATCGTCACCACATGGATCAGATCGAAGAACAGCTCGACCCAATGCACATGATCGTGGGCGTCGTCAGTATCCATGTAATGGCGTGGCCGCCGCCAGAGAGGATCGTTCGCTGCCATGGGGGACTCCTTGTGGGCGTTGCATTCTCTTGGCGGCGGATTATAGGTTGGCCGGCCTCAATGATCTAACCGGCAGCCCTGCGCGGCCTGTTACCGTGGGTCTTGACCTGAGGGTAACGATAAGGCCATGTTTTTGCAGATTAAATATGTGCCTGCCCCTTCTTTCCTCGTTCCCCTTTCCTCCGGCTGGCTCATCAGTTCCCTGGATTTGCTATTCTGAAACGGTGATTACACTGTTTCCGGTAGGAAAGGCATATGAGCAGAAGGGATGCTGCTATTCATAAGTATCAAAGGTTACTGCCCGAGGCGCTTTCGAGTCGTTATGGCGGCTCGCCTCCTTATACGCCAGCTCAAGTGATGCGAACGGTGAGCGATCTTGGGTTGAATACACACTACGACGAGTACGCATGCTTGTTGTTCTGTGATGAAAAGGCGTTGGAGACGGCTGTGTTCACGGAAGAAAAGATTGCGGACATGCGAGAGGTTGTGGCTTCGGCCCTGGGGAAAGGGGCTAGCTTGGTACCTGTTGCAGGCCCCTTTGCTATTGCTGTAGGCGGAGCGTTCGATTCCGACTTCGGTAGCGGTGGTGATGGCGGCGGAGGTTGTGGGGAATGATTGTTGGCTAAAGGTGTGCGTGACCCCTTCTCGAATTTGCTTTCCCTAATGGATCGAAGTAGGGCTTTTGTGGGAAATCGGAGGCCTGACCCCGGTTCCCGCTGAATGGACGGAGCAGCTTATCTAGGGCCGGACACACCGCTGCCAGAAAAGCGCTGTTCATGCCTGGCATGGTTGCCAAGCATCACAACCCCGCCATCATCGCCATGGCCCAACGCCTAGAACAACGTGGGCTGACCCCGAAAGCTATCGTAGGCGCCAGCATGCGAAAACTGGTGCACCTGATTTATGGTGTATTGAAATCAGGTCAGCCCTTTAAGGCAGAAATACCGATGGCGGGGCTTGAAGTTCAAGAGGGTATCTGACCCCGGTTGCGCGGTTCCCTGTCCGATATTGCTGCTTCCCATCTGGATAGAAACAGCGCCATCCTCGCGGCCCATGAGAGTGGGGCTTATAGTATGCGAGAGATAGGGCGTTACTTTGGTTTGCACTATTCGCGAGTGAGTCGGATAGTTCGAGGGACACGGGGCAAGGCCTGACCCTGGTTCCGGGACCTAGGTGATGGGTGTGGTTCGTAGGTGGTAAGCCACAAAAAAATTTGGGGCGTCGGTTTTAATTTGGTTATTGATTGAGCCGTGATTGATAACTAGAAAGCTGGCATCATCATCAGTCATATATAGAGGCTGTTTCTTTTCAAGATGTTCATGCCAGTAACCATCGGTGGCTAGAATAACTGTGTTCTGATTTTTTTTATTTAGAGTGGTTTTTATGATTTCGGGAGCAAAGAATCGCCGGGAATTAAGAGATCTATAGATGTGGTCTTTTTCCCCATGATGGAAATCATTAAAAATTGGTAAATTATCAATCCTATGAGGGGTGTCAAGCCATTCCGGCTCGCCTTTATTTTTTTGTATTCCAAGTCGGCAGTCGCCGGTATAATACCATTGTATTTCACCTGTCATGGTATCCATTATCATTATTCCATAGCAGGCGGTTTCAAATAAAAAATGGTGGCGCAGCTCTTTCTGTTTTTTATGTAGTATGCCGATTAAAGTTTTTTCGGTTAATGAGTCGATACTCTTCAGTATTTCTACTAGGCAAGTATCAGCCCAGTGGATCGATAAGAACTTCCCCTTTTTATCGACGCCGGAAATGGTGTTTCTCTTCGGCTCGGCTGCATCCACGATGACTGCAACTAGCGTTTCTTTAAAATAGCCGATCGCGACTGCATCATTATTGCGCTTTCTTTGTTTCCCTTTTTGGCTGGTCCAGAATATTTCCATTTGTTGCCTAGTTTTTTATTGGGTTTGTTCTGATATTGTCTCAAGTCTTTCAAAAAGAATGTTCTGTCGATCATGGTCCCCTTTGGCTTGACTTGAAACTGCACTCTCAAAATCGGGATTTGATAGTAGTTTTATGATTTCGGAGGCTATATATTCCTTAACATCTTTTTCTGCCGCTATAATTTCATCAACGAGCTCCGCTCGGCCATCAACTAGATTTACGATGTCTTCAATGTCTCTGCTTGATAGTGCATCACCATTGCCTCGACCGTTAAAAGCTTCTAATTTTGTGGCCACAAAAAATACAGGAGTGACGAGTTTTATTCTTATTTCTGGTGTGAGGTCGTGATATGTGGATGTTTCCATGGCTGATTTATACCAGCGATTGCTAAAGCCTAGAACATTTTCATCGTCAGGCATGAAATCGACCTGAAGACCTCCAATTAGCATTGCGCAAATAGGTGGGGGGGTCGTCTCCGGTAATTCCAGGGTCCTTGAAGCCTTTGCTTCTTAGCGTTTTTTGTAATTTATGAAATCCAATGGTGCCAATGGTATTTACTACTAAATCAACATCATCTGTCGCGCGTACTTCTTCTTTGGTTAGTTCATCAGTTAGTAGCAAGCTAGTAGCGCATCCCCCAACAAATGTCACTTCCTCACATAGTTCTGGACCTAGAGCCTCAGCTACTTTTTCCAGCATATGCCTTATTGCAGCAAAATTTGTCATCAATTCAGGCTCAGTCGCTTGTTAAGAAAATCTGCCGCAAGATTGGCCTCTCTTGGCTTTCCTACCCGTATTGCATCTGTTAAAGCAAGCATCGCATACATTTCAGGGTCTCTCTTTACGGCATATGGGGTTGATTTGAACAAGGGCTCTAAGGTTTGCCCTTTGGTGTTTCCTCTAGCGTAAGGCCAAACCAGAATGAGCTCGCCTGCTGTAAATAGTTTTTCATTTAAGACCGGAGCAGCAAAAGCTGTGGCAATTCCCCGAGTAAGAGAGCCGGGCTTGGTTGGAAACACATATTTTATGCCGTAAACAATAAACTCAATTAGTGCCCGGGTGTTCGTGCGTGGTAGACCGGTTTTCCGATCAGTTCTTATCAGTCCGATGTCTAAACAACGATTTAGAGAAAGGTTGATCTGAGATTTGCTGATTCCCAGGCTTTCTTCAAGCGATCTAGCAGTGTATCGGGAAGCAAGATATTCGCTTGGTGCGGTTTGGCTCGACTTTGCACCTAGGTGCTCGTCATCCAGTTCTGAATCCCAGTCTTGCCAGTCCATGGGCCATGACTTGTTTATATTGTCTACAGCAGGACCCGCTTCCTGCTTATGAAGCGAGATTAACTTGAACAGCAAGCCAATATCTTGACTTTTCATGATTTCTCCCCTCTCGATGTCCTGTGTCCCGGGACGCGGGACATTGTTGTCATGGTTATTCCCCTTTTGCAAGCCATTTTGGGGGAGGTATTGTCTCAGGCTCTACTGCTGCTGTGTTTGCTTCGGCCTTGGGGCGGTGCTTTTAAGCTCAATGCGCCTCTTCCCAATTCTCCCCAACCCCCGCATCCACAATCAACGGCACCTTCAGCTCTGCCGCTGACTCCATGCGCGCCTTCACTTCCGTGACCAGATCCTCCACCTGATCTTCCGCCACTTCAAACACCAGTTCATCGTGCACCTGCATGATCATCTTGGCATCAAAGTGGGTGGTGTCCAGCCAGTCGTGGACCTGGATCATGGCCATCTTGATGATGTCCGCGGCGGTGCCCTGCATGGGGGCGTTGATGGCGGTGCGTTCGGCGGCCTGGCGGCGTTGGCCGTTGCTGCTGCGGATTTCCGGCAGGTAGAGGCGGCGGCCGAACAGGGTTTCCACGTAGCCTTGTTCCGAGGCCTGGGCGCGGGTTTCTTCCATGTAGCGTTTTACGCCCGGGTAGCGTTCGAAGTACAGGTCGATGTAGTCCTGGGCTTCCTTGCGCGGCAGGCCGAGCTGTTTGGCCAGGCCGAAGGCGCTCATGCCGTAGATCAGGCCGAAGTTGATGGCCTTGGCGTTGCGGCGGTCGTTGTCGCTGACCTCGTCCAGGCTTTTGCCCCACACTTCCGCGGCGGTGGCGCGGTGAATATCCAGGCCTTTTTCGAAGGCGTCGGTGAGGCCCTTGTCGCCGGACAGGTGCGCCATGATGCGCAGTTCGATCTGGGAGTAATCACAGGCGACGATCTTTCTGCCTTTGGGGGCGAGGAAGGCCTGGCGAATCTTGCGACCTTCTTCACTGCGCACCGGGATGTTCTGCAGGTTGGGATCACTGGAGGACAAACGCCCGGTGGCGGCCACGGCCTGGTGGTAGGAGGTGTGCACGCGGCCGGTGCGCTGGTTGATCAGCTCCGGCAGCTTGTCGGTGTAGGTGTTCTTCAGTTTGGCCACGCCGCGGTAATCCATGATTACCTGGGGCAGGGGGTATTCCAGGGCCAGTTCCTGCAGTACCGGTTCCGCTGTTGAGGGCGCGCCCTTGGGGGTCTTCTTGATGACCGGAATTTCCAGCTTTTCGTAGAGGATCTCGCCCAGCTGTTTGGGGCTGGCCAGGTTGAATTCCTGCCCGGCGATCTCGAAGGCTTTTTCCTGCAGTTCCGCCATGCGCTTGGCCAGGAACTGGCTCTGGTGCTTGAGCAGGGTGGCGTCCACGTAGGTGCCGTTGCGCTCGATGCGGCTGAGTACGGTAACCAGGGGCAGTTCGATGTCGCGGAACACTTCGGGCAGGCGGCCTTCCTTTTCCAGTTTGGGCCACAGGGTCTGGTGCAGGCGCAGGGTCACGTCGGCATCTTCGGCGGCGTAGCGGCTGGCTTCGTGCAGGCCCACCTGGTTGAAGGTGAGCTGCTTGGCGCCCTTGCCGGCGATTTCTTCGAAGCTGATGGTCTTGCGGCCCAGGTACTTGAGCGCCAGGGAATCCATGTCGTGGCGGGTGGCCACGGAATCGAGCACGTAGGATTCCAGCATGGTGTCGTAGGCCACGCCGCGCAGGGTGATGCCCACGTCCTCGGCCAGCACGCTCATGTCGTACTTCAGGTTCTGGCCAATTTTCTTGAGGTTGTCGTCTTCCAGCAGCGGTTTGAAGGCGTCCATGACGAGCTGCTTGTCGAGCTGGTCCGGGGCGCCGGGGTAGTTGTGACCGAAGGGGATGTAGGCGGCCTTGTCGTCCACCGCCACGCAGAAGCCCACCAGTTCCGCGTTCATGTAGTTGAGGCTGGTGGTTTCGGTGTCGAAGGAAAACTCGCCGGCGCTTTTCAGTTTGTCGATCCACTTGTCCAGCTGCGCCTGGGTGTAGACGATGTCGTAGGCGTCGCGGCCGAACGTGGGGGCCGCGGGCGCATCGTCATCCGCGTCCATTTCCACGTCTTTGCCCGCGTCTTCGGCCACCGGGTCCTTGCCGCCCAGCAGCTCCTTGAGCCAGCCCTTGAATTCCAGGGTGCGGTAATACTCGGCCAGTTTTTCCGCGTCCGGGGTTTGCAGTTTCAGGTCGTCCAGGTCTTCGCTGAGTTCGCAGTCCAGCTTGATGGTGGCGAGCTTGTAGGAGAGGAACGCCTGTTCCTTGTGTTCTTCCAGTTTCTTGCCCAGGGTCTTGGCGCCCCGGAAGCTGAGTTCGGCCACCTTGTCGAGATTCTGGTAGATGTTTTCCAGGGAGCCCAGGCCCTGGATCAGGCCCAGGGCGGTCTTCTCGCCCACGCCGGGGACGCCGGGGATGTTGTCCACCTTGTCGCCCATGAGGGCGAGGAAATCGATGATCAGCTCCGGGCCCACGCCGAACTTCTTCACCACGCCGTCGATGTCGTAGAGGGCGTCGTTCATGGTGTTGATCAGGGTGACCTGGTCGGTGACCAGCTGGGCCATGTCCTTGTCGCCGGTGGAGATCAGCACCGGTTTGCCCTGTTCGCCGAAGATGCGCGCAAAGGTGCCGATCACGTCGTCCGCTTCCACCCCTTCCTCGATGATCAGCGGCAGGCCCATGGCGCGGATCAGGTCGTGCAGGGGCTGCACCTGCTCGCGCAGGTCGTCGGGCATGGGCGGGCGGTTGGATTTGTATTCCTCGAACAGTTCGTCTCGGAAGGTCTTGCCCTTGGCGTCGAAAATCACCGCCATGTATTCCGGGTCGTAGTCCTTCATCAGTTTGCGCAGCATGGCGGCGACCCCGCGCACCGCCCCGGTGGGTTGGCCGCTGGAGGTGGTGAGCGGCGGCAGGGCGTGAAAGGCGCGGTACAGGTAGGAGGAGCCATCGACGAGGATGATGGGTTTTTCGGCTGCGGACATGGTGCTCGGCTTCTGCTGATGAGTGAGTGGGGAGAGTGTAGCGGAATTGGGCGGGTTCGGCAGGCGGGGCTGACTGTAGGAGCACCACTTGAGGTGCGAACCCGTTCAGGCTTGCCCTGCGGGCGATTCCGTCGCCAGGGCTCCGGTTCGCGGCTCAAGCGCCGCTCCTACGGAGAGGGGGAGGTGGGTGGTGCGTCAGGGGTTCTTGTCGTCGTCCGGGTTGTGGAGGATGTGGGTGTCCGGGTCGTAGCGGTCTTTCAGGTCGTCCTTGAGCATCTTGTCCCACAGGGGCACGCCCACGAAGTAGCCGGCGCGGCCGATGGCGTGGGCGGCCACCGGGGCGGTGAGCAGGATGAACAGGATGATGGCCAGGGTGCGGGCGGTGACGCCGGCATCCAGGAAGTGGGTGGCCACGGCCAGCATCACCAGCCCGGCGCCCAGGGTGCCGGCCTTGGTGGTGGCGTGCAGGCGCATCAGCAAGTCGGGCATGCGCAGCACGCCGATGCCGGCCAGAAACATGAAGAAGGTGCCGGCGACCATCATCACCGATACCAGCAGGTCATTGATCACCTCGGTGGCCTCCTTTTTCCAGGTAACGGGCAAAGCCCACGGCGGTGAGGAAGGCGGTGAGCGCCAGCACCATGGCCACATCCAGGAAGGCGGGCCGGTCGTTGTTGAGGGCATAGATGCCGATAAAGGCCACGGTGAGCGAGGCCATCAGCTCCAGGGCCACGACCCGGTCGGGCAGGGTGGGGCCGCGCACCAGCCGCACCAGGGCTCCCAGCAGCGCCAGGCTGAGCAGCAGATAGCTGAGAAATATTGCGCTTTGCAGCATGCCTGTCTCCGTTTCTCGTGCCTGTGGTATTGCCGTTGGAGCCTTGCTTGCATGGCGAATGTTCTGCCATCGGCAAGTCCGTTCGCCATGCAAGCATGGCTCCAACGGTGGGTGGTGGTTGCGGTGTTGTTTGCCGCCGTCCTATTCCAGTACCGCCAACACCCGGTCTTCCAGTTTGTGAATCTGTTTGCGCAGGTCGTCTTCATTGTCCAGGTACATGACGTGCAGGTAGAGCACGCTGCGGTCGCTGGACACGTCCAGGCTCAGGGTGCCCGGGGTCAGGGAAATCATGTTGGCCAGGATGGTGATGGCACCATCGGTCTTGGCTCGCAGGGGCACCGCCACCACCGCCGGGCGCATGTAGTGGGTGGGGGTGAGCACGTCGTAGGCCACCCGCAGGTTGGAGACCAGCAGGTCGCGCAGAAAGTGGGTCAGCAACATCAGGACCCGGGGCATTTTCTCGCGGTAGCGGGCGAAGTCGGGCACATCGCGCAGGGCGAAGCCGAGAATCAGGTAGCCCAGACCAAACCCTACCAGCAGGTTGGCGCCGCTGAAGTTGCCGGTGATGGCGGCCCAGACCAGGGCCAGAATCAGGTTCCAGCTCAACGGGCTCATGGTGCGCCTCCCAGCACGGCGGTGATGTAGCGGGTCGGGTCCAGTAGCTGTTCGGCGGTGGCCATGGCCAGTACCAGTACGGGCTGTGCTGCCACCCCGATGGCCACGGTGATCAGTGCCAGGCCGGCCACGGTGGCATAGAGCAGGGTGTTGCTGCCGCTGGCAGGGGCGGCGGCCGGTTCCGGGGCCGCCTTCCAGAATACCTCGGCCCAGATCTTGGTCATGGAGTAGAGCGTCAGCAGACCCACCACCAGGGCGGCGGCAACCAGGGCCCAGGCGCCGGCTTCGACGCCTCCGCGAATGACGATGAACTTGCCGAAGAAGCCGGACAGCGGCGGCATCCCTGCCAGGGACAGGGCCGGGATCAGGAACAGCAGCGCCAGCCAGGGCTTGTCCCGGTACTGGCCGCCCAGTTGCTTGAGTTCATAGCTGCCGCGCAGGCGGTAGACCAGGCCGCTGACAAAGAACAGGTTCGCCTTCACGATGATGTGGTGAATGATGTAGAAGATGCCGCCGGCCAGGGCCAGCACGCTCACCGACGCCAGCGCCAGGCCCATCATCATGTAGCCGATCTGGCTGACGATATGGAACGACAGGATACGGCGGAATTCGAACTGGGCGGCGGCGCCCAGTACCCCGGTGACCATGGTCAGCCCGGCGCCCCACAGCAGCACCTGATGGATCAGCGGGTCATCCATGCCGAAGATCAGGGTAAAGACCCGGAACAGGGCATACACGCCCACCTTGGTCAGCAAGCCGGCGAACAAGGCGGACACCGCCACCTGGGGGGTGTGGTAGGAGGCGGGCAGCCAGAAGAAGAAGGGGAACGCCGCGGCCTTGATGCCGAAGGCCACCATGAACAGCATGGCGATCACGGTGGTCATGCCGGTATCCACTTCGCCCAGCTTCACGGCAATGTCGGCCATGTTGAGCGTGCCCACCAAACCATAGAGCAGCCCTATGGCAGACAGGAACAGGGCGGAGGACACCAGATTGAGGGTCACGTACTTGACGGCCCCTTCCATCTGCGCGCGCTCGCCGCCCAGGATCAGCAGGGAGAAGGACGCCACCAGCATCACCTCGAACCACACGTACAGGTTGAAGATGTCGCCGGTGAGGAAGGCGCCGTTGACCCCGGCCAGCAGCAGGTGCATCAGCGGGAAATAACCGGCCTTGCGATGGGCGATGCTGATGGTGCCCAGGGAGTAAAACGCGGTGGCGGCACCGGTGACGGCACTGAGCAACACCATGATGGCGGCCAGCAGGTCACTGACCAGCACGATGCCGAAGGGGGCGGGCCAGCTGCCCAGCTCGGACACGATATGGCCCTGTTCCCAGGTGGCCAGTAACAGCGCCACGGCACTGATCACCAGGGCGATGCTACCGATGACCGCCAGGGCGCCCTGGACGCGCTGGGAGTGGCGCCCCAGCAGGGACAGGGCCCCGGCTGCCAGGGGAATCAGAATGGGCAGGATAACCAGCAGATTCATGTGTCGGTATCCCGCATCTGGTTCATGTCGTCCGCTTCCACCACCTCATAGGCCCGGCGGATCAGCACCACCGCGAAGGCCAGCACCCCGAAGCCGATGACGATGGCGGTGAGAATCAGTGCCTGGGCCAGCGGATCGGCGACCAGGCCGGCGGGCACCTGGGCGTCATCCGGCACCAGCGGCGGGGCATCCCGGTGCAGGCCGGCGGCGGTAAAGATCAGCAGGTTGGCGGCGTTGGACAGCAGCACCAGGCCGATCACCAGTTTGACGATGGAGCGGCGCAGCATCATGTAAATGGCGGCGGCGTAGAGCACGCCCACCACCAGGGCCATCAGGCTGGTCATGTGTCCTGCTCCGCCAGGTTGATGATGATGGTGCTGGCGGTGCCCAGCACCACCAGAAACACCCCCAGATCGAACAGCAAGGGCGAACCCAGCTTCAGTTCACCGAACACCGGCAGGCTGACGGTGAGCCAGTGGGCAGTGAGAAACGGCTGGCCGCTGAACAGGCCGATGACCCCGGCGGCCAGCGCCAGGATCAGCCCCCAGGCGATCAGGTCGCGGGGATCGACCCGCAGGACCCGGCGGGCGCCGGCTTCGCTCATGGCAAACAGGTGCACGGCGATGGCCGCGGATGCCACCAGCCCGGCGATAAAGCCCCCGCCCGGGGCGTTGTGGCCGCGCAGCAACAGGAACAGGGCAAACAGCAGCAGCAGCGGCAGCAAGAAGAACCCGGTGGTGCGCAGGATCAGCGACTGGGTGCGCAGGGCATTGCGGTCCGGGGGCGGCAGGCGGCGATCTCTAGTCATGGGTCTTCTCCGGTTCCGTGGTGTCACCCTTGCTGCGCAGTTTGAGCATGGCGTAGACCCCGGTGGCGGCCAGCGCCAGCACGAAGATTTCGCCCAGGGTATCCAGGGCGCGGAAGTCCACCAGAATCACATTGACGATATTGCGCCCGTAACCGGCGGGCACGCTCTCGTTGATAAAGTAATGGGCAATGCTGCCGTGGTAGCGGCTGCCCAGCACGCTGAGCAACAGCGCGGTGACCATGCCGCCCACGGTGAGACCCACCAGGGCATCGGCCAGCCGGGTGCGGGTACGGGTCAGGCGCAGGAAACCGGGCAACCGGAACAGCACCAGCACCAGCATGATCACCGTGAGGGTTTCCACCAGCACCTGGGTGATGCTCAGATCCGGGGCGCTGAACAAGACATAGAGCAGGGCGATGGAAAAGCCCACCGCGCCCAGGCTGGCCACCGCGCCCAGACGGGATTGCAGGGTGACCGCCGCCAGGGTGGCGCTGACAAGCACGGCGGCGATCACGCCCTCGTGGAGCTGGATGTCGGAGAAATCCAGGTGCAGCTTGAGGGCATCCGGGTTCAGCCACAGGGCGGCGGCCACCATGGCCACCAGCGTCAGCAAGGTGTTGATCAGGTAATAGCGCAGGTAACCGCTTTGCAGCAGCCGGGTCTGGCCACTGGACAAGGCCACCAGGCCATCCATCAGGCGGTGATAGGCCTGCTCCGGGCCGAAGCGGGACAGCGTGTCCGCCCAGCGGGTGTAGTGGCGGAAGCCCTGCCAGTAGCGGAACAGCACCAGGCCCACCAGCACTGCGCCGATGCTGATCAGCAGGGCGGTGTTGATGCCGTGCCACAGGGCCAGCGGCTGTGTCACGGCTTCTCCCAGGGTGGCGCTGGCGGCGGCACTGAGCAGGCTGCGATCAATCAACCCGGGAATCAGGCCCAGCAGCAGGCCCAGGCTGGCCAGCAGGGCCGGGCCCAGCAGCATGGCCGGGGGCGCTTCGCTGGGGGTATGGGTGAGGGGAGCGGGTTTGCCGAACCAGGGGCGGATGGCAATCACCGCGGCCACGGCCACGCCCAGGGCGGCGGCGATCACGATGGCGGCAATGAACAGCGGGGCCAGGGCATGGTCGAGACGCAAACCCGCTTCCAGCAGCTGTTCCTTGGCGATAAAGCCGAACAGGGGCATGACCCCGGCCAGGGACAGGGCGGCCAGGCCGGCGCTGGCACTGGTCACGGGCAGATAGCGGGCCCAGCCGCCGGTATCGAGGAAATCCTTGCGGCCGGTCTGGTGGTCAATGATGCCGGCCACCATGAACAGGGCGCCCTTGTACAGGGAGTGGGCCAGCAGGTAGCTCATGGCCGCCAGCAGGGCAGTGCGAGTCCCCAGGCCGATCAGCAGGGTCAGGGTGCCCAGGGCCATGACGGTGGAATAGGCCAGCATGCGTTTGATGCCGGTGGCGCGCAGGGCCAGGAAGATGCCCAGCACCATGGTGATGGCGCCGGCGCTGCCCAGCAGCAGGAGCCACAACTCGGTGCCGCCCATGGCCGGGTGCAGCCTTGCCAGCAGGTAGATGCCCGCCTTCACCATGGTGGCCGAGTGCAGGTAGGCGCTCACGGGGGTGGGCGCGGCCATGGCGTTGGGGAGCCAGAAATGGAACGGGAACTGGGCGCTCTTGGTGAAGGCGCCGAGCACGATCAGCACCAGTGTCAGTTCGTAAAGCGGATGGGCAACGATGGTGTCGCCCCGGGTGATCAGCTCCGACAGCTCATAGCTGCCGCCGATGTGGCCCAGCAGGATAAAGCCGGTCATCAACGCCAGCCCGCCGCCCACGGTGACGATCAGCCCCTGCAGGGCCTTGGCCCGGGCGTTGGCGTCTTCGTGGTTGAAGCCGATCAGCAGGTAGGAGGTGATGCTGGTGAGTTCCCAGAACACGAACAACACGATCAGGTTGTCGCTGAGTACCACGCCCAGCATGGCGGCCATGAAACACAGCAGCAGCACATAGAGCCGGGGCAGATCCCGGTGGCCTTCCAGGTAGCGGCCGGCGTAGATAAAGATCAGCGCGCCGATGGCGCAGATCATCAGGGCAAATAAAAGTGACAGGCCATCCAGCATGAAGCTCAATGGCATTGCCAGATCGGGAACCCAGGCAAACCGCGACATCACGGTGTCGCCCTGGGTGACGGTGTGCCAGTGGCTGAAAAAATACAGGGTCAGCCCGGCGGGAAGCAGGGCGAGAAGCCAGCCACTGTAACGGGGAAATAGCCGATGCAGGGCGGGGGCCAAGGGTGCGAGCAAGAATCCAGACAAGATGCCTGTCAGCATGGCGCTCCGTCGTAATCAGTGGCCCGCTTTCGCGGAATATGGGATCACCGTAAAACGATGATTAGCATAAAATTATCCTACGCAACATGTGAAATTCCGGGCAAGGTAAAGTTCCGTTTGACGGCGAAAAAAAGCGTTTATTGCTGCTTATTTAAGAGAGTTGATCGGGGTCAAAAAATGCATATTTGGACCATGTCGTCGATCTGCCTGTAACCAGAAGACAACAAAAGGGCGAGCTTGCCGGTGTCCTGTTGCCCGGTTCGCTTGCTGTCACCGCCGCCGCCGTCGGGGGGGATTCTTGCAAGGGCAAGGGGGCATGGCATACTTGCCGAGTTTTGCTGCCGGTTTGGTAGCACAAGGATTGTTATTCAAGAGAGCACATGATGTTGCCTGCAATTGTTCTGCTTCCCCTACTGGCGGCGTTTCTGCCCATGTTTACCCGCCACCTGGGGCGGCGCTGGTGCGCCCTGCTGGTGGCGTTGCCGGTGGTGGCTGCCCTGGGGCTGCTGGCCCAGGCGTCGCTGCCGATTTGGGAAGGGGGGATGCAACAGTGGTCCATGGCCTGGTTGCCCTCGCTGGGACTGAATCTGGCGCTGAGGCTCGATGGTCTGGCGCTGTTGTTCTGTATCCTGATTCTGGGTATCGGGCTGCTGGTGGTGGTGTATGCGCACTATTACCTGCCGGCCAAGGATGACGGCGGCCGTTTCTATACCCTGTTGCTGCTGTTCATGTTCAGCATGCTGGGGGTGGTGACCAGCGACAATCTGCTGTTTCTGGTGTTCTTCTGGGAATTGACCAGCCTTAGTTCCTTCCTGCTGATCAGCTACAAACAATACGACAGCGCTGCCCGCAAGGGGGCTCGCATGGCGCTGACGGTCACCGGCATGGGCGGTCTGGCGTTGCTGGCCGGGGTGTTGTTGATTGGCCATGTGGTGGGCAGTTTCTCACTGAGCACGGTGCTGGAGAACGGCGCCCTGGTGCAACAGCATGCCCTCTACCCGGTGATTCTCTGTCTGGTATTGCTGGGGGCCTTCACCAAGAGTGCCCAGTTCCCGTTCCATTTCTGGCTGCCCCACGCCATGGCGGCCCCTACCCCGGTGAGTGCGTATCTGCATTCGGCCACCATGGTGAAGGCGGGCATCTTTCTGCTGGCGCGGTTCTACCCGGTACTGGCAGGCACCGACCTGTGGTTCTACCTGGTCACCGCTGCCGGCATGGCCACGTTGTTGTGGGGGGCGATCTGGGCCCTGTTCCAGCACGATCTGAAAGGGCTGCTGGCGTTTTCCACCATCAGTCACCTGGGTCTGATTACCTTGCTGTTCGGGCTCAATTCGCCGCTGGCGGCGGTGGCCGGGGTGTTTCATATCATCAACCACGCCACCTTCAAGGCGGGCCTGTTCATGGCGGCGGGGATCATTGATCAGCAGACCGGAACTCGTGACATGCGCCGCATCAACGGGCTGTGGAAGTACATGCCCTATACCGCCGTGCTCGCCATGGTGGCGTCGGCGGCCATGGCCGGGGTGCCGTTACTGAACGGGTTCCTGTCCAAGGAAATGTTCTTTACCGAGACCCTGCAGTCCGATCAGTTGGGGGCCCTGAGCTGGTTGTTGCCGCTGGGCGCCACCCTGGGCGGGGTGTTCTCGGTGGCCTATTCGGCGCGCTTTATTCATGACGTGTTCTTCAATGGCGAGCCGGTGAATCTGCCCAAGTTCCCGCCCCGGGAGCCGCCCCGCTACATGAAGATTCCGGTGGAAATCCTGGTGGCCCTGTGTGTGGCGGTGGGGGTGTTCCCGGCAATCACCGTGGCCGGGCTGCTGGCGGTGGCGGCCACGGCTACCCTGGGTGGCACCCTGCCGGAGTATCACCTGGCGGTGTGGCACGGGCTCAATATTCCCTTGTTGATGAGTGTCATCGCCATGGTCGGCGGTATTGCCGTGTACGCCTGCCGGCGGCGGTTGTTTGCCTGGTATGCGGGCCTGCCGGAAATCGATGCCAAGCAGGTCTTTGAAGGGGCCATTCAGCGTCTGGTGAGAGCGGCCGCGGCGGTTACCCGGCACTTCCAGAACGGCTCGTTGCAGGGCTATGTGGCCTGGGTGCTGGCGATGGTGGCGGCGGTGCTGGTGTGGCAGCTGCCTGAGCTCGACCGCGTTACCGGCGAGCGCGCCATGCTGCCCGTGGATGGGGTGTCGGTGCTTTGTGCTCTGATGTTGATCGCCGCTGCCTTGCTGACCACGGTGCTGCATCGTCAGCGGATGATGGCGATTATCAGCCTGAGTGTGGTGGGCCTGATTGTGTCGCTGATCTTTGTGCGCTTCTCGGCGCCGGATCTGGCGCTTACCCAGCTGTCCGTGGAAGTGGTCAGCGTGTTGCTGATGATGCTGGCCATGTATTTCCTGCCGGCGCGGGCCAAGGCGGATTCCAACTCCCTGCGGGTGGGCCGTGATGTGGTGCTGGCGGGGCTGATCGGCACCGGGGTGGCGGTGGCCGCCTTGCTGGTGATGACCACGGACACCGCCACCATCAGCCCCTTCTTCCTGGAAAACAGTGTGCCCGGCGGCGGCGGTACCAATGTGGTCAATGTGATCCTGGTGGATTTCCGCGGCTTCGATACCTTCGGCGAAATTACCGTGCTGGGGATTGCCGCCCTGGGGATCTATGCCCTGCTCAGTGATCTGAAGCTGGCCTCCGCCAAGTACGATCCCTTCGGCCGGCCCTGGGCCCATGATGCCCATCCGCTGGTGCTGGTTACCCTGTCGCGGCCACTGTTGCCGCTGGCGTTGATGATCGCGGTGTATATCTTCCTGCGCGGGCACAATCTGCCCGGCGGCGGTTTTGTGGCGGGGCTGATCACCTCGGTGGCGCTGCTGTTGCAGTATGTGGCGTCCGGGGTGACCTGGGTGCACAAGCGCATCCCGGGGGATTATCACCCGCTGGTCGCCCTGGGCGTGTTGCTGGCGGGGCTCACCGGTGTGGCCAGCTGGGCCTTCGATTCGCCGTTCCTGACCAGCACCTTTACCCATGTGCATTGGCCCCTGGTCGGCGATTTCGAATTGGCCAGCGCCATGTTGTTCGATACCGGCGTGTTCCTCACCGTGGTGGGCGCCACCCTGCTGATACTGGCCAACCTGGGCAAGCTGTCGCTGCTTGATGACAAGAAGGAGACCACCTGATGGAGTTGTTAGTGGCGCTGATTATCGGCGTGCTGGTGGCCACCGGCGTATACCTGTGCCTGCGTGCGCGCACCTTTTCGGTGGTGCTGGGACTGACCCTGCTGGGTTACGGGGTGAATCTGTTCCTGTTTGCCATGGGCGGGCTGAAGATCAACCAGGTGGCGGTGGTCGGCGCCAGTGTCGACCCCACCGACCCGTTGACCCAGGCGCTGGTGCTGACCGCCATTGTGATCGGGTTTGCCATGACCGCCTTCCTGGTGGTGCTGGCCCTGCGCAGCCAGGGCGAGCAACACAGTGACCATGTGGATGGTCAGGACGGGGAGCAACGTTCATGACCCACTGGATTATTGCGCCTATCCTCATTCCGGCATTGGCAGGGCTGCTGCTGTTGCTGGAAGTTCGCGAACGGCAACGGCTGCGGCGGTTTACCGGCCTGTTGTCCTGTGTCGCCCTGGTGCCGGTGGCGCTGGTGCTGTGGCAACAGGCCGCCCAGGGTGACGTGGGGGTGTATCAGCTGGGCAACTGGCAGGCGCCGTTCGGTATCGTGCTGGTGCTGGACAAGCTCAGCGCCCTGATGCTGCTGCTGACGGCGCTGCTGGCCCTGCCGGCGTTGCTGTATGGCTGTGCCGGCGATGACCGCCGGGGGGCCAATTTCCATGCCCTGTTCCAGTTTCAGTTGATGGGCATCAACGGGGCCTTTCTGACCGGTGACCTGTTCAACCTGTTCGTGTTCTTCGAGGTATTGCTGATCGCCTCCTACGGTCTGGCGCTGCATGGCCGTGGCCCGGAGCGGGTCAAGGCGGGTCTGCATTACGTGGTACTGAACCTGGCGGGCTCGGCCCTGTTCCTGATTGCCCTGGGCCTGATCTACGGCACCACGGGGACGCTCAACATGGCAGACTTTGCGGTCAAGGCGCAGGCGCTTCAGGGCAGCGAGCAGATACTGGTCACGGTGGCGGTGCTGTTGCTGTGGGTGGTGTTTGGTCTGAAGGCGGCCCTGTTCCCGCTGTACTTCTGGCTGCCGGCCACCTACGCCAATGCCACCGCGCCGGTGGCGGCGTTGTTTGCGATCATGACCAAGGTGGGCATCTACGCCATCCTGCGGATGCAGGCGCTGGCCTTCAGTGACGGGCCACTGGCCGGGCTGGGTGCGGACCTGCTCTGGTGGCTGGCGCTGGTGACCCTGGCCCTGGCGGCTATCGGGGCTCTGTCGGCGTCACGGTTGGGTGGGCTGGTGGCCTATCTGGTGGTCATGTCGGTGGGGACCCTGGTGGCGGCGCTGAGCGTTGGCGAGCCACAGACGGTTGGCCCTGCGCTTTATTATCTGATCCATTCCACCCTGATCTGTGCGGCCCTGTTCCTGCTTTGTGATCTGCTGCGCCGCTCCCGTGGCGATGGTGAAGACCGGCTGGAGTCTGGCCCGCCGCTGGCGCACGGTAAGTGGCTGGGGGCGGCCTTCTTTGCCGCTGCTGTGGCGGTGGTGGGGTTGCCGCCCCTGTCCGGTTTTATCGGCAAACTGGCGCTGTTGCAGGCGGTACCCAGTGCGCCTTACTGGACGATCCTGCTGCTGGCGGGTCTGGCGGGTCTGGTGGGCATGAGCCGGGCCGGTTCCACCCTGTTCTGGCGGGTGCACGGTGAGGTTGTCGACAGGAAGCTGGGCAAGCGACGGGTCATTCCCATGCTGGCCCTGTTGCTGGCCAGCCCGGCCCTGGCGTTGGCGGCTGAGCCCCTGTTGCAGTTGTGTGCCGGCGTGGCGGGCCAGCTGGCAGATCCGACGATTTACATCCGGGCGGTGCTGGGAGGTGCTTCATGAAACGCTTGCTTCCCTATCCCAGTCTGACGCTGGTGCTGTGGCTTACCTGGCTGCTGCTCAATGGCTTCAGTGTGGGCCATGCCCTGTTGGGGCTGATTCTGGCGGTGGTGTTGCCCCTGGGCACCCGACCCTTCTGGCCACAAGTGCCGCTGGTGCGGGATCGTATGGGGCTGCTGCGTTTCGTGCTGCGGGTGGCCAAGGATATTCTGATAGCCAATATGGCGGTAGCGGTGAAAGTGCTGGGGCCGGTGAAGGACCTGCAGCCCGGTTTTGTGGAGGTGCCGCTGGATCTGCGTGACCGTTTTGCCATTACCGTGCTGACCAGTACCGTGTCGCTGACCCCGGGCACCGTGTCCGCCGATGTGAGCGAGGACCGTACCCGGCTGTTGGTGCACGCCCTGCACGTGGAAGATCCGGCGGCGCTGGTGGCGGAGATCAAGCAGCGCTATGAAGGGCCGATCAAGGAGATTTTCGAATGCTAGAGAGTGCTATCTCGTTGACCTTTGGCCTGCTCACGGTGGCGTGGGTGCTGAACCTGTATCGGCTGGTGATCGGTCCTTCCCTGCCGGATCGGGTGCTGGCGCTGGACACCATGTACATCAACAGCATTGCCCTGATTGTGGTCTACGGCATCCAGGTGGACAGCAAGCTGTATTTCGAGGCGGCCATGCTGATTGCCCTGATCGGCTTTGTCAGCACCGTGGCGGTGGCCAAGTACATTACCCGCGGTGACATCATTGAATAATGCCTGGCATCCGGTGTCAGGCAAGTTGGAGCTTTTATGGATGTCTTGATTGAATGGCTGGTGGCCATATTTGTGGTGGTGGGCGGCATCTTTGCGCTGATCGGGTCCATCGGCCTGGCGCGCTTGCCGGACTTCTATACCCGTTTGCATGGCCCCACCAAGGCCACCACCCTGGGAGTGGGCGGCACCATCATTGCGTCCCTGCTGTTCTTTTCCTGGCAGGAACGGGGGCTGCAGCTCCATGAGGTGCTGATCACCCTGTTTCTGTTCATCACCGCGCCGGTGTCTGCCCATATGCTGGCCAAGGCCGCCATGCACCGGGATCTGAAGCGGATGAAGGGCACCCAGGGAGAGCCCTGGAAGCAGTAAAAGCGGCAAGCTCCAAGCAACAAGCTGCAACGCGGAACTGGCAGGACGATGCGGCAAAGCCATGCCCGCGATTTAACGTCGGGTTTGTATGCGGGAATCGCGGAGGAGAGGGGGTCGGTTGGCTGCAGCCTTAATCGTGTTGCAGCTTGAAGCTTGCGGCTTGTAGCTTATTCGATCGTAAAAAATGTAAAAGGTGAAACCGGCAGGAACTTTCGAAAAAACGGTGTGGTCCTAAAGAATAGCTACGGATTGGCACCCCCCGATCCCCCAGTACCCTCGTCGATCCGTAGCGTATTTGGACTCCCCAATCTCCCCCCAGAGGTTGGGGCGGCAAGCCTCCCTGGCAGCGCAGTCGTTCCCTTCCCCCAAGATTGCTGCCAGGGATTTTTTTTGCCTGTCGTTTGTGCTGACAGGCAATGGCAAACTGCAACCTCTTCGTGTTTTCGCGCAGTTCGCGAACTTCTGTCCAAGAACTAAGCAATCCCTGTGCCAGAGATCTCTGCGTGACGAATACTGCTTTCTGATCAGTGGGATAGGGGAGAGTTGGGTCCGTTTTTCCATTGCGGCAGAAGCGGGACGGGGGCAGGCGTGTGCCATACAGTGCCAGTTTTGTGACGCAGATCGACAGTCGGGCAAAAAAACAGGGCAAGGGGCTGGAACTTTTCAGCGAACACGGCAGTCTCTATTAATGCGACGGGCCGGAACCCCCGATCCCCCAGTACCCTCACCGGCCCGTCGTGTTTTGTCCCGGCCTTTCCCCCCAAAGAGGCCGGGGCGGCAAGCCTCCCCGGCAGCAAGTCGTTCCCTTCCCCCAAGAATTGCTGCCGGGGATTTTTTTGTCTGGAACTTTTTCCCGGAAGAAAGTGGCGAGGTACGAGTACCGAGTTGCGAAAACCTTTCAGAATCCTCAATGCCTGGTGATCACCGCTTGCCGGCAAACCATTGGGCATTGTCCAGAGGCCCCGAACGTCAGTAAGTCCGGCTGCCACAGAGGCAGGTTTCGAAACTCGTCACTCGCTCTGGTCAGGCGCTGCGATCTCCAACCATTCCCCCAGTTTGTCCCAGGCCGCTTCGCAGCCGGTACCGTTGGTGGCAGAAAATAATTGCAGGGACAGCGGTGCAGGATGGTTCTTGAGCTGGCTCTGCACCTTCAGCAGGGTGGATTTGGCGGCGCCGAACTTGAGTTTGTCGGCCTTGGTCATGAGGATATGAATCGGCATGTTGGCCTGGGCGGACCATTCCAGCATCAGCAGATCGAAATCCTTGAGGGGATGGCGAATATCCATCATCAATACCAGCCCCACCAGCACCTGGCGCTCGGCCAGGTAGTGATCCAGGTGTTCCTGCCACTCGTTGCGCTTGCTCTTGGCCACCTTGGCGTAGCCGTAGCCGGGCAGGTCCACCAGGCGCCGTTCCTCGTCCAGGGCAAAAAAGTTGATCAGCTGGGTGCGGCCGGGGGTCTTGGAGGTCCGGGCCAGGGTTCTCTGCCCGGTCAGGCGGTTGATGGCGCTGGATTTACCGGCGTTGGAGCGGCCGGCGAAGGCCACTTCCCGGCCCTCGTCAGGCGGGCACTGGTCCAGGCGCTGGGCGCTTTGCAGGAAACTGGCCTGGTGGAGCAGGATCTCTGCTGGATGCTTTTGACTGTTACCCATAACCTAAGAACCTGTGTGGAGTCTATACGCAGCCGCGCCGGAGGCAATTTTTTCGCCAGGTCGTGATTGCGATTGTGATGTGTAGTGATTCTACATGAACGAGCGTAATCACGACCTGGCGGAAAAAGGGTCCCGGCCCTTCGGGTTGCCGCTGAAAATAAGGCCATGCTGTGTTGCGATCCTTGAACTTGACCCGTCAGGCTCTGCGGACCGCGCCTTGCCTGGCCTTATTTTCAGCGGCAACGCGGCTGTGTATAGACTCCACACAGGTTCTCACCCTTCACATGGAATATGACGGCGCGTGCCAGACTGGTATATAATCCCGGCCGCCTGACCCTCCTGGCGGTTGCCAGGGCGGTCGACGTTCTACAAGGGTTTGACGGGAAAGGCAAATCCACACTTCGCCAGCGGTTGACGCCAGCATAGCAGAGGTAGGATATGAAGGGTTTGGTAGCAGGCATTGCATTGATCATGATGGCAGGAGCGGCCACCGCCGCCACTGTGGAAGAGCGCTATAACAGTAGCTGCACCTTCTGCCATACTTCCGGCGCAGCCGGTGCCCCCAAGGCTCACGATGAAGCCGCCTGGAAGCCGTTGCGCGCTAAAGGCATGGATACCCTGGTGAAGCACGTGAAGGAAGGGTACAACGCCATGCCGCCGAAAGGCATGTGTAACGACTGTAGCGACGACGAATACCGTGCTCTGATTGAGTACATGTCCAAAAGCAAATAAGACGCTGTACGAAAGGATAGGCCATGAAGTTTTTCAAACTGTTCGTGCTGATGGCGGCTGCCGTAGTAGCCAACCCGACTCTGGCTGCAGGTGATGCTGAGGCCGGTGAAGCAAAAGCCGCTCCCTGTGCCGCTTGTCACGGCCCTGGCGGTAGCAAGCCGATTGCTGGTAACTACCCGAAACTGGCGGGTCAGGGTGAAGCCTACCTGGTCAAGCAGCTTCAGGATTACAAGTCCGGTAAACGTGAAAATGCCATCATGGCCGGTCAGGCTGCCAACCTGAGTGAGCAGGACATGGCGGATCTGGGGGCGTATTACGCTTCTCAGGAAGCGCAGTCCGGTCAGGCTGACCCGGAATGGGTAGAGCAGGGTGCCAAACTGTATCGCGGTGGTGATGCGGCTAATGGTCTGCCTGCATGCTCGGGCTGCCACGGCCCTGCAGGTCAGGGTATTGATGGCGCCAAGTATCCGCACCTGGCTGGTCAGAATGCCCAGTATGTGGAAGATCAGCTGAAGGCGTTCCGTGCCGCTGGCCGTAATGATCTGGGCGATAACGTGATCAAACGCACCAATGATACCGATGGTGATGCCCCAGGCATGATGCAGACCGTTGCTGCCAAGATGAGCGACTCCCAGATCAAGGCGGTGGCCAGCTACATTGCTGGTTTGTCCAAATAGATCTGATTGGTTACGGTTTGTAGAAAAGGCAGCCTGCGGGCTGCCTTTTTCGTTGTTATCATGAAAAGATAAATGATTCCCCCAGCACTGACGTGTTTTTTGCCCGGTGGCGGGAGAAAATAATGATTCCGGCGGTCCTACCGTGCGGAGACCAACAATAAGGAGATGAACCCATGCTTCGCTTTGTGACGGCTTTGCTGATGAGTCTGGGCCTGGCAACCGCTGCGGTTGCAGCCGATGAACATGCCCGTTTTGCTGTGGACACCCACTACAAGATCCTGGATGTGCCCGGCAATGTGAGTGACCCCAGCAAGGTGGAAGTGCGGGAGTTTTTCTCCTACGCCTGCCCCCACTGTTACTCTCTGGAACCGGCGGTAGATAAGTGGCTGGAATCCAAGCCGGACTATATTGATTACGTGCGCACCCCGGTGCTGTTCCTGCGTAATGCCGAGCCGCTGGCCCGTGCTTACTACGTAGAGGAAACCCTGGGTCTGGTGGATGAAGTCCACGCTCCCCTGTTTGATGCCATTCACAAGCACCGTGAGCCGCTGTTCAATGAACCGGCACTGGCCAACTTCTTCCGTAAATACGGCGTCGAGCCGGACAAGTTCAACCGTCTGTACAGCTCCTTCGGTGTGTCCACCAAGGTTCGTCAGGCGGAGGCGCTGACCAAGGAATACAAGATTCCGGGTGTGCCCAACTTTGTCGTTAACGGCAAGTACCTGGTATTGCGCGAGAACCTGAAGAACACCGGCGAGCTGTTCGAGGTCATCGAGTATCTGGCCAACAAGGAAAGGACTGGCGGTTGATTCATGCTGCTGGATCGTGCCCGCACTGCCTATCGTGACTGGAAAGCCCGCCCTGCGGGCTTTTCCTTCGCCCGGGAAGGGGTGAGGCGCACCCGTCAGACCCGTGAAATTATCCTCCCTGACACGAGCATCAAGCTGCTCAGCTTCAATATCCAGGCCGGCATCGGCAGCCAGAAATTCGGTGATTACATCACCGGCAGCTGGAAGCACCTGGTAGCACATCCGCGCAGCGTGGAAACCATTGAGCAGATTGCCGAGGTGTTGAGCCACTTTGATGTGGTTGGGCTGCAGGAAGTGGATGGCGGCAGCCTGCGCTCGCGTAATATGAATCAGTTGGTGCACCTGGCATCGCTGGGCGATTTTGCCTTCTGGCATCAGCAACTCAATCGTAATCTGGGCCGTCTCGGCCAGTTCAGCAATGGTTTCCTCAGCCGCCATCAGCCCTTTGAGGTGAAGGATCACCGGTTACCCGGTCTGCCTGGGCGTGGGGCCATCATCATCAAGTATGGCCATCCCATCCAGCCTCTGGTGGTGGTGGTTGCCCATCTTGCTCTGGGCGAAAAAGTGCGCAATACCCAGCTGGCTTACCTGACCCGGTTGCTTGAAGGCTACAAGTATGTGGTGATGATGGGTGACTTCAATTGCCGTCTGGAGCACCTGGAGGCGTCGCCACTGGCAAGCCTGGGGCTGCGGACCGTGGAGGCAGACAACCTCAATACCTACCCGAGCTGGGCCCCGGACCGGCATATCGATCATATTCTGCTGTCTCCGGCCCTGCAGAGTCGTCACACCCGGGTACTGGAAGATTGCCTGCTGTCGGACCACCTGCCCCTGGCTACGGAAATTCTGGTACCGGACGAGGTGATTGCGGCCACGCGGGAACATCGGCTGCCGCTGATTCGTTGATAACGGTGCGTCGGGTCGACCCTTGAAAGGGGCCCGATTTTATTCATCGACAACCATTGATGGCTCTTCCGATGCTGGTCTTCGTGTATGGCACACTCAAGCGCGGTGGCAGAAATCAGGGGTTCCTGCGCCGGGCCCGTTTCGTGGCGAGCTGGCAAACAGCGCCTGCCTACCAGTTATTTGATCTGGGCACTTACCCGGGAGCGTGGCGTCCCGGGACCACGGCACTGCAGGGTGAATTGTATGAGGTGGATGCGCTGACTCTGGCAGCGCTGGACCGGCTTGAAGAGGTGCCACGGGTGTACCGCCGTGAATCGATTCAGACCGACTTCGGCCCCGCCATTCTCTACCTGTTGCAACGGATGCCCCGATCCGCGCGACGTTGTGCTAGCGGTCGCTGGCCATAACCGGTCGGACATGTCATGAGAATACCCGCCATCGCCATGCTGCTGACCCTGGTGTCGCCGATCCTGGCTGACTGTCCGCGGGTGCCTGGCGAGGAAGATGACAGGCGGGCAAATGCAGGCTGCCTGATTCTGCAGGACGGCCAGGCATTGCTGGTGAGCCACCGCTGGGGTGGCAAGCTGGGGGTTCCGGGCGGCACCCGGGAGGAGAATGAGCTGGCCCAATGTACGGCATACCGTGAAACCCTGGAGGAGACCGGGCTTGCGGTCACGGTGGGGCGGCGGCTGGAAGTGATGAAAAACGGTTTTCATCTCTACCGCTGTTACCCGCAGCAACCGTTGTCGGCGTCGCCACTGGCTGTGCCCGCCCGGGCGCTTGCGGAAGTGAAGGGGTTGAGCTGGCACACACCGGATTCCCTGGACAGGGAGAACTGGCGTTTTTCCTATCAGTTCGACCTGTTCCTGGACGTGCTGAACCGCGCTCTCCAGCAAGAGAATGCAGAACCGGAATAACGGATCACCCGGCAGGCCGGGGTTCCGCGTCAGGCCCGTTGCGTGATGGTCTGGGGTATCGAGCCAGCCAGTGCTTCCACAAACTCCTGCCAGCATTCTATGACCGGGTAGCGGCCCTGGTTTTCCAGCACGTGAAACTGTGCGCCAGGAATGGCCTCGGCCATGGCGCGGGCGGATTCCACCTGGACGCTGCGATCCAGCGCGCCATGCCAGACCTGGGTGGGGATGGTGATGTCCGTCAGCTCAAACTTCCAGGGGCGTAACACCCGCAAATAATCATCAATGATTACCCTGGCGCCCTGGAACCAGCGTTGGCGTAACTGTGGCAGGGTGATTGCCTGTACGGCCGGGTCGTTAATCAGGCTGGCGTCTTTGGGGTCGAGGAAGCGGGAGAAGAAGGAAAAGAACTTTTCCGGGGAGCGGTTGACCCCGCGCAGCGCCATTTTCCCCAGAGAGATGAAGATTCTGGGATCGCGATCCACCATTTTCAGTAACCGGTCATGCATGGGGTCCAGTTGACCTGAATGCATGTATTGCCAGGGTACGAGGCTGCCAATCACGCCAACCTGCTGGAACAGGGACGGGTATCTGGCGGCGGCAGCCAGAGCGTAGGGGCCGCCGAAACAATACCCGGCGAGGATGGGCTGCTGCAGGTTCAGGCGCTCGCAGAAATAGCGCAGATCATCGGCAAAATCCACAAAGCTGCCGTTCGGGCAGGGACTGGAAATACCGAACCCGGGTCGCACCACAACCAGCACTCTCAGGCCCTGTGACACATACCAGTCGTGATGGGGCTCATGGCAGGGCATATTGCCGGCCTGGTTTTCCATGACCAGCAACGGCTTGCCTTCCGGGCAGCCATATTCAAACCAGCTCAGCACCCGGTGATCCGGTAGCACCATAAAGCGTTCTTCATGACCATCGTGGGTGGCAAGGGTGGGGGTTGCCAGCAGGGCATGGCTCATGGCGCGGCTGACCAGGGCGACCTGACTGCTGATGCCGGTTTTGCCCATGATCGATTTGAGCTGGGTGCGGGCCGTATGCACGCTGACCGAGAGCAGTTCGGCACTCTGACTGAGGTTGCCCACCTTGCAAAGCAGGTGCAACAGACGCGCCTCCGCCGGGGAAATGCCGAACAGATCCGCCAGAGATTTAACCGAGGGTGCGGCAACGCTTCGGTCGGCAAACACCCAGACCACGGTGGTAACCCGCGATACCTCATCCGGCGCATCGGAGCGAAACACGGGCATACACAGCAGGACCATTTTTTCCTGTTCGGAATGCAGTAACTGGCTGTCGCGACCATGTTGCAGGCGCACCACCTGCTGAAGCTGCTGTTTGAGTTTGGCATCGCTGAGCATCAGTGCGCCGCCATCGGCCATGCGTAACGGGCCCGATGCCAGGATGCGGTCAGCGGCGGAATTGTGCTTCACCACATGCAGTTGGTCGTCCACCATCAACATGGGCCAGGGCAGACGGTTGGTCATGTCGTTGAGCAGGTGGTTCTGGTCTTCCTGGGAATGCATGTGATTGCTGCTGCGCACAGCGCGATCCAGATGGGCAAGCAATGCCTCCATGGTGGCCAGGTCCTGCTTCTCCTGCTGGCACCAGTCCACCATGGGTTCCAGCAATTCGCCCCAGTCACCGGGTGACAAAGCGGTTTCG
The DNA here is from genome assembly GCF_900107995.1 of Alcanivorax sp. DSM 26293. GTDB lineage: Bacteria > Pseudomonadota > Gammaproteobacteria > Pseudomonadales > Alcanivoracaceae > Alcanivorax. The sequence continues at coordinate 202,348 of NZ_FNUM01000003.1, read as the reverse complement.
TAGATGCGCCCAATAAGCGCATCCCATTGTTTTTGTTGGATATCCATCTGGATTCCCCATTGATCCCTGCTTTTTACCTTAGCAAATTTTCCCCTGTGGGCTGTAGCGATGGCGTTAATGTGGGCAGGCAGAGGGTAAAAAGCGAATAGAAAAGCGTAACGGAAGGGGGCAGTGAGGGAATGCGGGGTGCCCCGGCAAGGGCTCTTGCCGGGGCGCTACCAAGGGGGATTACTGCGCGGAAGCCAGGGACTGCATCAAGCCGGGATAGATGGCATCCGCAGCCTTGATGGCGTCCTGGAAGTTGCTGTTGGTCCCGTGGACCGCCTTCAGATAACGGGCCATGTCCTCCAGGCTGCGGAAGGACTGGTCCGAGGTCTGGCGAATGTAGTCCATACCGCCGGACGCACTGATGGCCGCAGAGTGGCCCATTTTCTTGCCCACCTTGGAACCCAGAAAGCCGCCGACGAAAGGCACGTTATCCAGCGCTTTCGAGGCTGCATAGGCGCCAGCGGCGGAGCCCACCGCGCTGCCCATTTTGGCATTGATCGCCTTGTCGACCCATTCGGCCAGGACCCCGTCGCTGGTCCAGGGGTTCATGTACTCGCCGCTGTTGTCCGGAATCAGCAGGGCGGCCACGCCGTCCGGGCGGGAAACACGGGCAGTGTCCGCCACGCTGGGAGCGGGTGTGGACGGTTGGGCGCCGCTGCGGATCATGGCGGCGATCAGGTCGCTGGAGAGGCCGCTCTTGCGCAAGCGGCGAATTTCCTCGTCGCTGAAGGGCTTGTAGGGGCCCTGGGCTTCCACCTGGGCTGCCAGAATGGACTGGCTGGTGCCGCGTTTGGCGGCGTCCACCAGATCAATCACCCGTTGACCGTCCGGACCCACAAACCACAGGGCGTCCTCCTCGGAGAGGAATGCCACGTACCTAGGAAACCGGGACACATTTTCCCGGTGCCAGCCCAGGGTGTTACGGCGCGGGGTATGGCTGGCCAGGTTGGCAAGAATCTCACTGGCAAACAGGCTGTGTGGATTCTCGATCAACCACTGACGTTGCTCGAGAATATCCTTGCCGGCGATTTCCTGATCGTACTGCTGTTTCTGCACAGCGACCCATTCTTCCAGCGCCTGGCGATGTTGTCGCATCATGTCGTTGGCCATGTCCGCCGAGGCAATGGCGGGATCTTTTTTACCGACGAAAAGTGCCGAGGGTGAATAGACGGAAATATAACCCCGGATACTGCCGTTGGCCTGGGAGGTGAACAGCGTCTCTCCGCCGGTGTTAACCGTCATTTCGCTGTCGAACTGCATATCGGAACTGCTGGGCAGTGTGAAAATCGAGGCGATATACATGAGAAAATGTCCCCAGTTCATTTTGAACGTCTCATTTTCTACATGCATGGATAGGTAGGGCGATTGGCTTGTCGCTGATTCGCCGGACAAGGTTTCGACCTGAGGTGTCAGAGCGCTCTCAATGGTCGGGGGGATTTTTTTCCAATCCGGGTGGTTGCGAACACGGGAGTGGGCATCCACTCTCACGGGGGCAACCTGGAAAGCAACGGGCAGTGAGGTGTCGCCCATTGCCGGAGAGGTGCTGTCTTCTGCTGGAACATAACGGTAGGTCATGCAGCCACTGATCAGAAGCAGGCTGACCATGATCAGGGTGAAGCGGTAAACAGTTCGAATTGACATGGTGGGCTCCTGAATCAGCGTGCCGAATTGGCTACGGCGGTTTGCAGGCCGGGGTAGATCTTGTCGGCGGCCTTGATCACATCCACAAAGTTGCTCTTGTCGCTGTGGGTGGTGGCAAGCCAGCGGGCCATGTCATTCATGGAGTTGAAGGAAAGGTCAGAACTGCTGCGAATGAAGTCCCAGCCGCCGGAAGCTTCCAGCGCCGTGTTTCCGCCCACGGCCTTGCCGGCCTTGGAGCCCAGAAAGCCACCCAGCATGCCGCCGAAGGGAACGTTTTCCAGTACCTTGTTGGCCGCGTAGGCACCCGCAACGCCACCTACGGCTGAGCCGGTTGCCTTGCCCATGGACACGTTGATGGTCTTGTTGACCCACTCGGCTGTCACGCCATCGCTGGTGTAGGGCGACAGGAACTGGCCACTGTTGTTCTTGATGGCGAGCGCGTCGATCTGTTGCTGCTGGATGGCGGCCTGTTGCTCGGCAGTCTGCTCACGACGCTCAAGGACCACGTCGCGGGTTCCGGCAGTGCCCGGAGACATGATGCTCAGGCGGGCAAAGGTGCCAGGCTCACCACGCATTTGGGCAACCAGCTGTTGTAAGGTCTGGCCGCTGGTCGGGGTCATTTCCCCGTCCTTGCCTTCACCGATGGCCACGATCAGGTCGCCGCTCTGCAACTGGCCGCTTTCTTCAGCCGCGCTCAGCGGAACCAGACTATCGATGCGCAGGAAATGTTTATCTTCGGTCTGATTGATGCGGACGCCGAGCAAGCCCTTACCGAGGGGTTCTCCGGTGGGCGACTGGCCGCCAGCCGCCAGAGAGGAGGAATCCAGTTGAGCCCAAACCTGTTGAGCGTTGTTGCTGTAATCGACACAACGCCAAGCGCCTTCGGAGTGCTGCGCTTGCACCTGGAAGCTGCCCGGCGCAACAAGGGTTGAATGGTAGACCATCTTGCCGGATACCACTTCGGCCTGTACGCAGGCGGTTTGGCCGGTTTGGCTGGCCTGCAGTACCTGTGCCTGGTAGGCGCTGGTGTCAGTTGAGGTGGTTACACTGCCGTTGACGGTGGTCACGGCGGGGCTGCTTGTACTGCCTTGTTGATAACTGGAGGCGCAGGCGCCCAGTAGTGCAGAACCGAGCACGACCGCCCCCAAGCGGATGCTGGCAGAAATGCGTTCCATGATAATGATCTCCTGTTAACGCCTGTCCGGGCGGGCGGTCGTTCCCGTGGCGCCCGCGGACAGTAAAAGGGTTAGCGGTAAAGAATGTTGTCTTGAGTGGCCTTGCTCATTTCAAAGCCGTCGCCCCACACCAGGGTGCCCAGCTCCATATCCACCATTTCGAAGGAAATGTAGTGGTAGCGCTGACGCATCTGGCTTTGGCGATCAATGGCGTCCTGGGAGGTGATGGTGGCAAACATCTGGTAGTCGACCCCGGCGGTGGCCTGGGTCTTGCGGATGGTGCCGCCATCCACCAGCCCTTCGCGTTTGATTTCGCGCTCTTTCTGGATCGCTGCCAGGTTCTGGCGATTGACGAACACCATGCGCCCGTTGGCGGCACGGGTAAGCTCGATCTGCAGCCGCTTGGCGAGCATGTTGAGATTGATCACCGAGGTGCTCTCGTTCTTGAAGCCTTCCATGTCAATCAGTACCCGGGGTGGGGTGGGGCGGTTGGAAACCATGGGATTGGCCAGCAGGCTGCGCATCATTTTGTCGGTCATGGCGACTACGTCCTGGGATTCGATGCCGACCCCCTGAACCCGTCCGGCACTGCCTACGTCCTGGTATACGGAAGGCTGCCCGGCGGCGTTATCGACCCGCGACGGCGCACAGGCGCTGACCAGCACAGCGGCACCGAGGATGACGATAGGTTTGAAAGCTTTCATTGTGTTCCCCTCATGGAATTCGTGGATAAATAAGGTGCTTACTGGCTCATCTGGGCCATGGTATGCAGAGCAATTTCCTTGCCGGTGGCGCTCATGGGCTGCGGGCGATCGCGCTTTTCGAAGCCGCTTTCAGCCACCACCCAGGCATGTTGGTCTTCACTGCCCGGCGGTTTGCCATCGGTGTTGAAAACCGCGAGCACGCTCGCATCTTTCACGGACAGCACGCGCACCTGGTAGAGGCCATCGCGGTCAAAATCGCTGCCTACCACCAATTCCAGTACGTAGTCCGCTTGCTGGGAAAGAGCGCGCATCTGCAGGCGCAACTGATCCGGCGAGGCGCGTTCGAACGTGCCGTCTTCCAGGTCGTTATCGGTAATGCGCTGGGCCATGGCTTGATCAATGACAGTAGCCCCGCCTTGCTTGAAGGTGCTGATGAGTCCGCCCTGCAGGCCCAGGGCAATGGCGTTGCGGTCTGAGCTACGCAGACCGCCACGGCTTTCCTGTTCCATGGTCAGGGTGGCGCGCCCTTTTTCTTCGCGGGCATCCTTGCCGGTGACGCTGAGCTCGCCTTTGGCATTGAGACTGCCGCGGTGGTGGCTGTACCAGTCACTGACGCGGCTAGGGAATTCACGATTCCAGAATACGGCAATACGCGGTTTCCCCTGTTCAGGGAAAGCCTGACGAAAACGGCTGATGACGTCCTTCTCAGGTGGGCGTTGGTACTGATCACGGAGGCTTTCCGCGTAGGCCTCCTCGCTCATGGGGACCTGGGCGGGTGCCATCATTTCGGTGGCGGGGTGATCCTGCTGGGCAAAAGCCTGGCTGCTGGCGAGCCAGGCAAGGGGCAGGGCGAGAGCGACGAAACTTTTCATTTTGCCTGCCTCACTTCCACCCGATATTTCAGCTGCGCAGTGGTGGTGGATTTTTCCAGATAGACACTGGTGGAGTTGGCCGGGACCACGACCCGTTGCCAGCGCGGTTCCACGTCGGTGGGAATCTCGGACTGGTCAAAGAACTGGGTGCGGGCTTCCAGGATGCCGTTGTAGTCGGTGTGGTTACGCAGCACCACGAAGACTTCCGAGGTGTTGGCCGGGGTACGGCGAATGCCATGCTTTTCGGCGGTAAAGCGGAACACCTTGTGAGGACCGGGAATGCCGCCACTGAAGTTACGATTCAGGTCGTAATCGGTAAACGTCACACTGTTGTAGGTGGTCGGCGCGGTGCGCTGTTCATGCTCCAGCTTGCTGCTGTTCTGGCAGCCGACAAGCAAGGAGCCGGTCAGCAGACCGGCTACAAGGGCGAATTTCGCGTGCATGGAGTTCTCCTTAACGTGGGTTAACGGGCACTGGCGAAAATCACGCCGTTGCCATTCTTGTCGAAGAAAATACGGGCGGGTTTGCTGCCCGGTGGTTGGGTAATACCGGCCTTGTTGGTGAAGGTGACTTTGGCGTTTTGGGTATCCCCGGAAAGCCGGGCGCTGCCCAGGTGCAGGGTGTCGGGCAGGCTGGTCCAGTAGCGGGTATCGGCGCGGGTCTTGGTACGGGCGGACATGCCCTGGGCGGCGACACCAATGGCGGTGATGGTATTGAAGCCGGCGGCAAGGCCTCCCCCGGCCCCGGCCGCGATACCGGTGATCAGGCTGTTGTCGCTGAGGCTGGTCATGGTGTCGCCCACGTTGCCGGTGGTCTGCTTGAACTGCACCTTGCCTTCGATGATGCGATCCACCGCCCGCCCGCCTCGCGTCGAGGCCTGGAAGAACACGTCTTCCGCCGGGTAGAGGGTCTGATTGAGGCCATCACCGGAAATCCTGGCGCGGTTTTCGGTAAAGCCCTTGCCGCGACGGTAGACCAGTTCGAAGTGACCGACGCCGTCGGCCAGTTTGCGCGGGGAGGTGCCGGTTTCTGCCACGATCAGGGTATTGTCGCTGTCAGCCGGGACCGGGCCGTCGGGACGGAACTGGCGGTATTCCTCGAAATGCTCACTGGCGAGGCGTTCGTTGCCATCCAGGCGCGCCGCCCAGCCGGCCAGATAGACCAGGGAGGCGAAGTCGGTGCTGTGCTGTTCTTCCTCGGCGAACGCGTCCTGCAGCAGGCCGTTGAGGAAGGTGGCGCGGGCGTTACCGTAATCGCCATCGATCAGATAGATCAGGCCGCGATAGTAATAGACCATGGAGCGTTCATAGGGCTCGCCCTTGAATTCCTTTTCTCCCTCCTCGTACCAGAGGCTTCGCGCTTTGCGCGCGGCATCGTTGTCCGCATAGACGCTTTCGATGTTGGCGATGGCTTCATCCAGGGTACGGCGGGCGGTATCCAGATCCCCGGTCTTGAATGCGGTGGCACCGATTTCCATCAGGTTCAGCACTTCATTGCGGCGCCCTTCCTGAAACAGCTTGCGCCAGGCGGGCTGCAAGGCCGCTGGCTGACTGGCCACATACTCCTGTTTGGCAGGATCCAGCGGTGTTACGGCGTATTGCTTGGGGCCGGTGGCGCAGGCGCTCAACAGGCCGGCTCCGAGTAGTGGTAGTAGGAGTTTCTTGCAGGCATAAAGGGGGCGTTCCCCTGAAACAGCAGGCGTAAACGTGTTAGCCATCAACTTCCCCGTTGGATGGATTCTTTTTGGTGTCGTGCGGGGCGTCCCCTGACCCTCACCCGCGCGAAGTTGTTAGCTGCAAGTATTGAGCAGGCCAAGATCGGTGCGCATCCCCCAAATGGGGGATAAAGCCATATTTCCCGATAAATATTGCCTCTGTTTTCGGTTCTGCCGGCTTGATTCCGTTGATTGTTTTGATACCCAATTTGGGGGATGCGGGGATTCCGGTCGGTCGCTAGCCTGATATTTCCGTTCTCGGGGAATAAGGGAGAAAAGGCTATGAGGGCATTATTACGGGGCGCCAGCCTGGCGGTAGCGGTTGCTATTACCGGGTGTGGCGGTAGCGATAGCAGCAGTGGTGGGGGAGGAGGCTCATCGGGGCCGCCTGGTGGCGGTACTGCCATGAAGGGCAGCGCTGTCAAAGGGCCGCTGGCCAATGCCGCTGTCACGTTGTACCAGCTGGACGTCAATGCACAGGACGGGGCGGGGCCTCAACTTGATACCGGTGCTACCGATGCCAGAGCAGCCTTTACCGGTGTCAGTATTCCTGAGGGAGCCACCGGCGAGGTTCTGGTTGAGGTGCGGGCCGACGGCGACACCGTTGACCTGACCACTGACCAGGCACCGGTGATTACCCGTTTGTTGTCAGTGACCTCTGTCGAGGCGGTAGCCGCCGGGGAAACCAACTACCCGACGCCGTTGAGCACCCTGGTGGTGAACATGGCGCTGGCCAACGCAGACAGCTCTGCTAATGGTTTTGCCGGTGACGATGATGGCACGGTGACCGCAGATGAATGGGCGGCAGCATTGAAGCTGGCCAAAAGCAAGGTACGCAGCCAGTTCGGCTTTGGCCTGCTGGATGACAGCGTGGATCTGTTGTCTTCCCCGCCTCTGATCACCAGCGATCAGGATGATCAGGAACAGGTGGTCAAGTTACGGACTGCGGTGGAAGCGGTGGCGGCACTGATGGCAGATATGGCAGAAACCGCCAAGACTGCGGATCCCAACAGCACCGAAACCGCAGACTCCATGTTTGCGGCCCTGTCGGAGGATCTCAACGACGGCCAGGTAGATGGACAGAGTGGTGGTGAAGCCATCTCGACCTTCTCCAACATCGCCGATGTGGCTGCCGAAGTCACCCAGGATCCTTCCTCGCTGACCATTCCGGGTTCCACTACAACCGTCTCGCAGGTTGCAACGGTGGTTGCCAATGAGACCGAAGATACCGGTGTGGACACGGATACCACCACGGCACAAAACACCACCACAGTGGTGGAGCCGGCGGAAGTGGAAAGTGATATTGACCAGGACGGTACGCCGGACAGCAGCGATGCGGATATTGATGGCGACGGCTTGATCAACGAGCAGGATGCTGCGCCCTTTGATCCGGACCGCGACGAAGATGGCGTAGTCGATGGTGAAGATGCTTTCCCGGATGATCCTGCGGAAACCGCTGATACCGATGAAGACGGCGTCGGTGATAATGCCGATGTGTTCCCTGAAGACCCCACCGAGACTGTCGATACTGATGGTGATGGTGTGGGGGACAACGGTGACGCCTTCCCGCAAGATCCCGCCGAGACTGTCGATACTGATGAAGATGGCGTGGGTGATAACGCGGATGCCTTCCCCGAAGATCCCACCGAAACCGTGGACACGGATGAGGATGGCGTAGGGGATAATGCTGATGCCTTCCCGAACGATCCTTCTGAGACCACAGATACGGATGAAGATGGCGTCGGGGACAATGCAGATGATTTCCCTGAAGACCCGGCAGAAACCACGGACTCTGACAGTGACGGTGTCGGGGATAATGGCGACGCCTTCCCCAATGATGCTGGTGAAACCACTGACACAGATAACGATGGTGTGGGGGACAACGCAGATGCTTTCCCCAATGATCCGAATGAAACCACAGACACTGATAACGACGGTGTGGGTGACATTGCGGATGCCTTCCCCGATGACCCCAACGAAACCCAGGACAGCGATTCCGATGGTGTAGGGGACAACGCGGATGACTTTCCCAATGACTCCACCGAAACCACTGATTCGGACGGTGATGGTGTGGGCGATAACGCCGATGCTTTTCCGGAAGACTCTACCGAAAGCGTGGATGCGGATAGTGATGGCTTTGGTGCCAACGTGGCAGATCCGGACGATGCAGACCCCTGTGTTCCGGATACCAATGCCGCTGCCTGTAACGGTGGTTCACCAGCCGCTGTGTGGGATCAATTCAACTGGGATCAAGCCAACTGGCAGTGAGGCCGTTGGTTAAAGCACGAAATCTATAGAGGGTAATAGAGATGAAAAAATTTATTCTGACTGGCCTCACCGCTGCACTGATGAGCGCGAATGTAATGGCATCGGAAGTGGTTGAGGGTACGGATACAACGGTTTTTACTGCTGATTCACCGGCGGTTGCCAGCGAAGTGAATGGTAATTTCGCTGCTCTGATCGCCGCAATCAATGACAACTCCCAGCGACTTGATGCTTTGGAAGACATTGTTGGCGATGGTAGTGTTGCCGGCTCATACACCTTTATTGAGATGGCTGTAGAGTTGGCTGCTGACAGTGGAACAGAGTTGACTCAAGGGTACTCAGAAATTTCAACGTACAACTCTTCTGGTAGCTTTACGCTGGATGCGCAAGGTGACTTTTCGGGCACTATCAACGATAACCGTTCTACGCTGTTTGATACCCAGAATGGCAATTGTGAGGTAGAAGGCTGTCGGGACGTATTTGATCCAGACTTCAATAATCCCGGTTCAGAATCGTTGGGGGGAACCTGGACAGATAATGGTTCTACGGTCACCTTGTCATTTGGCGGGGATGGCATTGTCTTCCATAAGGCCGGGCCGAATTTGCTGGTTTATTCTGGAAAAGAGATTGAGACTGGTTCCCAGCCAATTTTTGATTTCACTAATATTGTGATGCTGGTAAAGCAGTAATAGATGAAACACTGGGGCCGCATGACGCGGCCCCAGCTTTTCTTAATACCGCGTTTCCGCCATTCCTGAAAACTGCTTGGCCAGATAGGTCGCGTAGTTGTCTGTCATGCCGGCAAGAAAATCCAGTGCCCGCATGATGCACTGATAAATTCTTTCCTGTTCAGGCATCTGTTCCAGGTTTTCCGGGAAACTGTGTCGGCCAATCAGGTCGATGATACGTTCATGGCGATAGTTCCTGGCGCTATCGCAGGCATGGGATACCGCGGCTTCAATCAGGCCGTCCAGTAGCGCACCCATCACTTCGAAGGCACCAATTTCCAGCTCGATTTTCCGTGGATGCTCGAAAACTTTCGAGCGGGCCAGCTGTTTGGCATTTTCCACCACATCGCGCACCGCCGGTTCGCAATGGCTGATCAGATCTCCTTCCATTCTGCCGCCCAGCAGGTTGTCATGATTGGCGACAAAAGCTTCCACGCCGGCTTCGATAAAGCGCTCGATGATCTTGCCTCGTAACAAGGCAGCCTTGCGGCCGTCGCGCAGGTCGGAATGGATCAGGTCACGCACCTCGGGGGTATCCGGCAAAGCGGGTTGCAGCAGGGCATAGACTTCGTCCCAGTGCAGCAGGTCCATCTCCAGGCCATCTTCCAGATCGATAATGGCGTAGCAGAAGTCGTCGGCGGCCTCCATCAGATAGGCCAGCGGGTGGCGGCAGAAGCGACCCGGAGAAATTTCCCTCAGGCCGGTGGCAACGGCCACTTCCCGAAAGGCATCGGCTTCCGACACAAAGGCGCTGTACTTGCCGGGCTTGCTGTTGGCTCCGCTGCTGTCGGTGGCATCGACGGACAGCCAGGGATATTTCAGGAAGGTGGCCAGGGTGGCGTAGGTCAGGCGCATGCCGCCGTCGTACTGGTGGTATTCACTCTTGGTAATGATGCGAAAGCCCTGGGCATTGCCTTCGAAAAAGGTCAGATCGCTTTGTTGCTCCGGCGCCAGCATGGCAAGGAAGCGTTGCCCCCGTTCCTGGAACCAGGCGCGGATGGCACGCTCACCGGTGTGCCCGAACGGCGGGTTGCCGATATCGTGGGCCAGACAGGCGGACTGAACGATGTCGCCAAAGTCGGTGGCGCTGACCGTATCCGGCAGCAGCTGGCGTTGCTGCAGCCTTTCGCCCACGCGAATACCCAGGGTGCGTCCCACGCAGGACACTTCCAGGGAATGGGTCAGGCGGTTGTGAACATGGTCGTTGGTGGCCAGCGGGTGCACCTGGGTCTTGCGTGCCAGCCGCCGGAAGGCGCCAGAGAAGATGATCTTGTCGTGGTCGCGCAGGAAGGCGGTGCGGCCGCTTTCATCCTTGGCGCTGCGTCCGCCCAGCCGGGCCTTGTTGAGTAACTGGTGCCAGTCCATACAAAAAAATCCGCCTGCGGGCTTGATGAAAAACGCCGTCGCACCCAACGTGAGAAGAACCAATCACAGCATGTTGCCATGGGCCGTGCTGGGATGAACAGAACAGGAACGCAGTGAAACACGAACGGGAGGCGTAATGAATCTGGATAAACCCCTGCTGATGCTGGTCACCAGTGCATCGCAAATGGGCCAGGGTCAGCAGACCGGCCTGTGGCTGGAAGAATTCGCGGTACCCTGGTTGTTGTTCCGGGAGAAAAATATCCCGATGGTGGTGGCCAGCCCCCGTGGTGGCAAGATTCCGGTGGACCCCAACTCGGTGCCGGATGACGAACAGAAAGCCCAGTGGTCGGAAGCCATCTCTGCCCTGCAGGATACCCGTCCCCTGGAAGAGATCTGGGAAGACGGTTTCGCCGGTGTCTTTGTCCCTGGCGGCCATGGCGCCATGTTCGATATGCCCGATCATCCGCTGGTGGCGGCAGTGATGGAGCGTACCTGGATCCAGGGTGGCCTGCTTGGTGCGGTCTGTCATGGCCCGGCGGCCCTGGTGGGGCTGCGCGATGAAAATGGCGCGCCGCTGGTGCAGAACCGCACCCTGACCTGCTTCACCAATGAAGAAGAGCAGGAAGTGGGCCTCGATGAGGTGATGCCGTTCCTGCTGGCGACTCGCCTGGCAGAACTGGGGGCGACGCTGGATCTGGGCGACAAGTTTGTCAGTCACGTGGTCGCGGACGGGCGACTGATCACCGGGCAGAACCCGCAATCCAGCCAGGCCGTGGCCGACGCCATGGTCGAGGCGCTGTACCGGGAATAGCCGAGACAGGTAAGGTTACGACATCGCGCCGCTGGGCGTTTGTTTTGTTATGGGAGACACAATGGGGATTTACGATTACACCGCCACTACCCTGAGTGGCGAAGACAAGGCGCTGGCCGACTTCAAAGGCAAGGTGCTGCTGGTTGTGAATACCGCCAGCAAGTGCGGTTTTACGCCGCAGTACAAGGGCCTGGAAGCGCTGTATGACGACCTGCAGGAAAAGGGCCTGGAGATTCTTGGCTTTCCCTGCAACCAGTTCGGCAAGCAGGAGCCCGGTGCCGCAGACGAGATCGGTGCCTTCTGCGAGAAGAACTACGGGGTCAGCTTCACCATGTTCGACAAGATCGACGTGAACGGTGACAACACCCACCCGCTGTACGCCTACCTGAAAAACGAAGCCACCGGTGTGCTGGGTAGCAAGGCGATCAAATGGAACTTCACCAAGTTCCTGATCAACCGGGATGGCAAGGTCATCAAGCGCTATGCGCCCACTGACAAGCCGGAAGCCATCCGCAAGGATATTGAAAAGCTGCTGTAGAAAGCCGAGCTGCAAGCTACAAGCTTCAAGCTGCAACGCGATCCAGGTCGGGATATGCGGCAAGTTCGCAGCCCGCGATTTTAGGATCGGGCGCGGGCATGGCCTTTAAGAACCTGACGGCCATTGGCGCGCCTTGTAGCTTGAGGCTTGTAGCTTGTCGCTGCCTTTACGCGCTCTTACGCCGTTCCAGCCATTCAAAGGCCGCCATCCCCGCCACCATGGCAGCAACGAAGACCACGGCCTTGAGGCTGCCGGTGCCCAGTGCCACCAGCGCCGGGCCCGGACAAAAGCCCGCCAGCCCCCAGCCCACCCCGAAACCCAGTGAGCCGAGTACCAGGCGCCGGTCCAGTTTGCGGTTGCCGGGTATCTGGATGGGGTCGCCACTCCAGGCCAGGTGACGACCCTTGGTCAGGGCAAAGCCCACCGACGCCACCGCGATGGCTCCCACCATTACCAGCGCCAGGGACGGGTCCCAGTCGCCGGCCAGATCCAGAAAGGCCAGCACCTTGGCGGGGTTGGCCATGCCGGCCAGCAACAAACCGATGCCGAAAATCAGGCCGACGATGAAGGCACTCAGTTGCGAACGGTTCATGCCGCACCTCCAAGCAAATGACGAACCACAAAGACGGTGACAAAGCCGCTGCCCATGAATGCCAGGGTGGCTACCAGGGAGCGCGGAGACAGCCGCGATATGCCGCAGACCCCATGACCACTGGTGCAACCGGCGCCATAGCGGGTGCTGATGCCGACGATCAGCCCGGCCACAATCAGCAGGGGCCAGTCTGCGGCGATAATCAGTGGCGGCAGGGTGGTCGCCAGGCTCCACAGCAGCGGGGCGGCGATCATGCCCAGCACAAAGGCCAGTCGCCAGGCCCGGTCACCGGGGGAAGGGCGCAGCAGGCCGCCGACAATGCCACTGATGCCGGCAATGCGGCCGTTGGCATGAATAAAGAGGGCGGCGGCCAGCCCGATCAGGGCGCCACCGGCCAGGGCCGACCAGGGTGTAAAGGCGGTCCAGTCGATGGTCATGAAGTCTCTCCACAAAAAAGGGCGTACAGGGTTTCCAGCACGGCCAGGGCCTTGGGGTCGGCAATGGAATAGTGCATCTGCTTGCCATCCCGACGACTGGCCACCAGCCCCTCCCGGCGCAGGACGCCGAGCTGCTGGGACAGGGAGGGTTGGTAAACGCCAACCAACTCTTCCAGCTCGCTGACGCTGCGCTCGCCCTCGGTGAGCTGGCAGAGCAGCAGCAGTCGATCCGGGTGTGATAACGCTTTGAGAAGCTGGCTGGCGTCGGTGGCGTTATCGCGCAGGGCATCCATATCCAGAGTTTGCATGATACTTCCATATAATATATTTAAATAAAATATATAATGAATGCCTGGAGTCATGCAAGTGATCCGGGGCTTTTTCACAAAGGCGTGGCCCTAGACCGGCAGCACGCCGTAGTAGACGGCGAAGAAGTGGCAGACACTGCCGCCCATAACGAACAGGTGCCAGATAGCGTGGTTGAAGGGAATAAAGCGGTCGGCCAGGTAGAAAATCACTCCAGCGGTGTAGGTAATACCGCCGGCCAGGATCAACCAGAAGCCCACCTCGTTCAATTTGGTTGTCAGTTCCCCGGAGGCGAACAGGATCAGCCAGCCCATGGCCAGGTAAATGCCCACCCGCATCAGCTTGAAACGGTGGCCGTACATGGCCTTCAGGCCGATGCCGATGAGCGCCAGTGTCCAGATCACCGCAAACAGGATCCAGCCGGTCTGGCCGCGCAGATTCACCAGCAGGAAGGGGGTATAGGTGCCGGCAATCAGCCCATAGATGGCGCAATGGTCCAGCATCTTGAACACCGCCCGCCACTTCGGGTTACGCAGGCTGTGATACAGGGCGCTGGCGCTGTAGAGCAGAATCAGGCTGGCACCGAAAATGCTGAAGCCGACAATTTTCCAGGGATCGCCCTGCAGGCTGGCGGCAACGATCAATATCACCGTGCCGGCGACGCTCAGGGCGGCGCCGATGCCGTGCGTCAAGCCGTTCAACCATTCTTCCAGAATAGAGTAATCCGTTTCCGGTTGCGGGGTTGCGGTCATTGACGAGGTCTTCTTGCAGCTAGAGGGGAGTCTGCATCATGCCGAGCGCCAAAGGCGCCTGTAAAGCGCCAATTCGGACAGTGCCGCATATCAGTGTTTTCTATCGATGTGATGAAAGCAATTTTCTGTTGGTAACGTGGGTGTGGCGTTACGGTAATTCTGACTCGTGGCAGAGCAGGGTTGAAGTTCCTGTTCAGAAAGCCATGTTGAGAAGAGTGGAAAACATTCTTCGTCACATTTGCACAGCAAGGAGCCACGCAATGATTGAACACAATAAGCAGGTTGCCGAGCAATTGAGCAAGTTGCTGGCCGAGAGCTACACCCTCTACCTGAAAACTCACAAGTATCACTGGAACGTGACCGGTCCCATGTTTCACAGCCTGCACCTGTTGTTCGAGCAACAGTACACCGAGCTGGCCCTGGCGGTGGACACCATCGCCGAACGTATTCGGGCGCTGGGCTGGAAGGCGCCGGGCAGCTACGCAGAGTTTGCCAAGTTATCCACGGTGAAGGATGCGGTGGGCGACCCCTCTGCCAGTGACATGATCCGTGAACTTGCCGAAGATCACCGCACTGTGGCCGAGCAGGCCAATCGGGTGTTGAAGCTGGCCGGCGAGCACGAGGATGAAGGTTCCTCCACGGTAGCCAGCGACCGTATCGAGATCCACGAAAAGGCAGCCTGGATGCTGTCCGCTCATCTTGATTGATAGGTAGGGGCAATTGCTCAGATAGAAGTAATTCGTTTTTCAGATAAATAGAGGGTGGCTATTATTGAATGCATATCAAACGAGTCACCCTCTAATTGGCACAAGGAGTGCAAGTATGCTGGAAAATCGCGAAGGGCAGCCCGTCCCCCAGGTCACCTTCCGGACCCGTGAGGGGAATGAATGGCGGGATGTGACCACCGATGACCTGTTCAAGGGAAAGACAGTGGTGGTATTCGCCCTGCCGGGTGCGTTCACTCCGACTTGTTCTTCCACTCACCTTCCCCGCTATAACGAGCTGGCTCCGGTGCTGAAAGCCAACGGCGTGGATGACATCGTCTGCCTGTCCGTTAACGACGGCTTTGTAATGAACGCCTGGGCTGGTGACCAGTCTGCCGGCAACATCCATTTCATTCCGGATGGTAACGGTGAGTTCACTGATAAAATGGGCATGCTGGTGGACAAGCAGGATCTCGGGTTTGGGCCGCGTAGCTGGCGTTATTCCATGCTGGTGAAAGACGGGGTGATCGACCGCATGTTCATTGAGCCGGAAAAGCCCGGCGACCCGTTCGAGGTCTCTGATGCGGATACCATGCTCAATTACATCAATGGCGAAGCGGCCCTGCCCAAGCGGGTTACCGTTTTCACCAAACCAGGTTGTCCGCACTGCACCCGAGCCAAGAAGGCGCTGGCCGACAACGGCTACGCGTTTGAAGAAATCGAACTGGGTAGCCGTGGCCTAAGCTACAGCTCCCTGGCCGCGGTAACCGGTGCCGGCACCACGCCGCAGGTATATATCGAAGGCGAACGCATTGGCGGCGCCGACGAGCTGGAGGCCTGGCTCAAGGCCTGATCAGGCTGCAGGCACCGTAACGAGCAACCCCGTGACGCGCTCACCGTCACCGCATGGCAGGTCGGGTGGACCCTCCAGCCGTGCACCTTCTTCCCCCCTTGGGTCGACGCCTGTCGGCCCTTTTTTTTACGGTAACCCGCAGCGGCTTTGCGAGCCGTAGGGTGCCTCTGAGCCTACGCAATCGGTGTGGGCGGTCAGGGTTAAGATCCCGGCATTGGCAAGAAGATGTCGCGGCAGGATGGCGGCGGCGTTCCTGTACAAAGACACCATAGTCATTTCAGGTCAGAATCCAGTAGGGTTTTGAATAGGCTTCACGACACTGTAGCAAGGTATGTGATAATTGGTACTGATAAGTACCATAATACTGGGAGAGCACGCATGGCACGTTTCTGGGCACTGGTTGGCCTGTCTCTGGCGATGGTGGGGTGCGGCGATGAACCGCCATCGCAGGCGCCGCTGCCGCAGCCGGTGAAGTTGTATACGGTGAATGGCGATGGTGCCGGGCAATTGCGTCATTACCCGGGGCGGGTGGTGGCCACGGAAGGCTCGCAGCTGGCGTTCCGGGTGTCCGGGCAACTGGTGAAGCTGCCGGTGCGTGCCGGTGAACAGGTGAAGAAGGGGCAGCTGCTGGCGGCCCTGGATCCGGCGGATTTCAACAATCAGCTGGCGGACCGCCAGGCACAGTATGATCTGGCCGAAAGTCAGTATCAGCGAGCCATCAGCCTGCGCGAGCGCGGGGTGATTTCCGAAGCCCAGTTTGACGAGTTGCAGGCCAAACGCCGCCAGGCCCGGGCTGCCCTGAGTCAGGCCCGTGACAATGTGGACTATACCCGTCTCAAGGCACCCTATGAGGGTACCGTGGCGCGCACCGAGGTGGAGAACTTCCAGTTTGTGCAGGCCAAGGAACCGATCCTCTATCTGCAGGGTGACGATAACATCGATATTGAGTTCGCCGTGTCCGAACGCTTTTTCACCAACCTGAGGGAAGGCGGCGAAGACTATCAGCCGACGGTGCGTTTTGAAGGGGCGCCCAACCGTACCTTCAAGGCCAGCTATAAAGAGCATGAAGCCAGCGCGGATGCGCGTACCCAGACCTACAACATCACCCTGACCATGGCTAACCCGGAAGGCTTGCTGGTGCTGCCGGGCATGAGCGTGGATGTGGCCATCGACCTGAGCCAGATCCGCAAGGCCTCCGCGGATCACTTGCAGGTGCCGGTGGAAGCGGTGTTCAAACAGGACGGCAAGGAAGGCGCCTTCGTCTGGCGCTATCAGGCGCAGGACCAGGAGGGAACCGTGACCGCGGTACCGGTGATGCTTGGTCAGGTTGTCGGTGACGGGGTGGAAATCCTGGACGGCCTGCAGGCCGGGGATCGGGTGGTCAGTGCCGGCGTTCACCATCTTGAAGAGGGTCAGACGGTCCGTGAGCTGGTGAAAGAGCGGGGACTGTAAATGAATATCGCCGCCTACAGCATCCGTCATCGCGTCGTTAGCTGGCTGTTCACTCTGGTGCTGCTGGTGGGCGGGATCGTCAGTTTTACCCGGCTGGGTCAGTTGGAAGATCCGGAGTTCACCATCAAGACGGCCATGGTGATTACCAGCTACCCGGGGGCGTCGCCCCGTCAGGTGGAAGAGGAAGTGACCCTGCCGGTGGAGATGGCCATCCAGAATCTTCCCTATGTGGATTACGTCACTTCCATCTCCAGCAATGGCTTGTCCCAGGTGCAGGTGGAGATGAAGCCCACCTACCGGTCCAGCCAGCTCAAACAGATCTGGGACGAGTTACGACACAAGCTCACGGACCTGCAACCTGAGTTACCGCCGGGAGCCGGCACCATTCAGGTCATGGATGACTTTGGTGATGTGTACGGTATTTTGCTGGCCATTACCGGGGACGGTTACCGCTATCAGGACATGCAGGATTACGCCGACTACCTGACCCGGGAGCTGGTGCTGGTGAAAGGCGTGGGCAAGGTGGTGGTAGGGGGCCAGCGCCAGGAGCAGGTGCTGGTGGAAATCTCCCGCACCCGGCTGGCGTCACTGGGCATCAGCCCGGAACGGATCTTTTCCCTGTTGCAGACCCAGAATACGGTCAACCCGGCGGGCAAGGTCAGAGTCGGTGACGAGTACATCCGCATCTACCCCACCGGGGAATTTCCCACCGTCCAGGATATGGGGGATCTGCTGATTTCCGAACCGGGCGCGGATGAGCTGGTTTACCTGCGCGATGTGGCCACCATTGAACGGGGCTACGCGGAGGTGCCGGATCATCTTTACCGCTTTAATGGTGAGGCGGCCCTGACCCTGGGGATTTCGTTCTCCAAGGGCGTCAATGTGGTGGAAGTGGGCGCGCGGGTAGAACAGCGTCTGGCTGAGCTGGAGTACCAGCGACCGGCGGGTATGGAGCTGGCCACGGTCTACAACCAGCCCGAAGAGGTCGACAGTTCAGTGGGGGCCTTCCTGCTCAACCTGGGCGAGGCCATTGCCATCGTTATCGTGGTGCTGCTGGTGTTCATGGGGGTGCGCTCCGGTCTGTTGATGGGGGGAGTCTTGCTGCTCACCATCCTTGGCACCTTTATCGTCATGAAAATGCTGGCCATTGATCTGCAGCGGATTTCCCTGGGCGCACTGATTATTGCCCTGGGGATGCTGGTGGATAACGCCATCGTGGTCACCGAAGGCATCCTGGTGGGCATGAAGCGGGGCATGTCGAAACTGGAAGCGGCGGTGGATATTGTCCGCCAGACTATCTGGCCACTGCTGGGGGCCACGGTGATTGCCATCATGGCGTTCGCGCCCATTGGTCTTTCCGAGGATGCCACGGGGGAATACACCAATACCCTGTTCTGGGTGTTGCTGATTTCGTTGCTGCTCAGCTGGATCACAGCGGTGACCCTGGTGCCGTTCTTTGCCGACCTGTTCTTCTCCGACAAGGATGTGGGCGGTGCCGAGGGGGAGGCCGAAGACCCCTACAAAGGGAAAATCTTTGTCATCTATCGGCGTTTGCTGGACCGGGCCATTCACCACCGGGTGCTCACCCTGAGCGGCATGGGCATCCTGCTGGTCGCAGCGGTGGTGGGCTTCGGCGCAGTCAAACAGGCCTTCTTCCCGCCCTCCAATACCCCCATGTTTCTGGTGGACTACTGGCTGCCCCAGGGCAGTGATATTCGTGCCACCCGCGAGGCGGTGGAGCGTCTGGAGTCATCGCTACTGGATATGGACGAAGTCACCGGGGTGACCAGTACCATCGGTCGCGGCGCCGAGCGATTCATGCTGCCCTATAACCCGGAAAAGAGTTACCCCAGCTATGCCCAGTTGATTGTTCAGGTGGGCGAACGGGAGCAGATTGATGCGGCCCTGTCTGCCACCCGGAAACTGATCGGCGAAGAGCACCTGCAGGCCTTTGCCAAGGTGAAACGCCTGATGATCGGTCCCAGCCCGCCGGCATCTATCGAGGCCCGTTTCAGCGGCCCGGACCCTCAGACGTTGCGCGAATTGGGGCTGAAGGCCCAGGCGATCATGCGCGCCGACGGTGGTCTGGAGAGCATTCGACATGACTGGCGTCAGCAGGAAAAAGTGATTCGTCCCCAGTTTCAGGAGGCCCAGGCCCGCCGTGCCGGCATCAGCCGGGAAGACCTGGACAATACCCTGGCCCTGAATTTCAGCGGCCGTACTGTCGGCCTGTACCGGGACGGCAGTCAGTTGTTGCCCATTGTGGCGCGGCCCCCGGAAGAGGAGCGGCTCAGTGCCGATAACCTGAACGATGTGCAGGTGTGGTCGCCGGTCTATGCCACCTATATACCCATTACCCAGGTGGTGTCCGATTTCCGCACGGAGTGGGAGAACGCGCTGATTCTGCGTCGTGACCGCAAGCGGACTCTCACCGTGCAGGCGGAGCCGGATGTGCTCGGTGATGAAACCGCCGACCAGGTGCTGCGCCGGATCCGCCCGGCCATTGCCGAGCTGGAATTGCCACCGGGGTATTCCCTGGCCTGGGGTGGGGAATATGAAGCCTCGAAAGATGCCCAGGCAGCCGTATTCGGCAGCCTGCCCATGGGCTACCTGTTCATGTTCATCATTACCATGCTGCTGTTTGATTCCCTGCGCCAGCCGCTGGTGATCTGGGCCACGGTGCCGCTGGCCATTATCGGCGTCACCCTGGGCCTGTTGCTGCTTAATGCCCCCTTCGGCTTCATGGCCTTGCTGGGCTTTCTCAGCTTGTCCGGCATGCTGGTGAAGAACGGCATCGTGCTGGTGGAGCAGATCAAGCTGGAGATGGAATCCCTGCCGCCGTTTGAGGCGGTGGTGACAGCGTCCATTTCCCGGGTGCGACCGGTGTGCATGGCAGCGGTGACCACCATCCTCGGCATGATCCCGCTGTTGTTCGATGCCTTCTTCGAGTCCATGGCAGTGGTGATCATGTTCGGTCTGGGCTTTGCCACGATTCTGACCCTGATTGTGGTGCCGGTGCTTTATACCCTGGCCTATGGCATCAAGCCGGGGAGGGGGGAGCGTGCCTGATGCGTCTTAGATGCATTCAGAGCCCTCCAATCGATCTGGCCCCGGCATTTTCTGCCGGGGCTTTTTATACATAGTTAGAATAATATTTTTTATTGTGGTGGGGTTCCGGGAATATAACGGTTCGTTAAACAAGGAAATAACAGGGGTTTGTCTATTTCTCTAAAAGTTCCATTTTGATTAAAAAATATACTTCCTGCCTGTTAAGTAATCGTTAAGTTTTCCCGCCGTATTGTGTTCCTGAGAAAGGAGCACAAACGATGAAACTGAAAACTCTCTCGCCACAATCTTTACACAATGCCATGGCCTCCCCTTTGTCATTGCATGGCCAGTCCATGACCTGTCGAGTATTGACTTCGACAGATGACGGGTATCAGAGGGCCGCGCATTTTATTCGCCGCTATTACCGTATGGCCTTTGCCGCCCGGCCGCACATCAATGCCACTTTTTTGGTGTCCCTAGAGGATAGCGAGCATCGGTTGCGGGCAGTCGTCGGTTTGAATCCTGCGGCGGGTCGCTCCTTGTTTCTTGAACAATACCTGGATGCTCCCCTGGAAGCGCATATGGCGGACCACTATGGTGTTCCAGTCGGTCGGGATGACATTGTCGAGGTGGCCAGCCTGGCGGCGGATGGCAGCGGCGCCGGTCGCCTGCTGTTCGTGGCGCTGACGGAAGGGCTGTATCACCTGGGTCGCGACTGGATCGCCTTCACTGCCACTGCCCAGGTGCGCACCATGTTTTCCCGCCTGGGGCTGAGGCCGCATGCCATCGCCGAGGCCGATCCGGCTCGCCTGGGTGACGATGCCAGCCGCTGGGGACGGTATTACCAGTTTCGTCCCCAGGTGATGGTCGGCCATGTGCCGCCCGGCTATGCAACCTTGACCCGCAATGGTTGGTTGGGCACAGGAGGGCTGGGCTATGGCGTGGTTGCTTGAACGCCTGCAGCAGCATGCTGCTTGTCATCCTGATCGTATCGCTCTGGACGGTGCAGACCAATCCCTGAGTTATGCCGGATTAGTGGAGGCGGTGGAGGCGCTGGCAGCGCGCTTTGTCCGTCAGCACGTCACCTGTCTGGCATTGCAGGGCGATAACAGTCATGCCTGGGTGGTCGCCGATCTGGCCGCCCAGCGGGCTGGCTGCGTGGTGGTACCCGTGCCGGGATTTTTCAGTACCGGGCAGGTGGGCCACCTTTATCGTCAGGCTGCGGTGGATACGGTCTACGATGCCGACCGCGATGTCTTGTTGCCGTGCGTGCAAACGGTGGACGGGGGCGGTGCTGTGATGCCGCCAGCTACCAGCAAGGTGACATTCACTTCCGGCAGTACCGGTCAGCCAAAAGGCGTCTGCCTGACCCTGGATCACCAGCGAAGAACTGTCATGGCGCTGGCAGAACGATTGGCCCCCCATGCCGGTAAACGCCACCTCTGTGTGTTGCCCTTTGCCACGCTGCTGGAAAACCTGGCCGGGATCTATTTGCCTCTGTGGCTCGGTGCCGCGGTGGTGGTGCGTCCCCTCGCGGAATTGGGCTTTTCCGGCAGTTCCAGCGTCAATCCTTTCCTGCTGTTTCAGACGCTGAATACGGTGCAGCCAGAGAGCATGATCCTGGTGCCGGAACTGCTGCGGTTGCTGGTGCTGATGGCCGACAAGGGGCTGCCGGTGCCGGATAGCTTGCGCTATATCGCGGTGGGCGGCGGCAAAGTGGATCCGCTGTTGTTGGGCCGTGCCCATCGGTTTGGCTTGCCGGTTTACGAAGGCTACGGGCTGTCCGAGTGTGGCTCGGTGGTGGCGCTGAATGTGCCCGGCGATAACCGCCCCGGGTGTGCCGGCCGACCGCTTTCCCATGTGCAGCTGAGCGTCGGTGGCCACGGGGAGATCATGATTAACGGTGGGGTGATGGCCGGCTATCTGGGCGAGGCGCCGGTGAATGGCGCCTGGGCGACCGGGGATCTGGGTGTGCTCGATCGGGAGGGTTTTCTTCGCGTCAGTGGTCGGGCCAAGAACCTGTTGATTACTGCCTATGGACGAAATGTGAATCCGGAATGGCTGGAAAGCGTGTTCCAGACCAGTGATGTACTGCGATCGGTAGTGGTTTTTGGAGACGGCGAGCCGGCTTTGTCGGCTGTGCTGGTGGCCATGCCCGGGGCGTGTCGCAGCCAGGTCGCGGCGGCGGTGGCAACCCTCAATGAGGGGTTGCCGGATTATGCCCGCATTGCCAATTGGGTACTCGCCGGGCAGCCCTTTTCTGCTGATAACGGTTTGGCAACAGCCAATGGCCGTCCTCGCCGTGAGGCGATTTTTCAAACCTATCAAGCGGCCCTGTCTCGCACAGGCCACAATCAATTAGCGTATTTCTGAGGTGCGTATGTTTTTTGAAACCCTGCAAAATGAAACCGCCGAGGCGCGTAACCATGTGCTCGGCTCCCCGGTGATGAAAGCGGTGCCTGAAGGGCGCTTCAACTTGGACAGCTACCGGTATTTTCTCACCCAGGCCTACCATCATGTGAAACACACGGTGCCCTTGATGATGGCCTGTGGCGCCCGCCTGCCCAATCGCCTGGAATGGGTTCGTGAGGCGCTGGTGGAATATATCGAGGAAGAGTACGGCCACCAGGAATGGATTCTCAATGATCTGCAGGCACTGGGGGCGGATACCGCAGCAGTTCGCTATGGACGCCCGGATTTGCCTATCGAGCTGATGGTGTCCTGGCTTTATAACGCCATTGAACGGGGTAACCCCATGGCCTTTTTCGGCATGGTCAATGTGCTTGAGGGCACCAGCATTGCACTGGCGACTCCGCTTGCGGAGCAGGTTCAGTCGCAATTGCAGTTGCCCAAAAGCGCGTTCAGCTACCTTTTCTCCCATGGAGCGCTGGATCAGGATCACTATCAATTCTTTCAGTCCCTGATGAATCGTATCGAAAGCGTTGCCGATCAGCATGCGGTGATCCATGCCAGCCAAGTAGTTTACCGACTGTATGGCGACATGTTGCACAGCATTCCGCTGTTGAATGAGGAGGGCTGCCATGAGCAGGTTGCATAATCAGACGTGGCTATTGCTGGGAGCCAGTGGCGGCATTGGCCGTGCAGTGCTTGATGGGTTGCTGGAAGACGGAGCCAGAGTGTTGGTGGCAGGTCGTCATCCGCAGACGCTAACCAGCCAGTATCAGGATGACGCAGTGGTGCCGGTAACGCTGGATTTGAGTGATGGCCAGCTGGGTACGCAGCTGCGCGCCCTGATCCATGACAGTGGCCTGCCCGATGGGGTAATCCACTGCGCCGGGGTGAATCATTTCCAGGGGCTGGCGGAGAACGATGACGCCAGCCTGGATGCCATGCTGAACGTGAACTTGCGCAGTGCCGTAGTGCTGGCCCGCGAACTGGCACCCAGGATGCGCCAGCGTGGTCGCGGAAGCTTGCTGTTTGTGGGCTCCACGTTTGGCAGCATCGGATTCCCGGGCTATAGCGCCTACTGTGCCAGCAAGTTTGGCCTGCGAGGTTTTGTGGAAGCGCTGCGCCGGGAGCTGGCAGACAGCCCGCTGATAATTCGTTACGTGGCCCCCCGGGCGACCCGCACCGCCATGAATGATGCCCAGGTCAATGCCATGAATGACGATCTGGGTAATGCCATGGACAGCCCGCAAACCGTAGCCGCGGCGATTCTTTGCAGCCTTGAAGGGAGACGCGCCAGCGTCTACCTGGGTTGGCCGGAGCGGTTGTTTGTTAGCCTCAATGCGATGTTGCCGTGGCTGGTGGACAAGGCGCTGCGCAAACAGCTTCCGGTGATCCATCGCTATCTTCAAAAAAAACACCCACAACATCGTCACCAGGCAAGAAGTCACCTGCAAGAAGGAGCCTCACCATGAAAACATTCTCTGTGTCCCTGTTGGTTTGTGTCTTATGGATGCCGCTGCTGGGCAATGCCGATGCGGTGGACGATACGGTGCTGGATATTCAGCATCAGTGGGCGCATATCCAGTATCAGCTGCCTGAAGCGCAGCGTGAGGATGCCTTTGAAGCGCTGGAAGGCGTTGCCGCAACACTGGTGAAGCAGCATCCCCAGCGGGCAGAACCGAAAATATGGGATGGCATTGTGCTCAGCACCTGGGCCGGCGCCAAAGGCGGTCTTGGCGCCCTGTCGCTGGTGAAGCGGGCTCGTCAGCAATTCGAGAGTGCCATAGAGATCGATCCGGTCAGCCTGGATGGGTCGGCGCTGACCTCGTTGGGCAGCCTCTATTATCAGGTTCCCGGGTGGCCGATCGGCTTTGGGGATGATGACAAGGCTCGGGAGTTGCTTGGCCAGGCCTTGAAGATCAACCCGGAGGGCATCGACAGTAACTACTTCTATGCCGATTTCCTGCTGGATCAGGGAGATGACGCCAAGGCGCGCCTGTACTTTGAAAAAGCATTGAAGGCGGCTCCTCGCCCGTCGCGGCCGGTGGCTGATGCGGGGCGCCATGAGGATATCCGCAAAAAACTGGCAACTCTGTCGTAACCCTTCTGACAAGTCAGGCGTTACGTATCTTCACAGGCCGGCATTGCCGGTCTTTTTTATGGCCGCTGGTTACCCCGCTTGCGCTTTTACGCCACAATGTGTCCGCCTGTTATTCCTGATTGAGACCGCAAGGAGTCCCCATGTTGCTGGCTATTGCCGCTGTGATCGGTGGTTTGATTGTGCTGGTATGGAGTGCCGATAAATTCGTGGAAGGGGCAGCGGGAACCGCCTCCCATGCCGGCATGCCGCCGTTGTTGATCGGCATGCTGATCGTCGGCTTCGGCACCTCCGCACCGGAGATGGTGGTGTCTGCCATGGCGGCGCTCGATGGCAATCCCTCGCTGGCCCTGGGCAATGCCTATGGCTCCAATATTTCCAATATTGCCCTGATTCTCGGGGTGGTGGCGGTGATCAGCCCCATTGCACTGAATTCGGCGGTTCTCAAGAAAGAGCTGCCGGTGCTGACGCTGGTGACCTTGCTGGCCGGCTATCAGCTGCTGGATGGCAATATTTCCCGTCTGGATGCTTGGGTCTTGATCGCTGTGCTGGCGCTACTGATGGGCTGGTCCATCTATGCCGCCATGACCGGTAAAGGGGATGTGCTGGCCGGGGAAGTGGAAACCGATCTGGCGGAACACCCGCTGCCCCTGAAGACGTCGTTGTTCTGGCTGGTGGTGGGCCTGGCCCTGCTGGTGAGCAGCTCCCGGCTGCTGGTGTGGGGGGCGGTGGATATCGCCCAGTCACTGGGGGTCAGCGATCTGATCATCGGCCTGACCATCGTGGCGATTGGCACCTCCCTGCCGGAGCTGGCCTCCAGTATCGCTGCGGTCCGCAAGGGGGAGCACGATATTGCCTTTGGTAACGTGCTAGGCTCGAACCTGTTCAATACCCTGGCGGTGGTGGGTATTGCTGGTGCCATCCAGCCCATGAGCGTGGAAACGCTGGTATTGCAGCGCGACTGGAGCCTGATGATGGTGCTGACCCTGGCCCTGTTCGTCATGGGCTTTGGTTTATGGGGCCGCAAGGGCCAGATCACCCGGGGCAATGGTGTCGTATTGCTGTTGGTGTTCGTGTCCTATATGAGTTTCCTGGGCGGCAGCGTGATCATGGCGGCCCGCTAACGTGTCAAAAGGGACGGAGTGGCGATGCAGGGTACGGATATATCGGTAAAGCTGGAGCGTGGCACGTTTTTGCTCACGCTGGTGGCGGTCAGCGTGGCTTTTGCGCTGTTGTTGAAACCCTTCTTCGCCCCGATATTCTGGGCCTGCGCCATCGGCGTGATTTTCTATCCGTTCCAGAAACGGCTGCTGGGCAAATGGCCCCATCGCCGTAACCTGGTCTCCCTGTGCACCCTCATCCTCTGTGTGGTGCTGGTGGTGATTCCGGTTCTGGTGGTGGCCTCCTCCTTTGTCACCGAAGGGGTGTCCCTGTTCCAGAAAGTGCAGAGTGGCGAGCTCAACCTGGCTGACTACGTGGACCGCATCAAGCAGGCTTTCCCCTGGTTGCAGACCCTGGCCGAACGTTTCGATATTGACCTGGATCGCATCAAGTCGCAGACCGTGGAAGCCTTCACCGGCGCCGGCCAGTTTCTGGCCAAGCGGGCCCTGGCCGTGGGCCAGAACACCTTCCAGTTTTTCCTCAATCTGGGCCTGATGCTGTACCTGGCGTTCTTCCTGATCCGCGACGGCGATGCCATGGTCAGCATGCTGATTCGCGCGCTGCCGCTGGGTGACGAACGAGAAAAACTGCTGTTTGCCAAGTTTGCTGAAGTGACCCGGGCTACCATCAAGGGCAATCTGCTGGTGGCAGCGACCCAGGGGGCGCTGGGCGGATTGATCTTCTGGTGGCTGGGTATCCCCGGTGCCTTGTTGTGGGGGGTGGTGATGGCCGTGCTGTCGCTGATTCCGGCGGTGGGGGCAGGCCTCATCTGGGTGCCGGTTTCACTCTACCTCTATGCGGTTGGTGATATAGTGAATGCCACCATACTGGCCCTGTTTGGTATTTTTGTGATCGGGCTGGTGGACAATATCCTGCGGCCGATCCTGGTGGGCCGGGACACCAAGTTGCCGGATTATGTGGTGCTGTTTTCCACCCTTGGCGGCCTGGCCATGTTCGGCATTACCGGTTTTGCGCTGGGGCCGCTGCTGGCAGCCCTGTTTGTTGCCTTCTGGGGCATTTTCATACGTGAGTTCAATGAGGGTGAAAGTCCCGCCGTTCTGCTGGAGCAGCAGGGCAGTAGTGAGGAAGCGCCCGGGAGTGAGGCATCATGATTTTTCTGCGTCTGGTATTGGCCGCGTCTGTGGCAGGGCTGTCGACTTTCGGTTGCGACGAGGATGATGACAACGGTCTGTTTTCTGACAATGCCAGAATCTACTTCCATAACCAGCTCACCCAGGTGGGTGGCGGCAGCGAAGATGATGTCACCGTGGACCTGTTTGTGGACAACCAGAACAGTCCGCTGCAGGACGATGTGGGCTACACCATTACGGGCAATGTCAGCGCCGAATCCATCGAGCTGGATGACGACAGTGAGTCCTTGTCTTTCGATGCCCGTGGCAGCAGTTCCGGCAGCACCCTGGTCAACGGCCCACTGAATCGCACTCTGACAGCCGGTGATCGTTATACCGTGGTGCTGATGGGGGACACGACGCTGGACAACCGTCAGCTGCGCACCTATCGCCACCAGGATATGGACGTAACCAGCGGTCAGATCCGGGTGCGTTTCATCAATACCCTGTCGCGCCTCTCCGGCGATGAACTCAGCGTTGTCACGCCGGGCGCAGCCGGCCAGTCGCTGGTGTCCGGTCTGGAATATGCGGAGGGCAGCAGCTATGTTTCGGTGAATGCCAGTGGCAGCCTGGACGTGACGGTGAACAACGAAACCCAGGGCCTGGAAATCGACCAGGTAAGCTGCAGCGTCAGCAGCGGCCGCAGCTACGATGCCATCATTGCCTATCGCCGTTTCGACAGTGACGATGACCAGATCGCCCTGTACTGCCAGCCGTTCAACTGAACGGCTGGCAGTACCCGCCTTTCGACCCCCTCCAAACTGCCAACTATTACCAAAAAAATGCCGCTGGCCGTGGTAATTCTTACGCCGGTAATCGATTCGGGAGAAAACAATGAAAAAGCTGGGTCTGCTGGCCATGGCCGGTGTTGTGATGTTGTCCGGTTGCGGGGGAGATGACGATGAGGTGGAGGATCTGCTGCGGCCCCCTGCCAGCCTCTATTTCCATAACCAATTAACCGACTTCACGGATCCGGATGCCTCCAGCATTCGTGTGGATGTGGTGACCAACAAATCTTCGGATCCCCTGTTTGAGGATGTGGGTTACTCAACCGATGAACAGGACGGCAAGAATCTGAAACTGGATGCCGGTGAAGACACTATCGAATTTTCCGTGCGCAGAAATGGCAGCGACTTCCACGCAGACAGCGCCAGCCTGAAAGCGGGGGATAATTACACGCTGGTATTCATGGGCGATGTTGTTGGCGGTGCTCTGCAATTGGCTGCGTTTCGCCAACAGACGCCAGAGGTGGCTGCCACCCAGGTAGGAGTGCGTTTTATCCATGCCATGTATGAGCAAGCCAGCACCCGTTTCTCAATCGGCATTGCAGCAGATCTGGATTACGGTAAAGCGACCGGCTATTTCGCAGATACACCGAACGGCAGTGGCCGCCTGGAAATTGAAGTGAGAGATGCGGCGGATGACAGCTTGCTGGATACGGTATCCTGTGCGGTTCAGGCCGGTAAGAGCTACGACGCCATCATTACCCACAAAGGGTTTGCTGATCCTGACATGGCGATGTTTTGCCAGCAGGTAGAAGGCTCCTGATCCGGGCTGTGTTGGTGTAGGAGCCATGCTCGCATGGCGAACATGTTGAGCGGTTCGCCATGCGAGCCTGGCTCCTACGGGCCGATCCGAATCATTTAAGCCGTACTGATGGATCCAGGCTGGGGGCTTTCAGGGGATCGCCCTGATAGGCCGCCACATCCGGGAAGCGTTCGTTGGGCCAGGCCTCCCAGTCTGCAATCGCTGCCTCCAGCTGCTGCTGGTCCCGACCGACAAAATTCCACCACAACAGCACGGGTTGCCCCAGAGGCTGGCCCCCCAGCAGCATCACCCGGCTGTTGGCGCTGAGCGTGAGTGTCAGGCTGTCACGGCCACAACCCAGGTAGTACAGCTCACCCGCCTGCAGGGTTTCACCGTCCACCTCGGCGCGGCCTTCGCTGATGCATAGCCCCAGTTCAAAATCCGCCGGCACAGGCAGGGTCAGGGTGCAGGTGTCCTGCGCCACGATATCGGCGCCGACCAGGGGGGAGTACACCCGGGCGGGGGAATGGTGGCCATCCAGTTCGCCCACCACCAGGGTGATGTCCGCACCCTCCTGATGCCATTGCGGCAGGTCGGTGTGATGGCTGAAGGCCGGGTCGGTGTCTTCGTGTTCGGCGGGCAGTGCGATCCAGAATTGCAGACCATGCATGGGGCCGCTGAAATCCTCGGGGCTTTCCTCGGAGTGACAGATGCCATGCCCGGCAGTCATCAGGTTGAGTTGTCCCGGGCGAATCACCTGTTCATAGCCCAGGCTGTCCTTGTGCAGCAGGGCTCCCTCGAACAGCCAGGTCACGGTCTGCAGGCCGATGTGAGGGTGGGTGCCCACATCCACGCCGTTGTCGGCGGCCAGCGAGGTGGGCCCGATATGGTCAAGAAAACACCAGGGGCCGATCAGTCGCTGATCGCGGCTGGGCAGATGACGAATGATCGGCAGGCCACTGCCGAGAATGCTTTTGCGTGAGGCCACCGCCTTGAGTGTGGGTTTGCTGGCCAGGTTGGGGCATTCCACCATCTCGCCGCTGGCATTGGTATTGCTCATGGCCGTCTCCGTGGCATAGTCATTGATTCGGCTTCTGGAGGTCTGCATGCAGTCTACAGAGGCGGTTTGGTATTTCAGTATGCAAGCGGCGACGCTTCAAGAAAAGGAGAGCATGATGGCCAAGGTGCAGGTTCAAAGCGTGGAGAAGTACGTGCAGCAGATTGATGCCCGGCAGCATCGGCTCGCTGCCGATGAAGGCGAAAAGCTGGGTGGCAGTGACAGCGGCCCGAATCCCTACGAATTGTTGCTGTCCGGACTGGGAGCGTGCACGTCCATTACCCTGCGAATGTATGCCGAGCGCAAAGGGTGGGACCTGGGTGAGATTCAGGTGGGTCTGCATTTTTACCGGGACGACGCGGGCAAGGAATATATCGATCGTACCCTGACCTGTAGCGGTCAGTTGAGCGACGAACAGCGGCAGCGTCTGTTGGAGATTGCCGCCAAGACCCCGGTCACCAATACCGTGCGGCAGGGCACTCCGATTGCCACGGATTGGAAATAAGCGGCACAGCGCCGGCGCTTTTGGCATACTCGCGCCTCCATTGACTCAACGGAGGCCCTTGCATGTTCAAGGTCAACGAATACTTCGATGCCAAGGTGGCATCCATTGCCTTTCAAGCCGAAACCAAACCGGCCACCGTCGGCGTTATGGCGCCGGGCGATTACGAGTTCGGCACCAGCGAGCACGAGACCATGACCGTGGTAAGCGGCGCACTGACCGTGAAGTTGCCCGGCGCTGCCGATTGGCAGACGTTTGCTGCCGGTGACACCTTTGAGGTCGTGGCAGACAGTCGTTTTCAGGTAAAGGTGGCTATGGATACCGCCTATCTGTGTCTGTACGGCGAATAACAGGGGAGCCTCTGAATAACTCCTTGCGTACTCAGTCTTTCAGGCTGGTTCACAATCTAGGCGCAATTTTGAAGGTGTATGTCGATCCATCAAAAAATTGCAACAACGAGTGTGGGCCAGCCTGAAAGACCCGGAGGGCGAGGCCTGAAGCGCACATCTGCTGCGCCTTGTCTCTAGGAAAGGGAGCCACCCTGTCCGTCGAGACAAGACACAACAGCTGCACGCTTCAGGCCACGCTGAGCACGCAAGGAGTTATTCAGAGGCTCCCAAACGGGGGATAGGAATGCCGTTATTTCCTGCCAGGGACGGCCAGTCTCTGCATGTGAGAATTCTGGGGCGTGGCCAGCCGGTGCTGATGTTGCACGGGCTTGGTATGCAGGGACGCGACTGGTTGCCTTTTGTGTTGCCATACCTGCGTCGTTACCAGTTCTTCATGCCGGATCTGCGCGGGGCGGGACAGTCCGCCGCCGCCCGATTCAATCAGCCGGATGTGTTCCATAACCACATGCAGGACATGGAAGACCTGGTGGCCCATTTCGGGTTGCAGGACTTCCATTTGGTGGGCTATTCCCTGGGTGCCACCACCAGCCTCCACTGGCAAGCCCACGGGGATTTCTCCCCGGTGGCACGGTATCTCCATATTGATCAGACGCCCTGCATTGCCAACCAGCCGGACTGGGCCCACGGCCTGTTCGGTGAGCGCCAGGAGCACTTCTTCTCCCAGCTGCGGGAGTTGCTGGCATTGCTGGAGGCAGCGCCGGATCAGGGGCGGGTCGCCAACCTGGCTCCCGGTCTGCGCGAAGCGGTACTTCGCCAGTTGACCCATATTCTCGCGCAAGTGGCTGGGCGCCCCGGGCTGCATTCTGCCTTTCGGGCCACTGCCCGCTGGTCCGGATTATGGGCTCGCCTGCTGCCGGTGGCGGAGCTGGCGGATATTCGTGCCTACCTGCAGGCCTACCTGTCCGCAACCCATGATTATCGGCCCACTGCGGCGGATTTCCCGGTGCCGGCCACGGTCATCACCGGCGCCCACTCCCCCCTCTATCCTGCGGAAGGGCAGGCTGCGTTTGCCGAACTGATCGGGGCTCGCCATGTGGTGTTATCCCGCTCCGGCCATGTGCCGCTGATGAGTCAGCCGTGGGCGTTCACCCGCGCGCTGGGGGAGTTCTTGACCGCCCAGCATTGAACGGCGGAAGCAGCCGCGGAATGCAATTTCGGAAATCTGCCAATAGCGGGTAGGATGCATAACCTTCCTGAGCAGGTTGCGGAGAGAACAGGTGGTCGCCATTCACAACAATGCCCCGGCCTTGACGTTGCGCGCGGGCACCGACGCTATTGCCCATTTGCGCGAATATGGTCTGCGTGCCGGGGATGTGGACATTGTTCCCGGTGCGGCCGGTGGTCCCAAGGCCCTGGGAATCAACGGGCTGGACCAGGCCGTTTTTGGTGACTTCCTGCCCCGGGCTCCTCGCCGTCGGACCCTGATCGGTGCCTCCATTGGAAGCTGGCGTTTTGCCGCCATTGCCATGGGGCAGGACCCGGCCAAGGGGCTGGCAAGGCTGGCGGAGCTCTACACCTGCCAGCGTTTTCCCAAAGGCATTACCTCCAGAGAAGTCAGCCACCGCTGTGCGGCCATGCTCTCCGACCTGCTGCAGGATCGCGACCAGCATATCCTGCATAACCAGAACTACCGGCTGGTGATTGTCGTAATTCGCAGCCGCGGCCTGATGGCTCGGAGCGGCGGTCTGGGCCTGGGTCTGGGCCTGGCCGGGCTGATCGGTACCAACTTTTTCAGTCGTCAGGCCACTGGCCTGTTCATGGAGCGAGGCCTGGTTTACCCGGACGGCAGCCCGCTGCCGGTGGGCCCGCTCAATGATTTCACCACCCACCATATTTCCCTGGGGGCGGAGAACCTGCGTGCGGCGCTGCTGGCCAGTGCCGCTATTCCC
The DNA here is from genome assembly GCF_900107995.1 of Alcanivorax sp. DSM 26293. GTDB lineage: Bacteria > Pseudomonadota > Gammaproteobacteria > Pseudomonadales > Alcanivoracaceae > Alcanivorax. The sequence goes on along the minus strand of NZ_FNUM01000003.1, from coordinate 170,160 downwards.
ATGGTTCTCGATGGGGTCACTGGCCTGCCTGGGGCGCCGGATGGCGTCTACCGGGATGGCGGTATGCTCGATTATCACCTGGATTTGCCTTACCAGAGCAGGGGTATTGTGCTGTATCCGCACTTCACGGACCGGGTGATCCCCGGCTGGTTCGACAAGCCGTTGCGCTGGCGCAACGGCGATCCCAAGCGGCTGCGTCGGTTGTTGCTGGTGTCACCCTCCCGGGAGTACCTGGCCAGCCTGCCCCATGGCAAGTTGCCTGATCGCACCGACTTCAAGCATTACCTGGGGGATGACGCCGGCCGCGAGGCCTATTGGCGCAAGGCGGTAGGGGAGAGTCAGCGGCTGGGTGATGAATTCCTGGAGCTGGTGGAAAGCGGCAAGCTGATGGATCGTATCCAGCCGCTGTAAGTCTTTCCGTAGGAGCGTCGCTGGCGGCGCGATAACCCAGCCTACGCGTTGCTCGATACGGTGATTATCGCGCCGCCAGCGACGCTCCTACGAGAAGACATGTTACCCTCGCCTCGTTTCTCTCCATGACCCGGACCCGGATTGCCCGTGACTGAATCCAGCCCCACAACCCTGTCCCTCGTCCGCCAGCTCTGGCAGCAAACCTGGCCCATGGCGCTGGGGGTGATGTCGTTACTGGGGTTCTACTTGGTCGACAGTATCTTTGTGGCACGGCTGGGCACGGCGCCGCTGGCGGCCCAGTCGTTCACCTTTCCGCTAGCGTTTCTGGTGATCGGGGTCCAGGTGGGGATCGGCATTGCCATTGCTGCACTGATTTCCCGGGCCATCGGTGCCGGGCAGCAGGATCAGGCCAACCGGCTTGGCGCCCTGGTGCTGACCGGTGGTGGCCTGTTGCTGGGGGGGCTGTTGCTGCTGCTCTGGCTGCTGCAAGCCCCGGCGTTTTCCCTGATCGGTGCCAGTGACGCCATTCGCGAACTGATCCGCCCCTACTGGGCGATTCAGGTGCTGGCCATGTGGGTGGGCGGGGTGTTGTACTTCGGCTACAGCCTGTTCCGGGCCCATGGCAACACACGCTTTCCGGGGCTGATGATGGTGCTCACCAGCCTGCTCAACCTGATGCTGGACCCAATACTGATCTTCGGGGTGGGGGACTGGGACGGCTTCGGCCTTCCCGGTGCGGCGCTGGCCTCGCTGCTGGCCTTTGCCATTGGCCTGGGCATTCTGGTGCTGGCCCTGCGCGGTAAGGGCTGGGTGCAGCGTCATGGCATGCTGGTACAGATGCGAGTCTCTGCCTGGCCCTTTGCGCAGATTGCCGGGCCCGCCATGATCAGCCAGCTGATGCCGCCGCTGGCGGCCATGCTGGCCACCGCCCTGGTGGCCCGGGCCGGTGATCAGGCCGTGGCTGCCTGGGGTATGGCAAGCCGGCTGGAAAGTTTTTCCATCGTGCTGGTGCTGGGCATGACCATGGCGCTGCCGCCCTGGCTGGGCCGTTGCTATGGCGGTAATGACTGGGACACCGTACGCCGTCTGATGCGGGTGGCGGCGGCGATGGTGATCGGCTGGCAGCTGGTGCTGGGGTTGTTGATGGCCTTGCTGGCGGCACCGCTGGCTGGGCTCCTGGTGGATACCGCCCCGGTGCAGGCCTACCTGACCCTGCTGATCCGCTGGTTGCCACCGAGCTATGGGCTGCTCGGTGTCTGCATGCTGGTGGTCTCCGCCAGTAATGCCCTGGGCTGGCCCATGCGCGCCATGCTGATTTCCTTCCTGCGCCTGTTCCTGTGCTACCTGCCGTTGCTCTGGCTGGGTTATCAGCTGGGGGATTTCGGCGGCCTGGCCCTGGGGGCGGCGTTTGGCAATCTGCTGGCGGGGGTGATGGCGTGGATGTTTTATCAGCAGGCGCTTGGTTCAGTTGACAGTTGATAGTGGACAGTTGACAGCGGCACGAAACAGCCACTGCCAATTTTCAAACCTAAGAGGCCGCGCCCAAACTCCGGGTGCGGCCTCTTAGGTTTCAGGATAAAGAGTAAACCGCCCGCGTAGCTGTCAACTGTCCACTATCAACTGTCAACTATTTATCTCTTTCCCACTCCGGTGGCTTCCAGAGATGTTTCAGCCGTTGGCCGATGGGGCCGCGTTGTTTGATGTCGCGGAACATATCCACGTATTCATGGCACCAGTTCACCAGCAGGTTGTTGCTGTACACCGGGCGGGTGATGCCGTATTCCACCGGTTCCTCGTCCCGTTCCGGGGTAAAGGTGCCGAACAGACGATCGAAGACGATGAAGACGCCGCCGTAATTGGTGTCGATATAGTCCGGGTTTCGACCATGATGGACCCGGTGGTGGCTGGGCGTGTTGAACACATATTCGATGGCCGGATGCAGTCGCTTCACCAGGGTGGTGTGGATAAAGAACTGGTAGACCAGTGACAGCGCATAGCAGACCCCGATCCACACCGGGTTGAAGCCGACAAAGGCCAGCGGCACGTAGAACAACCAGCCACCATTGAAGATATTGGTGGCGTTCTGGCGCATGGCCGTGGAGAAGTTCATCCGCTCGGAGGAGTGATGGGTCACATGGGCGGCCCAGAACCAGCGCACCCGGTGTGAGGTGCGGTGCATCCAGTAGAAGCAGAAATCGGTGAGCACCCACAGCAAGGCGCCGGTCAGCCAGGTCAGTTCGATATCCAGCAACCGGTGGTGATAGGCAAAGGCGTATACCGGGAAGGCGATCAGGCCGGCGAACAACAACTCAGTGGTCTGATAGCCCGCCCCCAGCATGAAATTGCGAATGGATTCACGGCTATCCACCAGCGTGGCATCGTGGCGGATTTTCAGGAACTCCCACAGGAACACACCAATAAAGAACGGCGTGGCCACCATGAAGATCAGTTGCCGTTCGTCCAGGGCCAGCCAGGGCGCCACGGTGTCCCAGAGCGGGGCCAGGCCGCTGTTCTGCCAAACGCTGTTGAACCAGTCCATCAGAGCCATGGGCAACGCTCCCGGTGTGATTGATGATGGATCCATTGTGCGATGGGTCGTCCGGTTTGTATTGACGTTCCATGCCGTATTTTTGACAATCTATGCCATCGGATAAACGGCGGGAGAGGATCATGGCCACAGCCATGCGCGTGACCGGCGCCTGGGTGCAGCTGCTCACGGACTGGCTGGACCGGGAAAATCTGCCGGCACCGGCCCTGCGAACCGTGCTCGACAGCCGCAGCCCGGCGGACCTGGTGCCTTTGACGCTCTGGCGTGATCTGCTGCAGCAGGCAGTGGCCCTGCGGCCTGAGCGTGTCGCGCCGGGCCTGTCCATCGGCGCCATGGTGCAGCCCCGCCACGTGGGTATGCTCGGCTATCTGATTCTCACCTGCCGCACCCTGGGCGAAGCCATGCTGGCCTACCAGCGCTACGAAACCCTGTTCTATGGCCAGGATATGGTGGAAGTGCTGGGCCAGGGGGATCAGATGCAGGTGCGCTGGTCCGGGGACGATTCCGTGGGGGAGCTGGCGGACACCGTGGCCATCGCTGCGCTGATCACCTTTCTGCGGCGGCTGGTGGATGATCCGCCGTCACCGACGTCCGTGTCCTTCGTGTTCCCGGCACCGCCGGCCGAGACCCGCCAGGCCTACGAGGCATTCTTCGGTTGCCCGGTATGGTTTGCCCAGTCTCACACCTGCGTCAGTTTCCCGATTCACTTTCTGGCCATGGCCCTGCCACACAGCGACCCCAGCATGCGCAATCTGCTGGATCGCCAGGCCCGGGCCATGTTGCTGGCGCTGCCGGATTCCGACAGTTTCGATCGGGCCCTGCAGCAGGCCATGGTCAGGTTGATGCCCGAGGCGACGGTGACCCTGCCGCGCCTGGCGGCGGAGCTGCATATGTCCGTGCGCACCTTGCAGCGACGGCTTGCGGAGCGACGGCTCACCTGGCGGGAGTTGCTGGACCGCACCCGTGAACAACTGGCTCGACATTATCTGGCGGACCCTTCGCTGACCCTGGGTGATATCGCGCTGTTGCTGGGGTTTTCCGAGCACAGCGCCTTCAGTCGGGCCTATCGGCGCTGGACCGGTACCTCGCCGGGCAAGGCCAGGAAAGCCCTGGGCAGCGCATACAAAAGTGACGTTCCTGTCTAGCCGCTGGGCGGAAAAAGGGTTTCCGGGCGCCTCAAAAAAGCGTTGTACAACAGCGGCTTGCTAGCGGATCCCGGATCAGTGCTATCCAAAATTTCCGGGGGGTGAACATTCCTGTCATTGCTGCAAAATAGTGGCCTTCAGTACGTTGGCGCCATCCTGACACCTCGCACCGAGTTCTGCGGGCGGGTCTGAATTGAGTAAAAGGATCCCATTCATGAAAACACGTATTACCGAATTGCTGGGCATCCAGTATCCGATTGTGCAAGGCGGCATGCAGAATGTGGGCTATGCGGAACTGGCGGCGGCGGTATCCAACGCCGGTGGCCTGGGCATCATCACTGCCCTGACCCAGCCCACGCCGGAAGACCTGGACAAGGAAATCAAGCGCTGCAAGGAGATGACCGACAAGCCCTTCGGTGTGAACCTGACCATCCTGCCCACCATCAAACCGGTGCCCTATGAGGAATACGCCCGGGTGATCTGTGAAAACAATATCACCGTGGTGGAAACCGCCGGTCGCAACCCGGAACCCTTCATGCCTCTTTTCGAAGGTGCCGGCGTAAAAGTGGTGCACAAGTGCACCTCCGTCCGTCATGCGCTGAAGGCAGAAAAAGTGGGTGTGGCGGCGGTCTCAGTGGATGGCTTCGAATGTGCCGGTCATCCGGGTGAAGATGATATCCCCAATCTGGTATTGCTGCCGGCGGCGGCAAAAGTGATCAAGATTCCCATGCTGGCATCCGGCGGTATTGGTACCGGCGCGCAAATGGCCGCTTGTCTGGCTCTGGGTGCGGACGGTATCAACATGGGGACCCGTTTCCTGGCCTCGAAAGAGTCGCCGGTGCACGACAATATGAAGCGTGCCATTGCCGAGGCGTCCGAGCTGGATACGGCCCTGATCTTCCGGCCGCTGAAAAATACCGCCCGTGTTTTCAAGAATGCGGTAGCCACCCGGGTCAACGATATCGAACGGGAAAAGGGCCCGGACATGAAGTTCGATTACATCCAGGATCTGGTTGCTGGTGTAAAGGGCAAGGCGGCGCTGACCTCCGGAGAAATCGACGGAGGCATCTGGACCTCGGGCATGGTTCAGGGCCTGATCGACAGTTACCCCAGCTGTGCCGAAATCATCGATGACATCATCAGTGAGTGTGTGGGCACCATCAACCAGCGTCTCGCCGGTTTTCTCAACGATTGATTCCTTCCGATTTAGTCTCGCTCTCCCGAGCCATGCCAGGGGTAATGCCCTGGCTTTTTTTGCCTGGACAAAGATGAAAGGATGCATGGCGCAATACTTTTTTGTTCCCTGGCTCTGGCCTGGGGTAGCCAGCGCCGAAGAGTTTGAACGAATATAGCGTTAATTTTCACTGATGATTACAAGGAGCAGTGATGTTGACGCTTTATGAATTTTCTTCGTCCGGCAATTGCTACAAGCTACGGCTGGCCATGGCCCAGCTGGGGATCGCCTTTCGCCGTATCGAGAAAGACATTACCCGTGGTGAAACCCGCACCGCGGACTTTCTTGCCATCAATCCCAATGGGCGGATTCCGGTACTGGTCACCCCAGAGGGGCAGGTTCTCCCGGAATCCAATGCGGCACTCTGGTATCTGGCCAGAGAGAGCCAATTCATGCCAAAAGATGCGTTTCAGCAGGCTCAGGTTCTGCAATGGATGTTCTTCGAGCAGTATAACCACGAGCCCAATATCGCGACATCCCGCTACTGGATTCATGTTCTGGGAGAAAGGGAAAAGTACGCCGAGGCGCTGGCGGAAAAACAGCAAAAAGGCCATGAAGCGCTGAGGGTGATGGATGCCCACCTTGCTGATCATGATTTCTTTGTCGGGGAGAGTTACAGCATTGCCGATATCGCTCTGTACGCCTATACCCATGTGGCGGAGCAGGGCGGGTTTTCCCTGAAAGCCTACCCGGCGATTGGCAACTGGCTGAATCGGGTAGCAGAGCAGCCGGGCTATGTGCCAATGAAGGGGTGATGCAGGCGCATGCAAGGGGGCGTTGTCCAGAGAGCGCAATCGGTGGTTCAGAATGGCCCCCTGTGCAGCTGCTAGAGCGCCGGTTTCACCACAGCAAGATAAATAATAAGGGGAATAAAAATCGCTACCAGAGGTGTGCTGATGCGAAAGAACACCCAGTGCCATTGCATCAGTTTTTCATAGCGCGCATGGTCGCCTTTTTCCCGCCATTGGCGCTTGCTTCCGCCAAAATGTGAAAGCCAGTAATCAACAATTTCCATCGGCACAAACACTCCCGTCACCAGTAGCAGCTTCACTGCCAGCCAGTGAGATTCCAGTGTCCATCCCGTGGTCCAAAACAAGAGCCCGCCGCTGAGTAAAAGAACCGGGAAGGCGATATGCTCCAGTGAAGCGCCTTTGTCGAACTGCTCCATGAGCCAGTCCCGGCGTTTTTTCAGTGCCGCCACATCCGGGTGTTTTTTCCAGCTTATCCAGGCGCTTCGGATAAACCAGGTGTAGGCGACGGCAGTGCTGAAACTCCATATCATCACTGCGAGTAAATGAATGAATTTTATTTGTAGATACCAGGGTTGCAGAACTTGCCGTAACTCTTCCAGCATGGTGGGCTCCTTGTTTTTCTGAAGTGCTTTTATTGAAGCCTGCCGGAGCCACTATATGGATGAAAATTCATGAAGTCTTGTGCATCTGATAACAAATATTCTGGATAAGTTGTCACTCAAAGTTAATGCACGATCTCCTGTTTCCTTTCAGTCTGTAAGACTGCCGATGTCGGTGATGATTCGGTAAACAAAAAAACAATTTTTATCAGGGAGGATGATATGGATCTGGGGAAAAGTGCCCTGCGACTGGATGCCAGTGATGAATACATGCATCCCATTGAGGCGGCAAAAAACTTTAATGAAAGCATGTACGTGAATCTCTTTGATCACCGCAAGGGAATCGGTGGCTGGTTTCGCGTGGGTAACCGGCCCAATGAGGGCCATGCGGAAATGTCTTTCTGTTTTTATCTTCCGGATGGGAAGGTGGCATTCATGTTTCGCCGGGTCGAGATTCACGGAAACCATGCTCTGGATGCGGGAGGAATGCGCTTTGAGGTGATTGAGCCGTTAAAGAAAATTGCCTTGCACTACCAGGGTCCGGCCTGCGTGCTGGACAATCCCCAGGAGATGGAAAACCCGGCCCGGGCCTTTGCCGATAACCCTACGGTTATGGTGAAAGCACAGTTCAACTTTGAGGGGCTGACCCCGGTTTACGGTGGCGAAATGGTCGATGAGCAGGGCCGACCCATCGAGGAAGACCCGGAGGAATCCTTTGCCCGCGGGCACTACGAGCAGCACCTGCGTGGCAAGGGCGAAATCAGTATTGGCCAGCAGAACTTTTCATTGCAGGGCTTCGGACTGCGCGATCATTCCTGGGGGCCACGTTACTGGCAGAACCTCTATTGGTATCGCTGGCTGCCACTGGTTTTCAACGACCAGTTCGCGGTCAATGTGTCAATCGTGCAGATGGCCAGTGGCCGTCAGCATGTCTGGGGCATGGTCTACGATACCCGTGATGGTAGCGAGCCACGTTATGATCCGGTGGAACAGGCCACGCTGTGCTCAGCCCTGGATGAGCGCGATCAGGCATACACGCAGCGTGTCAGCCTGACCACCGAGTCCGGCCGTTGCTATGCCATCAGTGGTGAATCCCTGGCAATGATCCCTCTGCGCAATCGACGCCAGACCGATGACGGCGAGTGGAGACATACCCGTATCACGGAAGCGATGTCCCGGTTTACCTGCGATGGTCTCACCGGTTATGGCATGGCCGAGTATCTTGACCAGATGGTAGACGGTAAACCGGTGGGCAGGCATTGCTGATGACTGTGACTGTGGAACAGATTGAACAGGTGATCCCCGGGTTGGTGGAGCCGGTGATGGGGAACAGGTGTCTGCTGCAACAATGCCGGCGGCTCACCGCCGGGGCGTCAGCGGATACCTGGTGGCTGCAGGCAACAGTGGGCCAGCAGCAACACCAGTGGATATTGCGCCTGGATGCCGGCGGTGAAGATCTGGGCATGGCCCCGGGAAAGCAATGGGAAGCCCGGGCCCAGCAGGCAGCGGCGGATGCCGGTTGTGCCACGGCGACCGTCATCGCAGAACTGGGCGAGGACAGCGGGCTGGGTTGTGGCTATCTGATGGCGGCGTTGCCCGGGGAGTCCCTGCCGCCGGTATTGCTCAAGTCCCCGGCCTACGACACTGCCCGTCGGCGTTTCCCGGACCAGGTGGCTGGCGCGCTGGCGGCTATACATCGCACGCCGTTAACCGGTCTGGGTGGCCTGCCTGTGCTGGATGCCAGGCGGCAGCTGGAGCAACTGTATGCCATGCACCGGGATTATGGTGAGCCTCTGCCGGTATTCGCCCTGGCGTACGGTTGGTTAAAGGAGCATGTACCGGACAACGCCAGCCTCACTCTGGTACATGGGGATTTTCGGCTGGGTAATTTCCTGTTCACGGAGTCGGGCCTTAGCGGCATTCTGGACTGGGAACTGACTCACCTGGGCGACCCTATGGAGGATCTGGGCTGGCTGTGTGTCAACGCCTGGCGTTTCGGTCGACGGGCAAAACCGGTGGCCGGATTGACGCAGCGGGAGGTTTTCCACGCGGCCTATGAGGCCGCCTCGGGGCGCCCTGTGGACCCTGTCCATGCCCGTTACTGGGAGTTGCTGGGCACCTTCAAGTGGGGGGTTATCTGCCAGTATCAGGCCTACAGTTACCTGCGGGGGCGGGTGTCATCCGTGGAGCGAGCAGCGATTGGTCGACGGGTAGCGGAAACCGAATACGACATGCTGATCTGCCTGAAGGAGCTACAGGATGCCGCTTAATCGACCCCATGCCCGGGAATTGCAGCAGGCCATTGAGCACTATCGGCAGCGCCCGGATCCGGATCCCGGGGTCCATGAGTATTACGGCAAGGTGATTGCACACCTGGAGGCCCTGCTGGAACGGGAAAAGGCGTTGGCTGCCGCATTTGCCCACCAGGAAAAGGAGGGCATGGAGCAGCTGGCAGCGGTGCTGAAATCCTCAGACCAGACGCTGTCGGGCCTGTGCCGGAGGCTGGCATCCGGTAACGTCAATGAGCACCTGCCAGCGGTGCTGGAGACCCTGCTGGCAGTGGCGGAAGCCAAGCTGGATATCGACAGCCCACGCTATCCGCGCGCAAATTGATATGCCGCGCATCACGCAGTCAGATGGTGAAAGTGATACTTCAGATGATCGTCAATAAAACTGGCGATGAAGAAGTAGGAATGGTCATAGCCGGGTTGCATGCGCAGGGTGATCGGCACACCCGCCTCCTGGCAGGCGGCACTGAGGGATTCCGGACGCAGTTGGCCATCCTGATAGAAATTATCTGCGTCGCCCTGGTCCACCATTAGCGCCAGGTCGCTGCCGTTGGCCTTGATCAGCTCGCAGGCATCCCAGGCCTCCCAGGTTGCACGGTCCTCCCCCAGATAGCCGCCCAGTGCCTTCTCGCCCCAGGGGCACTGACTCGGGTTGCTGATTGGTGCGAACGCCGATACCGAGGTATAGCGGCCGGGGTTTTTCAGTGCGCAGATCAATGCGCCATGGCCTCCCATGGAATGGCCGCTGATCGCTTCGCGGCCGTTGAGGGGGAAATGATCGCGGAGTAGTGCCGGCAATTCACGGGTCACGTAATCATACATGCGATAGTGCTGGCTCCAGGGCGCGCGGGTCGCGTTCACATAGAAACCGGCACCGGAACCGAAATCATAGCTGTCGTGTTCGCCGGGAAGGTCGGTGCCCCGCGGGCTGGTATCCGGGCAGACCATGGCCAGACCCAGTTCCGCTGCCGTGCGTTGGGCACCGGCTTTCTGCATGAAATTTTCATCGTTGCAGGTCAGGCCGGACAGCCACCACAACAAGGGAACGGAAGCCTGCTCCGCTGCCGGCGGCAGATAGATGGCAAAGATCATCTCGCAATTGAGTACCTGGCTGCGGTGCCGGTAGCGCTTCAGCCAGCCGCCAAAGGATTTGGTGGCAGAAACCAGTTCGATATCAGACATGATTCAACCTTTCTACGAAGCCGCTGTAGGAGCACCTCTTGAGGTGCGAACCTTGCCTGGCAAGGTCTTTCGCAAGTAGATTCGCACCTCAAGAGGTGCTCCTACAGTCGGAATTAGTACGCCTTAAAAAAGAATCACCGAACGAATGCTCTTGCCTTCGTGCAGCAAATCAAAAGCGGTGTTGATCTCATCCAGCCCCATGGTGTGGGTGACGAATTCGTCGATCTTGATTTCGCCGTTCATGTAACGATCCACATAGCCGGGCAGCTCGGTGCGGCCTTTTACACCGCCGAAGGCCGAGCCTTTCCAGACCCTGCCGGTGACCAGTTGAAACGGACGCGTGGAAATTTCCTCGCCGGCACCGGCCACGCCGATGATGATGGATTCGCCCCAGCCCTTGTGGCAGCACTCCAGCGCCGAGCGCATCACGTTCACATTGCCGATGCACTCGAAGGAATAATCCACACCGCCGTCGGTGAGTTCGACAATCACTTCCTGAATGGAATTGTTGTAATCCTTCGGGTTGATGAAATCGGTGGCGCCGAACTGCCGGGCCAGGGTTTCCTTGGCCGGGTTGGTGTCGATGGCAATGATGCGTTCTGCCTTGGCCATCACGGCGCCCTGGATCACCGACAGGCCGATGCCGCCGAGCCCGAACACGGCCACCGTGGAGCCGGGCTCCACCTTGGCGGTATTGAGCACCGCACCGATGCCGGTGGTGACACCACAGCCAAGCAGGCAGATCTTGTCCAGCGGGGCGTCCTTGCTGACCTTGGCCAGGGAAATTTCCGGCACCACGGTATATTCGGAAAAGGTGCTGGTGCCCATGTAATGGTGCAGCAGTTTGCCGTTCAGGGAAAAGCGGCTGGTGCTGTCCGGCATCAGGCCCTGGCCCTGGGTGGCGCGCACCGCCTGGCACAGATTGGTCTTGCCGCTGAGGCAGAATTTGCACTGGCGGCACTCGGCGGTATAGAGCGGAATCACGTGGTCGCCGGGTTTCAGGCTGGTCACGCCTTCGCCCACTTCCTGCACGATGCCGGCGCCTTCGTGGCCAAGAATGGAAGGAAAGATACCCTCCGGATCCTTGCCGGACAGGGTGTAGGCATCGGTGTGGCAAACGCCGGTGGCGACGATCTGCACCAGCACTTCCCCGGCCTTGGGGCCGGCCACATCCACGTCTTCGATCTGTAGGGGTTTGCCTGCTTCCCAGGCGACGGCGGCACGGGATTTCATGGTGATTCCTTTTTGACGGTTCGGAAGGCGGTAACCTTTTCGCCGGGCTTGCTCGGCGATTCATGGATTATTCACTATACGCAGACACGAATAGCGCTATAAGGCACAATTCGACAAGAGATTATTGTCAGGTAGCAACAATGCAGCACTGGGATCGTATTGAAGCCTTTGTGGAAGTGGTGAGGCGGGGCTCCTTTGCGGATGCCGCCCGGCATCTGGGGGTATCCAGCTCCCATGTGAGCCGGCTGGTGTCCCGGCTGGAAACCCAGCTCGGCACCCAGTTGCTCTACCGCACCACCCGGCGCCTGAAGCTCACCGATGCGGGGGCGGTCTACTTCGATCATTGTGGCCAGTTGTTTGATGGCTTCCAGGAAGCGTTGTCGGCCATTAGCGACTACCAGCAACGGCCCACCGGGGTGCTCAAGCTGACCTGCGCCACCACCTTTGGCGAACGTTACATCGCGCCGTTAGTGAACGACTTTCTGGCCCGCCATCCGCAATTGTCCATCCAACTGGACTTTACCAACCGGCGGGTGGATATCATCGACGAGGGCTTCGATGTGGCCATCCGTACCGGGGCGCTGCCGGACTCGTCATTGATCGCCCGCAAACTCTGCCCGCGTCGCGAATATATTGTCGGTTCCGCCGACTATTTCCAGCGCCATGCCCGGCCCCACACGTTGGGGGAGTTGAGTCAACACAACTGCCTGCTGGGTTCAGCGGATCAGTGGGCGGTGGATGTGGATGGCCAGCACCGGCAATGGAAAGTGCAGGGCAACTGGAAGGGCAATTCCGGCGTGGCCCTGCTGGATGCGGCTCGCAAGGGCCTGGGGCTGGTGCAGCTGCCGGACTATTACGTGGAGGATGATCTGCATCGGGGACGGCTGATTTCCGTGCTGGATCAGTATGCCTGCAGTCACACTGCGGTGTGGGTGGTGTATCCCCGCCACCGGCACTTGTCGCCCAAGGTGCGTCAGTTTGTGGATTTTCTGGTGGAGGGTATGGTGCGTTGAAAGGCGCGGATACCTTTTGGCAGGAGCGTCGCTGGAGGTACGATTGGAAGTCCTGATCCAGGCTTGGGATTCATGTCCGGCAAATTTTTCTGCTGTAGGAGCTCCTCTTGAGGGGCGAAGTGCGATGCAATGGATGAGTCGAGCAGGTAGCAATCTATTCTGGATGGCTCTGTCGAGCTCAGGAAGGTCTGATCGCCCTGCGGGCAATTTCCGCGCAAGCGCGGTTCGCCCCTCAAGAGGAGCTCCTACAGCAATAAAACGGAGCGGATATGTACACAGGAAATTGTCTCTGTGGTGGTGTGACATTTGAAATCGCCGGTGAGCTGGCGCCGATTCAGGTTTGCCATTGTCAGCAATGTCGAAAGGCCCAGGGCACTGCGCTGGTTACCAATATTCCGGTGGAAACCGGCAAGCTGCATTGGGTACGGGGTGAGGCTTTACTGAAAAGCTATGCGTCCTCGCCGGGCAAGCAGCGGGTGTTCTGCCGCGAGTGCGGTTCGCCGATTTACAGTTGCCATGAACGCAAGCCCGGTGTGTTGCGCATTCGGGCGGGGCTGCTGAATGAGCCGCTGGCGACGCGGCCCGCGTTTCATATCTATACGGATTCGGCCTGTAACTGGTGGGCCATTGACGATGGGTTGCCGCAGTATCCTGAAGGTGCGGAATAAAAAAATGCCGGGTCAGCGCCCGGCATTTTTTGTTACGCCATTTGTGCCTTCAGCGCCTCGATCTCGTGGGCATCGCCGTTGCGCGCCGCGAAAGCCTGCCAGTTCTCGGCGGCATGGCTTTTAAGTACCTCGGCCACTCGGGGCAGCTCCGCGTCGGGCAAGTGGCCGAACAGGCCGAGCAGCTTGCTGTCATGGGCCTGGCCCAATGCTTGCCCCAGTGCCTCTGGCTGGCTTTGGGTTAGCACGTCCACCGCTGGTGTCAGGTGTTCCTGATCCAGCAGTGGCAACAGGGTGAGCAATTCATCCCAGCTGTTTTCACTGGCCACGGTGCTGATCAGGCTTTCCATCACTGGGGCTTCGCGCAACTTGGGCACATTCACCACCATTTGCTGATGCTGATTGTCCATGGCGTTCACCGCCTGCAACAGGTTGGTCCACAGGCGCTGTTCGCTGGCCACTTCGATAATGTGACTGATGACGGCTTCGCCCTGCTCGGCTACCAGGTTGCCCATCTGGCCACGCAGTTCGGTGTTCAGGTGCCCGTTCAGGGACAGCACCGCCGGCCACAGTTCATGGTCGGTGGCGGCTTTCAGAGTGGCCCGTTGCTGTGCTTCGCTGAGCAAGGCCAGCACAGTGTCCAGTTTGCTCTTGTCTTCCAGGTAAAGCGCGATCTTCACCATGGCTTCGCCGTCGTCGATGCTGCGGGTGACGGCTTCCAGGGCAGACGGCTGAATCACGGCAACAAAACGGGCCAGGGTGATGTGCTCGCCCATGGACAGCAGGGTTTTGGCCACGGAGGCGACAATCTTGTCGGGCATGGCAGCCAGCAGATCCCGGGAGTATTTGGGCTCAAGGTGGATGCACAGCTTGGCGAGAAAGTCTTCCGGCAGTTTGTCGGCCAGCTTGATGGCGCGTTCGGGGGGCAGCTCGGAGGCAATGCCGGCGGCGAGCACGGAGCCCAGTACGGTGGTGGCCAGCTTGGCGCTGGCACCGGTGGGAACCAGTTTGCTGATGCCGGCCAGGCGCTGGTAGCTGTCCTGGTGCTGTTCGTAGAAGAAGCCGGAGACGGCACTGCGGAAGTTGGCAATGGCGGTCAGGTCCTGACCATCCAGAAAGGCCAGGTTGGTCTCGTCGGTTTCCAGCAGGCGGCTGAGTTTGAGCAGTTCGGCCTGGGTTTCAATGTGCATGTCTGTCTCCTTAACCGAACAGCATTTTTTTCACCGGGCGGCGGAAGGGCCCGGGCACCACATTCAGTGCGTTATTCATGGCTTTTTCGACTCTGGCGTCTTTGGTTTCCAGAGCGGCAAGGACGGTATCGGCCAGTTTGCTGGCCTGATCCGCAGGCAGGGACTCGATAAAGGCCAGCGCATCGGCGGGCAGCCCCTTGGTCTTCAGGGTAGTGATGGAATCAGACATGATTTCTCCTTTACTACAGCGCCCGGGAACACATCCCCGGGCGCCCTGGATGCAGGCTGTCGCGCGCAGCCTGCCTATGGCTGGCGCTACTATGCCAGCAATAAGGAAGGATGGGTGTTGCCGAAAAGCCGCTACCGGGCGGCGCTCAAGAAAGCGCAGCTATTGCCTTGTGGCGGTTTGGCGGGTTCGATTCGCTGCGGGTAACGCTCACTCCGGGGAGCCTGATCCGCTATCCACCCCGGTGGACGGAGTCAGGCGAAATCCATCTGGTCGGTGATGAAACCCACGCTGATGGCGCCGGGGCCGATATTGACGCCCCCGGTCAGCCCCATATGACTGATCAGCAGGTCCACGCCGTGTTTCTCGGTGGTGGCCTTCAGTTCGCTGAAGCCGGGCATCTGGTAAACCGCATCCGGGTCGCCGGCGTAGCTGACACAGACAATGGGGGTGAGCAGGCCTTGCTCCACGCAGGCGCAGGCGTGGGTAAACATTTTCTCGACAGCGGTTTCGAACCCCCGGACCTTGGCCACCGGGAAGGTCTGATCCTGGCGGGCACAGAGGATGGGCTTGATGTCCAGCGCCGAGCCCATCAGAGCGCCGATGAAGCCCACGCTCTTGTCGCCTTTCTTGCGGGCGCGCTTGTGCACGTAATACAGGTCCGGCACCACCGCATAGCCCACGGTTTTCGGGGTCAGGTCACTGATGCGCTGGCGGATGTCGCCCACTTTCATTTCCGTATTGATCAGTCGCATGGTTTCCGCCGCCAGCACGCCCTGGCCGGCAAACAGGGTCTGGCTGTCACTGACGCGGATACGGAACGGGCCTTCCCGCCCGGCGGCTTCCCGGTATTTCTTGTAGTCGCCAAGAATGGCGTGGGCCGCTTCGGTGGCGTTCTCGAAAATCGGGCTGCGGCTTTTCGGCACGGTCTGCACCAGGGCGTAGTCGAACTCGCCCACCGCCTGTTCCAGGAACAGGGTGCGGATCTGGTCCACCGTGGGAGGGGCGGTTTCCGCGTCGTGGTTCTTGTCCACTTCATGGCGGGCGTAAAACTCCCGGGCCCGTTGCGGGTCGCGGTCGTCCACGAAAATTTCCTTGCCGATGCGGATGGGCACCGGCATGACCAGGATGTTGTTTGCGTCAATAAAGTCCTTGGGCAGATCACAACCCGAGTCCACAACCAGACCGATTCTCATTGTTATGCTTCCTGTGGGAAGTTTGAGAACCAGTCTAGTACCACCGTTCCGTTACTGGCGTCTTTTTGCGTATGGGAATGGTTAGGGGCTGTTACAAGACGCCAGTCTTTGCATCGCTGGTGAGGCGTTACTGAATATCCCCGCCCACCTGGATCACCTTCAGGGTGTTGGTGCCGCCATGGGCATCGTTGTAGTTGCCCTTGGTGATCAGAACCCGGTCGCCGTCCTCTATGGCGCCCATCTCTTCCAGGATGGCGACCGCGCGGCGGTTCACTTCGTCGCTGGCGATGGCATGGCTGTCAAAGGGGATGGCGCGCACGCCGCGCAGGATGGCCACCCGACGCTGGCTGCTGGGGTAGGGGGTAAAGGCATAGATGGGGATGCCGGAGCGCAGCCGTGACATCAGTCGCGGGGTGTTGCCGCTTTCGGTCATGGCAATGATGGCGGTGACCTTGCTGAGTCGGTTGGCGGCCTGCATGGCCGCCATGGCAATCACTTCATCAATATTGTCGGTGTTGTCGTTGATGGGACGGTCGGTGCGTCTTTCCTGCCAGGTGCGCTCGGCGCCGAGAATAATGCGGTCCATGGCCTGGACGGTTTCCACCGGGTATTCGCCCACGGCGGTCTCTGCTGACAACATCACTGCGTCGGTGCCGTCCAGCACCGCATTGGCCACATCGGAGACTTCCGCCCGGGTGGGCTGGGGGCTGTGGATCATGGATTCCATCATCTGGGTGGCGGTGATCACAAAGCGGTTGAGGGCCCGCGCGCGGCGGATGATATGTTTCTGCACCCCCACCAGCTCCGCATCGCCGATCTCCACGGCCAGATCGCCCCGCGCCACCATGACGCCGTCGGAGGCCAGGATGATGGCATCCAGGGTGTCATCGTCCGCCACCGCTTCCGCCCGCTCAATCTTGGCAACGATGCCCCCCTGGCCGCCGGCCTGCCGGTAGCGACGACGGGCTTCTTCCACGTCTTCGGCGTCGCGGGGAAAGGACAGGGCAAGAAAGTCCACTTCCATGTCGGCGGCGGTGACGATATCGGCCAGATCCTTGTCGGTGAGTGCCCGGGCGCTGAGGCCTCCGCCCTTGCGATTGACCCCCTTGTGGTCGGACAGCTCGCCGCCCACCAGTACGGTGCATGCCACGCGGGTGCCGTTGATGGCATCCACTTTCAGTTCCAGCAAGCCGTCATTGAGCAGCAGGATATCGCCGGGCTGGCAGTCCTCCGGCAGTGGCGGGTAACTCACCCCGACCTCCTCCGCATTGCCGGCGTCATCCGCCAGGGCGGTGTCCAGCGTAAAAGCCTGGCCGGCTTTCAGCAGAATGGGGCCATCGGGAAAGCTGCCAATACGGATTTTGGGCCCCTGCAGGTCTGCCAGAATCGCCACGTGTTCGCCGCACTGTTCCGCACAGCGGCGAATGGTCTCTGCCGTTTTCCGGTGCGTATCCGCACTGCCATGGGAAAAGTTCAGGCGGAACACATTCACGCCAGCCTGTATCAGAGCCTCCAGTCGGGATTCTGAAGAAGAGGCGGGGCCAACGGTGGCGACAATCTTGGTGCGACGCAGGGGGGAGCGGGACATTCGGAACATTTCCATCAGCTGATTTTTGGCCAGCATACCATGTGGACTTGGCGGGGGGATGACAGCAATGGGCGAGGGATCAGACAAAAAATACCCCCGCACGGGCGGGGGCAAGGGGATCGTTGTGCAGAGAGAAATCAATGCAGCATGGCAAAAGAGCAGGACTGGGCTCCACTGAGGCGCAGGAAATCGCCCATACCCATCTTGATGACTTCGGTGTGAGAGCCGGCATTAAAGGCCAGCCAGTCTTCACTGAGCAAGGTGTCGTCCACATACACCTTCATGTCGTAGAGGTTGCCGAAAGGCGGTTCACCACCGGGCTCGCACAGCGGGAAGCGATCCTTGAAATCCTCCTCCGGGGCCAGCCGGACGCTATTGGCATTCAGTGCCTGGCGTAGCTTGTCCGGGTCCAGGTATTGGTCGGAAGGCAGTACCGCCATGGCCAGCTCGCCATCCACATCCACAATCACCGTTTTGGCCATGTGACGTCCGGGGATATGGCTGGACTGGGCCACCTCGGAAGCGGTAACGGCGGGCGGGTGGTTATAGCAATGGTAGTTCACATTGTTGTTGTCGAGAAAATCAGCCAGTGCGCGGGCAGGCATGATAGACCTCCTCCCGGAACAGGTAAGCCGGGATTGGGGAGCGGTCCGCGGAGCAGTGGGTAACTGGCCGGGCCCGTTCCATGAATGTTCATATCCAAGCTTAGGGAGGTAAAAGCAGGTGGGGAAATACGGTTATGCGCTAAGGGAAATAGCGGAAAGATCTAGCTCTAGCTACGAGCTTTCTTCGAAGCCGCTGTAGGAACGGAGCGCAGCGGAGTAACGCACGTAGTTCCGTGCGGCCCGAAGGGGGAGCGAAGCGAATAATACCTCTCGAGGCGCGAACCGCGCTTGCGCGGAAATCGACCGAAGGGCGATCAGGAATGCCTGCACTCGACAGGTTTATCTGAGAAGGTAAATGCTATCTATTTTCCGATAGCCTCGCTGCGCTCGGTTCGTCCCCTGGAAGGGAACTCCTACAACTTTCCCGAAAGATATGGGATTCAATAAAAAACGCGGGCAGAGACTCTGCCGTTTGGCGCATTCTTGCCCGCGTTGCAGCCAGCAGTTAGTAGCTGCCTTTCACATCCCCAGGTTATCCAGAATCCGCAGATTCGGACCGGCCTGGTTCATGGTGTAGAAATGCAGTCCCGGCGCGCCCATGGCGAGCAGGCGTTCGCACAGACGGGTGACCACTTCCTCGCCGAAAGCTTTGACCGCCGCGTCATCATCCTTGATGTCGTTGAGCTTGCTGTGCAGCCAGCGGGGGATATCGGCGCCACAGGTGTTGGAGAAGCGCACCAGATTGGCCACGTTGAGGATCGGCATGATGCCCGGGTAGACCGGGGCGTCGCAGCCGATTTTCTGCAGCGCGTCCAGGTAATAACCGTAGGCATCCGCGTTGTAGAAATACTGGGTCAGGCCGCTGTTGGCGCCGGCGTCGACCTTGCGCTTGAAGTGGGCAATATCATCTTCAAAGCTGCGCGCCTGGGGGTGCATCTCCGGGTAGGCGGCCACTTCCAATGTGAAGTGATCGCCGGTTTCCTCACGGATCAGCTGCACCAGTTCGTCCGCATACTTGATCTCACTCTGGGCGTAGCCCATGCCAGAGGGCAGGTCGCCGCGCAGGGCCACGATGCGGGTCACTCCCGCGGCCTTGTAGCCGTTCACCAGCTCCAGGATTTCCTCGCGGCTCTGGCCGATGCAGCTCAGGTGCGGGGCGGTGTCGCCGTGCTGATTGCGCAGCTGATTGACCATGTCGCGGGTGTTGTCACGGGTGGAACCACCGGCGCCAAAGGTGCAGGAAAAAAACGCCGGTTTCTTGGCCAGAAGTTTCTGCTGGGTCGCCAGCAGTTTTTCTTTTCCCGCATCGGTTTTCGGCGGGAAGAATTCAAAACTGATTCGTTTCATAAAATGCTCGCGTCGCGAGGCTGGCACAGAGACACGCCCCGCGCTGGCGCGATTGGAAGCGAGCAGCGTGGGGCGTGTTGTGTGCAAGCGGTTAGTACTTGTAGTGCTCGGGTTTGTACGGGCCGTTCACGTCGACGCCGATGTAGTCGGCTTGCTCTTTGGTCAGTTTGGTGATCACGCCACCAAAGCCCTGCACCATGTAACGAGCCACTTCTTCGTCCAGGTGCTTGGGCAGCACCTCTACTTTAAGCATCTTCTCCTTCACGGTATCGGAGTGCTTGGCGTAGCCCTGGTCGAACAGATACATCTGCGCCAGTACCTGGTTGGCAAAGGAACCATCCATGATGCGGCTGGGGTGCCCGGTGGCGTTGCCCAGATTCACCAGACGGCCTTCGGACAGCAGCAACAGGAAGTCACCCTCGGCCTTGTTGCGCCATACCTTGTGCACCTGCGGTTTGACCTCTTCCCATTCCCAGGTCTTGCGCATGAAGGCGGTGTCCACTTCATTGTCGAAGTGACCGATGTTGCAGACCACGGCACCTTTTTTCAGGGCCTTGAGCATGTTGGCGTCACAGACATTGAAGTTGCCGGTGGTGGTCACCAGCAGGTCGGTGTTGCCCAGCAGTTCCGTGTTGATGGAAGCCTCGGTACCGTCATTGACGCCATCCTTGTACTGGCTGACGACCTCGTAGCCGTCCATACAGGCCTGCATGGCGCAGATCGGGTCCGCTTCGGTGACCTTCACGATCATGCCTTCCTGGCGCAGGGACTGGGCAGACCCCTTGCCCACATCACCGTAACCAATGACCAGTGCTTTCTTGCCTGACAGCAGATGGTCGGTGCCGCGCTTGATGGCGTCATTGAGAGAGTGACGGCAGCCGTATTTGTTGTCGTTCTTGCTCTTGGTGACCGAGTCATTCACGTTCACCGCCGGCACTTTCAGGGTGCCCTTGTTGAGCATCTCGTAGAGACGGTGCACACCGGTGGTGGTTTCCTCGGTGATGCCGTGGATGTTGTCCAGCATCTGCGGGTAGGTCTCGTGGATGTAGCCGGTCAGGTCGCCGCCGTCATCCAGGATCATGTTGGCATCCCACAGCTCGCCATTGCCGTCGCGACAGGTCTGCTCGATACACCACATGTACTCTTCTTCGGTTTCCCCTTTCCAGGCGAATACCGGTATGCCAGCGGCTGCGATGGCGGCAGCGGCGTGGTCCTGGGTGGAGAAGATATTGCAGCTGGACCAGCGCACTTCTGCGCCCAGTGCGACCAGGGTTTCGATCAGCACGGCGGTCTGAATAGTCATGTGGATACAGCCGATGATTTTTGCGCCTTTCAGCGGCTGTTCGGCACGGTATTTTTCGCGGATTGCGATCAGTGCCGGCATTTCGGTTTCGGCAATATGGATTTCAGAGCGGCCATAGGCGGCCAGGGAAATATCGGCGACTTTATAGTCGGTAAAAGTGTCCACTCTTGCGTTCATGATGTTCTCCATTCGTTTTTGACGAATGGGCGCCGTTGTTCCTTGCGTGTCTGCCCAGCGAGCCTCGCGGTCAAGCCGCTGCAGCGCCCCTCACAGGGCAGACATAGTCGGGATAATGCCGACGCCACCCGGGAGGCGGCGCCGGCGGTGATGCCGTGGTTACAGGGCCTTGGCCAGGTCTGCCGCCTTGTCAGTTTTCTCCCAGCTGAAACCTTCGCGACCGAAGTGGCCGTAGCTGGCAGTGGGGCGGTAGATCGGCTTGCGCAGGTCGAGCATCTCGATGATGCCCCGCGGGCGCAGGTCAAAGTGCTCGCGCACCAGGGCCACGATGGCATCGTCGCTCAGTTTGCCGGTGCCGAAGGTGTTGACCGAGATAGAGGTAGGTTCGGCCACGCCGATGGCATAGCTCACCTGGATCTCGCACTTGCTGGCCAGGCCGGCAGCCACGATGTTCTTGGCCACATAGCGGCCGGCGTAGGCGGCGGAACGGTCTACCTTGGACGGGTCCTTGCCGGAGAAGGCGCCGCCACCGTGACGGGCCATGCCACCGTAGGTATCCACGATGATCTTGCGGCCGGTCAGACCACAGTCACCCATGGGGCCGCCGATCACGAAAATCCCGGTGGGGTTCACGTGGTACAGGGTGTCCTTGTGCAGCCACTCTTCCGGCAGGACCGGCTTGATGATTTCTTCCATCACCGCTTCACGCAGATCGGCCAGCTTGATGTCCGGGGAATGCTGGGTGGACAGCACCACCGCATCCACGGCCACCGGCATGCCGTTCTCGTAGCGCAGGGTGACCTGGCTTTTCGCATCCGGGCGCAACCAGGGCAGGGTGCCGTTCTTGCGCAGCTGTGCCTGGCGCTCCACCAGTCGGTGAGAGTAGTACACCGGCGCGGGCATCAGGGTGTCAGTTTCGTTGGTGGCAAAGCCGAACATCAGGCCCTGGTCGCCGGCGCCCATTTCCTTGTTTTCGGCTTCGTCTACGCCGATAGCGATATCCGCAGACTGTTTGCCAATGCCGTTAAGCACGGCACAGCTGGCGCCGTCAAAGCCCTTGTCGGAGCTGTCATAGCCGATGTCCAGAATCACCTGGCGAACGATGTCCTCCAGCTCCACATAGGTGCTGGTACGGACTTCACCGGCAACGATGGCCATGCCGGTTTTGACCAGCGTTTCCACCGCCACGCGGGCATGGGGGTCATCCTTGATGATGGCATCCAGAACGGCGTCCGAGATCTGGTCGGCCATTTTATCCGGGTGGCCTTCGGACACAGACTCAGAGGTAAAGATGGAATATTCACTCATTACTGGAGTGCTCCCGTTATTCAAGTGTGCGTTACATTGCCTTCAACAGGCGCCAAAAACTTTCAACTCTTCCTGAAGGTGCGTACCTGCACCTGAAAACCATTGCGCAGGGCCAGAAACTGGCTTTCCTGCAATGCCAGACCGGCGCGGCCGGCCCAATCCACCAGATCGGCTTCTTCGAAGCCAAGCCAGAAATCACCACAGGCCTCGTGGGCCCAGTGCTGGTCATGCCGACACAGGTCGGTGATCAGCAGGGTGCCGCCTTCATTCAGCTGCCGGGCCGCGGCGCCGATGGCGCTGGCGGGGGCTGGCAGGTGATGCAGCACCATGTTCAGAACCACGGCATCCACCGTGGGCAGGATGGTGGCGCTGGCGGGCCACTCACCCAGTATCAGTTGCACATTTTGCCGTTTGGCGACAGTCAGGTTCTGGCGGGCCCGCTCCAGCATGGCTTCGGCATTATCCAGGCCGAACACGGTGTCAAAGCGTGTCGCCAGCTCCAGAAGAAACTGGCCATCACCGGGGCCGATCTCCAGGACGCTCTTGCCATCCGGAGCGTCCGGGCTGGCCCGGGTGAGTAATTCCAGGGCCTGATCCGCATACTGGCCATAGTCGGCAATCAGTTCCTGCTGTTCGTCCACCTGCTCCGCATGGCGGGCGAAAAAGGCCCGGCTCTGTTCCGCCCGCTGCCCTTGCACCTGCTCAAGCCGTTCCGCCACCTGGCCGTCCAGGGGGCTATCATCCAGTTCTTCCAGCAGGGCGGCGTGAAGCGCGCCTTCTGAGTTGTCACCCTGGGGCAGGCGCCGGCGATAGAAGATGGAATTGCCTTCCCGCCGCTTCTCCACCAGCCCACCCTGGGCCAGTACCTTCAGGTGGTGACTCATGCCGGATTGTTTCATGGCCATGATGTCGCACAGCTCCAGCACCCCGAAGCTGTTCTGGCCCAGCACCTGCAGCACCTGAAGACGCAACGGGTCGCCAGCGGCCTTGAGGAAGCCCGCCAGATGATCAGTGATCTCCGGAGCGTCGGGTGCTTGTGCATTCATAGGGGAGAGTCTAGCGCAATGAAAAGCTAAATCAAAATAAATTGATATAGATTTTCTGGCGGCCTGGCCGGTCACCCGCCAGAGCTGCTCTGGGGCATGTAAACCGGCGGGCGGGGCGCCCGCGCTTGTAGCGATTATCCCCTTGAGGGACAATAGCGCCCCTTTTCAGCCACCAGCCAGTTTGGAGCCCTGCATGTCCAGTGCCCCCGCCCGCCGTGAACTCGCCAACGCTATCCGTGCCCTGAGCATGGATGCGGTACAGAAAGCCAATTCCGGGCACCCCGGTGCGCCCATGGGAATGGCCGATATCGCCGAGGTGTTGTGGCGCGGCTTCCTCAAGCACAACCCGCAGGATCCCACCTGGCCCGACCGGGATCGCTTCGTGCTGTCCAATGGTCACGGCTCCATGCTGCTTTACAGTCTGCTGCACCTGAGCGGCTACGGCGTCAGTCTGGACGACATCAAGAACTTCCGTCAGCTGGGCAGCCCCACCGCCGGGCACCCGGAATACGGCGACGCCCCGGGCATCGAAACCACCACCGGCCCGCTGGGCCAGGGCATTGCCAATGCCGTGGGCATGGCATTGGCGGAGAAGATGCTGGCAGGTCAGTTCAACCGGGAAGGGCACGATATCGTCGACCACTACACCTACTGCTTCCTGGGCGATGGCTGCATGATGGAAGGCATCTCCCATGAGGCGTGTTCCCTGGCTGGCACCCTGGGCCTGGGCAAGCTGGTGGCCTTCTATGACGACAATGGCATTTCCATTGATGGTGAGGTGGAAGGCTGGTTCACCGATGACACCGTGGAGCGTTTCCGTGCCTATGGCTGGCAGGTGATCCCCAATGTGGATGGTCACAACGCGGAAGAGGTTCAGGTGGCCATCGAAAATGCCCGTGCCAATACCGATCAGCCCACCCTGATCTGCTGCAAGACCGTTATCGGTTTCGGCAGCCCCAACAAGCAGGGCAAGGAAGAGTCCCACGGTGCCGCCCTGGGGGAAGACGAAATTGCCCTGACCCGGGACGCGCTGGGCTGGAAGCACGGTCCCTTCGAGATTCCTGCCGACATCAAACAGGCCTGGGATGGCAGCGAGAAAGGGGCGGCTGCCCAGAGCGACTGGCAGCAGCGTTTCGACGCTTACCAGGCCGCCTACCCGGAACTGGCGGCAGAGTTCCTGCGTCGTCAGGCCGGTGAATTGCCCGCCAACTTCCAGGAGCAGGCGGATGCCTACATCCGTGAGTGCCAGGAAAAAGGTGACAAGGTCGCCACCCGCAAGGCCAGCCAGAACACTCTCGATGCCTTCGGCCCGCTGCTGCCGGAACTGGCCGGTGGCTCCGCCGACCTGGCCGGCTCCAACAACACCATCTGGAAAGGCTGCAAGTCGGTCACCGCGGATGATGCCAGCGGCAACTATATCCATTACGGGGTGCGTGAATTCGCCATGACCGCGATCCAGAACGGTCTCTGCCTGCACGGCGGCCTGCGCCCTTACGGCGGCACCTTCCTGGTGTTCATGGAATATGCCCGCAACGCGGTGCGCATGGCGGCGCTGATGCATCAGCCCAACATTCTGGTCTATACCCACGATTCCATCGGCCTGGGTGAAGACGGCCCGACTCACCAGCCCATTGAGCAAATGGCCAACCTGCGCCTGACCCCGAACATGCGCACCTGGCGCCCCTGCGACACGGTGGAATCCGCGGTGTCCTGGAAGAAAGCCATTGTCCGGCAAGACGGTCCTTCCGCGCTGATCTTCTCCCGCCAGGGGCTGCCCTGCATGGAGCGAGGTGATGCGCAGCTGGCCGAGATCGAAAAAGGCGGCTACACCCTGCTGCAAACCGGTGAGGGCACCCCGGACGCCATCATCATTGCCACCGGCTCTGAAGTGGAGCTGGCGGTGAATGCGGCCAAGGCTCTGACCGGTAAGACTATCCGTGTGGTCTCCATGCCCTGCGTGGAAGAGTTCCTGGCCCAGGACCGTGAGTACCAGGAAAGCGTGCTGCCCTCCAGTGTGCGCGCCCGGGTTGCCGTGGAAGCGGCCATCGCCGATTACTGGTATCGCTTTGTAGGCCTGGACGGCAAGGTGGTGGGCATGAACAGCTTCGGCGCCTCTGCCCCCGCCGGCGACTTGTTCAAGCACTTCAATATCACTGCCGAGGCAGTGCAGCAGGCCGTGGAGAGCCTGCTCTAAGTGAAAGTCGCGATTAACGGCTACGGCCGTATCGGGCGTTCCTTTGTCCGTGCCCTGGCCGAGCGCGAAGGCGCCGGCTGGCAGGCACCGTTCACCCTGGCGGCGATCAATGACAAGGGTCGCCCGGAAGACCTGCTGTACCTGACCCGCTACGACACCACCCATGGTCGTCTGGCGGAGCCGGCGGAATTGATCGAAGGCATGCTGCGTATCGGCAAGCAGGCCCCGCGGCTGCTGCAGCAACCCAAGCCGGAACAATTGCCCTGGCGCGAGATGGGGGTGGATCTGGTGCTGGAATGCTCCGGTCATTTCCGCAGTCATGCGGGTGCCTCACGGCATCTGGAGGCAGGGGCCGGGCGGGTCATCATCGGTGCGGTGCCGTTCGATCAGGCGGACCAGATCGTGGTGTACGGCGTGAACCACAGGGATGTGCGCGATGACAGCAAGGTGCTGTCGGCGGCATCCTGTACCACCCACTGTATTGCGCCACTGCTGTCCCGGCTGGACCAGGCCTATGGCATCCGCCAGGTACTGATGAAGGAGATCCACTCCTATACGTCGGATCAGACCCTGCTGGATCATGTTCATCGGGACCCTCGCCGGGGCCGGGCCGGGGCACAGAACATCGTGCCCACCACCAGCAGTGCGATCGGCGCGGTACAGCAGGTGCTGCCGGCCCTGGCCGGCAAGATCAGCGGCCATTCCATCCGTGTGCCCACCCTGAACGTGGCCATGGTGGAGCTGACACTGCTGCTGGAGCGTACCCCGGATAGCGACAGTCTGAACCAGTGGCTGCAGCAGCAATCGAAAGAAGCCAGTGCGTTGATTGGGTACAATGATGCGCCGCTGGTGAGCGTGGATTTCAACCACCGGCCGGAATCTGCCATCGTCGATGCCACCCAGACCCGGGTGCAGGGCGAGATGGGGCAGGCCATGGTGCAGATAGTGGCCTGGTATGACAACGAATGGGGCTATGCGAACCGACTGCTCGACTGGGTGGCGGCGCTGGCTGAATCACATCAAGCTTGAATGAATGGATGCACCCATGCGGGTGGCCGTGAATGAGGTAAGTACGACATGAACTTCAAACGCATGACCGACCTGGATCTGGCAGGCAAGCGCGTTCTCATCCGGGAAGACCTGAACGTGCCGGTGAAGGACGGCAAGGTCACCAGCGATGCGCGTATCCGCGCGTCCCTGCCCACCATCGAGCACGCCCTGAAGGCGGGAGCCAAAGTGATGCTGATGTCGCATCTGGGCCGTCCCACGGAAGGGGAGTACGCGGAGGAGTTTTCCCTGCAGCCGGTGGCCGACCATCTTGGCAAGCTGCTGGGGCGAGAGGTGCCGCTGGTGAAAGACTGGCTGGACGGCGTGGACGTGGCAGAAGGCCAGGTCGTGTTGTGCGAGAACGTCCGTTTCAACAAGGGCGAGAAAAAGGATGACGAGGCGCTGTCACAAAAGATGGCGGCCCTCTGTGATATCTATGTGATGGATGCCTTCGGCACCGCACACAGGGCCCAGGCGTCCACCCATGGTGTGGGCAAGTTTGCCCCGGTCGCCTGTGCCGGTCCGTTGCTGGCCAATGAGCTGGATGCTCTCGGCAAGGCCCTGAACGCGCCCGAGAAGCCGCTGGTGGCGATTGTCGGGGGTTCCAAGGTATCCACCAAGCTGGAGGTGCTGGAATCCCTGTCGGATGTGGTGGACCAGCTGGTGGTGGGTGGCGGTATCGCCAACACTTTCCTGGCCGCGGCCGGTCATCCGGTGGGCAAGTCTCTGTACGAGGAAGACTTGATCCCGGCGGCGAAGAAGATCGCCGAGAAGGTGCATATCCCGATCCCGGTGGATGTGGTCACCGCCAAGGAATTTGCCGAATCCGCTGAAGCCACCGCCAAGAAGGTGGATGATGTGGCCGAGGACGACCTGATTCTGGATATTGGCCCGCAGACTGCCCACATCGTGGCGGCGCTGATGAAGGAAGCCAAGACCATTATCTGGAACGGCCCGCTGGGTGTGTTCGAATTTGACCAGTTCGGTGAGGGCACCCGGGAAATGGCGGAAGCCATTGCCGACTCCGATGCCTTCTCCATTGCCGGTGGCGGTGACACCTTGGCCGCCGTCGACAAGTACGGTATCACCGACAAGGTCAGCTACATCTCCACCGGTGGTGGGGCCTTCCTGGAATTTGTGGAAGGCAAGGTGCTGCCGGCAGTCGCCATGCTGGAAGCGCGGGCGAAAGATTGATCACAGACCGCATGGCCGGTCTGGGTAACCACTGAACAGGAAACGGGCAGCATCGCTGCCCACGGAACCGAAGGGGAAACACAATGGCACTCGTAAGCATGCGACAGTTGCTGGACCACGCCGCCGAACACGGTTATGGCGTACCGGCCTTTAACGTCAATAACGTGGAACAGATGCGCGCCATCATGGAAGCCGCGGACCAGACCAATTCCCCGGTGATCGTGCAGGCCTCCGCTGGCGCCCGCAAATACGCCGGTGCTCCTTTCCTGCGGCACCTGATTCTGGCAGCCACCGAAGAATTTCCGCACATTCCTGTGGTGATGCACCAGGATCACGGCACCAGCCCTTCCGTGTGTCAGCGCTCCATCCAGCTGGGGTTCTCCTCGGTGATGATGGATGGCTCGCTGGGCGAGGACGGCAAGACCCCCACGGATTACGAGTACAACGTGCGCGTCACCCAGCAAGCGGTGGCCATGGCCCACGCCTGTGGTGTGTCTGTGGAAGGTGAGCTGGGCTGCCTGGGTTCCCTGGAAACCGGCCAGGCCGGTGAAGAAGATGGTATCGGCGCGGAAGGCACCCTGAGCCACGATCAGATGCTCACCGACCCGGAAGAGGCGGCGGACTTCGTCAAGCAAACCAAGGTGGATGCCCTGGCCATCGCCATCGGTACCAGCCACGGTGCCTACAAGTTCACCCGTCCGCCCACCGGTGACATTCTGGCCATCGAGCAGATCAAGGCGATCCACAAGCGCATCCCGGATACTCACCTGGTCATGCACGGTTCCTCCTCCGTGCCGCAGGACTGGCTGGCCATCATCAATGAGTACGGTGGCGAGATTGCGGAAACCTACGGGGTGCCGGTGGAAGAGATTCAGGAAGGCATCAAGCACGGCGTGCGCAAGGTGAACATCGATACCGACCTGCGTCTGGCGTCCACCGGTGCGATTCGTCGTTTCCTGGCCCATAACCCGGCCGAGTTCGACCCGCGCAAGTACCTGAAGGAATCCATCACCGCCATGCGCGATATCTGTATTGCCCGCTACGAAGCGTTCGGCACGGCCGGCAATGCGGACAAGATCAAGCCGATCAGCCTGGAGCGCATGTTCCAGCGCTACGAAGCCGGCGAGCTGGATCCGCGCGTCAAGTAATCCCGCGCTATCTAACGGCATTATGTAGCAAATGCACATGACATGATTCTCAAAATCGGTCTAGCGTTATCGCGCCTTGATGGCGTGGTGCCGCTGGGCCTTTTTTGTGGCGGCCATGCCACTGCTTCCGGCTCTTGATGAAATAGTGATCACGGCACACCCTGCAGTCTGGGCAAGCCTGTTCCTTCCTGGTGCCCAGCCCAAGTCAACGAACGTCCCCAACACCTCCTCTTCTCCGCGCAATCTCCTCAACGAGGGCTGGGGAGATTGCGCGGAGAAGAGGAGGTGTTGGTCATAATGAAAGGCTGTCTATATGGACAGTGTTGGGGTGATTGCTCGACAAACCAGACCCGTCCCAAACGTTCAAGTGCCGAGTGAATACTCTATGATGACCGGTATGAAGAACCGTGATGATCTCCAGCAGGTCAAGCTGCATGAATACTACGCCAAAACCGACTTATTACCCCCTAACCAATACAACATTCTGCACGTTGCCGCTGACGAGCTTGTCGCCCTGGCCCATGAGGTGCTCTCAATATCAAGCGAAGGTCGCTGGCGCACCCGAAGTCAGTGCGCGGTTCGTAACTGCTCCTAGCCCTCAGCGTCGGGCGAGAGCATAGTTCGCCGGTCGGTGTAGAAGTTCCCCCATAGGCGTCATTCCCGCTCGAATCCTAATCCTCTTTCCCCTTGCGTCTCCTAAAGGCTGCCCATGTGGCGCACTTACTCATTGTTGCGCCAATATGACTCAGAGCTAGGTAGATACTATTTAGAGTAGTAAGGAGCTAGCTCAGATAAACGTTGAAGTGGCTCAAAGCAGCACTTAAAATGCCGTTATGATTTCGTCATCAATCACCATCGCCGATATCTGTGAGATAACCGGATTTACCCGGCACAGGCTTCGGGGTATTTTGCGCGAGCTGCCGGAGTTCGGAGGTAGTGTTGAGAAAGCACGCGTCGCGCGGGAGTACTCTGCGGCGGAGTTGTTGGTGATAGTGATTTGCTGTGAACTTGAGGAGTCGTTCGGGTTGCGCCGCAAGGTGATCGGCGCTTTGTCAAATGATATCCTGCGTTGTCTATCCCGCCCCAGAAACCTGCACAAAGCGGCGTGCTTGCACATTCAGGTGCAACCGCAGTCTGTGACCTACTTCAATGATCTGGTGGCCGTTAAAGCGGTGGTCGGATTGGTCGTGCCTTTGGGCAACATCTTTGAGCGGATTGATGCCTATATAAAGCAGCACTCGTTCTCTTCACCGGATCAACAACGACTGCTTAACTTCGGGCCGATTGAGACATCCGCAGTTACACCGACGCGCACATCGGGAGGTGGCCGATGAACACGGACGATTTGGTCGGTCAACTGACTTCAGCGGGCGTTGATGAGGCCAGTATTGTGCGGTTCGACCAGAAGGCAACGCCGCGCCACCTGCGCTATCTCGATTTGCTAAGGGTGTGGCCGATGGGGCCTGATGCCGTTGTCGAGTCGGACGGGCAGCCACAGGTCTATGTGGTGAGGCAGGATCGACTCGGAGACGCCAAGGGTGTAAACAGGCAGGCACTGTCCGAATTAATTCAGGTGCTGGGGTGCCGCTCAGATGCGCGGTTTCTGGTTGTAGTGCAGCCGGGTAATCTCAATGTCTATCCGGTCGGTGTGTTTACAAGCGTGCCTCAGCCATTGGTCACTGATCGCGAAGAGCCGGCTTCGCTTTGGCGGGCCCTGCTGGGTGGGGTTGAGTTCTCCCGGCAGACGAGTCCTGAATTAAAAGCGAACTATCGCTGGATCGAGAATCTGCTCTTCAAATTATTGGTCGCGGCGGCGACAGATATCCAGACCGCCTGTCCCGACCTCTCTGCCCGACAAGTCCTGTCCCTTGTCGGGCGTTCATTGTTTTTTCGGTTTCTGGTCGATCGCGACATTGTAAAAGAGACTGATCTGTCGTCTATTTCTCGAAACGCCGGGTGTCTGTCCGCATTGTTTAGCACGCCACAGGCTATGGAGGATACCTGCCTGTGGCTCGACAAGACCTTCAATGGCGATCTGCTATCGCTCGAGGACAAGGATTACCGGAGCTTATTTCGCCGTATCGGCGATAGCATGGAGAAAGTCTGCTGGAGTCTTTCCAATATTCAGTACCACGCATCGGGCGGCCAGTTGCAGCTCGATTGGGGATGGATCAAGTTTCAGCATGTTCCGGTGGATGTGCTGAGCCAGGTGTATGAAGACTTCGCCCACAAATTTGTCCCGGACCTTGCCCGAAAAACCAGTGTGCATTTTACACCCCGACAGATTGCTGAAGTGGCCATCGAAGGCGCCTTTAGTGCTGTCAAGTCGGTGCCGCCACACGAGGCGAGGGTGCTGGACCCTTCGGTCGGTGCCGGCGTATTTTTGGTGCTGGCCCTGCGCCGCCTCGTGGCGGAGCATTGGCTACAAAAAGGAGTGCGACCGACGCGGCAGGTAATCCGGCGGTTATTGGCAAATCAGCTATCAGGCTTTGACATCAACCTCGATGCGCTAAATATCGCAGCACTGAGCCTTTACCTGGCAGCTCTCGAGCTCGATCCCAAGCCAAGCCCCTTGACGGACCTGAAATTCAAAAAGCTCATCGGTTCTGTGTTACGGCTGGTGGACAAGGATGAGCTCGGCAATCAAACCGACCTTGGCAGCTTATCGCAGCCAATCATTCAGGGCTTTCGAGGCCACTTCGATATCGTTGTCGGTAATCCGCCTTGGACAGGCT
This sequence comes from Alcanivorax sp. DSM 26293, assembly GCF_900107995.1. Lineage (GTDB taxonomy): Bacteria > Pseudomonadota > Gammaproteobacteria > Pseudomonadales > Alcanivoracaceae > Alcanivorax. Next base: position 138,786 of record NZ_FNUM01000003.1, on the reverse strand, counting down.
TCAAGGGGCGTGCGGCGAAATCACTCAACGGGGCTTTAGCGCAACTCATACCCCATGAGGACGATAATACGGCCGAAGTTGGTAGCGTCGTGGCGCGTTACGGGTCGCCGGATATCGCATTTCTCCTGGCCGCCAAGCAGTGGGCGAAATCTACAGGAGCTATTGCGCTCGCGCTCCATGGGCGCTTCTTATTCCAACAAGACGCCTACGCTCTGCGTCGCCATGTCTTCAGTACCCTCAAGGTAACCGGCATCATGAATTTTGCCGCGTTGAGGCAGGACAAGCGCCTATGGCCTACCAATGATGCACCGTTCATTCTGCTGGTGGCTGAAAATTTGCGGCCCGATCCATTGGACCGGTTTTACTTCATTAGCCCAAGGCAGGAGCCCCAGCTTGCAGCGGTAGGACAGTTCCGCGTTGACCCGTCTGCGGCCATTCCGGTGTCCTGTCAAGTGCCGCGTAAGCATGTTGCGGCTTTCAAGGCGTTGTATAAAGGCGGCCCGTTGGGTTTCGAGCTTATCTCGCGTATCCAGCATGAAAACTGCAATAGCGTCAAAGCGCAGCTTGACCAGCTTCATCTGACATTCAGAAGCGGTTATCAGCTCGGTAAAGAAGTGAGCAGAACTCGAGACGCGCAGCATCTTACGGGCTGTCCGACTGCCGATTTAGACATGTGTTTTCAGGTCGACGAAGAATTCGCTAAACCCTTTCAACACAGACTGTTGCAATGGCCGCGAACGCCCGAGATCTACGAGGGACCTCTGTTGCTCTTTCGAGAGTCTCCGAAGCTTGAACGCGCGGTGCGCGGTGCGTTGGTGAGCGAAACCCGGACGGCCTTTAGCGAGAGCTTTTTTGGGTTGTCATTTCACAGCAAGCCGCGTCACCGCCGCCTCATGGACCTGCTGTATCTCCTTTCCTACAGCGACCTTCTCCTTTACTACCAGTTGCTCACCAGTGCGAAATTTGGGGTTGAACGCGATTCGTCGCTTCAGTCCGATCTTGAAAACTTTCCACTGCCGGATTGGGAAAGCCTAGATGCCGAAATCGCTCGGCGCATGCGCAAAGCCGCCGCGAAACTGAGCTCGGGCAACCCTTGCTGGGAGGAGATCGACACGGTCATAGCGGACATTTATGAGCTGTCTTTTGCCGATCAACAACTGATAAAAGACACGTTGCGGGTCGAGCTCCCGTTCGGGAAAGCAAAGCAACTGGCCAACCAGAGTACCTCCAATGAAGATTTGATGGATTTCGTGGAGGTGTTCAATCGCATCGCAGGCCCGTTCTCAGACTGTGGAGGTGGTAGTGAGCTTGCTAAACCGCTCGGCAAGCAGCGAGGTTGGGCCTTTATCCAGATCGGAGGCGGTGGTAGTCACAAAAGTTTTGCTGGCATGGCCAACGAGCTAGAGAGGTTGTGCCTTACGGGGGATAGCTACTGGGCGTCTCAACTGCGTTATCACGTTGCCGATGGCGTCGAGATTCTGGGCCGTCTTGATCAGAAGCGATACTGGACCAAAACCGAAGCGCGTGTCCAGGCCCTGGAGTGGTTACGGCAATGTGCCGAAGCGGCTGAGCAGGAGGCTTAGGGGTGGCATTCACAAGCTTAGGAAAAGCGCCTGCCGCTCCGCAGAGTAATCCTAGGTGGCATGGGAGGCTATTGGAGGCGGCGGAAGCGGCCATATGCCTTGCATGGACTCGATTGAAGGACAGGTCCGACGCCGCCATTTGCGCCAAGGACGAAGATAAAATCACCAACGCGCTTCTCAAAGAGCTTCGGGTTATTCGCAAGAACCGCGATATCGCCCGCTTCATACCCGAAATCTTTGGCATGCCGACGCGTGACTCGAAAGTTGAATCCCGCGGCGGTGACTCAATTGATCAGATGCCTGATATCACCATTTATCCCTCCAATCCCCGTGAAGTGGTGGCGGATGAAACGCAGGATGCATTGTTCTACGAGTGCAAAGTGCTTGATCAGCAACGTCACCTCGACCGGTACAGAAAAGAAGGCATCGACAGGTTTCTCGACGGCCGGTACGCCTGGGCCATGCCACACGCGGGGATGGTAGCGTATGTCTTTGAAAGGAGTAACACCTGCCCCGTATCGTCTTTGCGCCGTTACTTCAAGCGCAGCTCAAATGGTGTTCCCATTGCAGAGCGAGTCGGGTGCGCGGAGCTACCGGCTAAAGTGAGTGAGGCTCCTGGCGCTAATGCCGCAGATGTAGCGCTGACGCGGCATTCCCGTGCACTCATGCCCGCTATCGATCTACGCCATTTGTGGTTGTCATGATGCTGGCGGTGTCTGGAGGGCCTGCAATATTCTCGTTCACTGCCGTAATGAGCGGAGAGTCACAAATGACCTGTGCTACATAATGACGCTGCATACAGCCGCTATGGTTGGTGTGATGCCTCAATGCGCATGTCGCCGCCACGTAATATGAGCTGCCCTGCGTCATTGATGTCGGCCTGGTCGATGGTTTCCAGGGCATCCAGGAATTGCTGCTCCAGCTTCATCAGCGGCTGGGGGCACGCCATCATGGTGACGCCGCCGGTTTTCACCGAGAACGTGTCCTCGTCCAGGGTGTAGCTGGCCATGTAGTTGTTGCAGGCGGCCTTGCCGGCCAGTCGTCCCGGTTCATGAAAGTTCAGGGTAATGAGGGCATCCCCCACATGGTCACCGTTGAGGCGCTGTACCTGCCAGGCGCTGCCCTGCAGTTGCTCGGAAGTGAACATGGTATCGGTTCCTGTGGGGTGGCTGCTGCAGGCGGCAAGCGTCAGGGCGGCACCTGCCAGCAGGGAAAGCTTGAGTGTTTGCATGTCGGGTCCTTATTGATCGCACGGTATCAGGGCGTCCTGTCCCGGTTAGTCCCCAATGGCAGCGGATAGTTTCCCTCAGCCATGATCGTGGTCCGGATCCAGACGGCGCAGGGGCTGATCCGGCTTGGCATAGCTCCAGCGCGCCTGGCGGTGGGTCAGGTGATAGCTGTCCAGGCCAGACAGGGCCACGGTGCCCGCCTTTTCGATATCCACATAGCCGTCACTGCCCAGCGCATAGCCAGGCAGCTGAATATGTTCGATGGCACCGATTACCATCACGGTATCGTTGACCTGCAGGGTGTGTGTCTCCAGCAATACCATGCCCAGGCGGATGCGGGCCTGTTCCACAAAAGGCGCCGGGAAATCCGGCAGGTAGGCCGGGGTCAGACCGGTGGCGGTAAACTCGGACACGTCGCGGGGGTAGCGGGCCGCGGTCTGATGCGCCGCAGGGACCATGTCGCCATGCACCTGGTTGAGCGTGTAGAAACCGGTTTCCATCAGGTACTCCAGGCTGTGTCGGTCCACAGAGTGGGGACGAATGATCATGCCCAGCAAGGCAGGATCCGCGCCAAGATGGAAGCAGGAACTGACAATGGAAAGGTTCTCCTGGCCATTGGCGGCACGGGTGCCCAGCAGATTGGCGCTCTTGAAGCCGGACAGGCTGTTGATCAGATTGACCCGCTGTTGGCGGGGCAGGTCCTTGAGAGTATCGGCGGTCAGGTGCATGGTGTGCTTCCTCCTGGCGCCGTATTATCAGAAGTCGCCGTGAGTAAACCGTGGAGATCTGTATGAACTCCGGTGCGACTACGACTAGACTCGAAACAGGCTCTTACCGGCTATGGCAAATCCTTTCGACCGTGATCACATTGTTCAGGAATGGCAGCCGCTTAACTGGGAGGCGTTTGATCCGCTCAGTGAGTCTACCCGGCGATATGTGGCCTACTATGGTCTGAATTTCGCAGAGCAGTTACCGGATCTGGAACATGGCTTTGGCTATTTCGAAGCGGCCGGCCACCAGTTGTCCGTGCATGCCTGGCGCCCCCGGGCGCCGCGGGGCACGGTGCTGGTCTGCCATGGCTACTTTGATCATGTGGGCCTGTACCGGCATATCATCGGCCATTTACTGGAGCTGGGTTACGCGGTGCTGGCCTATGATCTGCCCGGCCATGGATTGAGTTCCGGCCCCCAGGCCGTGATCGATGACTTTCGGACCTATCGGGATGTGCTTGAACAATGCCTGGCGCTGGCGGATAACCATTTTCCCCGTCCCTGGAATGTGATTGCCCAGAGTACCGGCGGAGCGATCGTGATGGATTATCTGATCAGTCGTGGCGACGGCGATGCCAATCCCTTTGAACATGTCATCCTGCTGGCGCCACTGGTACGACCGTTCAAATGGTCTTCAGCCCGTTGGTTGCACACGTTTATCCGCCCTTTTGCCCGCAGCATCAAACGCGTCTTTACCATCAATTCCAATGATCCGGATTTTCTGGATTTTCTGGAAAACCAGGACCCGTTACAGGCCAAGAGAGTGTCTGCAGTGTGGGTGTCTGCGCTGAAAAAATGGTTGCCGGGTTTTGAAAAAGCATCACGAATCAAGGTGTCGCCGGTGGTGATACAGGGTGACATGGACGAAACCGTGGACTGGCGTCATAACCTGAAAGTGATTCAGGAAAAATTTCAGGATCCACAGATTCATATGTTGCCCGGTGCCCGCCATCAACTGGCCAATGAACATGAAGACTTTCGCGGTAAAATTTTCGCGATTATTGATCAATATCTCGACTGATTATCGATTTTACGCTTTGTTACTTGAGCTGCGGCGCGAATTTCCTGATGGTAGCGTCACATATTGGCAATATGCCTTTTGAATGTTGTTTCAAGGAGACTTAAGCATGGATAAGAAATGGATGCTGGCCATGACCGCCGGTGCTGCAATGATGAGCCAGGCAGCAATCGCTGACCTGAACGCAGGTATCAACGCTGCCGTTAATGCCGAAGCGGATGCCAAAGCCACTGAGCAGTCTGTCCGTGATCAGCGTGATGCGGCAAAAGCCAACGCCGAGCAAATGAAGGAAGACGCCAAGGCACGCAAGGAAGCCATGAAAGAGCAGGCTGAAGCGAAGAAAGAAGAAGCCAAGGCCAAGAAAGAAGCCATGAAGGAAGAGGCTGAAGCGAAAAAGGAAGCGGCCAAAGAGCGTGCAGAAGCCGAGCGCGAAGCAGCGAAAGAGCGCATGGAAGCCGAGCGTGAAGCTGCGGAAGACATGAAAGACGCTGCCAAGGCAGACGTGAATGCCAGCGCCAATGTGAGCGCTGACGGTGCTTCCGTCAATGCCGAAGCCAATGCGGAAGGAAACGGCAAGGCAGAAGAAAAATCCTGGTTCAACTTCTGGGACTAATCACCCTGCCAGGAACGAAAAAGGGCCGCTCCATGCGGCCCTTTTTTATTGTGCAAAATAACAGCGTTTCAGTATTGATTGACGCTGCCATTTTCTCCTACCAGGACCACATCCGCCGGCCGTTTGGCAAACAGGCCATTGGTGACAACGCCCACGATATTATTGATTTTTTCTTCCATCTCGATGGGGTTGAGAATGTCCAGGTTGTGAACGTCCAGAATGATATTGCCATTATCGGTGACAAAGCCCTCCCGGTACTCCGGCTGCCCTCCCAGGGCCACCAGTTTGCGGGCCACGTGGGAGCGTGCCATGGGGATGACCTCCACCGGCAGCGGAAAGCGCCCCAGCCGTTTCACCTGCTTTGAGCCGTCAACAATACAGACGAACTGTCTGGCCACGGCGGCAACAATTTTTTCCCGGGTGAGCGCGCCGCCGCCGCCCTTGATCATTTCCCGGTGACCGTTGACTTCATCCGCGCCGTCCACATATACCGGCAGGGAATCCACGTCGTTCAGAGACAATACCGGAATGCCGTGTCCCTTCAGTCGTTCTGCGGTGGCATCGGAGCTGGCCACGGCGCCCTTGATGCGGTCTTTGATACTGGCCAGACCGTCAATGAAGAAGTTGGCGGTGGAACCGGTGCCCACACCAATGACTTCGCCTTCAGGCACAAAGCGGAGCGCCGCCTCGGCGACCTGTTTTTTCAGCGCATCCTGGTCCATGAAATTGTCCTGTCATGCCGATCAATGAATTTTGCGGGGATTATAGGGCAGGTGTGGCGTTGACTCGACCCTGGAGAGCCGCTGACCTATCGCATTTATCCCGGTCACCCCCTAGACTAGTCCTTCCTGCGCACCAAACACCAACCCGGAACTGTCAATGCTGGACAAATACGTCAAACGGATACTGCAATCCCGCGTCTACGACGTGGCGGTGGAAACCCCTATCCATGCAGCGCCGTTGATTTCCAAACGTATTGGCAACCGGGTATTGCTCAAACGGGAAGATTTGCAGCCGGTGTTTTCCTTCAAGCTGCGTGGGGCTTACAACAAGCTTTGCCAGCTCACCGACGAGCAGCTTCAGCATGGAGTGATCTGTGCCTCCGCCGGCAATCATGCCCAGGGCTTGGCGCTGGCAGCCAGTTCCATGGGGATCAAGGCCACTATCGTGATGCCGCGGACCACACCGGATATCAAGGTGAACTCGGTGCGTAACCATGGTGGCAAGGCCGTGTTGCATGGTGACAGCTTCGATGAAGCCCTGGCCCATGCCCGCAAACTGGAAGCGCGCGATAACCTGACGTTTGTGCACCCCTATGATGATCCGGATGTCATCGCCGGCCAGGGCACCGTGGGCATGGAAATCCTGCGGCAGCAGAGCCGGGATCTGGATGCCATTTTTATTCCGGTTGGCGGTGGCGGTCTGGCTGCCGGCGTGGCGGCCTACGTGAAATACGTACGCCCGGATGTGAAGGTGATTGCCGTGGAGCCGGAAGATGCGGCCTGTTTGAAGGCTGCACTGGATAAAAATCGTCGTGTCACGCTGGCGGAGGTCGGTTTGTTTGCCGATGGTGTGGCGGTGAAACAGATCGGCAAGGAAACCTTCAAGATCCTGCGTCATCACGTGGATGAGGTGATTACCGCCACCACGGATGAAATCTGCGCGGCCATCAAGGATGCCTTCGAGGATACCCGGGCCATCTGCGAGCCCGCCGGTGCCCTGGCACTGGCTGGCCTGAAAAACTGGGTGGCCAAGCACCAGGTGGAAAATCAGACCCTGGTAGCGATCCAGAGCGGTGCCAATGTGAATTTTGATCGCCTGCGCCATGTGTCTGAGCGGGCGGAATTGGGTGAACAGCGTGAGGCGATTCTGGCGGTGACCATCCCCGAGCGCCCTGGCGCCTTCCGCGCCTTTTGCCAGGCTCTGGGGCGTCGAGGTATCACCGAGTTCAACTACCGATACAGCGATGACCGGGATGCCAACATTTTTGTGGGCATCCAGTTGCGCCCGGGTGGTGAAGCGCTACAGGCCCTGATGGCGGAGCTGCAAGAGCGTGGTTACCCGGTGGTGGATATGAGCGGCAACGAAATGGCCAAGTTGCATATCCGCCATATGGTAGGGGGGCACGCCCCTCGCCAGGACATGCAGGAAAGATTGTTCCGGGTGGAATTCCCCGAGCGCCCGGGGGCCCTGATGAAGTTTCTCCAGTCCCTGGGGGAAAAGTGGAACATCAGCCTGTTCCACTACCGTAACCACGGCGCGGCCTATGGGCGAGTGCTGGTGGGGTTTCAGGTGGAGTCCGGCAAGCACTCCCGGCTGCTGGCGGATCTGAAGAAAGTCCCCTATCCCATGGTGGAAGAAAGCGACAACCCGGCCTACCGGCTGTTTCTTGATTAGTCCTGAACTAAATGGCGACAGACCTGTCAGTCCCTGTTGATGTCCCGTGAGTCACGACTTCCTGGTTGCATAACTAATAATTGCATTTAAAGCGGCTTGCAGACGTCACTTAACGAGGGTTTTTGTTAAGAAACGTCAGCAAGACCGGCTAACTGCTTGACTTTGCACCTTAAAGTGATCAAATTTTGACCCGGTTGGCATTTTACATTTCGTAATAGGTTTAAAGTGACACTCTTGTTACGACTTTTGGGTCACTTTTTATTTTGCTGTACCGCTTTTTGGGGATAGAAACAATGAAAAAGAAGCCGGACGCCCTGGTGCTACTGGCTGTGATATTCGGGTTGGGGGTGCTGATCAGCAGCCTTACCCACGGCGGCAATGAAAACGATTACCAACGTTACGCAGATAGCGCCGGTGTTGTTGTCAGTCACATCCAGCAGTAACCGTCAGATCTACCGGTTGGTCCCACGGGGCCACCGGTAGGGTCCCTTCGCCCACCTTCTGAAAATCATAGCCCACAGCCACCAGCCTGGGCCGCCTCGGTCTGCGTTGCAGATCCGCCAGGGTGCGATCGTAATACCCTCCCCCCATACCCAGCCGATAGCCGCAAGCGTCAAACGCCACCGCCGGCAACAGAATCACATCCAGTGCCCACAGGGCTCGCCCGCGATAATAGTGTGCCGGTTCAGCGATACCGTAATGGTTGGGGCGCATGGGATGGTGGCGCTGCCAGAGGCGAAACTGCAGATGGCCGCGGCGGATCGGGTCCAGGCGGGGCAGATAGGTGGTGGCCAGTTGGAAGCGGCTGTGGCCGAGAGCAGGTCGCAGATCCAGCTCGCCGTCGTTGGCCAGATACAGCGCCAGATGGCGGGCAGGGCGATGGCTCAGGGCCTGATCCAGCCTGGCGCCGAAACGGTGGCTGGCCCGACGGCGTTGCCCCGCAGTCAGGGAGCGGCGTTGTTGTCGAAACTGGCGGCGCAGTTGCCGCCGCAAGGCTGCGGTCATGGGCTGGCCGGAATCTGTCCGGAGCGTTGATATCATCGCTCCGGGAGGAAAAAGAAAGGGTGCTTCCCGGTCCGCCGCTGCGGGCTTGACCCTTGAACCGTAGGTTCAAGGTGGAGGCAGCAACCCCACCTTCAGGCTTTCCGCTCAATGGGCGGACATGCACACAGGCAAGGTAATGTTTGCCCCCGGGTATTACATTATCGGCTCGGGGACATGACCCTCTGGCGAACGGGCCAGGAAACACTCGCGTGCAGTATAACAGGGGTGTCGGGGACAGGTCAGGACTTGACAGGAAAGGGATTTCGTTGGCCTTTACTCGGAGTCGCTGTAGGAGTTCCCTTCCAGGGGACGAACCACGCGTCAGCGTGGAAATCGCCCGCAGGGCGATCAGGGATGCCGGGGATCGACAGGTCTTTCCAGAAAGGAGAGCGGGTTGGTCGGGCCCCTTCCCTCGCTTGGGCTCGGGTTCGCACCTCGAGAGGTGTTATTCGCTTCGCTCACCCTTCGGGCCAGCCTGCGGCTGTTACCTTCGCTACGCTCGGTTCCTACAGGAGCCTTGTAGAAAGTGAAGTGTGTATTAAAGCTTCCGGCGGGCGTCTTCGAAGGCCTGGATTTCGTCTTCCAGGCGGCTGAGCAGGGCCTGGACCCGGGCTTCGCTGTCGGAGTCCTCGGACACCGCCTTGCGGGCGTTGAGCAGTTCGTGGCTCATGTTCAGAGCTGTCATGATGGCAATGCGTTCCAGGCCGATCACATTGGCGTCACGGACTTCCCGCAATTGCTTGTCCAGATAGCGGGCGGCGGCCAGCAAATTGTCCTGTTCACCGGACGGGCAGGCGACGCGATACTCCTTGTCCAGTAGATGAATCACCAGGGAGTTTTCGTTAGACATGGCCGAGGGCACCGCATTGGCTGTGGATCAGTGTCAGGCAGGATGCCACGCTCAGGACTCCTGCTCCAGGGATTTCAGACGAGAAATAATGGCTTCGACCTTGTTGCGAGCCACATCGTTTTTTTTCAGCAGCTGTGCCCGTTCCTCCACCAGCTTGGCCTCGCGCTCATGCAAGGACTGGTTTTCCTGACGCAGGCGCGCACTGATGCGCAGCAGGTCATCGACGCGGGCTTCCAGTTGCCGTAGTTGTTGTTCCGTCGTCATGGCAAAATGTACGCTGTTCGCCTAAGGTGTGGGCCTTTCGCGGCCCGGCGTTCCCATGGAGCCAGTGATTGGCCCTCACCCTGCCGGTATTTTCCGGCAATGGCATTCCCACCCGGATTAGAGGTTGTTTCAACTATAGGTGTGGGGTTTGCAAGGGTCAACGAAATTCAATAGTGGTAGCCACTTAGCGCACATTATTCACAGGCTGCCTGAGCATAACCTCCAATTCCCCGAAAAACGGATAGATGCATGTCCAACCTGATCGATTTTGAAGTCCTGGCCCAGGGGCTGGCGGCAGCCGGCGTGGCCCACTCTCCCAGTGAATTGCAAGGCGTGCTGGCGGGGCTGTTGGCCACCGGCCATGGTGGCCAGGACCAGGAAGTGCTTGGTGTGCTGGCGGCCCATGCGGATATTGATGGCGGCTTTGACGGTGCCCTCTCGGCGGCACTGCTTACATTGCGAGATCAGCTTCACGACGGGTTTCAGGGCACTGGGCTGGACCTGGCCCTGTTGCTGCCCGGGGATGAAGAGGAGCTGGGCCTGCGGGTAGCGGCGGTGGCCCAGTGGTGCGAGGGCTTTCTGGTGGGGTTCGGCACCGGGTCTGCCAATACCCACGACAAGGATCTGTCACCGGGCATCCAGGAAGCTCTCTCCGACCTGGCAGCGATCAGCCAGGTGGCGACCCCGGAAAACGACGGCGATGAAGAGGAAGACATGTTCGAGCAGGTGGCCGAGCACTGCCGGATGGCGGCGCTGATGATTTACACTGAGCTGGTCATGCGCCATCAGGGCAAGCCGGCACCGGCACCGCAGACGCCACCGACCCGACACTGATTACGCTGTTAGCGCCGCCACATTAAGGAGAGCTCTTGAGTATCAACCGCCAGGAATTCGCCCGTCGCCGCCAGGAACTGATGGGCATCATGGGGCCCAACAGCATTGCCATCCTGCCGGCGGCCCCGGAACGCACCCGTAACCGGGATGTGGAATACCCCTATCGGCAGAACAGTGACTTCTGGTACCTGACCGGGTTTGGTGAACCGGAGGCGATCATGGTGCTGTTGCCGGGCCGGGGGCACGGCGAGTATGTGCTGTTCTGCCGCGAGCGCGACCGCGCCATGGAAATCTGGAACGGCTACCGGGCCGGCCCCGATGGGGCCGTGACGGATTTTGATGCGGATGATGCGTTCCCCATCGGTGATATCGACGAGATCCTGCCGGGCTTGATCGAGGGCCGTGAGCGGGTCTATTACGACCTAGGTCACGATGCGGAATTCGATCGCCGTCTGATGGGCTGGGTCAACAGTATCCGTGAGCGGGTCCGCTCCGGTGCCCAGCCGCCCGGGGAATTCGTTGCCCTGGCACACCATCTTCACGACATGCGTCTGTTCAAGAGCGCTGCCGAAATCAAGTTGATGCGCCGCGCTGCCAGTATTTCTGCCGGCGCCCATGTGCGGGCCATGCAGACGGTGAAGCCGGGCATGATGGAGTACCAGCTGGAAGCGGAATATATCCACGAGTTCATGCGCAACGGCTCGCGTAGCCCGGCCTACCCGAGCATTGTCGGTGGCGGCGCCAACGGTTGCATCCTGCACTACATCGAAAACAGCCAGAAACTGAAAGACGGCGACCTGGTGCTGGTGGATGCCGGTTGCGAGCTGGAACACTATGCCTCGGACATTACCCGTACCTTCCCGGTGAATGGCACATTCAGCAAGCCCCAGCAGGCCCTTTACGAACTGGTTCTGGCCAGTCAGCACGCCGCCATCGCGGCCACCCATCCGGATAATCACTGGAATGTGCCCCACGAAAAAGTGGTGCATATCCTCACCCAGGGGTTGCTGGATCTGGGCCTGCTCAAGGGGGAGTTCAACGAGCTGGTGGAAACCGAAGGCTACCGGCGTTTCTTCATGCATCGCACCGGTCACTGGCTGGGTCTGGATGTGCATGATGTGGGCGACTATCGGGTGCAGGACCAGTGGCGGCAACTGGAGCCGGGAATGGCACTGACCGTGGAACCGGGACTCTATGTGGCGCCGGACGACGACAGCGTGGACGAGCAGTGGCGAGGCATCGGGATCCGCATTGAGGACGATGTGGTGGTAACCCGGGACGGCTGTGATGTGCTGACCCACGAGGTGCCCAAGGAAGTGGCGGATATTGAAAAGATCATGAAAGGCAGTTGAAAGTTTAAAGTTGAAAGTTAAAACGCGAGGACATCTTTGTGTTGTGTCTGGCGATTGGCACTCCGCGCTGGTGCGCGGGTACTGACTTCGGGCCCATAAAACCCTGGTTCGCGCTTTTCAACTTTGAACTTTTAACTTTCAACTAAAAGGGTTGGGGCATTGATGGCGGAGATTCCTTGCAGGAATTTCCGCCCTACGGATAGGGCGTATGGAGAGCAGCGAAAATCAACCCATCGTTATCGTCGGCGGTGGCATGGCCGGGGCGTTGCTGGCGTTGTTGTTGCGTCATCATTGCGCCGCTGCCGTGACGCTGGTGGAAAGTCATCCGTTGACCTTGCCCGATGAACCGCCGCTGACGCCCAGTTTCGATGCCCGCAGCACCGCCCTGTCCGCAGGCACCCTGGAGGTGCTGGATGCGTTGGGATTGGGCGAGGCCATTCGCGAACACGCCGCCCATATCGATACCGTGCATGTCTCGCGCCGCTCCCGGCTCGGCATCACCCGTCTGCGCGCCAGCGAAGAGGGCGTGCCGGCGCTGGGGGCGGTGGTGGAAAACCGTTGGCTGGGGTTTGTGTTGTTGCGAGCCCTGTATGCGGATGCCGCCATTGAGGTGTTGGCCCCGGAACGACTCAGCGCCATTCGCCGTCTGGACAATGGCTACCAGGCCACCCTGGAAAGCGGCCGCACCCTGACCACGCCGTTATTGATCGCCGCTGATGGTGCCGGGTCACGGACCCGCGAATGGCTGGGGGTCAGTGCCCGGAGCAGCGACACCGGCCACGATGCCCTGATTGCCAATCTGTCCCTGGCCAGCGATCACCAGGGCATTGCCTACGAGCGTTTCCTCAACGATGGGCCTTTGGCCCTGTTGCCGCTGCCGGATCGCCGTTTTGCCCTGGTCTGGACCGGCCCCCGTGATCAGGTGGATACCTGTATGGCCATGGAGCCCGAGGCATTGCTTGCCCGGTTGCAGGAGCAATGCCCGGCGGATGCGCCGCGGCTGACCGGTATCGGCGAACGCCAGCGTTACCCGCTGGTGCTGACCCATGCCTGTGCCCAGGCGGTTCCCTATGGGGTGGTGGTGGGCAATGCCGCCCATACCTTGCACCCGGTAGCGGGGCAGGGTTTCAACCTGACCGTGCGCGATCTGGTGCAGTTGGCCAGCACCGTTGGCGCTGCCCCGGCACCGGGTGAATTGTCCCTGTTGCAGCAATACGTGCAACGCCGGGAACAGGACCAGGCCCTGATCAGCCAGGCCTCCCGCTGGGTACCGGAGTTGTTCCGGGTGCAGCAGCCGTTGTTCGCCCACAGCCGACAGCTGGGGCTGGTGGCCATGGATATCCTGCCCGGTCTGCGGCAGGGGTTTGCGCGGCGGGCCATGGGCTTGTGAAAGCAGTTGAAAGTTCAAAGTTTAAAGTTGAAACGCGAGCGAAACTTGTAGCCACACGATTTGCGTCAACGCCGCGCCGCAAGACCCGTAGAATGCACCGTAGCAATGAGGCGCCAAGGTTGGACCTTGCTTTTAATCTTTTCCCTGTCATGTATGGACGCGGGGGAAGCGCCGCTCGGCTGGCACTAAACGAGCGTCGTGTTTCAACTTTAAACTTTGAACTTTCAACTCAAAGCACCTGAAAACGTGAGGACAAAGCGTGCAACCCAATAGCGTGTCGCCTGCAAGCGAAAAACAACACATCGTCATTGTCGGCGGTGGCATGACCGGGGGCTTGCTGGCGGTGTTGCTGGCGGAGCAGGGGCTGACCGTGACGGTGCTGGATGGTGCGCCGGCGCCAGTGATGCCGACCGGCCCGGCCCAGTTGCGGGTGTCCACGCTCACCGAGGCCAGTCACTGGCTGCTGCAGAACAGTGGTGTCTGGGAGTACCTGGACATGAGCCGGGTGCAGCCCTACGACGCCATGCAGGTCTGGGATCAGGATGGCACCGGTGAAGTGTTGTTCCGCGCCCGGGAAGTGGGAGCGCAATCCCTGGGCTGGTTGCTGGAGAATGGCCACCTGGCGGCCGCCCTGTACCGTCGTGCGGCGGACTACCCGAACCTGCATTGGCGCTGTGGGGTGGCCGTTGAAGGGGCGCGCCGTGAAGAGGGTCGCTGGCAGGTCCGTGCGGGCGATGAGCAATGGCAGGCAGATCTGCTGGTGGGTGCCGATGGCGCCCGCTCCCGGGTCCGTGACTGGGCCGGTATCAGTGGTGGCGCCCGTGACAGCGGTCACCATGCGCTGGTGGCGACCATCGCCACTGCCTTGCCCCATAACGCCTGTGCCCGTCAGGTATTCATGGAATCCGGCCCCTTGGCGTTGCTGCCGCTTTACAGTGACCCGCAACAGGGTGAACAGCGGCAGTGTTCCATCGTCTGGTCTGGCTGGCCGGAGCGGATTGCCCGGCTGCGGGAAGCGGCGCCGGCGGATTTTGCGGCCGAACTGCAGGCGGCCACGGGCGAGGCGCTGGGTGAAGTGACCCTGCTCAGCGAGCGGGCGGTGTTTCCCATTCAGGAGCGGCATGCCAGCAGCTATGTGGCAGCCGGGTTGGCACTGGTGGGCGATGCCGCCCATGTGATACATCCGCTGGCCGGACAGGGCGTGAACCTGGGCCTGCTGGATGCGGCGGTGCTGGCAGAAGAGGTGGAGCGTGCCACACAAAGCGGGCGGTCCTGTGCCGACAGTGCGGCCCTGGCCCGTTACCAGCGTCGTCGCCGTGGCGAGAATCTGCTCATGCAGAACGCCATGCGCGGGTTTCAGCAGTTGTTCGGGCAGCGGGCCCTGCCGGTGCGCTGGTTGCGCAATACCGGCATGCGCTGGGTCAATCAGGCCGGGCCACTCAAGCGTCTGTTTGCCAGCCAGGCCATGGGGCGGGGCGCCGACTTACCGGTTAGGGCGCGGCCCCGGGCTTGAGGGTATTGAGCGGTCCGCAGGGGCGCGGCAAATAGTGCCGACAGGCTCTAGAGCTTGGCATAAATTCCTGCCATACTTGCCGCCCAATTAAGAATCATTCTTGTTTCCTTGTGCATTTATGGAGTCCGCTATGATGCGAGCCATTGCCACTGTGGCTGCCGCCGCTGTCATGCTTACCGGCCTGTGGGCCTGTTCCGAACCCGCCGCTGAAGAAGAGCTGGTGGTCTATACCTCGCGCAATGACCATTTGATCAAGCCGGTATTCGATGCCTACACCGAGGCTACCGGGGTGAAAATCCGCTATATCACTGACAACGCCGCCGCCCTGACCGCCCGTTTGCAGGCGGAGGGTGAGCGTTCCCCCGCGGATATGCTGATCACGGTGGATGCCGGTAACCTGTGGAATGCGGCGGACAAGGGCCTGCTGCAACCCCTGGACTCCCAGGTGCTGGCCGCCAATGTGCCGGCGGAACTGACCGACCCGGAGAACCGCTGGTTCGGTCTGACCGTGCGGGCCCGCACCCTGGTTTATTCCCCCGAGCGCGTTGATCCGGCCGCCCTGTCCAGCTATGAAGCCCTGGCCGACCCGGAGTGGAAGGGGCGTCTTTGTCTGCGCACTTCCAAGAAGGTCTACAACCAGTCCCTGGTAGCAACCATGATCCAGCGCCTGGGCGAGGAAAAAACCGAGGAAATCGTGCGTGGCTGGGTGGCGAATCTGGCCACCGACGTGTTCTCCAACGACACGGCTCTGATGGAAGCCATCGTGGCCGGTCAGTGCGATGTGGGCATAGTAAACACTTACTACTTTGGCCGCATGAAGCAGGATAACCCGCAGCTGCCCCTGTCCCTGTTCTGGGCCAATCAGGATTCCAGCGGCGTGCATGTGAACATCTCCGGCGCGGGCATCACCCGCCATGCGCCGCGACCGGAAAAGGCCCGCGACCTGCTGGAGTGGATGAGCCAGCCGGAAGCCCAGAAACTGCTGGCCGACCGCAATATGGAGTACCCGGTGAATGCCGCCGTGGAGCCCGCCGAAGAGGTGGCTTCCTGGGGGGAATTCCAGTCGGATGATCTCAACGTCAGTGTGGCCGGTGCCTTGCAGGTGGATGCGGTCAAACTGATGGACCGCGCCGGGTACCGCTAACCGGTGCGAACCCGGGGAGCCCTGTCCGCCAGCGGAGCCAGCGTTCTGCTGCTGGCCTTGCTGGTGCTGGTGCCCATTGTGGTCCTGCTGGCCGCCTGGCAGCAGGAGCAATGGGCCACCTGGCAGCACCTGCTCGACACGGTGCTGTGGCGGCTGGTGGGCAACACCCTGTTCCTGATGGTGGGGGTGTCCGCCGGGGTGCTGCTGCTCGGCGTGTCCCTGGCCTGGTGTGTGGCCACCCTGGAATTTCCCGGGCGCCGCTGGCTGCAATGGGCGCTTCTGCTGCCCATGGCCATGCCCGCCTATGTTCTCGCCTTCGTGATGGTGGACTTGCTGGATTACGCCGGTCCCATCCAGACCTTTCTGCGCCAGTGGCTGCCGATGCTGCCCGACTTCAGTGCCCGCCATCCCCTCTGGGTGGTGATCACCCTGTCCCTGGTGCTCTATCCCTATGTCTACATGCTCGCCCGGCTGGCCTTCGAGGCCCAGGGGCGGGCGGTGCTGGAACAGGCCCGTATCCTCGGTGATACGGCCTCGTCCGCCTTTTTCCGGGTGGCACTGCCCATGGCGCGGCCCGGTATTGCTGCTGGGCTGGCCCTGGCGTTGATGGAAACCCTGGCGGACTTCGGTGCGGTCAGCATCTTCAACTTCGATACTTTCACCACGGCCATCTACAAGAGCTGGTACGGCCTGTTCAACCTGCAGGCAGCCGCCCAGCTCGCCTCCCTGCTATTGCTGTTTGTGGTGGTGGCCCTGTGGCTGGAACGGCGCGGCCGCAGCCGTGCCCGCTACAGTGAAATTGGTGGGCGGCAGACCCTGCGCAGTCGTCCGCGGCTGGCCTGGGGGGTGACGCTGTTTGCCTTTTCCGTGTTGTTCATGGCCTTCCTGCTGCCGGTCAGCCGCCTGCTCTACTGGGTGATCGACAACGGCCTGATGCAGGTGGATGCCCGTTTCCTCAATCTGATCTGGAGGACCTTCCTGCTCGGGACCATGGCCGCCCTGCTGGTGCTGAGTCTGGCCGGCTGGCTGGCCTGGGTGAAGCGGCATCAGCCGTCACGGTCCGTGTCCGTGGCCGTGCGCTTGGCGACGCTGGGCTACGCCTTGCCAGGGTCGGTGCTGGCGGTGGGCATCATGATCAGCTTCAGTGCGGTAGAGGGCTGGCTGGCGGACCTGGGGCTGGGCATCGTTCTGGTCAGTACCCTGGCGGCATTGTTGCTGGCCTATGTGGTGCGCTTCATGGCGGTGGGTTTCGGTCCGGTGGAAAACGCCCTCCAGCAGGTGCGTCCCAGCCTGGTGGAGGCGGCCCGTACCCTGGGGGCATCCTCCGCGGAAGTGGGCCGTCGGGTCTATGTGCCGATGATGTTGCCGGGCCTGCTCACCGCGTTGCTGTTGGTGGGCATTGATGTGATGAAGGAAATGCCGGCCACCCTGCTGCTGCGCCCCTTTGGCTGGGACACCCTGGCAGTCCGGATTTACGAGTTGACCGCCGAGGGGGAGTGGCAACGGGCTGCCGCCCCGGCGCTGACCCTGGTGCTCTTGGGGTTGATCCCGGTGATGGTGCTGACCCGTCGACGCGCCGAGCGACTGGATTCCCCCCAGGGCTGATGGTCCTGTCGGCTATTGCATCCTGCAAATGGCCTAACTTCCTCGAAAAAGCTACGAACATCTCCCTAGCTGTACCGATATCGTAACGTTTCTTTTTGTGTATATATGTAAATTTGGTGACGGTGTAGCCATTTCCCGTGATGTATTCGTGAAGGAAAGTTGGTACGTTAATGCCAACTTTTTGCGCACATAACTGTGTATGCAAATTGAAAATAACAATAGCCCCGGTACGGGCGCGTCTTTTTGGAGAGCTTCATGACAATGCGAAAACTGCTGCCTGCGGTTGTGGCGGGCGTTGGGGTGGTGTGTATCTCGCCGGCCATGGCCAGCATGGGCAACATCGGTACCACCTACGGGGTGTTGCCGTCGGATCTGGCGTCTGCCCAGGCCCTGTCCTTGTTCAACAGCCAGGTCTCCGCCACTTACTACAATCCGGCCTACCTGGCCCAGGATGATCGGGGCGAGCTGACCACCGGGTTATTGCATGCGGACCATGAATTGCGCGCAAGCAGCCTGGGTGGCGCCGCGCCGCTGCCGCGCAGCAGCGATACGCTGCAGGATTCGCCTTCCCAGCACACTCTGCTGGGCATGAAAACCGACCTGTCCTCGCTGACCCGCTTCAACCACCCCCTGTACCTGGGGTTCATGCTGGGAGTAGAGAAGTACGGCGAGGAAATGATGGCGTTCAATTCCCAGACCTCCGTCGAGGGCCAGTACTTCGAATTCGGTCGTCAGCCCCTGTTCCTGAATCTGGGCGGCGGCACGCAGATCTGGCGTGGCCTGGATATGGGGCTGTCCGCCCGCATCACGCTTCACTCGGAAGCGGAGCTGGTGGCCACCTCCACCCTGGGCGGGGTGACCAGCTATGAGACGCTTAACGTGTCAGCCAAGCCCTCCATTCGTCCGATCTTCGGCATGAACATGGACTGGGGTGAGAGCTTCTGTGGTGACGGCAACGATTGCTGGTACAGCGGTCTGGAGACTGCCTTCAGTTTCCGGGGTTACTCCAATACCAACACCACGGTGGATTCCACCATCACCATTCCCGGCACTGTGCTGGATCCGGGTATCAATCTGGCCATCAGCACCGTGGATTCCTACCAGCCGAACATCTATGCCGCCGGTCTGGCCTACGGGCGTGATCGTTGGCGGGTGGGCCTGACCGTGGAAATGCAGGAATGGTCACGGCTGGAAGAAGAGCTGGAAGGCGACACCATCAAGGATCAGGCGGTGCAGTACAAAGGCACCCCCTATGAGCTGAAGTTCAAGGACATCGTGGTGCCCCGGCTGGGTGGCGAATTCCACCTGGATGACACCTACATGGTCACCGGTGGGGTGGCCTTCAGCGAATCGCCGCTGGATTCCGACGGCTCCCTGGAAGTGAACTACCTGGATACCGACAAGTGGATCCTGGGGCTGGGGCTCACTGCCCAGTACAAGTCGGTGCCGGTGCTGGCGTTCCCGGTGCGTCTGGACCTGGCTTACCAGTACCAGAAGCTGGAAACCCGCACCTTTGACCTCTACGACCGCCGCTCACCGTCCTTCCCGCAACCCTACGAAAGTGTGGACGCAGAAGGGGACGTACACGTGTTTTCCGGCTCCATCACCCTGAAATTCTAGGAGATCGGCGATGACAACAAGAAATTTATGGCTGGCCGCCGCGGCGGCGACCCTGGCCGCCTGTGGGGGAGATGCCGGAGATACCCCGTCCATTGCCGGTTGGCAGCAGGCGGAAGTGTATTACAGCTATCCCTATGACGGGCAGCAGAACCTGTCACCAAAAACGCCGCTGGTGTTGCGGTTTTCCCACGCCATGGCGGTGGATGCCAGTCACTTTACCCTGCTCGATTGTGGCCAGCTGGGCGACGCCTGTGAGGACACGGGAGATAACCAGGTGGCCCTGGGTGACCCGCAATCGCTGGATGGCGGCATGGGCGTGATGCTGCAGCCGCAGAGCTCGCTTCAGAGCCACAGCCATTACCGCTTGGTGATCGACGGCATCGAAACGGCCCAGGGCAGTCCGGTGTTCCCGGATGGTGGCCTGGATTTCGTCACACGCCTCAGTCATGACGGACCCCTGTCCACCCGGATGGCCACGCCGGATCTGGCCGTGAGTCAGGTGATCCCGGACGGCAATGCGCTGCCCTTCATGGATTTTTCCACCCTGCGGGTGCGCTTCAATCAGATGCTTGACCCGGGAACCATGCAATATGGCGACACCGACGGTGGAGCTTCCGTGGAACTGGAACACGAGGGTGATACCGTGCCCGCTGCGCTGCTGGTCAAAGGCAATGCGGTGACCATCGATCCTCTCCAGGATCTGACCCCGGGACAGAGGTACACCCTGAAATTCACCCCGTCGGTACGTGGTGTGGATCAGGCCCAGCTCACCGGCGGGTTCGAGCAGAGCTGGACCGCCCGGGATTCCATGCCCCGCGCGACCCTGGTGCAGGAAGCCCTGAGCGCCAGTGAGGACCAGAACGACCCGTGCAATGCTCCGGATGCCCTGGTGGCCAAGCTTACCGGCGCCACCATGAACTGTGTGCCAATCCAGTCCACCCTGCTGGGCGACAAGGATGCGACCATGCAGACTGGCGATGTGTTCGCGGAGCTGGCCTACCTGCCGAATTATCCGCAGGTATCGCCACTGCGGATTCCCCGCAACAGCCTGCTCACCGGCACCAATGTGACCGTCAAGGTGGCGGGGGAAGTGGCGGCGGGCATCGACACCGGCGCCATCGCGGTGACCTTCCTGTCGGATGCGTCAGGTTACCTGTTGCCCAACCCCTACAGTGATGCCCATGAAGCGCCCAAGCAGGTGAAGCTGTACATGGATGTGTCCATGACGGCGGAAAACCCGGAGGCCAACGGCGCCCTCAGCCAGACCCTGCTGCATGTGGAACTCAATGGCATGGCGCTGGTAAAAGAGGGCCGCATGGAAATTGATGCGGTGGGTATCGTGGAGCCGAAAGTCCTGGGCCAGGAAACCGCCTTTGGGCTGCTCAGCTTCCATATGAAGTCCTACGAGGATCAGGAGAACGCGCCGCAACCGGTGCCGGATATGACCGCACCACAATTGCAGTCCATGGTCCCCGCCGTGGACGAGTCGGGCACAGCGCTGAGCGCCCGCCCCGGCGATGCGGTGATCCTCAATTTCGATGAGCCCCTGGATCCGTCCAGCCTCAGCGCCGGCGACACCTTCGTCCTGCAACAGGATGGCAGCCATGTGGCGGTGGACTGGTATCTGGATGGCGCCTCCCTGGTGATGCGCCCGGTTGCTCCGTTGGCATTCGGCGAGAGCTATACCGCCATGGTCAGCTCCCGGGTCACCGACCTGGCCGGCAACCCCGCGGTTCCGGTCAATGCTTCCTTTAATCTGCCTCAGCAGGTGGGGGACCTGGCGCCCCCCATCGTGCTGACCAGCTATCCGGGCTTCCCCTGTGCCGCCGACAAGGCGCACTGGGAAATCGAAGCGGGGAACCATGGTTTCTGCCAGGGCGGCAAGGTGGAAGACGACCGCAATCCGGTGCCCTCGCTGCCGACAGATCGTGCTATCCGGGTGAATTTCTCCCGGGATATCGACGCGGAATCGGTGGTCTTTGAAAATACCAATGCCTGTGACGTGGGCAGCTTCCGGGTGGAAAAGGTGGAGCTGGACCCAGCCACGGGGCGCCCGCTGCGCTATGACGAAGACGGCAAACGCAAATACCGCTGTGAGGCGGGTGTGACCGGCAAGCTGGAGGTGGGCAATCGTCGCCTGGTCTTTACCCCGTCCCAACCCTGGGAAGAGGGTGCCTATTACCGTTACATCCTGATGAGCGTCAATCAGACATCCGCCCAGCAACCGGATGATTGCCGCAGTGGCGAGGCCATTTGCGCCACCGATGGCAAGCGTCTGCAGACCGCTCTGTTACGGGCCCCGGACAGCGACATGGGTGGACCCGACATGCATCTTCACTTCGTTGCCGGCGCGCCGGTTGCCAGTGTCTTCCAGCCACTCAAGAACCTGCCCACGGCGGACCTGAACGGCAATGGCCATTTTGATGCGGGAGAGCCTGGCTACAACGGCGGTGAGCCCGGTGCCAATACCACGGCACTGATCATTGATGAAAGCAAGGGCGATAACGGCAGCGAAGGAGGCGTCTCCGATCCGGCGCTGGTCTGTGATCTGCCGGAGCAGTGTGGCATTCATGTGGTCGGTGGCCTCAACTCCGAGGTGATCGGCGCCACACAACCCTACGATGATCCGTCGACACCGGACGTTGAAGCCTGGCCGGCTGTCAGGATCGGGCTGTATCCCACCCTGATTCAGGCATCATCGGTGACACTGAAAGTGAAAATCATCGGCCTGTTTGACAGCGACACCCCCACAGAAACCCAGTTCATGCGTATGCGTTACCAGTGTGTGGCCTGGCCGGAAGACGCGGATAATTTCTGTGGTAAAAAGCATCCGGATGGCAGTTTTGTCTATGACGAATGGGAGCGCCAGGGGCTGATCCCCGGCTGGATTGTGCAAACCCCGGAGGGGCCGGAGTTTCGCGCTGATGTGGACCTGTATCTGGACGCGCCCTACATGCACATCCTGCTGGATGGCACCCATAACCAGCACAGCTATCCGCTGACCATGAATCTGGCCGGGCCGGTCACTTTCCTGCCGGACGGGCGCATGGTAATCGAGCAGCTGAACAGCAACGATATCGCTGTAGACGTGAATCTGTCGGTGTTGATCCTTAACCTGAAAATTTATCTGAAAATTCCGGCGGGCGGCGTAAAGCTTCAGTACCTGGGTGAGCCGATCAAGCAGTAACGTCTTCCTTGCCAAGCCATTGCCGGCCTTCGGGCCGGCTTTTTTATGCTCCTCTACCTGTCTGTGACATAGCCGCCCTGGCGACGGCAAACCGAAACCCCCCGGTTACATCGTTTAACAATACCGGTGCTCCCATCAACTTTTCTCAACCATTCCCAACTTTTTGCCAACGGCGCTGGCACTCGCGTTTTGTTTGACTTGTTGCATACACACAGGGGGGAATAGGTGAGAGGCTGCATAGCTTCACGCATTGTTCTCCTGTCGCCTGGGACCTTAACCTGAGGCGAAAACCCTAATAACAAACGCCGGAGAAGCGCTATGACTACGAAAACCCTCGCCCGTTGGGGAGCTGCTGTCATTGTCAGCACTGCCCTGTCGACCCCTACTTTCGCTGCAATGGGTAACACGGCCAGCACCTATGGTCTGCTACCTGCCGATGTGGGGACCGCCATGGGTCTGTCCATGTTCAATCCCCAGGCATCAGCGCTTTATTACAACCCGGCCTACCTGACCCGCGATCCCCGTGGGGAACTGACGGTGGGTCTGTTGCACGGTGACCAGGAACTGCGTGCCGTCAGCCAGGGCAATCCCAGCGGGGGCGCCCCATCGGTGATTCGTGACGGTGACATACTGAATGACACCCTGTCCCAGCAGCAGGTCATTGCGCTGAAGACCGACCTCACCGATATGACCAAGTTCGAACATCCGATCTACTTCGCGATTATTGCCGGGGTGGAAAAATTCGGTGAGGAAATGCTGGCATTTGACTCCAGCACCAGCATGGAAGGCCAGTTCTTCAATTACGGCCGACAGCCATTATTCCTGAACCTTGGTGGAGGCCTCGAACTGGCCAACGGTATTACCACCGGGGCCTCCGCACACATCTCCCTGCGTTCTGAGGCTACCCTGATCGCCAGCGCCAACCTGGCCGGTGAAACCCAGCGCGAAGAGCTGACCGTGTCTGCCAAGCCGGTGATTCGTCCGGTGCTGTCCATGAATCTGGAATGGGACAAGGTGTTCTGCGGCAAGGAAGACTGCGGCATCTGGACCGGTCTTGAGACCGCTTTTGCTTTCCGCGGGCACACCGAGGCCCGCACCGCGGTGGAATCCAATCTGACCATTCCCGGTACCGTTATTGATCCGGGTATTACTGTGTTGATCGATACCATCGATTCCTATCAGCCGGATATCTTCAGTGCCGGTCTGCTGTATCACTTCACCGACAACTTCCGCGCTGCCGTTACCGTAGAACAGCAGAACTGGAGTGACCTGGAAGATGAGCTGGCCCGCGACACGGTCAAGGACCAGGCCTTCGCCGAGTTCAAGGACATTGTGGTTCCCCGTATCGGTGCCGAGTGGACGGTGAACGATCACCTGATTCTGTCCGGCGGTGTGGCGTATCAGGAAAGCCCGCTGGAAAGCATCCAGACCCCGGACGTGAACTACCTGGACAGTGACAAATTGATTGTCGGCGTGGGCTCATCCCTGATTATCCAGAACCCGCCCGTCCTCGCTTATCCGCTGCGCCTTGATTTCGGTTACCAGTTCCAGAAACTGGAAGAGCGGGATTTCGAGCTGACCACCAACCGTCCCGGTGTGGCGAACCCCTATGAAGTGGTAACCGCTGATGGCGATGTCCATGTGTTTTCCGGCGCTATCACGGTGAAGTTCTAACGGAGGTGTTCCATGAAAAAGAATAATATCGCCCTGACAGCACTGACCGCCCTTGCGGTGGCAGGCTGTGGCGGGGACAAGGACAGGGTGAGTTTCGATACACCCACCTTCAACGCACGCAACCTGCACTACACCTACCCGCTGGATGACCAGAACCAGGTGGCACCGCGTGCCATTGTGGCCTTACAGTTCAGCCATACCGTATCGGCCACGGCAGATAATTTCGTGTTCCAGGATGCGGATGGCGCGGATGTGGCCTTCACCCTGGAATCCGTGGCAGATGGCCGGGGTGTGGTGCTGACGCCTGTGGATGCACTGTCTCCGGCAACGGATTACACGGTGGTCATGAATGGCGTCACCGTGCTCGGTGAAACCACCACTTTCAAGGACGGCGAGCTCAATTTCACTACCCGCGCCGCTCTGGAAGGACCGCTGGATACCCAGCAGACCGCCGCCAGCTTCGAAGTGGAATCCATCTTCCCGGATGACGACCAGTTCGAAAGCATGGATTTCTCCAGTTTCCGGCTGCGTACCACCAAATCCATTGATGCCTCCACGGCGGTCTATGGTGAAACGGTCAGCCTGATGAGCAATGGCGAGCTGGTACCCGCGCAATTGCTGGTAGGGCGCACCGCCATTACCGTGGACCCCCAGGAAGACATGACCCCCGGTCAGACCTATGAGCTGGGCGTCAGTGGTGTGATGAGCCAGTCCGGTGAAACCATTGCGGCCTTTACCCATTCCACCGTGCCCCAGGACACCACCTCGCCGACTACCGGTGAGCGGGCAGTACTGGTCACCAATGCGCCCCCGGCGGATGATTCCCTGGGGTGTCTGGATGAAGGGGTGATCACCTCTGACCTGACCGGCCAGCCGATCAACTGCGTACCGGTGATCGGCACCCTGCTGCAGGACAAGACCGTGTCCAAGCAGTCCGGTGACGTGTATGCCGAGCTTGCCTTTGCACCCAATTTCCCGGAAGTGACCCCGCTGCGAGTGAAGAAGGGAGGCATTCTTACCGGTGATGCGCTGGAAGTGTTTATCGGTGGTGAAGTGCCGGTGGGCTTTGATTCCGGGGAAGTGACCGTACAGATCATTTCCGATGCTACCGGTTACCTGTTTCCCAACCCCAATGCCGAAAGCGATGATGCGCCCAAGCAGCTGCGGCTGATGATGGATGTGGCTACCTCCACCTCCGACGCCCGCGCCAATGGGGCGTTTACCCAGAACCTGATGCATCTGGAGCTGGTGGGCACCGGCCTGATTGAAGATGGCCAGCTCAATACCGATGCCATCACCGTGGTAGAGCCGCGCGTGTTGGGTGTGGAAAACAGCTACGGCGTGCTCAGCTTCCGTATGGAGTCTTATCTGGATCAGGAAAATGCGCCGGTCCAGCCGATCGATTCCGTGAATCCCATCGTTCCCGTTCTGAATGGGGATAACGGCCCGGAATTGTCCTGGCAGCCGGGTAATGTGGCAGACCGCATGGAACCGGGTGAGCCCATTGTTATTCACTTCAGCGAAGCTCTGGAGCCGCAAAGCATCAACGCGGGCACTTCGCTGATGCTCAGCAAAGGTGGCGTTGCCGAGCCCTTCAGTTGGGAACTCAGCGGTAATGCGCTGGTGATTACCCCGGATAGCCCGGTGGAATACGGCGTGGAATATGTGGTGACCACCACACCGGAAATCACCGACCTGGCCGGTAACCCGCTACAGATGCTCGACTCTCTGGAAGGCGACAACTCCCTGGACTTCACCCTGCCGGAATACGTGGTGGATGACGGTGGCGACGATGTTCGCCGTGGGCCGTTCGCGTCCACCGTTTACCCGGGCTTCCCTTGCGCCAGCAGCACTGCCAGCCAGGGCGAAATTGACGCCGGCACTCAAGGCGTGTGTGTGTCTTCCAGTCCGGAAGCGGATCAGGTTGTGATTGACCAGCTGCCCATCGTTGGGTTGCCGGCCAACCGCCCGGTCAAGGTGCGTTTCTCCCAGAACATGGACCCGAGCACCCTGGTGCTTGGCGATACCGTGTTGGTACAAGCGGACGACAACGGCACCTGGGTTGATGTGGAGGGTGAGCTCACAGTAGAAACCCGTGGCTTCACCTTTACACCCAATCAGCCCTGGGATGACACCGGTGACACCCTGTACCGTTATGTGATGGCCGGAAATGGTGGCGGTACCGGTTGTGCCGGCATCTGCTCCGCCGACGGGCTTCCCCTGCAAACGGCTCCGTTGCTCGGTGGCGGTTTGAAAGACGGTGGCCCTGACATGGAGATTCTGTTCCGGGGTGAAACCGCTGTAGATACCATCTTCCAGGAGCTGGGTAACCTGCCCAGTGCTGATGTGAACAACAACTTCCAGATCGACAGCAACGAACCGGTGTTGACCGGGGATACCATTGATCCGGCCAATACACCGGCCAATGCCACCATGATTGTGCCTCGCGGTACCGGTGGGGAAGGGTTGGTGGCTTACGCCAATACCGGTTGCGGTTTTGACAACGTAGCCAGTGGTGAGCCCACCCAGTGTGACGGTGACAAGATCATTTACATCACCGGGTTGCTGAATACGGAAATTCTGGATTTCGATGCCGAAAACCAGGGTGTCCCCGTGGTGATCTATCCTACTGCCGTGGCCTTGACCAACCTGGATGCGACGGCGGTTATTGGTCTGCGACTGACCTCGGATGATGAAACCGGTGGATTGCTCGGTATTATCCCGGTGGTCGGTGACCTGCTTCAGGGTGTTGTGGATGGGCTGCTGGGTGCCACTGGCATCGATAACCTCATTGAGGCGGTCGGGCTGGACAACATCGGCCTGGCACCTGTGCCCACCGCCACCGGCCCCAACATCTTGCGGGTGCGCTACGAGCCGGAAGATCCCAATGATCCGAACAGCCCGCGCACCGTGCCGCCGGTAGGCCTTATCGTGGATACCCCGGATGGCCTGGTGTTCCGTATCCAGTTCGACCTGCTGTTCGATGCCCCGGCACTGAGCCTGCCGCTGGGTCTGGAGCACAATGTGAAGAGCCTGCCCATCGACAATGTACAACTGGAAGGGCCGCTGGACTTCCTGCCCGATGGGCGCCTGTTCATCGGTCTGCAAAGCCAGGAAGCCCTGGATGTGGACCTGGAGATCACCCTGGCCGGTTTCGATGGTGGCAAGGTGTTGCTGCAGATTCCGCCGGGCGGCATCAACCTCAGCTACCAGAGCGCATCCATTCAGTGATTTCTCTCCAGTAGTTCCTTGAAATATGCCCCGGCTTGTCCGGGGCTTTTTTTGTTTTCCCTGAAGCAGATATCCTCGACCCGTTGGCGCCTTGCTGGCAAGGCGAAGCCCGGACGACCCCGATATCCTGATCTGTGCCCTGGCCGCTGCCGACTTTTTGGCACATTCGTGCCGGACGTGGCGCCCCTTTCTCCTGCCAAGTGCATCACTGTTTTCAACAATTTTACGTATATCTGTCGCGGATTACGCCGATTACCGCTTTCTTCCTATGTGAATGCCTGTGTACTCCTGACTAGGGTGTCATCCCCCTGTCGCCACCCCCGCGACACAGAAAAAGAAATCAGGAGTGCACAATGTCTGTTTCATTCAAGGGACGCGCTGCCGTCGTTGCCGGCGGTTTGCTGATGCAGTCTGTTGCCATGGGCAGCATGGGTAACATCGGTACCACCTACGGCGTGTTGCCTTTCGATCTGGCCACCGCTCAGGCCCTGAGCCTGTTCAACAGCCAGACCTCAGCCACCTATTACAACCCGGCCTATCTGGCCAAGGATTCGCGCGGCGAACTCACCGCCGGTTTCATGCACGCGGACCATGAGCTGCGCGCCAACAGCCTGGGCGGCGCGGATGCGCCGGTACGGAACGGTGATGTGATTCAGGACTCTCCCTCCCAGCATGTGCTGATCGGCATGAAGACCGATCTGACCTCGCTGACCCAATACGATCATCCGCTCTATCTGGGCCTGATGCTGGGCGTGGAAAAATACGGTGAGGAAATGCTCGCCTTCGAATCCCAGACCTCCCAGGAAGGGCAGTACTTCGAGTATGGCCGTCAGCCCCTGTTTCTGAATCTGGGCGGTGCCACCCAGCTGTGGCGGGGGATCGACGTGGGTGCCACCGCCCGGATTACCCTGCATGCCGAAGCCGACCTGGCCGCCACCACGGACCTGGCCGGTAACACCCGCTATGAAAAACTGGAAGTGTCCGCCAAGCCCGCTATCCGGCCGATCTTCGGCATCAACATGGATTGGGGCGAGACCTTCTGCGCCGAAGGCGACGACTGCTGGTTCAATGGTCTGGAAACCGCGCTGGCCTATCGCGGCTATTCCAATACCAAGACGGAAGTGAACGCCAATGCGGTGATCCCCGGGGTAATTTCCAGCCCGGGCCTGATGCTGGCCATCAACACCCTGGATTCCTACCAGCCCAATATCCTCAGCGGCGGCATGCACTACCAGGCCGGTCGCTGGCGCACCGGCGTCAGTGTGGAATGGCAGGAGTGGTCCGCCCTGGAAGAGGAGTTCGAGCGCGACACCATCAAGGACCAGACCGTTAACGGTGACGTGGGCCAGCTTCGCTTCAAGGATGTGGTGATCCCGCGAGTAGGCACGGAATACCGCCTCAACGATACCTTTACCCTGCGGGGCGGGCTGGCGTTCAGCGAGTCGCCGCTGGATTCCGATGCTTCCGTGGACGTGAACTATCTGGATACCGACAAGTGGATTGTGGGCCTGGGCGCCTCCGCTGAATTCAAGGAGCCGTGGTTGCTGGCTTACCCGGTGCGTCTGGATGTGGGCTACCAATACCAGAAGCTGGAAGCCCGGGAGTTCGATATCTATGACACCCAGTCCGCCGCCTTTCCGCAGCCCAGCGAACGGGTGGAAGCGGACGGTGACGTCCATGTCTTCAGTGGTTCCCTGACCCTGAAATTCTGAGTGCGGAGGCAAGCATGATGTTGCGCATATTTTCCCTGATTGCCGCCGCGTCCCTGTTGGCCGCCTGCGGCGGCGGTGGCAGTGAGCAAACGGTGGATTACAGTGCCCGCAAAAAAGGGCAGGTGTACTACAGCTATCCCGCAGACGCACAGACCGGCGTGTCGGTCCATGCGCCGGTGGTGGTGCAGTTTTCCGAGCCGCCGGCTCTGGACGATCAGGATGTGAGCCTGATCGGGCCGGACGGTCCGGTGGATGTGGTGCTGTCCCGGGCTGACCAGGAGCGGTCCCTGGTGATTACCCCCCAGGTGCCGTTGGCGTTCAACAGTGACTACCGGCTGGAACTGACAGGCATGACTCTGGCCGGCTTCAGTGACGGCGAGCTGGCCTTTACCACCGCCAGTGCCGGCAAGGGGCCGGCCAGCGAGCAGCAGCAGGCCCAGGCGTTTTCGGTCACGCGGGTTGCGCCATCCGGTGATCAGGCACAACCGCTGATGGATTTTTCCACCCTGCACCTGCAGTTTAGTCAGCCGCTGGATGCGGCCACCGTGGATTACGGCACCACCGTGAGACTGGAAGCAAGTGGTGGCGCCCTGGTTGAGGCCACGGCCCTGGTTGGCGGTAACCGTCTCAGCGTGGACCCGGCCGCCGACCTGCAACCGGGCCAGCCCTATACACTGGTGCTGGATGCTGCCCTGAGTAGCCGTTTTGGCACTGCCCTGAGCGGCGACACCGAGTTTGCCGTGAACCCGCAGGACTCCGAGCCCCGCGAAACCCTGGCCCTGGAAGCCATGGCGGCCGATCCGGTCAAAGGCTGCAACGAGGATGGTGTGACGCTGTCGCCGCTGTCCGGTGCGCCGATCAACTGTGTCCCGCTGATTGCCCGCCTGCTGGGTAACACCACGGTATCGAAACTGTCCGGTGATGTGTTTGCCGACCTGGCGTTTATCCCCAACTTTCCGGATGCCTCGCCGCTGCGAATTCGCAAGGGATCGCTGCTGTCCGGTGAGCCGCTGGAGGTATTGATCGGCGGCCAGCTGCCCGCCGGGTTTGATTCCGGCGAGGTGACCGTCAGCTTCCTGTCCGATGCCACCGGCTACCTGCTGCCGGCCCCTTACAGCGAACAGCCGGAAGCGCCACGCCGCATCATGCTGACTCTGGACCTGGCTTTTTCCACTGCCGACTCCCGGGCCAATGGCGCTTTTACCCAGAGTCTGGTGCAGGTGGAACTGGTGGGCCGCGCCATCGTGGAAGAAGGGCGCATGATCATCGACGCCCTGGGTGTGGTGGAGCCGGAAGTGCTCGGTATCGAAACCGCCTTTGGCGTGCTCAGCTTCCACATGGAGTCCTACCAGGATCAGGAAAACGCCCCCGAGCCACCGGTGGATATCACCGGCCCCAGTCTGCAAAGCTGGCAACCCGGTGATTATGCCGACCGTTTCCGTCCCGGCGATCCGATCGTGCTCAACCTGAGCGAGACCCCGGACCAGGACAGCATTGAAGCCGGCGTCAGCGTGACGCTCACCGACCAGGGTGCGCCGGTGCCGTTCCAGTGGGTCCTGGATGGGGCCTCGCTGATTCTCACCCCGGAACAGCCATTGGCATTCGGCACCGAGTATCAGGTAACGCTCACCGACGGCGTGGAAGACCTGTACGGTAACCCGGCCACACCGGAAACCCTGCTGTTCAGCATGCCCGACTACAGCCCGGATGCGCCGCGAACCCCTTATGCCGCCACCGTGTACCCGGGTTTTGCCTGCGCGGTGAACCCGCCGAGCCGGGATTTGGGCAACGGTATCCAGGGTCAGTGCGCCAGCGCTTTCCAGAATCAGGCCGGCGATCTGTTGCCAGTGGTCGAGATGCCCGCCAACCGCCCCATTGAGGTCCAGTTTTCCCAGGATATGGATACCACCAGCATGGTGCTCGGTGAGGCCTGCGGGGAGGGTAGTGTCCGGGTGGAGAAGATTGATGCCAGCGGCAATTGTCTGGAAGCGGTGCCGGCTTATCTGTCGCGCAATAGCCGCAGCCTGACGGTGATGCCCGCGCAGCCCTGGGAAAAGGGCGTCTTGTACCAGTACGTCCTCGGCTCCCACGCCAGCACCGGCTGCGGCCAGGGGGTGATCTGCTCATTGGCCGGTATGCCTTTGCAGACCGCCCAGTTGCTGGCCCCGGCCGCCAATGAGGGCGGTCCGGACATGGCCATCGCCTTCACCGGCGCCCCGGCCACGGGCAATGTGTTCCTGCCGCTGCGCAACCTGCCCAAGGCGGATGTGAATGCCAACTTCGAGTTGGACGCGGATGAACAGAAAGCGGTGGAAGACCCGCCGGGCAGCGGCGAGTACCCCACGCCCACCAATGCGGCCTCCCTGTTTGTCACCGACACTGGCGGCCTGGCCACCGGCGCCAACGTGGGCTGCCCACTGAACCAGAGCTGTCCCGAAGAAAAGTTCACCTACCTGAACGGTGGCATCAACGTGGATATCCTCGGCTGGAACGAGGACGAGCAGGCAGTGGAAGTGCTGCTCTACCCGCCGGTGCTGATGACCACCAACAGCAGTGTCTATGCGCAGATTCTCGGCCTGGTGGAGCCGGAAGTGCCCACCGAGCCGCTGGTGATGCGGGCCCGCTATGCGGATGACGGCAATGGTAATCGTACCGAGCCGGTGCGCGGCTATATCCGTCACGACGGCAATTCACTGACCTTCGAGACCACCCTGGACCTGTTTCTGGATGCCCCGGAAATGGAAGCGCCGCTGGGGCTGCCGCACAACCTGCACAGCCTGGAGCTCAACGATCTGCAGCTGAGAGGCCCGTTGACGTTCCTGCCCGACGGGCGCCTGGTGATCGGTCTGCTCAGCCTCAATGCCCAGAACATTGATGTCAGCATTGGCGGCGGCGCGGCCACCATCGACCTGCAGATTCCTGCTGGCGGTGTCAACCTGACCTACCAGAGCGGGTCCATCAAGTAACCGCCGTCCCCGCAGTCGAATGGCTGCTCCCACATTTCAGCCCGGTGCTGGACTGTGGGAGCGGTCGTCTGCTATGCCCTGCGGGTGCGGCCGCTTTTTCTCTCCGAATCAGATCAGACATCCGGCCAATCCGGCCCTGTCCATGCCGCCAGCCTATGCCCCCCGGCCTCGGGCCGATATAATTGCCCCTCATTTGAATAGTGGTGTTTATATGGGTCATCGCACAGCTCTGTACGACGCGCACCTGGCGGCCGGCGGCAAGATGGTCGACTTTGGCGGCTGGGACATGCCGATCAACTATGGCTCCCAGATCGAGGAGCACCACGCGGTGCGCCAGCACGCCGGCGTATTCGACGTTTCCCATATGACCGTGGTGGATATTGCCGGGGCCGGTGCGCGGGACTTTCTGCGCCACCTGCTGGCCAACGACGTGGACCGCGTCACCCCGGGCCGTGCCCTGTACAGTGCCATGCTCAATGACAGCGGCGGCGTCATCGATGACCTGATCGCCTACAAGCGGGACAATGACTACCGTCTGGTGGTAAATTGCGCCACCCGCGAGACCGACCTGGCGTGGATGGAAAAACACGCGGGCGGATTTGCCGTGGATATCCGCGAGCGGGCGGGCCTGGCCATGCTTGCCATCCAGGGCCCCCAGGCCCGCAGCCTGGTGGCCGGTCTGCTCAGCGGTGCCCGTGCCGAGGCCGTGAATACCCTGAAAGTCTTCGGGTTTGCCGAAGATGGCGAGTGGATGATCGCCCGCACCGGCTATACCGGGGAAGACGGCGTGGAAATCATGCTGCCCGGCAATGATGCCGTCACACTGTGGGGGCAGTTGCTGGACGCGGGTGTTGCACCCATCGGCCTGGGCGCCCGGGATACCCTGCGTCTGGAAGCCGGCATGAACCTGTACGGCAACGACATGGACGAGAGCATCACCCCGTGGGAAGCCAACATGGGGTGGACCCTGGTCCTCAATGACCGGGATTTCGTCGGTCGCCAGCCGCTGCTCAACCAGCAACAAAATGGCCACGGAGAGCTCGTTGGCCTGGTGCTGGAAGGCAAGGGCGTACTGCGTGCCCACCAGCAGGTGTTGTTGCCCAATGGCGAGCAAGGCGAAATTACCAGCGGTACGTTTTCACCCACCCTGGGCAAATCCATCGCCCTGGCCCGGCTGCCCGCTGGTGCCACCGGCAAGGTGGACGTGGAAATCCGTAACAAGCGCCAGCCTGCCCAGGTGGTCAAACCGCCTTTCGTGCGCAACGGCCAGGCGGTTTACAAAGCGCTTTAACGTGCACGCTATTCGCTGCCATGCATCACGCGTGCGGCGAAACCGTGTTGCAGCAGCGCGGAAATGCCGAAGGCAACAAGCGGCGGTGCCGCTCAAGATGAAAAGGTGACAAGACAGGCTGTAGGAGCGTCGCTGGCCGCGCGATTCAATGCGTTGACTATCGCGCCGCCAGCGACGCTCCTACGGAACAACTTTCAGCGTGCAGGCGTAAAGCGTGCCGCAAGCAAGCGACTCTCAACAGGAGACAACAATGAGCGAGATTCCAGCCGAGCTGCGTTATGCCGCCAGCCACGAATGGGCCAAGAACGACGACGGCGTGGTCACTGTCGGCATCACCGAGCACGCCCAGGACGCCATGGGCGACCTGGTGTATGTAGAGCTGCCGGAAGTGGGCCAGGTCGTGGCCGCCGGTGACGAAGCCGGTGTGGTGGAGTCCGTGAAGGCCGCCTCCGACATCTACGCGCCCGTGGCCGGTGAGGTCATCGAGATCAACGAGGCACTGGAAGACGAGCCGGAACTGGTCAACAACGCCCCCTATGAAGGCGGCTGGCTGTTCAAGATCCAGATGAGCGAAGAAACCGATCTGGACAACCTGCTCACCGCCGACCAGTACCAGGCGCAGATCGAGAGCGAATAATCGCGTAGCGATTATTCGCAGCGGCAAGCTACAAGCCACAAGCTGCAAGCTAAACCCCAAAACAGGTTTTCCTTGCAGCTTGAAGCTTGCAGCTTGTAGCTAGTCTTCACCGCCAGTTAAGCGCTGTGGACTCAAAGCCAACACCCAACCTATCCAGGTACCCCAATGCCGTATATCCCCCATACCCCCGATGACGTGCGCGCCATGCTCGACGCCATCGGCGCCGACAGCATCGAAGACCTGTTCGATGAAATCCCCGCGCACCTGAAAGCCGCCGGCAAGCTCGACGCTCTGCCCGACGGCCTCAGTGAAATGGAAGTGACCCGGCTGATGAGCGAGCGCGCGGCCATGGACGCCGGTGCGGTGAGTTTTATCGGTGCCGGTGCCTACCAGCACCACATCCCGGCGGCGGTATGGGAGATTGCTACTCGCGGTGAGTTCTACACCGCCTACACGCCTTACCAGGCGGAAGCGAGCCAGGGCACCCTGCAGGTGATCTATGAATTCCAGACCCTGATGACGCGGCTCACCGCCATGGACGTGAGCAACGCCTCCGTCTACGACGGCGCCTCCGGTCTGGCTGAAGCGGTGTTGATGAGCTTGCGCGCCAACCGCAAGAGCAAGTCCCGCAAGGTGCTGGTACCGGCGGCTCTGAATCCGCGCTACACCAGCGCCACCAAGGCCATCGTGGAAAACCAGGATGTGGCCCTGGAAACCGTGCCCTTCTGCCAGGAAAAAGGGCAGACCCTGATCGATGCCCTCAAGCCCCACGAAGGCGAAGACTTTGCCGCACTGGTGATCAGTCAGCCCAACTATTTCGGCAGCCTGGAAGAGGTGGATGCACTCACCGACTGGGCCCATGCCAACGGCATGCTGGTGATAGCGGTGGTGAATCCCACTGCCATGGCGTTGATTACGCCGCCCGGCGAATGGGGCGAGCAGGGTGCCGATATCGTGGTTGGCGAGGGCCAGCCCCTGGGCGTGCCGCTGTCCTCCGGTGGTCCCTACTTCGGCTTCATGTGCTGCAAACAGAAGCACGTGCGCCAGATGCCGGGCCGCATCATCGGCCGCACCGTGGACATGGAAGGCAAGCAGGGCTTTACCCTGACCCTGCAGGCCCGCGAACAGCACATCCGCCGTTCCAAGGCCACCAGTAACATCTGTACCAACCAGGGCCTGGCCATGACCGCCGCCACCATCTACACCTCCCTGTTGGGACCGGACGGCCTCACTAACGTGGCCGCCCACTGCCACGCCAATACCCAGGCGCTGGCCGACAAGCTCACCGCCATCGACGGTGTGGAACGCGCCTTTACCGCGCCCACCTTCCACGAAGTGGTGCTCACCCTGCCGAAACCGGCGGGCGAAGTGCTGGCGGCCCTGGCCGAGAAGGACGTGCTGGGTGGCGTCAGCCTGGCGAAAGACTATGGCATGAGCAACGCCATCCTGGTGAACGCCACCGAAGTCCATAGTGAAGGCGATCTTGATTTGTTTGCCGTTGCTCTTAAGGAGGTGCTGGCATGAGCGAGACACAACTGATTTTCCAACTGTCTCACCCGGGTCGTAGTGCCACCTCCCAGGCGCCCAAAGCCCTCAGCGACGATAAGCTGTCGGCGATTCCCGCGCACCTGCGTCGCAAGCAGAAGCCGGGCCTGCCGGAAGTGTCGGAAATGCAGGTGGTGCGTCACTACACCAACCTGTCCAGCAAGAACTTCGCCATCGACAAGCAGTTCTATCCGCTGGGCTCCTGCACCATGAAGTACAACCCCCGCGGTGCCAACCGGGCCGCCATGCTGCCGGGCTTCCTCAACCGTCACCCGCTGGCGCCGGAAAGCCACAGCCAGGGTTTCCTCAGCTGCATGTTCGAGCTGCAAAACTTCCTCAAGGAAGTGACCGGCATGAAGGGCGTGTCTCTCGCCCCCATGGCCGGCGCCCAGGGCGAATTCGCCGGCGTGGCCATGATCCGCGCCTACCACGATGCCCGCGGTGATGAAGGCCGTACCGAGATCCTGATCCCGGAAGCCGCCCACGGCACCAACCCGGCCACCGCGGTCATGTGTGGCTACAAGGTGCGCGAAGTGCCCGTCGGCAAAGATGGCGACGTGGACCTGGAAGCGTTGAAAGCCGCCTGCGGTCCGCAGACTGCCGGTCTGATGATGACCAACCCCAGCACCTGCGGCGTATTCGAGCGGCAGATCGAAGCCATCTCCAAAGCCGTCCACGAAGCCGGCGGCCTGCTCTACTACGATGGCGCCAACCTGAATGCCATCCTCGGCAAGGTGCGTCCCGGTGACATGGGTTTCGACGTGATCCACATGAACCTGCACAAGACCTTCGCCACTCCCCACGGTGGGGGCGGTCCCGGTGCCGGCCCGGTGGGTGTGTCCGAGCGCCTGCTGCCCTACCTGCCCACCCCCATGGCGGGCCAGCGCGATGACGGCAGCTACCACTGGATCGACACCGATACCCTGGATACCAGCATCGGCCACCTGAGTGCCTTCATGGGCAACGCCGGTGTGCTGCTGCGCGCCTACTTCTACGCCCGTTCCCTGGGCCGCGAAGGCATGATCCGCGTGGGTGAGTTTTCCACCCTGGCGGCCAACTACCTGCTCAAGCGACTGGAGGCCGTGGGCTGCACCGCCGCCTACCCGGATCGCCGCGCCAGCCACGAGTTCATTCTCACTTTTGCCAAAGAAGCGAAAGAGCTGGGTGTCACCGCCATGGATATCGCCAAGCGTCTGCTGGACTACAACCAGCACGCGCCGACCACCTACTTCCCGCTGCTGGTGCCGGAGTGCTTCCTGATCGAGCCCACCGAAACCGAAAGCAAGGAAGCCCTGGACGCGTTCGTGGATGCCATGGCCGCCATCCTGGAAGAAGCGCGCACCGAACCGGATAGGGTCAAGGAAGCGCCCTTCACCCAACCGGTGCGTCGCCTGGATGACGTAAAGGCAGCCAGAGAACTGGACCTGACCTGGACAGACTGATTTCGGGTCACAACAACCGTAGGAGCCATGCTCGCATGGCGAACAAGAGCCCGGCGAATGCCGGGTTCTTTTTTATTCCCCTCTCACCCCCGATCCAACGGACTGATCACCCCCAGCCCACCCCGATTCATCACATGCAGATAGCGCTCGGTAGTGGATACATCGCTGTGCCCCAGTAGCTCCTGCACTGTGCGGATGTCATAGCCGTTCTCCAGTAGCCTTGTTGCAAACGAATGTCTGAAAGTGTGTGGGCCGCAGAGTTTAACAATCCCGGCTTCCTGGGCGGCATTCTTTATCTGTCTGCGAATAGTGTCGGGGTGATGGTGGTGGCGGCGAATAATCCCAGTCTGTGGGTCTCGGGCAGGTTCGCGGGACGGGAAGATGAATTGCCAGCCCAATTGCGAGCCTTCACCGGAATACTTTCTCGCCAGCGCATAGGGCATCCAGGCAGGGCCAACCCCATTCTCCCTGTCCTGTTTGTAATAACTGGTGGCCAAGTCGATCTGGATCTTCAGGCGGTCATATAACTGGCTGAAAAGTACGGTGACGCGATCCTTGTTTCCCTTTCCTTCGCGCACAATGAGCTGGCCCTGGCCGAAATCAATATCCTTGATTCTCAGTCTCAAGGCTTCAGAAACCCGTAATCCGGAACCATACATAAGCTCTGCCATCAGCTTGAATGGATCGGTTAACTGCTCAATGATGGACCGTGCCTCCTCATCAGTAAAAACAACGGGAGGCCTGCGATACTTGCGTGATTGGCGAAAGTTCAAGGCCGGGAAATCAATTTTGAGGAATTTGCGATAGAAGCAGTTCAATGCATTCAGGGCAATCTTCTGCGTGGCCGGGCTGCAATGCCGCTGTGCAGCGAGATAAGTCAGGAGGGCTTGTATTTCCGGCGCGCTCATTTCGCGGGGGTGCCTGCGGCCATGGTAACGGATATAGGTAATGACCCAATGAACATAAGTCCGTTCAGTTTGATAACGATAATGGTTGGTGCGTAGCCAAGCGCGAAACTGGTCAAGCAGCCTTACCGGATTGTCTGGAATGGAAACTGGAATATCTCTGGTTCTGTTATTCATGACGCTCTCCTGTCTCGTAGCAGGCTGCGGTCAGACGAGGCCGTGCTCAACAGAAAGGGGCGTAAATGCCTGTAGGAGATGTCTTAAAGTTTGCTAAATCGTTGATATTTGGTTCGGCTTGCGACTTAAATATGCTTGGAATCTCCGGAAATAGGCCGCTTGTTCGAGTTTTGTCAAACAGGAAGGGTTCTCATTTTTTCATTAAGGCCCTGAGAGTTATGGATTTTTCGGCATTTTATCGCGTAGTCTGTCAAGAATT
The DNA here is from genome assembly GCF_900107995.1 of Alcanivorax sp. DSM 26293. GTDB lineage: Bacteria > Pseudomonadota > Gammaproteobacteria > Pseudomonadales > Alcanivoracaceae > Alcanivorax. The sequence goes on along the minus strand of NZ_FNUM01000003.1, from coordinate 100,534 downwards.
ATGTCGAAAAAAGATATGTCGAACCGTTCGACTGAATACGCTGTTAGCTACTAAAAGGAGAGAAGAATGTCAGAAATGGAATTGAGCAAGGAAGAAAGCGTCTATCTCGCATACAGAGATGGCGGCGGCGAATCAATTCTTCCTGCGCACTGCGAAGAGCTTGGAATATCTGTTGAAGAAGGCAAGGAGATGATCCGTAGGCAGTATGCTCTCCGCCAAGAAAATGGAACACTCCAGCCATACGACAAAACAATATAAATTTAGGCTTTGAGCTAACAAAGCCAGGCAGGGCGACGCCAAAATGCGGCGCGCCTGCTGGCGGCGTTAGGCATCCGAGTTACCCACAAGGATAGTTATGAGTTTTAAATTTAATTTTTCTGGCCTAGAGGCTATATATAATGAGTCTCTTCGTCGCTCCGAGCCAACTCTAGCTTTTGAAATGGTTCATGGTCGCGGCCGATTTGTATTTATGATGTTCTTTTCAAAAGAAGATAAAGAGTCCAAAGACAGGCTGTTTGTGCAATTAAGGAACACCCAAGTTTTTCTTGAGCTGAAAGCTTATGGGAGCCATATAAATGGTGACTTCATTATCTATTTTAAAGAACAAGACAAAGAAGCAATCATCAACGAATTAATGCTGGTCGGAGGTGGCAGAGAATTCAGCTTTGAGAGATTTTTGGAAGAGTTAAATCGTCAAATACCAGTTAAACTTCCGCTTCAGAGTAAGCTAGATAAAATCAGAGAGGTTTGGCCTCAAGTAGCGCCGAATTTGGTTAATGTTGTGGATGAAGCAGATAAAACAAATCTTATTGGAATTAAGAAACTTCCTGAAGGCAAAAAGCCAAAAGATAAGACTCTCAGAAAGCTTTATATACATACAAACGGAAGTGCTGAGGTAATATCGAATCTGATAGATGCGCTGAAGGCTGCACGCGTCACCTTGGCTTGGACAAATAGAGATGTTGATGAAATATCTTTTGCAGAGCTCATGGCAAGAATCAATGCCTAACAAATCAATCAACTACGCGCCCATGGCGCCGGACAGCTTACACTGCGCTTCGCTCCGTTTCAGCTGCTGATCTGTAGCCACTTTTGTGGACAGAGTTTTCTGTTCATAAGAGAGGTGCAGTGTGGGGCAGACAAGAAAGAGAAATTACGACCGTTATAGCCTGGCTTATAAACTCCAAGCCGTTAAATTAGCGAATCACCCTGACGTTAGATCCAAGGATGTGGCAGAGTCTCTGGGTATCCACCCGGTCATGCTTTATCGCTGGCAGACTGGAGCACCGACGAGGGGAGCTCAGGGGGAACAAGCACATGAAATCGTCACCGCCATCCCCGGAACGTCGCGCCAAGAGAGCGGATCCTGCAAAAGAAGCAGAGGAGAAGCTGGCGGCGGCTGAAAAACGCATCAAAAAGCTTGAGCGCGAGCTTGAGAACCGTAACGACGAGATTGATTTACTAAAAAAGGCCGAGCGGTTCTTCCAGCGGAAAAAGTAAGGCTCTACGAGCTGGTTGAGAAGAACCGCCAAGGCCGGGATGTGCGTCGTTTATGTCAGCTTCTTGGCGTGTCGAGGAGTGGCTATTATGCCTGGCGTTCACGGTCTGAGAGTGAGCGAAGCCAGTATGATGGAAAGCTGAAAGAGGCCATGGTCGAGCTGCATCAGGGGTTTCGGCGAGCCTATGGCGCCAGACGACTTCATCAGCAACTCCGTAAAAACGGCTTCATCTGCAGTGTCCGTCGGGTATCCCGGTTGATGAAAGAGGCCGGGATCCATGCTTCCAGCAAAGGGTTGTACGTCTGGAATCCGGGAAGACATGAGTTCTACAGTTCAGCGGGGAATGTGCTGGGGGCGGAGGAATCCGCTGATTGTGAGGGCAAGCACTGGGCCGGAGACTTTACCTATATCCGAACGGGCTCTGGTTGGCTTTATCACGCGATAGTCGTGGATCTGTATAGCCGCAGAGTTGTGGGCTGGTCATTCAGCCGTAAGCGAAACAGTGAGCTGACCAAGAGTGCGCTACGAATGGCGCTGTCACGTGAGCAAGCCTCGCTTGGGTTGTGTGTTTCACTCGGATCAGGGCATTGAATACGCGGCTCATGAATATCGTGATCTGGTGGCTGCTGCAGGAATGCGCAGAAGCATGAGCCGAAAGGCAACGCCCTTGGATAATGCGATGGTGGAGTCGTTCTTCCATACGCTAAAGACGGAATTGGTTCATCTGCGTAAGTTTGACAATGATATTGAAGCGGTTGCCGGGATTGTTGAGTTTATCGAATTCTATAATCGGGAGCGGCTTCACTCTGGGATTGGGTACCAAAGTCCGGCAAGCTATGTGCGGGCGTGTGCCTAAAGTGTCCACGAAAGTGGTAGCAGATAACGCGCTTGCTGCAAGCGTTATATTTCTCTGAGGTAGTCAAATGAGCCACTGCCCATTTTGCCAAATAATCGAAGGTAATCTTGAGGCCAGCGTTATCTACGAAGATGATGTCTGTTTAGCGATAGTGCCTTTGCATGCACCCTATCCCGAATCGGCGGTTGTGTTTCCAAAGGAGCACATTGACCACTTCACCGACTTACCCAAAGATCTTGCAAATCACGTTATGGGTGTCGGCTTTGAGATCGGTCAAAAGATAATGAGTATGTACAGTCCTGGTCGTGTTGGCATGGGAGTTCACGGCTATGGGGTTGCGCACGCCCATTTCAATGTGTTCCCGCAAAACCACCCTTACGATGTCGTATTCAGAAAAATGGCTTACGTCAAAGAAGGCGAAGTAAGGTTTGGTTTCAAGAATCTGCCCGTTCCATCAAGAGAAAAAATGGACGAAATTGCGGCCACACTCAAGATCGAAAAATAACGGTTTTTGGGGCCCGTTACTGCCTGGGTGTCCACCTTTTTCCCCTGCCTTGGCCCTGATAAACAACAGCCTCGATGCTACTGAAAAATTCACTTCATACCGCGGTCATTTCCTGCGCTCACCTTTCCGGATCAGACTTCGTCTGTCCTGCGCTTCGCTTTTGACGCGGAAGTTTCTGTCTGGATGCCGCATGGCTTCTCCGGTGAAGATGCCGGATTGAGCTCGACTTGCTGTTGTCCTCCCTGCCTTTTCTGGTACGTTGTTATCAGTGCAACCGTCGGCAATGTGAAAATTTCATGAATGCCATTCCTGGTCCGGGGCAGTGCTAACAGGATTTAAAAATTACTGGCGTTCATTTTTGTTAGCATTGGGCGGTTACTTTTTTTGGAGGGGCCTTGCCGGTCTTTCTGTAGCTAACCCTGTCATCAAGGATGAGTATTATGACGGACAAAAGCACGCTACGTTCCTCTACCATTCTGTTTCCGGTTTTCATTCCCGCCGTTGTGGTGTCCTTTCTTCTCATTGTGGGAACCATCAGTGACCCGGAACGGGCAGGTGAGGCCTTTAGCGCGGCGCAAGCGTGGATTACGGCCAATTTCGGCTGGTTCTATATGTTGGCGGTGGCGCTGTTTCTGATTTTTATTGTCGGCGTGGCCATGACCCGCTGGGGCAATATCAAACTGGGACCAGATCACGGTGAAGCGGAATATTCGTTCCCGGAATGGTTCGCCATGTTGTTCTCGGCAGGCTATGGCATTGCGCTGCTGTTCTTCGGGGTGGCAGAGCCGGTGCTGCATTATGCGGAACCGCCGGCGGGTGCTGCGCAGACCGTGGATGCGGCCAAGCAGGCCATGCAGATTGCCTTCTTCCACTGGGGGTTTCATATCTGGGCGATTTACGGCCTGGTGGGCCTGGTGATGGCGTACTTCGCGTTTCGTCATGGTTTGCCCCTGTCCATGCGCTCGGCGTTCTACCCGCTCATTGGGGAGCGTATTTACGGACCTATCGGTCATGCCATCGATGTGTTCGCGATTCTCGGCACCATGTTCGGTATTGCGACTACCCTGGGTTTGTCCGCGGCGCAGATCAATGCGGGGCTGAATTATCTGTGGGGTGTGCCGGTGGCCACCTGGGTGCAGATCACGGCGATTGCCATTGTCACCGCCCTGGCCACTGTCTCTGTGGTAGCGGGCATGGACAAGGGCGTGAAGCGCCTGTCCATTCTGAATATGGTGCTGGCCGTGGCGTTGATGGCTTTTGTCTTCGTGGTGGGCCCGACGATTCATATTCTGGAAAGTTTCCTGCAGAACACCGGCAGCTACCTGAGTGGCATTGTCGAGCGGACCTTCAATCTGCAGGCCTACACCCACAGCGACTGGATCGGTAACTGGACCCTGTTTATCTTCGGCTGGACCATCGCCTGGGCGCCCTTTGTGGGGCTGTTTATTGCCAAGATCAGCCGTGGCCGCACCATCCGCGAGTTTGTGGTGGGGGTGATGCTGGTGCCGTCCCTGTTTACCTTCCTGTGGTTCTCCGTGTTCGGGGATACGGCGTTGAACATGATCATGAATGAAGGGGTGACTACCCTGGTCGGCGATGTGCAGACCGACAAGGCGGTGGCGCTGTTCAAGCTGTTTGATGAGTTGCCGCTGTCCACCTTGATTTCCTTCCTGGCGGTCCTGTTGATTGTCACCTTCTTCGTGACGTCATCCGACTCCGGTTCGCTGGTGGTGGATTCCCTGGCCTCCGGTGGCGTGCTCAATACCCCGGCCTGGCAGCGGGTCTTCTGGGCGGTGCTGGAAGGGACCATTGCGTCGGTGTTGTTGCTGGCTGGTGGTTTGCAGGCGTTGCAGACCATGACCATTGCCAGCGCCTTGCCCTTTGCCATCATCATTATCCTGGCTGCCGTGGGCATGTGGCGGGCGCTGGTGATTGAAGGGCATCGCGAAACCAGCTTGCAAATGCACATGGCCACGCGCCGTCACCTGACCGGTTCCCAGTGGCGCCATCGTCTGAAAGGCATGATGGACTTCCCTGGCCGCGACAATGTGGAAGGTTTCATTCGCGGTAAAGCCATGCAAAGCATGGAAAAGGTGGTCAAGGAAATGAAAGAAGCGGGTTGGGATGCCCGGGTGCTGTTTGATGACAACCTGATTCGCGCGGAACTGCAGGTAAACCGTGAAGGCCATGTGGGCTTTGTCTATGACATCCGCCTGGTCAGCCAGCCGGTGCCCGGCTTCGTGACCGCCGGTGGCGCGTCCACGGTGATGAAAGAGGAAAACTACTACCGGGCAGAGGTATTCCTGCGTCGAGGTGGTCGCTCCTATGATGTGTTCGGCTATGACGAGGATGACATCATTCGCGACATCCTGGACCAGTTCGAAAACTACCTGCACTTCCTGGATCTCACCCCCGGCAAGTTGCCCTGGGAAATGGGGGAGCACGATGACCTGCTCCATCCGCCGGAGGATGATGAGGGAAAAACGGAAAAGTAGGGCGGCTGGCCGGCTGTCTCACTTAACACGGTGCCCCGGTTGGGGCACCGTTCTTGCCTGACAAGGCAGGCATCATGAGGCTGCGGCATTCTCCAGCATTGTGATGTCGATGCTGCAATGGATGGCAAGCCGTGCGCCCTTGGCTTCGGATTCTTCGATCAGGGCGGCCAGCGCTTCCTTGGTCTGCATCAACTCCTCAATGCGCCTGGAAACCACGGGATTATCAGCGCCCAGGCGTTCGTTTCCGCTCCATCTCTCCAGTTGATGAAACTGGATTTTGTTGTTTATCAACGCCATCAGGATGGTCTTGGCATCATCGGCGGAGAACTCGCCGCTGATGAGTTTATGACTGGACTGTGGGGTGTGGCTCGACATGATTCTCTCTCCCGTTGGTCAAGGCATTGAATGATCGCGTTACGCTGGATAGCCGGGATTACCAGGCTATCCAGCGGTTCTGTTGGTACTGCTCTACCTGTTCACCCTGGACGCGGAACAGATAAAGCCATTGGTGGTTGACCAGCTGGCGCACGACTTCGTGTTTCTCGATCACCTGGGCAATCATTTCCCGGGGGGCCTCGATGAACACGCTCAGCCGCACAGGGGTGTGCTGCCAGTGTTCGCCGTCATGCACGGACTGGATTGGCAGGCCGATGCGCAGGTCACCGCCGTTGCCTTCAAAGACGCCCAGTTTCCCGCCCACCACGTTGTGCAGGGTCTTGTTGCCGCTGCCGAAGCGCAGGTTGTCGACGGTGGAGGCGAAGTACTGCATGTTGATCCAGTTCGCCACCACCATGGGGGCGGTCATGATCTGCTCAAGCCGTTCTCCGTCCGGGTCACTGCGGTAATCGTAGTCATGCAGAAAGCTGCGACCCTGCAGGTCCAGGCCCCGTGTCCGTGACCGTGGCGCGATCATCATGGCGGCGTTGTTGGCCAGGGCCCACTCCGGCCGGGTCTGTGACCAGTCATTGGCCCGGTGACGCAGTGCCCGGGACAGGGCATCGGGCTTGTCCTGCAGGTGGGCCAGGCCCAGTCTCGTGGCTTTTTCGGCACTGGCGCCGCTTTGTGCCCGGCGCAGGTGCTGCTGGATGGACGCCAGGGCGTCGCGGTGGCTTTCCGGTAGCCGGGCCAGATCAAACAGGGTGACTTCCTCGGTGAGGGTGTTGTGCAGGCCGGCCAGGAAATGGGTGCTGTCGGGAATCGCAATGCCCGCATCCTGCATCCGTTCCCGCACGGCCGGATCGTTGAGCAGGTTGGCCAATGTCCGCGCATTCACATCGCCGCTTTGCCCACAGCAGGCGCCGCAATCCAGTGCCGCCTGATGCGGGTTGTTACGGGTCTGGCTGCCATGGCCGAGCAGCAGCACCAGGGGGGCAAAGCCGGAGGTCAGCCCCATGCCGGTGAGGATCCGGCAGGCGAGTTCGGCCTGCTGCTGCGTATCGCCCGCGGTGGCGCTGTCCAGCCGGGGGCTGAGTGCATCAGCGTCCTTGCTGGACAGACCGTTCCGGGTCTCCGCCACCAAGGGGGCCTGGCTGGGCAGGGTCTGCTTGATCAGCTTGAACAGGTAGCCCAGCCCCAGCGATTCCACCAGCACAAAGCCGGACAGGGGCATGGCCTTGAAGCGGCTCCAGCTGTGGTGGTTGCGCAGGTGGGATTGCCGCTTGCGGGTGATGGCCTGGTCCCGGCTGTCGCTGCCGCTGGTGTCGGTGACGGTCATGGCCGGGCTCAGCAAGCCGGGTAACTGGGGCCGCTGCAGATCAGTACCCAGAGGCTCATAGCGGATGGGCAGGCCGAAAAAGCCGGCAAAACCCAGGGTGTGAATATGCGGGGACTGGGCCTCCAGGTGACGCCGGAACACTTCCGAGCGCACATCAATGCAGAACGCCGCCTGCACCTGGGGCAAGGCAGGGTCCGTGTTGCCATGATGCGCGGTCAGATTGCGAATCAGGGAGCGCTGGTAATGGATTTCCTGGGCCCGTTGCCAGATCAGTGTGGCGGGGACCGTGTCTACCTGGCGCAGATGGGCAGACCAGGCGCCTTGCCACTGTGTCCACGGGGCGTCCGGGGCGCGGCTGCCCCCATCGATCAGGCACTCCCAGCTGAGCCGGATGGCGAGGAGATGGACCAGGGTGTCGTCTTCCTCGCCGGCCAGTTGCGCCTCCCAATTCCGGTACGCGCACCAGGCGGCCCAACCGCTGATCCGCGCCAGCACGGCCTGCAGGTAGTGGCAGATATCCTCGCGGGGAATCCCCAGCTGCCGGATGGCCTGACGAATTTGCTCCCGGGGTTGTGTGGCCAGCTGGCTGGCCCTTGCCGACAGTTGCGGCGCCTTCATCAGCATGGCGATGCCGTGATCCGTGCCCACGGAGTTGCGCCATTGCGGGTAGAGCGGCGCCGACTGGCTGGGGCGCCACTGTGACTGATGGTGATCGAAGTAGGCGGCACAGAACTGGGAGATCTGGTGGGTGATGGTGTCACACCAGGCCGGTTCGGACTGCAGATCCCGGTGTTTGTCCAGGGTATCCGACAGCAAGGGGGCCGGCGTCAGCGGCGCGGCCGGGGTCTCCAGGGCGTCCAGCAGCGCCTCAACAGATTCGCCCGGCGCCAGTTCATCCCGGGCCTGCGCCAGGGCGTCAGCATCAATGTCACCGGCCTGCCAGGCGTCCCGGTAGTCGCTGGCATCCAGGGCCATGGGGCTGCCGGCCAGCCGGGCCAGTTGCGTGGCGGTTTGCATAAAGGACAGATCCCGGTGCCCCCAGTACGGATTCACGGCGATCATCCGGTCCAGCGGCCAGGTAGGAGCGATCCGCGATACGGTGGTCTGGATGGCGGCCTCGATTTCTGCCTCAAGGCCATCATCGTGAACCTGATCTGCCAGGGCCTGTGTGCTCATGCCGGTTCTCCGTTGTCTGAGGCAAAACGATGGACCCGGGTCTGGGCCTGGGCCGGTTTCAGCTTGACGGGCCAGACCTGAAAGGTGACCCGGGTGAAGAGTTCATCCAGATAAAAGCCGTGGTACGCCCAGGGATAGAGGGTAGTGGCGAGCTTGCCGTCGGGGTATTTCTGCAGCCAGAACTGCAGCCCGTAAAGGCCGGAGAAGCACAGGATAATGGCCACGGTTTGCAGCAGACCGACCGGACTGCTGTGAGGCGCAATGGCCGCAAACAGCACATGCCAGCCCAGGTAAAGCTGGGTGAGAAACAGCACCATGAAGGCGCCGCGGGCCATCAGGCCGGCACGCCACCCCTGCTCGCCGCTGAGCAGCGGGCCCAGCCCCAGGGCGACGATGACCAGCGCGGCAACCGGCACCGACAGCGCCGGGAAAACGCTCTGCCAGCCCCACAGCGATGCGCCAACCAGGGCACCACTGAGCAAGCCGGAGGTCAGGTAATGACCGGGCCAGCCACGGTCGGCCCCACCGGTGAAGTACGCCTGTTGCCGAACCATGGCCACGGTTTCGCCAGCGCTGAGGAAGGCATGGGCCTTGTACAGGGAGTGGGCCAGCAGATGCAGCAGGGCCAGCTCATACAGGCCCAAACCGATTTCCAGCAGCATGAAACCCATCTGGGCACAGGTCGACCAGGCCAGCCGTACCTTGATGCTGACACGGGTCATCATCACCAGGCTGGCCAGCACGGCGGTGGTAGTACCGGCCAGGACCAGAATCCCTTGTGCAATGACCGCCTGATTAAGCAGGTCGGCCAGGCGGATCAGGATGAAGCCGCCGATATTGACGATACCGGCATGCAACAGGGCAGAGACCGGTGTGGGCGCCTCCATGACCTGGATCAGCCAGCCGTGCAGCGGCAGCTGTGCGGTTTTCAGGATTACCGCCAGCACGATCATCACGGCAGCCAACTGCAGTGAAAGGGGCAGGGCAGCCTGTGTCGCCAGAAACTGGCGCAGTTCATCGAGCTGCAGTGTGCCGCTGGCGTGATAAATCAGCGCCAGAGCCGCGAACAGGCAGAGTTCGGCAAGACGGCTGACCAGGAATTTCTTGTGGGCCACGATCTGGGCCGTTTTGCGTTCGCGGTAGTGGGTCAGCAGGAAATGCATCCCGATACTGGTGCCGGACCAGGCCAGGGTGATCACCAGCAGGTGCTGGCTAGCCAACAGCACACCGACACAGGCGATGGTGAACAACATGGCGCGGATGAAACGCTGCTGCTGGCGTTCCCCTGTCAGGTAGCGGCACGAAAAATGGATGATGACCCAGCCCAGCAATGCCACCAGCGTGGCCGTGACCAGCCCGAGCGTATCGATGCCAGGGCTCCCCTCGAGACTCCCGAAAACGGCAATGATGGCGCCGCCAACACAGGCCAGCAGGCCCAGGCGTCCGGTGCTACGGGCGATGGCCCAATGGTGTCGGGATTGCGCCAATACCAGCAGCCAGCCGAGCGTATAAACGGCAGGAAGTAGCCATGCATTCATGTAAGCCAGCACGCTGGAACTCCTTTGCTAGATGGGCGACGGGCGAATCTTGTGCAAAGGCAGATGTTTTGTAAAATAGATAATTCATCTTGAATTGTTCACATTTAGAGAATGGTTAATGAGAGACCTGAACTTCCACCACCTCTACTACTTCTGGATGGTGGCCAAAGAGGGGCACCTGACGCGGGTGGCGAAGCAACTGCATGTCTCCCAGTCCGCCCTGTCCTCGCAGATTCGACAGTTGCAGGACCAGCTGGGCCATGAGCTGTTCACCCGGGAAGGCCGGGTACTCAAGCTCACCGAAATCGGCCATGTGGTGCTGGAATATGCGGAAAGTATCTTCAACCTGGGCAGTGAGCTGCTGTCGCTCACGGAAAGTGGCGATTTTCTGCAACTGCGCAGGCTCCGTGTGGGGTCCGTGGCGACCCTGTCGCGGAATTTCCAGGAAAACTTCCTGCGCCCCATCATCAGTGAGCCGGAAATCCGGCTGGAGATACGCTCTGCGACCCTGGAAGAACTGCTTGAGCTGCTCCGCATACACAAGCTTGATGTGATTCTCTCTAACCGCGCCGTGGTGTCGGATTCGTCGGCAACCCTGCAGTGTCAGAAAATCGCGGAACAACGGGTCTGTATTGTCGGCCCGCCCGGTGAGGCGGCAAGGAAGTTCCAGTTCCCGCAGGATCTGGCCTCAGCCAGATTGTTATTGCCGGGCCCGAGTAGCGAAATCAGAAGCCAGTTCGATCTGCTGATGGGGCAGCTGGGGGTCAAGGTGGATGTGGGGGCCGAGGTGGATGATATGGCGATGTTGCGGCTGCTGGCGCGGGATTCCGGGGCGCTTGCCCTGGTGCCGGAAGTGGTGGTGCAGGATGAGCTGCATAGCGGCACCCTGGAAACCTACTGGGTGCTGGAGGATATCGTGGAGCATTTCTATGCGATCACGGCCGAGCGCCATTTTGAGTTGCTGCCCTTGAAAGCCTTGCTGGAAAAATCCCGTGGCGATGTCGCCTGACCGTGTTCGCTGCAAGTGTCCCGTGGCCGGCGATAACTCAAGTCGAACGCCGCTGCTTGGCCAGTTTCTCCAGCCACATCAGCGTGTCCACCTGGGTGACCAGATGATCCAGGTAGGCCGGGGAAAGGTCGCGCAGGGTTTCCAGGGCGCGGCTGACCAGGCGATGGGAATTGAGCGGGCCGGCGTCGCTGGGGGTCTGGTGAATGGCCTGCTCGATGCGCTGACGCTTCCGCTGGCTGTGCTGTTTGGCGCGCACCTGGCGCAGGGCTTTCAGTTCCCGGGGGCGGCCGTCCGTCACCGGTGCGCTGGGCGTTTCCACCCCGTGGCTGGCCAGCACGCGCTGTTCCTGCTGTCGTAACAGGGCAATGACCGGGTCGCTATCCGGCTCTTCCTCTTGGGCGTCCTGGCTGCTTGTATAGCTTTCCTGCAGGGCAGTGAAAGCCGATGGGGCCTGTGAGGTTTGACGGCTGCGAAGATGCCGCAGCAGGGCTTTCAGATCGCCTTGTTCCCGCAGAGCCGCAAAGCTGTCGGTCAGCCCATGCTCTGCCAGCTGCGCATCAAGCTGTGCCCCTTCTCGCTGAAAGTCCGCCTGAAAACCTGTCAGTGACGCGCGCAACCGCGCAAGCGGCGAGGGGCTCACCCGTGCCAGTTTCGTCAGGCGTTCGCTCTGGGCTTCCAGGTAGCGGAAGCGGGCCGGGGCATAGCGGTGGGCGCCCTGTTCGCGCAGGGCCGCCAGCTGTTGGTGAATGGCACTGAGTGCGGTATCAGCCATTGCTGTCGGTTCCCTGTGCCTGTTGCTGGGCGGTCCGGGCCGCGGCGCCCTGGCGGGGCACGGTGGTCAACTCCACGCGACGGTTCTGGGCCCGGGTGGTATCGCTGTCGTTGGGCACCACCGGCTGGTGGGGGCCGAAGGCGGCGGCGAACACCTGATCGGCGGGCATACCCTGGTTGATCAGGGTGCGCGTGACCGTGAGTGCCCGCTGGGCGGACAGGCCCCAGTTATCCTGGTAACGGCGGTTGCCACGCTGGATCGGCAGGTCATCGGTGAAGCCGCTGACCATCAACAATTCATCGTGCTGATCCAGAAAGACCTGCAACGGTTTGGCCAGATCGCGCAGCAACTCCTCCCCCTCGGGTTGGAGCTGGTCCGAGTTGAGCTGGAACAGCACGCTGCCACTGATGCCGATACGGCCGTCGCGGAAGGTGACCCGGCCACTGGCCAGGGGATCGGCCAGGGCCTCTTCCAGGGCCTGGCGGCGCTGCTCCTCGGCCACCCGCCGGGCCTTTTCCTCTTCCAGGGACTGGCTCAGTTCCAGCTGGATACCGATGACCCACACCAGCACCAGCACCAGAATGCCCACCAGGGCGGCCATCAGATCGGAAAAGATGGCCCAGACTGGCGAGCTGTCGCTGTCGTGAAGATCGTCCATCAGTTGACCTCGCTGGCCGGGCGTTCTTCGCTCTGGGCCACATTCTTGCCGGCGCCGTTGAGTGTGCCCAGGGCATCAATCACTTCCTTCTGGGACGCCATGCTCAGCTCAATCACCTCACGGGCCTGCTCCACGTAGTAGTTGAGCTGTTCATCGGCGCGGGTGGAAGACTGCTCCAGGCGGCTTTCCACCTGTTGCAGGTTATCCAGCAGCTTGTCGTTGGCCTCGCTGAATACCTGCACGGCGGTGGCAAAGGCATCACTGAGGCTGGCCACCTCGGCGGCGCTGCCGGACACATCACCGGCCACCTGGTCGAGCTGTTCGCTCTGGGCGCTGACCTGCTGGGCGAAGGTGTCGCTGACCTGGGTGAGGGTGTCGCTGGCGGCGGTGATCAGGGTTTCGATGGCCTCGCGCTGGGCGCCGGCGGCATCGCGCTGGCTGCTGAGCAGGGTGTCCAGCTCGGCCATGATGCGGCGGCGCTCTTCCAGCAGCTCGTTGTCCCGTTCGCTACTGCGGGTCATCTCTTCGCGCAGGCGGCTGATCACTTCTGCGGCGGCCTTCGGGGTCTCCGAGGCGGTCTCGATCAGTCGGGTCATGGGCGCTTCCAGGGCGGTGCCCAGGCGACCCAGGTGTTCGCTGACGGTGCCTTCCAGTTGTGCCAGACGCTCGCTGGCGGCCTCACTACGGCCCGCTTCCGCATCCCGCAAGGCAACAAGCTCCTCGCGCACGGTGGCCACCAGGGTATCAATACCGGATTTCTGGCCGTCCAGCAGGCCGGCGGCGCTGGTCTGGAACTGCTGGTTGTGCTCGCTCAGGGCGTTGCGCAGTTCGCTGACCAGGGTGGCGCCGGATGCCTGCTGGGCGTCGATGCCGTCGCGCCACTGGGCGGCGGCTTGCTCGCTGACCGCCCGGAACTGGCCGGTGATGGCGGTGAGCTGTTCTTCGCTGGTGCGGGCCAGTTGCTGCTGGGTGTCGCGCACTTCCTGCAGCAGGCTGTGGCCGGTGTCTTTCTGCTCAGCCAGGCCTTGCTGCCATTGTTGCAGGGCTTGCTCACTGGCACTGCGGAACTGCTCGGCAATGGCCGCCAGTTGCTGCTCGCTGGCGTTACCCAGCTCTGACTGGGTGCTGCGAACCTGTTCCAGCAGCTGGCTGCTGTTGTCACGGAACTGATCGTGGTGGGCGGCCAGGGAGGTGCTGATGTCGCTGACCAGGCGGGCGCTGGTCTGCTGATGCTGATCGAGCCCCTGCTGCCAGTGTTGGGCAGCGGCTTCGGTGGTCTCGCGGAAGCGTTCGGTGAGGGTGGCGAGCTGCTTCTCGGTGATCGCGTTGAGCCGTTCGTGGGTGCCCTGTACCTGCTGGCTGAGGCCGGCCAGGGATTGCTCCATGATCGGCTGGATGTTTTCCACCGCCATGCGGCTGCTTTCCGCCAGGGTTTCCTTGAGGGACTGGCTGACCGACTCCGCCAGGGTGCGGTACTGGTCGGTGAGGGTGTGATGAAAATCCTGCTGGTTACGGGTCAGGGAGTCGCTGAGCTGTTCGCCCATCTGTTCCATGCGCCCGGTGAGCCCCTGCAGGGCGCTGACCAGTTCCGGGAATATGCGTGACTGGTCCTGCAGGGCGCTATAGGCGGACTGGCGCTGGTGATCCAGGGAGAAGGCATGCAGCTCCAGATCCACCCGGTCGTCCAGCTTGCGGGACACGGTCATGCGGTCGCGGCGGCACAGGGCGGCGCTGAGACCGAGCATGGCGGAGGCGGCCACACCGGCAATGGAGGTGCCGAAGGCCAGACTGAGCCCGGCGATGGGGGCGGCCAGGGCACTGCGGATGGCGGTCAGTTCGCTGCTGCCGTCCAGGGCGGTGGCGGCCCCTTGCAGGGTGACGATCATGCCCACGAAGGTACCCAGCAGCCCGAGCATGACCAGCAGGCCGGTCAGGTAGGGGGTGAGCTGGGGGCCGGGCAGTGGCGCCGGGTGGCCGTCGATGCGACGCTGCACCGCGTGGCGCAGGCTGCCGGGCAGGGCCTTTAGCCAATGGTTCAGGCCGTCGCGGCTGTCGGGCAGATCCTCCAGTTGCCGGTCCAGGGTGGCGGTGGTGCGGCGAAAGCGCAGCAGCTCGGCAAAGCCCAGGGTGTAGGCGGCGGCGATGATCAGGGTCACGGTCAGGGCCACCGGGTTACTCAGAAAGGTGGCGGCGATCCAGACCACGGCGATGGCGCCGAGCAGAAAGGGGACAGCAAAAAGAAAGCGTCTCATACGGTCTTGCTTACCTCGTTATTGATGGACTGGGTGTCCGTCGCGTCAGCGGCGAGGGCATCCAGCAGGCCGAGTACCGGTTCCTGGCGGGCATCCAGCTCGGCGAGTAACAACAGTTGCAGTTCGCGCCGGAACTGGCCCAGCCAGCCTTGCGGGCTGAGCCAGTCCTGGGCGGTGTGAAAGGGATCACGGGTATCCCACAGGGTGCGATAACGTTTTTCCAGGAAGCCGGGCAGGGCGCCAAAACAGTGACGGACATAGCCGGCCATACTTTGTTCAAACACCGCGTCCAGTTCCGCCAGCCGGGCCATGGCTTCACTGTGACTGCCAAGCAGCCGGCGGGCCCGCTGGCGCAGGTTGCTGAGCCCGGCGATCATCTGCCGTTGGTGGGCCTGGTAGAAGCGTTCGTAGGCGCCGAAGGTGGGGCGCTTGTCGGCCGGGGCATCGTCTCTGAGCGGTGGCAGCGGAATCACCGAGGCGGCCTTTTCCCCGGCGAAACTGCGGCTCAGATGGGCCAGCAGGGTGTCGCGGGTTTTCAGCAGGTCCGCCTGCAGTCGCTCGGTGGCGTCCGGTCTGGCGTCGAACGGGCCCTTGGGGCGGTACTGGTTGGCCCCGTCCAGGGCGATGGCATCGGACAGATCGAACAGTCGCCCCAGACGCTCGGCAAAATCCCCATGGCTGGCCCGGGCGGCCTTGCGGTCCAGCTGGGTCAGCAGCGCCACCAGGCGGCTGCCGGCGGGACCGGATTGGGAGGATGTGTGCGTCCTATGCATACTCTTGGTTATCCATGCTGCAGGGTATACGCGAGCGAGCCGGCCATTCTAATCGGGAAAGGGCGGGGATGATAATGCGTCTGTCGGTTGCGCGCTGCTGGCGACAGTGGGGGCAGGGTGGTGAAATGGGTTCAGAAGGCGTTGACGGTGTTTCTGGAAACCGGGTCCGGGATTGAGCGGACTCGGGCTGGTAGTGGGTGGCGTAATGGAGGGAGCGAGATTGTGAGCGAGATGGGGAATCTGACCTTGATGGCGGACTATAACCGCTGGATGAACGAGCAGCTCTATGCCCTGGCAGCGCCCTTGGGTGAGGTGGCATTACGTGAGGATCGCGGTGCCTTTTTCGGCTCCCTGTTCGCGACGTTCAGCCACATTCTGGTGGCGGATATCATCTGGCTGAAGCGGTTTGCCCGGCATCCGGGGTGTGGTGCTGGCCTGGCATCGCTGGATAGGGTTGCCTGGCCGGAGGCCCTGGACGCTCAGCCCTGTGCGGATTTTGCGGCGCTCCGGGAGCGACGCGCGGAACTGGATGCGCTGATTGCCGGCTGGGTGCCGGGGCTGACCCCGGCGGACCTGGATCAGGCGCTGGCCTACACGAATATGAAGGGGGAGCCGGGGCATCGCCGTTTTGGCAGCCTGCTGCTGCATTTTTTCAATCACCAGACGCATCACCGGGGGCAGATCACCACGCTGCTGAGCCAGGCCGGGGTAGCGGTCGGGGTGACGGATCTGCTGGTGCGGATCCCGGATCAGGATTAGCCATGCTGCATTGCGATGATCACGATTACCTGGAAATTGCCTGTACGTTTCGTCTGCCGGTCAGGCTGGTATTGAAGGAAGGTGGCAGCCTGGAGGGTGTTGCCCGGGATACCGGTTATACCCCTGACAGGCAGGAGTGTCTGTTGCTGGAGGTGGACGGTGAGCGTCAGCCTGTGATCATGGCGCAGATCAAAACGCTGATTGCCCTGCAGGATAATCCGCATTTTTCTGTGGTGGAGCTGGGATGACCCTGTCGCTTTGCCGGTTTGCCCTGGCATTCATCTGGATCTATCAGGGCATTGTTCCAAAATGGCTGGGGCCTCACGACGATGAGCTGGCCATTAACCAGGTGTTGGGTGCCAGCCACGAACAGGCGGTGTGGATTGCCTATGGCGGCGGGGCACTGGAGGTAGGGTTGGGTCTGGCAATACTGGTGTGGTGGCGCCGCCGCTGGCCGTATCAGTTGTCGGCACTGGGTATCGGCCTGTTGTCCGTGTTCGTATTGTGGCTGGCGCCGCAGTTTCTGTTGGCAGCGTTCAATGCGGCGACGGTGAATGCGGCGATTCTGGCGTTGTCGATGATCGCGCTGGTGGAACTAAGACGCTCTTGAAAAAGGCGTGTCTGGTTGTGGAAAGGAGGCAGAAGGCCGTCGCTGATTCTGCGGCCTTTCGCCCACCTAAATCTGCGACTCGATGGGTAGCAGTGACAGCAACCAGACGCGAAAGCGTTGCCAGCCGGAGGTTTCCGGATCGCGGTCCAGGGTGATGGGGGTGCCGTCATCGGTGGCCTGCCATTGCAGCTGCTGTTCTTCATCCAGCGACAGTTGCCAGGCGGAGTCGCTGGCCACCCAGCGATCAAACAGGTCGCTGAGTTGCTGATTGAGAGACGGGCTCTCAATCAGCAGACCCACCTCGGTATTCTGTATCAGCGAGCGGCCATCCAGATTCACCGAGCCAATGAAGCTGCGGTCATCATCAATCACCAGTGTCTTGGCATGAAGGCTGGCGCGGGACTCACCATGAAACCAGCGCATGCGCTGGGGCTGGCCGGCTTCCGCGCGCAATTCCCACAGTTTCACACCATGTTCCAGTAACGGCCGCCGATAGCGGGAATAGCCGCTGTGCACGATGGCCACATCCGTGGTGCTGAGGGAGTTGGTCAGGATGCGCACGTCCACCCCGTCCGCTTCCTTGTCGGCAAACAGGGCCACCCCCCGTTTGCCCGGCACAAAATAGGCCGAGCTGATCAGCAGGCGGTCACTGGCGCTGTTGAGGATTCGCTTGAGGTCGTTCAGCAGGTACTGGTCGCGGGGGATGTCGGCTTGCGGAAGCACTTTTTCCGGAGGATCGGCATACAAGGTCGCCAGCCCCCAATCCAGCGGGATCTGACCGGCAATCAGTTGCCGGCCCAGGCTGGAGCCGCGCAGGGCATCGACAAACTCGCTGTCCTGCTGCTCCGCCAGAAAACCGCGCAGAAATGCCCGCAGCGCCTCCAGTGACATGTCCGCGTCGTCCGCATCCAGCACCCGGTCCACGGTCAGGGTGGCCCGGCTGTTCCAGTAGTCATCGAAACTTTGGGTGCCATCGCGAACGATGGGGCCGGCGGCGAGGACATCCACGTCCTGAAAATCCACCAGGGTGTTGGAAAAATATTCATCGGCCAGGTTGCGCCCGCCGGCAATCATCACCAGCGAGTCGGCCAGCATCAGCTTGTTGTGCATGCGGTGATTGGAGCGGCTGAAGGTGGCGGCCATTTCCATCAACCGCAGTGGGCCCTGTCGTGTCTTGACCGGGTTGAACAGGCGGATCTCGATGTTGGGGTGGCTATGCAGTATCGCAACCAGGGGGTTGTCCACCCGCGTGCCCAGATCATCGACCAGTAATCGCACCCTCACTCCCCGGTCCGCCGCTTCCAGTAACCGGCTGATGATGATTTTCCCGGTGGTGTCGTTACTGAAAATGTAATACTGCAAATCCAGTGAGGTCTGGGCCTGCTCGATCATGGCGACGCGGGCCACAAAGGCAGAGAGGCCATCATCGAGCAGATAGAAACCGGATTGCGCATCGCTCTCCCGGTCTTTCAACGCTGCCTGTCCGGCGTCTGTCAGCGGGGTGTGGGCCGGTGGGGCCAGGGAATAGCTGGCCGTGCGCTCGCCGGGATCAAAACTGGCGCAGCCCTGGGCGAAGAGGACACTGACAATCAGGGCTGCCCAAAAGGGAACGGGGTTACCATGGAACATGCGCGTGGCCCTGTTGCTTGCTAGTCGTCTTGATCGTTCTTGTCATCCATGTTCCGGGATGCTGTGCGGGCATCTTCCAGGGCAGCAAACTGTTCCGAAATCAGTGAGCCTACTTCCTGATTGACCTTGCGGATGGTGTCGTACACCAGGCCGATGGTCTTGCGTTGTTTTTCTTTCAGGCTGCCGGCCTGTTCTTCAAACAGGCCCAGTTTTTCCAGCGCGTCAAAGGGGAGCCCGGCGATGTGTTGGTGCACCTCTTCCACGGTGGTAGCGCCGTCCTCGATGGCTTCCTGAATCATGTCCTTGAGCAGTTCTGCTCGTTCAACGGTTTTCTTCATTTCCTGAGTGACCTGTTGATGAAATCATTCATTGCAATGTAACGGAAACCCCCGGCTACAGCCACAATTGCGGGTTGTGACTGACCGATTGTCAGACGTAATAAACGGTTACAGGGCATTGCCTTGACCACCGTCGAGAAATGGGGCCAATCTGGACACGGATTCATCGCAATCATGCAGAGACTTCCAAGGAGCCACACCATGGAAAATGCCAAGCAGATGCTTGCCGACATCAAGGGCAAGCTGGATGAACTGGAAACGGAGCTGGAGCAATTGGAGGCTCGGGGCGTGGGCGCCAACGGCGATGCGGGTATCGAAGCGGAACGTCACCAGTTGGCGTTGCAGGATGTGCTCACGGATTTGCAGCAGCGCATTGATGAGTACCATGAGCTGGCGGACATGGATGCTGATGGCCAGGGCAACTGGCAGCAGCTGGACCGTGATCTGAAGGATCTGAATAACGATCTGTATGGCGCCAACTGACTGTCGACCAGGCGCATCCGCCATGTTGGCTCTGTCATGACCAGGGTGGCGCCACTTTTCTTACTTGCCCGGTGTTTGCCATGACCGGGCTGAGTCTCCGGGCGGAAACCCCGGCGGATATTCCTGCCATTACCGCGTTGATCAACGCGGCCTTTGCCAATGTGACCCACAGTGATCAGCGCGAAGCCCAGATCGTTGATCTGCTACGCCAAGAGGATGCCCTGGTGGTGTCGTTGGTCGCCGAGCGCGATGGCGACCTCCTGGGTCATGTGGCGGCATCCCCGGTGACACTGTCCGACGGTAGCCGTCGCTGGTTCGGCATTGGCCCGGTGTCGGTTCTGCCGGACTGTCAGGGAGAAGGAATCGGCTCGGCACTGATGCAGGCGGCCATCGCGGCGTTGCGAGAGCAGGAGGCCGCCGGTTGTGTGTTACTGGGGGACCCGTCCTGGTATCTGCGCTTCGGCTTTGTGGCCACACCGTTGCTGCGCCTGCCCGGGGTACCGGCGGAATATTTCCAGGCGTTGCTGCTGGACGGGGACTGGCCGGATGCCCGGGTGCATTACGATCCGGCGTTTGCCGGCTGATTTCACGGGGTTACCTGACCAGCAGTTGTCCCAGCCCCAGCACGGCAATGAAACCGATGCTGTAGGCCACCAGCAAATACAGGAAATAGCGCAGATAGCTGACAAAGGTCAGTGCTTCCACCTTGCTCATGGCGATCACCCCGGCGGCGGAGCCGATGATCAGCAGAGAGCCGCCCACGCCCACCGAGTAGGTCAGCGACAACCATTCCGGCAAGGTCATCTCGATACCGGAATTAAGCAGTGCTGCGGTGAGCGGCACGTTATCGAACAGGGCGGAGGCGATTCCCACCAGGAAGTTGGCGGCCACCGGCGGCATAAGATCATACAGGGCCGGGAAGTAGGCCAGCATGCCCAGTTCCTTGAGCATGCCCACCAGCAGCAAGACCCCGAGAAAGAACAGCAGGGTGTCAAATTCGATCTTGCGGATATATTCCAGTACCGGTTCATCCTTGTTCAGGAACTGCACCACCAGGAACATCAGCGACAGACCAAACAGGAAGCACAGTACCGGCGGAATGCCGAAGGCCACATTGGCGCCAATGGTGCCGAGGATGGTGGCAAAGAACAGCACGGCAATGACCTTGTCACCCCGGTCGATTGTGCTTTCCTGTTTCTGAATCACGACCTCACCGTTGAGCCCCAGTGACAGCATGCCGGCCAGCACGGCCACAGCGCCGGCCGCGGGCAGGCTGAGCAGTAGCAGATCGGGGATTTCCACCTTGTCGGCCAGGAAGATCATCAGTGTAGTGACATCCCCGGTGATCAGGGCGGTGCCCCCGGCATTCACGGAGAACACCACCAGCACCACATAGCGCAGCAGCTTTTCCGCCGGTAGCTTCAGGTTCATCAATACCGCAATACACACCAGGGTGGCGGTGATGTTGTCGGCCAGGGACGAAAACAGGAAAGCGAACAGGCCGGTGAGCAGCATCAACTTGCGTTCACTGATATGGGTAGGCAGCAGACGGTTGACGATACTGTCGATGATGCCCTTGCCGGACAGATAGGCCACAAAGGTCATGGCGGCCATCAGGAACAGCCACAGGGTGGCAATATCCAGCAGATTCTCGTCCAGCCTTTCCATCAGGGCTTCGTGGCTCAGGTGTGCTGGCGGAGCGATGAAAAACAGTAACCAGGCCAGGGAGCCGAAGAATAATGTGGTCTTGGCCTTGTCGATGTGGACCATGTCTTCGACGACAATGGACAGAAAACCCAGTGCAACCAAAATCAGTAAAACGGTGCTCATGACGGCTATCTCGCAGGACAGGAGGTGGCGGGCGGCGGTATTCTAGGTCTTTTGTGAACCGGGTTCATCATCCAATTCCGTGTTTATCCACTGTGAACGCATCCGGGATGCAAAAAAATCCCCATGAAATGGCAAATTTGCGCCTTGCCCCTTTAAATTAATGAGAATAGTTCGCATTATTGTGGGCTGATAGTTTCGGGCGCCCCTGTGACGGGTGTCTTTTCACTTGCCGTTTCACGATTTTAGAGGAATTCCATGCTGTCCCGTGTCTCTATCGGGGGCCTGTTGCTGGCCTCTCTGCTGCTCTCTGCCTGCAGTGATGAACCTGCTGCCACTTCGACACCGGCTTACGACGAGGCCCGTGCCCGGCTGGTGATCGACCACTACGCCGACATGGCGCTGGCGGCCTACAGCGATGCGCTGAGCGAGGCCCGCGAACTGCGCGAGCACATCGATACCCTGCTGGCGCAGCCCAGTGAAGAGACCCTGGCCGCTGCCCGTCAGGCCTGGCGTGATGCCCGGGTGCCCTATATGCAGACCGAGGTATTCCGGTTTGGCAATTCGGTGGTGGACGAATGGGAGGGCCAGGTAAACGCCTGGCCGCTGGATGAAGGCCTGATCGATTACGTGGCCGACGATTACCAGGCGGTGATGGGTAACCCGGGTGCCCGCGCCAATATCATTGCCAGCCAGTCGTTGAAAATCGGCGAACAGCAAATGGACCTGAGTGAACTGACCCCGGAGCTGCTCGCCAGTCTGAATGAGCTGGGTGGTTCGGAAGCCAACGTGGCCACCGGCTATCATGCCATCGAGTTTTTGCTCTGGGGGCAGGACTTGAATGGCACCGGCCCGGGTGCGGGTGAGCGTCCTGCCACGGATTTTGCCACCGGCGACAGTGCCACCGGCGGACACAACGCCCGTCGTCGTCAGTATCTTGAGGTGGTTACCGATCTGTTGATTGCGGATCTGGAAGCCATGGTGGCTGAGTGGCAACCGGAACAGGATAACTACCGGGCCGAATTGGCGGCGGGCAGTGTGGAAGACGGTCTGCGCAAGATGCTGTTCGGCATGGGCAGCCTGTCCCTGGGTGAGTTGGCCGGCGAACGCATGAAGGTGGCATTGGCCGCCCATTCGCCGGAAGACGAACATGATTGTTTCAGCGACAACACCCACTTCTCCCATTTTTACAACGGCAAGGGGATCGAGAATGTCTACCTGGGTGAGTATCAGCGGGTGAACGGCGAGACCCTCAGTGGCCCGTCGCTGAGTGAGCTGGTTGCCGCCAGTGAGCCCCAATTGGACCAGGCATTGAAGACGGACCTGGATGCCAGTGAAGCGGCCTTGCAGACGCTGGTGGACAGTGCCGCCAAGGGTGTCCACTTTGATCAGTTGATCGCCCCGGGCAATGCCGAAGGTGCCGCCACCGTTAACCATGCCATCGATGCCCTGGTGGTACAGACCGCCAGTATCGAGAAAGCGGCTCTGGTACTGGATATCCAGGCCCTGAACCCGGACACCGCAAACCACAGTTTCTGAAAACGATTCTTTTTCGGATCTGGTAACATAGCGCCGCCTCCGGGCGGCGCCGTGGAACCCAATGGGTCGTTGCGTCGTTACCGAAGTCCCGCACTATCCAGATAGAAGGATGCCTGTAACTTGCGATATCTCTTGCTGACCCTGGCCCTGGCCACCCTGCTGGCTGGCTGCGATCAGGGCCCGACGTTCACGGAAGCGGAGCCCGGTGAGCACCTGTCTGCCGGTGAAGGCACGGTGACCAAGACGGACCAGAATGCGTTTTCCCTGCCATTGGCCAACCTGCCGCCGTCCCGTCGGCTGGATTTCAGTGTCGGCAACAGTTTTTTCCGTAATCCCTGGGTGATCGCGCCGGCTTCCACGGATGCCCGGGATGGGCTGGGCCCCCTGTTCAATACCAATGCCTGCCAGAATTGCCACATCAAGGATGGCCGTGGTCACCCGCCGGCAGCCGACGCCAAACAGGCGGTATCCATGCTGGTCAGGCTGTCGGTGCCCGCCGCTGCTGATGACGATTTGACCCGCAGTGGTCTGGTACCTGAGCCCAACTATGGTGGCCAGTTCCAGGATGCGGCGATCCCCGGTGTGGAGCCGGAAGGACGGGTGCGGGTCACCTACGAATTCGAGACGGTCACCTTTGCCGATGGCCACCAGGTGGAACTGCGCAAGCCGCGTCTGAACTTTTCTAACCTGGCTTATGGCGACATGCATCCTGCTACTCTCTTTTCGGCACGGATTGCACCACCCGTGATCGGGCTCGGATTTCTGGAGGCGATACCGGAAGCGGATCTGTTGGCCTATGCCGATCCCGATGACGAGGATGGCGATGGCATCAGTGGTCGCGCCAATCGGGTGTGGGATCGCGCTGCGGGTGCCACGGCCATGGGCCGCTTCGGCTGGAAAGCCGGTCAGCCCAGCCTGCGTCAGCAGAATGCGGAAGCCTTTGCCAACGATATGGGGCTGAACAGCCATCTGGTGCCCACGGATTCCTGCGCTCCCAGCCAGGCCGACTGTCTGGCCAT
Organism: Alcanivorax sp. DSM 26293; assembly: GCF_900107995.1. Lineage (GTDB taxonomy): Bacteria > Pseudomonadota > Gammaproteobacteria > Pseudomonadales > Alcanivoracaceae > Alcanivorax. The sequence goes on along the minus strand of NZ_FNUM01000003.1, from coordinate 77,083 downwards.
GCCTAACGGCGGAGAGGTAGAGGTCAGCGACAGCATCATGGACAGCGTGCTGTTCTATACCCGCAATCTGGCCGTACCGGCCCGCCGCAATGTGGATGACCCCCAGGTCCTCAAAGGCAAGTCGTTATTCCACCAGGCCAATTGCCAGGGCTGCCATGTGCCCAGCTTCACCACCGGCAACGATGCCGCGGAACCGGAGTTGGCCAACCAGACTGTCCGCCCCTATACCGATCTGTTGCTCCACGACATGGGGCCGGGTCTGGCGGATGGCCGTCCTGAGTTCCTGGCTAACGGTCAGGAGTGGCGCACACCGCCGCTGTGGGGCATTGGTCTCACTGAAGCGGTGAATGGCCATACCCAGTTCCTTCACGATGGTCGTGCCCGCAATCTGATGGAAGCGATTCTCTGGCACGATGGCGAGGCCGCCGCTTCCCGGGACAAGGTGCTTACCTTCAATGCCGAGCAGCGTGCGGCCCTGCTGGCCTTCCTGAATTCCCTGTAGCCCATTCGCTGTGATGCCGAGGTTTCCCATGCAACGCCTTATTCTGCTGATCACCACCCTGGCGCTGGCCGCCTGCAGCGATCCCCGTCAGGAGGTCACGGCGCAGCTGGCGGACCAGGTGTTGCTGCCGGCGCACCAGCAATGGCTCCGCAGCAATGAGGTGTTGCTGGAAACGACCCGGGCTGGCTGTGCCGGCGAACTGGCGCTGGCAGAGATCAAGCAAGCTTTCCACCAGACCCAGTCCGCCTGGTCCCATCTGCAACCGTTGATGGTGGGCCCGTTGTCCGAAGGCAATCGCAGCTGGCAAGTCCAGTTCTGGCCGGACAAGCGCAATATGGTGGCCCGCCAGACCGAGTCCCTGCTGGATGAAGCGCCAGAGCTGGATCAGCAACAGCTGGATGACGCCAGTGTGGTAGTGCAGGGGCTTACCGCTTTCGAATATGTGCTCTTCGATGAGCAGGTTGCTATCCGCGAGCGTCGGGATCGCTACTGCCCGTTGCTTGTGGGCATTGCTCGCCATCAGCAGGCCCTGTCTGCGGAAGTGGTTACCCTGTGGCAGCAGCCGGAGGGAATGCTTGAGCAGCTTACGACGTTCCCCAATGGGCGCTATGCCAATGCGGATGAGGCGCTGGGTGGCATCCTCCGTGTGCAGATTACGGCGGTGGATACCCTGAAGAAGAAGCTGGGGACACCGATGGGGCGGCTCAACCGCGGGGTGCCGCAGCCCTACCAGGCGGAAGCCTGGCGCAGCCGTCGTTCCACAGAGAACCTGATTGCCTCTCTGGAAGGGGCACAAGCGGTGTGGGAACGGGTCCGCTCCCTGGTCGGGGATGCGCAGCTGGTGGCTGACATTGATGAGGCCTACCAGCGGGTTCACGATCAACTGGATGCCCTGCCGGCGCCCCTGATGGAGATCGTGCAGGACCCGGACAGCCAGGCGCAGCTGCAGTCGCTGTATCAGGATCTGGATACGCTGGAAACGCTGCAGCAAAGTGACCTGGCCCGGGACTTGGGTATTCAGCTCGGTTTCAATGCCAACGACGGCGATTGAAAGCAGGAGCGAGTTGAAAGTTCAACGTTAAAAGGCGCGGGATAGCCGTTTTGACCATTAAAGGTCGTGCCCGCGATTCACTGCGTGCGTGACTTCGCTGCGCCGGATTCCTTCAGCGGGGTTTGGCTAGCTTTGTGGAGAGACGTTATGCCACTGACACGACGACAGTTGCTGGGCTCCGGTGCGGCAGTGGCTGCTGTGGCCGCCCTCGGTGGCTGGACGCTCTGGTCCGGACGCGGTCAATCACCGCTGCTGTTGTCTGCCCGTAATGATGCGGCCGGAAAACATTACGCGGTGGGTTACTTTCTCGATGGCCAGCGGGCCTTCGCCACGCCTGTCGCAGAGCGCTGCCACGACATCTGTCGGCACCCCTTGCTGCCCCTTGCCCTGTTTGTTGGCCGCCGCCCGTCTCGGGAAAGTTATCTGGTGGACCTGCGTGACGGTACTCTGCTACAGACCCTTCGCAGTCAGCCGGACCGCCACTTCTACGGCCATGGAGTGTTCCACCACAGGGGGCAGTGGCTCTACACCACGGAGAACGATACGGCCGAGCCGGGGCGGGGAGTGCTGGGGCGTTATCGTCTGGAAAACGGCAAGCAGCTGATCCATGACGGCGAGGTCTCCACCCATGGCGTTGGCCCGCATCAGCTGGCCTGGCTGCCGGACGGTGAATCCCTGGTCATCGGCAATGGCGGTATACGGACGGAAGGGGGCAGCCGTGAGGAAATGAACCTGGACGCCATGGCGCCGAGTCTGGTGATCATGGACCGCCACGGTGAAAGGCTCAGCAAGGAAACCCTGCCGCAACAGCAGAACAGTATTCGCCATCTGGCCGTGGCCAGTGACGGCACCGTGATTACCGGTCAGCAGTACCATGGCCCGGCCTGGGACAGTGTGCCGCTGTTGGCCATCAAGCGTCCCGGTCAGCCCTACCAGCCGTTTCCGGTCAGCAACCGCCAATTGGCAATGATGAAACAGTATACCGCCAGCATTGCCATCCATAGCGAGAAGCGACTGGTTGCCATGACGGCGCCGCGGGGCAATCGTTTCTTTATCTGGGATCTGGATTCCGCCGCCACCGTGGTGGATGTCCCCATGGCTGACTGCGCAGGCGTGGGTGCGGTTCCTGAGGGGTTTGCGGTCACATCAGGACAAGGAAAATGCCGTTTCTTCAAATGCCAGGCCGGGGGAACGGATAGTGAATGGTTGGATTTGCCTGCAGCATGGTGGGATAACCATATGGTTATTGGGTAGTGTTTGAGCGAGGTGTCTATTGCCGAAGCAGGGCAATCGCTGTGCCACTGCTGTCTTTAAAATCTTTGGGATCTTTTGTAATTATGATAGACGCGTCTTGTCGCGCCATGCTTTAGTTTCAGCTCTAATCACATTTTCTGGGAATGGCATCGTGATACAAAAGATTTTTTTGATTGCCTGCATCGGGTGCGTAGTGCTGATCGCTTCTGTCACCTCTGCAGAGACCTCTGTTGAGGAGCGCTCATTAGTATTCCGGAACGTCAAGATTTTCAATGGTGAAGATCTTTCGCTTTCAGAGCTTTCAGATGTGCTGATCACCGGCAATCAGATAAGCCGGATATCGTCATCAACCATAGATGTTGATGATGATATCCGAGTCATTGACGGTAAAGGCAACACCCTGATGCCCGGGCTGATAGATGCTCACTTCCACATGATGCTTGCTGCTGCCCCCTTGAGTGTCGCACTTGCTGGCCCGGAAGGTTATCTAAACCTGCTTGCCGCTCAGGAGGCAGAAAAGACACTGATGAGAGGCTTCACCAGTGTGCGTGATCTTGCTGGTCCGGTTTTCAGTATCAAGCGTGCTATTGATGAAGAGCTTATTGTCGGGCCAAGAATCTGGCCATCCGGCGCGATGATTTCCCAGACGGGAGGCCATGGTGATTACCGTCATACCAATGAATTGCCTCGGTCATCCGATGGCCATTTGCATTATTCTGAACAGGTTGGCGGAGCTGCTATTGCGGATGGCCCTGATGAGGTGATTCGTCGTGTCCGGGAGCAGCTGATGCTCGGGGCTTCACAAATCAAGCTGGCCGCCGGTGGTGGGGTGTCTTCCAATTACGATCCCATTGATGTTTCTCAGTATACAGAGGAAGAGTTCAGCGCAGCGGTGGCTGCCGCTGAAAACTGGGGCACCTACGTGACCGTTCATGCCTACACGCCAAGAGCGGTTCAAACAGCGATCCGTGCTGGCGTGAAGGTGATTGACCACGGTCAGCTGATTGATGAAGAAACCGCAAAGTTGATGGCAAAAAAAGATATTTGGTTGAGTCTCCAGCCCTTTCTGGATGATGAGGATATCACCGCATTTCCTGATGGTTCTGAGAACCGTGAAAAGCAATTGTTGATGACTCGTGGAACGGACACGGCCTATGCCCTGGCAAAAAAATATAAAATCAAAACAGCTTGGGGGACGGATACTCTTTTTGATGCCAAGCTTAATGAGCGGCAGGGGGCTCAGCTTGCCAAAATGGTTCGTTGGTACAAGCCAGGAGAAGTGCTGAAAATGGCTACCAGCACCAATGCAGACCTGCTTGCGCTATCGGGAAAAAGAGCTCCGTATCAGGGTAGGTTGGGCGTGGTCAAGGAAGGCGCATTGGCAGATTTGATTCTGGTCGATGGAAACCCTCTTGAAAATATTGATTTGGTTGCTGATCCCGAGAAAAATTTTCTGGTGATAATGAAGGACGGGAAAATCTACAAAAACATTGCCCAGTAATTTTCTGTGCTGATAGAGAGCAGGGAGCATGCTGCCCGAACGGCATGCTCCCTGAGCGTATCAGTCGTGCCAGTTGGATACCTTGCCGGAGCAGACCCAGTCCTTGGAGCCTTTTTCCACCCCGATCCAGTTATAGCTGTAGCGGCCATTGGCGTTACTGGTGGACCAGCTCTTGGTGTTACCCGCTGAAATACCGGACGCGCCGCAGTCTTCCGAGCCGTTATTGCGCTCATTGCAGAAGCGGGCATAAATCCGGTTGTTGCAGGTATTGCGGAAGGTAACGGTGAAGCGGCCTTCGGTGTACTGGCTCCATTTGGTGTCATGCACCACCATGCAGGGGCCGCCCCGGCTGTTACGGCCATCCCAGCAGGTGTCTTCATCCAGGCTGGAGTAGTAGTCCGCAATGGCAAACTGTGAGGCGAGCAGTGTGGCAATGCCAAGAGTCCATTTCATGATCTTCCCCTTTTCTGTCCATCATTTGATCCCGGCGTGTCGTTACCGGGCGTCATCGTTCCCCCTTCATTGTAGAAACTGGCCAGAAATGGGCTTCCCCCATATGGGGTAAACGTGAAAAAACGTCAGTGGTCGCCCCGGCATTCCTGGTGATCGCTGAGCACCTCGATGACCCGGCATTCCCCTGCATGCCCCTGCTCGCACTCGTCAATCATTCGATCCAGTTCGTTACGTAATGCGGTGAGAGAGAGGATGCGGGCCTGCACGGCGGCCCGGTGACGGCGGGCGATGCTGTCCGCGTGGCCATGCTGCTCGCTCATGGCCAGCAGTTCGCGAATATCATCCAGGGTAAAACCCAGTTCCCGGCTGTGGCGGATGAATTGCAGTCGTTCCCGGTGTTTGCGGTGATAGCGGCGCTGTCCACCTTCGCTGCGGGCAGGTTCAGGCATCAGGCCGATCTTTTCGTAATAGCGGATGGTTTCCACCTTGCAGCCAGTGGCCTGGCTCAGGGTGCCGATGGAAAAAAGCGTACTCATTCTGCCTCCGGGGCTTGAACCTGTAGTCACTACAGCTTTTTTAATGATGGCATGACCGACGGGATTCAAGGAAATCCCGGTGAGGAAAAGGCAATACAGGCGCTTGCGGGTCTGCGATGGGTTTTCTGGAGGCCTGGTCCAGGCCATGCCGATTGTGAATTTGCGTGAACTGATGGAGACATGAGTCATGGGTTGTTGTGATACCGATATCCGTTCCACCCCGGCACCGGCCTATCGCCGGGTGTTATGGGTGGTGCTGCTGATCAATGCGGTGATGTTTGTGGTGGAGGCGACCTCCGGGGTGCTGGCGGATTCCCGTGCCCTGCAGGCGGATGCCCTGGATTTTCTGGGAGATACGGCCACCTACGGGCTGACCCTGTGGGCGCTGGGACAGTCCCTGGCCTGGCGGCTGCGGGCAGCCCGTATCAAGGGCGTTTCCCTGCTGATCATGGGGCTGGTGGTACTGGCGAACAGTGTCTGGGCCTTGCTCCAGGGGAATGCGCCCCAGGGCCAGATGATGATGGGGGTCGCCGGGTTGGCACTGACCGCCAACGTGGTCAGCGCCTTGCTGCTGATGCGTTACCGGCAGGGGGATGCCAATATTCGCTCGGTTTGGCTGTGCTCTCGTAACGATGCCATCGCCAACCTGGCGGTACTGCTCTCCGGGGCGTGGGTAGTTTGGCAGGGCAGTCGCTGGCCGGACCTGCTGGTGGCATTGGCCATTGCCGGACTGTTTACCCACAGTGCCGTCTCCATTTTGCGTCAGGCGAACCAGGAGCGGGAACCGGATCACTGCGGGAGTTGATGCCATGATTCAACTGACATTTACCAGTGATCTACCCGTGGACCGAAGCCGCCTGTGGCAGGCAGTCACCGCCATGGACGGTATCAACGATGAAATGCGCCCCTGGTTGAGCATGGGCGCGCCGCCGGGGGTTCGGGATCTTCAAGCGGTGGCGCTGACACCGGGCAAGCCCCTGTTCCGCAGCCCGTTGAAGCTGTTCGGTCTGTTGCCGGTGGGCCACTCCGAGTTGACCCTGTTGTCGCTGACACCGCAGGAAGGCTTCGTGGAAGCGTCCCCCATGACCGGTATGCGCAGCTGGCGCCACCATCGCCGCTTGGCGGACAGTGACACGGGCTGTACGCTGCAGGACATTCTGGAATTTGAACCGCGGATGTTCCCGCGTATCACGGGCGCGCTGGTGGCATTTTTCTTTCGCCACCGTCACCGCCGCCTGCGTCGTCGTTATCGCTGAGTCGCTATGGATTTCAAACAGGAAGACCTGAAAGCCCTGATCGAACGCACCATGCCGTTCGGAAAATACCAGGGCCGGGTGCTGATCGATCTGCCCGAACCCTATCTGCTGTGGTTCGCCGACAAGGGATTTCCCAATGGCGAGCTGGGCCGGCTGATGGCACTGGCGCTGATGCTGAAGATGGATGGCACCGAGAAGTTGCTGGAGCCGTTACGACAAAGCCATGGATAGCGCCGCCTTTCGTCATTAGTCTTGGTACTTCAGAGAGACGCAAGGAACCTATCATGAGCCAGCTGCAACCGCTTTCCGATACCCTCTGGCACGTCGCCATCCCCCATGCCTTCATGGGCCTCCATGTGGGGACTCGCATGACCGTCGTGAAGCTGTCCAGCGGCGGGTTGCTGTTGCACTCGCCGGTGCCGGTGGACGAGGATCTGGCGGCAGAGCTGGCGGCGTTGGGGGAGGTGACACATATCGTTTGCCCCAATCTGTTCCATCATGTGTTTGCCGCTGAGGTAAAGCAGCGTTACCCGAAAGCGCTTCTGCATGGCCCGGCCAAACTGGCCGGCAAGCGCAAGGATCTGAAGCTGGACGCGGTGCTCTCGGAAACCCCGCACCCGGATTGGGGAGAGGATTTCGAGCTGGTCTTTATTGAAGGCTCCATGCTGCAGGAGACGGTGTTTTACCATTCCGCCAGCCGTACCCTGATCGCCGCCGACCTGATCGAAAACTTCCGCCAGTGTGACCATGGCTTCACCCGCTGGTATCTGAAACTGGGCGGCCTGTGGCAAAAGCCGGGTTGGCATCCGGTCCTGCGGTTGGTCTACCTGAACCGTCGCAAGGCCCGCGCCAGTATCACCCGTATCCTGGAATGGCCCTTTGAAAAGCTCAGCCTGGCCCATGGCGAGGTGATTACCGAAAATGCCCGCAACCAGGCCCGCCATGGGCTGGAGTGGTTGTTCTAGGGGTCGGAGTCAGTCCGGCCCGCCACCATTCCTGTCCTCCTGTTTAACCTGGGATTGTCTGTGCTGCCCCTCGTTTATCACCCCAACTACAGCTTTCCCTTTCCCGGCGAACACCGTTTCCCCATGGAAAAATTCGGTCTGCTGCACGGGCATTTGCGGGCGGCGGGAATTGCCCGTGGCGACAATGAATATCGCCCGGGAAGAGCCAAGGAGGCCCTGCTTGGCCAGGCCCATTGTCCCCGATATGTGTCGGATATCGTTGCCGGTACCCTGGACCCGAAAGCCCAGCGACGCCTGGGGCTGCCGTGGAGTGAGGGGCTGGTAAAACGCACCTGCATTGCCCCCATGGGCACCCTGCTTACCGCCCAGCTGGCCCTGAAACAGGGATTGGCCTGTCATCTGGCGGGGGGTACCCATCATGCCCATTACGATTTCGGTTCCGGTTTCTGCATCTTCAATGACTTGGCTTTTGCGGCGAAGCAACTCCTGGCCAGTGGGGCAGTGGAGCGACTGCTGATTTTCGATTGCGATGTCCATCAGGGTGATGGCACCGCCGCCATGCTTGCCGATGAGCCACGAGCGTTTACCTGTTCCATCCATTGCGAAAAAAACTTTCCGGTGCGCAAGCAGAAAAGCGATCTGGATGTGGGATTGCCGTTGGGCATGAGTGACCGGGATTATCTGGACACGGTGTTCGAAACGCTGGAATCCCTGCTGGACACGGTGCGTCCGCAACTGGTGCTGTATGATGCCGGGGTGGATATTTTCGAGCATGACCCGCTGGGACGACTGTGTATTTCCGAGCAGGGTATCGCCGACCGTGATCGCGGTGTGATCGAGCGCTGCCGCCGCCGGGAAATCCCGGTGGCCACGGTGATCGGTGGCGGCTACGATGATGACCGGGTCGCGCTGGCACGGCGGCACGCCATCGTCGTCGAAGCCAGCTACGAGTTCGCGACAAGGTCGTTGTAGAAGCGTCGCTGGCGGTACGATAAAACACGTAAATCAAAGGCGATTTCACCACCGAGCGCACAGAGATCACTGAGGAAAAGAATCGGTATTCTCGGTGTGCTCTGTGCCCCCTGAGGTGACAACGTTTTTATCCAGGTCAGGAATCGCGCCGCCAGCGACGCTCCTACGCAAGCGTTCGGAGAGTATCAATGTCCAAAGCCCTATTGATCATGGCCCATGGCAGCCGCAGCGACACGGCCAACGACGAATTCCGTGCCCTGGTGGAAGCCGTGGCGGAATCCGCCCCTGGGGCGGGCGAGGAATATGTGGCGGTGCTGCCCTGTTTTCTCGAGCTGGCCCAGCCCTCGCTGGTGGAGGCGATTCAGCAGCTGGAGCATCAGCCAGTGACCCATGTGCAGCTGTATCCCTTGTTCTTCAACAAGGGCAAACACGTGGGCAAGGATATTCCGGCCCAGGTTGAAGATGCCCGCGAGCGTTTTCCGGCTCTCACCATTGAGTTGCTGGACTACTTCGGCAACGCCGATGGGCTGGCGTCGCTGGTGTTGGAGCACATTGCCTCACAGGACTGAATGATGACGGTCAGGGATGACACCGAACAACGCATTCAACATATTTTCACCACAGAGTCCCGGCGGGTGCTGGCCACCCTGATTCGTCTTCTGGGGGACTTTGATCTGGCCGAAGATGCCTTGCAGGAGGCCTTTATCGCCGCCCTGCGGCAATGGCCCGGTGAAGGGGTGCCGGACAATCCCCGCGCCTGGCTGGTCTCTGCCGGTCGTTTCAAGGCCATCGATCAGCTACGTCGCCGGGCCCGCCATGACCAGATTCTCCACGAACAGGCCGAGCAGCTGGCCGCCCGGGCCGTGGTGGAGCTGGAGGTGGAAAATCTGGCCATCGACGATGACCGGCTTCGCCTGATTTTTACCTGCTGCCACCCGGGGCTCGCCCGGGACGCCCAGGTGGCGCTGACCCTGCGCGAAGTCTGTGGCCTGACCACGGAAGAAATTGCCCGCGCTTTTCTGAAAAAAGCCCCCACCGTGGCCCAGCGTATCGTGCGCGCCAAGGCCAAGATTCGCGATGCCAGGATCCCCTATGAAGTGCCCGAAGGCGACGAACTTTATGAGCGTCTGCAATCGGTGTTGCAGGTGATCTATCTGGTTTTCAACGAGGGATATCTGGCTTCGTCAGGGGATCAGGTGTTGCGCCACGACCTCAGTGAAGAGGCGATTCGTCTGGCTGAACTGGTGCTGTCCCTGCTACCCAGCCCGGAACCGGAATGCCAGGGCTTGCTGGCATTGATGCTGTTGCATCACGCTCGCCGTGCCACGCGTACCACGGCACAGGGAGAGCTGGTATTGCTGGAGCATCAGGATCGCAGCCTGTGGGACCGGGCAGAAATTGCCCGGGCGGATGAATTGGTTCGCCATGCCCTGCAGTCGCAACGTTTTGGCCCCTACACCCTGCAGGCGGCCATTGCCGCTGTTCATGCCCATGCGCCCAGTAGTGAGGCCACCGATTGGGCCGAGATCGTGGGGCTGTATGACCTGTTACTGACCATGATGCCGAGCCCCATCGTGGCACTGAATCGGGCGGTGGCGGTGGCCATGCGTGATGGCCCCGAGATCGGGTTGCAGGCGCTGGCCCCGTTGATGGAGGACGCCACCCTGCACGATTACCACCTGGCCCACGCCGCCCGGGCGGACATGCACCGTCGACTGGGCCAGCGGGAGTTGGCCCGTAGCGCCTACCAGGCAGCCCTGGAACGGGCCTCGCAGCCCGCGGAACAACGCTTTCTGCGCCAGCGGTTGGTCGAGCTGGGATGAAAAAAATCCACAGCCCTGTCGAAACCGTGTCATCCCTTTCGATTCCTTGATAAGACAACCGTAATCAAGGAGAAAACCATGAGCACTGAACGCACTATTAAAGAGCTGACCCGCCGTTGGCTGAAGGCGGCGGCCAGCAATGATGTGGAGGCCGTGATGGCCCTTTACCACCCTGCTATCCGCTCCTTCGACGCCATTCTGGCGCTGCAGGTAGAAGGGGCACCTGCCTATCGGGAGCACTGGAAAAAATGCATGGCATCCTGCCCTGCCGACCCTTTTTTCGAGATGTATGACTACAAAGTGGAAACGGCCGATTCCCTGGCGGTCAGTCACAGCCTGACCCATTGCGGCGCTACGGTGGAAGGAGAGCAGCAAGGAGGCTGGATGCGTGTGACTCAGGTCTGGGAACGGGACGGGGATCAGTGGCAGATTTTGCATGAGCATTTTTCCTGCCCTTTCAACCCGGAAGATATGTCCCTGATTATGGACTGGCAGCCAGAGCACACGCCGGTACGCTTCAGCTAGGGAGAGAACACGATGAAATATCTATGTCTGGTGTATTACAACGAAGCGGCCATGCAGGAGCGTGGTGATGATCACTGGCGGGCGCTGAACAAGGAGTGCCAGGCCTACAGTGGCGGGCTCACGGAGTCCGGTGTAATGTTGGACGGTTCCGCCCTGCAACCGGTCTCCACGGCCACCACGGTGAGATTGCGGGACGGCCAGGTCAGTGTTACCGACGGCCCCTTTGCGGAAACCAAGGAACAGCTTGCCGGCTTCTATCTGATCGAGGCCAATGATCTCAATGATGCCATTCGTGTGGCCAGCCGTATTCCGCCGGCCCGCTATGGCAGCATCGAAGTGCGACCGGTGCGGGATATTTACGGGGAATCCTCCGATCAGGTCCCCTACGCGGAAGCATTGAAATCCTAGCCCCTCGTGGGAGCTTTGCCTGCAAAGCGACGCGATGGTATTACCTCCATAGCGGCTTTTCGCTTTGCCAGCAAAGCTCCAACAGTGGGAGGGTGCGCTGAACCGGGCCTAGAACGTTTTGGCAAACACCAGTCCGCCCCACAGCACATTCCGGTCGCCCACGCCCTCCTTCAATTCAGAGGTGTGGCCCCGCAGTACATAGCTGAGCCGGTAGCCATCATTGAAGGCCCAGGTGTAGCCCAGCCAGGCTTCGGCCACGCCATGGTTGACCTCGTCACTGTCGTAGCTCACTTCGCTGTCGCGGAACTGGCCCTGCAGAAAGGCGTTATAGGCCCGGCCCACCAGGGCGATGCCGCCCCACAGATAATGTTCATGATTCTGGCTCATGGCGGTGGCGTTGTTGCGCTCCCCGTAATGGGCCAGTTCCGGACTGGTCTGCCACCAGGGAGAATGCAGGCGTCCGGCGCGGAAGCTCAGGCTCCAGCGTGCTTCGGTGAGGTAGCCCACCGAGCCTTCTACGGTGCTCTTCACTTCCAGCCGGTCGGATGACACGGGCAGGATCTTCTGTCGGGCCACCGCATAGCGGAAGGTGGGTTCGCCGCCATCACTGACCTGATGCTCCCAGCCTTCCGCCCGGTCGCTGCCAATCACCTTGTGTACCCCATTCTGGATGTCGCCGGCCAGATCCAGCCCCATGGCACCCACTGTCAGGGTACTGTGCCAGGCCACTTGCCTGGCCGGGTTCACCTGTACCCGGCTGCTGGAAAGATACATCAGGCTGGCGTAGGGGCGGTCGTCATACAACGGGCGCTTGGCCTCCTTGTCTTCCGGGGTGAAACCAAAGATGCCGGCTTCAAAGCTGTGTCCCCGGATCTGGCCCCCGGCGATACCGTCCACGCCGGTGAGTCTGTCGATCCAGGTCAGCGGCGTATTCAGGGACAGGGCGAAATCACGGGCCTGGCGACCGGTAGCGGCCACACTGATCCCGTAGGTGTAGTCCTGATCGCGACTGCCGGGGACCAGCAAGTCGTTGTCCAGGGTCAGGGACCAGCTGTCGATGGTCCGCTCCTGTTGCGGATCGGGACGAGGCCGACGTGGGCGCTGTTCCTCGAACGCAGGGTCACCGGCCCGGGCCAGTTGCACGCTGTCAGTGCTGGCAGCCATGCCGGTACCCGGTGTCGCCACGCCGCCCAGCAGGGCAACCAGCAGCGCTGTGATCGCTGATTTGCCCCGTTGGCGCAGCCGCGGCGTGGCAAAACCTGTCAGTCTCTCTGCATCGTTCATGGCGTCATGTCCACCTGGGGGCGTGCCGTGCACACCCGGTTTAGGTTTGCTGCGCGTACAGTAGGCCCGGCACGCGCAATAGCGGTATTGCGTTGCTGGGCAGTTGTTGCCTGTTTCTACAGAGAGTTGTTGTTATGCCAGCGATGACGGCGCAGCGAATGTGGCCGTCTGAATCATGGTGACAAGGATGGGCTGGAACAGTTTGATGAAACAGTGGGACTGGCTGGGCGATTTAATCGATTTTTTCGAACTTTACAGTGGTTATGGCGACCCCGCCTTGAGGCGGCGGTGACCGAATGCCTGACCGGCACGTTGTTTTTCGTCATTGAGCCTGTCGTATTCCCGCGAGTAGCCTCGGTAATATAAGGCTTGATCCGTTAACGACATGCGAGGAGTGACAAGGTGGCAGAGGCATATATCGTAGCGGCGGTGCGTACCGCCGGTGGCAAGAAAAATGGTCGGCTGAGCAAGGTGCACCCGGCGGATATGGGTGGCCGGGTCATTGATGCGGTGGTGAATCGTATCGGTGTGGCACCTGAGAAGGTGGACGACGTGATCTTCGGTTGCGTGAGCCAGATCGGTCCGCAGACCTTCAATGTGGCGCGGACTTCCATCCTCAGTTCCTGCCTGCCGGAATCCGTCCCCGGTGTCACCATCGACCGCCAGTGCGGTTCCTCACAACAGGCGATTCACTTCGCCGCCCAGGCGGTCATGAGTGGCACCCAGGATCTGGTGATTGCCGGTGGTGTGGAATCCATGAGTCAGGTGCCCATCGGTGCGCCGGTCACTGCGGTCAAGGAAATGGGCAACCCGTTCACCGGTGAAATCAGCAAGCGTTATCCCGGTGAGACGTTCAGCCAGTTCATCGGCGCCGAGCGCATGGCGGAGAAATACGGGGTAAGCAAGGCCGAGCTGGACCAGTTCGCCTACGATTCGCACAAGCGCGGTGCCGCGGCCACGGAAGCGGGCCGGTTCAATGACGAAATCATTCCGGTGCCGATTACCCTGGAAGATGGCAGTAGTGATGAGCACATCGTGGACGAAGGGATCCGCTGGGAAGCGGAACTGGATGCCATCAAGGCGCTGCAGCCGCTGCAGGAAGGGGGCCATATCAGCGCCGCCAATGCCAGCCAGATTACCGATGGCGCGTCGGCGGTGATGATTGCCAGCGAAAAGGCGGTGAAGGAATACGGCCTGACGCCTCTCGCGCGTATCCATGCCATGGCGGTGGTGGGCTCCGATCCGACCATGGTGCTGGAAGGCCCGATTCCGGCCACCGAGAAAGTGCTCAAGCAGGCCGGCATGACCATTGGCGACATCGATCTGTATGAAGTGAACGAGGCCTTCGGTTCCGTGCCCCTGGCCTGGATGAAGGCGGTAGGCGCCGACTACGACAAGCTCAACGTCAACGGTGGCGCCCAGGCCCTGGGCCATCCGCTGGGTGCCACCGGCACCAAGTTGATGGGGACCCTGGTCTACGAACTCAAGCGTCGCGGTGGCAAGTACGGTCTGTTGGCTATCTGCGAAGGCCTGGGTACAGCTAATGCCACCATCATCGAAGTGCTGTAAGAGCAGTTTCAAGTTGAAAGTGGAAACGCGAGGTTAGTGCTCGCCAGCGATGAAAGGTTGGGTGCCGCGCGGCGGCGTTGTTCGACCTGAAAAAAGCCGCCCCGGGAAACCGGGGCGGCTTTTTTATGGCCGCAAACAACCACTGTTTGCAAGGAAGTAGGGTGCACTGAGCCTAAGGCGAACTGCACCATCAAACGCCGGGCCGGTGCAGTTCGCCTTAGGCTCAGTGCACCCTACGCAATCTGTGGCAACGGTCAGAGGGCGCCCGGCATGTCTGTCATGTCAGGCGCCGCTGAGCCTTTCCGCCAGCCACACTCCGGCCAGGATTATGATGGCCACCGATCCCACCGGTACAAAGACCCGTCGATAGGCCACTGTTTCCCGGACCAGATAGGCCGCTGGCACAAACAGCAGCACGATGGCTACCTGGCCCAGTTCCACGCCGAGATTGAAGCCCAATAACGGCAGGAAAATCCCGCTGTCAGTGAGGCCCAGATCAGCCAGTACCGAGGCAAAGCCCAGACCATGAATCAGCCCGAACACGAAAGCCATCACCCAGCGTTTGGGAAACAACTGGGGTACCAGATTCGCCGCTGCACCCAGCGCTACGGTGATGGCGATGGCGGACTCCACCAGCCAGGTGGGCAGCGTGATTATGCCCAGTGTTGCCAGAGCCAGGGTCAGCGAGTGGGTCACGGTAAAGGCGGTAACAATCGCCAGCGTCTGTGTGAGCGCGCCGGTGATAGTGGGTGCCGGCTGCCAGCCGCCCCGCTGCCATAGCAGCACCGCCGGGAACAACAGCGTCAGCAGGAACAGGATATGGTCATAGCCGATCAGGATATGGTGCACACCCTGGCGGATGAACCCCTGGAACGCCTGCCATTGTGCCCCGGCATCCGTGGACATCAGCTGGTTGCGGTGCTGGTTGCTGAACACGGCGGTGAGCGTGGTATCTCCCTGTTCCAGCCGTAACAGGCCATGGTGGCTGGGGTCTCGATCAAACAGGAACTGATAGCCCACGGCCAATTGCTCCGGCGGCCCCTGGCAATCGCCGCGCCAGTGCAGGGCGGCGTAGGTGCCATCCACGTGGTCGATGGCCTGCAGCCGGGTCAGGTTGAGGGCACAGGCGTGTCGCTGCTCGCCATGCAGTGCCTCGATGGTAAGGGTGGGGAGCACGGTAGCGTCCAGGTTGCGCTGCTGGCGGCGCAGTTCCCCCCAGGTGATGGTGCCATCACCGTTTTGATCCAGGGGCAGCACCAGCTGCAGGTCGCGCAGGGCGATATCCCAGCGCCCCTCTATCAGGGCGTTGCCGGCATTGCTGTTGATCACCAGATAGCTGTCGCTGGGTTTGTGGGCGAATGCCTGCCCGGCCAGCAAGAGCAGGAAAAGCAAAGACAGGGATTTCATTCACTGGCTCCCTTGGCAGGTTGAGTGAGTTGGGCATCGTCAACCTGGTATCGGTCTACAAAGGCCTGTAACTGGCTCAAGGTTGCCTGATCGTCGGCGGCCATGGCGCTGGCGTGCAGCAGTCGCAGGTCAGCCAGTTCCCGTTGCTGCTGCCAGTTTTCCCGGGCCAGGGTGAGGGCGCCTTGCGGATCGGACTCTACTTCAAGCAGGAAGCGGGCGTGCTCGCGCAGGTGGCGCTGGCGACCGGTGTCCTGGTCGGCGGCCATGTGTGCCCGGTAGTCCTGCCGCCAGGCCTGGGCCTGAGGGTGCTCAAGGCGTTGCCCGGCAATGGCCAGCCTCAGCAAGGCGCCTTCCCTGTCCTGCCAGTTGGTGAGATCGCGGATGACCGCCTGTGCCTGGTTGCTGGCCAGCCACAGGTCACTTTGCAGGTAGCGTAGATAGGGATCATCCGGGGCCTGTTGCAAGGCGTCACGCAGGTGCTCGGTGGCCAGTTCGAGACGGCCCTGTTGCAGCGCTATTTCCGCGCTCAGGGTGTTCAGCCATTGGGCGGATTTTCCCTGTGGCGCGGCCGGGCTGGATGCCAGGGCCTGCAGGGTGCGATAGGCTTGCTCCCGCTGGCCCGTGATGGCCTGGACGCTGGCCTGACAGAGCAAAACGGTGGTGGGCGGCAGCGTACGGGATGCTGCCTGGCAAGCCTGCCGGGCCTCATCGAGCCGGCCTTGTACCCGGTCAATATTGGCCAGCATCAGCCACGCTTGTCCCTGGTTGGGTGACTGCTCCAGCAGTCGTGTCAGGCGATGACGGGCGCGGGCAAATTGATGACGTTGCTGTTCGATACGGGCCATCAGCAGGTTGGCTGCCGGTGACGACATGTCCTGACTGAATGGAGCCAGCGTGGCCTCGGCGTAACCGAGAAAGCGGGGATCGCCTTGGGCACTGGCATAGTCAATCTGTGAGCGGGCCAGTGCCAGCGCTGCTGACAGGTCGCTGGGTGGAGAAGGCGCCTGCAGCGTTGCCGGAACCTGGGGAAGGCGGGCGAGAACCACATGGTCCCCGCCCGGTGTGTAGGGGGCGGCGCTTGCGAGGGCCGCCATGCAAAACAAAAAGAGAGTCACCGCAACCGACAAAAGACGCCATATTTTGGCGCCTTTGTCAGTCCCGGAGAAGCTCTCTGAAACGTGCGGGTGAAAAGCCTCCACTACCGCATCGCGGTAGTGGAGGCTGGTCTCATTTCTCCGCTGCCAATACATCGTCATAGGCGTTCGGGTTATTCAGATCACGAAAAATGAAGCGGGTATCATTGATGGGAACCGGATCCCGGGTATCCCCGCTAGTGGCTAGCTGAGCTTTCACAAAGGCGGTGTAGTTGATCGCCACCGGCGCCTGCTGGCGGGGACGGTCATTGTCACTGCCAAAGCACCCGCTCAGCACCAATGCACTCAGGCTGATGATGGTAGCCAGTAGATATCGCATGATGTCCTCCTTCACTCTGCTGCGGCAACGTTATCGGCGCCGGGCAGTGGGGTGTTCAGGTAGGGGAAACGGGTCAGGTAGTCCGCCGCGTTGGGCAGGGCACCGTCGTTGACGATAGCGCCACCGTTGACCTGCATTTCCTGAGTACCACAGGAGCCTATTTCGCCACCCGCAGCTTCACCGTTCACGTCGGCGCCACACAGGAAGCCTTCAGCCGCGGTGAGGGCGATATCTACCACATCATCAATCGGGCGTCGGCCATTGGGGAAGCCGGCAAAGTCGCCACCTGCAACACCCAGATCATTCTGGCCACCTGCTGCCGTTGCCGGGATCCCGGTGTTCAGGCGCAGCATTTCGCTGGCGGTAACGGTGGGCAATTGAGTGACGCCGGGCACACCGGTAAGGAAGACAGTGACCAGGTCATTACGGGGCGTTTCCGGCGCCGGTACACCGAACAGGATTTCTACCAGCGCAGGCAGGCTGGGGTTGGTGACATAGGTAGCAAACTGACCATCATCCTTGGGTTCACTGCTGTTGAAACGGTCCTTGTCGGGCAGGCCGATGACCACTTCATTGACCAGCGGAGAGCCAAGACGGGACACCTGGGTAAAGGCGCCGCCTTTCACTGCCGGGCCTTTGGCGTTACTGCTGCCGGTGGTCTCGGAACCCTGCGGTGCCGGGTTGATGACCGTTGCCTGGCGGACGCTGGCGGTGGTCCAGCCGCCGATGACAGTATTCTCACCAGTGAGGCAGTCAGCCGGAACTTCCAGTGCCAGGCTGGTGATGTTCTTGTCGGCAATGATGTTTCTGCGCGAGTCCCGTGCACCCAGCGGATTCAACGCCACCAGGTCGAAGACCTCACCCAGATTGACGACAAAACCTTCCTGGCGCTGTCCGGCAAATACGCGGCCGGGCATGGGGCAGTCAGGGATAGTCACGTCGTAGATAAAGTTATCTGCGTAGGCTTCGTAGTCATCAATGGATTTGGTGCCGATGTTGTCCAGCGGTTTGGCAAAGCTGCTGTCACCACTGCCGGCCTTGGTCAGGTTTTGTACGTTGCCGGTACGACGGTCGCCGGTCACCATTTCTACGGTGAAGCTTTCCAGGACATTCTGGGCATCGTTGTTTTGGCCGGTTACGGCACCGATATTAATCAATGGTACCGGGACAGAGGTACCGCCTACATCGACCGCCAGGTCGCGGCGTTCGGTGTTGAACTGGAAACGGAAGGTAATGTTTTCTTCCGCGTTGCCATCGTTGTCGATGTGAATTTCATAGATGGCATCATCGTCCAGAGAAAAATAATTGGGGCCACCGTAGGCATCCTGCAGGGGTAGGTAGTTGGCGATCAGAGTGACATAACCCTCTCGGCCGGATTCATAACTGTTGAACATGTAGAAATCCGTACCGTCGACTTTGGGCATACCGGTGATAAATGGCGCTTCTCGGTGGCTGGATGCCATCGTGCCGGCACTGGCCAGCAGAGTGGCGGCAGCACAGGCCGCAGGAAGCAGGGTAAGGCGGGATAGCATGACGAATCTCCTTTCTTGTCGGTGTGAGAGTAGTACGCGTCAGGAAAGGAACTGGATGCAGAATTTCTTTTTCTTTTTTTTGTGCATCCAAATCGGTTTTTTTCACGTATTAACGACAACGCATCTGTCATTAGTGAGGAACGACTTATGGTAATACAGGGGGTGCCTAGTCATGGCGAAAGCAGACGACGGACTAGTACGCGCACTGGCTCGCATCGCTCAGGGCGACCGTCAGGCTTTTGCTGGTTTTTATCAGAAAACTCATCGCGCCGTATTTGGCATGTGTTTGCACTTGCTGCGTGATCGTGATGAGGCCTGTGACGTGCTCCAGGAAACCTATATCCAGGTCTGGCACCACGCCGGCGAATACCATTGTGATCGCGGCAGCGTGCAGACCTGGATGATGTCCATAGGCCGTTATCGCTGTCTTGATGCCTTGCGTCGTCGTCGCCACGAAGCGGATTACGATAGCGTAAGTGACCGTCAGGAAAGCAACACCCTGGGCCCGATGGATAATGTTGGCAATCTGCTTGATCGTCAACGACTCAATCACTGCCTGAAAGATCTGGATGAACGGTATCGTTCCAGTATCGAGATGGCCTACTTTCGTGGTTTCACTCATCAGGAGCTGGCGGTCGCCATGGGTGAGCCGCTGGGAACCACAAAAAGCTGGATTCGTCGCGGGCTGGATGTATTGCGCCGGTGTCTGGACACATGAAGCCGGATAATTACGAACGGAATCATGCGCTGGCCGCAGAATATGTGGTTGGTACGCTGCAGGGTGCCGCCAGGCGACGTTTCGAGCGCTGGATGATGGTCTCTGCCCGGGTGCGCCGTCAGGTGTGGTACTGGGAGCGACGGCTGCAACCTTTCAATGAATCCTTGCCGGAAGAGGTTGCTCCGAGGGCCGTGTGGAACAGCATCGAGCAACGACTCTTTCCAGCCACGGCACCGGTGGCTGCGCGGTGGTGGCAGACCCTGACCGCCTGGCGCTGGAGCACGGGTATCGCCGTTCTGGGCGTTTTTGCCTTGCTGCTGTGGACGCCATCACCGCCAGTAGTGACGCATTATGTGGGTGTGGTGCAGAGTCAGCAGGCCGAGCCCCTGTGGCTGGTGAACGCCTCTGGGGATCAGCGCTTGAGCGTGAAGGCCATGCCGCCGGTTCAGCCGGCGGACGATGGCAGGGATTACCAGTTGTGGTTGCTTCCGGAATCCGGTGCGCCGATATCACTGGCATTGCTGCCCACGGGTGGTGCCCGGTTGCAGATGAATCTCAGCGATCAGCAGGTGCGCCAGTTGTTACAATCTCGCTCTCTGGCGATCAGCCTGGAACCGGCGGGTGGTTCACCGACCGGCCAGCCCACCGGTCCGGTGGTGTATCAGACTCGTCTGGTGCAGCTGTAACGCGCAAACGGAAGTGGGCGCATCAGACGGTGAGTTCACTTTCGGCTTGCTCCAGCGACTCCATCGCTTCCAGTAACTGTTCTTCCAGCTCGTCGTGCTGTTTTTTCAGGCGTGCCTGATCGCCAAGCAATGCATTCATTTCGTTTTTACGGCTGTCGTCAGTGTACAGGCTGTCGTCGCCCAGGGCGGTTTCGATCTTGGCCAGCTCCTGGTCACATTGGCTGAGCTGTTTCTCCAGTTTTTCCACTTGCCGCTTGAGGGGGCGTAACTGTTCCCGTTGCTGGGCGGCCTGCTGGCGGCGGGCTTTTGCATCCAGGCCATCGCCGGCTTTTTCTTCCTTGACGGGTTTGCCGTCACGGCGGTTCTGCTGCAGCCAGCGGCCGTAGTCATCCAGGTCACCCTCGAATCGGGTCACCGAGCCATTGGCCACCAGCCAGAACTCATCCACGGTGGTTTCCAGCAGGTGCCGGTCGTGGGATACCATCACCACTGCCCCTTCAAAGGCCTGCAGGGCCATATTCAGGGCCTCTCGCATGTCCAGGTCCAGGTGGTTGGCGGGTTCATCCAGAATCAGCAGCGCCGGTTTTTCCTGCACGATCATGGCCAGTGCCAGGCGCGATTTCTCCCCCCCGGAAAAACGTCCCACCGGGGCAAACACATCATCACCGTGAAAGCCGAACCGGCCCAGCTCGCTGCGCAAGGCGGATTCACTCCATTTGGGATGGAAACGTGACAGCATCTGGTAGGGCGTATCGCTGTGATCCAGCCGGTCCACCTGTTGCTGGTGGAAGTAGCCAACCGCCAGGTCGTTGTCCTTGTCGAATCGGCCCGCCAGGGGCGCCAGCTCGCCTACCAGGGTGCGGATCAGGGTGGATTTACCGGCGCCGTTGGGCCCCAGCAAACCCAGTCGCGATTCCGGTCGCAAGCTCAGGCAGACATTGTCGAGAATGGCCACTTCTCCCTGCTCGCTACGGTAACCGCAGCGCACCGCATCCAGATTTTCCATGGGGTTGGGCAGTTTGTCGGGCTTGTGGAAATCGAAACTGAACCCGGAATCCACATGGGCCGGGCCGATCAGTTCCAGTCGTTCCAGTGCCTTGACCCGGCTTTGCGCCTGCTTGGCCTTGGACGCCTTGGCTTTGAAGCGGGCGATGAACTTCTGCATGTGGGCCACCTGGGCCTGCTGCTTTTCATGCATCTTCTGTTGCAGGGACAGCTGTTCGGCGCGCTGACGTTCAAAATCCGAATAGCCGCCGCTGTAGTGCTTCAGCTGTTTGTGTTCGATATGCAGGACCTGGTTGACGGTGGCATCCAGGAAGGCGCGGTCGTGGGAGATCACCAGCAGCGCCCCGGGTTGCTGCACCAGGTAGCTTTGCAACCAGAGGATGGCATCCAGATCCAGGTGGTTGGTGGGCTCATCGAGCAGCAGCAGGTCCGCATCGCTCATCAATACCTGGGCCAGGTTCAGGCGCATGCGCCAGCCCCCGGAAAAACTGGCCACTGGCTGCTGTTGCTGCGCTTCGCTGAAACCGAGCCCGGCCAGCAGGGTGGCGGCCCGGGCCGGCTGTTGCCAGGCGTGCAAGGCTTCCAGTTCGCCATGGGCATGGGCGATGGCGTGGTTGTCACCGGCGGCTTCCGCGTCTGCCAGTGCTTTCTCTGCCCGGCGCAGGGCGCGATGGCCGTCGAGCACATAGTCGATGGCCGGCTGTTCCAGTGCGGGTACTTCCTGGGCCATCATGGCCAGGCGCCAGTCTGCGGGCAGGCTCAGGTTGCCGCCGTCGCTCTCCAGTTCGCCCATGATAAGCTTGAACAGCGAACTCTTGCCGGTGCCGTTGCGGCCCACCAGCCCGACGCGCCAGCCCTTGTGCAGGACCACGCTGGCGTCTTCCAGCAACAGGTCGGGGCCGCGGCGAAGGTTGATGTGTTCCAGAGAGAGCATGGATAGATCCGGGATTGATGAGAACCGGCGCAGTGTAAGCCAGCAAAGGTAACGGGGGAACCGTGGACGACTTCATAAAGCAGGATCTGTGGCGCTATGCCCTGGGGCGATGGCAGGACAAGGATTTTGAGCGTGTCTGCCTGCACCTGCAGGACGAATATCAGGTGCCGGTGGCCCTGTTGCTGTCCGGCCTGTGGCTGGCAGAATCAGGCAAGCAGCCGGATGCAGGAGTAGGGCGCCGAATGGCGGAGCTGGCCGGGCAATTCGAAGCCGATTATCTGCGCCCACTGCGGGCCGTTCGCCGCAAGGCTGGCGACGATGCGCGGCTGCCAGAATTCAAGCGGCAGCTGCAGCAGGTGGAGCTGGAAGGGGAGCGCTGGCTGCTGACAACCCTGCCGACCCTCTGCGACAACCTGTTGCCCGCCGGCAAGCCGGTGGATGCCATGGCCTGGTTGTTGGTGCTGGTGCCGGAAACGGCGCAGTGTGAGGGGGTGCAGGGCGCTCTCAACGATCTGGTAGCGCTCTAGGCATTGCGACGAAGCCGCTGTAGGAACGGAGCGTAGCGGAGTAACGCACGTTGTGCAGTGCGGCCCGCAGGGTGAGCGTAGCGAATACACCTCTTGAGGTGCGAATCCGAGCCTTGGCGAGGAAACGGTATCGCAGCTACTCCCATCCCTTTCCAGAAAAGCCTGTTGAGCCCTGACATTCCTGATCGGCCTCCGGCCGATTCCGCGTTGACACGCGGTTCGCCCCTCAAGAGGAGCTCCTACGGTGCCACCACCTCGCGCTCTCGCGCTTTGAACTTTTAACGTCCTCCTGCCATCCTTCATTCCCCTTGTGTTTCACCGGACTGTCCCATGACCACCGACCTGGCCTTCGACCGCGACCATCTCTGGCACCCCTATACGTCCACCTCAAAACCCTTGCCCACCTTTGCGGTGGCCAGTGCCAAAGGGGTGCGCTTGACGCTGGAAGACGGGCGCGAGCTGGTGGATGGCATGTCGTCCTGGTGGGCGGCGGTGCATGGCTATAACCATCCGGTGCTCAACCGGGCTGCCAAGGAGCAGATCGACCGCATGGCCCATGTGATGTTCGGTGGGCTGACCCATGAACCGGCGGTGGAGCTGGGCAAGAAACTGGTTGCATTGACGCCGGACCCGTTGGAGAAGGTGTTTCTGGCTGACAGCGGCTCAGTCTCCGTGGAGGTGGCCATCAAGATGGCCCTGCAGTACTGGCTCAGCCAGGGACACAGCGGCAAGGATAAATTACTGGCCCTGCGCAATGGCTATCACGGCGATACCTTCGGGGCCATGGCCGCCTGTGACCCGGTCAACGGCATGCATTCGCTGTTCAGCGGGGTGCTCGCCAAACATTATTTTGCCGAGGCGCCGCAATGCCCCTACGACAGTGATTTTGATACCGATGATCTCAATTCCATCCAGCAGATGCTGGCGGATCATCATCAGGAGATCGCCGCCGTGATTCTGGAGCCGGTGGTACAGGGGGCCGGTGGCATGCGCATGTATCACCCCACCTACCTGAAGGCGGTGCGCGCCCTCTGTGATCAGTATGGGGTGCTGCTGATCTTTGATGAAATTGCCACCGGCTTTGGTCGCACCGGCAAGCTGTTTGCGCTGGAGCATGCGGATGTGTGCCCGGACATTCTCTGCCTGGGCAAGGCTATCACCGGTGGCTACATGACCCTGGCGGCGACCCTGTGTACCGATCAGGTGGCGGCCGGTATTTGCGATGGCGAGGCCGGTGTCTTGATGCACGGGCCCACCTTCATGGGCAATCCGCTGGCCTGTGCGGTGGCCAATGCCAGCATTCAGCTGCTGCTGGATTCCGGCTGGCAGGAAAAAGTGGTGGCCATCGAAGCGCAGCTAAAGGCGGAGTTGCTGCCACTCAAGGACCTGCCTGCGGTGGAGGATACCCGGGTGTTGGGCGCCATCGGCGTGATGGAAATGAAGGAACCGGTGGCCATGGAACAGGTGCAGGCCCGCTTTGTGGAGCAGGGCGTATGGATCCGTCCGTTCGGCAAACTGGTCTACATCATGCCGCCGTTCGTGATCGAGCCGGCGGACCTGAGCAAGCTCACCGCGGCGATGCTGGACCTGGCCGAAGCTACGTAGCCACTGTAGGAGCTATGCTTGCATGGCGAACCTCGCGCAGCGAGGCGACAGAGCGTAACATTTTTCGACATTCTTGCTGGAGGCTGCCGATCTGCGCCGTCCTGACCGCCCCGGATCAAGCACAGTGAGCGATTTCCGCGCTACCGCGCGGTTCGCCATGCAAGCATAGCTCCTACAGTCTGCATTGTTGCGTTCGTGGCTGGCAGGGGGCTTTGCTTTGCAGCTCGAAGCGGATCGCTCGCCGCTGCTTTTACCGAAACCCCGGCATGGTCTGTATCAGGTGGCGTTGTACTTCCAGCCATTCGCCAATGCGGCGCCAATGCTGCTGGTCGTCCAGGTGGCGGGAAACAGCAGCGTCGAGGACGCCCTCGCCATTGCTCATGGCCTGAACATAAAGCTGGGTGTCACGCAGGGTCACCAGATAAGGAATCTTCAGGCTGGCGAGAAACTGGCGCAGGGATTCGTACATGCGGGTACGGGTGCGTGAGCGATTGGCAATCACGGCCAGTCGACGCGGCCGCCGCCGGTAGCTGGGAGCAAGCATCACGGTTTGCAGAAAACGGGTGGTGGCGCGAATATCGATGGGGCTGGGCAGCACGGGAACCAATACCACCTGGGACAGGCGCAGCAGGTGATCAAGATGATGAGGGTCCAGGCCAGCGGGTGAGTCAATGATGGTCACCGGCGCCGCCTGGTCCAGCTTCTGCTGCAGTCGCCCCAAGGAAACCGGCTCGCCGGCGGGCCAGGATAAACCGTGAATCGTGGTGTTCTGGCGTAATTTCAGCCATTGCAGCGATGATTGCTGTGGGTCCATATCCAGCAGGGAGACACGTCTCCCGAGAGCCTCATAATAGCAGGCCAGGTTGGTGGCGATGGTGGTCTTGCCGCATCCGCCTTTGCTGTTCGCAATCAGAATGACCATGCGGGACGGGGCGGACGAACGCGGTTGGGAGCCGATCCCCTTGGCAGGGCTGTTCTGTGCGCTATTCATGCCGTGTCTTATTCGTTTTTTTGCGGGGAAGTATGCCCGGCGTTTGGGGTGGCGCGATCACTGAGTGAATGAAAAGTGATACAGCTCACAAAACCAACAGTACCGCAAAATAAGGCGTATGGATGTAATTTGTGGTGTTATTTTGCTCTTGCAGGGAACTGAATCCTGTGAAGAAGGCTCACTAAAGGGGGAGAACGGATCATGCGTTATCTGCTGATTATCATCGTATTGCTGGTGGTTGTGCTGGCCGCCCTGTTTACTGTGCCACTGGGCAGCGGCAAACCGTTGCTGGATTGGCAGTATGTGGAACAGAACTGGCAGCAGCCGGAACGGTTGCTGGACCGGAAGATTTCTCCCTGGATGGAGGAAAGCGGGGAAAGCGCGGAGATGTATCGCTGGCGTGACCCCCAGGGAAACTGGCAGTATGGCCAGATTCCGCCGCCCGGTGTGCAGGCGGAACCCTTTACCGTAAAAAATCCGACCACCATCACCGCTGAGAAAATGCGCGGTGGCGGCGGTCTGGAACAGCAACAACAACAGTAGGCCAATTGGAGGCAGAATGAAGAAATTGGGAATCGTGCTGGCGGGAACCGTCCTGCTGGCAGCATGTGGTCAGGAAAGTGCAGAGCTGAAAAGCGACGACCAGAAAGCGTCCTATGCGCTGGGCTTCCGCAGTGCGGAGCAAATGCGCAGCCTGGAGAATCTGGATCTGGAGGCCATGGTAGCGGGTCTGCGTGATGGTTTTGCCGAAGACGGCAAATCACAGCTGGGTGATGAAGATCTGGATCAGCTGATTCGTGATTTCCAGGGCCGCATGATTGAAGCCCAGCAGAAGAAGATGGAAGAGCAGGCGGGTAACAACCTGGAAGCCAGCGAGAAATTCCTGGCCGAGAACGCCGAGCGCGATGGCGTTACCGTGACCGATAGCGGCCTGCAGTACGAAGTGCTGGAATCCGGTGAGGAAGGCGCTGCCTCCCCCACTCTGGAAGACACCGTGGAAGTGCATTACCACGGCACCCTGCCGGATGGCACCGTGTTCGACAGCTCCGTAGAGCGTGGTCAGCCGGCCAGCTTCGGCCTGCAGCACATCATTCCGGCCTGGCAGGAAGCGCTGCCGATGATGAAGGAAGGCGACAAGTGGAAAGTCTTTGTCCCGCCGTCTCTGGGCTATGGTGAGCAGGGCGCCGGTGGCGATATCGGCCCCAACCAGGCGCTGATCTTCGAGATCGAACTGCTGGACGTAAAAGGCAGCGGTAACGAAGCGAGTGCTGACGAGGAATAAATCCCGTCGTGACATGCTTCAAAAAAAGGGCGCCCTCGGGCGCCCTTTTTTGTTGATTCGGACGCCATTATTTCTGTAGGAGCTATGCTTGCATGGCGAACCACGCGTGGCGGGGAATCGCCCGCAGGGCGATCAGGAATATCCGCACTCGACGGGTTTCATTTAACCGGTTAGGTGGTCGTCACCTTCATTCGCGCCTCCAGAGGCGCTCCTACATTTAACCTTGAAGCGCGGAGCACGGCGGGTGCTGTTGCACGCTATGCATTTCTTCGAGTTGCAGCTTGAAGCTCGTGGCTTGCCGCTGCTTTCAATGCATCGCCTGCTGCTGCGGCGGTTCCTGCTGGTGAATGCTCAGAATCAACTGGTCTTCCAGTGCAAAGCGTTCTTCCAGGGTCTGCATCAGCAGGGCAATCCGTTCCGGGAGCTGATTCCGCTGAACCAGCCATTGCTCCGGGTGCTGGAAATCCTCGTTGAAAGCCAGCGCTTCGTCGGTGGAGCTGTCCAGCTGCTTGAGAATCTGGCGGGTCAGTGTGGGATTGTCGCGGTGGAAGTGGCGAGCCTCGTTGACCAGTTCCCGGTACACCTCGAAGTAACCGGCACTGATGTAGTCCATCAGCAACTGACAAAATTGCTGGACCTGCTTCTGCAGTGGCTGACGGTGATCGGACAGCCCTTTCAGGCCCTGCAGGGTGCAAAGCAGCACGATCAGTTGCTGGCGTTCATCCAGCCAGGCCTGGACCAGTGCTTCAATGCGCCGCCACTGTGCCAGTGCGGCGGAATGGGAGCTCGCCATGGTTCCTCCTCGGCGTCGCCATTGACGATTGTCGGGTTGGGCTATCGAGCCTAGAACCGGCGGTACCGTGCTGGCAATGGGGCAAAACCGGCACGAATCCGGGTCAGGAAGAAAACTCACGATATCTCAGCCACTTGTGGCTAAAGACAAATTTCTTCTAAACAGCGGGTTTTTAGAGCGCCGGGAAGAGAGGGCGACGCTTACCCGTGGTAGCAGGAGTGTCGGTGCTGGGCGTGGAGCGTTGAGTAGCGAGTGACGAGTGACGAGGCGCGAAAGACCAAACCGGTTTTGCTTTTCGTTACTCGCCACTGAGATCGGTCGACGCGCCATAGGGCGCCGTCGGGTCTAGAGGTACTGCGCCACCCAGGGCCATAGCCAGGGCAGGGCCATTGCCGTGACCAGCCCGCAGAGACCCAATGCCAGACCGGCAAAAGCGCCGGCCTTTTCGCCGTATTCGAAGGCACGGGCGGTGCCGATGGCATGGGCCACCAGACCCAGGGCAAAGCCCTTGATGCGATGGTCGGTGACCTTGAGCAGCCGGAAGATGGGGCCGGCGGCCAGGGCGCCGACGATGCCGGTGATGGCCACCGCGCCGGCGGCGAGGGAGACAAAGCCGCCGGTGGATTGCACCACCTCCACGGCAATCGGGGTGGTGATGGATTTCGGAGCCAGCGAGCCCACCACCTCCGCCGGGGCGCCCAGCCACCAGGCCAGCCCCACGGCGATGGCGGCGGAGATAAAGGCGCCCAGAACGGTGGCGATCAGGATTGGCGTGAGTACGCTGCGTACGGTGTGTAGCTGCCGGTACAGGGGCCAGGCCAGGGCCACGGTGGCGGGGCCCAGCAGGAAAGAGATCAGCGTGGTCTGGTCCCGGTATTCTTCATAATCCACCCCCACCAGGGGTAATACGATAATCACCGGGATCGAGGCCACCAGGAAGGGGTGGAACAGGGGCAGGCTGTTGCTGCGCCCGTATACCCACAGGGCAAAACGGTAGCTGGCCAGGGTCAGCAGGATACCGAACAGGGGGGTGTGTACCAGGCCGGCCAGGCTATCCAGTTTATCCATCATGGCGGCCTCCCGCTGATTCGCCATGCTTGCCGCCCAGCAGTTTCTTCAGCATTAGCGTCACCAGCACCAGGCTGAGCAGGGTGCCCAGTACTACAGCGACGCCCAGCGCTAGCGCATAGTCTTCATAGCGGTGCCATTGCAGCACGATGCCCACCCCCAGCGGAAAAATCAGCAGGCTGATGTGTTTGATCAGGGCGCCGGCGGCGGGAGCCACCCGCTGGCTGAAGGGCACATTGAGCAACAATGCCAGTAACAACAGCACCATGCCGACCACCGAGGCGGGCAGGGGGATGCCGGTGAGACGGATGACCACCTCACCGAGGAACTGGAAAAACAGCAGGATCAGCAGGCCGTCGATCATGGCGGATCAGGATCTGGACAGGGGGCGGAACAGTTGCACCAGGGCGACCAGTAGCAGACCGGAAAATACCACCAGAGACCAGGCCGGCAGACTCAGCCCCAGGAAAGACCAGTCCATCTCCGCGCATTCCCCGGAACCGGCCAGCACTTCCTGAATGACGCTTTGCAGGGGAAAGACGTCCAGCATGTAGTTGAGGCCGGGACCACAGGCGGGAACCTGGTCCGCCGGCAGACTCTGCAGCCAGATATGACGGACGGAGACGGCGCCGCCAGCGATGGCTGCCAGCCCGGTAAGCGCGCCGTAAATGCGCACTCCGATCCCCTTGGGCCCATGCAGGGCAGCAATCAGCAGAACCACAGCGGCGGCGATCACGCCGATGCGTTGGAAGATACACAGCGGGCAGGGCTCAAGGCCGTCCACGTGTTGCAGATAAAGGGCACCGGCCATGGCGGCAATACAGGCCAGCAGGGCAAGCAGGTTGAGCTGACGGGGTGCGGGGATCAGGGACAGCATGGGCCACTCTTTTCGTCGGGGACCGGCGAAGGGTAGGCAAAAGCGGGGTTGGCGGCAAGGGTGGGATGGAACCGTGGGGGCGGCCGTTCCATCGCGACCTTCATGGGGCAGGGCATTCGCGAGGAACGACCGCTGCCACAGGATGGAGGTAGAGGGTGGGGCTGATGTCCGAATGGTGTCAGGCCTGACGCGCTTCCTGCTCGCGCAGGTTGCGGTCATGCCAGGCATCCATACCGGCTTCCCACCCCTGAAACCACCATTCTGCCAAGGCATCGTCGGCAGGGTAGGGACAACGATTACTGTCACCCCCGCCCATGCCCCACATGCATCCCTGGTTGTAGGCTTTTTCGCACTGATCACGATCCGGCATCGCGACACTCCCTTGCTGGTTAGTCCGAGACTACCACCGCAAGCCCGGTTGAATAGGGAAGAAGCACGTATTTTTGTTGTGAAATTGCACAAAAACCAGATCGGGGCATGGTGTTGGGACATGGCGCACAGCGGGTGTGTGACAACTGCACCGGGCATAACGGCAACCCGTTTCATTCCAGAGCACACCGGGAACCCTGAGATAGGATTTTCCCGGTGTGCGCTGTGGCTTCATCAGCACGCGGGGCGGTTGCGCAAGAGCTACGAGAAACGGGTTACGAGTTGCGAGAAGCGAAAGGCAAAACAGTCCGTATTCTGAAACGCGCTCTTCGCTTCTCGCTTCAGTCGCGGAAGTAATCCGCCAGATAATCCTCGAAACTCTGGGTTTCCGCATCTTCCCAGTGGCGCTGCTCGGTCAGGCTGTGAGCGGCCAGTTGTTCCAGGCGCTGGTTGGTGTCGTCGCAGCGCTGCCGGGAGAGGAAGTGGTCCCGATGGGCCAGGGCCTGGTTCATGGCGAACTGGAAGAAACTTTGCTGGCGGCTTTCCAGTTTGTCGAGAATCCGGGCCGATGGGGTAGTGTCCGGGTTGTCCACCTTTTCCTGCTGGCGGGCCAGGGCGTCGCTGTAGTTGTTGCCGCCATGGGTGCGGTCGAACAGTTCGGCGATGGGCTGCATCTGCTGCAGTTTTTCTGTCGCCCAGTCTTTCAGTGATACGGCCTTGCCCCAGTTGCACAATTCGATGGCGGTGTTGCGGCCGTCGTAGACCACCTTGCGCAGGTTTTCCTTGCTGGCATGCAGGTCGCACTTTTCCAGTTGCGGGGATTCGCGCAGTAGGCAGTAGGTGGCAAACAGGTCCAGGAAACGGATTTCCTGCTGGTTGATGCCCACCGGTTCGAACGGGTTCAGATCCAGGGCGCGGATCTCGATATATTCCACGCCGCGCTTCTGCAGGGCGGTGGTGGGGCGCTCGCCCTTGTTGATGGTGCGCTTGGGGCGGATCGAGGAGTAGTACTCGTTTTCGATCTGCAGGATGTTGGCATTCAGCTGGCGATAGTCGTTGCCCACCTTTACGCCGATCTTTTCGTAGGCCGGTTCCGGCGTCTTGATGGCGTGGGTCAGGGTGGCCACATACTCGTCCAGATTGTTGTAGCTGATTGCCAGGGACGACTGGGCATTGTTCTGGTAGCCCAGATCGCTCATGCGCAGGCTGGTGGCGTTGGGTTTGAACAGGGTGTGGTCAAAGGTATCCAGCTGGTGCTCACGACCGGCCAGGAAGGATTTGCACAGGGCCGGTGAGGCGCCGAACAGGTACACCAGCAGCCAGGAATAACGCTGGAAGTTGCGGGTCAGATCGAAATAGCGCTTGGAGATATAGTCCTGCAGCGGGCCTCTTTCCCCTTCCAGTACCTGGTTCAGTTTCCAGAATTCTTCCGGGTAGGAAAAGTTGTAATGGATGCCGGCAATGGTCTGCATCTTGCGGCCATAGCGGTGACCCAGCCCTTCCCGGTAGACGCTCTTCATGCGACCCACATTGGAGCTGCCGTACTGTGCCACCGGCACGTCAGCATCGTTGCTGATCATGCACGGCATGGAGTTGACCCACAGCACCTCGTCACCGATATGGCTGTAAACGTAGCGGTGCAGCTGCTCGAGAAATTCCAGCGGCTTGTGCAGCTCGGTGCTGGGCGGGGTGATGAATTCCAGCAGGGCTTCGGAATAGTCCGTGGTGATATAGGGGTGAGTGAGCGCAGAGCCCAGCGCGGTGGGATGGGGCGTCTGGGCCAGGGTGCCATCGGTGGTAATGCGCAGGCTTTCTTTTTCGATGCCGCGGCGGATACCC
This sequence comes from Alcanivorax sp. DSM 26293, assembly GCF_900107995.1. Taxonomy (GTDB): domain Bacteria; phylum Pseudomonadota; class Gammaproteobacteria; order Pseudomonadales; family Alcanivoracaceae; genus Alcanivorax. The sequence goes on along the minus strand of NZ_FNUM01000003.1, from coordinate 45,878 downwards.
GCCAGGGTGGCGGCGGCGTCTGAGTCCAGCAGGGCGTGAATACGCTGTTCAAGTTTCATGGTTTGGCCCTGTCGTCCCGCCGGGCGAGCCCGGCGGCGGGTGTGACGGAAATCCGACAATCATGGGGCAGTAGAATGACAGAGAGAAGTCACCGGGTCACAGGCGCTTCTTGCCTTTCTTCTGCTCGTCCTTGGCCTTGGCGAACAGGTCCGCGAAGGTGCCGCCACCGGTGTTCTGGGGCTGGCCTCCGCCACGCTTGTTGCCGCCCTGGCGCTGGCCGCCACCATTGCCCTTGCGGGCGCTGGCAGGGCGCTGCCCGGCCGCTTTCTCGGCGGGCTGATCGTCCATGCGCATGGTCAGGCTGATGCGTTTGCGGTCCAGGTCCACTTCCAGCACTTTCACCTTGACGATATCCCCGGGCTTGACCACATCGTGGGGGTCTTCCACGAACTTGTCGGCCAAGGCGGAGACGTGAACCAGACCATCCTGGTGAACGCCGATATCCACGAAGGCGCCGAAGTTGGTCACGTTGGTCACCGTACCTTCCAGAATCATGGAAGGCTTCAGGTCCTTGAGGGTTTCCACCCCTTCCTTGAAGACGGCAGCCTTGAATTCCGGACGCGGATCGCGACCGGGTTTTTCCAGTTCGCTGAGGATATCGGTGACCGTGGGCAGGCCGAACGTGTCGTCGGTAAAGTCGGCGGCGTTGACCTTCTTCAGGAAGGGCACGTCACCGATCAGCTCCTTGAGCGGCCGGCCATGTTTCTCGGCGATCTTTTCCACCAGGGGGTAGGCTTCCGGGTGGACCGAGGAACTGTCCAGCGGATTAGCGGCGTCCATGATGCGCAGGAAGCCGGCGGCCTGTTCGAAGGTCTTGTCGCCCAGGCGCGGTACCAGCTTCAGGTCAGCGCGGCTGGCAAAGGCGCCGTGGCTTTCCCGGTAGGTAACGATGTTGCCGGCGATGGTGCTGTTGAGGCCGGCGATACGCGCCAGCAGCGGGGCGCTGGCGGTATTCACGTCTACCCCCACGGAGTTCACACAGTCTTCCACCACCGCATCCAGGGAGCGGGACAGCTTCAGCTGGCTCACGTCGTGCTGGTACTGGCCCACGCCGATGGCTTTCGGATCGATCTTCACCAGCTCGGCCAGCGGGTCCTGCAGACGGCGTGCAATGGACACGGCGCCACGGAAGGACACGTCCAGATCCGGGAATTCCCGGGCGGCGGTTTCCGAAGCGGAGTACACCGAGGCGCCGGCTTCGGACACCATGATCTTCTGGATGTTGCCCTTGCTGGCCTTGACCACTTCGCCGGCCAGCTTGTCGGTTTCCCGGCTGGCGGTGCCGTTACCAATGGCGATCAGTTCCACCTTGTGCTTCAGGCACAGGGCGGCCAGTGCGGACAATGACTGATCCCACTGGTTCTTGGGCTGGTGCGGGAAAATGGTGGTGTGTTCCAGCAGCTTGCCGGTGGCATCCACCACCACCACTTTCACCCCGGTGCGCAGGCCCGGGTCCAGGCCCATGGTGCACTTGGGGCCGGCCGGGGAGGCCATCAGCAGACTCTTCAGGTTGCGGGCAAATACCTGAATGGCTTCTTCCTCGCCCAGTTCGCGCACCCGGCCCAGCAGTTCGGTTTCCAGGTGGGTGTTGAGCTTGATCTTCCAGGTCCAGCGCATCACTTCCTTGAGCCAGTCATCGGCGGCGCGGCCCTGATGCTGCCAGCCGGTTTCCGCGGTGACCATGGCTTCGCAGGGATGCGGCTGGGCGCTTTCCAGCTCTTCCGGCAGTACCATGGAGACATGCAGGATGCCTTCGTTACGACCCCGGAACAGGGCCAGGGCCCGGTGACTGGGGATGCCCTTGATGGCTTCGCTGTGATCGAAATAGTCGCTGAACTTGGCGCCTTCCTTTTCCTTGCCGTCCGCCACTTTTGACTGGATATGGGCCTTGTCCCAGAGGAAGGTGCGCAGGCGGGTAAGCAGATCGGCGTTCTCGGCGAAGCGCTCCATCAGGATCTGTTTGGCGCCGTCCAGGGCATCTTTGACGCTGGCAATCTTGTGTTCTTCGTTCAGGTAGCCGGCGGCCAGTTCTTCCGGGTTCTGGGTCGGATCGTCCAGCAGACCGTCGGCCAGCGGTTCCAGGCCGGCTTCCCGGGCGATCTGGGCGCGGGTGCGGCGCTTGGGTTTATAGGGCAGGTAGAGATCTTCCAGCCGGGTCTTGGTGTCGGCGGCCTTGATGGCCTTTTCCAGTTCCGGGGTGAGCTTGTCCTGCTCGGCGATGCTTTTCAGGATGGCCTCGCGGCGCTCTTCCATCTCGCGCAGGTAACGCAGCCGATCTTCCAGGTTCCGCAGCTGGGTGTCGTCCAGACCGTCGGTGACTTCTTTACGGTAACGGGCGATAAAGGGGACGGTGGCTCCGTCGTCGAGCAGGGCGACGGCAGCGTGCACCTGACGTTCCTGACAGCCGATTTCCTCGGCGATAATCTGTTCAATACTGCGCATGACTTTTCCTGGCTGCGTGCGGCCTGCAGGCATGTCGCGTGCAGGCGTAAAACAAAACGACCGAAATCATAGGCAATGATCCCGGTCGTTAACAGATTGACTTGTGGAAGCGGCTATGTTGCAGATGCCAGCCTAGCGGGGCACTAGCCCAGCACTTCGTTGATCTTGGCGATCAGCTCGGCTTCCTTGGGCGGTTTGATGATGTAGCCGGCCGCCCCCTGACGCTGCCCCCAGACCTTGTCGGTCTCCTGATCCTTGGTGGTGACCAGGATCACCGGAATCTGTTCGGTGGCCGGGTCACGGGTGATTTTGCGGGTGGCCTGGAAGCCGTTCAGTTCCGGCATCACCACGTCCATGAGAATCAGGTCGGGTTTTTCCTCACGGGCTTTCTCGATGCCTTCCATGCCATTGGTGGCGGTAATGACCTCATGGCCTTCGCCCTGGACGATCTTGACCAGGTTGGTCAATTGGGTCGGCGAGTCATCCACCACAAGAATTTTGGCCATGTTGCTCTCCTCGCGCCGATACTGCTTGTGTCGGCGGTACTTTGTTTTTGTCTGTTGGGAGCCTCTGTATAACTCCTTGCGTACTCAGCGTGGCCTGAAGGGTGCAGCTGTTGTGTTTTGTTGCGACGGACAGGGTGGTCCCCTTTCCTAGCGACAAAGCGCAGCAGATGTTCCCTTCAGGCCGCGCCCTCCGGGTCTTCCAGGCTGGCCCGCACTCGTTGTTGCGCTTTTTCGACAGGCAACCAGCATGCCATCAAAAGCGCGCCTAGATTGCGAACCAGCCTGAAAGACTGAGCATGCAAGGAGTTATTCAGAGGCTCCCTATCTTCAGACGCGAATAATACCAGTCACTGGTCAAAAGGTAAGCTGTCGAATTATGGCACTATGATGCCGTTTTCGGTCAGCGTGTCAGGGTCTGTGCACTGCGCCGACTCCACAACAGCAAGGGCAATACGATTAGCGCAGTGACAAGCGCCCAGCGCGCCTGGGACCAGAACGCAGTGGCCAGTTCACTGCCCTGCGGACCGGCCAGTGGTGCCAGTGCCGCGATCAGCAGACTGCCCAAACCTGTCACCAATAACCAGTATACGGCCAGCCTGGCGGCTCGCTGGCGACGGCGGAACAGGTGCCACAGGAAGGTGGCCCCCAGCCCGGCCATGACCAGCCACAGCAGCCCGGTGGGTGCGATCAGCAAGGGCCCGGCATCGGCCTCCAGGGCGTGCTGCAGCAGCGGTAGTTTGCCCACTATGGTCAGTAACAGCCAGGGGCCGAGAATCATTACCCACCACAGATGGCCGCCCAGCCCCTGCGGGCCCGGCTGCTGCCGGTGATAGGCAGGATCAAAACGCCATGCCCGGCGTGCCAGTTCCCCCCAATTGCCCGGTGCCAGTCGTGGGCCCATCCCCCGGAAGCGGTCCCGCTGCTCCTCGATCAGCATCAGCATGGCCGGCACCACCAACAGGATCAGTACGGTACCGAACAGCAGCCCAAAGACGATACTTACGGCCATGGGCTTGAGGAACTGGGCCTGCAGGGAGCTTTCGAACAGGATGGGAGTGAGCCCGGCGATGGTGGTGATGGAGGTCAGCAGGACGGCCCGCAGACGTCGCACACAGGCTTCCACGATGGCCTGGAACCGTTCCATGCCTTCGGCCACCAGTTGCTGGTAGAAGCTCACCAGCACGATGGAATCGTTGACGATGATGCCGGACAGACCGAACAGCCCCATGGCGGAAAACATGGAAAACTTGATGCCGAAGGGGGCGGTGAAGATATGCCCGATCACCGCGCCGGTGAGGCCAAAGAAAATCGCGGTCATGATCGCCAAGGGCCAGGAGTAGGAGCTGAACACCCAGGCCAGTACCACATAGATGATTGCCAGCCCCAGCAGGGCACCGGTGGCCATGTCCTTCATGTTGTCAGCCTGTTCCTGCAGCTTGCCCTCATAGCCGACGCCAATGCCATATTTGGCTTTCAGGTCGGGCAGGGTGCTGTCGTTGAGGCTGGCAATAATCTCGTTGGCGTTGCCCTGCTCCGGGTCCAGGTCCGCGTAGACGGTGACGGCCAGTTCGCCGTTGACGCGGCGCAGTAAGTCCACGCCCTTGCGGGCATCAAAGTTCACCACGTCCCGCAGGGCGATGGCCTCACCCTGGGCGGTGATGATGGGCAGACGCTCCAGGGCGGTGAACTGACGACGTTCACTGTCCGGCAGCATCACCCGCACTTCGATTTCCTCGTCTTCCTCGTTATAGAGCTGGGCCAGGTTGCCGTCGAAGGCGGCGCGTAACTGGCTGGCCACCTCGTTGAGAGTCAGCCCCAGAGCGCGGCCCCGGGCGGTCAGTTCAAAGGTCAGCTGCTCCTTGCCGTAGGGCAGGTCGTCGTCCACGTTGCTGACCCCGGCAAAATCGTTGAGCCGTTCCTGCAGGGCCAGGGATGCCTGTTTCAGGGTCGGCGCATCGCTGCCGGTGAGCTTCACCTCGATGGGTTTGCCCGGTGGGCCCGCTTCCGGCTGGGAAATGGTGAGCTGGTCCAGGCCGGCAGGCAGGGTCAGTTTCTCTCGCCAGTTCTGGATCAGTTCGTCATTGCTGATCTGTCTGTCCGAGCCCACATAGACTTCCACCACCAGGGTGCCGTATTCATCGCCGTATTTTTCCATGCGCCCGCCAGGGTTGGGGAAGCCGGCGGCGGCGCCATGGTGACTGATGACGGTCTTGACCAGATGGCCGCCCAGTTCCTCGTTGGTCTCGTTCAGGGCGTCTTCCAGATGGGACAGGAAGCGATCCACCTGGCGCCGGTCAGTGCCGGAGGAAAACTCCACCACGGCGCGCAGCTGGTCACCATCCACCGGTGGGAAAAAGGTGAACTTGAGCCAGCCGGTGGCGATCAGGCTCAGTGCCAGGATGAACGCCGCCACGGCGGAGACGCTGACCAGGTGCCGATGGCGAATGGCCCAGGCCACCAACGGCCGGAATCGCTCCTCACGGAACCGGTGGAAGCCGGCGTCGATACGTTCCCGCACCCCGGAGGCTTTGACCTGGATACCCCGGAAGCTGTGATGCAAATGGCCGGGCAATACCAGAAAGCATTCCAGCAGGGAGGCCAGGATCACACAGATCATCACGAAGGGAATGTCGAAGGCGATCTTGCCCATGGCGCCGCTCATCATGCCCAGGGGCAGGAAGGCGGCAATGGTGGTGGTACTGGAGGCCACCACCGGCCAGAACATCCGGCGTGCGCCCCCCAGGGCGGCACGCTGGGCGGATTCCCCCTGCTGCAAGTGGGTCAGCGTGTCCTCGCCCACCACAATGGCATCGTCGACAATGATCCCCAGGGCCAGAATCAGGCCGAACAGACTGATCATGTTGATGGTGCCGCCGAACAGCCAGACCAGCCCCAGGGTGGCCATGAAGGACACCGGGATGCCCACGGTGACCCACCAGGCCACCCGGGCATTGAGGAAGAAATAGAGGGTGGCGATCACCAGCAGCAGACCGCTGATGCCGTTCCATAGAAGGGTGGAAATGCGCTCCTGTACCAGCTTCCAGGCCTCGAAATAGAAGGTCATCTGTACGCCTTCCGGGAGGGTGGTGCGGTACTCCGCGCCCCAGCTGCGCACCTTGTCGGCCAGCTCCAGCATGTCCCCGTCTTCGCCGCGCATCACCTGCAGTTCGATGGCCGGGTTGCCCTGATAGGTGAGGGAAGGCTGGTCATCCCGGGGGCGTCGCTCGATGGTGGCCACGTCGCCCAGACTCAGCTGCTGGCCGTCGGCGGTGGTAATCAGGGGCAGGTCGGCGAAGGCCCGTTCGTCACGTCGCTGGCCCAGGGCTCGCAGCTGTTTGGCAGCGTCATCCCGGCCCGCGGTGCCGGCGGGTATGTCCTGGCTGAAACTGCGCACCCGGTTGCTGATCTCGCCCAGACTCATGCGCAGATCATGGAGGGCCGCGGCGGGCACCTGGATGGCCATTTCCTCTTCCGGCAGACCCAGGAAGTCCACCTTGCCGGCCCCCAGGGCGAGGATCTGGTCTTCCATGTTGCGCACCAGCGGGCGCAGTTCTTCCAGGGAGCCGTTTTCCGTGGACACCATGATGGAGGTGACCAGGGAGTAGTTGGTGATCTTCTGGATTACCGGTCGCTCCGCGTCCTGGGGCAGATTGCGGATGGAGTCGATGCGCTGGCGGACCTCGTCCAGGGCCAGGCCCAGGTCGGTGCCGTCTTCCAGCTCGATAAAGATAGCCGAGGCGCCCTGCTGGGAGCGGGCGATCAGTTTCTTGGTGTTGGGCAGGGTCTTGATGGCCTGCTCCACGGGGATGGTAATGGAGCGCTGTACATCCTCCGGGCTGGCGCCTCGCCAGGGGATGGTGACGGTGATGTAGTCGAAATCAAAATTCGGAAACAGCTGGGTATTGAGCCGGTTGAGGCCGAGAAACCCGAGCATCACCATCAACAGCATCAACAGATTCGATGCGACCTTGTGCTCGGTAAAGCTGGCGATCAGGCCCCGCGATTCACTCACCCTGACGGCCCTCGTTGTGGTTGTCGTCGCCACTGACGGTGGCAGGGGTTGCGGGCGGCTCTGTCACATCACCTTCCCCGCCATCGGCGTTGCTGCCCGGCACAGGTTGCGGGTCCACCGGCAGGCCGACAATGGCCTGGGGCAGCTGGGTGGTCATGATCCGTTCGCCCCCTTCAAGGGTGGGCGCATGGAGAAGCAGCTGCGCGTTTTCCCGATCCATGGCTTCGCCGACGATATCGGCCTGGACGCGCCGCAGGCGGTTGTCGTCATCAATGACATAGAGGCGATTGAGGCCGTGCAGGGCGGTGGCCGGCAGGGCAATCAGGTTATCCCGGGCCGGCAGGGTCAGGGTAATGGTCAGCGGGCGGCCCAGGGCAGCGGCGGGCACGCCATCGACAAACTCGAACAGACCGTCGATGCCACCGCGGGCATCGCTGGCATCCCCGGCCAGACGTTTGAGATTCAGCGCCAGGGTGCGGCCTTCCAGTTCGGTGCTGGCGGCCAGTTCGCCCTGGCCCAGACCGTCGCGCACGGCGGCCAGATACCGTTCGGGAATCTGTGCACGCACTTCCAGCTCGGCGTCCGCAAACAGACTGAGCAAGGGTTCGCCGGGGCGCACCCGTTCCCCCGGTGCCACCGGGATATCCGTCACTGTGCCATCGAACGGCGCTTCTACCCGGGTGCGGGTCAGATCCAGTTCGGCCTGCTGGAGCTGGGCTTCGGCACTGGCCAGGCGAGCCTCCATGCGGGCCAGTTCGTTCTCGAAATCGCTGACGCTGAGCTGACGCTGGCTCAATGACAGTTCAGCGCGGGCCTTGGCTTCTTCCGCCTGGTCCAGCTGGGTCTGGGAGACCAGATTCTTCCCGCGCAGGGACTGCAGCCGTTGCAGGTTGTCCTCGGACAGTTTTGCCAGCTTCTTTTCCAGCGCCAGGCTCTTCCTGTCGCTCTGATAGCGCAGGCGGGTGGTCTGCAATTGGGCGGCGGCCTCGTCGCGGCTGGCCTTGGCCCGATCCCGGGCCAGTGACGCCTCGGTGTCGTCCAGCTGGATCAGTAACTGGCCGGCACTGACCTTGCTGCCGGCCCGCACCGGAATGCTTGTCACATTGGCGGTCACCACCGCCGTCAGGTCGGCGGCGCGGGGCGACTGTACCCGCCCGAACAACTGGATGCTGGGGGAGTGTGCGCCCGGCTCAGCCAGCACATAACGCACCCGGTCATGGCGCTCGCTCACATCACGGGTGGGCGCCGAGGGTTTGAAAATGGCCAGCAACACGATGGCGAGCATCGTGCCCAGGATCACCAGGGCCACGGGGGGAATCTGTTTCAGGCGGTCTCGCAAGGGAGGAATCCTTTGTTGATAGCCATTCTCATTTGTCGCGTACTGTAGCGATTTCTTTTTCTCATGCCTACTTTGGCGGCGGTGCTGCAGGGATCACAATCCCTTGAGGAGCGGTTAGATTCGCAGACTGCAATGTTTTTATACAATCTCTCCGGGCCATTATCTTGCACGTTCAGTCCACAACGCGTAAATCAGAGTCTGCGATACGTGGAGGCACCGTGACAGAACAGCAACTGGATAAAATTCTCGTCGTCGATGATGACGCCCGTCTGCGCAGTCTGCTGCAGCGTTTTCTGGAAGAAGCAGGCTATGCGGTGAAGGCGGTGGGTGATGCGGAGCAGATGGATCGGGCCCTGTCCCGGGAGATCTATTCGCTGATGGTGCTGGACCTGATGCTGCCGGGTGAAGACGGCCTGTCCATCTGCCGGCGTTTGCGTGAGGCGGAAAACCGGATGCCGATTATCATGCTGACCGCCAAGGGCGATGATGCGGAGCGTATCGAAGGGCTGGATGCCGGTGCCGATGATTATCTCCCCAAACCGTTCAATCCCCGGGAACTGGATGCGCGCATACGGGCAGTGCTGCGCCGCCATGTGCGTGAATTGCCCGGCGCGCCCAGCAAGGAAGAAGGTGAGGTGCGTTTTGGCCCCTGGGAGCTGGATCTGGGCAATCGCACGCTGCTGCGGGATGGTGATCCCCAGAACCTGACCACCGGGGAATTCGCCGTGCTCAAGGCCCTGGTGCAAAACCCCCGCGAGCCGCTCACCCGTGACAAGCTGATGAGCCTGGCCCGGGGGCGCGAATGGTCCGCCATGGAGCGCTCCATCGATGTGCAGGTGTCGCGCCTGCGCCGCCTGCTGGAAGACGATCCCTCCAAGCCCCGCTATATCCAGACCGTGTGGGGTGTGGGTTATGTGTTTGTGCCGGATTGAGTGGTGGTCTGACGTCGGATGTCTGACGCTGTACCTACGGGCTGAATCCCGGCTGAATTCTTCTTGCGCTTCCGGGTATTCATGGTTGGGGCTTTGACGTCCGACCTCCGACGCCTGACCTGTTATTCTCTGCTCAAACAGTCATGGAATCTCGCCAGTGAAGTTTTATCCCCGCACGGCCTTTGTCCGTTCTGCCATCGTGGTCGGGCTGGTCATCGGTATCAGCCAGGCGCTGACCCTGTGGTTCTTTGCCCGTAACGCCTATCTGCCCGGTATCCGCGAGTATGCCCGTCTGACGGTTCTGCAGGCGGAGCTGGCGTTTTCCTCGTCCGGTGAGGAGGATGCCCGGCTCGCCCAGCGGCTGGCCGGGGCCACCAGTATCGAGGTGGCCACCCCGGACAATCTGCATCAGGGGACGGTGCTGTTGTCCCAGCCCGTGGTCAGTCGCTTTCGGGAAGAAGTGCAGGAGCGCTTGCGCGAACCGGTTACGGTGAAGCTGGAGGATAGTCGTCAACCGGTGCTGTGGGTCAATGCCCCCTCTTTCCAGGGACAGTGGCTGCGGGTGCCCATGGAATTCTTCCGCGATTATGACCGTTACCTGCTGCTGGGCTGGGGTGTCACGGTACCGTTGCTGGCCATCATCGGTGGCCTGCTGATTGCCCGGGGGTTGAACCTGCCGTTACGACGGTTGGCCCGGGTGGCATTGAAAGTGGGCCGGGGAGAAGCGGTGCCGGTACTGGACACCAGCATCGGGCCGGAGGAAATACAGGCGGTGAACGCGGCCTTCAACCGCATGACCAGCGACCTGCAGCAGGCCCAGCGGGACCGGGCCCTGTTGCTGGCGGGGGTCTCCCATGACCTGCGTACGCCGCTGACCCGCTTGCGATTGTCGGCGGAGTTCATGCAGGACGAGGAACTGGCACGGGGCATTATCGAAGATATCGAGGACATGGACGCCATCCTCGACCAGTTCATTTCCTTTATTCGCGATGGTGCTGACGAGCAGCCGGATCTGGAAAATCTCAACGAACTGATACAGGAAGTGGCCGGCAAGTATCCCGCCGAACAGATCCGTTTTGAACTGCAGGATCTACCCCGCCTGATGCTCAAGCGACTTACCGTGAAACGGATGCTGGCCAACCTGATCGGCAATGCACTCAAGTACGGGGCCCCACCGGTGGAGGTACGTACTGCCGTTACCGACAACGTGGTACGCCTGACCGTAAGGGATCACGGCAAGGGTGTTCGCGAAGAGGATATTCCCCTGTTGCTGCAACCGTTTTCCCGCGGCGAAAAAGCGCGCACTCTCAGTGGTAGCGGTCTGGGGCTGGCCATCGTCAAGCGCATCGCCGACATGCACCACGGCGAGATCCGCCTGGCCAACCATGAGCACGGGGGGCTGCTGGTGGAGGTGCGCTTCCCGGTTACCGGCAAGTTTGTTCAACCGGAATCCCTGTCCGCCGGTGTACGTTAAGGAACCGACGGATAACAAAAAGCCACATTTGCGGGCCGGGAATGTGCGCTGGCGCAAAGTCTGTTTTTGCCGGGCAGCGCATGCTACTGAACACATCACCGGAATTGCCGAACGGACTTGGGAGAGCCCGCCATGATGTGTTTCTGCTGTGAGCCCTATGGGGATTCACTGGCACGATTTTCTTTCATCTGATTGCTGATTCCTGACCGGGAAACCCCGTGTTTTGAATGCCGATAACCTGTCGCTGCAGTTGCAGAAACAGGTCGTTAGGCCGCACCCGTGTGCGGCCTTTTTTTTGGGGTCTCGGCTTTGAGAGCGTGTGACTTTCAAGGGTCAGGTTAAAACGGCATTTATGATCGGGGCATTGCCCGAGGGAGTCCCAGGCAGTTGGCGTTACCGAACGGGATGTCGGTCCCGGGAGCCAGGTTGATACGGATGCCGTTGGCGCCTTGCAGGCAAAGCGCCAACGGTTTTGATGATGTCTTCTGCAGTGACGATGCGGATCAGAGAGCGTCGACCGGCACCAGCGGAATATTCACCCGCGACGGCATGGCCGGGGTGCTGTAGAGGGTCAGGGCGCCCAGCAGGCTGGTGAGCAGATCACGGACCGGGCTCAAGCCATGGGGCAGATCGCTGGCGCCCACACTGATGCGCAGCCTTTCACCGGCTTTGATCACGGCACTGGTGGGGAACACCTCCACGTCCGCCCGGAAGGGTTCCAGCGGTGTGATGGTGCGCTTGGACTCCGCACTGAAGGGGTGCCAGGGTTGAACCAGTTTGCCGTTCATAAAGCGGGATTGGCTGGCATCAAACGCACTCATGGACGCCATCTGAATGCCGTGGGTCAATGGCCGGGCAATGCCGTTGTTGCCGACCACGCTGACACGCACGGTGACGTTGGTATCCAGGGCGGTGGTAGAGGCCCAGATCTGTCCGGTGATGGGCCCATTGATAGCCATGTCCGCTTCCAGGGGCTCGCTGGTATAGACCGCTTCCAGCAGATTGACCACATTGTCCTGGGCGGCACAGGGCGGCAGGATCATGCCCAGAATGCCGGCGGTCCACTGGCTGGCACTGGCAGAGCAGAGACCGTTGACCGGTGTTTGCAGCAGGCTGGTCTGCTTGTTGCTGGTGGGAGCGTCCCCGCTGATCTTTCCAAACAACGGCAGACCGAACTGGCCGTGCAGGTAAAAGGTTTCCGCTTTGGCCTGGGGGTGTGGCCAGTCGGCGGCGGTGACATAGCGTTCGGCACCGGTGTAGTACTGGGTGACCGGCGGGTAGGACGGGGCGCCGGTGTCGATATCTTTCAGGTAATGGTCAAACCAGGCCAGGCGCAGGCTGTCCAGGTCCGGCACACCATCCGCGGGCAGGCCGGCACCGGATGAGCCGTCCAGGTGCTGCCAGGGACCGATCAGCAGTTTGGCGGTGGTGTGGTCCTTGAGCCCTTCATAAATCAGCGGCTCGCCGCGCTGGAAAATATCGTTTAGCCCGCCGACCACAAAGGTGGGCGCACTGATCTTGTCGATTTGCTCCAGGGGGGAGCGGATACGCCAGAACCCGGTGTCGAAGCGGTTCTCATCACCAATCAGGGCTCCGGCAATCACCGGCACCTGGAAATCCACCAGAGCACCTTCCAGGTGCTGAAGCAGGGTGGTGAGGCTGTAGGCAGGATCGCCATTCTCGAAGCCCACGGAGGTGGGGATAACGCCCAGCCCGGTGACCAGCGCCATCCACAGGGGAATAAAGCCGGCGTTGACCTGGCCCCCGGAGAACACGATGTCCCGGTAGGCGTCGCCCATGGGCACCACGGCAAAAATCGCCTGCACGGCCGGGTCTTCCTGGGCGCCGGTGAGCAGCCCGGTGATGCCCATGTAGGAGGGGCCGTTCATGCCGATCCGGCCGTTACTCCAGGGCTGTGTCTTGATGTACTCCACCAGCTCGGCCATATCGTCCTGATCCACCTGGCTGAAGGCCTGCCAGCTGCCCTCCGAGGCACCGGTGCCGCGCATATCCACATTGATATAGGCATAGCCGTGTTTCACCAGGTCCAGGTCGGCAATCAGGCTGCTGGACAGGAACTGGTTGTAGCCGGTGAAGGTGGCGATCACCGGGAAGGGGCCGTCGATGGCGTTGCCGCTGGCATCTGCCGGCAGGGTCACCGTGGCCGCCAGGCGAATGCCATCGCGCATGGTGATCAGCTGCTGGGGAAGGTTGACGGTGTTCGGGTATTCCTCATCGCGCTGGTAGGCTTCGCCCCAACTCAGATTGACGGGCGTGCCGGCATCATCGTCATTACTGTCCCCGTCACCGCCAGTGTTGCCAGTGGGGGTGTCGTCATTGGCAGGGGTGGAGGGGGTGCCGGGTGAGGCGCTGTTACCCCCGCCGCCGCCACAGCCGGTGAGTTGCAGAGAGGCGCACAACAATATTGCCAGCAGGCCCAAGGCCGGGCGTGAAGTGAAAGCAAGCATGGTTTTATCCTGATTTGTTATACATCTTTTCGCTTATCAGGATAGGAGGGGGCGGATAGCGGGTCTGTTGGCACAGCGGTGCAACTTGGTGAGACAAATCACGGGTTTTGTATCTGAGTGTAAGACGCGACTGTCGCGCCCCGGCGATGCCGGGGCGCAACCGATCAGGGTTCCAGGCGCAGCAGGGCACCATTGTTGCTGTCGGTGAGGAGATACAGGTAGCCGTCGGGTCCCTGCCGTACATCGCGGATCCGGTTGCCGGCGTCTTCCAGCAGGCGAACTTCCGAGACCGGCTTGCGGCCGTCGAAGGCCACCTTGTTCAGGTGGGTCAGCTTCAGGGCGCCATGCACGGTGTCACCCTGCCAGTCCGGGTAACGATCGCCGGTCACGAAGGCCATGCCGGAGGGGGCGATGGACGGAGTCCAGTGCAGCAGGGGCTGAGCCAGGCCATCCTGTCGGGTGTCACCGATGCTGGGTCCGTAATACTCCCGGCCATAGGTGATTTCCGGCCAGCCGTAGTTGACGCCCGCTGCCACCGCGTTGATCTCGTCCCCGCCCCGGGGGCCGTGCTCGTTGAGCCAGGGCTTGCCACTCTGCGGATGCAGGGCCAGCCCCTGGGGATTACGATGGCCCCAGCTCCAGATGGCGGCAGCCTTGCCAGGCTGGTCGGCCAACGGGTTGTCATCGGGGATGCGGCCATCGTCGTGCAGACGCAGTACGCTGCCGGCCGGGTCCGTGGTGTCCTGGGCCCGGTCCCGTTCCCCCCGGTCGCCCACGGTGACAAACAGGTAGCCGTCGTTATCAAACAGAATGCGCCCGCCAAAATGTTTGGCGGTATTGGTGCAGGCTTTTTCGGCCACGTAGATATCGCGGAAGTCTTTGAGGGTGCCCTCCCGGAAAGTGCCATAGCCCACCGCTGTGGTGCCGCCATCGTCACCGCAGGGTTTGGCATAACTCAGGTACAGGCGTTGGTTGTCGGCAAAATCCGGATGCGGCATCACATCGAACAGCCCGCCCTGGCCTTTGGCGACCACCTGCGGTACTCCGCTGACCGGATCGTCCTCCAGGGTGCCGTCCACCAGCCGGCGCAGGGTGCCGCGCCGTTCCGTGATCAGCCATTCTTTGTCTGAAACAAACGCCAATGACCAGGGGTGGTGCAGGCCATCGGTGAGTGTTGTGGTGGTAACGCTGTCATTGCTTTGCGGGGACAGGGTGGCGGCGTTGTCGGCACAGGCACTCAGGCTCAGAGCGGTGAGGGTAACGGTGATCAGTGATCGCATGACGGACTCCCTTGTTCGGACTGGCTTGAGCATGCCACGCCCGGCGTGAAGGGTGAAACATCGTCACTGGCGCTGGCGTTTATGGCTCACCATCCAGGCCAGCGCAACAGGCAGCAGAAAGACCACAAAGAAAATCGGTAACTCAGCCATAAAGGAATACCCGGCATGGACAATGCCGACGGTTATATTGATGGCCGAAGCGATAAACCAGAGCAGGGCGAAGACGGCGAGCAGGTGGTGTTGCAACCAGGGGATCAGGCGGGCGGTCAGCGCCAGTACGGCGAACAACAACAGCCCTCCGAGAATGACAGTCAGCGTATGCATGGGCGGCTCCCAGTCAAAAGAGCGGCAGGCACGTTATGTGCCCGCCTTGAGTGTGTCGCTGGCACTAGCGGGTAGTGTAGCCGCCATTGGGGAAAATTGTCTGGCCGGTGATCCACCAACCTTCCGTGGCCAGGAATTTGATGATGGGGGCGATGTCCTCGATTTTGGTCAGGTCTCCGTTCATGGCCTGTGACTTGTGGTAGGCCACCCGTTCCGGGGTTTCCTGGCCGTAAAAGAAGGGGGTGTCCATGGGGCCGGGGGCCACCGCGGAGACCGAGATACCACGCCCACCGAATTCCTTGGCGGCGGCACGGGTGAAGTGCTCTACCGGTGACTTGCCGCCGGCATAGGTGGAGTAGCCATCGGTAAAGGCGGCCAGCAGAGAGGTGAGTACAGTGACGATCTTGCCATTATCGTTCAGGTGTTTGCCCGCTTCCTTGATGAAGAAATAGGCGGACTTGGCATTGATGTCGAACATGGAGTCGTATTCTTCTTCACTGGTTTCCACGATCGGTTTGCGCAACACCTTGCCCACGGTATTGATGGCCACATCGATGCCGCCGAACTTGTCCTTGGCTTCCAGAAACAGTGCTTCCACGTTGGCCGGCCGGGTCAGATCGCCCTGGGTCATGTAGGCCTCGCCACCCAGGTCTTTCACCGCCTTGACCGTGTCTTCTGCATCGGCGCGGCTGGCATCGCTGTTGTAATGCACCACGATCTTGGCGCCTTCGCGACCGATTTGCCGGCTCAACAGGCCGCCCAGGTTCTTGGCGCCGCCAGCAATCAACACTACCTTGTCCTTGAATCCGTAATCCGTCATCAGTCTTGCTCCTGCTCGTTAAGGTGTCGACATTGTCGGCAGGCTTGGCGTGGGCATAAACCGGTGTAAGCTGACAGCATATGTCGAAAATAACGAACAATGGAAAAGCATGGACCGTCTCGAAAGAATGCATATCTTTGTCCGGGTGGTGGATTGCCTGAGTTTTACCCGGGCGGCTGAGAGCCTGGAAATACCGCGTTCCACCGTGTCCACGGCCATCAAGGAACTGGAGGCCGAGATGGGCGCGCGTCTGCTGAACCGCACCACCCGGGCCATCAAGGTTACCGAGGAGGGCCATTTTCTCTATCAGAAGGGCGTGACACTGTTGCAGGATTATGAACAGTTGCAGGGGGCATTTGTGGCCAATGATCGCCGCCCCCAAGGCAAGCTGCGCATCAATGTGCCCGGGCGTCTGGGACGACGGATTCTGGCGCCGGCGTTGCCAGCTTTCCTGGATCGTTACCCGGATATCGATATCCAGATGGGAGTCACCGACCGGGCTGTGGATCTGGTGAGCGAGGGCGTGGATTGCGTGATTCGGGTGGGGGAGCTGACGGACAGCAATCTGATTGCCCGGCCGCTGGGAAGCTTGCCGCTTTGCAATTGCGCCAGCCCGGCCTATCTGGCCCGGTATGGCCGACCGGCCACCCCAAAGGATCTGTCATCCCACCCCATTGTGGCGTTTGTGTCGTCGATGACCGGCAGGGTGGAGAGCTGGGAATATCGTCAGGGCGAGCGGCTGGAGAGTGTGCCGCTGCCGTCCCGTGTCACGGTGAATACCGCAGAAGCGCTGATCGCCTGTGCCCTGGCAGGGCTGGGGATGATACAGGTGCCGCACTATGATGTGCGCCATCATCTGGACTCTGGCCGCCTGGTCAGCGTGCTGCCGGACGCCGTGCCGCCACCCATGCCCATCACCCTGTTGTATCCGCACCGGGAACATATGACCCGACGCCTTGAAGCCTTTATTGACTGGGTCGTGCCGGTGCTCAAAGACAAGGTGCTGGGGATGGCGTAGTCAGGCTTGGCGAACTCCGGCTTATTCCCCTGAGGGTCCAGGGTAGACGCCGATGCGAGTCAGCACCTCTTCCCCCGGGAAACCATCGGCCACCAGATCATTGGCCTGTTGGTAGCGGGCGATGGCCTTGCGGGTGCCGGGGCCCATCAGGCCATCTTCTTCGCCGGCGTCAAAGCCCTGTTCGTTGAGGATGCGCTGCAGGCGGGTGACCTGCTCCCGGTCGAGGCGTGGCGCCTGCGGGGGTGCCTGTGACAGGGGGCCGGCGCCGGCGATGCGGTCCGCCAGGCGGCCAACGGCGATGGCGTAGGACTCGGAGCGGTTCCAGCCCATGATCACCCGGAAGTTGTGGTAGGCCAGAAAGGCCGGCCCATGGTGGCCCGCGGGTACGATCACCGCCGCTTCCATTTCTGCAGACGGCAGGGGCTGGCCATTGGGCAGGGTCAGGCCCAGCTCTGCCCAGTCGGCGAGGGGGCGTTTGTTGCCGAAGCCGGTGAGCTGGTAGTCGAAGCCTTTGGGCAGCCGGACTTCCCGGCCCCAGCGTGCTTCCCGTTCCCAGCCCAGTGCCTGCAGGAAATGCGCGCCGGAGGCGAGGGCGTCCTCGGTGCTGCCCCACAGATCCCGGCGACCATCGCCATCGTGATCCTGGGCGTGCTTGAGAAACACGGCCGGCATGAATTGTGTCTGGCCCATGGCGCCGGCCCAGGAGCCTTTCATCTGCGAAGCATCCACATCTCCGGCCTGCAGAATGCGCAGGGCATTGAACAGCTCGCCCTGAAAATAGTCTCCGCGACGGCCTTCGCAGGTCAGTGTCGCCAGGGCATCAAGGGTGGGGATATTGCCCAGGTAGCCGCCATAGTTGGTTTCCAGCCCCCAGAAGGCCACCAGGTAATGGCCGGGGATGCCATATTCCCGGGTCAGGGTGTCGAGCAATGGACGATGGCGGCGGTATTTCTCGCGACCTTTTTCGATCCGTTGCTCGCTGACGCGACGGGTAAAGTAGTCGGCAAAACTGCTGGTGAATTCCGGCTGGCTGCGATCCAGTTCCACCACTTTTTCATTCAGCTTCACATCATCCAGATGCTGGCTGATCACCTGGGCCGGTAGCCCGGCTTCCAGTCCGGCCTGGCGCAGTTTGCTGATACACATGGCGAAACTTTCCTGATCCAGTGCCAGGGCGGGATGGCTGAAAAACAGGAACAGGGAGATCAGGAAAAAACGGGTGGCCATGGAAACTCCGAAACCGAGGCAGGGACATCAATATCAGGCAGTTTACGACGGCCCTGCCGGGGTTTCATCGGGAGAATTGCAAAATTGCCGCCGGGTTCAGGGGGTTTCCTCCGGGGCCTCCCAGTGAATGGTCACGGTCTGTTTGCCCCACTCCCGGGCGTCGGCCCGATCGGCCATGAGAATGTCGATTTTGTCGGTCCAGCGTTTGTTCATCTTGTCGAGCACCACATAGGTGCCCAGGCCTTCCACTTCCACCTCGGTGCGATGGGTAAGGCCCTTGGGAATAAGATCACGGGATACGGCGATGGCTTTCATGCCGGGTTCCAGTTGATCGCCCCAGGCCGCAAGCCCCACATTGCCCTTCTTGGTTTCCGCTTCCGACAGGGTGTACGCAGTGGCCGTGACTTCCTGGCTTATGGTGTTGTCGCTGCAGCCGCCCGCCAGGAAACCGAGCAGACTGATGCCGAGTACGGGAAAAAAGCGTGTTTTTATCATGGGATCCCCTTTCCAGATTGACACCTTACCGTGTCAATCCGGCTGTGAAGGGGGCATGAAAATGATGTTAGGCGGGCGTTTCGTGTATTTCCCGGCGAACCCGTACGGCGGTGGAGCGGGCACGGATAATCCGCCCCCGGGCTTCACTGTGGGCGCGACTGAAGGCGGCGCCGAGCAGCAGGATCATGGAGGAGTAGTACACCCACATGAGCAGGATCACCAGCGAACCGGCGGCCCCATAGGTGGAGGCGGTGGCGGTGTGGGAAAGATAAAAGCCGATCAGGGCACGGCCAATGGCAAACAGCACGGCGGTCATCAACGCGGCAGGGGCCACGTCTTTCCAGCTCAGTACCACATCCGGTAGCAGGCGAAAGATCATCCCGAACAACAGGGCAATAACGGTAATGGAGACCATGACCTCCAGTCCCAGGGCCACGCTGGCATGGAAGGGAATCCAGTTTTCCGCGTAGACCATCAGGGTCTGTACGGCCACGTTGAGAAGCAGGGATACCAGCAACACAAAGCCCAGTGATACCACCACGGTCAGTGACAGCAAGCGGCTCTTTATCAGGGCCACCACGGTATTGCGCGAGGGCCGTGGCACCACTTCCCAGATGGCATTCATGGAGCGTTGCATCTGGGCGAACACGGTGGTGGCACCGATAATCATCACCGTCAGGCTGAGCAGCCCGGCCAGAATCCCCTGGCTGGGGGCCCGGGTATTCATGATGGCATTGCGGATTTCTTCGGTGGCGGCGGGGCCGACGGTGGCTTCCAGCTGGCCGAGAATTTCCGCCATGGCGGCTTCGCTGCTCATTACCAGGGAAATCACTTTCACCGCCAGGATGATGACAGGGGCAATGGAGAACAGGGTAAAGAACGCCAACGACCCGGCATAGCTGGCGGCGTTGGCTTCCAGCCACAGGCGCAGGGTGTTTTTGAGAATGCCGAACCAGTAGAGAAAGGTGTCTTTCATCGTTGCCACCGTCGTCCATGGGGTAGCAGGGAGTGTATCGGTTGCGGTGGTCGCTAACTACCGGTGTCTCTACGCCGCACCTGTAGGAGCGCCTCTTGAGGCGCGAATCCGAGCCTAAGCGAAGGAGCACTTCCAGAAAGCAACAATCCCTTCTGGAGCGATTGGCCGCTATGCTGACTCTTCCGCGTTCACACGCGGGTTCGCGCCTCAAGAGGCGCTCCTACAGGTGCTACGTAGTGTTGCCTTAATGCAGCTTCAACCTCGGCCGTACCAGCTTGTTGAAGCGCCCGGCGATCAGCAGCATGATCGTTCGCGGCCAGCCGTACAGGGCGGCCTGGTGCATGCGATACAGGCTGATGTACATCATCCGCGCCAGCCAGCCTTCCACAAAGAAGTTGCCGCCTTTCAGGTTGCCCATCAGCATGCCCACGGAGCTGTAATTGGACAGCGATACCAGCGAGCCATGGTCCTTGTACTGGAACGGTCGGGGTTCGCGTTTCATGATCAGCTGCTGAAGACTGCGGGCGGTGTGCTGGGCCATCTGCTGGGCGGATTGGGCCCGTGGCGGGATGGGCCGCTCTTCCCCTTCCGGGATCAGGAACGCCGCATCGCCGATGATGAAGATATTCTTGTGGCCCTTGGCCTGCAGGGTTGGCTCCACTTCCACCTGATTGATGCGATTGGTGGTCAGGCCTTCAATCTGGCCCAGCCAGTCCGGGCATTTCACCCCGGCCGCCCATACCAGCAGGTCCGCCTTGATGGGATCGCCTTCCTTGGGCACCAGGGCGTCGGGGGTGGCTTCGGCCACCATGACGCCGGTGCGTACCTTGACACCCAGGGACTCCAGACGCTGGGTGGCGGTGGCGGACACCCGCTCGCTGAGCACCGGCAGAATCCGCGGTGCGGCTTCGATCACGTCCACCTGCAGGTGTTTGCGATCCAGTTTTTCGTGGCCGTAGAAGTTGAGCATGGATACCGCATGGTGCAGTTCTGCGGCCAGCTCCACGCCGGTGGCACCGCCACCCACAATGGCCACGGAGACCGGCTTGCCTTCGTAGTTGGCGTGCAGGCAGGCGTTCAGGAAGCGCTCGCGAAAGCGTTCCGCCTGGGCGCGGCTGTCCATGAACAGGCAGTTTTCGCGCACCCCGGGGGTGCCGAAATCGTTGCTCTGACTGCCAGTGGCCAGCACCAGATAATCGTAGGGCAGTTGCCGTTCCGGCAGGACTTCCGAGCCGTGGTTGTCATGGAGGGGGGCCAGCGTCAGGGTCTGGGCCTGCACGTCCACCCGGGTCATGGTGCCCGGCTCGAAGCGATAATGGTTCAGCTGGGCGTGGGCGCGGTAGTCCACCGCATCCAGGTCCGCATCGATGGCGCCGGTGGCGACTTCGTGAAAACGCGGTTTCCAGACATGGATGCTGGAGGAATCCACCAGGGTCACGTCCGCGTGGCCGTATTTGCCGAGCTTGCGGCCCAGGCGGGTCACCAGGGGCAGGCCGCCGGCGCCACCGCCGACGACAACAATTCTGGGTTTGCTCATTGGGGCTCCTGTTGGGCTAACCCATTGGGGTTGCCAGTCAATCATATCCACCTTGGCGGTGAACAGGTCCGGGTTAAAGGAGTCACGGAGTGCCGCTTGCGGACTCAGTGGCTCATCAATGAGGCAGAGCCCTTGTGGGGCAGGGAACGATGACGGCTGTCATGGTTCCGGAGGTGCAGTCTAGCCTTTGTGGTAAACAAGTCCAGACCAGGTGTTTCCTTTTTGCCTTCCCGGGTGGGCGGGTCTGCCCACCGGGCGGCAATGAAAAAGCCCGCCGGTGGCGGGCTTTTTCAGTGATCCTTGCGGATCAGGCCTTGGGGCCAGCGGCGCGGATCTCGTCGGACACGTCCGCGTACTTCTCGGCAAAGTTCTTCTCGAACTGTTCCGCCAGATCGCGGGCGCGGGCCTCGTAGTTTTCCGGGTTGGCCCAGGTGTTCTTGGGCTGCAGCAGCTTGTTGTCCACCCCGGGAACGTTCTTTGGCACGTCCAGGTTGATGATATCCAGGTGCTCGGTTTCCGCATTGTCCAGCTCACCGGACAGGATCGCGTTCACGACGCCACGGGTGGTGGGGATGCTGAAACGCTCACCTTCGCCGTAGGGGCCACCGGTCCAGCCGGTGTTCACCAGGTAGACGGTAGAGCCGAATTCTTCCATGCGCTTGATCAGCAGCTCGGCGTACTCGCCGGCACGACGGGGGAAGAAGGGGGCGCCGAAGCAGGTGGAGAAGGTGCTCTTGATGCCGCCACCGGAACCCATTTCGGTGGAGCCCACCAGGGCGGTGTAGCCGCTCAGGAAGTGGTAGGCCGCCGCTTCCTTGGACAGCTTGGACACCGGAGGCAGAACACCGGTCAGGTCGCAGGTCAGGAAGATGATGTGCTTGGGCTCGCCAGCGCGGTTGGCTTCCACTTTTTTGTCGATGTTTTCCAGCGGGTAGGCGGCACGGGTGTTCTGGGTCAGGGACACGTCGGTGTAGTCGGCGGTGCGGGTCTCGTCATTGATGATGACGTTTTCCAGGACCGCGCCGAACTTGATGGCGTCCCAGATCACCGGCTCGTTCTTCTGGCTCAGGTCGATGCACTTGGCGTAGCAGCCGCCTTCGATGTTGAAGACCACGTCCTTGCCCCAGCCGTGCTCGTCGTCACCGATCAGGTAACGGGCCGGGTCGGCGGACAGGGTGGTTTTGCCGGTGCCGGACAGGCCGAAGAACAGGGCCACGTCGCCGTCTTCGCCCACGTTGGCGGAGCAGTGCATGGGCAGCACGTCTTTTTCCGGCAGCAGGAAGTTCTGCACGGAGAACATGGCTTTCTTCATTTCACCGGCGTAACGCATGCCGGCGATAAGGATCTTGCGCTGGGCGAAGTTGAGGATCACGCAGCCATCGGAGTTGGTGCCGTCACGCTCCGGCTCGCACTGGAAGTGCGGGGCATGCAGGATCTGCCACTCTTCCTTGCTGCGCGGGTTGTACTTCTCCGGGCGGATGAACATGGTGTTGGCGAACAGGTTGTGCCACGCGGTCTGCGCGGTCACTTTTACGGCCAGGTAATGATCGGTATCTGCGCCCACATGCAGGTGGGAAACAAAGGCATCGGCGTCGGCCACGGCAACGCTGACACGATCCCACAGGGCATCGAACTTGTCGGCGGGGAAGGCGCGGTTGATGGCACCCCAGTGGATGTGCTCGCTGGTGCTGGGCTCGTCAACGATGTAGCGGTCCATGGGGGAGCGGCCGGTGCGATGACCGGTTTCCACTACCAGGGCGCCGGTGTCGGACAGGCGGCCTTCGTTGCGCTGAACTGCCAGCTCTACCAGCTGGGCCGGGCTGAGGTCGTTATAAACAATCGGGTCGGTCATGGTCATTCCTGGGCTTGTGGCCGTGCCGTTTCAGCGTGTATGGGCGCCGAAACTCTGGTTCGCATTGCGGATAACAGTGCCGGTCTCGTGCCCGTTACTGCCACCGGGCAAGACCAAAAGGGACCGGGGGATGGAACCTCCAGTCAGCACAGGCGCGCGATTATGCCAGAAAAGGAAATCAGTGGCGATTCCCCCTTGGACCGGGTGGTCACGGCAACACGGCCAAGTTGGCAGTTGATAGTGGACAGTTGACAGCGTCGCTGTCCGGCGCATCAGGTTTTGAAGTGCAAGAGGCCGCGCCCAAACCTTGAGCGCGGCCTCTTGCGGTGAAATGTGTGCCACGGCTAGCCCGCGTAGCTGTCAACTGTCCACTTTCAACTGACAACTTCTTTAATCATCTCCGCCAGATCCACCGCATCGAAGCGCTCCTGGTTGCGGCAGAAATCGCAGGTCAGGGTCACTTCCCCGTCCTCGTCGAGCAGCATCTGCAACTCGTTGCTGCCCAGGGAGATCAGTGCATTCCGGTTGCGGTCCCGGGAGCAGGTGCAGCCGAATTGCAGGGCCTGGGCCTCGGGGAGTTGCGGCGGGGTGTCGTGGAACAGGCGGTGAAGGATGGTCTGGTCGTCCAGGTTGAGCAGCTCTTCCATTTTCAGGGTGCCAGCGAGGGCTTCCAGGTGCTCCCACATCTGCGCGTTGGCGTCGCTGCTGGCCAGCTGGTTGGGCAGTCGCTGCAGCAGCAGGCCGGCGGCCCGGTTGTTGCCGCTGGCCAGCCAAAGACGGGTGGGGAGCTGCTCTGACTGGCGGAAGTAGGCTTCCAGGCACTGGGCCAGGGAGTCACCGGCCAGCGGAACAATGCCCTGGTACTGTTTGCCCTGGTCCGGGGTGATGGTGATCACCATGTTGCCGTCACCGATCAGGGTCTGGATGTCACCCTGGCTCCAGTCCTGGCCGTCACTGTGACGGGCCAGGGCGCGCAGCTCACCCTCATTGGTGCATTCGGCCAGCAGCAGGGATACCGGGCCCTTGCCCTGGGCCTGCAATGCCAGACGTCCCTTGAATTTCAGGGTGCTGGCCAGCAGGGCCACGGCGGCCACGGCTTCGCCGATCAGCCCCTGTACCGCCAGGGGGTAGTTATGCCCTTCAATAATACGGGTGATACTGCTTTCTACCTGCACCAGTTCGCCGCGGATATCGGAGTCGGGAAAGAGAAAGCGTTGTTTGTGGTCTTGCATGGTTAAGTCCTGACAGCTGTCGGTGCCTTTAATAGTCGCTCTATTAATGGGGGCGCCCTGGCGGTTATTCCAGGTTGTCTCTCTTGAAACGCTGGATATCCCGGCGCTCCTTCTTGCTGGGCTTGTGGTCCGGTGCGGCGGTGGCGGCCCGAGCCAGTTTGCGCTGTTCGCTGCTCTGTTCCCGCCGCTGGCGGCTTTGTTCGGTTTCCTGATAAAGGGTCTGGGCCACGCTGGCGGGGCCGCGTTTGCTGCTCAAGCCTTCGACGACGACCTCGAAATGTTCCGTGCCCTTGGTAATGGCAATGGTCTGTCCGGGCTGCACATTCTTGCTGGGTTTGGCCTTGCTGCCATCGATCTGGATCTTGCCGCCTTCGATAGCGGCCTTGGCCAGGCTGCGGGTCTTGAAGAAACGGGCCGCCCACAGCCAGGAGTCGATGCGAACGCTCTCGCTCATGGCATTCCTCTCAAGGTAAAACCTGCAGAAAATCATCGATGGCCGGGAAGGGGTCGGTGTGATCCCGCTTTGGCAGGCTGGAATCCGGGTGCAGGATACTCACCGGCTGACCGATGCCATAGAGCTGGGCGCTATGCAGTACCGGCAGGGAGTCATCCACCAGCAAGGCACGGGCCGGGTCGAAGGGCAGGTGGCGCTGCAAATGTTGCCAGAACGCCTGGGCTTCCTTGGCATGGCCATAGTCGTGGCTGGAGACGATCTCATCGAAATAGCGGTCGATGCCGGTACGCTCCACCTTTAAATCCAGGGCATCGCGATGGGCATTGGTGACCATGATGACCTGTTTGTCGGACTCCTTCAGGGCCTGCAGAAAGGTGTCTGCGCCGGGGCGGATGGCGATACGATCGCCGGCTTGCCGTTTCAACCGGGCGATTTCCAGGCCCAGTTCCGCGGTCCAGAAGTCCAGGCAGTACCAGTTCAGGGTGCCCAGATGGCTGGTGATCCAGTCGTGGATAATGCGGTCGGCCTCGGCCCGGTCCAGCCCCTGTTGCCGGGCGTAGCACTCGGGCACATGTTTTTGCCAGAACCAGTTGTCGAACTCCAGGTCCAGCAGGGTGCCGTCCATATCCAGTAACACGGTGTCGACAGAATGCCAGTCAATCATGAATTTCCTGCGTATTCGGGTTAGTCTTCGGCCTCTACATGAACCTGCATGCCGCGAGAGCTGTTACCAATTATGGATGAGAAACCGGAGATTCTCGACACCCGACTGGTGGCGAAAAGCCGGCTGTTCGGAATTGAAGAGCTGCACCTGCGTTTTCGCAACGGGGTAGAGCGCACCTATGAACGCCTGCGTACCCCGCCCATTGCCGCCGTGATGATGGTGCCGTTACTGGACGACGACACGGTAGTGATGATCCGTGAATATGGCGCCGGCACGGAAAGTTACGAGCTGACCCTGCCCAAGGGGGCCTACGAACATGGCGAAGACTGGCGGGATGCCGCCAACCGGGAATTAAAGGAAGAAGCCGGTTATGGTGCTCGTCGACTCACCCTGATGAAGGACATGACATTGTCGCCCGGCTATATGGGGCACCGTATCAAGGTGGTGCTGGCCGAAGACCTGTACGAAGAATCCCTGCCGGGGGACGAACCGGAAGAGCTGGAAGTGCTCACCTGGAAACTGTCGGATCTGGACCGCTTGATCGAGCGGGACGATGTGACAGAAGCTCGGGTGATTGCAGCGCTGCTGATGGCCAAGCGGCTGCTGGAGAAAAGATAGTTGCAAGTTGAAAGTTTAAAGTTGAAAAGCGCGGGTGAGGGCTGGGCCATCCGATATATGCCTCGTCCGCGTTTCACATTCCTGGTTCAGCAGCGCGAAGCACCAACCCCGCCATCAATGATGGGCTGTCTTCGCGCTTTTGAACTTTAAACTTTGAACTTTCAACTCCACCCAGAATTCAACATAGAGAAATGGAAGAACCGATGACCGACCTTAATACCCTGCTGGACCCGCTCGCCGAGATTGCCCGTGAAGCGGGTGATGCCATTCTGACGGTGTACGAGCGTGACGACCTGGGGGTGGAAACCAAGGATGACAAGTCGCCGATTACGGAAGCGGATATGGCGGCGCACAAGATCATTGAAGCGCGCCTGCAGGCGCTGACGCCGGAGATTCCGGTGTTCTCTGAAGAATCCGGCGGTATTGCCTATGCCGAGCGCAAGGACTGGCCCCGTTTCTGGCTGGTGGACCCGCTGGATGGCACCAAGGAGTTCATCAAGCGCAACGGCGAGTTCACCGTGAACATTGCCCTGGTGGAGGGGGATACCCCGGTACTGGGTGTGGTTCATGTGCCGGTAACGGCGGTGACCTATCTGGGTGGCCGCGGTGTCGGTGCCTTTAAAGAGGAAAAGGGCGAGCGCAAGCCGATCCAGTGCCGGGCCCGCACCACGCCGGTGGTGATGGTGGCCAGCCGCAGTCACGGCGGGGAAGCGGTGGAAAAACTGGAAGCCTTTATCCGCCAGGAAGTGGGCGAGGTGGAGCGGGCCTCCATGGGGTCGTCACTGAAGCTGTGTCTGGTGGCGGAAGGCAGTGCGGACATTTATCCGCGCCTGGCGCCCACCAGCGAATGGGATACGGCCGCCGCCCACGCAGTGGTGACCGCTGCCGGTGGCGTTGTGGTCAATACCGTCTTTGAGCCATTGCAGTACAACAAGGAAGACATTCTCAATCCGCACTTCCTGGTGTTGGGACAGAGCATCGAGGAGTGGCGCTTTATCGCCCCGGCGATCGCCGGGTAAGGGCTGGGATCATTATCGAAATTGCCGGAAACGTCGGGCTCTGTACCGTGCGGGTGGGTGGTGCGATAACCGGAGTATCGAGTGGCGAGAAACGAGTTTCGAAGATCAAATTGCTTAAACTCGGAAAGGCAGGTTTTCGCTTCTCGTTCCTCGTATCGCGCAACGGCTTTTCGCGCCGCGAGCGACGCTCCCAAAGTGGGTGTGGACAGGTTGGCGATACGGCAAACCAATAAGGAGTTTCCATGAGCACAATGCGTGAACTGCGATTTGTCAGCGATGGCCAGTCCTGCCGCGGGGATCTTTATCTGCCTGAAGGCGACGGTCCCTTCCTGACTGTGGTCATGGGCCACGGTTTTGGTCTTACCAAGGACTGTGGACTGGCGCCATTCCGGGATGCTTTTTTGAGCGCCGGCCATGCGGTGTTTCTGTTCGACTACCGGCACTTCGGTGAGAGTGAGGGCATGCCCCGCCAAGTGTTGTTGCCCAACCGGGAAGTGGCGGACTGGCAGGCAGCGCTGGCCTGTGTGCGTAAGCAAGAGGACGTGGACAACCAGCGTATCGTGTTGTGGGGAACGTCTTTTGCCGGTGGTTTGGTTACGGCCGTGGCGGCCCGGGAGCCGGATGTGGCCGGTATCATTGCCCAGTGTCCGATGATGGATGGTCTGGCCTCGGTGATGGAGGTAATGCGTTATGCGGGGGCAGGGCAGGCCATGAAAATGACGGGCCTGGGCCTCTGGGATGTGGCCAGCAGCATGCTGGGTCTCGGACCGCGCATGTTGCCGTCTGCCGGCAAGCCCGGTGAGTTGGCCGCCATGTCCAGTCATGATGCCTACGACGGCTATACCGCGCTGATGCCGGCGGGGGTTCCCAATGAAGTGGCTGCCCGCATTGGACTGGTTCTGCCCATGTTCCGGCCAGTGACCCAGGCGGCAAAGGTGACTTGCCCGGCGTTGGTGCTGATCTGTGAGACGGACACCGTGGCGCCGGCGTCCGCCGCCGAAAAGGCTGCTGCCGCCATGGCGAACGCGACAGTGAAGCGTTACCCGGTGGGCCATTTCGATATCTATCAGGGTGAGGCCCGGGATATCAGCCTGGCGGATCAGTTGGAATTTCTTCAGGGCCTGTAGGGCAGGCAAGTTGCAAGTTTCAAGTTGCAACGCGAATTAGTGCCGCGGCTCACCGTAACGCATGAGGCCGCGCCCATTGATTGGAGCGCGGCCTCGTGTTTTTAAAATCAAGGATAAGTTTATGGCGCGTTGCAGCTTGAAGCTTGCAACTTGCCACTCTTAAAACGGCAGCAAGGCCATCAGATCCAGCGTCAGTTGATCGGCGGCCACCATGGCGCCGGTGGCAATCATGCTCAGGTTGATACAGGGCAGGATCAGACCAATGGCGAAAAGGTTGACCATGCCGGGCTGGCGGATGCGGCCGCTCCATAGCAGCAGGCTGATAATCACGGCGCAGGAAATCGGTATCCACAGCCAGGAGTGTGAGGCGAACATGTCCCCGAAGGCAGTCAGATCAATCATGCCGGTACCCTTATAATTATAGTGTTTCATCCATCCCCATGTGCGCCGTTCCCCTATGGCGCGCAGGCAGTATGCAGAAGTGAGCAGCGCAGCAATGTGTATGACATCACAAATTGGTGATGGCACGATGATATTGGGTCTTCCGTACCACTTTATTATGAAAATCGGAGAGTAGAGGCGCTCCCGTCATCGGCATTGCGGTTCTGCCAGCAAACCGGTGTCATGGAAAGTAAACCCGCTGTTTATGCTGCCTGAGCCAGCCCGCCCGTCTCTAGCGGCACTTTTCCCCGTCTCCAGGGCCAATTAACGGCCTGTTTTGGCCTTTTCTCATACCCGCCAGTACGGCTATTCTGTCCGCCAGTTAACCGTGCCATTGATGGATGTCAATGTTTTGCACTGCCGAGACCAGGCAGCCGAAGGGCTGGAGGTAAAAGAAAATGTCTAATAACCACGTTGATGTACTGATTATCGGTGCCGGCCTTTCCGGTATCGGGGCAGCTTGCCATCTGACCCGCAAGAGCCCGAATCGCAGCTATGCCATTCTGGAACGTCGCGAACGCATTGGTGGCACCTGGGACCTGTTCAAGTACCCGGGCATCCGTTCTGATTCCGACATGTTCACCCTGGGCTACAGCTTCCGTCCCTGGACCGATCCCAAGGTGCTGGCGGATGGCCCTTCCATTCGTCAGTACGTGGAAGACACGGCGGACGAATATGACGTCAAGAAGCACATCCGCTTCGGTCGCAAGGTGGTCAAGGCGAACTGGTCCAGTGATGACAATCAATGGGTCGTGGAAACCACCAATGAGAAAACCGGTGAGCAGGAAACCTTTACCGCGAACTTCCTGTTCTCCTGCAGTGGTTATTACAACTACGACGAAGGCTACAAACCGGATTTCCCCGGCGAAAAAGACTTCAAGGGCCAGATTGTTCATCCGCAGCACTGGCCGGAAAATCTGCAGTACAAGGGCAAGAAGGTGGTCGTTATTGGTTCCGGTGCCACCGCCGTAACGCTGGTGCCTGCCATGGCCAAAGAAGGGGCAGAGGTGACCATGCTGCAGCGGTCGCCCACCTATATTGCCACCGTGCCGGAAGTGGACCCGATTTCCGTGGGTATGCGCCGTTTCTTGCCGGATATGCTGGTCTACAAACTGTCCCGTGCCCGGAATATCGGTCTGCAGCGCCTGGTGTACAAGCTGTCCAAGCAGCGTCCCAAACTGGTCCGTCGCGCCTTGCTGGCGGCGGCCAAACGCCAGCTTGGCGATGATGTGGATATGACACATTTCCGCCCCAACTATAACCCCTGGGATCAGCGTCTGTGTGCGGTGCCCAATGGCGACTTGTTCAAGACCGTGCGTCGGGGTGAGGCCGATATCGTTACCGATCATATCGAGCGTTTCACCGAGAACGGTATTCTGCTCAAGTCCGGTCAGGAGCTGGAGGCGGACATCATCATCACCGCCACCGGGCTGAATGTTCAGATGCTGGGTGGCGTGGAAGGTACCATCGATGGCAAGGCCGTAGAGCCTCGCGAATCACTGGTCTACAAGGGCATGATGCTGCGTGATGTGCCGAACATGGCGCTGGTATTCGGCTATACCAATTCCTCCTGGACCCTGAAAGCGGATCTGGTTTGCGAGTATGTGTGTCGCCTGCTGAACCACATGGAAAAAACCGGCGCCACAACGGTGATCCCGCGAGACAAGGATAATTGCATTACTGAAGAGAACTTCCTGGGTCTGGAGTCCGGCTATGTCATGCGTGCCGATGATCGTCTGCCACGGCAGGGTTCCAAGCAGCCCTGGATGGTAGTGCAAAACTATCTGGTGGACCTGCCCAAGCTGCGCTATGGCGCCATTGACGACGGTGTGCTGGAGTTCAGCAACTACCAGCCGGTGAAGAAGAAGGGCTTGGTGGCATCCCTGCTGGGGGCGTGATTGACCTTTGCCATTTTCATGCTGAAAGTGGCAAAAGGGTTCCTCCCTTCATAACCTAAAACACAAGAGGCCGCGCCCGGAACACGGGCGCGGCCTCTTGCGTTTTACCCAACAGCAATACTCATTGCTCAGTGCAACGAACCGGTTATTTCCAGGGTAGCTGATCCATCCGTTGGCGAGCGCTGCTGTACTCCTTTTTGAGTCGTTCAATCAGGTCGCTGGCCGGACCGATCTTCTTGATGGCGCCGATGCCCTGACCACTGCCCCAGATGTCTTTCCAGGCTTTGGAGCTGCCATCGCCGAAATCCATCTTGGACGGGTCGCTTTCCGGCAGGTCGTCCGGGTCCAGGCCTGCCGCTTCGATAGAGCTGCGCAGGTAGTTGCCGTGCACCCCGGTGAAGAGGTTGGAATAGATGATGTCACTGGCACTGCTGTCGACGATGGACTGCTTGTAACGCTCATCTGCGTTGGCTTCATCGGTGGCGATAAAGGCGGAACCGATATAGGCCAGGTCGGCCCCCATGGCCTGGGCCGCCAGAATGGCATCGCCCTTGGCGATGGAACCGGAGAGCAGCAGTGGGCCGTCAAACCATTCGCGGATTTCCTGTACCAGGGCAAAGGGGGATTGCGTTCCCGCATGACCACCGGCCCCGGCGGCCACGGCGATCAGGCCATCCGCCCCTTTCTCGATGGCTTTTTTGGCGAAGAAATTATTGATGATGTCGTGGAATACCAGGCCGCCATAGCTGTGGATGGCCTCGTTCACGTCCACCCGCGCGCCCAGGGAGGTGATCACGATAGGCACCTTGTACTTCACGCACATTTCCAGATCGTGTTCCAGGCGGTTGTTGGACTTGTGCACGATCTGGTTCACCGCAAACGGTGCCGCCGGTTGATCCGGGTTGGCCTGGTTCCAGGCGTCCAGCTCTTCGGTGATGCGCTTTAGCCAGACTTCCAGCTCTTCCGCCGGCCGGGCGTTCAGTGCCGGAAACGAGCCGACGATACCGGCCTTGCACTGGGCAATGACCAGGTCCGGGTTGGAGACAATAAACATGGGTGAGGCAACGGCCGGCAGGCGTAGCCGCTCTTGCAGGGACGCGGGTAGCGACATGGTAACTCCTTGTTCAGGGTGAGGGCGCCATGGCGGGCGCCTGCAGGGAAGAAATTACACATGAAAAGACCGGCAATTGCGATGGTTGGTTGCGACGTTGATGGTGATCTGGAAGTCGTCTAGCGATCGCCCGGTGTTTTCAGAAAAGCCAGCAGCCGCGCGGGAAGGCCTGCGGAACGGAGCAGGGGTCGCACATGCATCAGGTCCTGGTGAATGTCCTGGACATTATCCGTCAGGCGATCCACTTGCCGGGTGATACCGTCCACCCGGTATGACAGATCCCGGACCTGCTCGGGCAGGGCGTCCATGCGCTCAATAATTCGCATAATGCGATGCGCCATGATCAGGTATTCCAGTGCGGCACGCACCACCGCAACAATCACCAGCAGTAGCAGCGGTGAAACCGCCAGGGCGATCAGGCCGATGGGGGTGGATATCCAGAAACAGGCGGCAGCGATTCCGAACACGGCCACGGCCGCCCCTGCCACCAGAAGCAGGTAGAAAAGTGGCAGCAAGCGCATGGTCAGGTAGTGTTCGAAACGCCAATCCGCCAGATTGGGAACGAGTGAGGGTGGCCGTTGTAAGCGCTGGTCAGGTTCCATGATGAATTCCTTTTTTTTGTCATGGAATTCAGTCTAGAACCGATAACGGTTGACGCAATTACCGCAGCGCCGTTGCGCCAGGCTGTACAGAGAGTGCCGTGTTTACTTGTCCCCGTCCTTGCTTTCCCCCTTGCGCAGGGAATCCAGCAGTCGGGCGGGCAAGCCCGCGGATCGCAGCAGGGGACGAAGCTGGATCACGGTGCCATGGATGTCTTCCACCTGGCTGGTAAGCGCCTCTACCCGGCCCTCGACTTTGGCGACCTGGTCGGGAAGCGCTCTCATACTTTCCACGATACTCATGGTGCGATGGGCCATCACCAGATATTCCAGTGCGGCACGGACGATGGCGACAAACACAACAAACAGCAAAGGGGATAGCACGGTGGCGGCAAGCCCAAACCACAAGGAGCTGGAGTAGCTGGCGGCCACCAAAAAACCCACCAGCAGCAGTGCGCCGATAATCATCAGCAGATACAACAGAGGCAGCAGCTGCATGGACAGATAACGATTGAACTGCCAGTCCACCATTTGCAGGATTTTGGATTGGTTCAGTTTTTCCTGGTTGAGCATGGACACCCCCGACGGCCATCAATTTACTTTATTGTTGCCGGCCTCCCAGGCTATTCCTACCCATAGATTGTAATGCTCTGTTATAGATTCCGGCATGGCAGACCAGAGATCCGGGGGAAATGCCAGGCAAATCGTGTCCTATCTGCTGGCCTAAATCCGAACATGTTTCCCGGTTTTGGCGAGGGAAGACAAATTGTCTCTTCGCAGGGGTGATCAGAGGCTGGCGCCGGCATCGGTGAATGGCAGGTTTGAATGGCGCCGTTTCGATGCCTTTTCTCATTAAAATCAACTTGTTGCTGATTATTTCTTGGCGCCATTCCGTCCTGTCTTTTATGCCTTAGATGTCTGGATTCAGCAAGCAGAAGAGGCCGTAGGAGGCAGGGCGAACCGAATTGAACCCGAACAAGCATTCGCTTTATTGTGTCACCCGTCAATGTAACAGTAGTGCGCGCCGATCTGTTTCCCCGGTGCGCAAGATTATCGGCTTTGCCCCATTGGACAGGTGACCAAATGACCACTGCAACGATTCATTCATATGTGCCGAAAAACGCCAAGCAACGGCCCGAGATGCCGATCCGCCATATGGATTTTCAGTTCGATGGCAAGCAGCTTGACGATACCTTCTTCAGAAACACGGAGCTGGCGTCGGCATACTTCGAAGCCTTGTCCATCTTTCTGACCTTTGGCGAAGATCTGGTGATTGATACCGCCCGCCATCATCGTCAGTTTGTGAAAGATCCGGAGCTCAAGCGTCTGGTAACCGCCCTGATCGGCCAGGAAGCGATTCATTCCAAGATGCACAATGAGTTCAATGATGTGCTGGCCCAACATCGTTTCCCCGTGGGGCTGTATCGTTTTCTTGCCGACAAGGTGTTTGAGCACGGCTTCAAGAAACTGCCCAACCGCATGCAGCTGTCCTTGATGGCGGGCATTGAGCATTTCACCGCTGTGCTGGCGGAATACATGATGAAGCACGAAGACATCTTCTATGAGTCCTTCGACGAGAAGCAGCGTGCCCTGTGGATGTGGCACATGCTGGAAGAGTCAGAGCATAAAGATGTGGCCTACGACGTGTTCCAGGAATTGTCCGGCGACTATGCCCTGCGTATGCAAGGCTTTGCCCTGGCGGC
Organism: Alcanivorax sp. DSM 26293; assembly: GCF_900107995.1. Taxonomy (GTDB): domain Bacteria; phylum Pseudomonadota; class Gammaproteobacteria; order Pseudomonadales; family Alcanivoracaceae; genus Alcanivorax. Next base: position 12,250 of record NZ_FNUM01000003.1, on the reverse strand, counting down.
CTTCACCATCGTTTTCCTGATTCCGGTTGCGGCATCCTTGATTCCAATCATGCGCAAGCCGCGCAATCTGTTGAGCCCGCGTTACTGGAAGGATGTGCAGCGCAGTCTGGCAGTCATGGTCGGGCCCAAAGATGGGGTGTATGGCAGCACCATCAAGCATATTCTCGATTACACCCGCCGCGATTTTCATCCCAGTGACCACGACACCAGTGCGTACCTGGAGTACTACAAGGAAAAACTGCTTAACCCGAAAACCGGGCTGTTGGCGCCTTACCTGACAAAGGAATTCGTGCCGGGCAAGCGTGCCTGAACGAACACTGAATACTCGACCTGTGAAAGGGATAACAAAATGATGAATATTCTCAAGTTTCGTTCCAGCAAGCCCAGCTATAACGGTTATGCCGTTGTCACCGGTGCCGGTAGTGGTATCGGGCGAAGTTTTGCCCTGGAACTGGCCAAACGAAACACCGCGGTGGTTTGCGCAGATCTGAAGCTGGAAAGTGCCGAAGAAACGGTAGCACTGATTGAAAAAGCCGGTGGCAAGGCCTATGCAGTGGCCTGCGATGTGGGCAAGGCGGCCCAGGTGAAGAAGCTCTCCGAGCAGGCGGAGAAGCTGCTCGGCAACCCGGTCACCATGGTCATCAACAATGCCGGCGTAGGTATCGGTGGCAAGTTCGAAGAGCTCAGCCTGCAGGACTGGAAATGGGTGATGGATGTGAACCTCTGGGGGGTAGTGCACGGCTGTCACTACTTCGTGCCCGGGTTCAAGAAGCAGGGCCGCGGTGCCATTATCAATGTGGCCTCTGCTGCGTCCTATACCGCTGCGCCGGAAATGAGTGCCTACAACGTGACCAAGGCCGGTGTGCGGGCCCTGTCCGAAACCCTCTACGCGGAACTCAAGCGCGATAATATCAAGGTCAATGTCCTGTGCCCGACCCTGGTGCCGACCAACATCATCAAGGATGGCCGCATTCCGGATCGTTACTCCAAACTGGCCGACCATGCGCTGATGAACTATGCCATGACCACCAGTGACTCCGTGGCCAAGCTGACCCTGAATCGTCTCGACAAGGGTGAGCTTTACACCACCCCGCAGGTGGACGCCAAGCTGTTCTGGATGATGAAGCGCGCCACCCCCAACCTGTATGCGAACCTGCTGGGCTTCTCCTACCGGTTTGTTAAGAATTAAACGAGGTATTTCCCATGCCAGCGACTCAGAAAAAAACCGCCCCTGAGGCCAGGATTTACGACACCTTTATTGTTGGTGCCGGCATCTCCGGTCTGTGTGCCGCCATCAAGATGAAGAAAGAGGGCTATCACGATTTCAAGATCATCGAGAAAGCCAACCGTGTCGGCGGGACCTGGCGGGAAAATACCTATCCGGGCTGTGGTTGTGATGTCCCTTCCTCCCTGTATTCGTTTTCCTTTGCCCTGAGCAGCAAGTGGAGCCATCTGTTTGCTCGCCAGCCGGAAATCCTCAGTTACCTGGAAGAGGTCAGTGAGGACTTCGGCATCAACGATCTGATCGAATTCGGCACGGAGCTGGAACACGCCGAGTGGGATGAAAGCCGCCATCTGTGGGTCTTGGATACCAATAAAGGCCAGACTCTGGCGCGCACCGTGGTCTTTGCCACCGGGCCGATTACCGAAGCGCAGATTCCCTCCCTGCCGGGACTGGATAGCTTCAAGGGCGAAATGTTCCATTCCGCCAAATGGAACCATGATTATGATCTGACCGGTAAACGTGTGGCGGTGATTGGCACTGGTGCTTCGGCCATCCAGTTCGTACCGCAGATCCAGCCCAAGGTGAAAGAGCTGCATGTGTTCCAGCGCACGGCTCCCTGGGTGCTGCCCAAGCCGGATATGGATCTGGGCGACACCAGCAAGCAGCTGATCGACAAGCTGCCGATTATCCAGAAGAGCTGGCGCAAGGCGGTAGCGACATCGTTGAATGTGATCAACTTCGGCCTGCGTAATCCGGCGGCCCTGAAGCCGGTGAGCACGGCAGCCAAACAGTTGTTGCGCGTGCAGGTGAAAGACAAGGCGCTGCGCAAAGCGGTGACCCCGGACTTTACGCTGGGCTGCAAGCGTATCCTGTTTGCCAACAACTATTACCCGGCCCTGCAGGCAGACAATGCCAACCTGATTCCCCATGGCCTGGTGGAAGTGGAGGGCAATACCGTGATTGCCGCCAATGGTGAGCGTCACGAAGTGGACGTGATCATCTGGGGGACTGGTTTCGAGGTGTCTCACCCGCCCATTGGTCGCAAGGTGATTGATGCCAACGGTGATCGCCTCTCCGACCTGTGGAAGGACAGCTCTCCGGAAGCCTATCTGGGCGCCACCATGAAAGACGTGCCCAATGCTTTCCTGGTACTGGGGCCGAACGTGCTGGTGTACGACTCTTTCATCGGACTGGCGGAAGCCCAGCTGGACTACATCATTGATGGTTTGAAAAAGGTGAAGCAGAAAGGTATCACCCGTTTTGCGATCAAGCCTCAGGTATTGAAAGCCCACAACGATAAAGTCCAGAAGCATCTGAAGACCACGGTGTTCAACAGTGGTGGCTGCAAGAGTTATTACCTGGATCAGAATGGCCGCAACTTTGCTGCCTGGCCCTGGTCGCTGAAAGAGCTGAAGAAGCGCCTGAGCCGTTTCAAGGTCAGTGACTACGAAGTGGCCTATCAAAGCGCGGAGAAAAAGAAAGCCGCCTGACGACGATTAGATGACGGGTCTATTGAATGAGGGGAAGCGAAATGCTTCCCCTCATGCTTTCTACGCCACCGCGGGCGTGAAGGCGGTCAGCCGGCCAATTCCACCTTCTTATCCACATAGCTGGCCAGGATATCCCCGAACACGGTTGTCAGCTCCTCGAAGCTTTGTATCGGGTTGTCCTCGGACAGATGCCTGACCACGGTGAAAATGCCGCCATTGATATAGAAATAGGCCACGGTGGGAATGTTGGGCAGTTTCAGCAGCTGCGGGTGGTGCATCAGGTACTGGGTGAACAGTTCCATGAGGGCGCTGTTGATCGGTGATTGGTAGATCACCATGTCCATGCTGAAAGCGTGGCGGGCACAGCGAAGATAGAGCTGGTTGTTCTCTTCCAGGAAGTCCCGAAAGCTGAACAACAATTTCTCGATGGCCTCACGGATGTCCAGGCGCACCAGTTCCGGGATCAAGGGTTTGATCAGATCCACGGTGTCACTGACAAAGCGTTTGCTTGCCGCATCAATGATGGCGTCCTTGTCCTCAAAATATTCATACAGCGAACCCACGCCAATACCGGCCTTTTCCGCGATCTGCCTGGCAGTGATAGCACTGGGGCCGTGGCTGGCAATGGAGATCAGGGCGGCCTGGACAATGGCATCCACGGTGGCCTTGGAGCGTTGTTGTTTGGGTTTGCGAGCCATCTGATTATCCGAGTTGAATCCGAACGAGCATTCGCTTTATTGTTACATCAACTACTGTGACAGTAAATGTCTTTGTCACCATCAACGGTGCGCCGGGCCCTGCGGCCTTTCGTCACCACAGGCAGAATAATCCGTAAGGAGTGCATCATGGCTTCCATCGATCTGGACAAAATGCTGACCAAAATCAAAAGCACCCAGTGGGCCCTGTCGGACATCGATTGGGATGCTCCCGGTGCCGAACTGATCACGGATGAGCAGTGGCCCAAGCTGAAAGAGTTCATGGCCGATCTGATGTGGATCGAGCACGTGGGAGCCCGCGCCTTTGCGGCACTGGCAAAAAAGGCACCGGACGATACCCTGCGTCAGATTTACACCTACTTCCATGCGGAAGAGCAGCGTCACGCCAATGCGGAAATGGCGCTGATGAAGCGCTGGGGCATGCTGGAAGGGGATGAGATCCCCGAGCCCAACATCAACCTGCGTATCGTCATCGAGTGGCTGGATCGCTTTGCCGATGAGATGCCGCTGTATGTGCTGGGTACCGTGGTGCCCATGCTGGAAATTGCCCTGGACGGCGCCCTCTGTACCTTCCTGCTGGATACCGTGAAAGATCCGGTTTGTCATCAGGCATTCGAACGAATCAACGACGATGAATCCCGCCACCTGGGCGTGGGCTTTACCGTGATGGAAATGCAGGGTCGCGGAAAAACCTTCATCGGCGCCACCAAAATGCTGGCCCCGTTGATGGACCCGCGGTTGATTCTGGGTATCGCCTCCTATGCGCCTCTGCTGAACAAAATGCGCGACAACGTAATTGCCATGGGCTTGCCGGAAGAAAAACTCTACAAGGCCATGAAGAAGTTTGAGCGTATCGGTGGCCGTACCGAGGACGGCCGTCGCAACCCCTGGTTCCAGATCATCAAATACCATGGCCGCTTTGTGACCAACCGCAGCCAGAAGGTGTATCACGTCCCCGTCGACGGGCTGGTGAAACTCACCAATATGGTGCCCCGTCGGGCCCTGCCGGCAGTGCCCTCCTGGGTGAAGGAACTGACCTGGCAGCCCACAGCGACCCACTGATTCCCCGTAGATATGTCATCACCATGGGCCGTTTTGGCCCATGGTGGTGTCCTCCGATTTCGTAAGAGCTAGACCGTTATGACTGAACCCACTGCCAAGAAAAAACCGGCACCGCGCAAGGCAGCGACGCGCAAGCGTGCCCCCGCGGCAAAGAAAGCCACGGCGGCCCGCAAACCCGCCCGTAAGACTCCATCGGTAAAGCCCGTGTCAGTGTTGATTGTCGGTGCCGGCTTCGCGGGTCTGGGCATGGCCATTCGTCTCAAGCAGGCCGGCATCAATGATTTCGTGATTCTGGAACGAGGCAACGCCGTGGGTGGCACCTGGCGGGATAACCAGTATCCCGGGGCCGCCTGTGACATTCCCTCCAACCTGTATTCCTATTCCTTCGCGCCGAACCCGGACTGGTCGCGGAGTTTCTCCGGCAGTCAGGAAATTCTTGGCTATATCCATCATCTGGTGGCCGAGTTCGACCTGGAAAAGCATATTCGCTTCGAGCAAAACGTGGCGGAGCTGAGCTTCGATGACAAAACCGGCGTGTGGACTGCCACCACGGACAAGAAGGCTGTCTTCGCCGGACGTGCCGCGGTCATGGCTCAGGGGCCGTTATCCAACTGCAGTTTCCCTGCCATCACCGGCATTGATGATTTCCAGGGTCACAAGATTCACAGCGCCCGCTGGGACCATGATTATGACTTCAGCGGCAAGCGTGTGGCTGTAATTGGCACTGGTGCCAGCGGCATTCAGATCATTCCTGAACTGGTGAAAACCGCGGCCCACGTCAAGGTCTTCCAGCGCACCCCGGGCTGGGTGCTGCCGCGACCGGATTTTGCCACTCCGGCCTGGAACAAGGCCCTGTTTCGCAAGCTGCCGGCCAGCCAGCAGGCCATGCGCAATCTGCTCTACTGGACCCATGAAAGCATGGCGCTGGCGGTGATCTGGAATTCGCCGCTGACGCGGATTGCTGAGCGAGTGGCGCGCCTGCACCTTCGCCGCCAGGTGAAAGACCGCTGGCTGCGCCGCCAGCTGACGCCGGATTTCACCATCGGCTGCAAGCGGGTGCTGGTCTCCAACGACTACTACCCGGCTTTGCAGAAAGACAATGCCAAACTGATTACCTGGCCCATTGCCCGTATCAGCGAAAAGGGTGTGCGGACGGTGGAAGGCATTGAGCATCAGGTGGATTGCATTGTCTTTGCCACCGGTTTCGATGTGAGCCACTCCGGCACGCCGTTCCCGGTGAAGGGCCGAGGCGGCCGGGTGCTCGGTGACGAGTGGCAGGGCGGAGCCCAGGCGTACAAGAGCATCAATGTGTCGGGGTATCCGAACTTGTTCATGACGTTTGGTCCCAACTCGGGACCTGGCCATAATTCGGCGCTGGTCTACATGGAATCCCAGCTCGACTATGCGGTGAAAGGCATCAACAAAATTCTTCAAGACAATCTGAAAATGCTGGACGTGAAAGAATACGTCCAGCGTCGCCACAACAAGGAAATGCAAAAGCGCCTGGCCCGGACGAACTGGAATTCCGGCTGCAAAAGCTGGTATCTGACCGAAGATGGTTTCAATGCCACCATGTACCCGGGTTTCGCCACCCAGTACGCGGCTCAGATGGCAGAATTTGAAGAGCGTGATTACGAAACCGTCTGACCCCTTGGTCTGGTTTCTTCCGGTGAACGCGGCCTCTGGCCGCGTTTTTTTTGCGGTGCGTTTCATATTCTTGGGCCGCGTCCCGCGTTTGCCATAAAAGCATCACGCTTTTGTCGCAGTGGCTTCATCCCGCCCATTTATAAACCCAGGTTCACTGATCATTAAATAACACGAACCGTTGGGGAGTTCACCATGACATCTTGGTATAGCCTGGGGGCCGGCGTACTGCTGGCTGCTGCCTTGACTGCCTGTGGCGGTGACAGCAGCGATGACAATCCTGCTGCTGGTGGCGAGCAAGTGAAAACGCCGGATGGCCTGCGTTTGTCCTTTTTGAGTCGCTACGAATCTGGCAGCTTTGACGCCTCTGCGGCGGAAATTCCTGCGTTTGACAGCGCAAGCCAGCGCCTGTTTGTGGTCAATGCAGAACAGGGCGTACTGGATGTGCTGGATTTCAGTGACCCACAACACCCGGAAAAAATAGGGTCCCTGAGTGTCGGGGAAGTGGCGCCGGGTGCGGAAGTGAACAGCGTCGCCGTAAAAAATGGACTGGTGGCTATCGCCATTGAAGCGGATCCGAAAACCGACAACGGTTTCGCTGCCCTGTACCGGGCTGAAGACCTGAGTTTGCTCGGTAGTGTGGAAGTCGGTGCCCAGCCGGACATGATTATCTTTACCCCGGATGGCAGCAAGGTGCTCACCGCCAATGAGGGTGAGCCCAGCGATGATTACCAGATTGATCCTCCGGGCTCCATCAGCATTATCGATATCAGTAATCCGCAGGATCCACAGGTCGATACTGCGGATTTCACAGCCTTCGATGCGAATACATTACGCAGTATGGGGGTGCGCATCTATGGTCCCGGCGCGGATGTGGCCATGGATCTGGAGCCGGAATACATTGCCGTGTCCGCCGATGGCAAAACCGCCTGGGTGACTCTGCAGGAGAATAACGCCCTGGCCAAGGTCAGCATTGATACCGCCACTGTTACCGACATCCTGCCGTTGGGAGAAATTGATCGTAGCGCGGAAGGTTTCGGGCTGGATGTCAGTGATGATGACCAGGAAATTCATATCAAAACCTGGGACGGTGTGGTGGGGCTGTACCTGCCTGACGCCATCCAGGCCTACAGCGCCGGTGGCAGCACCTATCTGGTGACGGCCAACGAAGGCGATGCCCGTGCCTGGGGGGAAGATAACGATGCTTACTGGGGCACCGAAGGCGAGGAATGCATGGGGGATGCCAGCCAGGGTTTCGTGGAAGAATTCCGCGTCAAGCATCTGGTACATGCCAGTGGCTTTGATCGCCGCTGTGGCGACGATCTGCCTCCCCAGTTGCGTGAGCTGGGTGCCGGGGCGCTGCTGGATCCCGCCGTGTTCGGTTATTGCGGTGCCAGCGCCGGTGATCCCGGTGACTGCCGTGAAGATGATGTGTTGGGCCGTCTCAACATTACCTGGGTCATGGGCTACAAAACCGATGAGGCGGGCAGTCCGCTGATGTACAACGACGCGGGTGAGCTGGATGAGGCTGGCACCCGCATCATGTATGACACCCTGTACAGCTATGGCGGGCGCTCTTTCTCCATCCGGGATGAAAACGGCAACCTGGTATTCGACAGCGGTGATCAAATCGAACAGTTCCTGGCCAGCGAGGAATGTCGGTTGGGTACCAACCGCAGCATCGCGTGCCAGGATTACTTCAACAGTGGCCATGATGAAATCAACGCCATGGACAGCCGCAGCGATGCCAAAGGTCCGGAGCCGGAGGGGCTGACCATCGGTACCATCGGTGACAAGACGTTCCTGTTCATGGCTCTGGAGCGGATGGGCGGCATTCTGGTCTATGACATTACCGACCCCCAGCAGCCCCAGCGACTGGACTACCTGAACAGCCGCAATTTCTGGGGTGGCGGTGGTGACGGCGCGGACATCGAAGACCTGATCGATGACGGCCTGCTGGCAGAAAGTGATGTGGGGGCCGTGGTCGGTGACCTGGGTCCGGAAGGGCTGGTATTCATCCCCGCTTCCGACTCTCCCAGTGGGATGCCGTTACTGGTCGTCGGTAATGAAGTCAGCGGCACCACCTCGGTCTATGAAGTGGAAACCCTTTTTGACGAAGAGTAAATGTCGCTTACCCGATCAAGGCGGCCTTCGGGCCGCCTTTTTTATGGCATATCGCGGGCGCGGAGGTTGAGCCAGGCCAGTCCCGGCAAGGCGTCAGGGGCAAGATAGCGCTTGCGCCCGTTGCTACTCGCTTCCCGGGGCGCAGCGCCGACGATGCCAGAGTCACCTACGTCTTCTTCGCATCAAGCGCTGCCAGCTGTTCCGGCGTGGCCGGTTGCTGGTGTTTTTCCTTCCATTCGGCATAGGGCATGCCGTAGACCCATTCCCGGGCCGCCTCGTAGTCCAGCGTCAGCTCCCGGTCTTCGGCGGCGGCCACCAGCCATTTGGACAGACAGTTACGGCAAAAGTCCGCCAGGATCATCAGGTCGATATTCTGCACGTCCTTGTTTTCGTCCAGGTGCCGCAGCAAGCGGCGAAAGGCGGCGGCTTCCAGTTCGGTGCGTGTTGCCGTATCCAGCGAGCTCATGGGGCTTCTCCAGCAAAAGGGGGGGAGGGCCATGATACGGGCGGAAAATGGCAGCCGTCGACGCCGGGCGCGTAGCATGCATACTATGGGGCACAGTAACCCGTATGGAGGAAGGGCGATGACATTGAAACGAGGTGTAGTAATTGTCGGTCTGTTTTTGGCGGCAGGGTGGCTGCTGGTCAGCTGCGGCATGAACAGCGAGGAAAAACGACTGGCGGCGGCCATCGACCAGGCCTTGCAGACCCGGGATCTGGGCTACTGGCAGGTGGAAGATCTGGATATCGAAGACCAGCGCATGGACCAGACCGGGCCCGAGGAAATCATCACCTACAAGGTGGAAGCGGTGCTGGCCCTGGACAAGTCGTTGCGTGAGGTGCGCTATGTGGATGACATCGGCAAGCGGGTGGTCACCCGTACCGCGCTGGCGGAAGGTGAAGAGCGGGATCTCACCGCGTCAGTCCAGATCATTCGCGGCAACGATGAAGAAAACGTGGTGACCACCCTGGATGAACAGGCCCTGCCCCGCGGCATGGTGGCGGAAGATTTCGAGCGCCGTTTTGACGGTTGGCAGGTGATTGCCGAAGACAGCGACGAATTTGCCGATCTGGAAAAGGAACTGCAGGGCAAGCTGGATGATAGCCTGTCCGCCCTGGCCGAGGCAGATCACACCCTGCGTCAGGTACAGGTGCAGTTGATGGCGTCCCGGGCGGAACTGGCGGTGCTGGAAGAGAACGCGGAAGCGGTGGGTGGTCTCGGCGAGCCCATGGAAAAAGCCAGCCAGGATGTGGAAGCCCTGATCGAACGGCTGGAAGAGCAGGAAGCGACCCGCGACAGCCTCAGCGAAGACGTGGATCGTAACAAAAAGGCCCTGGCCAGCCTGCGCGGGGAATGATGCTGGCCTGAGAGTCAATATTCAGGCCCGGGGGCGTCTCGGGTATCATGACGCCCCCGCAATCCCCATGAGAGCGCATCCATGTTTGAACTTACCGTCACGCCCCGCTTTTACGAAACCGATGCTTTCGGCCATGTGAACAACACCGTGGTCACCGGCTGGTTCGAAACCGGGCGTGCGCCCCTGTTCCAATTATTTGGTGGCGGCAGCAATCCGGCCTCCCTGCCACTGATTCTGGCCCGGGTGGAAGTGGATTTTGTCGGCCAGATTTACTATGGCAGCGATGTGCTGTTGCGTACTGGCATCGAGAAGATCGGCAACAGTTCCTTCGTGGTGGCCCAGCAAGCCTGGCAGAACGGAAAATTGGTGGCCCGTGGCAAGGCCGTGCAGGTCTACTTCGAGCATGACAAGCAGGCCTCGGCGCCGATCCCCGATAGATTCCGTCAGGTGCTGGCCGAGCATCAGGGCACCCTGCCGGAAGACCAGTAATCTCACGATTTGATCAGACCGATAGGCAAGGCAGGCATGTCACCTTGACGCCGCGACGTTACACTATCGGCCATACTGATTGCTCAACGTAACGGCAGCGAGGAACGGATGGCTTATCAGGGACAACAGAACTTTGATCACCGCCAGGCGCAGAAGCTGGGAGTGCTGATCACCAACCTGGGCACCCCGGATGCACCGGAGACCGGTGCACTGCGCCGTTATCTGCGCGAATTCCTCTCCGACCCGCGGGTGGTGGAAGTGCCCCGGCTGATCTGGTTTTTCATCCTGCACATGGTGATTCTGGTAATCCGTCCGCCGCGTTCCGCCCATGCCTATAAAAGCGTCTGGACCGATGCCGGATCACCGCTGATGGTGCACACCGAAGCCCAGTGCGCCGGCGTGCGCGAGCGTTTGCAGAACAAGTTCGGCGGCGACATCGAGGTGCGCTTTGCCATGCGCTACGGCAATCCCTCCATTGCCAGCCAGTTGCAGGCCATGGAAGAAGCGGGTGTTCGCAAGCTGGTAGTGCTGCCCCTGTATCCGCAGTACTCCGCGTCCACCAATGCCTCCACCTTCGACGCCATTGCCAAGGACTTTATGCAACGGCGCTGGTTGCCGGACCTGCGCTTTATCAGCCATTACCCGGATTACCCGCCCTACATTGAGGCCATGGCCAAACACATCGAGGCATTCCGCGCCGAACACGGCACGGCGGACAAGCTGATCTTCAGCTACCACGGGGTACCGAAAAAATACCTGCTCAATGGCGACCCCTACTTCTGCGAATGCCACAAGACCTCGCGCCTGCTGGCGGAGCGGCTGGGCCTGGGCGACGATGACTGGCTCACCACTTTCCAGTCCCGCTTCGGCCGTGAGGAATGGCTCAAACCTTACACCGACCACACCCTGATGGCGCTGCCGGAACAGGGCGTGAAATCCGTGCAGGTGTTCTGTCCGGGCTTCTCCTCCGACTGCCTGGAAACCCTGGAAGAAATCGGCGTGGAAAACCGCGGCTACTTCGAAGAAGCTGGTGGCGAAGCCTTCGGCTACATCCCGGCACTGAATGCAGAGCCCGGCCACCTGGATGCTCTCACCCAGCTGATCGAAGAGAACCTGCAGGGTTGGAGTGCCCCGGATAATAGCGATAGCACACGTGAAACCCGCTCGACACGTGCAGAGCATCTGAGCAAGTAACCCAGAGCGACGAATTTTCAGCACACCTCGCAGATAACCAATGTCATCCCGGGCTCGCCCCGGGACCTCCCTCCTCTTGCAGAGCACATGAACAGACCGACATGGTGATGCAGCGACCAAAGTTAGTGGTCGCACATCCCCAATATTGGGGATGTGCGCCTGCCTGACAGTGGTTAGTGTTACCGCATCAAGGAACAAGCCTGCCAATGCGGGCTTGTTGGGGATGGTTGAGTTGGTGAGAAGCGAGGGTGTCATGCTGATTCAGTGGAAGCGTTTGTATGGTGGGCTAATTCTTTTTCTTGCTGCAATGCTTGTAGCTTGTGGTGGGGGAGGTGGTGGAAGTTCTTCTGGAGGGGTATCTGGGGGAGCTGGATCGAACAATGACAACGATCAAAATGGTTCCGGAACTAAACAAATCAAAACGAAAATTAGTGAGCGTCTTTATCCCTACGGTGAGGATTGGGATCAACCAGTAAGCACCTATCCTGATTATATCCGCACGACCGCATATTGCGACGCATTGGCGACGGGTGAGTACCTTGGTGTCACCTTAATGGGTAGTAAAAGTTTCTATCCTGGGCACCCGGATTATCACGAAAGGATAGAACGGTAATCACCCCATTTTTAGCATCGCCCAAAAGTAGAGCTTACGCAGCCATCAGTGGCGGCTTGCCGCCATTGGCTTTGTGGGGTCGACGGTGATTGTAAAACCATAACCACTTGGTCGCATAATCCTGAACTTCCTCCAGGCTGTCGAACAGGTGTTTGCTAAGCCAGCTGTAACGGATTGTCCGGTTTGCACGCTCGATATAGGCATTCTGCTGCGGCTTTCCGGGCTGAATATACTCTATGCGAATCTCCCGCTTCTGAGCCCAACCGACGAAATCGTGGCTGATGAACTCGGGCCCGTTATCGCAGCGAATGGCTGTCGGTTTGCCTCGCCACTCG